>JAOAPY010000025.1 GCA_025463135.1 Acidobacteriota bacterium
GAGCAGACCCACCCGCTACCGCGTGGTGGTACTGACCTCATACTGCCGATCCGACGGACCTCACGACCCGCGTGGTGGTGCTGACCTCATTGCCTTCGAAGAGGTGCGAGTTGAGTAATGAGGTCAGTACCGGGAGCGATAAGCGACCGGATCCTACAATCCACTTGCAAGCAACGCGTTCGTAGACCAAGCCTAATAAATAATCAGATTGAGATTCGGGTCCGGTCGCTACCACTCCCGGTTCTGTAATGAGCGCTTCTTTGACTGAAGGCCAGGTAGAGTCGCCAGACTTGCTAAGGCAATACCGAACCGGATAGTCTTTAGCCTTAGCAATCCAACTTTAGTTCGGCACCTGTTGAGCAAATTCAGGTTGTGATACAGCTGTCAGGTTTAAGATTCAAGAAGGAGTTTCTTGAGTGGCCCACATCCGTCCCTTTAGCGCTTTGCGACCGCCCGCCGATCGGGTTAAGGAAGTTGCCAGCGTTCCCTATGACGTTGTTAATACCGCCGAGGCCCGCGCTTTGGCTGCCGGCAATCCGTTGAGTTTTTTGCACGTATCGCGGCCCGAGATCGATTTGCCGGAAGGTACCGATGTTTACAGCGATGCAGTCTACAGGCGGGCCCTGGAGAATTTTGAAAAGTTGCGCGCGGCTTGTCCGCTCGAGACGGAAAGCTCGCCGAGTATCTATGTGTACCGGCTGATAATGGGCGCGCACGAGCAAATCGGGGTGGTCGCCTGCTGTTCAGTAGATGAATACGATCAGGATCTCATCAAGAAACATGAACGAACGCGCCGCGACAAGGAGGATGATCGCACGCATCACATGCTGGTGCTGCGCGCACAAACCGGACCGGTCTTTCTCACCTATCGCGCGCGTCGTGACATCGACGCAATGGTGATGGAAACCACGATGACTGAGGCTCTCTATGACTTCACCGCGGACGATGGTATTCAGCACACAATCTGGCGCGCCCCCGATCTGGTCCGGTTTGTGGAAGCATTTCGTGAAGTGCCCTTGCTCTATATTGCGGACGGCCACCATCGCGCTGCCAGCGCCAGCCGCGCCCGCGCTGAGATGAAAGAGCAGAGCTTTGCCTACACTGTTGATGAGGAATACAACTTCTTTCTGACGGTTATTTTTCCCGACGAGCAACTGCAAATACTTCCCTACAACCGCGTTGTAAAGGATCTCAACGGGCTTTCGCAGGATGAATTCCTCGGGCGCGTACGCGAGGTCTTTGAGGTAACCGAAGCCGTAAGTGCGGCGCCGTCGGAACCAAAAAGATGGAGCATGTACCTCGGGGGGAGGTGGTACGGCTTAAGTCTGCGAATCGATGCCCCAGTGGCTACCGGCGTGGTGACTTCACTCGATGTGAGCATCCTTCAGGAACGCCTGCTGGATCCGATTCTGGGAATCAAGGACGTTCGCACTGATAAGCGTATTGACTTTGTCGGCGGCATTCGCGGCACGGCTGAGCTCGAGCGGTTGGTGAATGAGGGCCAGGCGGCGGTGGCTTTTTCGCTCTACCCGACGACGGTCGAGGACTTGTTGAAGGTTTCAGATGCCGGAGAAATAATGCCGCCGAAATCGACCTGGTTCGAGCCGAAGCTGCGAGACGGATTGTTGATTCATACGATATGAGTAATCAGTGGTCAGTAATCAGCAATCGTTAGGAACTTTGTGCCTGGTTCTTTGTACTTGGTTCCTGGAAGGTGGATTGGCTGCCTGCTTTGAAGGTTATCGCAACAACGATGAACAAAGAACTAAGTACCAAAACAGCTTGATGCTGATTACTGATTACTGCTTGCTATGCTCGTACTCCTTGCTGACAAATTCGAACAGTCCGGGCGTGATGGGTTGCTGGCTATGGGCTGTGAGATCAGCTTTCAACCTGATTTGAAAGATGACGCTCTGACTGACGCAATCCGTAAAGTCCAGCCCGACGTGCTGGTCGTGCGCGGCACCAAAGTGACGGAAGCGATGCTCGACGCCGGACCGGTGAAACTCGTCGTACGTGCGGGTGCGGGTTACAACACGATCGATGTTGCCGCAGCTTCGAAACGGGGCATCTATGTTTCGAATTGCCCGGGAAAGAATTCCATTGCCGTGGCAGAGTTGGCCTTTGCGCTAATCCTCGCTCTCGATCGCCGGATAGTCGATAACGTAATCGCTCTGCGGCGCGGCGAGTGGAACAAGAAAGAGTTTTCTAAAGCACGCGGTCTTTACGGTCGCACGCTTGGTCTAATCGGTTTGGGAAAGATTGGACAGGAAATGATTCCTCGCGCTCGCGCCTTCGGCATGCCGGTCGTGGCCTGGAGTCGCAGTTTGACCCCGGACGCCGCTGCTGCCCTGGGTATCGAACGCAAAGCGACTCCGCGGGAAATCGCCGGAGCTGCTGACATAGTTAGCGTGCATCTTGCTTTGAACACGGACACACGGTCATCGATCGGCGCAGATTTTTTCAATGCCATGCGTGAAGGCGCTTACTTCATCAACACGGCGCGCGGAGAGGTCGTGGACCAGGCGGCGCTGACTGACGCCATGAAAACACCCGGCATACGCGCCGGACTTGACGTCTATGCCGGTGAACCAACCTCGGGCACGGGTGAGTTTAAGGACGAAATCGGCAAAGAAGAGAACCTTTACGGCACGCATCACATTGGCGCGTCTACCGATCAGGCGCAGGAAGCGATTGCCGCTGAGACGGTGCGCATCATTCGCCAGTTCAAGGAAACGGGGCGCGTTCCGAATGTCATCAATCTGGCGCGACAGACACCGGCGACCCATCGCCTGGTTGTTCGTCATCACGATCGCCCGGGCGTCCTGGCGAGTGTCCTCGACGCGATCAAAGCCGAGCACATCAATGTACAGGAGATGGAGAACATCGTCTTTGAAGGGGCCTCTGCGGCCGTGGCCCGTATCAATCTCGACAACGCACCATCCCCGGTAACACTCAATCGCCTGCGCAGCGAGAATGCGGACATCATCGAGCTTAATGTTCTGGAGATCAGTTGAATGCTCGCCATCAGCCTTTGAGAAATAGAGCCGGTCTAAATAAATGAACACAACGCTCATCACAGGCGCCTCCAGCGGAATCGGTGAGGCCTTTGCGCGCAAACTGGCGGCGCAGGGTCGCAACGTCCTGGTGGTCGCTCGCTCGGAAGACAAGCTCATCACGCTCTGCAATGAACTGGGGCGAATGAATAGCATTCGCGCGCAACACATTGCCCTGGATTTGAGCCTGCCGGAATCACCAGCGCTCTTATTTGAAGAAACCCGGAAACGTGGCCTGCTCGTTGACCTGCTGATTAACAACGCGGGCTTTGGCGCGTTTGGCGATTTCACCAAGATCGATCTACAGCGCCAACTCAACATGATTGATCTGAACATCAAGGCACTCGTTGAGTTGAGCTATCGTTTTCTGGCGCCGATGCGCGAGCGCAAACAGGGAGCAATTATCAACGTTGCTTCCACGGCTGCCTTCCAGCCCGTGCCTTTCATGAACACCTATGCGGCTACGAAAGCGTTCGTGCTTTCTTTTTCGGAAGCCTTGTGGGAAGAGAACAGAACATTTGGAGTAACGGTCATGGGACTTTGTCCCGGCGTTACCGAAACCAATTTCTTCGAAGCAGCACACGGCAGCAAACCGCCGGCGCGCAGCTCGCAAACTCCCGAGGAGGTTGTGGACACTGCCATGAGTGGTCTGGCTCACCGCCAAAGCAGCATTGTTTCCGGATGGACCAATTTCTTTATGGTCGAGGCAGAACGTTTTGTACCGCGCTCAGTGGTCGTACGCATGGCCGGGCGCATGATGCGGGCTCAATACGAAAAGTAGGTTTGTAGGAAACTCATGACAGAACGAATTCATAACTTCAGTGCAGGACCCGCGATGTTGCCGCTGCCGGTGCTGGAACAGGCGCAACGCGAGCTGATCAGCCTCCCGGGTATCGGTATGTCAGTGATGGAGATCAGTCATCGCTCGAAACCATTCGACGAGATCATCCATGGCGCCGAGTCCGGCCTGCGCGAGCTGCTACAGGTGCCCGAGGGCTATCACATACTGTTTTTGCAGGGCGGCGCTAGTCTTCAATTCTCGATGCTGGCGATGAACTTTCTGCCCCGGGACGGGAGCGCTGACTATATTGTCACGGGCAGTTGGGGTAAGAAGGCGGTCAAGGAAGCAAAGAAGTGCGGCAACGTGAATATCGCAGCGACGATGGCTGACGGTGGATTCACGCGCGTGCCGGCCCAGGATGAAATGAAGCTCGATCCGCACGCTGCCTTTGTTCATCTCACTACGAACGAAACGATTGAAGGTGTGGAGTGGAAGACGGAACCGAATACGGGTGAAGTACCGCTTGTCGCCGATGCCTCATCCGACATTCTTTCGCATCCCATTCCGATCGAGAAATACGCTTTCATATATGCCGGCGCGCAAAAAAATATCGGCCCCAGCGGCGTCACGCTGGTCATCGTTCGCGACGATCTCCTAAAGCGAATTCCTGATGGACTGCATACCATGCTGGACTACCGCACCCACGTTGAGAACAACTCACTCTATAACACGCCGAACACGTGGGGGATTTACATCATCAACCTGGTGTGCCAGTGGTTGAAAGACAAAGGCGGCCTCGAAGGCATGCACCGCGAAAATGAGGCTAAGGCTGCTCTGCTGTACGACGCCATTGACGGTACAGATTTCTATCGCGGTCACGCCGATTCGGATTCACGCTCCATAATGAACGTCACCTACCGCCTGCCCTCCGAGGAATTGGAAAAGAAGTTCTGTGCGGAAGCGACGGCACAGGGCCTCGATGGTTTGAAGGGCCATCGCTCGGTCGGCGGCATCCGCGCGTCAATCTACAATGCCTTTCCTTTGGCGGGCGTCCAGGCTTTGGTTTCGTTCATGAAAGAGTTTGAGCGAAAGAATGGATAATGTTTTCGCAAGTTCAAAGTCATGAGTCCACAAACCCAAGAACCGAGTCTGATTGGCGAGCTGAGCCGATTGCTCACAGTGAGCGCCAGTCTGCTTGCTGAACAGCGTGTTACGGCGCCGAATATCAGAAGATTTACCCTTCGAGCGGAAGATTGTTTAAGGAAAATATACGGCGCAGATTCTGAGCTAATAAAAGAATTCAACAGTGTCTCTGATGCTCGTTTGGGTTCCGATCCCAAAATCGGATTACAACGGATAACGCTATTTGTTCAACGAATAGTAAATTCCCTTGAGAATGATGTCATTGCGAGGGCGAGAGAGTTTGAAAAAGCAGGCGGCACGGGTGAGTTCAGGAGAATGTTTGTCGGGCACGGGCGAAGTCCGAGATGGAGCCGTGTAGTAAATCATTTGAAGGGTGATCTTGGTATGGCAGATGTTCAAGCATTCGAGAGCTCGTCAAGAACATCAGAACACATTGTTGATATTCTCAATGGTTTTCTAGATACGTGCGATGCTGCGGTTATTGTGATGACTGCTGATGACCGAACAGCCGAAGGAAGCGGAAGGGCCAGGCAAAACGTCATACATGAGATTGGGTTGTTTCAAGGTCGACAGGGGTTTAGTCGCGTAATCCTTCTCCAATAGACAGGCACAGAAGATTTCTCAAATGTCGCCGGATTGCAAACGGCACGCTTTAGTGAACGAGTGGAAGAAGCCTTTTACGATTTAGATCGTGCCGTCAGAAAGCTACAAGAACAGTAATTAGACTATGCAACGACGAACTCAGAAGAATCAGTAGTAGAATTGGACAGGCAAGGGGCAATAGTTATGGAAGTTCATGAGTTAGTCATCGAGATGAAATTGCTGGAGCGCCGTCTTACTCTTTATGAAGAGAAATACGGCGTACTCAGTGAGGACTTCTACACCGCGCTCATATCCGGCAAGTTAGCCGACTATGACGCCTACGACGAATCGCGCGCCGACTTCAGCCGCTGGAAGGGCATTTACGAAACTTTGCGGCGACGTATGGATGCTTATCGAAAGCAGCTTGAAGGGCGTGAATTGTCCGAAGTCTTACGCGTTCAACCCGCCTATTAATGACTGCCCACCCATTGAAATCATTGAGTGAGTACAGCCACTTTGTAGCTGAGTTACTCAGTCAGCCCAACGTTCAGAGTTCGACGGTTGCTGTTTGGTCAGATAGTCCTTACACGAGCGTAGCCGAAGGCGAAGTACTGTTTATCAACGGCTTGCGCCTGCGGATGCGCGAAGAAGTTGATTTAGACGCGGGTCTAATCGTCTCATATGGCTATGAAGTCTACCGAGGTGAAGAGCGACTTTACTGGTACGATGACTTTCCACATCCGAACGACCCGACCTTAGCTTCGACCCAGCCTCATCACAAACACGTTCCGCCGGACATCAAGCACAATCGCATTCCTGCGCCGATCATGAGTTTTACTCGCCCTAATCTTCCAGCGCTCATTCATGAGATCGAAGAGGTTGGTAGGGTATAGAAAATATCAACGGTTACCTGATGAACGATCCTGAAACAAACGGCCTGCCGAAAACAGGGATCCTACCTGATAACGAGATTCTCACGTTTCACGTTAGTGAATTAGACGCGAGTTCGCGGTTGGATTCCTTCCTTGCAGCGCGCATCGAAGACTGGAGTCGCGCGCGGCTGCAGCGCTTAATCGACGATGGGGATGTTCTCGTCAACGGACACACAAGCAAGGGTTCCTACAAGCTCAAGACAAGCGATGAAATCGAAGTCGAACTAACGCCTCTGCCGTCCAGCGTCTTCGCCCCCGAGGATATTCCAATCGATATCATCTACGAGGATGACGACTTAATCGTCGTCAACAAACCGGCGGGCCTGGTTGTGCATCCTGCAGCCGGTAATCAATCCGGTACGCTCGCCAACGCGCTGGCTTTTCATTTCGACCGGCTTTCTTCAAAGGGCGGCGCCATTCGTCCCGGCCTCGTGCATCGTTTGGATAAAGACACGTCCGGACTGCTGGTAGTCGCCAAGGGAGAAGCAGTCCACGAAAAACTCGCCGATCAATTTCGCGCTCGTGAAGTCTTCAAGTCTTACCTCGCGCTCGTACATGGCGTGGTTAAGGAAGACTCCGGACAGATAGATCAACCCCTGGCGCGCGATCCACGCAACCGCACACGGATGGCTGTCGTGCGGGGAGGAAGACCGGCCCTGTCACTTTACCGCGTGCGACGCCGGTACAACCGGTTCAGTCTCCTCGACGTGGAGATCAAGACGGGCCGCACGCATCAGATCCGCGTACATCTCGCGTGGCTAAAACATCCGGTTGTAGCCGACGAGGTTTACGGTGGAGGACGCGACAATACGATGCAGCATCCGAAACTGCGCGCAGCGATTCGCCGGCTCGGCCGCCAATTCCTGCACGCCGAACAGCTGGGATTTCGTCACCCAAGCAGCGACGAACCACTGCGTTTCACGGCGCCCCTGCCCAAAGACCTGACCGCGTTTCTCAGTGAACTGGAGTCGGCAGACGGTTAGTGGGGACTGCGCAAACATTAATGAGAGTCGTTACGCGCCAAAAAAAGCCTTGCCAATCAAACGGCAGACGGCGGTTTGTTTCACCACGCAGTTGTATGCTTTCATAAGCTTGGGATGTAGTTCCGATAAGTGAGAAGGGCAACAGCGAACGTGCTCGCCGCATCGAACTGACGCTTCCCAAAGTAAATCCGAAGCGCCACCACTATCACCTTCTTTTGACTATCATGACTTTGTTATTGACTCGCACTCTGTTCATTTTCGCGGTGACTGTGAGCGTCGGCCTGGGTAGCGTTTTTATCGGCCAGGCGCAGCAACCGAGCGCCAAGGCCAGTCCCACGCCGCCGGCTGACCAGGAACCTTCGGAAGTGACCTTCATCCGTCGTGTTCGCCTTCCTATTACGGTCCTCGACAAGAAAGGTCTTTTTGTCTCAGGTCTTACCAAAGAAGATTTCCAGGTGCTCGAAGACAAGATCCCGCAGCAAATCGAAACTTTCAATGATGATATTGGGCAAGCGCTGCCACTGTATGTGGGTGTGCTGATGGATACTTCGCCTTCCACGGCGGGCAAGCTGAAATTTGAACAGGAATCGGCGATGAATTTTATTCAGACCGTAGTCCGTCCGCGCAAGGATCGTGTTTTCTTCGCTACCTTCGACGACGAAATAAATCTGCGCCAGGACTTCACTGATAGAATCGATTTATTGGACAAGGCGGTAAGTAGTGTCAAGAAGGTTGGCAAGCAGACTGCTTTGTACGATGCCGTGTGGCAATTCTGCGATGAAAAGATGAGATCGGTTTCCGGCCGCCGCGTGCTGGTGGTGATTACCGACGGTGAAGATACCTATAGCCGCGCAGATCTACGCGATGCTGTTGAGATCGCCCAGCGAACCGAAACTACTATTTTTGCCATTTCAACCAAAGCCGGATTTACAAGTGCCGTTCCCGGCGTTGAAATGGGCGAGGTTAAAGACGCAAAAGATCGCGATCTGGTAAAGCTTGCCGAGGAGACCGGTGGCACCTCTTTCTTCACCGGAGACATGCTATCACTGGAACGTTCCTTTACCAGGATTGCGAAGGAATTGCGGGCCCAGTACCTGGTTACCTACAGGCCAAGTAACGATCATTATGACGGCAGCTATCGGCGAATTGATGTCAAGCTTGGAAACGGGCGCGGAGACTTGAAAGTGAGAACCAAGCGCGGGTACAAAGCAATTGTGGATACCGTTAAACCTTAATTCAGCATCAAACACTCGCGCTGGATCAGTTTCGCCAGGGTACAAGAAGTAAATGTTTTCTCGAAGAGTAATTGACGGTTCACTGCTGTTCGCGTTGTTTGCGATCATTCTTACTGGTGGTTCGATATGGTTGACTCGGGCCCAGACTGAGCCTTCCTCTCAGGAAAAAACACGACCGCGCACTACCAACGATGTCGCGCAGCCCACGCCTTCGCCCAAACCGAAAAGCAAAGATGAAGAGACTGTAAGCTCGGATGACATTATCCGCACGGAAACTAATCTAACCAATATTTTCTTTACTGCCGAAGATAAGAACAGGCGCTACATATCGACTCTGAAACAGGACGACGTACGCATCTTTGAAGACGGGCAACTGCAACAGATTTTCACCTTCCAGCAAAATACGGATCTACCACTCTCGCTCGCTGTCCTGATTGATACCAGTCGTTCTGAAGAGCGCACTTTGCCGGACGAGAAAGCCGCGGCCCGCGACTTTCTTGAAGTAGTACTTCGCCCGAATAAGGATGAAGCGGCGATTGTTTCTTTTACCGGTGACGTGACGCTCGAGCAGGGCTTCACTGGCAGTCTCGAACGGTTGCGGCGCGCGATCGATCGGGTCGAGTTTGTGCCGCCGTCGGGCTACATCGGTGGGGGCATCGTTGTCCCGACCACACCGCCGATTTCCGGCACCAATCAAATCATGGCCGGCGCCACCGCTATCTGGGACGCTGTCTGGGCCACGTCGAATGAGTTGCTGATGGACTCTGCCGAGCACACCCGCCGTGCGATCATTCTCTTAACGGACGGTGACGATACCATCAGCCAGGTGAAAATGCCGGACGCCATAGAACGAGCGCAGAAGGCTGATGCCTTGATCTATTCGATAGGTATCGGCGATCGCTACAGCTTCGGCGTGAATGAAGGCGCCCTGCGAAAGATTTCCGACAAGACCGGCGGCCGCGCTTACTTTCCCCATAACGAGCGGGAACTGAAAGAAGCATTCGCGCAAATCCAGCGCGACCTGCGCGAGCGATACCTGGTCGCATACTCGCCGACGAACCCGGCCCGTGATGGCTCTTTCCGCAAGATTCAAATCGAAATCGTTAAGCCGGAAATGCAGAAAGAGTTAAAGCTCAACTACCGCCAAGGGTACTTTGCCAAGGCCCCTGAGTCCGGGATCCGGCCTGCGAACAAGCGTCCCTAATTCGCCTTTCCTCTCCTCAAAAGGCGAAAAGGCCGTGACAAATCCGTAATAACGTTGTTATACTCCCTCTCGCTGCGGTCACTTCCTGGCCGTTTTCTCCTTAGCTAAGGCTTTGCCGGCAGCTTCGAAGGCTGCGAATTCAAGTTCCGAGCCAAAGACTTTCCGATAAGTCCCCTCTCCAACGGCGCTCTTCCAACTCTTCGCGCAGGCCGTCAGAAAGAAATCCATGAGACCAGATCCTACGGAGCGCAGACGTGTGGTGGTCGTCGATGACGACCGCCAAATGTTGGATCTGCTGGTTGAGGTGTTGCAGGAGGAAGCGTATGACGTCGTCTCCACTCAAGAGGGTCGACTCGCTCTGGATCTAATCTATGCCAACGAACCCGATGTTGTAATCAGCGATGTCGTGATGCCGGGAATGAATGGCATCGAACTATGCCGCCTGCTAAAACAGGACCCGCGAACGGTTCATATACCGGTACTGCTGATTAGTGGTATACGCAAAGCACAAGAACATTCTTTGGAAGGTTTGACGGCAGGGGCTGACGACTATCTCGACGTTCCCTTTCGTCACGAAGAATTTCTGGTTAAGGTGGCGCGCCTGACTGAACGTCATCGCGTCGAAAAACACTACCGGGAACTCGTCGAACAAGCCGCCGACATTATTTACACGCGTGATATGGAAGGTTATCTCACCAGCATCAACGAAGCTGGTGCGCGGTTCTTTGGCAAAAGCGCAACGGCCATCGTCGGTGCACCCTTGAGTGAGTTGTTGGGTGCGGACCTGGCGGCCAGGGACATTGAAATAACTTCGCGCTCGACCTCGAGCGCGCCTTTGCGTTCGGTCCACCAGATCAAAGATACCTCGGGAGCACCAAGATATTTCGAAAGCCTGGTCACGGTCGAACACGATTCGAGAAACAAAGCGAACGGAGTACGCGCTGTGGTGCGGGACGTCACCGAACAGAAAGCGACTGAGCGGGCCCTGAAAGAAAGTGAAGAACGCTATCGCCGGCTCGTCGAGTTGTCGCCGGAAGCCATAGTGGTTCACAGCCGCGGAATCTTTCAATACGTAAATCCTGCCGCGCAAAGATTGTGGGGCGCTTCGTGTCCGGAGGATTTGCTGGGCAAATCGGTTTTTGATCTGATCCACGAAGACTATAGAGATCTCGCTAATGGTCGCGTCTGGCGTGCCGAGAGTGAATCAACTCCGTCTCTTCCGTGCGAACAAAAGTTCCAGACTCTGGATGGGCGGGTAATCGATGTTGAAGTGCGCGGGATGCCTTTCACTTTCAACGGCGAACCTGCCGTGCAGGCGGTGATCGCCGATATTACGGAGCGCAAGCGTTCGGAAGAGGCCCTGCGAAGTAGTGAAGACGGCTATCGCGAGTTGTTCGAAAATGCCAACGACATTATTTATACCCACGACCTCGATGGCACTTTCACCTCGCTCAACCGGGCGGGTGAGCGGCTAACCGGATACTCACGGGACGAAGCCCGCCAAATGAAGATCAGTGACGTGCTGGCGCCTGAGTATCTTTCCCTGGCGCGTCAGATGATCACGCAGAAAGAAATGGGAAGGGCCCCCACCGTTTACGAGCTGGAGATAATCACCAAGGATGGCGGCCGGGTGCGACTGGAAGTGAGTACCAGACTCATTTTCAAAAACCGCAAGCCGGTATCGATTCAGGGAATTGCTCGAGATCTTACCGATCGTAAGCGCTCCGAAGAGGCACTGCGAGAGAGCCAGGAGTTCTTTCATCGCTTCATGAACAATAGTCCTGCCGTGGCGTTCATGAAAGATGATCAAGGACGCTACGTGTACGTGAACGAACCTTTTGAGCGCGTGTTCGGAAAGAACCTGAATTATCTTCGTGGCAAGACAAGTTTCGACTGGCTTCCGGAAAGCACGGCGCGACCCACTCACGAAAACGACATGGAGATCCTGCTTACGGGTCAATCACAGGAAATTATAGAAACTGTTCCGGCCGCCGACGGCTCTTTACATCACTGGCTCGTCTTCAAATTTCCCATGGCCGACGGATCGGGGCGGCGATTCGTGGCCGGTGTCGGAGTCGATATCACCGAAAGGCGGCGTGCGCAGGAAGAGCTGGCCCAGCAAGCCGACCGGGAGGCGCTGACGCACCGCATCTCGCAAGCGGTGCGACGCTCCCTTGATACCTCGGAAATATTCAGCACCGCGGTCACTGAATTGGGATCGCTCTTAAATGTCGATCGTTGTTCGCTGTTCATGCGGAACGTAAAACAGAATCGCGCCATAAACGTGGCGGAATACCACGCTGAGAATGTACCGCCCGCCGGCAAAGACTTTGATCTGCCGCCATTTCAACGACTGATACACGCTCTGGATAAGGATGGAGTGCTGGCATTTGCAGATGCCGCGCACGACAGTCGCATCTCGGATCTTTATCACCAACTGCTGAGCAAGGCGAACGTGCAATCGATCATGTATGTGGCGATTCGGGTCGGTGATGAAGTTCCCGCAGCGTTCGTGCTTTCAACCACGCGAAATTCACGGCAGTGGACTACCGCTGACACTTTGGTCGCGCGCGCGGTTGCCGATCAAACAGGGATAGCAATTCGCCAGGCGCAGCTTTATCAAAAAGCCGAAGCTACCTCGGTGCGCGAAGCCCTGGCCAACCGTTTAAGCCTCGCCATCCGCGCCTCGTTAAGCCTTCCTGAAGTCCTCCGCACTGCGACGCACGAACTGGGACGCGCGCTGGTCGCCTCCAGAGTCTATTTGCACCTCTACGATCCTGAGAATCCGATTTCGCCGGCCCAGTATCAATATATTTCAGAAGATTCCGAGAGCCTTAAGAATATTGAACTGAGTTACAACGATCCACTGGGACAGAGACTAAAGAGCGATCCCAATCCGATTGTTATCAACGACGCGTTTTCGCATCACGAAGGATCAATGGAGTTTCGGGCGCACATTCGCCGCCAGGCCGAACAGGTAAACCTGCGCTCAAAAATCTGTTATCCGCTGGTTGTTAACGGCGTTTTTCGGGGCGCCCTGTGCATCAACCAAAAGGACAGACCACGTTATTGGAGCGATGACGAACTGGCCCTCGGTGAATCAGTCGCGGCCCAGCTAGCTACCGGCATCGCACAGGCCGAGTTATTCGAAATGGTCGCGCGTGGCAAGCAGGAATGGGAAACCACTTTTGACGCAATGTCGGATGGCATTTTCATCTTTGATCGAGAGGGCCGACTGAAGCGCGTGAACCAGGCCGGTGCGGGAATGGAAAACAGCAGTCCGTCTGACTTGCTTGGGCTTCGCTGCTGCAGCATTCTGCGCACGAGTCTGGAAGACGAGTCATGCGTGGTGGAAAAGGCCCTGGCTAACGGCGGCAGCGTAACCATCGAAATTACTCCCGAGCGTTTGAATCGCCCGTTGCTGGTTACCATCGAGGCGGTTCTCGACAAGTCGAACCAACCCGCCGCCGTGGTCTGCACCGCGCGCGATCTATCAGAGTTGCGCAAGGTCGAAGCGGTGGCCCGCGAACATCAATCGCTTTTGACTAACATACTCGAGAGTGCGCGCGAATCCATCTATGCAGTCGACACTCAGGGGCGCTTTAAGTGGTGTAACAGCGCGACACTGCGTGGCCTGGGCTACCGGCGAGAGGACTTTATTGGCAGGCATTTGCTGGAAATGATTTGCGAAGGCGATCGCGATCTCGTGAGTCAAAAGTTGGCAGAGGCTCTTAAGGGCGAACCACAGACATGCGAGTTTCGCTACTTTGCCCGCGACGGCAAGCTGCGCTACACCCGAGTCGATCAGTCGCCCCTCGTCGTTGATGGTCGTACCACCGGCGTCCTCGGTATCGCACGCGACATCACAGAGCAAAAAGAAGAGCGCGAACGCGCGGCGCGGGCCGACAAGCTGCGGGCCCTGGGCCAGCTGGCCTCAGGTGTCGCCCACGATTTCAACAACTCGCTGGCGGCGATACTCGGCCGCGCCCAGTTACTGCACCGCCAAACAAAAGATCCGGCGCTCGTGCGCAATGTGGAAATCATCCAGACAGCCGCCCAGGACGCCGCGGCAACAGTACGACGTATTCAGACCTTCGCGCGCAAATCATCAGCCAAGGAATTTGAATATGTTGATGTGCGTAGTCTGCTTGGCGATGCCATTGAGATCACACGCACTCGCTGGTACAACGAAGCGCGTTTGCGCGGGCTCAACTTTGAAGTAAAACTCGTGGTGGAAAGTGAGTTGCCCGCGAACGGCAGCGCCTCTGAATTGCGCGAAGTGTTCGTTAACCTGATCGTGAATGCCGTGGATGCCATGCCGCAGGGTGGCTGCCTCGCTATCAGTTGCGCGCGCCGAGACGGTCGCTTGAAATTGCATTTTGCGGATACTGGCCTGGGCATGCCCGAAGATGTTCGCGAAAAAGTCTTCGAGCCGTTTTTCTCAACCAAAGGCGCTCACGGGACTGGGCTGGGTTTGTCTGTAAGCTACAGCATCATCGAAAGACACGGAGGCTCGATCAGGGTCGATTCCGAGGAGGGCCGCGGCACAACCTTCACCATTGAACTGCCGGCGACTGAACCGCCCGCGTCCAGCTGTCAGGAGCTTATCGCCGCGCCGGAGTCTGCCCCGCTTTCAATTCTTGTGGTTGACGACGAGCCCTCTGTACGCGAGACGCTGGCCGATATGCTCTCGGCCCTGAACCACCAGGTCCAACTAGCTGACAGCGGGCATGCGGCGCTGGAAAAGATCGGCCAGACGGATTTCGATCTCGTTTTTACGGATCTGGCGATGCCTGAGATGGATGGCTGGGAAACAGCGCGCGCGGTAAGAAAGCAGTGTGCTGAGACGATCATTGTCCTGGTAACAGGTTATGGAGTCGGCACTGTGCCCCCCGCCGGTGAGACTGGTTTGATTGATGCCATTATTGGCAAGCCCTTTGATTTCGAACAGGTGAGCGAAGTGATTTCCCGCCTCTTTGCGACGGCCGGAAAGTCGAAACCAGAACCTGTATTGATGGCTTAAGATCTTTTCTGGGGTTCAAATACAAACAAGAGAGGCCAGCCTGTGATAGGTGGCCTTTCTTGTTTTGTGAAATCGGGCCTTGACCGTTGAGCACTTTCGAGAGAGGCACTCATCTGACCCGTAGCAAACGCACGAAGAGCGAAAAACCAAGTACTAAAAACCAGGTTCAGATCAATTCAAACTCATCACTCCCGCGCTGGCCGTAAAGCCGACACCAAATCCAACCACCATCGCAGGACCGCTCCATTCGTCCTTGGCGGCGAGCATAAAGCCAGTGGAGGCGCTCGACAGGTTGCCGTAATTCTTGAGGACCTCGTAAGAGCCGCTCACCTTCTGAGAGTCTTTCTCAAGATGCAGCTGCGAACAAACGCCATCGAGAATCTTCTTGCTGCCGGTATGAATTAAACAGTCGTCGACCTGACCCAGATTAGAAACAGGTGAGTCCGGATGCTCGAGCACATCGTTGACCGTTGTGACCGCATAGTGAGCGCCACGGTTCGGCACGTTCGGTCGCATAAAATATTGGGCCCGGCCTTTCAACAGTGGATGGGAACTGTTTGAGGTCATCGAAAGCAGATTGACGTCTTCAATATCGTCATTAGTCAGGTGTGAGATTGGTCCAAAGGCCGGCTTGCCTTCCTGGTGGCCAATCAACAAAGCTACCGCGCCATCACCAAAAAGCATTGATTGGACCACGAAGGTTGTATCCAGCCGCTGTTTTTCGAAAGTGGCTGCATCGACCTTGCCGTCCTTACGCGAGCGCACCAACTCTCGATAGCCGTAAAACTCGGGGGCCAACAGCGGCGCCACAAAGGGCGTGTGTGCTTCGGCCATCAGGACGAGCGCCAGCTTGTTCGGATTTGCGGCCAGGTACCACTGGGCCACTTCCACGGATTTTAGTAAGACGGAACAGCCCTGCGATTGCATGCTTACGGTCCTGAGCGAACGCGAAAGCAGTCCGTGCGTTTGGGCCATCACCTCGGAAGCCAGACACGGTAACATCTGGTCGGGCGTATTCGTGGCGGCTATCAGCAAGCCGATCTGCGAAGGGTCACCGCCCCACTCTTCGACGCAACGCTTAGTGGCATCGACACCCAATCCGGTCGTGGAATTGCTCGGGTTGCTGGCGGCGCCTTCGAGGAAGTCCGGATAGTTGTCCATCACCGAATATCTTTTATCGACGCCCAGACTGCAGATTGTATTAATGAGTTCCGGCGATAGCTTGTGCATGAGTGAAGCCACCAGCTCGGTCGTAGTAAACATGTGTTGAGGCGTGGACGTTGCCGCCGACATTAGATTAATCATTACAGATTCTCCAAAGCATTACGTCCAATGAGTCCGGCATCGATTCTCGCATTCAATGTTTCAACCGGACTCCAGAGAACTTTGTTGTGTTTCACTACTTTCTATGTCAATCGGCGTTCCACAGTTGCCTCAGGCCGTACTGGTGCCAATAAGCGTTTTGATATCAACCTTTAGCAGCGCCAATCAACACCTCATGAGGATGTCGGCTGGTTGATAGAAAGTGATTAGCCCGTATCCAACTTTAGTCGGATTCGTCTCTTCGTCCCATTTTGCGTTCAATCAAAGTAAAAACGAGTCTTGGTTAGAAGATATACAAGTGATTAGTAAGTATCCGCGCTTATGCGCTTACGGCTTGCACAACGATGCAAAGCCCGGGCTTAGCGGAACCCGGGAATCATTAGACGGTGGCAACGAAATTTCTAAGCGACGCAGAAAAAAGCGAGGCGCGGTCGGGAAAGTGCTTTTTCAGCAGGAACCCAAGGGCCTTTGCCTCGCTAATGTCCTTGGTCGGCTGTGAGCCGATGAGGGCATTATGACTATACTCCTCAATTACAGCATGTCTGTTCGTTTGCGGACATTCCCTGGGTCAGTTTCGCAGCAAATGTCCGACAAACTTTAGTTTGTCGCAGCGTTACGACAAGCTAAAGCTCATCGGACATCAAACTGACCCACTACCCATTGCTTCCGCTCTGCTGCCTCGCTTGGTTCGGCGTGATAACCTGCTGCGTGGTTTAGCGCAGGGGTGCGGATTTTTCCATGGATCGAATCGTCGAGTGTGTACCGAATTTCAGTGAAGGACGGCGGACAGAAACTGTCCGGCGTCTGAGCGAGGCCATCGAGGTTGTGCCGTCAGCCGTGGTCCTGGGGACACATCTGGACACGGATCACAATCGCTCAGTCATCACCTTTGTCGCGACGCCCGAGAATATTGTCGAAGCGGCGGTGCGCGTGGTGGCGATGGCCGTGAAGTTGATCGACCTGCGACTGCACATGGGTGTACATCCGCGCCTGGGTGCGACCGATGTTTTGCCCTTTGTCCCTGTTCGTGGTGTGACGATGGAAGAGTGTGTACGGCTGGCGCATGAAGCAGGACAGCGAATTGCCGGTGAGTTGGGTATTCCGGTTTACTTTTACGAGCAGGCCGCACTGCGAGCGGACCGCGCTAAACTGGAAAATGTTCGGCGCCAGGGGTTTGAAGAATTACGCGGAGTGATTGAATCGGATCCCGAGCGCCAGCCTGACATGGGACCATTGCAAGTCCACGAGAGCGCGGGCGCAATTGCCATCGGGGCTCGCCCATTTCTGATTGCGTTCAATGTCAACTTGAACACCAGCGACATTAACGTCGCTCGTCAGATCGCGCGAACGGTGCGGGCCCGCGACGGTGGCCTGCCGGCCGTGAAAGCGCTCGGCTTTGAACTGAAATCGCGTGGCATTGTCCAGGTCTCAATGAATCTGGTCAATTACGAAGTCACGGGAATGGCCGAGGCTTTCCTTGCAGTGCGGCAAGAGGCAATCCTTCACGGTGTTGAAATCACAGGAACTGAAATTGTCGGATTGGTACCGGAAGCTGCTTTCGAGAAAAACGCCGCCTACTTTCCGCTGCTGGAGAATTTCACTGAAGGCACGGTGCTCGAGAATCGAATCAAGTTGCTAAAGGACAGTATTGACAAATAATAACTGGTGGCTTGGTTAAGGACGCGGCTTTGCCGACGCACAGTGCGGTGAGGCTCTGACCCATCGAGAAGTTCTTACCATTCATTTCGGAGAGGCTTACGATCCGATCCGGATTATTTCCTTGCGGAGACGCGGGTGGTTTTGCAGTAAGCGCAGGTATTTTGATTCGTCGCGACTCGCTTTGGCACGAATCACCTTGATCATCTGTTCTTTTTCGGATTTGCTCCATCGATCGAGATCGGGAATCAGTGCCAGCACGAGTGCCAGATCACTCAAGGCTTTCAACTCCACGGCCTTCCAATCGTAACTCTGTAGGTCCAACGCACGCGTCACCTCCTGAAGAGACCGCTCGCGAATCTTTTCCGGATCCCCGCCGAAAGCGCGCGCCATGCGACGCTGCACGGCCAGTCCAATCTCGCGTACCTGAAACTCATCCCAGGCGCCACGATTCTCTGTCGCAAGCTCATAGATCATGTAACCCGCAGCGAGTTTGCGGAGCGTGCGCGCCGGCGTGCGATAGCCCGCACGGGTCGCAATCTTTTTTTCCTCGTCAAGCGATAACTTCAGCAATTCACTCTGCGTGGGGCGGAACCCAAGCTTTCGATAAAACCAGTAGGCGCCCGATTCGATACCTTCTTCATTTTCGTGTCCGATCTGGTAGGGATCGATCGAGAAGGCCGTCACGCCAAGCAACTGCTTGAACACGCTGAGTGTACGCGCGTAGATCCATGCCGTCTCGCCTTCGCGGAACGTGTAATAGAAATTGAAGCCGCTCTCCATACGTTCACAAATTGAGAGGCCTTCGAAATAGCCAACGACAATTCCGTTCTTAAAGATCAGTGCCGCGTGAGAGGCCCGCAGCGGCAGCCGTCTTTCCGGTGGCACACCGACGATGAATAGATCTATTCCCCGGCCGAGCTCGGCTTTGAGAACACGCGCGGCATCTCCATGGGTAAACCCGTAAAGCTCGCGATAGCGAATTGTGGAAGTCTCACGAGCGAGGTCGAGAATCTTTTGCCCTGCAGACCGAGACAATCTTGCGAGCGGCAGCGGCGGCCTTTCCAATTCGACGTTGAGGGATACATCCTTGCGTCTGATCAGCGGTCCGTCGTGATAGAAAATTGCTCGCACCGGCAACCTCATGCCCGTGCGCGTAGCGCGATAGGCGGGACGCCAGCGAACATAGAGCTGTAGTGAATCGTAGAGTTCGGCTTTCTCTTTGTCATTAATCGAGAGGGAATCGAATCTCTTCATCAGCCACTGCAGCTCACTCAGATCATGCGGCGTGCCCGTGCGCAACCATTTGCGATAGGGCACATTTGCTTCGACCATTGCGTCTTCGTCGAGTAGCGGCATGAACCGCGGCCAGGTTTCGGCCAGGCGGTTCGTATCATCAACCCAATCCGCGTCCAGGGCGACACGAACCTGCTGCGTTCGCACGAGCCAATGCACAATGTAATAGCCGAAGCTGTCGACGACCGCGGTGCCGGCAATGCCTGAGGCTTCCGGATAGCCGAACGCAGAAATATCGACATCTGATTTGCTCATCTCCTCTACACGTTTTGCGAACGACGCAAGTTGCGCCTCAGCACGCTTGAGGAGTTTTAGATTTTGGGGATAGGCACGTAGAAACAGGAGTGCCTCGTGGTAGCGAATCAACGCTTCAGCGTCCGTGAATTTCCGCCGCGCCAGTTGACTCGAGGTCCGTTCGATGACCACTCGGTCAGACAATGAGAACCTGTGCATCGCCTCATCCAGGCGATCAAGCAGTTGATTGATGGTGGGTGCAGACACGTCTCGATTTTGATAGGAACACTAGTGACAGGATCTTGTCTAAGAAAACATGAAGAGCGGTCGAGTCAATTGGATGCTTCCTTAAACTTGAATCCCGCGCAACACACGGGCGGGACGCCCGTGCCACGTGAGACTTACAAATTCTTCCTGAAGAAGGTCGCAATCTTCCAGGCGTCGACCGCCTTCCAAGGCATTTCAGCCAAAGTGTAGTGCCCGCAGGGCAGCCACACGACGTTCAGGTCCAACCCTAATTTCTTCACGTCGGCAATCAACTGGCGCGACAGGTCGATCGGGAAAGTCAGATCGTAGCGCGCCGCGATAAAGCGCATAGGCCGCGATTCCATGTGCAACAGACGAGGAATGAAGGGCACCGGGCTGATCGGCATCCAAAATTTGCGCAACTCTTCGAGCGTCAGATGCTGTTCAATGCCGGCCCGCACGTGTTGCGTCGAAATTCCCTGCCAGACAACATCGGCCACATAACCCGAGACGTGATTGAACACGCCGACGTTAATCAACGGATCGTGACTGAACGCCAGAAAAGAAATGCAGGAACCGATGCTGGTCCCGAGAATCCCTATGCGTTCATACCCGGCATCAAACAGCCACCGCACCGCGGCGCGAGTATCAAGCACGGCTTGTCTCATGGATTGAATCGAGCGCCCAATATTCGGACTGACAAGATGGTCGGCGCGCTCCAAATCAGCAGGACGTCGATCCTCGTGATATGGCAAGGTCAACCGTAGCGCAGCGATGCCCAAAAAATTAAAGATGCGGCAAGCTTCGACGTGGCTATCCGCCTGGGCATTCCATTGCGGCAGTACCAGCACGGCTGCACGCGGTCCCGAGCGCTTCTTCTGACTGGCAAAGTATCGGGCACGAGCAATGTTGTTCTCAGGTGATGGAGTGTTTATCGCACTGGTCCAGGTGAGTCGATCTTCGTGGAGTTCGAAATCGGTGATGTTCGGCAAAGCATAAAACTGTTCGCTAGCCTCCATCGCCCGCTCGCTGTGCAGACGCAGCACGTCACGCGGCTCATCGCCATTAACGTGATCCGTGACGAAAGGGAGACCCCATTCAAAGGGGCGCACAATGCGGTTGTTATCACGCGCGTGATACCAACGCTCTCTGGCGTGCATGTAACGTCCTAACAAATTTCTTCGCCTCACAAATCGATGCCGGGCGAACAATCCTAAGGGCGCGGTATGCTGAAAGCAAGTTCGTCTTTCAAAGCGCACAAAAAGGCCCGCCAATCGATTGGCGAGCCATTAAGAGACCAAGGGGCGAGTTTTTTATCCCCGCCCCTCACAGGCTGTAGTTCCTGAGCGGTAATGCAGGCTGGCAGCCTGCAGCTGATCCACGGTAAGGACCATGGCCTTGAGTCCTATGCCGAAGAGTTAGAAGCTCTTGGCACAGAAACCGCCGGATGCGTTGACCCAGTTTTGTTGAATCAGATACTTGCGCGAACCCAGGGTCATATTGTACTTCGCGCCGCTCGGCAATGTAGTCGTCGAACCAAAGGTCCAGGCGCACTTGTCGGCATTCTCGGCTCCGCGGCTATCGTACCAGGCGTTTAGATCCGGATCGGTATTGGTTTCTTCCAATTCATGCGCCAGGATCGAGGCCATGCCATCGGCGCCCGCATTTCCATTCGGCCCGACGCTTTGTGCCGCGCAGGACGAAATGCAGCGAGCCGCGTTACCCACAAAAGAGTACTTGATGTCGCTGCCGGAAATGGTGCTGTGTGTGTGCCAGCCACAGTATTGAGTGCAGAAACCAGAGCTGGCTGTCACGTCCTGCGAGGTCAGCACGAAATAAAGCGCGTTGGCATTTTTCGGCAAGCGTCCACTTGTGATCGCGCTGCTCACTACGGCGCGTATCGCAGAGTCGCTCAAGGATGTGCCCTGCGAGTAGTTGTCGGTGGTGCTGCCGCCGTAGGTAATCGAGTTCACTATATGAGAGTTGCTTGCGTTGTAGTAGGTAGTGTTGATGTTGTAGTACGGCGAACCACCGATGCTGTTACCAAGATCGGTAAGAATGGTCGTTGCCGAGTTACCACTCCAGTTTCCGTACCAGATGTAATAAATGTAAACCGGCGGCTGACCAACAGTGCCGATCAATGGACCACCGTGGTACGTAATGCCGTTACTGGCTTTTGGTACTGGTGCACTGGTTTGCGGATGCGCTGCCTGATTGACCGACTGATCCGTGTTCTCGCGAGTGGGATAGATGACCTTGTCGATTCTTTCCCCCTTCGATTGCACCGCTTCAGCATTCTGATCCTGTGAGTGGACCGCCCCGATAATTCCGGAAGCGGCTGCGAGAGTCACTGCGAACATAAGAACAAGAATTCTCTTCATCTGATTCCTCCAAATTTTGATGGTAAACCCTTGGGAGTAAACAAACGTCGGGAGCAATATTTTGAACTGTGAGAACTACGTTGGGGCTTTTCTGTCTTCTGGGGTGAGCGGATGATAGACCCGGCCTCTACCAAAGGCAAGGATTTTTTTCCGCAGAAATGGCAGGCTAATTGCGCCCGCGATAGTAGTGGCCTAATTTGTAACGCAAACTGTTAGTTTGCGATGATCGAATGGCATTCAACGCGCCTCCAAGCTAACAACTTGCGCTAAAAAAACCGAATAACAGGTGAATGAGCGAGGTGGGTTTTGACCACCTCGCTCAATTGTAACGGAACTCCGGAAGGCGCTACTGAACGTTGACTGCAGTGTCGTCTATTACGAAAGATGTCTGCAGCGAACTGTCTTCCGTTCCCAGGAAGTAGACCCGAATTGTCTGCCCCTTGAAGGAAGTAATATTAAACGACTTCAGCAGATACCCACTGCTCTTATTCAGATTTGAGTAGGTCGCAAGCGTCGATAAGACCGTGTTGCTCGAGTTACGAATCTGCACTTGCAACTTGTCAAAGGCCGTCGTAGTGGTTGTCTCGGCGGTGTCAATCTTCAAATAGAAGTTGAGCGTCACCGTGGTAGCACTTGCGGGAATTGTGATCTGCTGATAGAGCGAATCGGTGTGCGTTGTGCCGTAACCATCAAGCCACGCATACCATGAACCGGTCCGCGGCGTACGTCCGGTTGAATTTGTAATAACACCGGCAGTTGCTACCCAGTTGACGTTGCCTGATTCGAAACCTGGATTCAACAGCAACTGTGTTGGCGTTGGAGTCGGTGTCGGTGTCGGTGTCGGCGTCGGTGTGGGCGTCGGAGTTGGCGTTGGCGTTGGCGTTGGCGTTGGTGTCGGTGTCGGTGTCGGAGTCGGCGTCGGCGTCGGCGACCCACCGCAACCCGGGAACTTGAATGCGCCGATCCGCGTGCGCCAATTGTTGCTGCCGTTCGAGGGAATGTATTCCTGGGTGTACCAGAAAGTACAGTCATCCACTGGATCGACAGTCAGATCGCTATAGTCTCCCCAACGATTGAGGGTGCCGGTTTGACTGCCCGCGCCCGCAAAGAGCGTTGTTTCACCCTGAGTCAGCGCATTAAGCGGGTCGGTAAAGAGCCGCCCGGCATAACGTATCTGCGGGTTGATCGAGGCGCTCGAAGCGCTGTAGCCGACAGCGAGATTTCCCTGCTGGTCCATTGCCGCACTACCCATCCAGCGCCAGATCGCGTCCGGCTGGAAGGTGCTTTGCTGAAAAACCGTGACCGGGCCGTTTGTCACGTTGCGTAGCTCGAACCAGCGTATTCCGGATACCCCGCCCGAACTAACAGTGTAGTTCCCCACCAATGCTTCGTGGTCGCCGAAATTGCGATAGGCCAGACGGAACAGTAACCGGTCGCCAATGCCGTCGAGCTTGTTGGTCGTGCCCAGCTGCGGCACGCAACTACGCGTGGTGGCGCAGAGCGCCGTGAAACCCGCGGCTGCCGGGCTGGAGAAAAGTGTAAAGGTCGAGTTCGCCGGCGTGGTGAAGTCGACATGGAAGTGGAAGACCCTGTAGGCGCCGGTGCCGGGGAATTCGACGAACGATGCCGGAGCGCCGGCCGGCGGCAAAATCGAGCCGTCAAGATCGGATGGAAGATAACTGTCCTCGCTGGCGCCTCCGGTTACTCCGGTGCTGATGAAGGTGGCCGGGAGACCGGCGAGCATCTTCGCGCGATCAAAAGCAAACGGTTGCGGGCCCAGGAAAGCCGTGCCTGCGGCGTTGAAAACGTTCATGCTCATGTAATAAGCATCGGGCCAGACGCTCAAGTGCGGATAGTCAAAGAAGTTGGAACCCAGATGAAAGGCATAGCGGTTATAGCTGCCGGTCGCATCACTGGTGGTTGACACGGCAATGCACTCGTCTGTTGGCACGCTGACGCCTGCGAACTGAGTAATGACCCAGCGGTTGGCTATTTGGTCATACATCACGACTGGGTCGCCACTGCCATTGTTTTGGCAAACGCCGCCAAAGCCGCTCCAGAGCGTAGTAATACCGGAAGGCCCTAACACGGACGCGCCCGTGGTCTTGTTAAAAACCTGATAGCCTTCGTTGACCATTTGGACGTATTGCGTGGCGCCCACTTCGCCATTGGTGTCGGGCGGCGCGCAATTGCACGACACGCCGGGGAAACCGATGCCGTCAAAGTTAAGGATGGGACTCGGAACATTGAGTCCTGCAAATATCAACAGTGAGCTCGCGCCCTGAACCACTGGGTCAGGAGAATCTTTATGTTTGTTCGGCAGCTTCGGGTTTTCGTTAGCTTCGCGTTCGTCCTTTTTGCCGATTTTTGCCTGCTTCATATCGCGCAACGGCGGCGAAGTGTCGTTGTGAGTTGAGGCGCCCACTATGACGGTGCTCTTTTGATCCTGGCTGGTAATGTAAACAAGCTGCCCAGGTGCTATGGCCAGGCCATTTTCTCCACTCAACCCTTTGAGGCGCTGGGCCTCAATAATTCTGGGGAGCAGTATTGCGATGGTGGTGAGCAGGCAAACTGCTGCAAGTAAAATGATCGATCTCGTCCGCAAGTTCATTCTAGACCTCCCAGTCTATAAGGCAGTTAAGAACAGAAACCGGTTTTACCCGGATGAAATTTTCCGCGTAGCGAGCCCGACTTCTGAGCAGCACACGGAATTAGAAAAACGTCTATTCGCATTTCGAACAGGTTTGGCTAAAACAAATCTCGTTGTGTGGGCGATGCCTAGTCGGGAGGTACAAATGAAAACTAAAGATGCTCAGCGGCGGCAGTGTAAGGGTCCAGCCAACCAGGTTGTTAAGAAAACTAACTACCTTCTGGGGGTTGAGCGGCGACAGTGTAATACTTTTTACTACGGCGGGCAATAGTAGTTAAGCGAGTGGTAGGGATCCTCCAGTGTGTTGCTCTTGTACGTGGCAACAAAACAGCTTGCAGGAAAGTGTTCTAAGTCTCGTAGAGACGAAATGTTTAATCAAGGCCGGGTAGGGTCAACGAGGTGTTCTCGTCCTGGAGCGACGCATGAAATTTAGAGTTGCATCAATAGTCGCTCTGCGACGAGAACAGGGATCTAACCTAATCCGTTGAAACGCCGGGCTAAAGTCACACTGATGCTGCGCGGCGAAGGCACTGCTTTTGTTGGGTTCGCGATTTCCGTCTCACGATCACACTAACTTCGGATCTCAAAAAATCTTCGGATCATTTGCGGTAGTAATCGGGAAGATTTGACAACTGAACCGGTGGTGAAATGCTTTGCCAGGCCATGAAAGAGTTTGCCGGCAGGTGGAGAGTAACGGAACCACCAGACATCGGGCACGAAACTGATGCGATTCACATGGACGTGTTGAGGGGAAACTAACTCCAGCAATCCCAAGCGGCCATGCGTTCTGCCAAAGCCGCTTTGCTTGACGCCGCCCCAGGGTGTTTGAGCCAGAGCATGGGTGTAGACCACTTCGTTAATCATCACCGTCCCTGCTTCAATCTGTTCGGCTAGTCGTTTGCCGCGCGCGATATCTTTGGTCCAGACGCTCGCGGTCAAACCATAGATACTGTCGTTGGCCAGGGCCACTGCCTCAGCATCTGTTCTAAAAGTCATGATCGGCAGCACGGGACCAAAGGTTTCTTCGCGCATTATCTCCATGCGGTGATCGACATCGATAAGCACCGTCGGCTCGTAAAACGTTCCGGCAAAATCCGGCGCGCGTCGGCCGCCGGTAGGAATATGAGCGCCGCGCTGAAGCGCATCCTGAACATGTTCGTCCACGATACGCAACTGGCGCTCGCTCGACATCGCTCCGACGTCGGTGTCAGCGGCCGTTCCAACATTCTGTTTGAGTGCTTTGGTCTCCGCGACTACTCGCTCAATAAACTCGGGTGCAATTGATTCCTGAACATAGCAACGTTCTATTGAGGCACAAGCCTGACCGGAATTTGCAAAAGCTCCCCACACTGCGCCACGCACGGCGTTATCGAGGTTCGCGTCCTCCAGAACGATCATCGGATCCTTGCCGCCTAACTCAAGTACGACTGAAGTCAAATGTTTGGCGGCGGCTTCGGCCACGCGCTTGCCCGTGGCCACGCTGCCCGTGAACATGATCTTATCGACAGGCGCGTCAATCAACGCGACCCCTGTAGCGCCATCCCCGGTGAACACGCTTAACAGTCCAGCAGGCAGATCGGCGCGTTCAAAAACGTCGCCGATTTTCAGCGCGGTCAATGGCGTCAACTCGCTGGGCTTGACCGCGACGGCATTGCCCGCCATCAAGGCCATGACTACTTCGTCGAGAGGCGTGGCCCAGGGGAAATTCCATGGGGAGATGATGCCCACGACTCCCAGCGGCTTATAAACAATCCGCGAGGTACGGCCCATCAAACCATACTGGCCAATATCAATCTTTTGCGGACGCAGCAGGTTTGCTGTGTAGCGCGCGAAGTAATGCATCAGGTCAAGCGTGGGCACTATCTCCATGGAGATGGCTTCGGAAACGGGCTTGCCCGTTTCGCGCGAGATCAGCGTGGCGATCTCGTCAATCTCATCCAGAACAATTTGACGAGCACTAAGAATGAACCGCGCCCGCTCACGAAAAGTGAGACTGGCCCACGCGGGTTGGGCTGCTCGCGCACGCTTGACCGCGGCAGTGACTTGCGCTGCCGTGGTCTGAGGTGCGCGACCGATCTCTTCGCCGGTCGCCGGATCGTAGGAGATGATCTCCGTTGTCGACGTCAAAGGGGTGGGCCGGGTTTGCGTGCTCATAGTGTGGAGATTATCGCCCAATCAGGTTAGGGGAGCTAGTTTTCCTGTCAGAATCACCGGCGGTAGCAGGTGGGTTAGGCGTTCGACCAATGGCGCGTGCAACAAAAACCTTGACCCACCCGCTACCGCAGGTGGTTCTGACAAGAATCTCTCGGTTACAATATCGACCTCAATTCAACTACTGTAAGGAGATTTCCCATGATCCGATCGCAACTCGCGGAATTCATGAAACGCATGGACCAGCGGTCCGTGGCCATCATTCCTGCCGCGCGCGAAGCTACCCGTTCAAACGATACGCAGTATCGCTATCGCCAGGATTCAGATTTCTTATACCTGACGGGATTTGAAGAGCCCGAGTCGATCGCCATCATCGCTCCTGGTCGAGAACAGAAGTACACGTTGTTTGTGCGGCCGCGCGATCCGGAACGCGAGGTCTGGGACGGCAAGCGTGCCGGCGTCGAAGGCGCTAAAAATGAGTTTGGCGCGGAAGAAGCTTTCCCCATCGCCGAGTTTGATGAAAAGCTGCACGAGATTTTGGACGGCGCCAACGTGCTTTATTACCGGCTGGGTGTGAATCCCGATCTCGACGGCAAGGTTATTCGTGAGATTGCTCGCATGCGCGCCCTGAATCGCAAGCCCATTCATCCCCCCCGCACCATCATCGATCCGGCCACTATCGTGCACGAGATGCGCGTGCTCAAGAGCGCTGAAGAAATTGAACTGATGCAGCGGGCGGCCGACATTGCCGCGGAAGCTCATGTCGAAGCCATGAAGGCAGTGCGGCCGGGCATGAATGAGTTCGAAGTCGAAGCCATGATCGAACATTACTTTCGCCGTCAGGGCGCGTCTGGTCCCTCTTACACTTCCATAGTCGGAGCCGGCGCGAACGCAACGGTGCTGCATTACATCAGCAATAACGGCGAATTGCGCGACGGCGAATTGCTGTTGATCGATGCCGGCGCTGAATACAAGGGCTATGCTTCGGACATCACGCGCACCTTTCCCATCAACGGCCGCTACACGAAAGCACAGCGCGAAATTTATGACCTGGTGCTGGAAACGCAGATGGCTTGTGTGGAGATGGTCCGGCCGGGCACGACTCACGACGAACTGAAAACTCATTCCATCGAGATGCTTACCGAAGGCATGGTCAGTCTGGGATTATTGAAAGGCGATCCCAAAGAGTTGATCAAAGATAAGAAGCACGAGCAGTTTTATATGCACGGGCTTGGCCACATGCTGGGCATCGACGTCCACGATGTTGGTCTTTACTACTTTGATAAAGAGTCGCGGGCCCTGGAACCGGGCGTGGTGATGACGGTCGAGCCCGGACTTTATATCTCCCCGGCCACGAAAGACATTCCCGAACAATACCTCGGCATCGGCGTGCGCATCGAAGACGATGTCCTCTGCACCACCAACGGCCCTCGTGTCTTGACGAGCAAGGTACCTAAGAATGCGGACGAGATCGAAGCCCTGATGGTGAAGTAAAAAGTCGTTTCAAGTATTAAGTTTTAGGTCTCAGGTTTTCCGCTCCACTCGTTTAACCACCACCACAACCACCAAAGAAGGC
Organism: Acidobacteriota bacterium; assembly: GCA_025463135.1. Classification (GTDB taxonomy): domain Bacteria; phylum Acidobacteriota; class Blastocatellia; order Pyrinomonadales; family Pyrinomonadaceae; genus JAOAPY01. The sequence continues at coordinate 28,453 of JAOAPY010000025.1, forward strand.
TGCGCTGAGATTTCGCAGGGAATACCAGCGCGGCAACAGTGCGCTCGCGTTGCGCTTCGGTTTGGCATGACGCCAAAGGCGCTCGCTAATTCCAGCCCAGGGCAACGCCCTGGGGAAACGGCCACATGAATATCGAACGCTGAAGGCGTTGACCAATACGATTAACGCAGCATTGGCGAACGCTGAAGGCGTGTTGAAAAAATCTGCCGCCTGCTTTCTGCTTTCTGCCCGCTGCCTACTGCTTTGACAGTTCCGCCACAATCTCGCGCATGAACGCGCGGCCTTCCTCGACTTCTTCGGGCTTGAGGGAGACGGCGCCGACGACCGCGTGGCCGCCTCCGCCATAGCGCTCGCAGATTTTCGCGATGTTGTGTGTGCGCGGGCGCGGTGACCAGGGATTGGAGCCGACCGAAATCTTCGTGCGCTGTGAGCCGCGGGTCAGCGCCACCGAATACATCGCATGGGGGAACAGGTAGTAGGGGATGAATTTGTTAAAGCCATCATACCCTTCGTCGACCAGATCAAACTGGACCACCCCGTCGGTGCACGCGGCTTTACGCCTGACGGTTTCCAGTGTTTGCCGATGCTGCTCGAGTATCGGACGAAAGCGGCCCTGCACCTCTTCGCTATTGGCAACCTGGTCCAGCGCTCTGACGGTAAGTTCTCGAATCAAATATTCGACAAAATTGTCGTCGGGATCGGCTTCGATTACCTGCATCATTTGCAGCGCCGGCTCTTTCAACTCAACGCACTGTGCGGGCGATTCGTAAAGCGCGCCATCGATTATGTGCGCCCAGTGGATCAAATCCTGCAACGGTCCATCATCAAAGCCAAACTGCTCGCGCGCAACTCGCGCAATGAATTCAGTGCACGACTTGCTGTTGACGTCGAGAAACTTTCGGCCGGACTGATTCGCGCGAAAGTGTGCCTCGTCTGCCGGAGTCAAAAACGCCGATTCGTGATGATCGAACCACCAGGTCAATTTCGCTGAGGGTGAATATTTGAAATCCACAATCGCGTTTTCATCGCCGTCAAACCATTCTTCCCTAAACAGGTTGCCGGGACGGTGCAGCAAACCCTGGTACTGGACTTCAGCTTCCGGATGAACGCGTTCTTTGTAAAAGCGGGTGAAGGTAGCGGCCGAGGCCACTCCGTCAAAACAGTGGCCGTGGTAAAGCAAACGAAGTTTCATAAGGGGCAACTATCAAGATCAGGCTGAGATGAAAACCGGCAATCTTAGCAACGGAAAAGAGCAAAGCGCAAAGAGCAAAGCGCAAAGAGGCAAGGGCAAAGCGCCGAAGCGTCTAAACCTTGCCTCTTTGCTCTTACCCCTTTGCCCTTAGCTTCTTAGTTTTTACACGGCACTATCGCCGCGGCACTCGCGGGCTTCAAATGATCGCTGATGAATCTATCGACGTCGGCTTCGATCAGTTCTCCGTTAACAACCCAGGCTTTTTCGGTTACGACCTCGCCGCTCTTACTGCACGCTCCCGGATCGAGGAAGACGTTATAGGGCGAACCCCACTTGCGCGTGTCACCCGTGGCCTGGCGGTAGCCGTAGTGTGCTGTCTTATCGCGGTCCTCGCGAGTCTCCGACTCCGATACGACTGGATACGGCGGCCCATTAGGACCAAAAAAAGTCTTTACATCAGCGCGCGCACCGTACTCGCTAACGCCGATAATCTCAAAGCCCTGGCCTTTGTATTTCTCGTAGAGCTTCGCCGCCACCGGTGCTTCATTGCGCCAATTGGGACACCAGGGCGCGAAGTACAACACCATCACCAGCTTCTTGCCTTGCATCAACGAACGCAGGGTGACCGGCTTGTCGTCCGCCAGGTTATTCAGCGTCCAGTCTTTGTAGTTAACGGTCTTTTCCTGCAGGGGCGAGTACTCGTGCCCGTCCTGTGCGCGTGCAACGCCGGGAATAATCACCAGCAAAAGGAAAAGAGCCAGGATAGTCAATCTAGTCATGCAAAACTCCTTAGTCGCCGTTCTTTGCTGTCGCTGCTGTTTCGTCCAGTAAAGGTTTCACGGCCGCTTCGAATGCTTCGCGGGTGCGCGGCCCATAAAACGTTTGCCGAATATGACCGGTGCGATCAATAACATAAGTGATCGGCAATCCCGGTCCGTTACCAAATTTTGTTCCCACTTCATCCGTGCCTCGCAGCACGGTGTAATTCTGCTTCACATCTTTCTGAAACTCTTGAATCGCTGCCGGTGTATCACCGGCTGAAGTCGAGACTCCTATGACAGTAAACCCTTTTGGTTCCAGCGCCTGCTGCATGGCGTTGAACTCGGGCACTTCCGATCGGCAGGGTATGCACCAGGTGGCCCAGAAGTTAATCAGCACTACGCGCCCGTGCAGATCGCGCAGGTGATATGCCTTGCCGTCGAGTGTTGTCAGTTCAACATCAGGCGCCAACGGATACTGACCCGCGGATGAAGTTGTAGCAGGAGGCGTCGCCGGCTTGACCTTGATTAAATTCTCGGCGTTGGGAATGTACTTCGCCACCCAGCCACTCGTTAGCAGAGTGGTCCTGTTCGTCATCACCAGCAAACCGATAGTGATGAGGACAATACCGGAAACCACCTCAACTTTGTGCAGGTGCTTACGGAACTTTGAATAGAACCCCAGAAACTGATTTATGCCCAGTCCGGTCAGCAGGAACGGAACTGCCAGGCCGGCCGAATAAAAAGCCGAGAGGGTCAGACCGCTGCGCCAGCCGCCGCTGGTAGCCGCCAGACCGATGATGCCGCCGAGTATTGGTCCAATGCATGGAGTCCAACCGGCGGCAAACGCTATTCCCAAGGTTAAGGAACCGAGCAGGCCGCGCGGTTTTTCGTTGGAAAACATGCGGGTGTCTTTGTACAAGGCGCCGATTTTCAACAAGCCTATCAACTGCAAGCCGAAAGCGATGATTACCAGACCGCCAATTAATCGCACCCAGAAGTTGTTGATGACTGCGGCGCCAACCCAGCCAGCCGCGGTTCCGAGGGTCAGGAAAATGACCGACAACCCAGCGTTAAATGCCAGGGAATTCAGCATGACTGCTTTGCGGGCGCCAGTTCTGGTTCCCTCTTTTAGATTATCGACGCTGATTCCGGACATCAGCGAGATATAGCCGGGCACCAGCGGCAGCACACAAGGCGAAAGGAATGATAAGCCGCCGGCAACGAAGGCTATCCAGACGGTAATGTTTGAGTTCTGCATAGATGGGGCTAATTATACTGACCGGAAGGCGCTAAGTCTCTCCAGGAATTGTGTTGGTGCGGCTTTGGGAAAACATCTCACGCAACACGGCTTCGTCTCCTCACCCAGAGCGTCAGGTTCAGATAGATGCCGGAAAGCGCCGAAACGAACGCCAATAGTGACAAAGCGATCAGCAACGGTACCTGCCCTGTGCCGGCAAAGAAAAAGAAATGCGCCTGGCGAAAATAGCGCGTCAGGAAGCCCGCAGGCGGAGTCTTGATAACGGCTCCAGTCTCTGCATCAATCAGCAAAGAGTCAGCACCCATGCCGCCGATTGCCTGGTAGACCGGCTTTCCCTGGCGCATAAGCACTGTTAGTGCTGTGATGGGCAATTGCCTGCCCGCGAATTCATTTGCGCGTTGCATGGCTTCACCGGGTGTTAGGCGTACCGACGAAGTTCGGATGCTTTCAACCTTTCCGCCTTCAATCGCATTGGGCCAGGCATAAAGCAGTCCACTCGAGGTCCAGGCCAGTACCGGTATTGCCACGATAATTCCCAGCCAGGTGTGCGCGCGATAGATTATTTTTCGCATGACAAATCGATATAGACTTGTTTCACAGTTTGTCGGGCTTTACGCTTACACAGTTACTTCGCGGGTTAAGAGACTGCTTCCTACCTAATTCGTACCTAATCTGAGACTTACTTAAATGTGAATGGACCATCCTACTGGTTAATTGGTGGGCATCGCCATCGCCACGCGGGCGGATAAGTTCGCTTCTAAACGGCGAGACTATTTTTATCCCCGTGTCCGCTTTCACCGTGTCCCCATGTCTCCTGGTCGCCTTGTCTCTGGCTCTCCAACCGGTTCGTCCAACAGTTTCTTGATCATCTTACCGAGGGCCGCTGCCTGTTCTTCTCCGGCGCCGGTCGCTATGAACCGGACGGTGCCTCGACGATCGATCAGGAAGGACATCGGGATCGAGAACACAGCATAATTGGTGTCGTTAGCGCGCGAATTTGCAATCGCAAAGCCGTAGGGCAAATGGTGCTTCTTCTTGAAATCTCGCAGGTATGCCAATTCCTGAGCGCGCGTAACGCTGTGCCCGTCGATCTCGCCGTAAAAGTTGGTAACGCCCAGGATTACCAGGCCATCGTTCCTGTACTTTTCATGCCAGGTCCGTAGTTTCGGAAAAGTGAATCGACATGGTCCGCACCAGGGCGCCCAGAAATCAAGCAACACGACGCGACCGCGAAGATCTGAAAGTTTCCCAGGAGTCTGATCTACCCACTGGTCGGCTGCGAGTTCGGGAGCGCTCCCGATGGACGCGGTCGCGTTGCCCTCAAACACTTTCAAAGGATCAGCACCGGGCTCGATATCCAACAAACGGGCGGTGGCCATCTTGTAGAGATTGCCGGAGGGGAGGGCGACGGCAAACTTGCGCAGATCGTTGACGGAACTAAGGGCAGGTCCCTTTCTACCAAGCTTGCGATACGCCTCTGAAAGAAAGAGCGTGCTTTTATATAGCATCTGATCGCGCTTCAGCGTTTCGATCTTTGTTGCCGACAGCAACTTCGCCGCTTTAAGCATTTCTGCCGCGTGCGCTGCCATTCGTTCGTAATCTTTCTCTTTGTAAAAAGCGTCGGCCGCCAGCGTCTCCATACCATAGCGCTCCTGATCGCTTTGCGGTTGTTGTTGCCCGTACTGCGCCAGAGTGGTTTCAGCTTCCGCCAAAAGATTTTTTCTCAGGGCATGGACCACTATCGCCGAGCGGGCGGTTTGCGCGAGTTCCCCGCTGGGGCAACTGATCACGAACTGCCGCAGTGCCGTGAGCGCGCCATCAGAGTTGTCCGCCAGGTGGTAGAGCAGACCCAGATAATAGAGGTCATTGCCCCTCGGTTGCCCGCGGGCCGCGAGCGTCGCGGCATGACGCGCAGCCAAGTCCTTCTGCTCCTGTCGGGTAGCCGCCTCCAGCGTTGGATCGAAAGATACATTTCGGCGATTGAACTCTTCATACTTATGTGTGATGTAGTTGTTCGCTTCTTCGTAGAGCGCTTGAGCGGCCCGGCTATCAAGCGTGGGGTTGGGAGAAACCGTCTTTGATCGTCCGGACTGGGCGAGGCAAGTTGGCCAGGCGAGTGCGAGGCCGAAAGCCAAAACCACGCCGAACTCGCCCAGTGAAAAGCGTCGTTGGCTGGAGCTGGGGATGGAACTGAAAAAAGTCATCGGAAAATACTCGCGATTTAATGCGCGCCCACGAGGTCGAAGCGGTCGGGAGCAAACCGGCTCAGGAGTGGTGAGACGACAGTACCGAGAATCGCATCGGTGATCAACCGGGCGGTGATGGGCGCCAGCAAAATCCCATTGCGATAATGTCCGGTGGCGTAGTACAGGCCCTCGATTTCACAAGGCCCGAGCACCGGCAAATCGTCCGCGGCGCGCGGTCGTAAACCGGCCCAACTGGCGGCAATCTCGAGCGCCGCGAGTGCCGGTGCAATCTCAAGGGCGCTGGAAAGAATCGCCTGCACACCGCCGGCAGTCACCTGCTTCACGAAACCTGCATGCTCCGTTGTCGAACCGGCCAGGACCCGACCATCAAGCCGTGGAACGAGATAACCGCGCGGACTGTAGAGAATATGACGCGCCAGGCGAGGACTGGTTTGAAAGCAGAGCATCTGTCCGCGCACTGGTTCAACTTGCACGCGAGGCAGGGTTTGTTCAGCGACTGTGGTCGGAATCAATGAGGTCCAGGCACCCGCTGCCAGCACGACTCGCGACGTGCGCAGCAAACCTCGCGATGTTTCCACGCCCGTGATGCGATTGCGTTCGGTGCAGATGGATTCAACATTGGTGCCGGTAACGATCCGCACGCCAGGCTTTTCATTGGCCGCAATCAACGCCGTCAATAAGCGGCGATTGTCGACTTGAATATCATCAGGAAAATGGAGCGCGGCGCGCACACTCGCGGCGATGCCCGGCTCCAGGCGACGGGCCTCTGCGGCATCGATCCTGACAACAGAAAGTCCGGCGCTGGTTTGCCATTGGCTGCGCCGCTCGATTTCCGCTTCGTCGTGTTCCGTGAAAGCCAGATAGAGCGTGCCCGTCGTCTCGAGCTCAATGTCGATGCCGGTCTCAGCAAATAACTCGCGCGACAAGGCAGGATAGAGATCGCGGCTTTGGCAGGCCAAGGCAAAGAAGTCATCGGCGCAATCGGCCTCTGCTTGCGGAGCTAGAATTCCACCCGCGGCGAAAGATGCCTCAGCGCCTAACCGGCCGCGCTCGAGCAGCATGACATCCGACATGCCGCGCTGGACCAGCGCCCGCGCGATCATCAACCCGATGACGCCGCCACCAATAATTACAATCTCAGCGTTCTCGTGAGCTTGAAGTATTTCCACGTAATTTTATTAGATCTTTGGTCTTTGGTTTTGGGCTTTGGCAAAACAGTCGACTCGCTCGCAAGATTGTCAGTTGCCTCGAGTGCGCTTATCATCTTTTTATTAGAAGGCACAACTGCGTGGGAGATCTTAACAAAGTCCAAAGACCTGAAACTCAAGACCAAAACGATTTATGAAACATACTATCACACTGATTCCGGGCGATGGCATCGGGCCGGAAATCGCTGCCAACGTGGTGCGAATTCTTGAAGCTTCGGGCGTAGAGATCGAATGGGAAACGCATTACGCCGGCGCTCAAGCCCTGGAAAAATTCGGCGAAACTCTCCCGCAGGCGTTGCTCGATTCGATCCTGCGAAACAAGGTGGCGCTCAAAGGGCCGGTTACCACACCCGTCGGCAAAGGCTTCACTTCCGTCAATGTGGGTTTGCGAAAAGCGCTTGATTTGTATGCCAATCTGCGACCCATCCGCGCCCTTCCAAATGTGCCTTGCCGTTATCCGGAACTTAACCTCGTCATTGTTCGGGAGAATACGGAGAGTTTGTACGCAGGGCTGGAGCATGTGGTGGTGCCCGGCGTGGTCGAGAGTTTGAAGATCATCACTGAGAAAGCTTCCACCCGTATCGCTCGCTTTGCTTTCGAGTACTCGTGTCGCGAAGGCCGCAAGAAAATAACCTGCGGTCATAAGGCAAACATCATGAAATTGTCGGACGGACTCTTCCTCGATTGCTTTCGGAAAGTGGCAACCGAGTATCCCGAGATCGAGGCTGACGACAAGATCATCGACAACGCTTGCATGCAACTGGTGATGCGCCCGGAACAGTTCGACGTAATGTTGTTGGAAAATCTTTACGGCGATATCGTATCGGATCTGTGCGCCGGTTTGATCGGTGGGCTGGGCCTGGTGCCGGGAGCAAACATCGGCGAGAAAGGCGCAATGTTTGAAGCGGTGCACGGCTCGGCGCCAGACATCGCGGGACAGGGAATCGCCAACCCGACCGCACTCCTGCAGTCGGGAATTCTGATGCTCCGACACCTCGGCGAGCGCGAGGCGGCAGACAGAACCGAGCACGCACTGCTCAAAATTTTCGCAGAAGGCAAGGTGCGTACACGCGATATCGGCGGCACAGCCAAAACCTCCGAGTTCGCCGATGCGATCATTGGGACGATGACGTAACGCCAGCTGCCGGCTTGAATGACATTCCACGATCGCAAACTAACAGTTTGCGTTACGTGCTCTGTTTGACGTTGCAAATCCCACAGGTTAAGGTGAGAGTATGAGCGTAGGTTTACGCCTCAGTCCCCGTTGAGAGTCGATCGCCCGACCCAGACGTCAGTTTCCGCGAATCAACAATTAAGGAATTTCGCCCGCAGTGAGTAGAAGGATACAACTATGATCAAAACACAGATACAAAAGCTAATCGCCATCGTGGCGGTTTCGTTTCTGGTAGCTTCAATGGCATCGGCACAAGGCAAGCAGGACTTTACCTTGCATAACAACACCGGTGTGGAGATTCATAAGCTTTTTATTTCGCCTCACGATGTCAACGAATGGGAGGAGGATATCCTCGGGAAAGATACGCTGGCTGACGGAGAGACTTTGGAAATCAACTTCAGTCGCAAGGAAACAGCTAAGCTCTGGGACCTGAAAATCGTGGACAAAGAAGGCACCAGCATCGAGTGGGAGAACCTGAACCTGCTTGAAATCTCGGAAGTTACTCTGCACTTCAAAGACGGCAAAGCGACCGCTGAAGTCAAATAGTTCAATCGGGTTCGTAACGGATGCCACGGCCTTGCCTGGTTGGAGTCGGGATTCGCCAGCCGGGTTGTCCCTCTGCGAGTGCAGATGAGGCTGGAGCTATTACGGCGTTCGATTTTCTTTGCGGGCTTTGCTCTTTTGCGGGAACGTTCTTCAGCCTCATGCCTGAAAGCGGTTCGCGCAAAGTCCGCAAAGACCAGACCCAAACTCCAGCTTGCGAACCCAGGGTTGAACATCAAACGCCTGTAGCGTCGGCACTTCTCTTGACTTTCCATCGTCCTGTAATAAAGTCGCTCCATCACTAACTGAAAATGAGGCGAGGTTAGTTATGACAACATCTTTGTCCGACGAACTGGTGCGCAACCTGAGCGCTCAATTGCAGCAGGCCAACAACAACTTTGCCGCGAAGTACCCGGGTGAGACTGGCCGGCGCCAACCAGTGCACACGGTCTATGGCGGTGCTCATCTTTTCAAAGCGGATTCCGGGGCGCGCCTCGGCTCGTTAGCCATTCGCTCGCTGCAACAGTTCGCTCCGGACTTTCTTACCTTCGCCCAGGCGATTGGATTGGCGGGTGCTGGAGACTTGCCGCAAAGCTCAAGCGTGGGCGCCAACGACCTCAACGCCATACTCGAATCCAATCCTGATGCAGTGAAGGAAGTTGATCGGGCTGCCTGGATGGCCCACACAATCTATCGCCGCGTAATGGAGAAGCTGAATCGCGAGCCGGTCGAAGACTTTCGCATTGATTATGAAGACGGCTACGGCAACCGGCCCGACGCTGAAGAAGATGGACACGCCGCACAGGGTGCGCTGGAGGTGGCCGCGGGCATGGAGCGAAACTCGCTGCCACCTTTTATTGGCATCCGGATCAAACCTTTCAACGAAGAGCTGCGGGCACGAAGCATACGGACGCTGGATATCTTTGTCTCGACCCTGGTAGAAAAGACCGGCAAGCTTCCCGCAAATTTCGTCGTTACCTTGCCAAAAATTACGATCCCTCAACAGGTCGCGGTGCTTGCAGATCTATTTGATTCGATCGAGGAGAAAGCCGGACTACCGGCGGGCTCGCTAAAGATGGAGATGATGATCGAGACCACCCAATCGATCATCAACGATCAGGGCCGGATCAACTTGCCGTTGTTGTTGGAAGCCGCGCGCGGCCGTTGCCTCGCCGCGCACTTTGGCACCTATGATTACACTGCCAGCTGTAGCATCACGGCCGCGCATCAGCACATGATGCATCCGGCGTGCGATTTCGCTAAGCACATGATGCAGGTATCACTGGCCGGCACAGGCATTTGGCTTTCCGACGGCGCCACCAACATCATGCCCGTCGCGCCGCACCGCGCGGCGGCGGGCGGCCCAACGCTCACCGCGGCGCAAAACGCAGAGAACCAAACGGTGGTCCATCGCGCCTGGAAACTGCATTACGATCATGTCCAACACTCGCTTACGAATGCTTTCTACCAGGGCTGGGATCTGCATCCGGCACAATTGCCGACACGCTATGCGGCTGTTTACGCATTCTTTCTGGAGAGTCTGGATGCGGCTTCCGAACGACTGCGCAACTTTGTGGAAAAGGCAGCCAAGGCGACATTAGTGGGCGATGTTTTCGATGACGCGGCGACGGGACAGGGGTTGTTGAACTATTTCCTGCGCGCGCTGAACTCCGGCGCGATCTCCGAAGACGAGGCTTTGAAGTTTTCTGGTTTGACTCGCGATGAGCTGCGCACCGGATCCTTCGTCAAGATTTTGAAGAACCGACCGCAATTGTGAGACGGATGTTTAGGAAAGCGGACTTGTCCGCCTCGCGCTGCGGAGGCACAAGTGCCCGAGCCAAACGGCTCGAGAGTGGGTTTGGTTCGTACGGCGCAATGCTGCTTTCGATCGTTGGTTTGCGCATTCTGTAAGGTGTAAGATAACCGCAGTTCACCACCACGGAGATCTCTGATGGCCGCCCGAATCGAACCATTAATGACTGTCGAAGACCTCGAGGCAATGCCCGAGGACGGCAATCGTTATGAAGTCATCGAAGGAGAACTTTTCGTGTCGCGTGCACCTGGTTTGCCACATCAACTTCTCTCGGGGAACATTTATTATAACTTTCGGAAATATCTCGATGATCATCCTATTGGGCTGATCATAGCGACCCCTGGCCTGGTGTTCGATCAATTTAGTGGGGTCATTCCGGATCTGGTCTTCTTTACTCACGCACGCGGAACGGAAATTATCGCAAACGATCGCCTGGTTGCCGCACCTGATATTGCGATTGAGATACTTTCCCGTGGCGGTGAGAATATTGCGCGTGATCGCGTGGCTAAACGACAGTTGTACGCCAAGCATGGCGTCAAAGAATACTGGATCGTCGATGGCGCAAATCGCGCAATTGAAATCCATCACCTGGGCGCAAAAGGCCTCGAGTTAACAGCAGTACTAAACGTTGGTGACGAAATTACTTCCCCTCTGCTCCCCGGCTTTACCTGTCCAGTCGTTAACATATTTGAGCAGTAGCGTGCTCAATCTTGAGCACGTCATAAATCGAAAAGAAAGAGAATGTCGATGAACCCATGGAAGAAGATTGCTTGTCTGACCCTGATTACAGCTTTCGCAACCGCGGTACCACTTGCTCAAAAGAGGAGAGGCAGGCGAAGCATGACTGCTTCTGATTCCGCCCTGACCGCGAAAATCCGGCGCTTTGCGCCCACAGTGCTCACCGCCGATACGTCGCGTTTGTCTCCCAATGATCGCAAGGCGCTGCAGAAGATCATTGCCGCCGCAAAGTTGATCGACCCGCTCTATCTGCGTCAGGTTTGGAGCGGCAACGAAGAGCTCCAGAAAAAACTTCAGGGTGATCGAAGCGCGCTCGGCCGCGAACGACTGCACTATTTCATGATTAACAAGGGACCGTGGTCGCAACTCGACAACAATGGACCATTCATCGAGGGTGTACCGCCAAAACCAGCGCAGGCGAACTTCTATCCCGACGACATTAGCAGGGAAGAATTCAATACCTGGCTGGGCACTTTATCCGCGGACGAAAAGGAAAAAGCCATCGGATATTTTTACGCCATCCGGCGCGATGGCGGTGGGAAATTGAAAGCGGCGCCTTACAGCGAGGAGTATCGCGCGTTTCTTGACCCGGCAGCCGGGCTTTTGCGCGAGGCTGCGCAGCTGACTACAAATGCCTCGCTGAAAAACTTTCTGAACAAACGGGCCAAAGCATTTACCTCTAATGATTACTACGATAGCGACGTGGCCTGGATGGATCTCGATGCTCCCATCGAAGTCACCATTGGACCATACGAAACTTATGAAGACGAATTGTTCGGATACAAAGCCGCGTTCGAAGCGTACGTGACGCTACGTGATGAAGCCGAAAGCAACAAACTCAAAAGGTTCAGCAAGTACCTCCAGGAACTGGAAGATCATTTACCCATGGACGCGAAGTATCGCAATCCGAAACTCGGCGCTGCTTCGCCGATTCGCGTCGTCAATGAAGTCTTCAGCGCCGGTGAAGGAAACACCGGCGTGCAAACAGCGGCGTTCAATTTGCCGAACGACGAGCGTGTGGTCAAGGAAAAGGGCTCGAAGCGGACCATGCTCAAAAACGTGCAGGACGCCAAGTTCAACAAGACCTTGATTCCCATTTCCCGTGTAGTGCTGAGTCCGGCCCAACAAAACCTTTTGGCCTTTGACGCGTTTTTCACACACATCCTGACGCATGAACTGATGCATGGCCTGGGACCGCACAACATCAGAGTCGATGGTCAGGACACAACGGTGCGCAAGCAACTGAAGGAACTCTATTCAGCGCTGGAAGAAGCAAAGGCTGACATCACCGGATTGTGGGCGCTGCAGTATTTGATCGATAAGTGCGTGGTCGAAAAACAGATGGAGCGCACCCTTTACACGACTTATCTCGCCAGCGCTTTTCGCTCAGTACGTTTTGGCATCAGCGAAGCACATGGGCGAGGCGTGGCCATGCAGTTCAACTACTTGACGGACGAAGGCGCCATCAAAGTCGATGAAAGCACGGGCACCTTCAGCGTCGATCACACGAAAGTGAAAGAGGCTGTGCGCAAACTCACGCATGAGATCCTGACGATTGAAGCTGAAGGTTCTTATGAGAAGGCCAAAGCGATCCTGGAAAAGTATGGCGTGATCAGAGCGCCGATGCAGAACGCTTTGGATCGTTTGAAGGACGTGCCCGTGGATATTGAGCCGGTGTTCCCACTGGCGAAGTAGCCCAATATTAGGGAAATCGCCACCAGACAATACGTATTCATGGGGGTATTTTCTTCCTGTTGAGTCTAAAGGACTTATCGCTCCGCTTCTGTGAATGGATTTCAATATTCACAAACTTTGATGCCACCGCAGAAACCTCCCCATCGTTCCGGTGCTCAGACTTCGAGGGGAGTCGACTGGCAGTCCAAGCTCACTCTGCACCGTCCTCGCAAGTTGGCGATGAGCCCAAGGATATAGTTGGTATTTGAATATCAATGCAAATCCCCCAGCATTTATCAGATCGTTAATCCAAGACTTAGGTAGCATTCTCGCCGCGATAACTGGCCGAATACCTAGGTGGAGGCAAAGCCTAATCTTCGTACTGAACTCTATTGGATCCATATAACCAAGAGTATTCTTAACTTCTATGCCATAAGCTCGCCCGTCCCGTTCAAATACAAAGTCAAGGTCATGATCCGTTTCAGTCCAGACTCGCCCGCCATAGCTTCTGGCCTCGCGTCCTTTCATTACAAACTCCAAGCGGGCGAAGCCCTCAAGAATCAACGCTTCACCTTGTAGCCCAAGCGCTCCTCCAATATTCGGATCCGAGTATTCATTCACCAACTCCACAACTCTCGCTGCCTCGCGTTTGTAGTATCGATATCCCCTATGCCACAAAAGCTTAACCGTTCCACCGCTACTCAATTTTCGACTCTCCGTTAGAATGGTTCCCTCAGCCACGAGATCCCTAACCGCTCGATTTGTTATCCAATGAAAAAACCGATCTTCATTTTGAACCTCCAACTGTCTTGAAAAATATACGCTCTGGGAATTTCTTTCGAAAAATGTCCGGAAGAACTCGCGGGCAGAAGCTTCTACTGGATCGTCAGACTCAGCAGTGAAGCCTTCTTCTTGCCAGCTCAGATCTTCGAACATCCCTATTATGTGATTATGCCCTTCGAATAAACTTCGCCGCGATCCAGCCGGCCAGGATCAGAATCGACAGCACCGCCCAGTTGTAGCGCTCGCCGTAACTGACGCCGGGAAAGTGGCTGCTGATCATGATGAAGACGACCGGCACAGCCAAGAACGTATTTTGCTTGGAACGAAACTTTGCCTGCGCGGCAAGCGATTCGTCCGGCTTTCGTCCTTCCTTAATCGCCGCGATCATTTTCTTTTGCGCCGGCAGGATACGCATCCAGACGTTCGCTGCCATGATCGTGCCGAACATCGCACCCACGTGGATATAGGCGGCGCGCCCGCTTAGCACCCGGGTCAAACCATAGGTAGTGCCGACAATCAGAAGATATGCGACCACCGCGAATGCCTTTTCATTCTTCCCGAGCGGCGACAGCATCAGCAGATCGTAGACCACCCAGCCAAGGACCAGCACGCCCACACCCACGCCGATCGCCTGCAGCAGACTAATGTCAGCGACGTCCGTATCGATCATCACACTGCCGCCGATGTAGTAAACAACCACCAGCAACAGCATGCCGCTGAGCCAGGTCATCCCCGCTTCCCAACGAAACCAATGCAGCTTGCGCGACAGTTCGTCGGGAACTTTTCGCTTCTCGACAACATAAAACCCACCGCTATGGACCATCCAAATCTGGGCCGGCGATCCGGTGGCGGCGGCGGCCTTCTCTTCCTCGGTCAAGCGCGCATCGAGCCAGGTGAAGTAATAGGTGGTGCCGACCCACATGATGCCGGCAAAGACATGCACCCAGCGGAAGATTAAGTTTAGCCACTCGCTAACGGTTGGATTGATCATTGTCTTGTCAGAACCACCTGCGGTAGCGGGTGGGATTGTTTCTTTGAGAGTTCGTGCACTCTACATCCTGCCCACCCGCTACCGCAGGTGGTTCTGACTTCTAACTGCCGCGATAGGTTGAAAACCCGTAGGGGTTCAGCAAAAGCGGCACATGATAATGCTGCGTCGCATCTTCGATTCTAAAAGCAATTGTCACTTGCGGGTAAAAGCATTCAATATCCAATCCCTGATAATAGGCTTCGGTGTCAAACACCAATCGATAAACGCCCGGCCCCAAGTTGTCTTCCACCAGAAAGAAAGGCTTTACGCGCCCGTCTTCATCAGTCCAGGCGTGCGCCAGCTGCATCCAGCTCTCATCGGGGTTTTGAAATTCCAGCGCGACCGCCACAGCACTCGCCGGCCGACCGCGTGATGTGTCCAAAACGTGCGTGGAAATGGTGCTCATAAGTTAGGCCTTTGGTCTTTGATTGAATGCCCGTTGGGTCCACCGAGAAACTGGTGTAAGAAAAAATCCAAAGACCTAAGATCCGAGACCCAAGACCATCTTCCTCAATCTTAATTCCGTAATCTTTCGTTGTTCTTCTGCGGCTGTGTGCAACTCTGTTTCCGGTTCATTGCGCAATCGTTCGCGCAGAGTGGCCAGCATCTCGTTCGCGGTCTTGCCGCTGGCGCAAACGATAAAAATGAACTCGAATCTCTGCTCGTACTCGCGGTTGCCCTCCGCCAACTCTCGCATGGTCTGTAATGCCGAGTCACGAGTTCCGGCTTGCTCTAGTTCCGACCACGCACGCGCCGTCGCCGATTGAGTTTGCTCAGCCTTCTTTTCGCCGATCTTTGGATGGCTGCGAAAAGCCTCCAACCAATCCGCCGCCGCCAGGGAATTCCAGTTCTGGTCGGCTTTGTTGAGCAGATCCGGAAGGTCGACAAAAGGCCGCTGCTCTACCATGCGCCGCGCCCAATTTGTCGAGCCGCAGCATTTCAGGAATTCCAATTCCGCTGCAGGCGGCGGCAGGCCGTTCAACCGGTCAAGAGCATTCATGCCGCGCCATTCCGCGATTGATCCACCAGCGTTCCGTAGAGTCGCAAGCGGCTGACGCCGCCATCGGGAAAGATGCTAAACCGCACATGCGAAGCCGGACCCACATCGCTGAGCTCGGCCGCGAAGAAGTGCCGCGTGTGCGCCTGCAGTCTTGTCTGGGCCAGCACCGAGTGCCAGCCGAATTCCGGATCATTTGCCGCCGCGCCGCTGCTCTCGAGCGAACAGCTGTCGGGGAAATTACCCTTAAACCAGGCAGTATCAACTTCCACGCGTTTTATATTACCAACGGCCCCCAGCTTGATGATCACCCAATCATAGCCAGGTCCACGCCTCCGTTTCGTTTCCCAGCCATCGCTCATGTTCAGGGCCCGTCCCGGCATAATCAAATTGTGACGATGACCAAAGAACATGTCGCTGCACGACAACACCAGGCCGCCATTCTCGACTGCGGCTAGATCCACCTGGCCACCATTGCGTCTAATCTCGTCCCAGTCGGGAACCACTTCGCCATAAACGCGCAGGCGCGCCACGCCGCCATCCGGATAGATCTTGAAACGCAGATGAGTAAAGCGCCGATCATTATTCACGGCAAAGGGATTCAGTGAATCACCCTTGAGCTGCGACAGCGGCAAAATCTCGGTCCACTCCGTCGCACCACTACTCAGCTCGACAACATCCGGCAGGCCGGCGACGGCGCAAGCTTCCAGGGAACACTGTTCCGGATAGTTGCCTCTGAAAAAACTGGTGTCGACCACGATGCCGCGAATGATGCCGGGTAAACCCAGTCGCAGAATGCACCAATCGAATCCGGGCGTGCGGCGGCGGCGACTCTCCCAACCATCCATCCACTTTCCCAGATCGGTGTATTTCCCTTCGATAAAAATCGGTTGAGACGGCTTGAGTAAATTTTCTTTAGGGGCAAAGAACTCATCGTTAGCAACGAGCACGGCGCCGCCGAGTCGCTCTGAAGCCAGATCGATTAGGTCCGTAAAATCCACTATTCCCTCTCTACCTCTCTTGTAGGAACAGCGCTACCGCCCGCTGTTGAAACGCATCTCATTCACACCCGGTTTCAACCGGGTGGTGAGGGACTTCTGCTTTCCAAAAACCGTTTCAACGGTTTAGCTCGTGTCTTGCGCGTCAGAAACCGTTAGAAACGGTTCGAACATCAAGAGGTAACTCAGATCACCCGGTTGAAACCGGGTGTGAATGAAAGCCAGTCAGCAACAGGCGCCCCTCGGGACTGCGGGAAATTTCGCCGCCATCATATATCTTTCTTCCGCGAAGAAAAGTCTTTTCCACAGTGCCCTGAAGAAGTTCACCGCGATAAGGGGTCAATTTGTTCCGGTGATGAAGCAGCTCAGGCGCGACGCGAAATTGCTCATCCGGGTTCCAAAATACGAGGTCGGCATCGCAGCCGACGGCGATCTGGCCCTTCCTGCCTTGCAGTCCCACTTGCCTTGCCGGCGCACGGCAAAGCCACTCGATCAAATTCTCCAACTTAAACCCACGAGCTTTCGCCGCCGTCCACATTACCGGCAAGCGAAGTTGTAACGAGGCAATGCCGCCCCACGCTTCAAGAAAGTTTCCGCTTTCCTTCAGCTTCAATTTCTCAGTACAGGGAGAGTGATCGGAAACGACGAGATCGATTATTCCGGACTCGAGCGCGTCCCATAATTTCTCTCGGTTCTCACGCTCACGAATCGGCGGGCAGCATTTGAATTCAGTGGCGCCGTCGGGGATATCTTCCGCTGCGAAGTACAGGTAGTGCGGACATGTTTCCGCGGTAAGCTTCAAGCCGGAGGCCTTTGCCTCACGCAGCAGCGGCAAAGCATCGGCGGATGAATGATGAACGATGTGGATGCGAGTACCGAACTCGCCGGCCAATTTGATCATTAACTCGACTGCTTCATTTTCCGCGGCGCGCGGTCGCGAGTCGAGAAATGTTTGATAGACAGCAGCCCGGGCGTCCTCCTGCCTGACCATACCTGTTTCGATTAAGGCGGTGTGGCAGGCAAGCGCACCGGCCTTACTGATCGGCCCGGGCAACTCCGCGTGAACTATCAACAGGGCGCCCAGCCGAGTAAGTTCGGGCATAGCCAGCCGTAATTCGGATTCAGTGACATTGGGAAATTCATCGACGCCCGAATGAATCAGGAAACATTTGAAGCCCACCACTCCCGCGGCGGACAACCCGGCAAGCTCGTGAGTATTCCCCGGCACTACGCCACCCCAAAACCCCACATCGACAAAACACTGGCCTGCCGCTGCTGCCAGCTTGGCCTCCAAGCCTGCGACGGTTGTCGTCGGCGGAATCGAGTTAAGGGGCATATCGATCAAGGTTGTCACGCCGCCCGCGGCCGCCGCCCGCGTGGCTGAGGCAAAGCCTTCCCAGTCGGTCCTGCCGGGCTCATTGATATGCACATGCGTATCAACCAGGCCGGGGATAATTATCTCGCTCGCGCTCGCGGCTTCGACGGCGCACCCGATGGGGACCTCGTCATAATCGCCAATGGCGACGATCAGTCCGTTTGCGATATGGATTGACGCAGGCCTAATGCTCTCTGGAAGTGGGTACGACGAGGAGGAAAGATTGGCAGACTCAGAAAGGGCGACTCTTGGTCCCCGGATCACAAGATCGGCGGCAGGCATGTTGCAAACTTAAACCACAAATCACGGTTTTCCGCCAGTCATATTTGGGCTAAAGCCTTCAGGCATCGCGACTTTAACGGGGATATGGTGGTTGCAGGAGACTACAGCGCGCCGGGTTTCCACTCTAATTGAAAGGTAATGTATGGATCCCATGAATTGTATTGCTACCACTCTGTGCAATCAGGTATTCTGTTTATCGGGTTTATCCACGACCTTCTCCACCCTCACTAATCCGACAACTTACTCCGGGATATCTCTATTGGGCATTTGTGTTCCAGAGACTCCTCCCAACTCGAATGGCTACCGAAAAAACTGCGCTGGCCTCCGGCAAGGAACAACTTAACAAGCCCTTCATGTGGCTCGTCATCGCGGGCGGCACGATGGCTTGTGTTTTTTCCGTACGCGGCCTGCAAACTGAGAACGTCGATGTTCAGTTACTGCTTTTGGCTTTTGTCACAGTGGTATTTGGCTCTCGGATCGGCATTCAAATTCCCCACGTCAAGGCCGAAATAACGGTTTCCGACACGTTTGTATTCCTGGTTCTGTTGCTTTACGGTGGCGAAGCTGCCGTGCTGCTCGCTGCTGTCGAAGCACTGTGTTCCTCGATGCGCTTTGCTACCAAGTGGCTTACCAGACTTTTCAATTCTGCTCTGCTGGCGTGCTCCACCGCCATTACGGCCTGGGTTATCCATCTTTCCTTCGGATCGATCAAAGAGATGGGTCGCGGAAGCTTCACCGGAAACTTCATCGTCGCGCTATTCCTGATGGCATCGGTGCAGTACGTCACCAATTCCGGATTAGCCGCTTTGCGCGAATCGATGAAGCGGAATAAGCCGTTTGTCGAAATCTGGCAAAAGCATTTCCTCTGGACGTCGATAACTTACTATGCCGGCGCCTCGGCCGCCGGAATGATTACCAGGATGATTAACGGAATTGGGCTCTACGCCTTTCTGGTGGCCCTGCCGATCATTGGTATCATTTACGCCACTTATCGCACCTACCGCCGGAATATCGAAGACGCCGAACAGCACGCAAATGAACAGTCACGCATCAGCCAGGCTTTACAGCAAAGCGAGGAACATTTTCGGAATGCATTTGACCATGCAGCCGGGATGGCCCTTATCTCCGCGGACGGCCAATGGCGCCGAGTGAATGGATCCCTTTGTCAGATTCTTGGTTACTCGGAACAGGAATTGTTGGCTACGAACTTTCAGGAAGTAACCTATCCGGACGATCTGGGCGATGACCTGGTCCATATTTACCAACTGCTGGAAGGAAAAAGGCGGATCGATCAAAGAGAGAAACGCTATCTGCACAAGTCTGGCCAACCCATATGGGTGTTGCAGAGTGCCTCCGTTGCTCGCAATGCCGGTGGCGAGGCGCTGCATCTGATTCTACAGATTCAGGACATCACCGAACGCAAGCGCGCCGAAGAACAAGTGCATCATGCTGCCTTCCATGACGCTTTGACCGGGCTGCCTAATCGCACACTGCTTTCAGACCGCCTAAGCCTGGCTTTGGCCAGGGCGAAAAGAAACAGGGAATATCAGTTCGCGGTACTGTTTCTGGATCTCGATCGCTTCAAACTGGTGAATGATAGCCTGGGTCACACGCTGGGCGATCAGCTACTGGTCGAACTCGGCCGCCGTCTCGAAGTCTGTATGCGCAAGGCTGACACAGTCGCCCGCCTCGGGGGCGACGAGTTTGGCATGCTGCTCGATGGGATCAAGGACCCATACGATGCGATCTATATTGCTGAACGTATCCAGGAAGAACTGTTGGAACCTTTCACGCTGAATGGTCATGAATTTCTGACCACCACCAGCATCGGGATTGCATTCTCCCAAACCGGATACGAGAGTCCCGAAGACATTCTCCGCGACGCCGACATCGCGATGTATCGCGCCAAGGCAAATGGCAAGGCACGCTACGAAGTATTTGACGTGGCCATGCACTCGCATGCGCTGGAAATGCTGACGCTGGAGCGCGAACTGCGCCACGCCATCGAACGCAAGGAAGTCAAAGTACACTATCAGCCGATCGTTTCGCTGTCGGACAAGATGCTGGTCGGCTTCGAAGCTTTGGCGCGGCTGGAATCGTCGGAGTTGGGTCCAATCTCACCGGTGCAGTTCATTCCGCTGGCCGAAGAAACCGGCCTCATCATACCGTTAGGGTCCCTCGTATTAACGGAAGCCTGCAAACAGATGGTGCAATGGCATCAGCAGTATCCGCGCGAAAAACCGTTGACGATTAGCGTGAACCTTTCCAGCAAACAGTTTACCCAACTAAACCTGGTGGATTCGATCAAGAAGATTTTGAGCGAGACGGGAATGGATCCGTCTTCCCTGCATTTGGAAATTACCGAAAGCGTAATCATGGAAAAGGCGCAGGATGCCGCCGAGATGCTCTCGCAACTTAAAGCGCTGGGAGTCAAACTGAGTATTGACGACTTTGGCACCGGCTATTCATCGCTTAGCTATCTGCACAGCTTCCCGTTCGATATTTTGAAAATCGATCGCTCGTTTGTCTGCCGCATGGGAACCGACAACGAAAGCATTGGCATTGTGGAGACGATCCTTACCCTCGCACAAAAGCTCGGTAAGAAGGCAGTCGCCGAGGGCGTAGAGACTGAAGCCCAGGTCGAGTTATTAAAAGGAATGGGTTGCGGCTATGGACAGGGCTACTTATTCTCGAGGCCACTTTGGTGGGGAGCTGCTGAAAAGCTGATTGCCAGAGAAGGCGGTCTGGATGGCCTTGATAACGAACCCGTAAGCCGCGAAGTGGAAGTAGCCAGCGAAGTCTACGCTATGTAGCCTCATGGGAACGCATGCATCCTGCCTGCTCAGGTTGCGTTAGTAACTCTCCTAATCGCAGAAGGCCAACTACCGGATCAACACGCAGGATGCGTGCGGTCCCAGGCAGAACTACCGTTCTAATCCAAAGACTTGCCGGTAGGCACAGGCTGTTGCCGCGAAGCTCAACGGCAATACCAGCAACGCACCCACATAGCAGCAGAGTACGCCCGCCAATCCCAACAACGCATTGAGCAATAAAAGACCCAGCAATCTCCAAAAGTTCGCCAGGCCCGCTTTCATGCTTAACCGGACTGCCGCGACGCCGGACAACTTTTTTTCGACGATTAGCGGATAAGCGAAGGTAAAGACAACGGATACGGCGATCAGTATCACGAGCATCGCCAACACCAGCACCAATATGAGTACTATAAAGCCAACAGCTCTGGCTGGATTTGGTCCTTCATCGGGCGAGTGCGGCAGCATCAGCACGGTTGCAAAAAAGAAGATGGCGCCAAAAGGAATCAGCACCACCACCAACGGAATCATATGCAGCAGCATGGCGACGACACCCTCGCCAAAGTAATCGAAGCCTTTGAAGATCGCGTCGAATTCAACTCGCTTCCCGCGCATACGTTGGAAGATGACCAGGTAGACTCCACACATCATCGGCGCCATTAATATTCCGAGTGGCGCCAGGTTGCCGATCAGCAACGCCACCAGAGTCATGCCGACGAACAGCCAGTACTGGTCCTTGATCACTTCCCAGCCTTCTTTCATACACGCGGTCGGCTGCACTGCGTTGGGAGTAAAATCTGAATGGATATAAAGAGGCATTGTGGAAACTAAATCGGCGAATGTTTAGGAAGCGGACTTGTCCGCACAGTCCGGGAAAACTTAATTAGCGCTTATGACTGTCCTCGGTTGGCGCACAAGTGCGCTATCTAAACGGCGGAGCTTATTACCTAATCATGAGCCGGACAAGAAATCCTTCAAAAGATTCAGCGACACCTGCAAACGATAACGACCTGTGGAACGGATATCGTCGATGGGCACAATCTCTCGAGCCAGCTCAGCCTGGGCGGCTGCAATCAAAGCGGAGTCGACACGAGCGCCTCGCAACACAGCTTCCGTCCGAATGCACCGCAGTGGTACCGGTGCGACACTCCCCAACACAATACGCGCATCGTCGATATGCCCGTCATTGATTTGCGCCACGCCGGCAAAACAGACTTTCGAAATAGCCTGGGCCTTGCGCGTGCCGACCTTGCGGTAATACTGCCGCGGCGTTTCGGTCGAGCGGCTGAGACGAATACGCGTCAACAACTCGTCCGGCCTGATGATCATTTTCTTATAGCCGGTGTGAAAGCCGTGGTAGAGCACCCAGCGCGAACCGCTCGCGGAAACGAGCTCGAGTTCGGCATCATAGGCCAGCAGCGCCGGTGGTGAATCAGCTGCCGGAGAAGCATTCACGATGTTACCGCCGAGAGTACCGCGATTCTGAATAGCGAGGCCACCCGTTTCGCTGGCGGCTTGGCAAAGCATGGGAAATTCTTCGCGCAGTATGGCATTCGCTTGCACGTCCGTATAGGTCGTCAGAGCCCCAAGCGTGACTTGCTGATCGGTAATTTCAATGCCGCGCAGCTCTTCCAGGTTCCGGATGTTGAGATAATTCCGATGGACCAGCTTTCCGGCCTCGAGCAGGACCATTAGATCCGTGCCGCCGGCGAACAACTTCCACACACCGGCTTCGTGGGCCAACAGACCCAGCGTCTCGTGCAACGTTTGCGGCGTGTGTAGCTGATAATTGGGAACGTAAGCTCTCATTTTGCGCTGCGTTCAGAAGAGTTGGGCCCTGGTTGATTCTGCTTCATATCCTGCTGTTTCGTTGCGGGTTGTGACTTCACCTTAGCTGTTTGTAGCGAGAGACACAGCCTTCGCAGTTCGGATACAAGCTTCAGTCGGGCGGTGACCGCCTCTCGTGACATATCAATTTGTCGCATGACCAAGGTCCTCCTGCAACGCGCTCGGCTTGATCCTGCGCGCTGGCGCGCAGCTTCTTCAACTCGAGAGAATCAACAAATCAATACCAATCGTCGCCCGTGGGCGATCATATACCGCCATCGCGACTCCACCGCAAAGAGCGTATTCAATTCCCTGATCGTTCAGCGCTCCCATGAGCAGGCGAAATTCGTCGTAGAGATCCAGCATCAGCTATCTCGTCTATTTCTGGCAGGCCCGCACCACTGATGCGAAAATTTTCATATAGCCGGTACAGCGGCAGAGGTTGCCGGCCAGTCCGGTGCGAATCTCAGCCTCACTCGGATTCGGATTTCGCTCGAGCAGGTTGACCGCCGCCAACACCATACCCGGGGTGCAGATGCCGCATTGCGCACCGCCGCATTCAATGAAGGCCTGCTGCACGGCATGAAGTTGTTCGCCGTTGGCTACACCTTCGATAGTCTTAATCTCTGCACCTTCGACCTGCGCCACTGGTACGAGACAGCTATTAACGATCTCGCCATTGATGAATATAGAGCACGCGCCGCATTCGCCTTCGCCGCAACCTTCCTTCGTGCCGGTCAGGTGCAACTGTTCGCGCAGTACGTCCAGCAGACGCTCCATGGGATAAGCGTGAAGCAGGATGGTTTCCTCGTTGACGTTACAATGAATGTCGATCTTCATCTATCCAGAACCAAACGGAATGATTTGCCTCGGGGAGTTCGATAGGCTGAAAATCCTCGCCGATCGAGCGTTGCTATCTCATAAGTGTTCAGCTGATCCGCGAGCAAAACCAATGTTGCGTCGGCAAAGTCCATTGGCGTATCTGCGTACTTGCGCATCAGGAGGGTGGCGTCTTTTAACTGGAGCGGGTCGGCGCATTCATAAACGAACAGGCCGGCTGCTGCTGCAAATTCTGCCAGCGCTGACGCTCCCTCAGTATGCGAGCTCACGAAATGCATAGCTTCAGTGATTACCGCGCTGGTGGTGCAAAGTCTGCCAGTGAACGAATCGAGACAAGCCGAGACCTCGGTATGCGAATGATCGCGTTTGTCGAGATACGCCACTAATGGCCCGGTATCGAGAAGCCAAACTTTCACGACCGCCAATTTCGTTGCTTCAATGCCCGCGCCCAGGAATCTCGCGATGCGGTCTTAAGTGATAGTTTTCCCTTAACATGCGCAGTCTTGGTTGCCAGGGCACGTGCCGCCACGGCCTGCTCGAGGGTTTCCCGCACAAACTCAGAAACGGACTTGCCGAGCATCCGCGCGGTGCGACTCAGCGCCGCCTGCTGCTCTGCATCGATGCGAATTGTTAGAGTTTTGTCCATGCATTGCAGTGTAAGACACCGTAAGACAAACGGTCAACGATGCCCGATAATAATTTGAGTAGACATTCTCAATCTGAGGCGCCGCTCAGTTTTTCCATCAATGCTTCCGGCATCAGCGGAATGTGATTGAAGCTGACGCCGGTTGCATTTTCAATCGCATTCAAAATTGCCGGCGCTGGTCCATCCATCGGTAACTCACCGATGCCCTTTGCTCCGGCCGGTCCGTACGCGTAGGGGTTCTCTTCAAAGTAAACGCGAATCGGCGGGATATCCGCGGCGGTCGGCATGATGTAATTTGTCATCTGGCCATTGGCCATGCGGCCATTCTGCCGGACCACATTTTCGAATAGCGTAAAGCCAATCGCCTGCGCCACGCCGCCTTCGATCTGGCCCGCTGCCAGGATCGGATTAATCACGCGCCCGACTTCCTGAATAGCGACAAAGTCGTCGACCCGTGCTTCGTAAGTAAGCATGTCAACAGTGACTTCAGCCACGTACACGGCCCAGGCGAAAGCCCCGTAAGCATCGCCCTGATACTTTTCGTCGTCCCAGATGATACCCGGCGGAGGCTGATATTTACTCAACGACTTCAATGGACCAAACTGCTTGAGATATTCGACGCAGGCCTGTTGAAAATCTGCTGAGCTGTAGTCTTCTGCTAGCAAACCACTGCCCATCAATGTCTGCTTCATTCCCAGCACGGCCGATTCAATCAGCTTGCCGACCACCATACAGGTACGCGAGGCGACGGTGGGTCCACTGTTGGGGACATTATGAGTATCGGGCTGCGCCACTTCGATCAAATCGGCGGCAACACCAAGCGCATCGGCCGCGATCTGCGTGAAGATCGTGTTGGTGCCCTGACCAATCTCTGTGCTGGCCGCGAGCAGTCGTACATGACCGTCCGCCGTTGCTTCCGCACCGACCACCGATGACAAATAAACTTCTCCAGAACCTGTAAAGCCCGCTCCGTGCATGAAAGTCGCAAAACCGATGCCCTTCTTGATACGCTTCCTGCCGCCTGCTCCCGCCTCCTGCTCCTGGCTGTTCTCGCGCGCGAACCTCTCACGCTTCTCACTATAGTCAGTCAACTCAAATGCGCGATTCAGCAGGTGGTCCATCTCGACCTGCTCATGAATCACCTGACTCGTAGCCGTGGTTTCGCCTTCGTGAATAAAGTTATGGCGACGAAACTCTTCCGGGCTGAGCCCCACCGCGTGCGCAACTTTATCGAGATGGCGTTCGAGGGCAAAGATGCTCTGGGGCGCGCCAAAACCGCGAAACGCACCGTGCGGCGGAATGTTGGTCGCCACCGCCGAGCTGCGAATGCGAACGTGTGGGCAGAAGTACGGGCCAGCCGCATGAATGGTACCGCGCGACAGCACCACCGGCGAGAGTGTGCAATATGCGCCGCCGTCAATCACGAAATCGATCTCCATGCCCAGGAGCTTCCCATCTTTTGAGACTGCGGTGCGATGCACGGTTTTGGAAGGATGTCGCTTGGTGGTCGCGACCATGTCTTCGGCGCGGTCATACATGATCTTGACGGGCTTACCCGACTTCCAGGCCAGCAACGCGGCATGGCCGGCAATCATGGAGGGATACTCTTCCTTGCCGCCGAAGCCGCCGCCTGTCTCGGTTTGAATTACCCTGATTCGATTTTCAGGTAAGGCAAAAAGTTTCACCAGCGCTTTGTGTACATAGTAGGGACACTGCATTGATCCCCAGACAGTGACGCCCTCAGCGGCGTTGGCAATCGCAATCGCGCCGTTGTTTTCTATGTATAGCTGTTCCTGCGCGCCGGTGTGGTATTCGCCTTCGACAATAAAGTCCGCGGTCGACCAGACGTCGTCGATGTTGCCTTTCTCAACCAGGAATTTTTTGAAGAGGTTATCTTCGCCCCAGATGATTTCCTTCTTTGCCAACGAGTCTTCGAGCGTGAAGATTGCGGGAAGCTCTTCAATCTCGATGCGCACATTACGACGCGCTTCTTCGAGCAGATAGCGATCCGGATGCGCAAGCAACACAATTGGCTCTTCCGCATGATTCACAAACTCGTCAGCCAGATAAGGCTGGTCGTTAAGAATCAACGCGACGTAATTCTCGCCGGCGAGCGGTCCGCCATGGCTTTTGCCGTACTTGCCTCCGCCGCGAATGTCTTTGGCCGTGACGATCGTAAATTCATTCCACGGAATATCGCCCGCAAAAGAAATGCTTTTGATGCGTCCGCGAGGCACCGAGCTACGCACAGTCACGCCGTAAAGCATTTCGGGAAAGCTCAGATCGTCGACATACAAAGCCGCGCCCGTAACTTTCTTACGGCCCTCCTTGCGTGGCAACGATTGTCCGACAATTTTTGGTTCTGACTGGGCGCTCATTTGGTTGGATGAACTTTATGCATCTTTCGGACAGGGCCGCGGACTTCTTGAAACTCACTGCAATCAGGCAGGCTTACGGGCGGCGGTACCTTCGCTAAATTCGTTTATTAGCTCTACGTCGTGTTCCAGCAGGACGTTAACTATTTCATAATGTCTTTGCCATTCCTGGCCGCAAGTGACTCGAGTCGTTTCTGGAGTTTCGCAGCAAGGTAAATTGGCAATCGCAATTCAGCTCCCTTGCGGTGGAACTTGCCTCGTACGCCTTTCGAAAAATCATAGTTACGTTTCATATTATTTCTCACTGTACTGTCTAATTTCTGACCTATTGGCCCTCCTCGCGGTCTTGTCCTACAGGACTGAGAATATCATAAACCCTTTCACCGTTTCGCCATCACAGGCCGGTTTCCTTCCAACTCGGGGCGATAGGTGTTTGGCGTGGATTGTCAGGCGGGGAAAGAAAGCGGATGACGAGCCCGCCGCGAATCGGCCCGTCACCCTTGCAGGAATCAGAAAATCAAGGATACAGCGGGGTCTTATCGAAGAGGTTGTGCGGTTTCAGCATGAAGCCGGTCCACATAACATGAGCCACCAACGGCTCAAACGTATTGCCGACATACCGGCCGTCTTCATCGCGCGGGAGATGATGAGCGGCACTGTAGTACCAGATCACCACATCATTGCCGGCTACCGGTTCGGCTGGAACGATATACTTCGGCAAGTCCGGCACGAGCATTTCCGAATACTTGTATTTCGTTACCCAAAAATCCCGCCTGGTGAAATCCTCCTGATGTCGCGGCGTGCCCGTTCTGGCCGGCATCAGATCATAGCCGGAAGCGTGTCCCTGAGCGTTTTTTAGTGTTGAGTCATGAACCATTAGTGAAGTAAATGCCTGTGGGTTCCATTCAAAGCTGGCCTCATTGCGCACCATCGTTGCTGGATCGCCGGCAGTCAAACCCAACTCGCGGTGGGAAACGACCTCGACCGTATCGCCCGGGAATCCGTTGAGGTCGATATCCAATCGCCAGAAGATGCCGTGCATGTGGGCCTCGAGTGCCTGGCCCCCTCCGTAATTGGTGGCAGTGGCGCCCACGCGACCCAGCATTACTCCATCATCGCGAAAGGTCCATTCGATTATGTAGTTGTAGTTGCCTGCGCCGATGCCGCCCCACAAAACGAGCTCCTCACCACGGCGCACGTCGGAATAGTTGGTCCAGGCCAGACCCCGATCGTGCACTTCCTTACAGACATAATCGTTATCAAGCAACGTTCCTCCAACGCCCCGCGGGCAATGCCTCGGTGTCAGTTGAAAGAGTCCGAAGTTGAATCCGCTCATGTCGCGGAACCGAGGCGAGCCGGAGTGATAAGGCACGAAAAGTTCGGCTACTCGCGCATCGTAGATGACCTGCACCCAGGGCGAGGCAGGTGATTTACGAAAGAAGGCAGCGTTAATGACCAGACCATTCTTACGCACGCGTTGGAAACAAAATCGCCAGCGCGTTTCTTCGGGCAGCGCGGTATTAACTGGAAAGCGCTGTTCCACCAGGTATGGTCCGGAACACCCTTGCGCCCGCATCACGGCGGGGATTGCTCCTAATAATAGAATTGAGAATAGAACAACGGTGAGTTTGTTTCTTGTTTTCATCTTATCCTCCTTCCGCGCGACGCAGGTGTGGCGCCGGCCTGTTCGACGCGAACATTGTTGGCGGTGAGATCGACAATAATCGAGGTGCCGGTCAGGAACGTCTCGCCGCGTCTGAAGAGCAGCGAAAGACAACGATGCCTGTAACAGGGATCTGGCGGGGATGCCGCTACCACCCGCAGAGCCTCAACCGGGTTTCGCTCGCCCGGGTGAAGATTCTCCGCGGTCAATTGGTACCGCTGATAATCGGGTCCGAGCAGTTTGAGCACCCGCTCGTTTTTCAATGCCAGGCCGATCGCCTCGCTAACTTCTGAGGCAGCCAGGGGAACGCCGTCGCCATTGACCAGGGCCGTCTCTTGCACGGCGGCCTTTTGCAGGTCGATCAAAGCCAGCACACCCTGATTGCCCTCATAGCGGTAGTAGAGCACTTCGGCGTGCCGGCTGGTTTCGTCATTCTGATCAGCGCTTTTAGGTGTGGCTAACTCCACCGAGATCAAGAGTTGCCGGCCTGGTCCACGCATTTTCTGGACGCGTGCATCCGCCTCAGCCAATCGAGTGGCAACTTCACGTTCTTCAGGAGTCAGCGGATCAAATTTGAGTGGCTTGTTCTGGGTCTGAGCATGCTGCGAGAGCACGAATGCAAACATGATTGTTAGGGCGAGCGCGGAGAAGACTCCGGCAGTGGTGGCCCGCACCCCCAGTTGGGATGAAAGGAAAGGTTGCATGAGACACCTCCTTCGGTTTGTGCCTTGTGAGCAGTTGATGGGAAAGTCGATAACTTTCGCCAGGCCAGTTGGCCTGATGTTAAGACCCTGGTTGAGTAATGGCCTGCTTGATGCCGCGTAGCTTATCCCTGTTCAGGGGCGAGGTAAAGGTTTCGCAACCGTGGGGTCAGTTTGATGTCCGATGAGCTTTAGCTTGTCGTAACGCCGCGACAAACTAAAGTTTGTCGGACATTTGCCGCGAAACTGACCCACTATCCAACTACAGGTACTCTCACGGTTTCGCGATCACCAGTGGGTTGGCTTCCAATTCGCGTCGGTAAAAAACGCGCGGACGCTGGACGCTGCGCTTTTCGGGTTCGGCGATATTTTGTTCGCCCTCGGTGAAGGCAATCCCCAAACCAACACCGCGGCTTTGCTTCATCTTCTCTTCCTGCATTTGCGGCACGCGTTCAGTGGCAAAATCCAGCCACTCTCTGGCACTCAGCAATCCATCCTTCGGCTCACTATCGGCAATCGAAGTTTTTAGTCCCTCTTCGATCAGGGCGTAGGTCAACAGGCCGTGCCCCAGTTGCGCGGCTTCAAGAGCAGCCTGGTAACTCTGCGCGGCGGTGAGGATGTACATGCCTTTTTCGTAAGCAAGTTGCGCCAGTCCCTTGGAATTCATTGGCCCCCGGCGCTTTTCTTCCGCCTCCAGTGCCTGGCCTGAATTGCAGGCGTCAATGATCAACACCAGATGGCCGGCATCGAGATCTTCGACGGCCTGCTCCAACTCCACGTCTGAGATGCTGTGGGCGAGGATCGTCTGTAGTCCCTGTGCGTTCAATTTCGTTCTCTCACCTGAGTAGCCCAGATCATGCGGGATCAGATAGAAGCGTTGTGCCTGGGCCGTGCCATGACCCGCAAAATAAATGATCACCGTATCTTCAGGCTCCGCTTTTTTGAGTCCACTGAGTCCGCCTGATTTCAGTGAGGGTGGTTCAGGGCCGCCGGCCAATCGCCTTATAGCCGAGAGGATGTTTGCCCTGGTTGCGTTATCGTTGATCAGGGGCACCACTTCGAAGTGCTCAAACCGGGTTACGTCTGACAGTCGCTTCCGCACTTCTTCACCAAAGCTTTGCGCGTCGGCTACCGCATACTTCAAATTGTATTGCGCGTTCGCGTATTCATTTATTCCCACCGCAATGACATAGGCCGTACCCGCGCGCTGCAAACTGTCGGCTCCGCTGAGTGACAACTGTGCGTCTTTGCTCTTGACGTTATCCTTGTTGAAGGCATAAGCGGTTAGCCGGTTTACTCCGGCTGTCACAGTGATCTCTTCCTCGAGGGTGACGGCGGCCTTTCCGTTTAGCACGTCGCCATGCCAGACCCTGACCAGCGAGCCATTGCGAAAGAGGCGCACGTCACTCGCGCCACTGCCCTGCGGATTATCTTTATTAGCAAGCGCGTCCGTGATCTCGACTTTTACCTTGACGGTGCGCGAAACGATCCCGGTGACCGGCGCCGCCTCGCCCACGAGCGATAGTTTCACCAGCGGCTGACGTCGATCTTTCTTGGAAACATCCTGGGTCACGCGCGGGCGTTTGCCGGCTATGATGTCGGCAAGCAAACCCGGATAGTAGAATTCGTTGAAGAACCATTCGATGGGCGCCACGTTAAAGGTGTCCTGGTTGTAGCGCCAGAGAATCTGATTCCAGGAAACAGGCGTGCCGTCGAACAGTCCCTGCGGCGTCACTACCATCCATTCGCCGCCATCGTCCAAAGAGATGAGCGTCAGTAAGTGCTCGCCTGTCGTCGCGTCCCACAAAAACGTGCCGCCGTCTTCACTGCTCGAGGCCAGTAAGCGCCCGTCAGGACTGAAAGCAATTGATTCGATGTTTGCGGTATGTCCGACCAGGGTGCGCAACTCACGTTTCGAAGCGAGGTCCCAAATCCTGATCGTGTTATCCGTGCTGCCCGAAGCCAGCAGGCGACCGTCACGACTGAAGACTACCTGGGTAACACCTTTGCCATGTCCTTTCAGTGCTCCAATCTCGCTGCCGCCGGCTGTGTCCCAAAGCTGGACCTGGCCGACGGCTTCGACTTTCATGTCCTTCATCATGTCCTGGTAATCGGGCGACTTTTTGTTCTTTGATTTCTTTGGATTGGCGGCGGCGGACATCATTGAGGCCATGTCAAAATTTGATTTTGATTCAACACCTCCAGTCGCCAGCGTGCGGCCATCGGGACTGAAGGCGACTGAAGTCACAGTCCGGCCCATCGTTCCGGCGGACATTGCTCCCAGCATATTCGTCATCATCGACGACAGGTCAGCCATGTTAGGCATGTTAGGCATTGACGCAATCGATGGTAGCGAGCCACGTTTGATTGAGCCAGGTTTGATGGCGCCGGTCGCGCCGAGATTTCCCATTGAGCCCAGCTTTGCGAGCGGTGAAGAAGTCAGATCGCGCAAGCGGCTGCCGGACTGTGTGTCCCAGAGTGAGATTTGTCCCATGGCCCCGATGGTGGCCAACATGTGTCCATCAGCGCTGAAGCCAACATCGAGCGGGGCGTTACCCAGCACCAATGTTTGCAACTCGCGGCCCGACTTAACGTCCCAGATCTTTATCTGGTTCTCATTGCCTCCGGACAGGCCCGGTTGCTTTAACTGTTGTTCGTTTGGACCATAGGCAGTAACTATCAAACTACTATCAGGACTGAAGGCGGCCTTTTGCACGACCCCTCCATCGTTGGTCGGCGTCAGTGTTTGCAGGACGCGTCCACTCGGTGTTTCGAGAATCGTGAGAACGTTGCTGTTGGGCGTGAAGGCCGCGAGTAAACGATCGTCCGGACTCGGAATCCCAAACGCACTCGCGGAGGGAGCAGCGGTGATCCGCAGACCGCGTCCGGTGCGCAGGTCCCAGCGCGTGCGGCCACCGGAAGAAAGCTGAGTACCATCCGCGCTGAAAGCAACCTTGTAGGCCATGTTCGTGCGGCCATTCATCTTCAACAGTTGCTTTCCTGAATCTGTTTCCCAGAGGATCGTCGGCGTGTCAAAGCCACCGGTCGCTATGCGCTTGCCGTCGTCTGTGAAGCTGGCAAACACGCGGCCCTGCGCTGCAAAGATCCCGCTGTTCGGAGCCTTCAACGGCGACAGTTCGCGCCCGGTCGCCGCCTCCCAGAGTTTGACAGTGTAGCCTTCGGAGAGCGCCAGCAGGCGACCATCGCGACTGAACTTGATCTGAGCGAATTCCTCCGCCGTCGTTCCCAGATCGCGTTCCTTACCTTTCGCCGTTACATCCCAAAGTTTCAACCGCTTGTCTACGGTTCCGGCGACCAGCAAGTGACCGTCAGGAGCAAAGGCCAGTTCGCCACTCGCCATATCCTGCTCCGACAAATTCACTACGCGGTCTTCGCGAACGTTGACGAGGTCCCAGTACTTGATCTGTGGGCCGGATCCGTTCGTGAGAATGAATGCCAGTTGATTGCCGTCGGGACTAAGAGCTGCTCCGCCTTCACCCCCCATAAACCCGGACGTGCTCAAGGTCTCCAAAGGTATCGAACGAAGTTCACGCCCGCTCGCCTGGTCCCAGACTCTTATCGCATCACTGATCGTAATCACACGGCCATCGACGCTGAAAGCAATGAAGGACACGCCGCCGATCGAAGCAGTGATAGAGCCCTGCGCGGCGGTCAATGTTTGCACTTCGCGTCCCGTTATCACGTCCCAGATCTTGACGGAGTTGTCGCCGGCGGCAGCTGCGATAAGCCGGCCGTCGCGGCTGAAGGCGATAAAGGGTGACATACCGGCGGCGCTTTGCGTGCCGCTCGACAGGTTGCGTAACTCGCGGCCGGTTGCTGTTTCCCAGAGTTTGATCGTGCTGCTGCGAAAAGTGCCGGTGGCCAGCAGTCGACCGTCGGGACTAAATACCATGCGCGTCGCGCCGAAGAAATTATTGTAGCCGGTTTGCAGGACCAGTTCGGGTTTGGCTTCCTTCGCCTGCGATCCTGACTGAGTATTCCTGGCTGCGGCGCCGCTCTGTACACCAAGGCCCCGATCGTCCGGAGGAGTCGGAGTCGGGGTTGTTTGCGCGACCACTGCGGTTGAAAGGGTGGTTATGATACCGAAGAAAAAACCAAGACAAGTGGTCGACCGCTGTAGTTCTCGTTTCATGAACATATCCTGCCCCTAATTCGATGTGCGGGGCAAGTATCGACTTTCAGCGGTTACAAGCCTTAATGTGTGAGGTCGATGATCATGCGCGAAGGGTTTGCGAGTTGAGTAGCTTTCAGATAAGCACTATAGGCAGGTTCCGCCGTTTCATGTCGCCGCTCGCAGGTCCTGGTGGTCCATCTGTTCAGTGCGCCTCGGTTACTCATTTGCGGGAGAGGGAGAAGGCGGCCAGGTGTAGCTGTCGCGCGAGCCACTCGCGACGATCCTTGCGCGCGGCGTCGACATTCATATCGTGATCGGCGTCGTACCACTTGATCTCTTTCGGTTTGCTCGCCTGATCATAGAATGCTGTCGCCGCTTCTTTCGATATGTACTCGTCGGTGTTGGCAAACTGAAACAGGAACGCCGCCGGCGCGCCGTGCGCCACATAACTGATCGGGTCGAGTGGTGTTACTGCCTGCTCGTAAGCCTCGTTACCATGTGCTGCTGTGTTGGGCCAGTACTTGAGTGACCAGGGGCTGAAGCGGCCCAGGCCGGCAATCAGAACATAAGCCTTCACCCGCTTCTCCACACCCGAGACGATCCCGCCGTACATGGATCCATAGTCGTGACCGACATAGGCAACGCGCTTTCGATCGACTTCCTTCTGGGCCAGCAGCAAATCCAGCGCTCGCCGCGCTTCAATTGTCTGGTCAATGATCTTCTGCCGATCCGTCGGCCCATCGATCGGTTTTTCCGACCAGGGAAAGTATCCCTGGATCAAAACTGACACGACACCTTCTTTGGCGAGAGCGACTGCCTCGTCGAGGAATTGTGTCCGGTCGCCCCTGGGGCGGCCCAGCCAGTGAAAGTAGAGAATACCGGCGAACGGTCCTTTCCCCTCGGGCTTTACGAGATAGGCCTTAATGCGTCCATGACTCGGAGCATAAGCGGCATAGTTCAAGTCCTTGATCGTCACTCCGTCTTCCTGCCTGGTCGAAACTTCTTTCAGATCAAGAGCCGCTGAACGATTGTAAGCAACCAGATTTTTCGTGTCGGCGTTTGGTCTCTTCGGCGCAGCGGCGACAACTGTGAGTGACAACAAAGAAACGGCAAAAAGAATCGGGCTTAGCTTAGAACGCGAGATGGGCATACGTTTTCTCCAAAGGTTGACGTGACCTGTTGCCGGGAATGGATAGGTGACGAAGTCTGCAGAGCGCTTCTTGAGAGGTAACACAGCTCTCATTTCGTTGCCTGTGTATCCTGAGCCCCGCATTTTTCATACGCAAAAGTGAATGAAATCCAAGCGACCGAATTTGGGAGTGCGGCGACCTGTCGCCGCTTTCTTTCGGCGGCGACGCGCGAGCCGTTACTGCGGCAGGTCGCAGCAGACCAAGCGCTAACAGGTTAGCCACTCCAAAAAAGGCGACTCAAGCCCCGAACGGTCGTTGCTTTCGATATTCGATCACTTCCTCGCGCGCTCGATCGGCGGACCAGCCGAGATGCTGTTGTGCAATCCTCGCGGCCGTTTCGTCCTCACCAACCCCGCCGGACGGCCCAAGTCCAATCATCGTGCGGCGCAGCAGGCAGTCGGTCAGGGTCCGGGCCAGCTCGTACTGAAAAGCGAAAACAATTTCAGCGGCGATGGCCCCTGTTTCGGGGCTGACGATTTCCAGAAGCGCGGGATCGCTGTCCGTTACTACCAGGACCTGAGGTGCGCGCGTTCCGTAGACTCGCAGCAAGTGGTCCACTGTCTTACCCGGCAGATACTCCGGTGCGGCAAACTGATAACTATAGGACGCGAGGGCCGAAGCCCTTGCGCCGGGTAAGGGCTCCTGGTGCGTCGAACAGGGCGGGACCTTCAACTCGAGCTTCCTGAATAAAAGATCAACCGCCTGCTGTGACAGACTGCGATAGGTTGTCAGCTTGCCGCCGATGATCGAAATGAAATTATTCAGTCGCGGCGCATGATCATGAATGAAATGCCGTCGGGTTATTTTCTCTTCATTACTGTTGCCGGTGAAGGGAAGCGGTCGCACGCCTGAGTAAGCGAAAAGGATCGACTCGCGGGTGAGGCGCGCCTGCGGTATGACCTGATTGGTTTCCGCGAGCAGGTACGCGATCTCTTCATCATTAATTTCGACCGCATCGAGGTCGCCTTCATAATGAGTGTCTGTGGTCCCGATCAGCACCTGCCCATTCCAGGGAATGATGAAGAAGGGCCGGCGGTCGGCTTTGGCTTCGACATAGAGCGCGCTCGAAGGCGCGCCGGGAAAGGAAGCGACAACAATGTGACTTCCTTTTGTGCCGCCGATCATGCGCTTAATTCCCAGACCGGTCCCGATTTGCGTCTCGAGTGTGCCCGCAACCTGATCAACCCAGGGACCGGCAGCATTAATCGTGAGTCGACCATGCACCGTGCAGGTCTGGTGCGAGATCAGGTCTTCAATCTCCAGGCCGCCAACGTTATCCTCTTCGACGATAATTTTGTTAACACGTGCATAAGTCTTGATCGCGGCGCCGTGCTCTTTTGCCGAGAGCATATTTTCCAGCACCAGCCGTTCGGCATACTCAACCTGCGCGTCGTAATAAATGGTGGAGCCCAGCAGCCCTTCGATCTGAAGCCCGGGCGCCTGTTCAATCGTCTTAGTACGGTTAAGAGTGCGATGGCGTGGCAGTGACTTGCCTATCGACAGCGCGTCATAGGCCAACATCCCCGTCCGGATAGTCTTCGGTCCACGCCGGGAATCCTCGTAGAAAGGAATCAGCAGCGGCAACGGCCGGACCAGATGCGGGGCAATGCGAAGGAGAATTTCGCGCTCGCGCAGAGATTCGCGGACCAGGTCGATTTCCCCATGTTCCAGGTAGCGCAACCCGCCATGAATCAACCGGGTCGACCAGCTTGAGGTGCCACCGCCAATGTCGCCTTTGTCCAACACCAGGACGTTCAAGCCGCGCATCGCAGCATCCCGCGCGATACCGGCGCCATTAATGCCGGCGCCAATGATGACTACGTCGAACTCCTGGTCGGAAATGTTATCGTTGGGCATTGTGCGCATCTGCCTGACAAAGTAGCGCAGACTCCAAAGTTGTCGGACTTTTCATCCCATATAGTGCCGGACATGCACCATCTCGCATGAGTCCGCCGGGTACTGTACCTGTTGTGCAAAAGTAACCAAAAGATTATCAAGTGCAAAATCATTACCTGGTTAAGAACTCGACAGGCTCTCCACTCTAATAACACGACAGGCACAAGCCTTGCTCTAGCGCTCTGCAGCTAGAGAGCCCCTCCGAAAACGAATTTGATAAGCAGCCTCGTTGGCGAGGCTCGAGTACAAGTGTGCAACCCGGCAGCACGCAGGATGCGTGCGGTCCCAGGGCAGTCCGTGCAAATCAAAAGGAGCGATGCCATGCGTCCTACCAGACTTCACTTACTCTTTTCTCTTTCACTTCTACTAACGGTTCTCTCTTTTCCAACCAGTGCGCGTGCCGACGACGACACCGAAGGCGATGATTATGACGTGAAAGCGCGCGTCGTACGGATCAGTCTCATCCATGGCGACGTGAGCTATAAACGCCACGAAACCAAGGACTGGGAAACCGCGCGCTTGAACACGCCTCTGGTTGAAGGCGACACCTTAGCCACCGGCAACAACGCCCGAGTCGAGATTCAGATTGACGCACGCAACTTTCTGCGGCTTTCCTCGGACTCGGTACTGCGCATTATTACCTTAAGAGATGAAGGCATCGCACTGAGTCTCGCTGAAGGTACGGCCACTCTGCGGCTGGCTCGTTTTGATCGCGACAAGGAGTATTTCGAGATCGATGCTCCGAAGACAACCATTGCCGCGGAAAGTAAAGGTGTCTATCGCCTTACCGCGGGACGAAAGGGTGACATTCAGCTGACAGTTCGTGACGGTGGTCGGGCCCGCATCTATTCCGACACCGCCGGGTTCACGCTCAAGGATGGGCGCACCGCAACTTTGCGCTACGAAGGCGACGAAGCCGGTGACTGGCAAACGGCCAGTGCCGCGACCATGGATAGCTGGGACGAGTGGGTCAACGAGCGCGAACGCTATCTGGCGACGAATTTCAAGTACGACCAGAACATGCGTTACTACGATTCCGATATTTGGGGCGCGGAAGACCTCGATACTTACGGCAGTTGGGCCTACGCCAATGACTATGGCTGGATCTGGCGGCCGAATATCACCATCGTCAACAACTACAACGATTGGGCGCCTTATCGCTATGGCCGCTGGGACTGGTGCGCGCCCTATGGCTGGACCTGGATAGGCGATGAACCGTGGGGTTGGGCGCCGTATCACTATGGTCGCTGGGTCTACTACGATAACTATTGGGCCTGGTGTCCGCACAGTTACTATCGCTCGCACCGCAGCTGGTGGCGGCCGGCGCTGGTCGCGTTCATCTCAATCGATTTCAATTTCGGGTCGAACTACTGTTGGTACCCGCTGTCCTATCGTCACAGAGATCCGCGCTCAACTTACTTTCATCATGATCGCCAGCGCCTGAGACCGCTGCGCGGAGACGAGCTGGCGAGCCTGCGGCGCATCAACCCTGCCTACCTGCGCGCGTTGACTACAGTGCCGGCCAGGGATTTTGGCAAAGGTCGTGGACAACCGGCCAACGGAGATCTGGCGCGGCGCGTAATCGATGCCCAGCCGTTGCGAGGAGACTTGCCGGTTCGACCAGCAGGAACGAACAGAAGTGATAGCCGCATTGCTCGTCCCGCATCAGCAGTGGCCCTGCGGCCAACTGGCGCGACCACGCGAACTCCCGGTGTGTCTCTTGATAATGACCTGCGGCGCAGTCGCATCTTCAATGGACGAGATCCGGTCTTAAGTCCGACTGTAAACACTCTTCGCACGCCGGAAATTAGACCAACCGGCGCGGTGACCCGGCCGGCGCGTTCCGCGGATCCGCCCAGGCGAAACCCGGACGGTTCGACCGGCGGTCCGCCTTCGGTCGATCATCCAGTCCGGCCGCGGCAGCGCGACGATCGTCCGGTCGATCGCGGAGCGGAAGATCATAATCCGCCAGCCAGGGAAGAGGGTGAACGGCCCGGCGCTTCGGGAAGAAGCGGTATTCCAATCAGACCGGCGCGTCCAGTTGATCCCGGAGTTGAGGACCACAATCCACCGGCACGCGAAGAGCGGGAGCGTCCGGTGAGAAGCGAACCACCGCCGCGGCCGGAACGAGATCGACCGTCGCGTGAGGATAGTCCGGCGCGTCCGGCCAGGGACGAGAGCCCGGCTCGACCTTCATCGTCACCGCGATCCGAGAGTCCGCGATCAGAGCCGCCTCAGCGACATGAACCACCGCCGCGATCCGAGCCGCCGCAACGCTCTGAACCACAACGTCACGAGCCGCCGCCGCAGCGTTCCGAGCCGGCGCCACAACGGCATGAGTCACCGGCGCCTCGCTCTGAGCCTGCTCGTCCCAGTAAGCCGTCGGAAGATCGACCGACACGGCTGGAGCGAAAGAGCAGCGGTCGTTAATCTGGGACCGCACGCTTCCAGCGTGCTTGCGTTAGCGGGAGGGGCCTCTCTCCCGGTAACCAATATTTTGTAACGAAAAGCACGCAGGATGCGTGCGGTCCCAGGATATAGCCTCGCTCTCCCTTAATCAATCTCGTTTGCAACAGCAGCACGCTGGAAGCGTGCGGTCCCAGGGAGCCTGTCATGTCAGTCACCAAATTCTGTTTCTACTTGATCCTGCTGCTCGCCGTCCTAACCATCAGCGCCTGGCTTTTCGCCGTAGCGAGCAGCGCACAGACAACTATCCCCGACCAATTAAGACCAGACGCGCCTCGGATTGCTTTTGCTTACCGCCAAAGTGTCCTGGACAGCAACGGTCGCGAGGGCGGTTATGTCCCGACGCGAGGGGCAGCAACCAGGCAAGTGCGCTCGCCGGAAAGCAACCGGACGCGTGCCGTCAGCGCGAAGAGCATGTCCAGACCGTTCGCCGGCATTGCCGGACCAATTGCTCCGGGAACTGCTTTGCACCGCATTCTGCACACCTCGCAACTTAGCCTCACATCCATAGCCGGATCGGATGAAGAGTTGCTGGATACCAATGGTGATGTCATTCAAGATCAGCGCAAGACTTTTGATAACGCCGGCGGCTCCACTGATTTGGCAGTCGGTCAATCCGGAGCTCGTTATGAAGTTTTCCCCGGCACCCTCGAGGGCAGAAACGTCGGCATTCTGGTTCTCGCGCTTGATACAAATGGTGATTACGTTGTCGACACCTCGAGCAAATTTGACTTGCGCCGCTACTTCGACCTGCCTTCAGCGGTGGCCGTCGTGACGGGAACTTCCAAATCCGGAAGAGAGTTCGTAGTAGTCTCGTCAAGCGGCTATTACAACTCCGCTGATCCAGGTGATCCTAATAATGAGCCTTCACCTGGTGTGATACTGATGGTCCGCGATCCGGTAAGCGGACTCTTTGATGATTCTCGCACGCGCACCCTGGTGCGTGTAGGTGATAACCGGCTTTACAACGCCAACGCGTTGGCGCTGCTGCCGAATAACGATCTCCTGATTGCTGATTTTCATTCTAATGAGTTGCGTATTATTCGCGATACTGACGGTGACGGAATGCCGGACCAGCTTAGCGCCGCCCCTTACTATTCCTATCGCTTTTCAGATGATGCGCCGCTGGACATTGCCGTCAATTCCCGCGGTGTCGTGTTCTCGCACACGGCCGGCAACGACGTGGTGATGCTCGCTCTCTATGATGACAACACCGACGGGATCGCTGATCGAGACGAAGTTGTAGTAGCCGGCCTGTCGATTGACGATAACCTGCTGCTGCACGGTTTGACTGTTGACCGCGTGGGAAATGTTTATGTGATCGAAGACGCCAGCGGCCCAGCCGATGGAGCCTCGGGCAATGGCAGCTCGCCACGCATCGATGCTTTCCCCGATCCCTGGCTTGATGGTTTTCTGCGGAACGGCGCCATCTTTTTTACGGCCGACGATCCAAACACACAGGGTTTGTCGGGACTTGCGTTTGGAGATGTCCTGCCAAATCAGATCAATGACGGGCAGTTCTTTGTGCGCCAGCACTATCTGGATTTTTTGAATCGCAATCCGGATGGGCCAGGATTGAACTACTGGACAAGTCAAATTACGCAATGCGGCAACAATGATCTTTGTACCCGGGGCCAACGTATCACGGTCTCAGCAGCTTTCTTTATCGAGCAGGAGTTCCAGGACACCGGTTCTTTTGTCTATCGCTTTTACAAATCTTCGTACGGTCGACGGCCGACTAATGCGGAGTTCGTCGTCGATCGTGCCGGCGTAATTGGCGGCGCTGACCTGGAAGCAAAGAAGCAGGCGTTTGCCAATGACTGGGTAGCGCGCGCGGCCTTTCAACAGATCTATCCCACCGCGCTGACCGCGGATCAATTTGTGAATAAGCTGTTTGACACCGCTGCCCTGGTACCCTTTGCCGCTGAGCGTCAGCAGTTGATTGCCGACATGCAAAACGGCAAAACGCGCGCTCAGGTCTTGCGCGAAGTCACGGAAATCTCGGCCTTCAAAACGCGTGAGTACAATCCATCATTTGTGTTGATGCAGTACTTTGGCTATCTGCGGCGAAATCCGGACCAGGGCGGGTATGACTTTTGGCTGAACGTGCTCAACAATCGCGCGCCCAACAACTATCGCGGAATGGTTTGCGCGTTCATTACTTCGCGAGAGTATCAGGAGCGCTTTGGTCCACAGTTACGAAGAACGAACGCGGATTGCCAGTAAGGGAAATGTGGCATGCGCATGTTGTTCCCGAGCAGGCTTCTTGCGAGTGGTCCACGGGCGAGACGCCCGTGCCACAAGTTACTACTTGCCTTCAGCGAGTGATTTTTGCAGCTTCTGGATGAGCTCTCGTGCCTGTGGGGCAAACTCACCTTTGGGGGCAAGTTTCAGATACTCCTGATACTCGACCAGCGCGCGTTGCTGCTGGCTCACCCGGAGCAGAATGTTGCCGGCCAGTAGGTGAGCTTCAGCGAACTCCGGTTTCAATTGCAGGGTCTTGCCCACGTTCGCGCCGGCCTTCGCCACGTCACTCATGTCCCAGTAAAGTCGCGCCAGCGTAAAGTACCCGTGCCAGGATTTATCATCGATTTTCAACCCAGCCTGTAGAGTTTCTTCAGCATCCTTGAACCGTTTTTGCCGCCAGTAAACCTCACCCAGGGAAAGCATTGTGGTCGCATTCTCGGGCTTGAGATCCAGCGCTGCCTTCAACATGGTCTCTGCTTTGTCCCACTCTCGCAGGTCGATGAACGCAGTTGCCAGCAAGAGCCGAGCATCAAAAAATTCGGGAAAGGATGAAACTGCTTTCTGCAAATGAGTAACGGCTTCTGCGTAACTCTTGTGCGCCAGCGCGCTCCTGCCGAGCACAAATTCTTCGCGAGCCCCAGCTGGTACGCGGGCGTCGATTACATCCGCGGAAGCCGTCAGGGCAGCCAGCGTGTTGGCTTTTTCAGAGATTAGTTCAAAGACGAGAAAGGTCTTGGACATCAACTGCAGGTCGGCATCCTGTTGCGAAGGCCTCAGCCCAGGCGCGTTGATGACAACCCGGTAGTAGCCGCGCTGGAGGTTTGTGAAACGGAACCGCCCGCGCCCGTCCGTGTTCATTTGATCGATGAGGCCGCCGGTAAATTTTTCGAGGCGGACCGGAACATTTTGCGCGGGTGTACCGCTGTCATTGAAACTGACCTGGCCCGACACCTCGAAGCCCTGATTGTTGGGGTTATAAGTGTCACGGTCCCGCTGGGCACAAACAGAAGAGGCAATCATTAACAGAGTAGCAACAATGAAAGGGCGAGAGATGGAACGCAACATGTTCGTTACCTCCTTCTTGTCAGAACCAGCTGCGGTGGGAACTCTCGAAATTCTCCGTTTAGAAGGCGGACTTGTCCGTCCGCTGCCGACACTCCAAAGCTGAACTGAAAGAAATCCATTTGCCTCTCGTTTGATCCAGTGCAAATGGCGGTGAACAAGTCCGCTTTTCTAAACGGCCGGGTCTCTTTCATCTGTCAAGCGGATGACCCTGATGCGAAGTAACATCTTACAGAAAAAACGGGCCGGACGATTTCGAAAAATCGCCCGGCCGAGTTAAAGGTTTGAACAAGTCCTAAGACTGAATCAATGTCTGTAGGTCAAGCCAAACTGGATCAACCGCGCCGGAACCACGGTGGTTGTGATTTGGCCGAACGTGTCTGGCGTGGCCAGAGCTACGGTTGACGGGAAACCGAAAACAGGATGGTTCCACATATTGAACATATCCATGCGGAATTGGAACTCGTGTCCTTCCTTGAGATTGAATCTCTTTTGCACTGAGAAGTCCCAATTTTGCTGGAAAGGACCGCGGAAAGCATTTCGCGGTACATTGCCATAGCCTGTTGCTCCAGCCGCCCCGTTGGGAACGACGGAGGACAAGCTAATGAAATTCGGATTCAGATAGTGAGCGAGTCGACCGTTAATCGAACCTGTGACTATCGCATCCTTGACGGTGGTTGGCGTGCCCGGTGTGCAACCTGGCAGATTGGAAGTCGCCGGATTCAATTGATTGCCGGTATTGTTAGCCCCGACTGCCGTATTGAATGCTGGCCGGCAAACCAAAACGCCGGTGCCGGTACCGCCACCAAAGGCGCCGCCACTGGTGCTATCGGTAACTGAGAACGGCAGACCGCTTTGATAGGTAACAATACCGCTGATGGACCAGTTTTTGAAAAACTGATTTTGCATGAAGCTGCTCTTGCCGACAGGAATGTCGTAGGAGTAGCTCACCACCAAACGCTGCGGACGGTCAAAATCGCCGCGCGCTTTATTCGCCTGAGCGTTGTCCTGAAGATTGAATATATTGCCACCGCCCTGGCCGTTGCGAGTGGCGTTCAACTCATCGGTAGCTTGCGAGCCGCTTACGTTGTCGACCGTCTTGGAGTAAGTGTACGCCGCCTGGAAATAGAGACCGCGGTGCAAGCGGCGAGAAATTGTCGCCTGCAGCGAGTTGTAATGTCCGAGGCCGATGTTGCCGGAGTAGCGAGAACCACGCCGCCGCGAAAGTCCCAGAACCTGGTGACGCAACTCTTCGTTGTTTACCGTGTTCGTCGTAATGGTGTAAGAGTTGCCGTTGTTGTCACTAACAGTAATCGGATTCGAGGGACTCGCCAGCTTGGCAATGTACGGATCCCAGATGCCGATACCGCCAATGTAGTGCGTGCCCACGTAACCCACCTCAACAGCCCAACCTTTGGCAAACTCTCGTTGTACCGTGAAGTTGTACTGTTGAGTGTAGGGCGTGTACGCATTCAACGGCGCACTGGTAAATGACGCCAGATTGATGGAACAGTTTGTAGCCGTCCCGCCGTAATTCAAGCAGGCCTGGCCGGCGTCGTTTATGAAGATTGGACCTACGTTCGGATCATTTGGATCCAACAACCCCGTGCCGCTAATTCGCCTCAAGCCGGCAAACCTCGTGCGTGACGGGATGAAGTCAGCGGCAATGATCGACGGCGGCGGTATGCTCGCAAACGGATTTGCAAGTTGGAACGATGTCGGTGTCGTGGTGCTGGAAAG
The DNA here is from genome assembly GCA_025463135.1 of Acidobacteriota bacterium. Classification (GTDB taxonomy): domain Bacteria; phylum Acidobacteriota; class Blastocatellia; order Pyrinomonadales; family Pyrinomonadaceae; genus JAOAPY01. Next base: position 72,084 of record JAOAPY010000025.1, read on the forward strand.
CGGTTGCACCGTGAACGGCGCCGCCAGCGAGTTTTGCAGGATGTTCTGGTTTGACAGCCGCTGGTAGTAGATTCCATAACCACCGCGGACCACCGTCTTCTGGTTGCCGTTCACATCCCAGGCAAAGCCTACGCGGGGCGCGAAGTTGTTGCCGTCAAAGCAACTCGCCAGAGCGCAGTCAGAGACTCCGGGTGTTCCTGTAAAACCAGCCAGGTTTACTTTTTGCGGAATCAGGAATGGATTCAATCCCTGCGCCGCGCGCTGGGGATCGAAAACTCCGGCGCGGTAAAGTTTATCGTGCCCGAAACTCATTCCCTCCCAACGCAGACCGACATTAAAAGTCACCCGCGGGGACCAGCGATAATCATCCTGAACAAATCCCGCATAATCGGTCGCCACAAAGTTTCGCGCCGGATCACCAAAGGCCGATTGGATTGCGGTCACGCGGCCTTGCAGGAAATTCTGAAACGCGGTGTAGGCGGGGTTCCCGCCGCCGGCGGGTGTGCTGCCGGTTGTCAGTGCTCCGCGAACAGCAAAATTATTGAACCGGTTGAGTTGATATTGAATTCTCTCGCCACCAATACGCAAGCTGTGCTTACCTTTGGTCCACGAAAAGGTTTCGACGATGTTGTACTGATTCGACACCGTACCGCGGTCGTCATTCACGCCGGTTCCTACCGAGAACAGTCCGGTTATCGAGAACTGATATATTCCCGGGAACTGTGAACTGTTGCCGCGTGAGGCGCCGATGTCAGCCACACCGATAGGGTCAGTGGGAATATTGGCAAAGAGGAACCGGCTGAAACCGAGTCTCAGCTCGTTCACCTTGGTGGCATCGAAAACATGCGTTTCATTGATGGAGAGGAAACGATTCAACTGGGTGTCGACGCGGGGGAACGCCAGATTGCTGGCAGTGCCGTACGGCTTGGACACCGCACCGTTGTCCCAGAACCAGCGACCCGAGATCTTGTCTTTCCCTTCGCGCATCACTCGGTCATAGCTGATCGTGTATTGGGTATCCCTGATGGGTGCAACGGCGCTAAATTGGCAGCCAAAGGTTCCTGCCGCAGTCGCGGTTGCACCGGTTGGACCGCTGTCGCAACCGCCCTGGCCCAAACGCGGGACGAGGAATTGTCCGCCATAGATGGTACTCTTCGCATTGAGGATATTCACTGCCACCGGATCGATTTGTGCTGCTGTTAACCCGAAGCCGGGAACTGCTGAATTACCAGTAGCCAGCAGGGCCGCGGACGTGGTTCCATCCGCATTAGTTGCGAATCTCTGAATGGTGGGTGTAAGCGCGGAGCCATTCGGATCCAATCCATTTCGAGCTCTGACCCCCTGATAATTAAAGAACCAGAAGCCTCCGACTTTGGGGATGGGGCCACTGCCGCTGCCGCCAAAGACGTTTTGCAGTAAGCGCGCTCGCTTGCCGTTCAAATTCGGCTTGGTATTGCGGAACCATTCATTGGCATTGAGTGCGTCGTTGCGATGCTGCCAATAACCTTCCCAGTGAAAGTCTTTGGAACCGGACTTGATAACCAAGCCAAGGGCGCCGCCGCCTTTGCTGCCCTGCGAAGCATCGTAAAGTGAAGTCGAGACCTTCATCTCTTCCAGCGTGCTCGGATTGGGTAGAGGCACGGTGTCAAAGTGGGCCAGGTTGAAGTCATTCACGTTGATGCCTTCAAGCGAGATACTGTTATTGCTGGTTCGCTGTCCGTTGACATTGATGTCGGCAGTACCGCGGCCGGCGCTTCGGACATCGGTCGGCTCCCCGGCAGTTCCCGCGGAAAGCGACAACAGAAACAGGAAGTTGGGTGAAGCCAAAGGCAACTGGCGCAGCGTTTGGGCGTCAACCGCTTGCCCGGTTGTAGCACTGCTCGGATTAATCAACGACGGCGAGGCTTCAACATTAACCGTTTCTTCAATGCGGCCCGCCTGAAGTGATACGTCCTGGCGAGTTAGTTCGGTGATTCGCACCTGAACCGCCGCCACTACAGCCTTCTTAAAGTTGTTGGCCGTGACCTCGACGCGGTACAGGCCTGGAGGCAACAGGTTGGTCGAATAAGCTCCGTCGTCCCCCGTGGTCAAGCTTCGCACTGCCTTGCCGGTGCCTTCGCTGACGATTTCAACCGTAGCACCCTTAACCAGGCCGCCACTCTGATCTGAAACAATACCCGAAATACCACCTGTCTGAATGGCTTGCGCCTGGGCTGAAACCACAAACAGAAGGCTCAAAACGATTCCGCTTCCCAGCAAGCGTAAAAAGCTTCGCATATCAGCTTCCTCCTTCGATGAAATCCGGACTTTTGGTTGGCTAAGAGAACGATTTGAAACGTCGAGGCACCCGACTTTGGAACTTTGTCAAACGACGTTGCGGAGAAATAGGCAAGCCGCATTCCAACTTGTGGAAGTTTTATACGGATCAAGGAAGTGTTGAAATTAGGGAGGTAATCCTATGAAGGCCCTGGTTGCCAAGGAGTTCGATGAGGAAAGTATGACTCATTGAGTTCAAATTCATGGAGACTCTATAGATTTTCATAAATCCGAAGAGTCGGTAGGCAGAGAAGTATCGTCCCAGGATGCCTGGGCTTCACCTATCCGGAAAATGGGTGAAAGGGACTAGGAAGCTTGGGCTTCACCGGCAGCAGTAGCTTCGCCCGGTTCAGCCGGAGCGGCACTGTCATGGTGCTCGGTGTGCTCGGTCGTGTAAAGGCGCAGGATGTCCTGCCCCTGACGCGATCGAGGGTCAATAGTGCGCTGGTGTTTGCGACCTTGCATTTCCCAAATGGCAGTTACGACGCCGTCTTTTTCAACTGCGTGGTAAGTAATTTCGTCCGTGCTCTGGGCCACGGCCTGATTATCTTTCGGTTCCTCAGGCGCGCTGGTGGTCGGCGCGGTTTCGTTCTCAGACATCAACTCTAAAGCTCTCCTTTTCACTATTCGCTTTTTCTTTGATTGTTCAAGGATTGTTGCATACGCGTATTGAGTGTGTCTACCTCAGGAAGATAGAACGATCGCAAACTACCTAAAATTCTTGCAACAAAAGCGGCTGTCAATTCCGTTGTTTTCTAGTTTTCGGTCCCGGACGAAATGTCCATAGAATCGTTGAATTTCAGGGCAACTTCGACAGCCGGTCCGGCTCCCACGACACCCCACCCCTGACGTTCAACCTCTACGGACGGCACGCGCTCAGCGGTATCAATGAGGATGCGCTTAACAAGTTGGGGAGTAAGCCGCGGGTTTGCTTCCAGCATGCAAGCGACAATCGAGGAGACTATGGGCGCGGCAAACGATGTTCCGTCTACGTACTTGTAAAAGTGATTAATCACATTACCTTCGCGCAGCTTGATAGTGATTAGCTGACGCAGTAATGGAATTGGCAGGCCGCTCGCTTCGTCCAGATCGCGATCTATGCCGCGATGCGATTCCATGACTTCCCGCAGCTCGGCATCGGACGCTGCATCCAGCTCAGAGTAAAGATGGGCCTCGTCCGCGGTTGGTGTCCGCGGCAGGATGGGAGCCGCCACCCAGATGCCCGGAGCGATCACTTCCGGCTTTTGCAAACCATCGATCGTTGGACCATAGGACGATCGATACATACCGCGCCGTGCCCGATCCAGGGAATTCTGATCGTCGAGTCCACCCACGGAAATGGCCGCCGGCGAACAGGCGGGCGGCAGGACCGCATGGCCGGGCGCCATGCCCGCGTTACCGACGGCACAAACCACTACCAGTCCTTCACGAACGGCGCGCTCAACCGTTTGGCATAATGAGTTGTCCAGATATGATTGCGGAAAGTCACCGCCGGCGGAAATATTGACAATGCGGATGTCGTATTCTTTACGATGATCGATCACCCATTGCAAGCCGCGTTCGATATCTGAGTCGGGAATGTGACCCGTGCGGCCTATCTTCACCAGGACGAGGTTAGCTTCGGGAGCAATGCCGCGATACAAGCCGTCGCACAAATAGCCATTACCCGCGGCGACTACCGAAGTCATCATGCCGTGCCAGCTGGCTACGTCGGTTGTTTGCAGCGACGTCTGATCGACATCGCTGTCGAAAATACTGTGATAACCAATGATGCGATTCGCAGGCTTCGTTAGATCGTCGTGCGCAAAGAACCCTGAATCCAGGAAAGCGATGGTTACGCCGCGTCCGCTGAAGCGCTCGTCAGCCTGCATCCGTAACGGCGTCGGCAAGACAAAACTGGTTTGCTCGAAAATTTTGGCGTGCGCGTCAAGCTGGTTCTTTCCGCGGCGAAATATTTCAACGCAGGGCGCGCAAATTCTGGCCAGCTGATCTAAAGCGGAGGCGTTCGCCGAAACTATCGATCGCAGATCTTCCTGGACCTCCAACAGGGGAGTTGATCCCTCGGCGGCGTTGCGGCCACAAATATGACAGAGTTGATCCGGCGTGTGGTTCTGCGGCGGTGGCTCAGTGGCGCTCAGTCCTTCGGGCATTTGTGTTGTGGCGTTGATGCTTTCGTAATGTTAGGCATTGCAATGATGTCTGCGATAAACGTTTCCCGCAAGGAGGAAGCATAGCACAGGCTTCAGGAGGTCTGTTGCGTTCGTGAATTCTTGGTAGTGCTCCGTTGGCGTGTTGCTGAGAAAGAAAACACTGCCCGGCGAGTTACTGCGAGGCAATGAGGTCAGTACCACCTGCGGTAGCGGGTGGGTTGACGTTGGAGCAGCAATAACGCCGAGAGGATCTGGTTTGCCCAGCGATCTTGTTCGGGAGCAGACCCACCCGCTACCGCAGGTGGTACTGACCTCATTGCCTTCGAACCGTCCCCTTTTTTAACAACACCTTAATGGAGCACTACCGAATTCTTGGAACCCCGTGCTTCCTGGCTTAACTCTGGTTGTGCTCAGCCAGAGGTGCGTTGTAAGGTATTTTCGAACCGATAAACAACCAGCACAAGAAATCGAGGGACATCAATGTCGGGCGAACAACCAACCGTTGCGGATATTTTTCGTCGTGCACAGGCCATCAAGCGCGACAGTCCCCAGACTTCTTACAAGCAGCTCAAGGCGCAGCTGGCCCGCGAGTACGCGGGTAAGCCCTTTCCGCCGCTATACAATCTGACGATCCCGGAACAGGATGCGCGCGCTCCGGAGGAAGATTGGACCGCCGGTCTCCCGCTGGTGCGGCGGGGCATACAGTTTCAGGATTGGAACGAGGTCGCCAGCGGTATCGTGCTGAGTCTGGAACAAACCGAGAATTATGAAAGCCAGCGTGGCGCCGAAGGCTCGCATGACGATTGGCACGATCGGTCTGTCGGGATCAACGAGGCCACGGCAAAAGGTGTAAGCAAGTGGCTGCCCGAAGAGTTGATGAAGCTGGCTGAAAAAAATAATCCTAACAAGGGTTAAATAGTAACGTGGCACGGGCGTCCCGCCCGTGAAGGTGGGCCGGATTCAAGTGCAATGACAAGGAATTTTTTGCTACCAACATGGGCAGGATGCCCATGCCACGTCCGCTTGGCCTGGCCTGCCCTTCCAACGCAACGGCGCACAAGTGCGCTTACTATAAACGGGGGATCAGTGGAGGGGGTTTCGGAGGATTGAGTCGTGGCAATAATGAAGGGCCGACCTGATGCCGGACAAGGTGGGAAGCGTGGCCATTCCAATATGGACCATTGGGTCTATAATGACGAGATCAAAGAGGCGGCCCGCAAAGATCGTCGCCTTAGAGCAAAGCAGGATGTTGCACTTGGCCTGATCGAGTCGGCTGAATTAGATGACGACTCACAGGCGCAGGCGCCGGCGGTTAATGACCCTGAATGAATCAGCAATGAGTTTCTTAAATAATCTTTTCAACGATCCCAATTATCAGCAGATCGAGCCGCGCAAGCCGGAAGACATCAATGACCCGGACGTGATTATCAGTCCGGACACGCGCCGCGATAAGCGCATTCCCCAGGGACAATCGCGCACCAAAAAATGGCCGGTCCTGGATGCCCACGGCACGCCTGAGTTAGACCTTGCCACCTGGAAATTCGAAGTTGACGGCCTGGTCGAAAAACCGCAGGCCTGGTCGCTCGATGAATTCATGCAGTTACCCGCAGTTAAGGTCTATGCCGACTTTCATTGCGTCACGCGTTGGTCGCGACTGGACAACATCTGGGGCGGCGTGCCGGCGCGCGCGATTGCGAACCTTGCCGGCGTAAAGCCCGAGGCGAAGTTCGTTGTCGCAGCCGCCTACGACTATGGTTGGACCACGAACGTCCCTATCGAATATTTTTTGAAAGAGGATTCGCTGTTTGCCTGGTCACACGACGGACAGCCGATCCCGCCGGAGCATGGTGGACCTGTACGTCTGATTATTCCGCAGCTTTACGCATGGAAGTCGGCAAAGTGGGTCAAGGGTGTGCGCTTTCTTGAAAGCGATCAGGCCGGTTTTTGGGAGGAAGGTGGCTATCACATGCGCGGCAATCCCTGGGTGGGCGGCGATGGCGAACGTTTTCGCGGGTCGCAGTAATTAGGGGGTGGGGTGTAGGGTGTGGCGAGAACACTACACTCCACACCCTACCCCCCAAAGTTTTTATGGCATTATGCAGAAGCTACTCACCTTGCTTGTGACTGCCGGTCTGTCGTTCTGACAGGCATGCGGCGCAAGCTTAACCTCAAGACAGGAGAAAAACAGATGAAAAGAAATCTCATTAAGTTCTCGCTGTTAATCGTTCTGCTCGCCACGATGCCCCAGATCTCCTCGGGGTCGGTATTTGCAGGTGCAGGGCAGAATACAAATTCATCAACCACCGCCACCACACGTACACCAAAGCCCAATCGCTGTGCGTGGAAATGCCGGGTTCGCTACAGATCTTGTTTGCATGCGGCAGGTAATGACCCCGCGAAAAGAAAAGCCTGCGCATGGCGCTATAGAGTGTGTTTGAGGCATTGCGGTTAGATCAAAACTCTTAACAGGGCGATGCCCGACCGTCAGAGCATCGCCCTCTTCTCGTCAGTCCACACTCCGTGAATAACACCGAAAATCCAGCCAATACTTCCGGTCAATCAACCACAGCTACACTAACGCCGCTTGTCACACCCAAAGACGCAGCGGCAGTCATTCTGCTGCGCGCTGATACCGACCCGAACAATCCCGAAGTGTTCTGGGTCAAGCGCAGCGAGAAGCTCGCTTTTCTGGGTGGCTACTATGCCTTTCCGGGCGGGCAAGTCGATCCGTCGGACGTCGAGGCACGGATCGAAAACAGCCCTGACGCTGCGACCGCGGCAATGATCAGCTGCGCTGCGCGCGAATTGTTCGAAGAACTGGGCGTGCTCGCCGTTCGCGGCGCCGGCTCGCTAACAACGGGCCAGCGCTCGTCGCTGCTCGACGATTTAGAATCGGGACGCATGGCCTGGCCGGCGCTGCTGGCCCATTACGATCTGCATCTGGATGCTCGCGATTTCACCTTCGTGGGGCGCTGGGTGACGCCACCATTCAACGCGCGTCGCTTCGATACCTGGTTCTTCCTGGCAGCTTGTCCGGCAAAGCAGGAACCACACGTCATACCGGGTGAACTCGAGAGCGGCGCATGGACCACCGCGCGGGATGCCGCCGCCCGTTGGCAGAGATCGGAAGTGATCGCCGTGCCGCCTACGATGCACCCGATGAGGACATTGGCGCGCGGCCTCAGTGACGATCTGGCGGAGCGCTTTCTTTCGATTCCCCAGGCCCACGGCGAGCCGATGAGGGGGATTGAGTTTCAACCGAACTACATTTGCTTTCCCGTACGCACACCGACCAGACCCCCGGCGACGCACACGAACTGTTACCTGATCTATACCTCACGCGAGGTGCTGGTGATCGATCCCGGCTCGCACTACGAAGACGAACAACACGCCCTGCACTCGGCCATCGACGACCTGCTCGCTGCCGGACGATCCCTGCACAGCATCCTCTTAACACATGTGCATCCCGATCACATCGGTGGGGTCAACGCACTTAGAGCCCACGCCGGCAAAGTCAAGGTTGCGGCACATTCATTCACGGCCCAGGCGCTGCACGACCATATCCGAGTCGATGCGTTGCTGGATGATGAAGACCTTATCCAACTCGGAGGTGAACCGTCGCTTGCTTTACGCGTGCTGCATACACCCGGTCACGCGCGGGGTCATCTTTGCCTGCACGAGCCGCGGACGGGGACCTTGATCTCCGGTGACAACATCGTGGGCCTCGGTTCAGTCCTGATCGATCCGCCTGAGGGAAACATGCGCGACTATCTGAAGTCGCTGGAACGAATGCGCGCGCTGCCGAATCTGTCGGTAATCTTTGGCGGCCACGGACCGGCCATCGCAAACCCTTACACAAAAATTGACGAATACATCAATCATCGTCTGGAGCGCGAAGAAAAAATCCTGCAAGCAGTTCGGGAGGGCGCCGGCCACGCCAAAGAAATCGTCGCGGTGGTCTACACTGATGTCTCTCCCAAAGCGCACGCCATGGCCGAACGCGCGGTGCTGGCCCATCTCGAAAAGCTGGTGGCGGATCAACTTGTGACGCGTACGGACGAAGCCTGGTCCGCGGTCGATCTCCAGTCAACCATGTAGGCCCCTTAGAATCTTTCCACGCAAACGTATTAAGATAGGTTGAATGATTTTGTAGGGGCGGACCTGCGTGTCCGCCCTTTATAACGCAATCTGCCAGGTTGCGACGGATACGCAAGCCAGCAGCTTGCGGTACAAAAGGAAGCAAACCATCAATGCAGCAAGCACGGACTCTGGGTGAGCTTAAAGAAAGCGATTACCAACGCGTTTCCGTCAAAGACGAGTTGCGCGCCAACTTGATCAGAAAATTACAGGCGGGCGAGAAATTGTTTCCCGGCATTGTCGGCTACGACGAAACGGTCATTCCTCAACTGGTGAATGCCATCCTCTCGCGGCACAACCTGATTCTTCTGGGCCTGCGCGGTCAGGCGAAAAGCAGAATCATTCGGCAACTTACCGAGCTGCTTGACGACAGCATTCCGATAATCGCCGGCTCGGAAGTCAATGACGATCCCTTCCATCCCATCTCGGCTTATGGCCGCCAACTGCTCGAGCTCCACCGTGATGCAACGCCTATTCACTGGATAGGACGCGATGCGCGCTTTGTTGAAAAACTAGCCACACCCGACGTGACGATCGCCGACATCATCGGCGACGTCGATCCCATCAAAGCAGCGAAGGGCGGCCATCTGTTAAGTGATGAATTGACGATTCATTACGGCCTTTTGCCGCGCGCCAACCGAGGTATTTTTGCGATTAACGAACTGCCGGATCTCGCGGGCAAGATCCAGGTAGGGCTTTTCAACATCATGCAGGAAGGTGACGTGCAAATTAAGGGATACCCGGTGCGTCTGCCGCTCGATGTAATGCTGGTCTTTTCCGCGAACCCCGAGGACTACACGGCGCGCGGCAAGATCATTACACCTCTGAAAGATCGCATCGGCGCCGAGATCACGACCCACTACCCCGCCGAGTTGCAGACAGCGGTGGAGATAACCAGGCAGGAAGCCTGGATTGCGCGCGATGGCTTGAGCGAGCGACTGCACTTGCCGGATTTCATTCGCGAAGTGATCGAACAGATCGCCTTTGAGGCCCGCGATGATAGTCGCGTCGATAAACATTCGGGCGTATCTCAGCGGCTGCCAATTACCGTTACCGAGTCTGTCGTCTCTAATGCTGAACGGCGCGCGTTGCTGACAGGTGAAGAAGAGATCGTGCCACGCATAGCCGATATCTACGCTTCGATTCCCTCGATGACGGGCAAAATGGAGTTGGAATACGAAGGCGAGCAGATCGGCGCGCAGCGCGTCGCTAAGGATTTGATCAAGCGCGCCGCCGGCGAGATCTTCGAAGGGTATTTCGTGGGCATCGATTTCGCCGGCACTATTCGCTGGTTTGAATCGGGAAACAACTTGCGCCTGGCCGATACCGCTTCTGCTTCTGAATGCCTTGGCTTACTCGAAGCCGTACCGGAGTTGATTGACACATCCTTGATACCGTTCAATTACAAACACTCCCAGGACGCCGAGGTAATCGCCGCCTGCGAGTTCGTCCTTGAAGGGCTGTACGCTGAAAACAAAATCAGCCGCAACGAAGAGGGCGGTTACACAGCCATCACGAAAGCAAAGAAGGACAGGCGGGGGATGATCTATGATGACCTGACCGAGAGCGGTAAGTATAGTTAATGGGCCACAGATGAACACGGAAGAACACAGATTCAAGCATGGAGAAATAACGAAGGTAGTCATCGCCGTTTTCTACGAGGTGTATAACGAGCTGGGGTATGGCTTTTTGGAATCAGTCTATGAAAAATCCCTGCAAATTGCGCTGACTTCGGCGGGACTTAGGGCCCTCCAGCAAATCGAAATTCCCGTTTCATTTCGTGGCCAACGAGTGGGAGATTTCACTGCTGATTTACTCATAGAAGACTGTGTTCTACTCGAACTGAAGGCTGCAAAGGCTTTCGATCCGGCCCACGTCGCCCAACTTCTCAATTACTTACGCGCAACAGAAATCGAAGTTGGCTTACTTCTGAATTTTGGCCTCAAGCCGGAGTTCAAGCGCCTTATATTCGATAATCCCCGTAAAGCCCTCCGTGGAAATCCGTGTTCATCTGTGGCTGATTTATTATGAAATTCACGCGCTACTCAAAATTCAACGGTCTCGATGTCTCGTCGCTCAATCTGGGCGAGCTGATGGAAGCCTTGTCCGATGACTTGCTGCAATCGGGCTACAACGAAGATTACTACTGGACGCGTGAGCGCAGCCAGATCGACACGTCTCTCGACGCTTTACGTCGCGCGCTGTTAAAGGCATTGATGGACCAGGGGCTGCTCGACGAACATCGCATACAGCAGATGCTCGCCGAGAACGAAGGCAAGTATAAAGGTTCGCAACTCGAAGAGATGCTCAATCAATTGATTGAACGGTTGGTTGAGGAAGGCTATCTCACCTTACGCGAAGAAAGATCAGAGCAAGCGCAACGGCAGAGGGGCACGGGGCCGGGCCAGATGGGTGAACCTTTGCCGCACAACGTCAAATTCGAAGTCACCGAGAAGGGTCTGGATTTTCTCGGCTACAAGACGCTCAGAAATCTGCTCGGCAGCATGGGGAAAAGTTCGCTCGGGCGACATGACACGGCGTACCTGGCGACGGGAGTCGAAGCGGAAAGCGCCAGCAAGCCGTACGAGTTTGGCGACACCATCAACCTCGATGTGAATACAACGCTGCTCTCGGCCATTCAGCGCGAGGGATTAACAGTGCCGCTCAATCTCGAGTATGGCGACCTGCATGTGCATCAATGCGATTATCAATCTTCATGCGCGACGGTGGTGATGCTCGATTGTTCCCACTCGATGATCCTGTATGGCGAGGATCGCTTTACACCGGCCAAGAAAGTCGCGCTTGCCCTGGCGCACTTGATCAGGACCCAGTATCCCGGTGATTCGCTGAAGATCGTTTTGTTTCACGATAGCGCCGAAGAGCTGGCGCTCGCCAAGCTCGCGACGACGCAGGTTGGTCCTTATCACACCAACACGGCCGAAGGATTGCGGCTGTCCCGCCGCATACTACAGGGTCAGCGCAAAGAGATGAAACAGATCGTGATGGTGACGGATGGCAAGCCGACGGCGTGCTTTGTTGAAGGGGCGACGGTTGCAAGCGGTGTCGGTTCCGCCACGCGCGAGCGTACGGAATCGAAGGCAGGCAGGATGCCTGCGGTCCCGGGACGACGACTGTACAAGAACTCCATGGGCGGCGATCCATTTGTGATGGACGCCACCTTCAAGGAGGTTCAGGCTTGTCGCAAAGGCGGCATCATGATCAATACCTTCATGCTCGCCAACGATTATTATCTGGTCGAGTTCGTCAAACAGATGTCGGCTATGACCAACGGCAAAGCCTACTTTGCGAATCCCAACAATCTCTCGCAATTCGTTTTGATGGACTTCATGCGCCGCCGCACCAGCCGCGTAAAATAACCCGCCTGGTTACAGAACCGGTCGGATCCTACTCTCGACCTTGTTTTTCTTTAACGGCCGGTGCCGGCGAGGTCGCCGGTTGCACGTTGATCGCAGGATCCGGTCGCTTACCGCTCTCGGTTCTGTAATTCCGGAAAGCATGTACAATATGGGAACTGCGTGACTGTCCTGGATAAGGAAGACGACGCGACTCTGTTCTTCGAGCAACCTTCCGCGGGGAACCATAGGCAACTGAATGTTATCGGCTAAGTCAAAAGTTAGTCAGAGTGCGACTCAGCATAGCTTCGTTCCTTATTTCACCTTGCTGCTTTCCCTGGTCATCACCCTCGCTTTTGCGCTTTATGTCCATCGCTCTGTGCGGGCTCGAGACCAGGCACGCTTTAACAGCGGCGTTCAGGACCTCACTACGTTTCTGCGCGGGCGGCCCAGGCTCTATGTCGAGGCGCTGCGGGCGGCCACCGGTTTGTTCGCCGTCAACCCTTCCATAAAACCCGGAGCATTCCACAAGTTTGTCGAGCGCCTGGAGCTGGCTGAACAATATCCCGGCGCCGGTGGCATCGGGTTCCTCGCGCGCGTGACACGCAACCAAAAGCAATCGTTTAGTGCCACCATGCGGCAGGAGGGCCTGAAGGATTTTCAAATCTCACCGGAAAACGGTCAAGCTGAGTACCACCCGGTAATTTATTTTGAGTCGTTGGATCAGCGCAATCAGCCGGCACTCGGTTACGACATGTCAACCGACTCAGTGCTGCGCGCTGCTATGGAAAGCGCCCGCGACACCGGCCTGCCCACGGCGTCGGGACGCGTGATGCTTAAGGGCGGCGGCAACGACGTGCCGGGCTTCTTTATCTACGTCCCCATTTACCGAAACGACGATACGCCCAGAAGCGTCGACCTGCGGCGCGAGACGCACTCTGGATTTGTTTATGCTCAATTTCGCGCTGCCGACTTGATCGGCTCGATCCTTGCCACGAGGAATTTCGGCGCCATCGACATGCGGATTTACGATGCCGCGCTACCGGCTCCTGAGAGCCTGCTTCACGAAACGGCCGCAGCAGACATCGGCAACGAACCGGCGAACCGGCTCAAGGCCGCCAGCACCGTCGATGTCGCCGGCCGGACCTGGTTTGTCGCTTTCGCCGCTCGTCCGGAATTTTATTCATCGAGTTGGGGCGTCTATTTTACGGCACTCAGCGGACTGTTCGTCGGCTTGGTTCTGTTCGCTCTGACCCGATCGCAGGTGCTGGCCGGAAGGGCTGCGGAGCGGGCAGCATCAGAACTGCGGATTTCAGAAAGCAGAGTGCGCAATACCCTCAGCGATCGCGAGCGGGCCGAAGAAGCGTTGCGTGAGAGCGAAGAGCGCTATCGCGAACTGGTCGAGAATGCTAACGATATCATTTACACGCTTGATCTCACCGGGAACGTAACCTCGGTGAATAAGGCTGCCGAGTCGATCTGCGGCTACACGCGTGAAGAGATGCTCAAAATGAACTTGACTACCCTGCTTACGGCTGAATCCGCCGCTGCCGGAATTCACATGTTGGATCGCAAGCTGGGCGGCGAAGAGCGTACAAATTATGAGGTGGACGCGCGCGCGAAAGATGGGACGATCGTTACTTTGGAAATCAGCAGCCGCCTGGTTTCACAGGCGGGCCAGCCGTTCGGCGTTCAAGGTGTGGCCCGTGACATCACCAAGCGCCGGCTGGCCGAAGAGGCATTGCGCGAAGCCGATCAGCGCGCACTTACCGAATACGAACGGCTGCTCGAACGAATTTCCGGGCTGGCACAGGCCCTGGGCACGGCTCGTGACCTGCAGGCAATCTATAGCGGACTGAGAGAGTTTTCCCTCGCTTCCGTGCCCTGCAATGGGTTCTTCGTTTCTCTCTATGATCCGGCGCGCGACGTGCGCACCGCCAGTTATGGCTGGGGCGACGGTCTGGAGCTGGATGTCTCGGAACTGCCGCCCATGCCCATCACCGCCGAAGGACCCAACAGTCGCGCGGTGCGCACCGGCGAGATAATCATTACGGACAATTATATGAGTGCGGCGCGCACGCACCCGGTCGTCATCGTGGGACCGGAGAATGGCTTGCGACCACAGAGCTCATTGGCCGCTCCCATGGCGGTGATGGGTCGCATCATTGGGACCATTGAAGTGCAGAGCTACGAACGCGCGGCGTACAAAGAAGGACACATCACCGCGATGCGCATGGCCTCAAACCTGACCGCGGTCGCAATCGAAAATGTTCGCCTGTTGGAACAGGAGAGCAGGGCCCGCGCCGCCGCCGAAGAATCGAACCGTTTGAAAGATGAGTTTCTGGCCACGGTTTCACACGAGCTGCGCACACCCCTGACTGCGATCCTGGGCTGGGCACGAATGTTGGAGACAGGTCTGGATCCTGAGACAGCCGCCCGCGCAATTGAAACCATACGGCGCAATGCGAGCAGTCAATCCCAAATCATCGACGACATTCTGGACGTTTCCAGGATCATCACCGGGAACTTGTATCTTGATCTGCAGCCGCTGGAACTCGCGCCGATTGTCGAAGCCGCGATAAATGTGGTGCGGCCCACCGCCGAAGCGAAAGGAATTGAGATTGAGGCGCAGTTTGATTCCCAACCAACATTGGTCCTGGGAGATGCGAACCGCCTGCAGCAAGTGATTTGGAATTTACTTTCAAACGCGATCAAGTTCACACCTTCGGGTGGCCAGGTGCAAATCTCCGTCATTCATGCCGAGTCATTCGCGGAGCTCAGGGTGAAGGACAACGGCCAGGGTATCACCCCTGAATTTCTGCCGTTTGTCTTTGACCGTTTCCGCCAGGCCGACAGTACGACTACCAGAAGACACGGCGGGCTGGGCCTGGGGCTGGCCATCGTCAGACATTTGGTGGAGATCCACGGCGGCTCCGTGCGAGCGGAAAGCGAGGGCCCGGAAAAAGGTGCGAACTTTACCGTGCGGTTGCCTGTAGTTACCACACATACTCGGCCCAGCCCGAAGCCCGACATGTTCGAAATCGTTGAAATGGAAAACGCTCGGATCCTGAGCGGTTTGCAAGTGCTGGTGGTCGACGATGACGCCGATACTTTAGAGGTAATCGCCGCGGCACTTAGCGGTGGAGACGCAACGGTGACATCGGCGCCCTCTGTCGAGGAAGCACTGGCGCGCATCAAAGAGTCCAGACCTGATGTGATAGTGTCCGATATAGCCATGCCATTGCATGATGGTTATGAGCTGATAGAACAACTGCGCGCGCTTGATAACAATCAGTTGCCATTTATTCCCGCGGTCGCAATTACAGCCTATGCGCGCGCCGAAGATCGCGAGCGAGCGCTGCTGGCCGGCTATCAGCAATACCTCGCAAAGCCTGTTGAGCCTTTGGAGTTAATCGCAATTCTGGCTAAGCTGGCAGGACGAACGGTCAGTGATGGCAATGGCAAAGTGAAATGAAGTTCAAAATACGGGTCAGTAAAATAACTTTATGAGCAAGATTCTGGTTCGAGGCTTAGAGATTGGATACGACGAAACCGGTTCCGGCACGCCGGTAGTGCTGCTGCATGGCTTTCCTTTCAATCGTACGATGTGGAGTGAGCAGATTGAAGCGTTGATTCCACGTCATCGCGTGCTCGCACCCGACCTGCGCGGCCATGGTGAGACAACCGCGACGAGCGGATCCGCTACCATGGAAGAGATGGCCAGCGATGTGGCGGCCCTGATGGAGAAACTTAACATCTCACGGGCGGCCGTGTGTGGGTTTTCCATGGGCGGATACGTCGCTCTGGCTCTTTATCGCATGTTCCCGCTACGCGCGCGGGCGCTGGTGCTCGCGGACACGCGTCCTGGCGCAGACACTGAAGAGGCGCAAGCCAACCGCGAGGCGCAGGCGCAGAAGGCGTTGCAGTCAGGCATGGCGGGTATTGCCGATGCGATGTTGCCGAAGCTGCTCTCACCAAAAACTGTGGCGCGGAATCCCGCGGTCGTCGCCCGTGTGCGCGAGATGATCTTGAAGACGAACCCCCAAGGGGCGGCGGCGGCATTGCGTGGTATGGCCCAACGACGCAACCAGACTTCCTTTCTATCGCGCGTGGTCACACCGGCTTTGATAGTCGTCGGGCGCGAAGACATGATCACGCCTCTTGAAGAAGCAGAGCTAATGCACAAGGAGATTGGCGGATCGCGTTTGGAAATAATTGAAGATGCCGGCCACATTTCGAATCTGGAGCAACCGGAACGGTTCAATCAGGCGCTTACTAAGTTCCTGCGCGAATTGGAAGTATGACCTGACACGATTTACAGAAATTACAAACAAGCATAGCCGTCCGACTGAGCGACACAATTTTTCTAATGTCTTTTTTGTAAGTCGTGTAAATCCTGTCCGAGTGCTTTCTTATGAGTGAATCCTGGAAGTACACGATTGAAGAGCGCGTGCGCTGGGGCGATGTCGATGCCGCGCGCATCATCTTCTATGGGGCTTACATTCGCTTCTTTGAAATCGCGGAGACGGAATTATTTCGCGCGGTGGGATTGTCCTACGGTGTGATGTTTGATGAGCTTGATATCTGGCTGCCGCGTGTGCACCTGGAATGCGATTTTCGTCGCGTGGCTCAACTGGATGACCTTTTGGAACTATCCGTTTATGTCGGCCCGATCGGCAATACGTCTATGCGCATTAACTTTGAAGTGCGCAAGAAATTCCAACCAGAGATTGTTGCCGACGCCCACTTCGTTTTGGCGGCGGTTAGTCGCGAAGACTTCAAAACAGTTCCGATTCCAGATGATCTTCGTCGGCGACTGAAACCTTACACGATGCCGGTAGTCTGAAGTACAACAGGCTGCCAGCCGGTTGACTGCTCCTTAAAGGCATTTTGCCGTGGAACATCTGCAGGCGCTGCCAGCCTGCAGTACACAAAAGCCCGCAATACAAACTATGAGCGAGCAGGAACCGCGTGCTGCGGACGAAACCTTAGACGAAGAGACCGCTGATCCCAACCCCATCAGTCTGTTCACGCGTTGGTTCGAGGACGCGAAAGCGGCGGGCATTCCCATGCCTGAAGCATTGACGCTGGCCACCGCAACTCCCGATGGCCGACCGTCGGCACGCATGGTGCTCTTAAAACAAGCCGATGCCGCTGGCTTTGTCTTTTACACAAACTATCAAAGTCGGAAAGCACGCGAACTCGAAGCGAATCCCTTCGCGGCGTTAGTCTTCTATTGGCAGAAGTTGGATTACCAGGTGCGAGTCGAAGGCCCGGTCGAACGCACCTCGGCCGCCGAGTCGGACGAATATTTCGCCACGCGACCACGCGATAGCCAGCTGGGCGCTCACGCTTCGCCGCAAAGTGAAGTGGTAACCGGCCGAGAGTTTCTTGAAAATCGCTTCGCTGACTTGGAAAAGAGTTATCGCGATCGAACCGTAGAACGCCCGGCCCACTGGGGTGGCTATCGACTGAAGCCCGAACGAATTGAATTCTGGAAATCCAGACCCGGCCGCCTGCACGATCGCCTCCTTTACAAGCGGCAATCCGACGGCGCCTGGCAGCTTACTCGCCTCGCGCCCTGAGCCTGGGTGATGAGATAACAGGCGTTCAGAGTACCGACTTCAGTCGGGTTCTTGTGACCGCCTAAAGCCCGACTGAAGTCGGTACTCTAAACACCTGTTGACTTTAAGCCCAATTCATAACGGGCGCAGGGCGCTGCGCGCGAGTTTTCGTTTTAGACCAACGTAGCCCTGATGTCCGGCAACCAGATCGCCGAGCACGCGCTTGATGCCGCGATGGCCCCACGCAAATTCAATCATTCGTTCTGTAAACGGCGCCCCCCAAAAGTTGCCGTAGAATTTCCGGCGCATCTCTGAAGCGCGCTGCAACTCGCGTCCGAAATCCTGTCGCCAGTTCTGCTCGTAACTGGCCGGCGAGCCCGCTAAGTAACTTTCAGCGAACAACTCCGCTGAACGCAGCGCGTAATAGATCCCTTCGCCCGTAACTGGATCGGCAAAACCCGCCGCATCGCCGAGCAATGCCCAGCCAGCGCCACACGCGCGACGAGTGTCCCATGTCTTCGGTAACAAGCCTGGTATGCGCGCGGCATAACGTTCGGCAGTCGCTTTCAGAAATTCGCGCAGCCGCACATCGCGCTCCCGATCAATTTTTCGACTGGTCCAAAGTTTGGCTTTGCTGTCTTCACGCTTGCGGTAATACCCCAACATGAAATCCCAGAGCAGGTCGTCAAGTGGCTGATGCTCGAACGCGTCCTGAGAAGTCGCGATGCCGAATGAGATGTGGTCCACCCGCGGAAAGGCCCATGCATAGCCGACCCAATCAGGAAGAAAAGCAACTACGGTTGGCGCCTCGTCGTTGGTGGGTAAGGGAGCGCGATAACCGAAAGCGACTTCCATCTCGGCCGCGGGTAATGGACCAGCGAGCATTTTGGCGATGGCGCTATTGGCGCCGTCAGCAGCCACCAGGAATTTGCCGCGCCACTCTTTGCCGTTGGCTCCCTTCAATAGCCAGCCGCTCTCGGTCTTCACGGTCCGGGATCCGGAGATTTTTTCTTTGAGAACCTGAGCGCCGGCAGCAACGGCACGCCGGCGCAGATGAGCATCGAAAGCGCGGCGCGAGTAAATCGCGAACGGTTCGTCGAGTTTCAGTTGAATGCAACGACCTGAGGGTGCATACATCTCGAGTTCGTTGACCGAGCGACCCACGGCATCGAGCAGATGAGGCCAGGCCTTCAGCGCTTTGGCAGTGACACCGCCGCCACAGGCTTTGGGATCGCCTTCGGGCCGGCCATCGAACAAGGCCACGTGCACGCCGGTTTGCGCCAGCCTTTCCGCTGCGAATGATCCGGCGGGGCCGGCACCGACAATTAAGACTTCGAACATTGCCCAGCATGATACGGGATGATTTCCAGCGGCAGCAATCAGGCGAGTGAACGGGCGTTCTTTATCTTTCACGCCCGTTTCAACTACATCAATATACTTAGGAAATAAAATGGATCTGTTGAGCTGTTTTTGTAACGCCGACGGAATGTGCCGCGGGACTGAGTCGTGTGAGTCAATCGTCTGACCGCGAAGGCCTCATAATTGAAAAATCTGGCCCGCATTTCCTTTTTGCGCTACCATCCAGTTCACCTTCCGATTTGTGGTCCCTCCGAGGGAAAATGGCGCCGGCGCGGCGGCCGACAATCTGCTTCCCAGAGAACGGTCAATCGTCCGTGCGTCGACTGCGGAGAATATCTGGACGCCACTCCACGAGTCCTTCGGAACTTCGGAAGAATCTCGAAGAAATCGGAAAGCGCGATGCCCAAGCAAACTGCCGAGTCTTACGCGTTCGGTCCCTTCCGGCTGGACAAAGTCGAACACTTCCTGCTGCGCGACGATGAAGTCGTGCCGCTGGCGCCGAAGCTTTTCGAGATCCTGGTCATGCTCGTCGAGAACAACGGTCATCTGCTGACTAAAGAAGCGCTGATGACGGCCGTCTGGCCCGATAGTCATGTCGAAGAGGGCAACCTCTCGCGCAACATCTCGACGCTCCGAAAGCTTTTGAGCGACGGCTCATTGGAATCAAAGTACATAGAAACTGTGCCGAAGCGCGGGTATCGTTTCGTTGCTGACGTGACAGAGAGCATCGCAGACAATGCTGATTCAAAATTGCGCGAGCGGATCCGCGCTCACGTGGTGATTGAAGAAACCAGTGACGATGAGATGTTGCCGGAAGCAAAGCCCGTCGCCCAACAAGCCGCCGGTACAAACGTCACCGAACCATCGCGTGAAGGCGAGCGAGTACCAGAACGTCCGCCGGAGACCATGTATGCGAGAAGCGGCGATGTAAACATAGCGTATCAAGTCGTGGGCAATGCTCCGCTCGATCTGGTATTTGTCATGGGGTGGGTTTCACATCTCGAATATTTTTGGCGGGAGCCTTCGTTCGCCCGCTTCCTCTTGCGTCTTGCTTCTTTCTCACGGCTAATTCTGTTCGACAAGCGGGGCACTGGACTTTCAGACAGGGTGCCAAATAACGAACTCCCTACACTGGAGCAGCGCATGGACGACGTGCGCGCGGTCATGGATGCGGTCGGTTCGGAACGCGCTGCCCTCTGCGGAGTTTCTGAAGGCGGTCCGCTGTGCAGTCTTTTTGCCGCGACCTATCCTGAGAAGACGCTTGCGGTGGTTATGATTGGTACCTATGCGAAACGCATACGCGACGCTGAGTATCCCTGGGCGCCGACCTCTGAACACAGGCAACATTTCTTTGACGAGATCCGCGCCAACTGGGGAGGTCCCGTTGGTCTCGAGGACCGCGCGCCCAGTATGGCCGACGATGCAGAGTTTCGAGATTGGTGGGCGACCTATCTGCGCATGGGCGCCAGTCCCGGCGCGGCTTTGGTGCTGACGCAGATGAACGCGGAAATAGATGTCCGATCCGTGCTGCCAACGATTCGTGTACCCACGCTCGTGATCCACCGCACGGATGATCAATGCTTGAAAGTTGAAGAAGGGCGTTTTGTTGCCGACAGAATTCCGGGAGCAAAGTTTGTGGAACTGCCGGGAAACGATCATCTTCCTTTTGTGGGCGACCAGGATGCGATTCTGGACGAAGTTGAAGAGTTCCTGACCGGGGTGCGCCACGCGCCGGAACCGGATACAGTACTGGCGACAGTATTATTTATGCGCATTATCGGCTCAAAGGAATATGCCGAACGATTTGGGGAAAGCCGTTGGCAAGAGCTACTTACAAGGCTGCGTTCGCACATCGCCAAGGAAATCGAATGGTTCAGAGGACGAGCTATCGACATGATCGGGGATCATCCGCTCGCGATCTTTGACGGTCCGGCGCGCGCGGTTCGCTGCGCCGGCGCGATCATTGAATATGCCTCGCGCTTAGGCATTAAAATGCGTGCCGGACTGCACACCGGTGAATGTGAATTCGCAGATAGCCAAGTCGGCGGCGTTGCCGCGGAGATAGGCGCGCAAGTAGCCGGGCAAGCGCTGTCCGGCGAGGTGCTGGTTTCGAGCACGGTCAAAGATTTGGTTGCGGGTTCGGGCATCAGCTTTGAGGAAAGAGGCACGCATACATTTGCCGGCTTGGCTGGCGAGTGGCACCTGTTCAAGGCCAGGATGAAGGCTGACTAGCTGACAACCTATCGGTTGGAAAAGTGAGAGGCCGTGATGGCATCCGTCCCTGCGATTGTTTTTTCCGGCATCGCGCCGCATCCGCCAATCATGGTACCGGAGGTGGGCCATGAAGCGATCGTGGACGTGCAGTCATCGATCGCGGCGATGGCTGAGTTCACGCTCCGTCTGGTTGCCAGCGGCGCTGAGACGGTTGTGCTGATTTCACCTCATGCCCCTTTGGATCCGTCGGCCTTCGTTGCTTACCAGACACGCGATCTCTACGGCGACTTCGCAAATTTTCGCGCGCCCGAAACAACTGTTGAAGCCCAGCTTGATGAGGAACTGCTGACCACGATTGCCCGAGAAGCAGTGAAGCAGAGTTATCAAGTGGTCAGCCTCCGATCCGATCAATTGGACCACGGCACGGCGGTGCCACTCTACTTTCTCCAGCACAACGGTTGGCAGGGCCGGGTCGTGGCATTCGGGTACAGCTTTCTCTCGAATGAAGACCATCTGCGTTTCGGCGCCTGCATCAGCCGCGCCGCCGCCGAAGTGGGACGACCCATAGCAATCGTGGCCAGTGGCGATCTAAGTCACCGCCTCAAGCCGGATGCACCCGCCGGCTATCATCCAACGGCACACTTGTTTGACCAGGAAGTAGTCGCGGCATTCAGGGACAATTCTCCCGCGCGCATCATCAACATGGATGAGGGGCTGAGAAGGATTGCCGGCGAGTGTGGTTACCGATCGTTGCTGGTCGCCCTGGGAGCGACAAAGGACTTGCCATCGTCTTGCGAAGTCTTGAACTACGAAGCGCCCTTTGGCGTGGGGTACCTGGTGGCCCAGCTCACAAATCAAAAGAGCACCTCGCGAAATGCGGAACCGCAAACGCGAAGCGCGGGCAACGACGAGGGGCTCGAGTTGCCTAAACTGGCTCGCGAAACCATCGAGACATTTGTACTAACCGGCTCGCCGCCAAAGACGCTTGGGGAGGCATCAGGCTTGTTGGCAGAGCGAGCGGCGTGCTTTGTCTCAATCAAGACGAAGGATGGCCGGCTGCGCGGCTGCATTGGCACTATTGAACCAACTCAGGACACACTCCAGGAAGAGGTCATTGCCAACGCCCTGGGCGCCGCCACGCGCGACCCCAGATTCAAGCCGGTGACGGCAAACGAGCTGCCGCAGCTGCGTTACTCGGTCGACGTTCTGGCAGCGCCTGAGCCGACGACGTTTGCCGAACTCGACGCAAAGACTTACGGAGTCATTGTAGAGGACGAAAATGAAGACCGGCGCGGATTGCTTTTACCCGACATTGAAGGAGTTGATACAACGAGCAAGCAGGTGGAGATAGCTTCGCGCAAAGCAGGAATCGCCGCCGGAGAACCGATTAGACTCTGGCGCTTTCGCGTGGATCGATATGGTGAGGAGTAACTCTCAGGCTGAGCAACTTGAGCGCTTAGTTTTTAGGTTCCAACCACAAATGGATGCGGCTCAGCCGCCGGAAAAATCGACGGCCTCCACATAAAGACCTACACATCCAGATTGCGAACATCGAGCGCGTTGTCTTCGATGAACTTGCGCCGCGGCTCGACGGCGTCACCCATCAGGATGGTAAAGATTCCGTCGGTCTCGACCGCGTCGTCGATCCTAACCTGCAAAAGAGTACGCTTTTCCGGATCCATGGTAGTTTCCCAAAGCTGCTCGGGATTCATCTCGCCCAGACCCTTATAGCGCTGAATCGTTAAGTCCTTCTTGGCTGCCGCTAAAACTTTTTCCAAAAGTTCTTCGCGGGTGGCGACCTCTTCCTTGGTCCCGTTCTCGCCGACTGTAAAAGGCGCAGCGAGGTGATCTTCAAGCGTCGTGTACAACTCAAGCGCCTTTTGAAACTCTACATAGCTGGCAAAGTTCCAGTCGATGGTGACGCTGTTGCCAGAGCCGGTAAATGTTTTGATCTCCCACAAGCCGTGCTCATCGTCGGTGGTTAATTCGGTGTCGTAACCCGCTTTGGAGAGCACACCTTCCACCTTCGCCATCAGGTCTCCATCCTGAAAAATCTTGCGCAGCGTGGCGCCTTCTTTCCGAAGCACGCCCTTCTTGCCGCCAAAGGCCTCAAGCAGGACTTTCAGTAATTTGCCGTCTCCCAAAACACGACGTGAGGCGCGTTCACAGAAGTGTTTCAGGTCGACCATCTTCTCCAGGATCATGGCTAGATCCTTGCCCTCGACCTCTTCCGTTGTGCCGGCGGGCTTGACCTTCATATCAGCCGTGGCCATGCGCATCAGGTATCGCGTCATGGAGCCTTCATCCTTAATGTACTCTTCCTTCTTGCCGCGTTTGACCTTGAACAGCGGCGGTTGCGCAATGTAGACGTAACCGCGCTCGATCAGTTCAACCATCTGCCGGTAGAAAAACGTCAGCAGCAAAGTGCGAATGTGCGAGCCGTCAACATCCGCATCGGTCATCAGGATGATCCGGTGATAGCGTACTTTGTTGATGTCGAAATCTTCTTTTCCAATGCCGGTGCCCAGCGCTGTAATCAGCGCCTTGATCTCGCTGTGGCCCAGCATCTTGTCGAACCGTGCTTTTTCGACATTGAGGATTTTCCCCTTGAGCGGGAGAATCGCCTGGTTCTTGCGGTCGCGTCCCTGTTTGGCAGAGCCGCCCGCGGAGTCTCCCTCAACGATATAAATTTCAGAGAGTGCGGGATCCTTTTCCTGGCAGTCGGCCAGCTTGCCGGGCAACATTGACGATCCCAGGGCGCCCTTGCGCACAATCTCGCGCGCCTTGCGTGCAGCGTCGCGCGCCCGCGCGGCATCGAGCGCCTTGCCCACGATGCGTCGAGCAACCGGCGGATTCTGTTCGAGAAACTCAGTTAGCTTGTCATTCAGAAAAGACTCGACTGGTCCCTTGACGTCAGAATTGAGTTTTCCTTTCGTCTGTCCTTCAAACTGCGGCTGCGGCAGCTTCACGGAGATAACTGCCACCAGACCTTCACGTACGTCGTCACCACTCAGCGCGGTCTTGAAGTTCTTAGCCAGCCCGGACGATTGCGCATAAGCGTTGATGGTCCTGGTCAGGGCCGAACGGAACCCTGACAGATGCGTGCCACCGTCAACTGTGTTGATGTTGTTGGCAAAGGAATAGACCTTCTCGTCATAGCCGTCGTTGTATTGAATGGCCACTTCGATGGAAAGCGCATCCGCTTCCCTTTCAAAATAAAGAGGCTTGTCATGAATCGGAGTGCGGTTCTTGTTGAGATGTTTGACGAACTCCGCGATGCCGCCCTTGTAATAAAACTCGTGAGACTTTTCCGGCTCTTCGCGTTCGTCTTTGATGGTTATCCGGATGCCCTTGTTTAAGAACGCTTTCTCGCGCAGCCGCTCTGACAACTTGTCGAAACTAAACTCTACCTGATCGAAAATCTCGGCGTCAGGCTTGAACGTTATCTTGGTCCCGCGTCGTCTTGTCTTGCCGGTCTTTTCCAAACGGGCCAGGGCGATCCCGCGCGCGTATTCCATTTCATAGGTTAGCCCGTCGCGCCAAATTTCGAGATGCAAGAACTCCGAAAGAAAGTTCACCACGGAAACACCGACGCCATGAAGTCCGCCTGAGACTTTGTAGGCATTCGCGTCGAACTTGCCGCCCGCGTGGAGTTTGGTCAGCACGACTTCGGCGGCCGACTTTCGCTCCTTCTTTATTTCGTCTACGGGAATACCACGCCCGTTATCAATCACAGTGATTGAGTTGTCGAGATGAATAGCTACTTCGATCGTGTCGCAGTGGCCCGCTAAAGCTTCGTCTATTGAGTTGTCGACTACTTCATAAACCAGATGATGAAGGCCCATATCGCCGGTCGAACCGATGTACATCGCCGGTCGCTTGCGAACCGCTTCTCGTCCTTCAAGGACGCTGATAGAAGACGCGTCATAGGCGCCGCTTTTCTTATTCGTTACCGTTGTTCCTGCTGTTGCCAATCTAATCTCCTTAATTCTCTAGATCGCTCGTCGTGCCTGCAAACTGTTCCGTTCAGTGTCAGGGTTTTTCCACCGCGCTAATTACCTTCGGCTCAGCGGTTCCGACGACCACTCCCTCTTCGATCTCAAAAACATTTGCCTGGGAAAAAAATCTGCCGACGTGGCTGCTTTTTGCGGTCGTGATAAATGTTTGTGTGCGTCCTTCAAGATATTCCAAGAGTTTCCCTATCCGTTTTTCGTCGAGTTCTGCATCCACATCGTCGATGAGGAAAAGTGGATAATCATTATGCCAGGAATTATACAGGGAAATCGCCGCTAAGTCTAATAGTAACAATGCGCTACGCTGCTGGCCCGCGCTTCCGTAAATCCTCATTTCGTGGCCGTCAAAAAGGATTGCGAGGTCGTCCCGATGTGGACCAATCAGGGAGTGGCCCGCTGCCAGCTCGGCGGGCAGACGCAGCCGCAGTCGTTCTGCGATTAGCCCCTGATAGTCATCCAAATCGCCTTTGCCCTCGAGTGACGAAACATAATTGAGCGTTACTTCTTCGCGTCCAAAAACGCGGCGTTCCAGCACCTGGTTGAGCCTCTCTACATAATCGCATCGCCCGCGATGAACCTGGGCCGCCAGACCGATGAGCTGTTGGTTCCAGGGAGCGACTAAGTTCTCTGTTTCAAACAGGCTAATCTCTCGCTCTGCTGAATTGCGAAGGATGTGGTTCTTTTGCTTGATTACGCGGTTGTAATCCATCAACGTCTGAACATAAGCAGGTTGCAGAGAGGCTACGCCGCGATCGAGAAATCGGCGGCGCGCATCCGGCATACCGCGCACGATATCCAACTCGTCGGCGGTTAGGGCGACGATATGAATCTGTGAGAGATAGCCGGTGAGTGGTTCGCGTTTTCCATTGAGGGAAATTGATTTGGTGTTGCCTTGTAGTGCTATCTGTAAGTCTCGGTGAATGTCAGCGCCGTGCGCCACCCGTCCGCGGACGACTGCCAACTGTTCGCCGAATTTTATCGACTCTTGTAGGTGTTGAGTGCGGAAGGATTTCGCTCGGGCCAGGGTGTGGATCGCTTCGAGCCAGTTGGTTTTCCCCTGACCGTTGCTCCCGTGGATGATGTTGAATCCCGGTCCCCAGAAAATCTTGCCACTTAGATTTCTGAAGTTACTTGCCTCAATCCACTCAAGAAGCATGGAAGGATTCTAACACAGCGCTCAAGGACGCAACTTAACAGCACCGTCAGTGTAGTGTGCGCGCTGGTTGGCGCTTTCTTGTGCACTCGGAACTAAATCACAAGCGCATCGGCATGACGATGTACTTGTACTCGTAGTCGCCGTCGTCAACGGGACGGAGTTGTGCTTGTGAGTTTCCGTCCTTGAATTCAAAGGCTACCTTGCCATCGCTGTTGACGTTCATAAAATCCTGCAGGTATTGCGCGTTGAATCCGATGTCGACGTCTTCGCCGGTGTACTCGGCCTGAACAGTCTCGCTGGCTTCGCCCTCTTCGGCATTCTGAGCGCTGATAACGAGTTGATTTGCCTCGAGGTGAAACCTGATTGCGTGGGACCTTTCGTCAGACATTAAGGCGACTCGGCGGACGGCCTGATTTAGAAGCGCACAGTCAAACTCAACCGACTTGTCAATATTCTTGGGAATTACCATTTCGTAATTGGGGAACTGTCCGGTCAGCATTCTCGATATCAACAACCTGGGTCCTACCTCGCAATAGATATGATTTTCATCCATACCCAGACTGAGATCACCTTCGAAGCCGGCTGTAAGTTTCGTCAATTCCGCTAGAGTCTTTCGGGGGATCAGAGCATCCATCGATTCCTTCGTTTCATTCTTTACAACATTCGCTTTTGCAACGTAAGCCAGACGGTGACCGTCAGTGGTTACCATTTTCGCCCCGGATTCATCGAGAATGAATTTTGCGCCGGAAAGCGTGTAGCGCGACTCTTCCTGCGTAATCGCGAAAATAGTGCGATCGATGAAAGACTTCAAAACGTCGGCCGCA
Source organism: Acidobacteriota bacterium (assembly GCA_025463135.1). Taxonomy (GTDB): domain Bacteria; phylum Acidobacteriota; class Blastocatellia; order Pyrinomonadales; family Pyrinomonadaceae; genus JAOAPY01. The sequence goes on from JAOAPY010000025.1 coordinate 99,170, forward strand.
ATTTTTGTGGGGGCGGATTTGAATGAGGGCACTTCGGGAAAAGCGTCGCGCGCCACACCCACCAGTTTGAATCGAGTGCGTCCGGACTTTACCGTAACCCAATCGTTGTCCTCTTTTGTAAAACTGACTGGCCCATCCGGCAACAACCTGGCGATTTCAAATAGCTTGCGGGCTTGCACGCACATGGCTCCAGGCGTGGCTATTTCTTCCGCATCCATGTCACAACGAATAGTAACTTCAAGGTCGGTACCCGTAACTCGAATAGTTGTTTCGCCAACGGATTCGATAAGAATATTCGAGAGCACTGGAATGGTATTCTTTCTTTCCACCACACCCTGAACAAAGCCAAGCTCTTTTTGCAAAATTTGTTTATTAACGACGAACTGCATCGATTTCTCCTTCACTCACTGTTGATAAAATTCGCAGCTTTCTAATATCACTGATTAGAAAACTAATCTATCTCTTTCCAGTAGTAGCAGTAGTGTGCTGTTGATTTGTGGAAAACTCGCTAACTTCTTGAAAGCACAGTCTCGATCCTTCCACAAGGAGGAAACTAATAATCGTTTTTAGCCCCGGTCGCAACTGTTGATTTCTTTTGCTTGGGACGAGTGTATTCAAATCCACAGGTGCGCAAGCGAAACTGTTTGTGGAAAAGTGGAAAAAGGCGATCATCGTAACAGATATGGCGTAAGCCAAAATCTGGTTTCCTTGAAGGGGCTATTTCTCCAGAACCTCGGTGATTTCATTCACGAGTCTTTGGATCTCGCTGTCACTCTTTACCAGAGTTTGAATTTTCCCGAAGGAGTGAATAACCGTTGTGTGGTGTTTACCGCCAAAGGCTCGTCCAATTTCCGGGTAACTGTGCTTCGTCATCTGCTTGCAAAGGTACATAGCGACCTGGCGAGGCAGAGAAAGACGTCTGGTGTTGCTCTTTGAAATTAGTTCGTCAACTTTGATTCTATAGCTAGCTGCTACTGCTTTTTGAATCTTTTGAATCGTGATTACATCTGATTCTACCTCAGCCGCGGTGTTCCGCATTGAATCCTGGGCTAAGGTCTTGGTTATTGGCACCCCCCGCAGTGAAGCAAAGGCCACAATCCGCACCAGTGCGCCCTCAAGTTCACGAATGTTGTTCTTTACCCGTCCGGCGATTACCAGGGCGACGTCGTCCGGCAGAACGACATGCATGGCCTCAGCCTTGCGCTTGAGGATAGCAACCTTGGTTTCGAGGTCCGGCGGTTCGATATCAGCGATTAGTCCCCACTCGAAACGGGAATGCAAACGTTCTTCAAGAGTGGGTATCTCACGCGGCGGACAATCTGAACTTATAACAATTTGCTTTTGTTGGTCGTAGAGTGAATTGAAAGTATGAAAAAACTCTTCCTGGGTTCGCTCTTTTCCGGCCATGAATTGAACGTCATCTATCAGCAGCACATCGACTGAGCGATAGCGCTCTCGAAAACCCTGCGTGCGATCATAACGAATTGCATTAATCAACTCATTCATGAATCTCTCAGAAGAAATGTAGCAGAGCTGGAGGTGATTATTGCGTTGCTTGATCGCCTGACCGCAAGCATGCATCAGGTGTGTTTTGCCGAGACCCACACCACCATAGATGTATAGCGGATTGTAAGTTTTGCCGGGAGCGTCTGCGACCGCTGAGGAAGCCGCGTGAGCAAACTGATTGCAGGATCCAACTACAAAACTTTCGTATGTGTATCTTGGGTTTAGGGTTGGAGGTTGCAAAGCCCTCTTGTGACCGGCCGCGGCAAAAGAGCCAGCGGAAGTTGAAACTTCGGCTGGAGAGGAGGTTTCCCTGGGACCGGTATGATCATCGTCAGCATGAGCCACAGTTTTCATTTCAAGCTGTTTCGTTGATCCCCCATTCTCTTCCGGCGTCCAAGCGACCAGGTAACCACCAAGACCGAGTTCTTCCAATGACTCTTCAATCAGGAAGGAGTAGTTGGTATTAACCCAGTTTCGGATGAGCGGACTTGGAGCGCGCAGGCGAACTACATGATTGGACTCATCAAGACCTTCGAAAGAAAGTGGCTGAAACCACCGATTAAAACTTTCAAGGCTCAGTTTTGACTCGATCGAACTAAGGATTCCCAGCCACACATCTCCGCCAATAACGTTATTCATTTAGACGCATTCCTAAGGCCTGTCTGTTCCCTTGTTCGAATATGGTACTAAGCTGGCTGTTGGACTTCAGAAGCCAAAGGTCGCGGGAGTTTAGCGCACACTGACGCCCAGATTTTCCCCGCGAACCTTTTCCACAAGCTTTTTCACAGGTCTGTGGAAATCACCAGATTCTTAAAGTAAAGCTTTAACCGTATCTTTATCAATGGTTTACAGGGAAACAAGAATTCGAGAGTCGGAGACTAGCACAGTGCGATTCATCTTATCAAGGGTCGGGGAACATAAAACACACGAGGCTGGATTTCCAAAATGTCTGCCGCCCTAATTGGTCAGGACGCTCCCAGAAGTATTGTTTTGGGACGGGTCAATCGGACGGCTATATTTTTCCAACTTTAATGCGAAGGTGGTTATATTCCTGGTTCCATTACTCGTTATTGGACGGGCCTGGACATCGTTCATGCTTGGTAAGGCTAAGGCACGCCGGTCCAGACGCAATGGGCGAATCATCATCATCCGGTCCATTTGCGAGAGGAATCAATCCGCGTAATACGGCACCGTTTCTTGACACAAAGAGGTTGGGCGTTTAGTCTTATCGTTTCGTTTGAAGGGAGAATCGTAAACTTATGTCCAAAAGGACCTTCCAACCCAACAACAGGCGCCGCGCCAAAACACACGGCTTTCGCGCCAGAATGGCAACCAAGAATGGACGTTTGGTCCTGCAAAGACGCCGTGCGAAGGGACGAAAGCGGCTCACACCTTCCCATTACTAGGCGCACGTGAAAGTCCATCTGCGTCGTAGTGGTGAATTCAAAAACGTGTATCAGAACGGAAAACGCTACGACAGTTCCGTGATCACAGCCTTTGTGCTTCCCAACGATCAACCCAACCATCGGCTGGGAATTACGGTTTCGCGAAAGACCGCAAGCAGGGCGCTGGATCGCAATAGAGCGAAGCGTTTGCTCAGAGAGACTTTCCGTATCAGAAAAGATTCGCTCGCTGTACTGAAGAGAAAATATGATTGGGTGCTCAACGGTAAAAGATCCCTTGTCTCCGTAAAGGTGAATTCACCTCTCGCGGAGTTTGACAAAATCATGATCAAGGTTGCGGCCGATGAGCCTTAGCTGTTAGCAAGAGTCAGCGGTGAAGAGAGTACTTATCGCATTACTTGGATTCTATAAAGTAGCTATCTCTCCTTTGCTGCCGCCTTCGTGCAGATTTGTTCCCACTTGCTCTGAATATGCCGTTCAGGCCCTTGAAAAGCACGGGGCCCTGCGAGGAAGTTCTTTGGCGATCCGAAGGGTGCTGCGCTGTCATCCATTTCACCCAGGCGGATATGACCCAGTTAAGTAGAATTTCGACGACTGACTTTACAGGACGGCTTCCAGTAGCTTTCGAGAATTAATGCAGCAGAAACGCCTAGTACTTGCACTTCTCATTTCCACGGCTGTCTTATTTGGTTGGAATTATCTCTTTCCAATTAAGGCGCCCCAGAACACTAACACCAATTCGTCTTCAGCTTCTCCCATACCCAGCTCGACCCTGCACGCACCCTCGCCGACGGCTTCAGTCTCTCCGGTACTTCCGACTATTGCGGTTGACAGTGTTCGTGAGCGAGCATTGACCATAAAAACTCCGCTCTACGACGCCAGGTTTGACACGAGAGGCGCAGTTGCGATCAGTTGGATACTCAAGAAGAACAAAGATAACAATGAAGAGTTGTTTTCCGCGGGGGCGAATAAGAAAGCTCGCATGCCATTGGAGTTGGTGTCGCAGGAAGGATTAAAACGCTTACCTCGGGAAGCGCCTCTCGATCTCTTCACCAGTGACGCGGCATTAGATGCTTTGATTTCTGGCAAGAATTTCACCGTCGAAGGTTACCCGGACACCGGTGGCGACGTCGAGATTAATCTTGGCGCCAACGAAAAAAAGCGCCTGGAGTTCGTCTTGCGCGATCCTGCAACTAATCTTGAGGTTACAAAGGCCATTACGTTTGACGGTGACAGCTATGCAACTGAACTTGAAGTAAAAGTAAAACGCGGCGATCAATTCCTTCCCCAAGTCAAGATTCAGGTCGGGCCCAGCACCGGCGACCAGGGAGTAAAGCACTACAACTTCTACTCCGTTGCGCCCGAGGCGATTGGGTTCGTCGGCGGTAAGGTCGAACGACACACGGCGGCGGAAATAAACGTCAATAAGGGTTCTATGGACCATTTGGTCCTGCCGGGGGATGTTGATTGGGCCGGGGTCGGTGATTCATATTTTGCCACGGTGGTTGTTCCCGCACGACGCATGCAGGGCCTTGAATATCTAACCATCGCTTATGAGCAAAGCGATAGTGGAAAACCAGAGAAGAAGTTCCTGCTGCGGGCGTTAGTCCCTGTGCCGGCGGATGGATCTAAAACGGTTGTTTATGTCGGCCCTAAGGACCACTACGTTTTGCAAAAGGCGAGCGCGGCGATCGGCGCTGAAGTGGGACGGCAACTCGATTTGGAAGGTTTGATTAATTACGGTTTTGGCGGAACGATTTCCAGACCAATTGCCGAGAAGCTGCTTTGGTGCATCAAGAAACTATATGAAATCACGGGCAGTTATGGTGTCGCGATTATTCTGTTCACCATAATTATTTATTCGGCGTTTTTCCCACTCAAGTGGCGCTCTTCCAAAGCAATGAAGAAAGCGCAGAAGCACGCGCCGAAAATGAAGGAGCTCCAGGAAAAGATCAAAGCAATGAAGCAGACCGACCCCCGTCTGAAGGAGTTGCAAATGGAGCAACTTCGACTGATGAAGGAAGCCAATCCTCTTGGAGGCTGCTTGCCGCTGCTCATTCAAATGCCGTTTCTGTTTGCCTTATATCGCGCCATTACCATCTCTCTGGATTTTCGCCAGGCGACTTTCCTTTGGCTTCCAGATCTGTCGGCGCCGGAACCGTACTTCATACATGTTCTGCCGATCTTGATGGCCGCGACTATGATCGTGTTGCAACTGATTACACCGGCTCCCTCGGCGGATCCTTTACAGCGAAAAATGATGGCCATCGGTATGCCGATGTTTATGCTCTACATATTGTGGTCCGCGCCCGCCGGGTTGTTGGTTTACTGGCTCGTGGGAAATATTGTAGGCTTCACACAGCAATTCATAATTAACCGCTGGACGCAGAGTGAAGAGGATATAGTGCCTCACGCTGAAACGACTTCCAAATCTCGATCGGGGAAGAAGAATAACGGCGTCTCGCAAAAGTGAATTGAGGAGTAGTGTGCCTTTCTGAGCGCGTAGTGCGCCGCTGGAAAAAATCCTATGAACGTCAACTGCGAACAACCCGCCGAATTTCTGCGATCCATCATTGCAAGTGCTTCCCTGTCCCTCGAAGTGGCTGCCGAAGAATCCGATGAAGGCTGTCGTCTAAATATCGATGGTTCTGACGCCGATCTATTGATCAGCCAGGGAGGCGAACTGCTCGAGGCTCTACAACATTTAGTGAACCAGGTCTTTATCCGTGAACTGCCTCGGGGTCAGCGCGTCGTTTGCGACGCGGAAGGCTTTCGAGCGACACGCGAAGCTGAACTGCGTGCTATGGCCAAACATGCAGCCGAGCGCGTACGCTCAACGGGCGCACCTTTCATGTTCGGCCCAATGACCGCGAATGAGCGCCGCATCATCCACCTCACGCTTAGCGATGACACTGATCTCTTCACAGAATCGATCGGTGAAGGCCAGGCCAGAAAGCTAAAAGTAAGCTTGAAGAAGTAAGCACTGTTGATACCCCTCCTTGGGAACCAACTTGAGATTTTCTCACCCCAATAGCGGCAATGGATACAATCATCGCATTGGCAACCCCACCGGGGCGCAGCGCTATAGGCGTCATTCGTCTGAGTGGCCCAAACGCTCTTCCGCTGACTCGATCACTTCTCCGTGAAGCGCAGTATCAACCCACGCCCGGGCAGACCCTCCTGAAAGACCTCCGTTATCCTCCGACCGGTGAATTGCTCGATCAAGCGCTGGTCTCTTATTTCCAGGCACCACATTCTTTTACCGGAGAAGATGTTGTTGAGATTAGCTGCCATGGATCTCCGATAATTCTGAGGCAAGTGATCGATGCATTGCTGCAACTGGGAGCTCGGCTCGCTGGACCAGGAGAATTCACTTTGCGCGCGCTGGCCTCCGGCAAAATGAATTTGAGTCAGGCAGAGGCTATTCGCGATCTCATCAACTCCCAAACCGAGGTCGCTGCACAACAAGCCCTTCGACAACTTGGCGGCGAGCTCTCGGCGCGTCTCACACCGCTAAAAGATCAACTGATTGGATTGATCGTTCCTTTGGAATCTGCACTGGAATTTGTCGAGGACGATCTTCCCGAGGTCGAGACGGAGCGAATCAAAGACGTGCTTCTTGGGTTAGTGAAAGAGACGGCTACACTCGCGAGCAGTTTTAGCTCCGGTCACTTCCTGAGAGAGGGTCTAAGGGTCACCTTGGCGGGGTGCCCCAATACGGGTAAGTCCAGTATTTTCAATGAGTTACTCAAAACTGACAGAGCTATTGTAACTGACCTGCCCGGGACGACCCGAGACACGCTAACTGAGACTGTAAATATTAAAGGGATGCCGGTTGTTCTCACTGATACAGCAGGCGTGCGCGAGTCCGGCAATCGCGTCGAGAGTATCGGGGTCGAACGAACCAGGCGAGCGATGGCGGACGCCGATCTGTTGCTGGTCGTTGTAGACGGTGCGGTTCCTTTGACGACGGAAGACCTTGGCTTCCTTCAGCTCACAGCTGCGCAGAGGCGCGTCATAGTTGTCAACAAATCAGATTTATCTACCTTTCGAAATCAGCTTAAGAACGATCTCGACTTGAAAGCCCGGGTAGTAACCGTATCCGCGAGAAACCACGAAGGCCTGGAAGAGTTGCGCGAGGCGATCCTCGAACCCTTTATTTCGATCAACAACAGTGAGGGTGGTTTGCTGATCACGGACGCTCGTCACTATGATCTTCTGTGTCGCACCCAAGCTGAACTCGAGTCTGCTTCGAGAGCAATCAGCGCCGGAGCGTCCGAAGAGTTGGTACTTGTAGGCCTCCATAACGCATTGCGCTTTCTTGGTGAGATCACTGGCGAAACAACTGCCGAAGATGTACTCTCAAGAATCTTTGCGACTTTTTGCATCGGCAAATAAACCCGCTTGGTAGTTATGAGTTTTGACGAGACATTCGACGTAGTCGTAATAGGCGCCGGCCACGCGGGTTGTGAGGCTGCGTCGGCCGCAGCTCGCATGGGGGCTGAGACCGCGCTAATCACTATCAATTTGGACCTAATTGGCCAGATGTCGTGCAATCCTGCTGTTGGCGGCATCGCGAAAGGCCATTTAGTTCGTGAGGTTGATGCCCTTGGTGGTCTGATGGGCCGCGTCATTGATCGCACGGGGATCCAATTTCGGTTACTGAATCGTTCGCGGGGACCCGCCGTTCAATCACCCAGAGCACAGGCCGATCGCGCATTGTATCGCAAAGAGATGCGGCGCACTCTAGAGAATACGCCGAACCTGCACTTACGCCAGGGTATGGTTATCGACCTGGTGACCAAAGCCGCTTCAATAGTGGGCGTTGAGATGCAGGACACTCGACGGATCAGGGCGAAGGCCGTTGTCATTGCCACGGGAACATTTTTGAACGGCTTGGTACACACAGGACGGCGTACCTATACTGCGGGGCGTGCGGGCGAACCTGCTTCAATCGAGTTAGCGGAAGCGCTCAAGAGATTGGGCTTTCCGGTAGGCAGGTTGAAAACCGGGACCCCACCGAGATTGGACGGACGGACGATTGATTGGGATGCTTTTCAAACCCAGTATCCAGACGAGGACCCGGTACCCTTCTCGTTCGCTACTGATCGGATCGCACAAGATCAGATCAATTGTTATATAGGATATACGACCAATGAACTCCATCAGGCGATCCGGGCGAACCTTCATGAGTCTCCTCTCTATTCGGGCAAGATAAAGGGTGTTGGACCAAGGTATTGTCCCTCCATCGAAGATAAGGTCGTGAAGTTTGCGGATAAGGATCGTCACCAGCTCTTTTTGGAGCCGGAAGGTCACGACACGAATGAAGTCTATCTGAACGGATTTTCGACTTCCCTGCCGGCCGAGTTGCAGTTGGAGTTGGTGCGAATGGTTCCGGGGCTCGAGGAAGCTCGGATCATTCGACCGGGTTACGCGATCGAGTATGACTTTGTCGATCCAAAAGAATTGGGGGCGGATCTGCAATCCAGCAGAATCGGCGGGTTATTCCACGCTGGGCAGATAAATGGCACGACGGGTTATGAAGAAGCGGCCTGTCAGGGCCTGATGGCCGGCATCAACGCTGCTCTCTTCATACAGAAGCGTGAAAGCTTTAGGCTTCGACGAGATGAGTCCTATACCGGGGTCCTGATAGACGACCTAATTACGCAGGGAGTCGACGAACCCTACAGGATCTTTACTTCTCGTGCCGAGTACCGGTTGGCCTTGAGACATGACAATGCCGACTCGCGTCTGGAGCCGTACGGTCGGGCATTGGGATTAGTTGGGGATACAGACTGGGAACGGTTTAATGCCCGGAGAGATCGAATTGCCGACCTGAGCGCTGCGTTGAACAACACCAGGCTGCGACGGTCCGATCCACGTTACGCCGCTGCCCAATCCGTATTAAATAGCGACTTGGGCGACGCGATTACTCTCGCGCAATTGGCGCAACGGCCAGGTATCAACACTTCAGTGCTGCTAAGCCTCTTATCTCCAGACGTTAGTCCGGTTTCGCTGCGGGACCTGGAATCGGCTCTAGCTGATTCTCTCTATTCAGGCTACATTCAAACTCAGAAAAATACGATTGAGCGTCTGCATCAGCACGACGCACTGCGCATCCCAAGAGAGTTAGCCTTCACGGGCCTCGACGGATTGTCCCACGAAATGGCCGAGCGTTTAGAGCGTACTCGCCCGCTGACCTTTGGTGATGCCCGTCGGATACCGGGGCTCACACCTGCGGCATTGTCACTGATTCTGGTGGAACTCACCGCCAGAAACCGCGCAGCCTGAGTGTTTCACGTGTCCCATCCAAAAAACGTAGCGGAACAGTCCGGCCTTGTGCTAGTTTGATGGCTCCCTAATTAGGTTCCCGAACCAGACCACATGGCTAAAATCATCGCAGTCGCCAACCAAAAAGGCGGCGTTGGCAAAACCACGACCGCGGTAAACCTCGCGGCGGTTATTGCCAGCGCGGATATTCCGGTGCTCCTGGTTGATGCCGACCCGCAGGGTAATGCCACTTCTGGGGTCGGTGTTCAGCGGGGAAGTTTTCGAAAAAATATCTACAGTGCTTTGGTGTTGGGTGAACCGCTGACATCTCTTATCCTTATGACTGAAATCCCTTCTCTTCATGTCGTGCCGGCAAATAAGGAGCTCGCGGGAGCGGAAATTGAACTTGTCGATGTTGACCATCGGGAATTTCGACTGAAGAACGCTCTCGAGAGCGTTGAAGCCACCTATGAGTTCATAATAATCGACTGTCCTCCATCCCTCGGGTTGTTGACCTTGAATGCTCTAACGGCGGCCAAATCGTTGGTTGTTCCCATTCAGTGTGAATACTACGCCCTCGAGGGTGTTACTGAATTGTTCGACACGCTCGCCCGGATCAGGCGATTGCATAACCCGAATCTAACAATCGAGGGATTGTTGCTAACGATGTACGACGAACGCACCAAACTTTCATCTGCGGTCGCCAGCGACTTGAGAGACTTTTATGGTGGCCAGGTTTTTGAAACTGTAATTCCGCGCAACGTAAGACTGGCGGAGGCGCCCAGTTATGGAAAGCCGATCGTGCTCTACGATATTCATTCGAAGGGCGCTGAGGCATATTTTCAACTAGCCAAGGAGATTCTGGCCCATGACACGAAAACCTCTGGGCAGGGGGTTGAACGCGCTACTATCGGCTGACGAAACCACGACGGCAGAAGCCAGTTCCGATATCGCCATCGATCTCATAGACCCCAGTCCGGTACAGCCGCGGAGCCACTTCGATGATCGCAGCCTAAAAGAGTTGGCGATGTCCATTCGGGAGAATGGCATCGTGCAACCGATACTCGTTCGGCCTAGTGGAGCCAGGTTTGAATTGGTGGCAGGGGAACGACGCTGGCGCGCGGCGCGGGCGGCGGGTCTGGAACGAATACCGGCTATTGTGCGGGAGATTGCGAATGACAAAGTTCTGGAACTCGCTCTCATTGAGAATATTCAGCGCGAAGATCTAAACGCCATCGAAGAAGCTCGCGCTTATAAGAAGCTGATCGAGACGGTGGGGTTAACGCAGGAGTCACTGGCCCAGCGCGTCGGTCGAGACCGGTCCTACATCACGAACCACCTTCGCCTACTGCGTTTACCTGACGATCTCCAGCAACTGGTCCAGGAGGGAAAGCTTTCCGCCGGGCACGCGCGAACTTTGCTCGGCACGGATGATGTTCCAGCGCAACGACGTGTGGCTAGAAAGATTATGGAAAAAGGCCTCTCGGTTCGTGAGACCGAGAGGGTAATTCAGCAACTCATCGAGAACAAGGGGAAGCACCCGGACGCCACATCGCGCAGCGGCGCAGATCCAAATCTGAAAGCGGCAGAGGCTAAGTTGCGACGGAAGTTAGGCACTCGGATTAGCATTACACCAAGTGGCTCCCGGCCAGGTGGGAAGATCGAAATCGAGTATTATGACGATCGTGAGCTTGATCGCTTCTATGGTCTCCTCATGGCCGGGGAACCTGCGTAGTACTTTTAACTTTTATTGAACAGTATTTTATACAACAGCAAGTTCAACCGCTTAAGAAATCTGTCGTCCAGGAACAGCCCGGTGAATGTCAGGCAAGTGCGTAGTCCTGATCAACCGGTTCCGTGAGCAGGTTTGACGGTCTCTTCAGGGGCGTGCTAGACTCGCCAGCTTTTTGATGAGACTCGAGTTTGCTGATTCCTGACGTGGACCTGGTCGAATGATAATCTTCGCCTTCGCGGAAAATGCTATTCAATTAGTGCCCGACGGCACATTGCTTATCCATCTATTGTTGGTGGTGGTAATGGTGTTCGTCCTCAATCGAACCCTGTTCCGTCCTATTAATAAAGTACTGGCAGAGCGCGATGCCCAAACAAGCGGAAGGCTGGGTCAGGCAAAGAAACTCAAGACCGATCTTGAAACCAGCCTATCGAAGTATGAGCGCGCCTTACGAGAAGCAAGGACTTCAGCCTACCAACTTATTGAGAGGGAGCGTATTGAGGCGCTAAAACTGCGCGAGCAGAGAGTAATGCAGATGAGAGAAGAAGTCCGTGCTCTGGTAGCGCAACAGAAGTCGGAGATAGAGCGCCAGGCAGACGAGGCGCGGCGAGCGCTCACTCAAGAGTCAGCCCAAAGCGCTATTCGAATCGGCTCCCAAATACTTCATCGCCCGCTTTGATGACGCTTATAGTTTAAGATCGCGCTAACACCATGCTGCCAACTGTAGCAACATTTTTTGTAACCTTGATGATAGAAGGCCGAAGCTCCACCACCCCCTGGTGGGATTATCCTGGCTTGGAAGTGTGGAAATTTTTTAACCTTTTCATTTTTGTAGCAGTAATGGTTTATCTATTAAAGCGGCCCTTAAGCGATGCCTTCCGCAATCGGCGTGAGGCGATTCGCGCCGAGCTTTTGAAGGCGAGGACAGAGAGAGATGCGGCGCTGGCGAGGTTAGCCGAAGTGCAGGTGCGGCTCGACCGGCTGGATTCCGAGGTGGCCGGTATCAAAGAACACTCGGTATCCGAGGCACAGGCGGAACGCGAGAGAATATTGCGAGATACAGAACAAGAGATACTTAAGCTCCAGGAACAATCCCAACGAGAAATCCTGAGCGCCGGTAAGGTTGCCAGGCACGAGTTGAGGCTTTTCGCCGCCCAACAGAGTGTCAAGGTGGCCGAAGAAGTCATACGTCGAGAGATAAGGCCCGAGGATGACTCGAGATTGATGGAGCTGAACGTAGAACAATTGGGGAGGCGCTGACTTTGAGTTTGCAGACAATCGCTCGCCGCTACGCCATTGCGCTCGCGGACGTTGCCGTCGAGAACGGAGAGGCCGTTGCGGTCCAGGAGGAGTTGTCGGTCTGGGGTCAGATGATTTCTTCGAATGCGCTCCTCAAAGAGGCCCTAAGTAATCCTACGGTGCCTTACGACCAGAAAAGAAAACTACTTGAGGAGTTGATTAAGCGCACCAGGGTCCGCCCGACCACCGCTAATTTCCTGCAAGTACTGTTGCGGAATCAACGCCTAAGTGAAATCAATGAAGTCAACAAGTGGTTCAGCCAGATTCTGGATGAACGGTCTGGCGTCATAGCGGCGGAAGTAACCACTGCACGGCCCGTCTCCGAGAAATCAGTGGAAGCCTTGCGTACCAGACTTACCGCCATCAGCGGCAAGCAGGTGCGGCTGAGTTTTATCACAGATGAAGATCTGATTGGCGGTATGGTGGCCCGAATTGGCTCTACCGTATATGACGGATCTATTCGCAATCAACTACGAGAAATGGAGTTGAAGCTGTCAGGGAGCTAGGTACTATATGGAACCGATCAAAGCTAATGAAATAAACGAAATTATTCGGAAGCAGATTGTGAACTTCGAAGCCGGCGTCACGGTGATGGAAGTCGGTACAGTGATCAAGGTCGGCGACGGAATTGCAGAGATTCACGGTCTGGAAAAAGTGATGGCGGGCGAGCTGTTAGAGTTCCCCCACGAGGTGCGCGGCCTGGCGTTAAATCTCGAAGAAGATAAAGTTGGCGCAGTGTTGTTTGGGGATTTTCAAACGATCAAGGAAGGCGATCTCGTAAAGCGAACCGGGCGAATCATGCAGGTCCCGGTAGGCGACGCGCTCATCGGTCGGGTAGTGGATGCGCTCGGCAATCCAATTGATGACCGTGGGCCGATCGTTACTGAAACCTTCAATCCAGTCGAACGAATTGCGCCCGGTGTGGTTGATCGTCAGCCGGTGAAGGAACCCCTGCAAACTGGTCTTAAGGCGATTGATGCGATGGTCCCTATTGGGCGCGGACAGCGCGAGCTGATTATCGGTGATCGTCAGACCGGAAAGACCGCGGTGGCCGTGGACACGATCATCAACCAGAAAGGTAAGGACGTAATTTGTATTTACGTCGCCATCGGCCAGAAAGCTTCCACGGTCGCACAAGTCGTGAAGACGTTGTCAGATCATGGCGCCATGGATTACACCATCGTGGTTAAGGCCACTGCTTCAGATCCGGCGGCGATGCAGTTCCTGGCTCCGTATTCCGGAGCTGCGATGGGGGAATTCTTTCGTGATACCGGCCGACACGCGCTGACGATCTATGACGATCTTTCGAAACAGGCAGCAGCCTACCGCGAAATTTCTTTGCTGCTTCGTCGTCCCCCTGGTCGCGAAGCTTATCCCGGAGATGTTTTCTATCTTCACTCACGTTTACTTGAGCGCGCTGCAAAACTCGCAGACTCCAAGGGCGGCGGATCGTTAACCAGTTTGCCAATCATCGAAACTCAGGCGGGTGACATCTCTGCGTATATTCCCACCAACGTCATTTCGATTACCGATGGACAGATCTTCCTCGAGGCGGATCTCTTCAACTCAGGCATTCGCCCGGGTATTAACGTAGGCAACAGTGTCTCGCGAGTGGGCGGTTCGGCGCAGATCAAGGCAATGAAGCAGGTAGCCGGTTCGCTGAGACTGGATTTGGCCCAGTTTAGAGAATTGCAAGCCTTCGCGCAGTTTGGTTCGGACCTGGACAAGGCCACGCAATCACAACTGGCACGTGGTGAGCGACTCACTGAAATACTGAAGCAACCGCAATATCAACCGATGTCGGTGGAGAAACAGGTTCTTGTGATCTGGGCGGCAACCAATGGTCATGTCGATGAAGTTGCCATTGAAGACGTGCGACAGTTTGAAGCGGAACTCCTGAAATTTGTCGAGAATTCACACCCGAGTCTTTTGCAGTCGATTCGAGAGAAGAAATCTCTAACTGAAGAGATCACAGCGGATTTGAAACAAGCGATAGCCGACTTCAAAGAATCGTGGAAAGACAGGCGCGCCAGCGAAGCCTCCGCAGCCGTAGGGGCCGCCGCACAATAGAGCCCGGGTTAACGGTACTCTGCGCGATCGTAACTATTCTCGACTAACAAGTTCTCAGTTTCTTATCCATGCCGAATCTTTTGGACATTCGCCGGCGTATCAAGTCGGTCAAGAACACGCAGCAAATTACCAAGGCCATGAAAATGGTTTCCGCGGCGAAGTTGAAGCGCGCTCAGGATCGCGTGATCACCGCACGACCCTTCGCCAACAAGATGACGCAGGTGCTTAGCGCCCTGGCCGATCGCACCGACGAAAATTTCCATCACCCGTTGCTCGACGCTCGCGGTGACGAACGTTATCTGTTGGTTCTGGTGACGGCCGACAAGGGTCTGTGCGGAGCCTTTAATACAAATCTGATCAAAGCCGCTCAGGCGTTCATTCGAGACAATTCAAGCAAACAAATCGAACTCCTTACGGCGGGCCGGAAGGGACGAGATTTTTTCAAGCGGCGGCAGTTCACGATTGTAGGTGAGTACGTCGGACTGACAGGCAAGGGCCGAGTCGACTTTTCAGAAGCGCTGGAAGTCGCCGGCGACATCATCAAACGCTTCACCGACGACGAGAAGATCGATAAGGTTTTTTTCATCTACAACGAATTCAAATCAGTGTTGCAGCAGCGAGTCGTGCTAGAACAGCTGTTACCCGTCGCTCGCACCAGCGCAAGCGAGCCGGATCCCGGCGCGTCTGGCGAAGAGCGCAATCTGGTTGATTACGTTTACGAGCAGTCGCCGGCTGAGATTTTCAGTGTACTACTGCCGCGGTTGGTTGAGACGCAGGTGTTTCGTGCGTTGCTGGAGTCGGTGGCCTCTGAACAGGGCGCTCGCATGACGGCGATGGATTCTGCTTCAAAGAATGCTCGGGAACTGATTGATACCTTGACGTTGAACATGAATCGCGTACGACAAGCGGCGATTACCAACGAAATCATCGAGATCGTCGGCGGCGCTGCGGCTTTGTAACGACATAGCGGTTCCGGGTATTGGCAATGGGAAGCAGCAAACGCGGCTTCCCATTATTATTAGCCGGGTAAATTTTCATGGGTGAAGAAATTCTGCAGGGGAAAACTCATCCCGACCAAAGCCGTTTGCGTCGCTACCTGCCGCTGTTGATTTGGATGGCGGTGATTTTTTTTGCTTCGACCGGAGAGTTCTCAGCTTCGAATACGAACGCCCTGATTCAACCGCTGTTGCGCTGGCTCTTTCCTCACATCACAGACGAACGAATCGCTACCTTTCATTTTCTTTTGCGAAAATGCGGGCATTTCAGTGAATACGCAGTGATGGGCCTGTTGGCGGCCCATGCCTTTATTGCGTCCTCTCATACCAAACTTCGCAGTCACTGGTTTGTTGTCGCGTTACTTCTGATCTGCGTTTACGCCCTCTCGGACGAATATCATCAAAGCTTCGTCGCCTCACGCACCGCATCGATCTACGACAGCCTTATCGATACGGCAGGGGGAACGACGGCTCTGATTCTCGTAGCCCTCTGGCGCCGCCGCAGCAGACGCAAACACGAACTCACCCAGCAGGTGTCTGCCGGGAAGCCAAGAGTTGCATAGCGCGCAGTCCTTAGCTACTTATCGAGAGCGAACGCGTCTCTTGAACATCGCATGCGCTTTGCCCGTATAATGTGCATGCCGGCTGCAAGCCCGCCCAAAGGAGTTCTGGAGACAATATGGGAATACTTGACGCAATTCGCACGCAATTCATCGAAGTCATCGAGTGGCTCGACGACACGGGCAATACGATGCTCTTTCGTTTTCCCGTACACGGTCAGGAGATTAAAAATGGCGCGCGCTTGACGGTGCGCGAATCTCAAGCGGCGGTGTTTGTCTTTCAGGGGCAGATTGCCGACGTGTTTCCGCCGGGCTTGTATACCATCGACGGGGGCAACACACCCGTGCTGACAAAGCTGGGAGCGTGGCAACACGGATTCACTTCGCCTTTCAAATCCGAGGTCTACTTTGTCAATACCAAACAGTTCACCGATCTAAAGTGGGGGACGCCGAATCCTGTGATGATGCGCGACACGGATTTTGGGATGGTGCGCCTGCGAGCATTCGGTATCTATTCGATTCGGGTTGCGGATCCCCGGGCTTTCATTAAAGAGATTGCCGGCACCAACGGGCGATTTGAAACCGAAGATATTGAAGGCCAACTCCGTCGCACACTGGTCAGTGGCTTTAGTGATGCCGTGGCCGAGTCAAAGATTGCGGCGCTGGATCTGGCAGCGCACTATGACGAGTTGGGCGGAGTGTTGCGCAGCAAGTTGGACCAGGAGTTTAAGTCGTTTGGCCTCGAGCTAACGAAGTTTGTGATCGAAAACATTTCGCTGCCGCCGGAAGTAGAAGCGGCGATGGACAAACGAACTTCGATGGGGGTCATTGGCGACGTCAATCGTTACACACAGTTCCAGGCGGCCGATGCGATGCGCGATGCGGCGCAGAATCAATCAGGTGGTGCGGGATTGGGAGCCGGTCTCGGCGCGGGGTTTGCTGTCGGCAATGCGATGGCTGGCGCCCTGGGTAATGCGACAAATTCGCAAAGTTCCGGATCAGGTGCCGGCAGCGTAGCCACAATCATCTGTAACAAGTGCGGCGCCGCTACCCCGGCGTCCTCAAAATTCTGCAATGAGTGCGGCGCAAAGATCGAAGTCGCCGCCGCCGCGGCTCCCTGCGTTAAGTGCGGCGCCACTCTGCATCCGGGCGCCAAATTCTGCAGCGAGTGCGGAGCGAGTCAGGAAAAGCAAAAGTGTTCAAATTGTCAGGCTGAGCTGCCTTCGGGTACGAAGTTTTGTAACGAGTGCGGCACTAAGGTCGGCTGAAGATCCAAGACCAGCGCAACGTCCGTAACAAGGCGCTTAGGGTTCATCAAACTTAGCTTGCATGCTTTGGCGAGCAGCAAGATAAGGATTGAAATCTAAACTCCCGTTACGGACGTTTTGTATTTCAGCATCCGCGGCCTACAGACCGAAAACTAACAGTTTGAATTGCAATACTGTATGCTGAGCACACTCATCGCATCGAGTCGAAATCTGGTGAACGCTTTACGAGAGGACGCAGCATGTTGAGCCGCCTCAAGCAGCCCCGGCGTGTAGTAATCACCGGCATGGGGTGCATGACTCCTATTGGCTTGGGACGGGCAGCCTACTGGCAGGCTTTGTGCAATGGTGAAAGCGGCGTACGCCGGATCGAAAGTTACGACGTTTCAGATTCGGCCGTGAAGATTGCCGCCCAGGTACGCGGGTTTGACTGGGAAGCCCAACTCAGTCCCAAAGATCGCAAACACGTACCACGCACCGTCCCCCTGGCGCTGGCCGCCGCACGGGAAGCACTCGAAGACGCCAACTATCCAACCAGCGATCTAACGCTGGAGCAACGACGCGCAATCGGAGTGGTGTTGGGAACTGGCGGCGGAGGTCTGGCCTTCACTGAACAACAGTACGAGTACTGGTACGTTGGGCCTCTTTACAAAGCCAGTGTCTACACAATTCCAGCTTCTACCCACGGCGGACTCTCCAGTGAACTCTCAATGGCGTTTGGCTTGCGCGGGCTCTCGCACATAGTCTCAACGGGATGCACCAGTTCGACCGATGCGATTGCCTACGCAGCCCAGCACATCGCGCTGGGCCGTCAGGATGTAATGCTGAGCGGCGGAGTGGACGCGCCGATAGCCCCGGGCATTATGGCCGGCTTTAATTTGATGACGGTCCTGACCAACGAATGGAATGATGAGCCACATCGGGCGTCAAGACCGTTTTCACGCGACCGCTCGGGCATCGTGGTTGGCGAGGGCGCCTGGATATATGTGCTCGAAGAATTCGAGCATGCGGCAAACCGCGGTGCGCGAGTTTGGGCAGAGATCACGGGTTACGGTGCCACCTGCGACGCATATCATCGCGTACGTTTGGAAGAGTCGGGTGATGAACCCGCGCGCGCGATGGGGCTGGCGTTGGCGGACGCAGGACGTGATCCGGGTGAAATCGATTATGTAAACCTGCACGGAACGTCAACGCTGCTGAACGATAGGATTGAAACCAGCGCGCTGAAAATCGCTTTCAACAGTCACGCGTCACGCATTCCCATGTCGGCCACAAAATCACAGATCGGGCATCCACAGGGAGCGAGCGGAGCCGCCGGACTGGGAGCGGCTTTGTGCGCTATGCATACCAAAATGATTCCTCCCACCATCAACCTGGACCAGCCGGATCCCGACTGCGACCTGGATTACGTTCCCAATCAGGCCCGCGAAGCAGAAGTCAACATAGCGCTGTGCAACTGCATTGGCTTTGGATCGAAGAACAGTGCGCTGGTCATCGAAAGACTCTGAACCGGATTCTTTGCAACGCAAACTGTTAGTTTGCGCGCGCGTGAGCGGCATCCAACGTGATCGCAAGCGAACAGCTTGCGTTACCTTGACTCCGGTACTGTAAGGACATGTTCGATCGCTTTCATCAACGCAGTTCTGAGTTGGAGCATCTCGACAAGGGCGACTACACAAGCGAAGAGTACGAAGGCTGCATTGTCGAACTGCAACTGGTAAATCGCTGGCTGGGAGACGCCCGGGCAGTGCGCCGCACCTTGCTGCGGGAAACAGAGCGTTCCGCCCGCACGGAGTTTTCAGTATTGGATGTGGGCGCCGGTTCAGGTGAGTTGCTGCGAGTAATCGCCGGGTGGACCAGAGGTCACGGCAAGTCGGGAAGGCTTGTGGGTGTGGAATTGAACTCCCGTTCCGCGCGCGCGATCCGCGACGAATCGCGGGCGTTTGCCGAAATCGTTTCGCTGCGCGCCGATGCCTTGCGACTTCCGTTCGCCGAAGATGAATTCGATTACGCCATGTGCTCGCTGTTTACACATCATTTCAAGGACGATCAAGTTGTAGCGATACTTCAAGAATTGGCTCGCGTTACTCGACACCGAATCTTTGTGATCGACTTGCACCGCCACCCGGTCGCTTACTATTTCTATACGACTGTGGGTCATCTGTTTTTGCACAATCGCCTGCTCCGCGAGGACGGCGCGCTTTCTATTCTCCGCAGCTTCAAACCGGACGAACTAAAGCAACTGGCGCAGGATGCTGGTCTTAGGAACATAACGGTCGAGCGGCATTTTCCCTATCGGCTGGTCCTTGCGGCTTCGCCGCCGCACAGTGCGGAAGGGCTCCGCCTTTCCGGTCCGATCTCTCGCTATGAGAGAAGCAGCGCTGCGACCAACGGCGGCGTGGCCTCATAACGTCACACTGTGATGCTCGCTTCTTCCAACAGTTACGACGTGATCATTGCCGGCGCAGGACCCGCGGGCACCAGCGCCGCGATTCACCTCGCTACAAAGGGAGTGCGAGTCCTGCTCGTTGAACAAAAAAAATTCCCGCGCGCAAAACTCTGCGGCGAGTTTATCTCTCCCGAGTGTCTCAAACACTTCGACCGGCTGGGCGTCTCAGAGCGCATGCTGACGGCCGGCGGCAGAGCCCTGACACAAACCGTTTTTTATGCGCGCGGAGGCCGCAGCGTCAATGTGCCCAGCAACTGGTTTGACAATCACACCACTGCACTTGGCCTCAGCCGCGCTGAAATGGATCACCGGCTGCTCGAACGCGCCCGCAACGTTGGAGTCAGCGTGCTTGAAGAGACACAAGCGACGGGATTGATAAACGAAGCGCGACGCATTCGCGGTGTAACACTCAAGTCGAAAGGTGTCGCACGTGAGTCGACAGCCGCCATCATTATCGATGCCACAGGCCGAACACGCGCTTTGGACCACCGCCTCAAGGCCACGGTGAAGGATTCGCAAAAGAACACGACACCACCACAGCGGGCGTCGCTGGTGGCTTTCAAGGCCCACCTGCGCGATGCACAACCGCTGCCAGGTACTTGCGAAATATACTTCTATCCAGGCGGCTATGGCGGCTTGAGCGGCATTGAGAACGGTCTGAGCAATCTTTGTTTCATCGTTTCGGCGCGAGACGTACGCGCCTGCCAGGCTAATCCTGAAAGAGCAATGCGTGAATTAGTCACGAAGAATTCGCGCGCCGCCAACTCACTGGCGCACGCGCGAGTAGAGGGTAAATGGCTGGCTGTTGCACTCGAGAGTTTTGGTCGTCGAGACCCAGTGCCGGCAGACGGATTGCTCATGATCGGTGACGCTGCAGCTTTCATTGACCCGTTTACGGGCAGCGGGATGTTAATGGCTTTAGAAGGTGGGGCGCTGGCGGCCAACGTTATCCTGCAACATCTTCCCGATTTGCGAAACGGCGCTTCATGCTCAGAGCTGGCGCGTGATTACCGGAGGCTTTATCGACGGCAGTTCGGATCACGTTTGCGCGTTTGCGCGATGCTGCGCCGGGCCGCATTTATTCCCAGCCTCGCGGATGCTGCCATTCGTCTCTTCGGGGCGAGTGAGAGGCTGCGGCGGGCGTTGGCTCTGCGGACCAGGAAAGGTTGAAAGTGAGCGCGGCGAACAGCTCTAAACCTAACTGAATGAAATTAATAACACCCCCTGCCCCCATTTATAATGCTTGCCACAATTGGCCTTTTTGCGGTAAAAATACTGAGCGTTTTCAAACGGGTACACTGGGGCGCCTTCTCCACGGGCGTGACAGAGATCTGATGACGGCCGAATTCGCTCCCCGGAACACGTCAATTGATCTGGCTCGCAGCGTTTCTGTTTCTCAAGAGTTGTCCACTTTCACTGCTTTGTTGTGGTTGTTGTGAACGGCAGCCAGGACCGACCGCCTTTTATTTTGGTTTAAGGAGAATATGACGATGTCCGCTTCTTCGATGCACTACCTCAAGGTCTCTTTACGGGCCATCCTGCTTTTGGCGATTGCCGTTGTTGGTGCGAGCGTGGCCTTCGCTCAATCCCAATCAGATGCGGCCGATTTGCGTGGCTATGTGAAAGACCAGCAGGGAGCCGTGGTTGCAAACGCGACCGTCACGGCCCGCAATACTGCGAGGAATCAATCGCGCACAACGACCACCAATGATGAAGGCTTCTATCAGCTCGTCAATCTAACACCAGGTGATTATGACGTGACCGTTGAAGCGGCAAGCTTCAAGAAAGCTTCATTGCCGGGCGTTAAGCTGACACTCGGGCAGCGTGCGGATTTGGACGTGGCGCTGGAAACGGGCTCGATCGACGCCGTCGTAACGATTTCCGGAGCGACCACCGAATTGGTGGAAACATCGAAGACAGCGGTCTCGACTACGATTGATCAGGAGCGCATCGAGAGCCTGCCCATCAACGAACGCAACTATCTGTCATTTGCGCTTACTACTTCGACCGTTGGACGTGACAATGGTCGACCGATTGGACCAGCACCAACTACCGGACTGAATTTTGGCGGTCAACGTGGCCGGTCAAACCTGGTGCAAGTCGATGGTGCAGACAACACTGACAATTCAGTTAACGCTTCGCGTTCAACCGTGTCTCAGGAAGCGGTGCAGGAATTTCAAGTTGTCACCAACTCTTTCGCGCCCGAGTTCGGCCGGTCCGCGGGCGGCGTTGTCAATGTGGTGACCAAGAGCGGCACTAACCAACTCCGTGGAAACGTCTTCGGCTTCCTGCGTGACAATGACTTCCAGGCTCGTAACCCGTTTGCACCTATCGCTAAGCCACCCTTCCGACGTAGCCAGTACGGATTCACGATCGGTGGACCTTTTGATACCGATCGCACCTTCTTTTTCTTTGCCTTTGAAAGACGCAAGCGCGATGAGTCAGGATTTTTTACCAGCAATGTGGCGCGCGGGCTAAACGGTTCCGCGACGATACCCGTGGTGCCAGGGCTCAATCCCGTGGCGCGCACCTTTAACAACATCACCCCGACACAGGCGGGTTATATCAATGGTCTGGTGGCGGCCGGCGGCGCCGCGATTTGTCTCGCCAGAGCTTACGCCTTTTTTGCGTCGAGTGGCGGCTCGACCGGACTGGCGGGAACTAATCCCCTGAGCAGTCCTAATGACGGCAGCGTCTGTCCCGCGATTAGTCCTATCCTGCCGAGCGTTATCGGCTCGCGATTTATCTTATCGGGCGCTCCGGTTCCGGTGGGTACCACAAATGCCGCCGGCCAGTTCATTGCTTTTCGTCCACTGAACAACCTGCAGACAGTATTCCCAATAACGGATCGCACCACGTTTAATTCCATTCGCATCGATCATTCGATTACAAAAAGTCATCAACTCTCGATGCGCTTTGGCTACAACCCGAGCACCATCACAGGTATTCAAGTTGAGTCACAGAACCAGTCATTGGGTCAAAACGATTTTTCACGTACCGGCATCCAGACGTTGAAAGACTATTCGTTTGTGACCACGCTCACTTCAACTCTATCCAATAGGATGGTGAATGAACTGCGCTTCAATTTTGGCGAGCGGCGCGCGACTTTCCGTTCACAGAACGGCGATGCGGTCGCCTTCAACATCTCCGGAACGGCATTCATTGGCCGCGAACTTTTCTCGCCGGTGATTCGCACAGAGACCCGTTATGAATACACCGACAGCCTCAGCCTGGTAACCGGAAATCACAATTTCAAGTTTGGCGGAGACGCAGCTTTTCTGCAGATCCCCAGCGCAAAATTTGAATTGAACTTTGCCGGCCTCTTTAACTTTGGCGGTCTTTCAGCTACCACTTTGAATCCTGCATTTGCGGGCGCGCCCGATTTCACTCCGGTGCAGCAATACGGTCTCGGTTTCCCCGCTAACTTTATCCAGGGTTTTGGCGACCCGATAAGCCATCTGCGGAACAAACCCTTTGCCTTCTTCGCTCAGGATTCCTGGAAGGTTAGACCCAACCTGACGATCAATTATGGCGTTCGTTATGACGTCGAACTTACCCAGCTGATCGATCCCATCGGTTTGAAGGATCCGCTGTCAGGCATCACTCTTTCCGCTTCGGATATTCTGGCTGCGCAGGATGCGATGAATGTCAGACAGGGATTCCCGCGTGACAAGAATAACTGGGCCCCGCGATTGGCCTTCGCCTGGGACGTAAACAACAACGCCAAGACGGTTGTGCGCGCTGCCTTCGGACTTTTCTATGACCACCCGCTACAGGCAATTGCTTTTAACTCGGATATTGCCGATGCGGTGCAACAGCAGCAGGGAATCCTGATTCCAGGTAGTCCTTTGCCGACGGCTCTGCTGAATGCTGTGCAGGTATTTCAGGGTACGGTTGTGGTTTGTAACTTTGTCGGCGCGGTTCCGGGCGTCAATTGTACCCCCGGCGCAGCCAGCAGCGCGCAGTATCAAGCGGGACGCCAGCGGTTCAACGATCAAACCTTTCCGGGCTTTGGTCCAGTCCTGCCGTTCACACTCCATGTTAGTAAGGACTTTGAGTACGCCTACGCAGACCAGGGAAGCGTATCGATTGAGCGGCAACTGACCCACGACATGACCGTCTCGGCAAACTACCTGTTCGTCGGTGCGCATCACTTGCCGCATCCGCTGGACATAAACGCTCCGCGCATAGATCTTCAGATGGCGAACTTCGCTCGTTTCTCGGGTCGCAATCCTACTAACACCACTGAAGCAGTGGCGTTCTCGATACCGAGCTCCAACACTGCCGCCATACCGCTGTTCCCTTGTCCGGGTGGCGTGCCGCTCCTATGTTTCAACCAGGTGACTCCGGCGGGCGCTACCCCCTATCCAACCCAGGGTCAGACATTCGCGCTGATCGTACCAGGAATGGTGGCAGCACCGCTGGCGAATCTCGGTAATCGCGTGGTGAATGCCGGCGTGGCGAATTTCTTCCGTCCCAACGCACCCAACTACTTCCTGGCCCAGGCTTTGACAGGCGGTCTGGTTACACCAGCGACTCTCAACGGCGCGCTGGTAGGATCGCTGCGCACGCCCGGAGTCGTTTCACCCTTTGGATCGATCAATGCTCAGGTCTCGGACGGCAACTCGAATTACAACGCTTTGAACGTTGATATTAAGAAGCGCTTTTCGAGGAACTTTCAGTTCCTGGCTTCCTACACATGGTCGCATTCGATCGACGATTCATCGGACCTGCAGACGCTGTTGCTGCCCCAGGACAACCGCAACTTCCGAGCGGAACGCGCCGACTCGTTGTTCGATCAGCGGCATCGATTTGTTTTCAGTGGAGTAGTTAATTCGCTGGGCGGCTGGCGCACTGGAGACGGCCTGCACAAGTTCCTGGCCGACTTTACCGTGGCCCCGATCTTCGAAGTCTCGTCCGGACGACCCTTCAATATTCTGACGAATCAGGATACGAACAACGATCAGTCCAGCCAGACCGATCGTCCCAATGTAGCGGCGGACGGAACCCTGACCGTGCCCGGAGCATTCCAGTCCGGAACCTTAGGCAGGAATACCGGCATCACGCATCGTTTCATGGCATTCGATATGCGATTGTCGCGATCGATCAAGTGGAACGAGCGGGTGAAACTGGACGTCATCGCTGAGGGCTTCAACCTTTTCAACCGCTTCAATGAAGGATCCGCGTCGCCATTCTTCGACGACGTCAACGCCTTTCACCAGCGCGCGAGCAATGGCCGCTATTACAGCCGCCCCACTGCCGCCTTTGACCCCCGGCAATTCCAGTTTGGTCTGAAACTGAGCTTCTAAAACCAGCTCAAAGTCAATCCACAAATCAAAAGCGACTGGTGCCCTATAGCGCCGGTCGCTTTCCTTAGGACGAGCCTCTTCCGAACGCGCGGAGCCCATCATTTGACGGTTCTTCGGTGTCCGCCAGAAACCGAATTGTGTCGGGAGTCGGCGACAAACTGAAGTTTGTCGGACACGTCAAGTTGCGCTACCCTATTGGCCGGGCAAACTCAACAGCGACGCGGCGCATCCGAGATGCTGGCTTTCGCACACGTTTTTGTTAACTATTTTCAAATTCATAAGCTCTCTCCTGGAAAAGAGTCTCCGTATGTTGTTTCGTTATTCACGGCGTTCCCCCGGCTTTACGGGCGGTCTGATTATTAGCGGCACCTTTACCTTGCTGCTTGCGGGCGGAGTGATTGCACAGTCGAGCCGGCCGCGACGGGTGCAACCAAAACCAGTCCAGCAAAAAGAGGATTCACTGCTTTTGCCCAAGCCCACGCCGACGCCGACGGCCAGAAATACCAATGTTCCGCTGCTCGACATAAAGCCGGTAAAGCCCATCGCCGAATCATCCGCGCCGGTCGGTGCCCCGGCCGCGGGCTTGGATACCGGTGACACCAGCCATGCCTACACAATGTTCCAGCAAAAGCAGTATGCCGCAGCTGCCAAAGAGGCAAAACAGATAGCCAAAACCGATCCGCAGAATACCGAGGCCTGGAAGATAGCGGGCTTTTCGGAACTAGCGTTAAAGCAATACGCCGAAGCTTCTACCGATTTACAAACTGCCCTCAACCTTCAGGAAGTTGCCAAGCAGGAAGACGCGCCCACGATCGACGCTTTGGCCCAGGCCTACATCCTGTACGAAAAATTCGATCAAGCACTGCCGTTGCTGGTGAAGGCCACGTCACGCACGGGTGCGAAGCCCGATCCGCTGATGCTTTATTATCGCGGCTGGGCGGAATATAAAATCGGCAAAGTTGCGGACGCCGAGCGAACTTTTAACCAGGTCGTCAAGGCAAATCCAAAGGATGCGAACTCGCTTTATTTTCTGGGGCAGATTGCTCTTACTCGCAACGATCCCGGGGCGGCGATTGCGGCCCTAAATCGGGCCACGGTGAACGATCCACGCATGGCCGGCGCCTGGCTGCTGTTGACCTCTGCTTATTTGCGCCGGGCCGCGTCGGCAACTGATTCCGCTCAGGCTGATGCTGATTACCTGAGCGCGGTGCGCGCCGGCGAAGGGTTGATCAAGGTCCGCACCGATGCGGATGCGGTGATGTTGTTTGGACAGGCTTTGATTGGCGCCAAGCAATACGCGCGCGCGGCAACCGCATTGGAAAGGGTAGCCACCCCTGAGGCAAACTCATTTACGTTTTACCTGTTGGGCGTGGCCCAGTCTCGAGTCAAGAATTTTCCCAAAGCGATCGCGGCCCTCGAGCGCGCCGGTGAAAAGAAACCGGATGATGTGAACGTTTACCGCGAACTCGGCTATGCCTATGAAGTCACCAAACAATACGGGAAAGCGTTGGGCGCTTATCAAAAGGGCTTAAATCTCGTGCCCACCGACGCTGACTTCAAAGAGTCGGTAGACCGCGTGCGGCCGTTCGCGAAATAGTGCGCGGCGGCGGCAACCAGGCATAAAGTTGGCCGTTAAACTCATTAGCGACACCAACACCGCGGAAACGGCCCGTGCGTTTGCAACCTATGCGTTGGTTCCCTATTTGGGTATTCTCTTTTGTCCTGGTGCTTTACTGATGGGAAGCGTAGGTGTGGTCAGATCCTATCGCTTCCCGGAAAACGTCGGGGCTGCTTACCGCAGCGCGGGGATCACTTGGATATTCGTGGCCATAGTTGAACTCGCGGCGCAACTAACGTTGTGGTGGCTCTTGTATAAAATCCCTGAATGGAGTCAAGTCCTTTAGCCGGCAGCAACACAAACCTACGCACCGGCATCACCGCAGAATCATCTGGTAGTACCTGTTCGAAAGGAAGATTGAAATGCATATTTACCCAAAGTTAGTTGGCGCCTTGCTGACAATACTGGCGCTGGTATTCTCAGTAGCAGCGCAATCACCGCGCACCATCGACAAGTCCTCTACGACCCCGAAACCTCCGACTGCGCCGCAGTCAGTCAAGGCGAAATATGAAGGCGGCGTCTTTGGCTATAACAAGAAGCAGGAAGGCACACTCACCTTTGACGACGTAAACAATCGGTTGGTGTTTCGCAACAAGCTCGGCAAGGAAGTCCTGTTCATTCCTTACACAGCTATTAATCAGGAGTTCGCGGACACGCAGGCGAATCGCCCCAAGAGTGCCTCCATTCTCGGATCGGTTCCCGTGCCCTATGGCGTAAATCCTATCGGTTGGATCAAGACAAAAAATCCTTATGTAACTATCCAATTCTATGATCAGGATGCTCACGTCGGCGGTGTTACCAGTTTCCGCGTCGAGAGCAAGGAGATTTGTGCCTCCGTTGTCAATACCCTGGCTGACAAGGCCGGACTGGTGGCCCGCGGCGAAATCTTTATCCGGCAGGGCAGCGGCGGTATGTATGGGCGGGCGGCGCCCATGGGCGGCGAGATGATGGTGCGCGTCGACATGCCCGACAGGCCGGCAGTCTTTGTGGAAAACGAGATGCTGAGTAGTCGAGTGATTAGTTTGCCGCGGCCGATCTATCCGGAGGAAGCTCGCCAGCAGAAAGTGGCAGGAATCGTTCGTGTGTTAGCCACCGTTGACGAGAATGGCACGGTCGCCGAAGCCGAAGCAGTTTCGGGCTCGCCTTTGTTGCAGGAAGCCGCCGTTAACGCGGCGAAACAAGCAAAATTCGAACCGGTCAGAGTTGGTCGCGGTCCGAAAATGAAAACAATCATCAGCTATAACTTTCAACTGCTCTGAGGAAGACAGGAGGGCAGGAGCAGGAGCAGGAGCAGCCGCAGAAGGCAGGCACTGGTGAAGCCGCGTGATTCTCGTTTTCCTGCTTCCCGCTCCTGCCTCCTGCTTACTGCAGGTTAATTACTGCCTCCGCCTTTGGAAACATAATCCAGTACATAGCGACGCAGTTTATCGCGATTATTTTTGAGATAGACTGGATGGTCCCGGACAATTCCCTCATCCGCACGCGCCAAAAGTATGTAGGCCTCAAGCAAGCCCTCGTCATTCAGCTTCTTCAGTTTCTGTAGCGAAGGGCTGAGGCTCTTTGTCTTCTTATCCGCCGTGGCCAGAGAGATAACGCTGCGTACGGCGTCCGCTTCCTCTGCCAGGCTGTGACGATATGAAGTCTCAGTCGGGAACGTCTGCTTGAATTTCTCCTTGTGCCAGGACGAACGCGTAGCCCCGTAGGCGATCCAGGCAAAGGAGCCATCATCCTTGCTGCCCAGCAACGCGCTCGAGTCCAGATTAATTTTTACGTCGCCCTTCTCATCAAAAGCAACCTTCGTCGGAATGTCGATCTTGGGGTGCCCCAGTTGATTGTTGGTAAGCTCGGCCCATTGCACGAGGCCCGACGCGGTGAAGGAATTGTAAGGTTCAGTAATGTAGGCTTCGATGTAGCGGTCGCGAGCCTCGTCGTACTTATGCTGTTTCAGTGATGAGGTGGCGGAATACCGGTAGGCCGTTTCTTTATTTGGATCGATCGCAATGGCGCGGCTGTACCAGAGCTCCGCTTGCGCGTAGTCGCCCTTCTGCAATTGTACGTCGCCGGAAAAGAGCGCTGCGTGATAGAGCTTCGGATCGAGAGTCAGTGCTTTCTGATAGGCTTTGAATGCCTCGTCGAGCTCCCCTCGTGAAAAGAGGGCTTCGGCCTCATTCATCAAGGCGTCGGCCTGGGCGTTTTCCGAAAATGACGGCGCCCCGGAGCCGTCAGCCGGCAGCGATAGAATCATCGCATCAAGGTTGGACGCGGTGTTGCCGAGTTGCTTGGCTTTGAGAAACTCAGCGCGAGCGCGCAGGCGCAGTTGCTTTTTGACGGCCTCGTCTTTGGTGTTGGCAATTACTCCCAGGAGCGACGAAGCGAGAAAATAATGGCCCTCAGATTCATTCGGTTCGGCGGCAACTATTTTTTCCAGCAAGGGAACTGCCTCGGTATACCTTGTTTGTTCCAGCAGAACGCTTACCTTTTGCTTCATTTCCTCGAGGCTTTCTCCGGTCTGGCCCATGACCACTGGTGAGTGCCAGATAGTCGACAAGCAAAGCAGAAGCAGTGCTAAACGGACCGTAACCGTTGCCACCTTTGAACAGTTAGGATGAAACATCATTCGCTCCTTGATTGGGTGTGTAATCTATTTAAGCTCGTGCTTTCGAGTCGAGGTCTTTTGACTGGCCGGGAAGAGCTATGAAGATTATTTACAAAATTCAGCGCTTATCCATGATGGACGACATGCTGAACCGATTCCGGCAAATTTTCAAGCGCCGTGGGTAAAAAAGTAGCAGGAGTAAAGTACAGGTGTCGCGAAGATCAGTGAGGAAAATCGAGCGAACAACGGACAAGTCGGGAAGGGGACCCTCTCCCGCACAACTTGCACAACAATCAAGCAACGAACGAATACGAATGCCTGGGTAAAGTTACAAGAATAACCTCTTCATGAATCCACCCCCCCCTTGAAGCGGTGACAGGTTCCCCCTCGGACTGTAGTTTGCGCATCCGGCTAATGCACCGGGGATTGACGATGGTATGGACCTATTTCCTCTTTGCTTCCCAGGTGCCCTTCATATCCTTGCCCGTGAGACTCCATTCGCCCGCCAGTTTGCCGTCGTGCAACGCACCGGTCAGCGCGACCACTCCGAATTTCCCCGTCATGGTAAAACTGAGCTTGCCCGCTTTCCAGGAACCGTCGTTCAGCGCTCCCGAACCCAGATGCTCCGACTCAGAAGCGCCGGTCACATTTTCCCCGTCGAGCTTGAATTTGAATGTCACGGGGACTCCCGTACCCTGCGTCTGAAGACTGGCGACCCACTCACCCGAAATCGGATCAGCGGAATCCACGACCGGCGTTGTTACTGTCGCAGGTCCCGCTGAGGTTTCCGTCGCGGACTTTCTCTTCGCCTGCCACTTGGAAACGAAACCCTCAGTGCGGAATTCTCCAGTTATCCTGCCCTCATTCAACTCGCCAGTGAGTGCAATCGATTCGTGAGAGGCAAAGGTCAGCGTTGCACTTAGCTTATTGTGCGTCCATGATCCGTTTATCGTTCCCGGGCCGGTATGAGCTGAGTACACTTTTCCAGTTATCTTCTCGCCGTCCAGCTTCAGATTGAAAGTAGCGGGCGTCGTCGTTCCCTCAACTTCGAACGAAAGATCCCAATCGCCCGAAATAGCGTCCGCGGGCTCGGTCGCTGCGTGCTGCATTGATGTCGCCGTCACGCCGTAGGCAGCGGCAGCCAACACGACCCCGGTCGCCAAGATCAGAAATGTTTTTAGAAGCATAATAGTCCCTCCGTATATTGGTCAGGTCGGATTTCGAAATACATGCACGGTACGCCAGTGTCGGAACGAGAGTTCGAGACTCTAGGAGAGAGTTTGTTCTCTTCGGAACAAACACGGTGTAGTTGTTCAGGATCGTGCGGGTTTGGTGTGGTTAGGACTATTTTCGGTTGCTGCCAGTGCAGCGCGAAAGCCGGGCATTACCAGTTCATGAAATATCTCGTCCATGCGCGCGGGCTCCGACGACATCCCATTGTCGAGCCACCATTTGATTTGGGAAAAAAGCGCGCCGGCCAGGAAATTTGATAAAACTGCGAGTGGGACAGACGTTTGCGATTGGGATCTCACCGGTTGATTAGGCAGTTGAGCAGTCAAACCATCTTCCATCTTCTTTGCCAGGTAAGCTGTTCCCGACTTGAACAACAAATCGATCTTTCGCGATCTGGCGAGGGCCAGGCAAAACACACGTCTTTCGAGCATGTGGCAGAGTATTTCTTTCAGAGGGACACACCGACCGCCCTCAGCTACTCGTTCCCAGGGAATGTGATCGGCTATGCCGTCAAGGAAACCTTCCCAATCACTGCGGAACAAATCTTCTTTATCGCGATAGTGAGCATAAAAAGTCGAGCGCCCTACATTCGCGCGATCAATTAAGTTCTGCACGGTGATGTCGTCATAGTGTTTTTCCTGAATCAGCAGGAAAAGCGCATCCTTCAAGGCGCGCTGAGTACGATTGGCGCGCCGATCTTCTTTCCTGGATTTCGCGTGCGTAGTCTTAGGCAAAACTTACTGGTCCTCCGGGACCGCACGCATCCCGCGTGCTCGAGTAACAGAACCATCATCTCGAAAAAAAAATAACTTGATACTTGAGAGATTCCGCTGCTTCCAGTACGCAGGATGCGTGCGCTCTCAGGGATCAATCCAATTCCTTCCCCATCACCATTAACTGAAGCACCACTCCGCCACCCACCGGCAACTCAAAGCGCTCGGTGCCTTCGTAACCACAGGATTGGTACAACTTGATTCCCGGCAGCGTTGACATCAACTCCAGCGATCGAAATCCGTAAGCACGCGCTTCAGCTTCGCAGCGCGAGAGGATCGCGCGCGCGATACCCTTCCTCGCGAATTCCGGATGCACGAAGAAGGCGCGGATCTTTGCCGGCTCACTCTCGGGCTCCAGTTCGCTTGCATCACGCTCGGCAAATTGATCGCCGCCAAAAAGCGTTCTTCGTTTGCTCCAGCCGCCGCAGCCAATCAATTTTCCCGAAGCTTCGGCCACAAAGTAGGTACCGTCCTGAATGAGTTTAGTGTCGACGCCGAATACAGTTTTAATGGCTGCCTCGATCTGCTCCTCAGAATAATCTTCCTGACTTAATTTGCGGGCCGACTCAACGATCAACTGCTCGATTGCTTCTCGATCGTCGAGATTCGCTTTCCTTATGATGTAATCCATTGCTTATGCAGTAAGCGGTTTATTCGCGGGCATTGAGATCGAAGGCAATCAGTCGGTTATCTCGCGAGACATACAACAGCCCGTCAATTTCATCGCTGAGAAAGCGCTCGTCCGGCGCGCTCATACGGATTGTGCGCTCAGTTATCCCGGTATCGATATTAACGCCTGCCAAACCATTGCCCCGACCCAAGTCGGTGTAGAAGTACATCCACTCGCCCCTTAATGCCGCCAGTCTGCGCGTGCGCAATAGGAACCGGGAAAGTCGCTCGAGTTGATGAGCGGGATCCAGCCGGTCGAGCAGGCGATCCTCAACGTCAACCGAAGGCGGTGCAGCAATCCGCGGGCGCGTTGGCGACCCCTGCTGCGCCCGGGCAAGCAGGCCGAAACTTGAGATTCGGTCCATCGCGTAATCGCGCGCCTGGTTTGCGGCCAGCGTTGTCAGACTCGGTAGCGCTTCGCGGGCAGCCAGACCGGACCAGCGCAAAGAGTTCACGCTGTTGAGGAGTTGCACGCCGCGGAAAGCGCTGGTGGCAGCGCCGCCGTAACGGAAATAGAGTGCCGTGGCCCGCGCAGCAACTGCGGCCACGCTTCTCATCAATCCACGTCCCGGCGGATTGTATCGCGCGCGCCAGAGGTTCCGTCCACTTTGCAAATCGAAGGCAGCGATTTCATTTTTGCCGCCGACCACCGCTTCGCCGCGGTTATTCAGCAAGACGAAAGCGGCCTTTTCGACTCCATGCGTGATCTTCCCGCGGCGCTTTCCGTTAATTGCATCAAGGACAATTAAATCGTCGTGGTCGGCGACAATCACCGTGCGTGCATCGGGAAGCACCATGTTGGTGATCCCTTTGTCTGCACCTTTGTAGCGCCAGAGGATTTTCCCTTTATCGATATCGATGGCGCTGACACCATAGGGCCCACGCTCGACAATATCACCATTTTTAAGGCGCGCGAATTGGCCGCCGGTGCGTGCGAACAGGACGTCGCGGGTGAGAATCATTTCCGGTACGGACCCGAGATCTTTCGCTTCCCAAACCTCTTCGTTCGTTGAGCGCGAAACAGCCCGCACGTGACCTCGACCTGAGGCGTAAACGTACCGCTCGTCGGCGATTGGATCGGCTTCGGTCAGGGCCAGTCCTTCTTCGTTCACGCGAAATTTTTCGCGCCGGCGCTCTTTTCCGGTTTGCGCCTCGAGTGAAGTAACGCCTTCATAGAAAACATAGAGACGTTCATCGAGAAAAAAGGGCGGACGATAATTGTCGAGGGTGTAGGGCACTTCATCGTCGCTCCAACGCGCCGGCATCATCTCGACTTCGCTCTCGAGCTCGCGCTTCCAAAGCTCACGACCGCTGCTGATGTCGAGCAGGTGAATGACTGGTTTGCGCTTGAAGTTTTCGCGAGCTTTGCCGCGGGCGTCGCGTACCAGGACTACTGCCAGCAGGTTCGCATTGCGATCCAGAGCCAACTGCATTACGGCGCCACGTAGTTTGTCACTGCGCCAGAGAGCTTCGCCGGTCAAAAGGTCAAGTGCCTCTAAACGGCTTTTGCTGCCCAACTCCAGGTTGATGAGGAGCATGTCCGTGCCCGGCACGGGCGCGACGTCGGTTTCATCCAACTTTACATTCTTGCGTCGCCACAGGATGTCACCTGTCTCGCCGTCTATGGCGTACAAGGACTTTTCCGTGCCCACCACCAGCACGCCAGGCCCCGTCGTTTGATAAAAGCGTACCTGGCCATCGAGCTTCGCCGACCAACGCTCCGTTGCATACACGGCGCCTGCGCCGGCGCAAAGCAGAAGCGTGACTAAGGCAGTAATGAAGAAGTGAAGGGCCCTGGATGGTTTGTCTTGAATGAACACGCAGCGAGTATATCGGGTGAGGATCGCCTCATCAATCGACCTGGCACAGAACTTCAGTCTGTGTTGAGCTGCGGCAGACTACGCCAGCGGCTTATGAATCCGACTTTCCTCGATGCGCAGCGTCGGCGTGAATTTAGCCCGGCGTTTCAACGCCGGGATCAGGTGATGTCCTGTTTCCCGTCGCGTAGCGATGATTGAATCCAGCTCTAATTTCAGGCGTCGCTACGCGACGCGGGAAACTTGTACGACAGGCTGGCAACCTGTCGAGGTCTGGGGGTCTGCATGCCCGGGATCTGCAGGCTGGCAGCCTGCAGTACAAAGGCGGCCCTCGCCTGATCCGACCTCCCATCACTCTGTGTTGATATTCATCAGACTAGATAAAGGGCTGCGCAAAGGGACACAGACTGAAGTCTGTGCTACGGCGGACAAGTCGCTTTCTAAACAGCATCGTTACCGTTTTTCGCCTCCCTTTGCCGCTCGTTTTCGCGCGTGTTACGATTTCGTCTCTCGGGTTGTTAAGGCCACCCTGAAATTTGATCCGCGGAACGAAAATGATCGACGAAGTACAATCTACAAAACTTTCCAATGGTCTCTCGATTCTTACCGAGCATATGCCTGGCCTCAGATCCGTCACTGCGGGTATCTGGGTGCGGCGCGGCTCGCGGCACGAATCGCCGGAGCTAAACGGGATTTGCCATTTTATCGAGCACGCGGTTTTCAAAGGCACTGAACGACGTTCAGCCCATGACATTGCCATCGAATCCGATCGCCTGGGCGGCCACCTCGATGCCTACACGACACATGAACTGACTGGGTTTACAGTCAAAGTGGCCGATAAGGGCTTGCCGCTGGCCTTTGATTTGTTGTCTGACATGCTGGCGCATCCGCGGTTCGATTCAACCGATCTGGAGCGCGAGCAAAAGGTCATCCTCGAAGAAATCAAGATGGTCGAGGACACACCCGACGAACTACTTTCAGAGCTGTTCAATGCCGTATATTTTCCCGCTCATCCTCTGGGGCGTCCCATTGAAGGAACTGCTGAAACGGTCCCGACTTTTGATCACGCCACCACCTCGGCCTTTCACGCGAGCGAGTTTTCACCGCGAAATTTTGTGGTGGCGGCGGCCGGCAATGTCGACCACGCCCAGCTGGTTGAACTGGCCGAACGAGCCTTTACTAATGGCAATCTCGCCGCGCAAAATGGTGGTCAGTCCACCTTCAAAGCTAATATGTCGGCGCCGACAACTGCCGCGCCGATTCTGATCGAACAAAAGGAAGAGCTGGAGCAGGCACACTTGATTATCGCGGCGCCCTGGCCATCTTCGCGGAGCGACGATCGTTATGCCGCTACCATGCTGGCATCGGTACTCGGGGGCGGCACTTCGAGTCGCTTGTGGCAAAGAATTCGTGAGCAGCGCGGCCTCGCTTATTCAGTTGGCGCCGGCGTCAGCACCTTCTCGGACATTGGAGTTTTTTCCGTGTACGCGGGGACCTCGCCTGATCAGTTGGACGAAGTGCTCGACATCTCGCTGGAAGAGCTGCGGCGCATTGTGAATGAACCGGTAGCGGAAGCAGAACTCCGCCTGGTAAAGGACCAGGCTGTGTCGTCGACTCTGCTCGGTCTGGAGTCGTCGAACGCGCGCGCCAGTACGCTGGCCCGACAGGAGATTATTCACGGCCGGCGCATATCTCCCGATGAGATGATTCGCCGGCTGGAAGCCGTGACCGCGGATGATATTCTGAGAGTGGCGCGCACGTACATTATTTCCCAGAACCTGGCGCTGGGAGCGCTGGGAAATCTCAACGGCTTTCACGTTGATCGCGCGCGGCTCGAGATCTGAATGTCCGACAAACTTCAGTTTGTCGCATTCTGTAGCAGGAAGTCTGCGTAACTCGAACGACAAACTGAAGTTTGTCGGACAATCTTACTAATGAAACTTACTGTTCTTGGCAGCGGCTCAACCGGCAACGCGGTGCTGATTGTCGCCGGTGAAACACGTGTGCTGGTTGATGCGGGCCTGAGCGCGCGCGAGTTAATTCGTCGGCTGGCGCAGGTGGGCGAAGATGCCTGCCGTCTGGACGGCATCGTTGTCACTCACGAGCATAGCGATCATTCGGGCGGCTTGCGCGTCCTTTTGAAACTAGTCGATTGTCCGGTCTATGTCTCCGGCCAAACGCGCGAGGCGTACCTCAGCGAACATTTTGGCGTCAGCAACCAAGAGCCGCGGCGGCGCTCGGCGGCGCTCAAGGATCGCGTCGAAGAGATCGAATCCAGCAAAGATTTTCGGGTGGGTAAGATCGATTTCCATCCCTTTACGATTCCGCACGATGCCGCAGACAACTTCGGCTTTACCGCCACTCATGCCGGCGTGAAGATTGCCACGCTGATGGATTTCGGTCACATCACCACGCTTGTTACAGAGCAGCTGCGCGGCTGCGCGGCGATTGTTATGGAGTCGAATCACAGTCGTGACATGCTCAAGGCATGCGACGTCTATCCCTGGGAGTTGAAGCAGCGAATCCTGTCGCGACTCGGGCATCTGTCAAACGAAGATGTAGCTGAGTGGCTGCAGTATGGTTTTGACGGCAGCGCCAGGCACATTGTGCTCGCCCATCTTTCGCAGCGGGCCAACAATCCCTATCTGGCCAAGATTACTGCTGAAGTCGCTTTGCAGGAGCGTGCTCCACTCTTTCCGGCCGAGACCGAAATCACTCTTTCATTTCCCAAAGAACCAACGCCCTGGATTGAGGTCTGAGTTCAAAGGATGAAGGAAGGACTGACAGGGAGACACGGGGAAAGGGAGACGCGGGGTCTGCGCGACTTTTTAAGAATCGTGATCGCGATAGCGATGGTGGTGATGGGGACGAGCGCTTGCGCGCTGCGCGCCAGCCGGCAAGGAGTGCCGCCGGAGGTCGAATCCGTGGTTACGACTGTGGGTGAAGACGCGGAAGAAGGACGTTACGAAAAGATTTACAGCGAAGCGGATGAAGAGTGGCGCCGGGACTCGACGCTCGAGCAGACGGCCGCGGTGTTTGGTACAGTGAAAACCAAACTGGGAAACGTCAAGACCCGGCAACTTCACGGCGCCGCCGAGGAGAACCGCTCAAACGGACGACTTGCCGGCCACTCGTTTGTCCTCACCTACGACACGAAGTTCGATCGCGGTGAAGGCATGGAAACATTCACGCTGGTCGAGCGCAACGGCCGCTGGCTTTTGGCG
Source organism: Acidobacteriota bacterium (assembly GCA_025463135.1). Lineage (GTDB taxonomy): Bacteria > Acidobacteriota > Blastocatellia > Pyrinomonadales > Pyrinomonadaceae > JAOAPY01. The sequence continues at coordinate 135,958 of JAOAPY010000025.1, forward strand.
AAGTATTTTGTGAATTCAACAGCCCTGCAGTAGCGCGGAAAGCGCTATCCGCAGATTACGCAGATTTTAAGATCTGTTACGTTGCAGTGAATTTTTGCAACTCGGGGTTTGGACTCGTGACGTAGCTTGGTAATACTTGACTGCAGTTGCTTTCTTAATCAGTGTAATCTGCAAAATCTGCGGATAGAACTCTTACCATGATCGAACGCTATACATTGCCGGAAATGGGCGCGCTCTGGTCCGAAGAATCCAGGTTCCAGAAGTGGCTGGAGGTTGAGCTGGCCGTCTGTGAAGTTCATGCTGAGATGGGCACCATCCCGGCTGAGGCCCTGGCCCAGATAAAATCCCGAGCCAGCTTTTCGGTCGCGCGCATCAACGAGATCGAGAAGACCACTAATCATGATGTGATCGCGTTCACCACCAATCTGGCGGAATCGATCGGCGAGGCCGCGCGCTTCGTTCATTATGGCCTCACCTCCTCTGATGTGGTCGATACCGCCAACGCGCTGCTCTTGCGCGAGGCCTGCGATCTGTTGCTCGCTAAAATCGACGCCCTGCTGCCAGTGCTTAAAGGCCGGGCGCTGGAGTTCAAGCACACGCCGCAAGTCGGCCGCACCCACGGCATTCATGCTGAGCCCACTTCCTTCGGATTGACGTTCGCGCTCTGGTATGACGAGATGCGTCGTAATCGAGAACGAATGGAGCGCGCGCGCGACGCGGTGGCCGTTGGCAAGATCAGTGGCGCGGTGGGCGCCTTTGCGCTTCTGGATCCGATTGTCGAGGAAAAAGTTTGTGCGCGCCTTGATCTGAAGGCTGCTCCCGTTTCCACGCAAATTATCCAGCGTGATACCTACGCGGAATACCTGACGACGATGGCCATCGTCGCCTCATCTTTGGATAAGTTCGCCTTGCAGGTGCGGCATTGGCAAAGAACCGAGGTCCGCGAAGCGCAGGAGCGTTTCACCAAGGGTCAGAAGGGTTCAAGTGCGATGCCGCACAAGCGCAACCCAATCATTTCGGAACGCATTTGCGGCATGGCGCGATTGGTGCGCGCCAACAGCGTGGTGGGTCTTGAAAATGTCGCCCTCTGGCACGAACGCGATATCTCACACTCTTCAGCAGAGCGGGTTGTGCTGCCGGATTCCAGCATCGCGCTTGACTACATGTTGCACAAAACCACGGCGCTCATCGACGGGCTGGTTGTCTACCCCGAGCGCATGTTGGAAAACCTGAATGCAACCCGCGGCTTAATCTTTAGCGGGCAGTTGTTGCTGGCTTTGACGCAAAAGGGTGTAGCGCGGGAAACTGCTTACGAGTGGGTACAGCGAAACGCGATGAAGGTTTGGGACGACGGAGAGGATTTTCAGCGACTGTTAAAAGCCGATGCTGACATCACTTCGCATCTTTCGGCAAGCGAGATCGATCGCGTGTTTGCGTTCGATACTTATTTGAGAAATGTCGACGCTATCTTTGAGAGAGTATTCACGGATTAGACCACGGACGATAGACCGCTATGGCCCATCGTCCGTCGTCTGCTTCAATTCTTCTCGACCATCTTTTCCGCGAAGTTACCGACCAGGGGCAACTTGAAAGTCTGGCCCTGGTACGCGCGGTAAGCCGAATACAGGAGCACTCCAAGCCAGAGCACCATGCCGGCGAGGAAGGCGAGCAGATACAAAATCCAAACCAGGATTGCCAGCGCGCCGGAGATTTGGCTGGCGATCGCGCCCACGATGGCTAACACAACCATGACTACCGTGAATATGACACCCAGGGCCACCGAGTAGAGCACGGACTGAATACCGTGGAATCTGACGAACTTATTTTCCTTATCCATGAAAAAATTGATCAGTCCGAGTATGCCGATGGGATACCCAAGGGCCGCCGCGAGATTCGCCTCCAGGCCAATTGCCGACTTTCCGGTCGAGGGATAGCTTTCCATTACTAAGTTCTCCTGTTGTGTTGAAGCTGGAAAAATTATTTAGATTTCGGTCCGCAGCGGTTTTAGGAATTCTGCTGTCAGATCCTTTTGTAATTTCAATGGGCGAGATATTAAGCTAACCGCTACACATCACGCAATCTTTGCCTTACTATCTTGCGGGAGCATTCAACCATGAAAGCCAAAGTTTATGTAACTCTAAAGCCCGGTGTTCTCGATCCCCAGGGCAAGGCTATTCAACATTCGGTCGAACTATTGGGATTCGGCGACATTTCGGACGTGCGGCAGGGAAAGTATTTCGAAATTGCTCTAAATGACGCCGTGGTTGAAGCCGAGGCGCAGGCAGCCGTTACGCGCATGGCTGCCGAAGTACTGTCCAATCCCATTATTGAAGATTACCGAGTGGAGTTTGAAGCGTGAAATTCGGTGTCATAGTTTTTCCGGGATCGAACTGCGATCATGACGCATATCATGTGATTTCCAAGCACGTGGGCCAGCCCGTCGACTTTATCTGGCACCGCGAAACCGATCTTAGCACCTATGATGCGGTCATCATTCCCGGCGGCTTTTCTTACGGAGATTATTTACGCGCCGGCGCGCTCGCACGATTTTCACCGGTAATGAATTCCGTTAAGAAATTTTCCCGCAGCGGCCGGCTGGTCCTGGGCATTTGCAACGGCTTCCAGATCCTTTGTGAGGCGGGCCTCTTGCCCGGAGCGCTGATTCGGAACCGCGATCTGCACTTCATCTGCGAGCACGTGTATGTTCGTGTTGAGACTTCAGACACGCCATTCACCAACGAATTGCGCGGCGGCGGCGTGCTTCACATTCCCATCGCACACGCAGAGGGTAACTATGTTTGTGACGATCTGACGCTGGCCGAACTGAAGCGCGACAACCGCATCGTGTTTCGCTATTGTGACAAGGATGGCGCGATAACCGACGCTGCTAATCCCAATGGCTCGCGCCAGAATATTGCCGGCATCTGCAATCATGAGCGAAACGTGGTGGGATTAATGCCGCATCCGGAACGCGCCTGCGAAGATCTACTGGGCTCGAGTGATGGCCGGGATATCTTTCGCTCGCTGGCGGCGACGGTTGCCGCCGCGGCGGCTTGATGAAATCGGTCCTGGGTCTTTGGTTTTAGGTCTTTGGTATTTGTTTGTGGCACCAGTTACCTTGTTACGCGTACCACTCAATGCGAAGAACTGAAAAATCAAAGACCTAAGACCTGAGACCCAAGACCAAAAATCAAAATGAAACGTCTACTACCTTTTGTAATCATCATCGTGGTGCTCGCCGGAGCGTTGGGCGCCTACTTCTACATGAAGCGTGCGGCGCTAAATACCTCGGCGATTCCGCCAGCGACCGCGCCGGGTTCATCACCTGCTGCGGCTGCCGTTGCGGCGAATGCGTCGCCTGGAGCCCAGCCCCCGCATTTCCGCGGATCCGAAAACGCCCCCTTGACGCTCGAGGAGTTTGGTGATTTTGAGTGTCCGCCGTGCGGCCTGCTCTTTCCAGTCCTCAAGGGTATTGAGGACGAATATGGACCACGCCTGCGGGTCATCTTCCGTGAATATCCGCTGACACCGAACCACCCGCATGCTCTGGCCGCCGCGCAAGCCGCCGAAGCCGCAGGCTTGCAGGGCCGGTTCTTTGAAATGCATGACATGATTTATCAGAATCAAACCACTTGGAAAGACCTGTTTGACGTGCGCCCTGTCTTTGAAGGATACGCGAAACAGATCGGCCTGGACGTGGAACGCTGGAAGCGCGATCAAACCGGTGACGCCGTCGACCAGAGAATATTTCTAGATGGCAATCGCGCCCACTCATTGGGAGTCAAGGGCACGCCGACAGTTTTTCTCAACGGAGTCGAAGTCCCATTTGAACAATTGACACCCGAAGGCCTGCGCGCCGCCATCAACAAAGCCCTCGCCAATCCGAATCACTGACGAAGCTGTCAAAACAAATTGCGGTCGCGGGTGGGTTGCCTTGCGCTGACCGGCCCGCGAGGATCCAACCGTTTATTTTCCATTTATCATCTGGCATTTCTCATTTTTCATCGAAGGCGGCAGGTCTGCCGATGGCCAGGTGAGAAATGAGAAAGGGAAAATGGAAAATGAAAGAACAAACGAGTCGGCGGACCGGTCGCGGCGAGTGTCCCCCACCCGGCGTCCGCCCGGGCTATTCTTACAACCCTAGCCCACTTGTCACAAAAGTTTTCCGAAATCGGGCTAATTGTCCTTGACATGTCACAAACCATCCGTATAATTTCCCACAGACCAAGTAAATCAATTCTGAAAAAGCTTGGCAGTTCTTTAAATGTGGAAGCAAGTGTCATGAGGGATCTTGAGCGGGGCGATTAATGGTCAGCGCTGTGGTTCTTAATTTATTCGAGTGAGCCGCTTGGAATTATCTCGCCCGCAAAACGCACCGCCAAGTATTACGGGATCGGACGTAAGTGCCGATTCTCAGTTCCCCCTTTGCGCGCCGCCGCCACCCAGTACTACCCGAACCTGCCCGCAAGATTTTGCCCCGCCAGTCCCTTAAAGATTGGCGGGGCATCCTTCTTTTTAAAAGTACAAAGAACAAATGGTTTACATCGCCAATCCCCCGTCAACCTGAATCACCTGCCCGGTAATGTAACGAGCGTCCGCAGATAATAGGAAGCAGGCAATCCGCGCCACTTCATCGGCCTCGGCGAAACGGCCCAGCGGAATCTGCTCCATAAGCTTCGCGCGATAGGTTTCATCAAGCGCACTGGACATGTCGGTGGACACGAGTCCCAGCGCAAGGGCATTGACGGTAACCTTGCGACTGGCAACTTCCCTGGCGAGTGCCTTAGTCAAACCGATCATGCCTGCTTTTGAAGCCGAGTAATTCGATTGGCCGGCCATACCCACGAGTCCGCTGATCGATGTGATGTTGAGAATCGATCCGCCTCCCTCCTGGCGCAGCATCGATCTCAGTGCCGCCTTGGCAAAGTTCCAGGCGCCTTTCAAATTTGTATCGAGAACCGCATCCCAGTCTTCTTCCTTCATCCGTAGAATCAGAGTGTCGCGCGTGATGCCGGCGTTGTTGATCAGAAAATCGATGCGGCCAAAAGCTTCCTTCACCTGCTTCACCATTTCTGCGGCAGCTTCGGTGCTGGCCACATCGCACTGGGCGGCAAAGGCGCGCACCCCGAGAGCTTCAATCTCACTTTTTAAAGACTCAGCGGCGTCAGCGCTCTTCGCGTAATTGAAGGCGACGTCTGCGCCCTGTCTGGCAAGCTCGAGGGCAATGGCGCGACCGATGCCTCGGGTTGCTCCGGTCACGATAGCCGCTCGTCCGCTAAATTGTTTTTCTGACACGATTAATTGTCCTGTTGTTTAGAAGAATCGTAATACTCTTTTTTCACAGTAGGGGCGGACCTGCGTGTCAGCCCTGCGCGCGCTAAATCAGGCGGGAGCGGACAACGCAGGTCCGCCCCAGCCTGGTTACTGGCCTTTGGCAAAGACTTGATTCGCCTCTTCCAGGGTTTCCTTTGAACCCACGTCGTACCAGATGCCCGGGACCCGCCAGGTATAAAAGGGAGTACGGCGATACATCCACTGGACCAGCCGCCCCGGCTGATCCGGATTGTTCCCTTCTTCCAGGTACTGCTTGATGAGTGGAAGCGTCCTGGCGGGATAATAGTAGAGCGCAATCCCGATCAGTGTGCTCGTGGGAGCTGCCGGCTTCTCTTCGAAAAAGCGTATTTGGCCATCCGGTTCGACGTCGATGGCATTATATTTCTTGACCTCATTGAGGTCACCCACGTCATAAACAGCCAGCACGGGCGCCTCCCGCTCGCCGCAGAATTGTCCGAAACCGGCCAGGCTCTGCGACATCAGGTTGTCGCCGCCAACCACTATGATGTCGTCTGTGATCTGTTCCTGGTTCAGCACCAGACTCAAATCCCCAATTGCCCCCAATCTATTTGAGTCATCAGTTGATCGATCATTCACAATCGTAAAGTCGAGTGGGCCATGGTTCGCATGGTAATCAATCGACCAGCTCCCGAACTGGTCCGCGTATTTGGCGTTGGTTACGATGTAGACGTGATCGATTGCCTCGATGGGTCTGAGGTGTTCCAGCAGATGTTCGATCATCGGCTTGCCGGCCACCGGGAGTAACGGCTTGGGGCGATTCAGTGTGAGCGGATAAAGACGGGTTGCATATCCTGCCGCGAGAATGATTAATTTCATGATAGGCTTTTGTGACCGGCAATAGCCGGCCAGAAGTCGTAAAGAAATCAAGACCGTACCGGGACATTGCAGCGCGCACCCTGATCAAAAAAACTGTTGCCTGCTGCTTACTCCCGGAGCGAATTACATTACAACGAAATCCCGAGAAAAACTATTCAGCAAAGTGGTCCAATTCACGGTGCAAAATCAGGCGCTCTCGATAAGAGTTACGTCTTTGTTAGAAAACGGCGTCAAGTTCGTTTATGGTATTCGAGTCCGGGAAGTATGACACCTTGAGAAAGCAGAGCAGGCTGCTGAAAACTATTAGCCGCGCATTGGTGAGTGAAATAGTAACTTTCCAAATCGAATTCTTTTTTTTACGAGCTTGCTGCGTGCCGTACAGGGTACCTGCGGCTGAATAAAACAATGCTGGATATCAATTACGTTCGCGAAAATCTTGAGCACGTAAAGGCTGCCCTCAGCAAACGCGGCACGATGCCCGTTGCGCTCGATGACTTTGTGCGGGCAGACGCTGAGCGCCGCCGGGTGATTGCCGAATCCGACGAACTGAACGCCCGCCGCAACACTGCCAGCCGCGAGATTGGCGCGCTCATGAAAGAGGGCAAACGGGAGGAGGGCGACGCGCGGCGCCGGGAAGTGGGTGAGCTAAAGGATCGTATCGCGGAGCTCGATCAATTGCGCGAACAGTCGGAAACGCGTATGCGCGAGTTGCTGTCCACCTTGCCGAACCTGCCGCACGAAAGCGTTCCGGTCGGTAAAGACGAAGCCGCCAACGTCGAAGTGCGGCGCTGGGGTACCAAACCGGAATTCGATTTTGCACCCAAGGACCACGTGGATATCGGCACGGCCCTGGGGATTCTCGATCTCGAGCGAGCAAGCAAAATCGCTGCTGCTCGTTTTTCAATTCTCAACGGAGCAGGGGCCCGTCTGGAACGTGCGCTCATCAACTTCATGCTCGATTTGCACACGCGCGAGCATGGCTATTTGGAAACTCTGCCGCCGTTTATTGTTAACAAGGAATCGTTGTTCGGCACCGGCCAACTACCAAAGTTTGAAGAAGATCTTTTCAAACTGCGCGACGAACGCGAACTCTATCTCGTCCCTACGGCCGAAGTGCCGGTGACGAACTATCATCGCGATGAAATACTCGACGTGGGCCAGCTTCCCAAAAAGTGGGTTGCTTACACACCCTGCTTTCGTTCAGAAGCCGGCAGTTACGGGCGCGATACGCGCGGTGTGATTCGCCAGCACCAATTCGAAAAAGTTGAGTTGGTGAAATATGCTTTGCCGGAAAATTCCTACGAGGAACTCGAATCGCTGACCCGCAATGCCGAGACTGTGTTGCAGCGGCTGGGTGTTCACTATCGCGTGGTTGCACTTTCAACCGGTGACCTGGGATTCAGCAATGCGAAGACCTATGACATAGAGGTTTGGCTGCCTTCACAGAATACTTTTCGAGAGATTTCTTCGTGCTCGAATTACGAAGCCTTCCAGGCGCGGCGCGCCAACATTCGCTTTCGTCGTGCCGGCGGCGCCAAGCCTGAATTCGTGCACACTTTGAATGGTTCAGGTTTGGCGATCGGACGCACCTGGGTGACGATCCTGGAAAACTTTCAGCAAGCGGATGGATCGGTTGTTATTCCTGAAGTCCTGCGGCAATACATGGGAGGAATGGAAAAGATAGAAGGCAGCAGGCAGTAGGCAGAAAGCAGGGACCTAAAGTAGCTCTTTGCCTTCTGCCTCCCTACTTCACCCGCAGTTCAAACGGCATTAACAGCATGGCATCGCCGGACTTCATCTTGTCGAGCAGCAGGGCATAACGGAAGGCGCGGCGCGCGTCTTCGGGCAGCGAAGCAAGCACCGCACGCTGCTGCCTGAGCTGTTGCGTTTCTGAAGTCTCGCCCCCTTCGTCGTCCTTGCTGTTCAGGAATTCCTGAAGGAAAGTTTGCGGATACGGGAAGATGACTCGCTGAACACCTTTGTCGGCGGGAATCCTGGCGAGATCCTTTGCGATTTCTATAGCCCGATCCAGACCGCCATACTCGTCGATCAGACCATTGCTCTTGCCCTGGGCTCCCGTCCATACACGGCCCTGGCCCACCGAATCGATATACTCATTGCTCTTGTTACGACCCTTCGCGACCTTGGGCACAAAGTCCTCGTAGTAGGTCTGCTTGATCCAGGCTTCGAACTTGGCCCGCTCGTCATCGCTGAATTTTTCTGTTTCACGGAACATGCCGGCGTTCTTGCCGCGCATCACGTACTCGTTCGTGATACCGAGCCAGTCGTATAAGCCTTTGACGACGGGCTTGCCGGCAACCACGCCGATCGAGCCGGTGATGGAGGACGGCTCGGCCACGATTTTTGTGGCGCTGGCCGAGATGTAATATCCGCCGGAGGCGGCCACGTCGCTCATCGAAATAACGACCGGTTTTTTTTGTCGCGCTTCGTCGACTGCATGCCAGATGATGTCCGAAGCCAGCCCGGAACCGCCGGGACTATCCACGCGGATCACGATGGCCTTGATGGTCTTGTCGTTGGCGGCATCTCTTACGGCTTTGGACAAAGTGTCTGAGCCAATCGACTGATCGCCCGAAGGACTATTTTCAGATTTCCCCGAACCAATGTCGCCCGTCGCGAAGATCACTGCTATTCGTTCGCCTTTGTTCAAGCCGAGCGACTGCGCATCCACCTGGCGATAGTCCGAGGCCCTGACTAAGCGCAACTCTTCGGTGTCTTTGTACCCGAGGCGCTTCTTGATTTCCTTATGGACTTCATCGCGATAGCTGACGCCGTCAATCAGTCCTGCTTCCTTCGCGGCTTTGGCGCTGTATGGGGCATTGTCGATCAGGGCCTTCATGTCCGCGGGCGATTTGCCGCGTGCCTTCGCAGTCGCTTCGACATAGCGATTGAAAAGATCGTCCAGCAATTCATTGACGTACTGTTTGTGCGCTTCGGTCATGCTCTTTTGCGTAAACATGTCGCCGGCGCTTTTGTATTTGCCGATCTGATAAATGTCCGGATAGACGCCCAGCTTGTCCAGAGAGCCGCGAAAGAACATTACGTCCGCAGCCAGACCGTTAATGAAGAGCTCGCCCGGAGGCGCTACATAAATCTTGTCGCAGGCGCTGGCGATGTAATATTCCTTATTCATGCCGTACTCCATGTAGGCATAAACGGGTTTGCCAGACGATCGAAAGTCGGCAATTGCGTCCCGAATTTCTTCGCTCTTGGCCCAGCCTGCGCCTGAGCCATCAACGTCCAGCAGAATTGCGGTGATGCGCTTATCAACCTTGGCTTTCTTGAATTGCAGCAACAGGTTGGTTAACGACTGTTCCGGTCCCCCAAAGAACTTTCGCAGTGGATCCTCGGGAACGTAATCCGGCAGGGGGCCGGAAACACTCAAAGCCAGAACACTGTTGTCATGAATGGTCGGAGCATTGCTGCGAAAAGCAGCGAAAAGCAGCGCGATACCGAGGACTGCCACCAGAATCAGCGCCAGCAATACGCCAAGAATAATAAGAACGATTTTTCGTGCGCGGGACATTGCCATAATTAATTTCCTGCTATTAATTTCGAAGAATTTCGCCGGTTGTAAGTACGGAAGGAAGAAGGAAAAGGTTTACGAAGTAGCGCAGACTTCAGTCGGCGTGTACGACTGGCTGCCAGCCTGTCGGGCGGCGGAAGGCGAAAAAGCAGAAGGCAGTAAGCAGTAAGCAGAAGGCAGTAACCGGAAGCTAGTCGAAACCGGCTTTGTCCTGCCTACTGCCTACTGCCTACTGCCTACTGCCTTCTGCCTTCTGCTTACTGCCTACTGGTTCTTCACGATCCAGCCGCCGCCGACGACTTCATCGCCGCGATAGAACACAGTCGCCTGGCCCGGAGTGATGGCCCGCTGAGGTACATCAAACGTCACGCGCACGCGTCCCTGCGGCAAGGAAACGATGGTCGCCGCCGCAGCCTCGTGACGATAACGCACGCGTACATCGGCGCGAGTGGAAACCTCGGGCTCATCAAAAGCGATCCAATTCACCCCTGCCGCGGTGAATTCTTCACTCAACAATTCTTCCGCCGATCCAACCACAACCTTATTCCCCGGAGCGTCGATGGAGAGCACGTAAAGCGGCCGCTCAGCAGCGATGCCAATGCCGCGGCGCTGGCCCACCGTGAAACGATGGATGCCGTCGTGCCGGCCTACGACGCGACCCTGCGCGTCAATCAACTCACCCTCTGCGGGTATCTGTTCCGTGCGGTTCTCGGCGGTCAGGTATCGATCCAGGAAGCCGGCATAGTCGCCGTCAGGCACGAAGCAAATCTCCTGCGACTCGGCTTTTTCCGCCACGTCCAGATCGCTGCCCCGGGCCAGGTCGCGCACCTCCGGCTTTGACATTTCGCCGAGCGGAAACATCGCATGAGAGAGTTGCTCCTGCGTCAACTCCCAAAGGAAGTAAGACTGATCTTTCTGGTGGTTGCGACCGCGGAACAATCGATAGCGATTCGCCGCGGCATCGTGCTCGACCCGAGCGTAATGCCCGGTAGCGACCTTTTCGCATCCCAGGCTCAGCGCCAGACGATCGAGCGAAGCAAACTTCAGACGACTGTTGCAGGCCACGCAGGGAATCGGCGTTTCACCACTCAGGTAACTGGTCACAAACGGTTGCACGACATCGCGTTCGAACTCCCGCTCGAGATTCAAAACGTAAAACGGAAAGCCGAGTTGCTCCGCCACGCGGCGCGCATCGTAAACATCGTCCAGCGAGCAACAACGGGATGGCAATGGATCGCCGTTTTCGTCGACACTGATACCGCGACGCTGATTCCATAACTGCATCGTAAAGCCGATCAACTCGTGCCCCTGCGTCTTCAAAAGCGCCGCTGCCGCGGACGAATCAACGCCCCCACTCATTGCTACTGCAATTTTCATTTTTGGTAAATCGCTACTCTATATATGAAAGGGCGCTCCCGGTTCTGTAAATCTCGGGCCCTTCTTTCCGGCTTTGTCGCCCTCGGTGTTAAGATTCCCTTGTCATCTACAGCATAGCGCAGGCTTAACCAAACGTCAGCCTGGGACAAACTGAAGGAGCGCTGGATGAGATCGAAATATACATTTCTCTTACTGGCGCTGCTGATTGGATGCATGACGACGGGGTTCTCGCAGGAACCCGAAAAGTTATCGACGATTGCTCCGAATGCGCCCGCGGACAAGCCGCAGCCGGTAAAGAGTGCGGAGCAAAAAGCGCTCGACGAGGCCATCAAGCCCTATGTCGAGAAGGCACGCAAGACGTACCCGGAGGCGAAAAAACGTTTTCTCGCCGGCCTGCCGCCTAAACATGTCTTCTTCGTAACTACGCGACTACATGATGACGGGGGCCACTGGGAACAGGTATTCATTGAAGTAAAGGAAATCAAAGACGGAGTCATCAAAGGGCTGATTGCCAGCGACATCGAAACTGTTTCCGGTTATAAAGCCGGCGATAAATATTCATTGCCCGAGACAGAGCTGATGGATTGGACCGTGAGTAAGCCCGATGGAACCGAAGAAGGAAACTTTGTAGGCAACTTTCTTGATACCTACAAACCGGATTAAAGCAAACATGCCTGAACTAGCCATTGAAGAATACCGCGTTGCCGACGAACCTTATTATCTCGCCGTCAATCGCGAAATCGATTTGTTCGAGGCGGCACATGCGGCCCACCTGCCGGTGATCCTGAAAGGGCCCACCGGCTGCGGCAAGACCCGTTTTGTCGAGCACATGGCCTGGCGTTTGGAGCGGCCCTTAATCACAGTCGCCTGTCATGAAGATCTTTCGGCCACCGATCTGGTGGGCCGCTTTCTGCTCGAAGGCGAAGAGACAGTCTGGCATGACGGGCCGCTGACCGCCGCCGTACGCAACGGCGCGATCTGCTATCTCGATGAAGTCGTCGAGGCGCGCAAAGATACCGTGGTCATTATCCATCCCTTGACCGACCATCGGCGTCGGCTGCCCATTGAAAAACGCGGAACCATACTCGATGCGCCGCCGGATTTTATGCTCGTCGTTTCTTACAATCCGGGTTATCAATCGATCCTCAAGGACATGAAGCAGTCGACGCGGCAACGTTTTGTGGCGATCGATTTTGACTATCCGCCGCCGGAGATGGAAACGGAGATCGTGGTGCGCGAAGGCGGCGTCGATGAAGGCACGGCCCGCGATCTGGTGCTGATTGGTCAGAAGGTACGCAACCTGCGCGGTCATGGCCTGGAGGAAGGCGTCTCGACGCGTTTATTGATCTACGCTGCCCAGTTGATCGCGCTCGGCATCCCACCGGTCACCGCCGCTGAAACAGCCATGTGCTCACCCATCACCGACGACCGCGAGTTGCAGCGTAGCATTCGCGAGATCGTGACGACCGTGATCTAAAACAACTCTCAAGAGTTCCACCTACTGGAGCCTTATCGGTTATGGTAAAACGTTTAAAGGATTCTAATGATGAGTCAATAAATTACCCGATGATTCCGATTCGTGACGTGGTAGTTTTTCCAAGCACCATTGTGGCCTTCAAAATAGGGCGGCCAACTTCAATTTCTGCTCTTGAAATGGCCTTGACAGGCAATCGCACTGTTTTCTTGGTCACACAACGTAATCCCGAGGTCGCCAACCCTAAGCGGGACCAACTGTACGACGTTGGCTCCGTTGGGAACGTACTAACTGAAGAGAAGCTTGAGAATGGCCAGTATCGGGTCGTCGTAAAGGGGAGTCACCGGGGGACGCTTGTTGCAGTAGCAAAGCGGAAAGGGGCTTATATCGCAGCTGTGGGACCAACCACAAAGCCTCCAGATAGCGGGAAACCAGTCACGGAAATAATGCAACGCGTGGGAGGCCTCCTTCAAGACTACTTGCCGATGATCGCGGACTCCTTGGAGGCGAGGATTAAGATCACGCTGAATACCTCAAACCCCTCGACTCTCTCTGACTCAGTTGCGTCATGGTTACCCCTTGTCTCCACCGAGGATAAACAACATCTACTTGAGACGTTCTCTCCATATGAGCGCTTGTTGAAGTTAGCCACATTGCTTGAACGGAGTGCCGGTGAACCTCCTAGCAGGCTGCGGAAAAAGTAAGCATTGTTAGTGATTTCGTCTTCATGAAGAGTTTTGCTTATCGATGATGTGCGATTTTCTTTCTGCGCTTGGTCCCTTTAGTGGCTCATTGGCCACTTTATTTC
>JAOAPY010000041.1 GCA_025463135.1 Acidobacteriota bacterium
TGATGATGAACACCGAGCATTAATAACCGCACTCCGCGCCGCCATCGCGGAAGACCGTTCATCTTCGCGTGAAATGAGTGTTCACCTTCACGTGAAATCACCGTTCATCTTCCGTGAAATACGCACCTGGAGAAGCACGAGTCACTGCTAGACAGTCTCATGGTGAACTGACCCAGACTGCTTGGCTGAGGTAGCCAGCAAATGCATGTCGGCAAGAACATCCTTTAGTCTTTGTCGCATCACCGCTTCGATGCCAAGGATGTCATGGACTACATTATCAATCACGGTTCGGTCGTGGGTGGGACTGGACAGATACTGTAGATAAGCAAGCTTCAAACTTGCCCTCTGTTCGTCCGTTAGAGCTTCGACATTAAGTATCGGCACCCTCTTGATGGGACCCGGGGAGATATTATACGTGCCGGCGCCGTAGATTTGTGCTGAGGACCGAAGCATTATTTCCGTGACCGAGCTGGACAACACTGCCAGATAGACTTCTGCCTCAATCTCTCCAAGCTTGCGTGGAAGAAACTCTATGAATAACTCGCCCGGCACAAAGCCCGCTTTGTTCCAGACGACCATGAATGTCCTGTACACCAGCCTGGGAATCAGTATTTCCGCCCGAGAACGCCGCACGACAGCAGTTTTAAGGTCATACCAATACTTCCGCTTGTCCTGTTGGATTCGCTCTTTGTTCTGATACCCGCTCACTGTCACGTCTTTTCCGCGGACTGATACTTCAGCGCTTTCTCCCGCCTTAATATACTTGAGGGCGCGAGTCTCTTTGAGAAGTACTTTGGGATCCGAGCAATAAAACATGAAGTAGCGAGCAAGGGAGCCTGGCTGAATAACCGGATCCTTGAAGGATCTAGTCGAATGCGCGAGTGGTTCCATAAATCGGGCCTCAATTTGAAGGTCCCTTGCTCTATCGGCGGTTAGAACGAAGAACTCTTTGGCCAACGTCTGGATGCCGATCCGGGTAATTCCTAAACCTGAGAGAGGGATCATCGATCCATGGGATGCAAGTTGCTGACAAACATCCGGTGCTTTGAAATACATCCCCCACTGATCGGATTCCTTGAGTTCGGAGCGCACGATTCGTGTGGTCAGCACGTCATCAGGCCTCTTTCTGCGGGGGTAATCTAGAAGCTTTTGGAGATCGTTGATGGGAAGTCCGTTTCGTAGGCGAATGAACTCGACGGCCTTCGTAGTCGTCCGGCTAGGGCGCTTTGTGGCTAGCACCAACAGAGGCTTGACGCTTGCGTCGAACACCCTGCGATCTAAGCTGATGAGCCTTTCGATGACGAAGTCCTTATGTAGTTGTTCTTTAAAATATTCTCCGTACGACGTATTTAACCAGGAGTCCGCTGTTATAACCGCCAGTCTCCCTCCAGGCGTAAGAAGCGGCATCGCCCGCAGCAAGAAATAAACATACAAATCTGTAAGACCATTGAGTTCGGTCTCATCAACAGAGGGATTATTTTTGGCGACACTGCGCCGAATCTGCTTAACGCTCTTTTCTTTTAGGTATGCTCGGCGAACATAAGGGGGATTTCCCGTGATTGCCTGGACTTCGGGAAATGAAAGCTGGAAAAAATTGCCGACTTGAACATTCGCAAAATTAAGGCTTTTTTCTTTTGCCTTTTGAAGAAAATTTCCATAAGCACTGAGATCAATTTCAGCCCCGTATATCTGGCTTTGAGCATCGTTTGATGTCGCGCCAAGCGCGCGCAACCGCTCGTAAATTGCAAATGCAAAAGCGCCTTCACCTACCCCTACGTCTAGTACTTTTTGTCGTGATGTCTGTACCGCCCAACGGGTAAGAAACTGGGCGAAATCATGCGGGGTATAGATCGAACCAAGACTGCGGTGCGGTTTGTCACCCAACGGCGTTCCTCAGTGCGGTGATAGTCAATCTAAAACAGTTTTCCATTATGGTAGTTCTTCCATCCACACTTATGCAATCGATTCTTATAACATCTGAACACTTGGAGTTCAAGTTCTTGACCCCAACATATTGTTTGTCTTGTTCGTCTTGGTACAATAGATAGGTAAATAACTTCTTACTGCAGTCTCGACTATAACGAAGGAGGAGGGAGGTGCCCAATGTGCCACTTTCCTCGTGCCCAACGCATCGATTAGCCGAGGATCCGACGGGATCCTTTAAAGCGATTCGGAGCTAGGACGGGTTCGAGAGCGCAGGCGTCAGTCGCCTTGGGATTATGTCCTGTTCGCTGCCGGATTCGACCATTCTAGCCAGCTAGCGGCCTTGATGCTTCTCTGTAGCTCTCTGCAGAGCAGGTGCGGTTGAGAGATTGTACGCCAACAATCTTTCAGCAGGACATGAAGGGTCGCACTTAGGCAGAGTGCGACCCTTCCGGTTATATGGACTTCAATAAAACCACTTTTTCACAGACGCAATTTCTTCGTACTATCTTAGTGGATAGCTAGGGATATGCTGCCGGAATCTGGAAGTCGGAGTGTGCCTTTTTGTGAGACAACGGACGTCCTCCTAGAAATTAGTTTGCCTTGAAAGAATGAAGTTGCTCAACAAAGCCTAACGTATTCCCCTCTAAAAAACTACTTCGCCCTAAAAATTGTACTGGCACAAAGGCATGCCGGCAATGTTGCCGCCGGAGAGATTGAAAATTAAAGACTTAGGCCCTTGAGGAGTACTCCTTGCAGTTCAAATGTGTGCCTGTTTTATCTTCGATCCAGCCATCTTCGATCCTGCTATTGACTTTTCGTCCAGACTGAACATCGTCCCGCCGTCAAGTTCACAAGGGCTGAGTTCTCACGAGCCTTAATGTATTCTAGTCAAACTCGTTTATTGATCGCGGAGAGCGGCAACGGGATCCACTTTAGTAGCTTTCCTGGCGGGAAGGTAGCTTGCCAGCAGTGCCACCAGGCAAAGGAAAAGGAAGACGCCGGCAAAGGTCGGCAGGTCGGTCGGGCTGATGCTGTAGAGTAAGCTCGATAGAACTCGCGTTAAGATAAATGCCCCCACTAGTCCGATGGCCATGCCGAGAAGAGCGAGCGTCATCCCCTGGCCCACGATCAATTTCAGTACGCTACTCGCCTGCGCGCCCAGAGCCATGCGAATAGCACTCTCATGCCGGCGCTGGTTGACGGAGTAGGCCATAATTCCATAAATCCCTATCGCTGCAAGCATCACCGCGATCGCGGCGAAGATGCTGAGCAAGGTCATATACAAGCGCGGCTGTGCCAGCGATCCAGCGAGCAGGCTCTTCATGGTTCTGACATTGTAAACAGGCTGATCCTTGTCCACCGCTTGTACCTCGTTGCGCACTGCGGCGGCCAGACTTGTAGGATCGGAAGTAGTGCGCACCACCAGGCTCAGAGCCGGCAAAGGAAACTGTGGATAAGGAATATACATTTCCGGCCGTGCTTCGCTACTCAAGCCGAAGTGCTTCACATTTCCCACCACTCCAACCACTAACACGTATGGGAAAGGATCCTTATCCTCGCCTATCTTCACTCGCTTGCCCAGCGGATCAACTCCCGGCCAAAAGCGATGGGCCATCGTCTCGTTAATAATTACTACGCCGGGGGAGTGATCATTATCCGCGTCGGTAAAGAGACGGCCCTGCAAGAGTGGCGTCTGCATTGCGACAAAGTATTCCGGCGTGATGAGGCGAAACTCCGTAAGCGGTTCCTGTCCGGCTGCCCACGGCGCGTGGCCTTCAATCGTGAAAACTCCATTCACATTTGAGCCACTCAAAGGAAGATGGCTAATGGCGCCGGCATAGCGTACCCCGGGCAGGGTCTTGATTCGCTGAAGCACCTGTTGGTAAAAGGCTGTCTGTTGCGGTCCGGTTGAATACTTGGATTCAGGTAGAGAGATTTGAAACGTCAGTACACTATCCGGATTGAAGCCGGGGTTAACCTTTTGCAAATGCAGAAAGCTATTTATTAAGAGACCAGAGCCGATCAATAGAATCAGCGCCAGCGCCACTTCAAGAATCACGAATAGATTGGACAAACGATTTCGGCGAAACCCGGAACCCTTGCCACCTTCTTTGAGCGTCTCATTCAAGGTTGGCCGGGAGACCTGCAGCGCCGGTGTTAAGCCAAAAATTATTCCGGTTAATATGGAGACACCCAGCATGAAGCCTAGTACTCGAAGGTCAAGGCTGATCTTCCGCAGGTACAACGTGCTGTCGAAGCCAGCCAGAACCAGATCTTTTCCAAGGAAGGCTATAAGCAGTCCCAGGACCCCACCCATCAACGCCAGCAACACGCTTTCAGTAAGCACTTGTCTGACAATTCGTCGACGGGTGGCGCCTAATGCAAGTCGGATGGCGATTTCCTTTTGCCGCCCTGTCGTGCGCGCCAGCAACAGGTTTGCGACATTGGCGCATGCGATCAGGAGAACAAAGCCCACTACTCCCAGCAGAATAAGCAACTGCAGTCTGACATTTCCAATAAACTGCTCCTGCAGCGATACCACCTTCGCGCCCACATCCTTGTTGGTTTCAGCATCCTGCTGCTGAAGACCGGCGGCGATAGTGTTCATTTCCGCCTGAGCTTGTTCCACCGTGACGCCAGGTTTCAGACGACCAAAGACTCTAAGGTAATGAATCTTGCGGTTACTGTTTTGACGCGTAAGCGCGAGAGGCACCCACAGGTCCGCCTGCTCAACGAAGTGAAAGTCTCGACCCAGGACACCGATGATGTTATGAGTCTCGCCATTGAGCAGCAACTCACGCCCAACTATGTTTGGATCGAGACCAAAACGACTTTGCCAAAGACCGTAACTGATTATGGCAACATGATTACGGCCGGGCTCGTCTTCTTCTTTGATAAAGACTCGACCACGTGCAGGCTGAACTTTCAGTAACGGGAAAAGCTCGGAAGAAATGCGTGCGCCTTGGATCTGTTCGGAACTGCCGCTGCTGGTAAGAGTGAAGTTATCGTCGTTGTACGCTCCCATGCTTTGGAACACATGGTTGAGTTCTTTCCAGTCGAGAAAATCCTGGTTCAGCACAGGAGCTTTACTGAGTTGAGGTTCAGTCTCCCAGACCATCACCAGTTGGTCCGCTTCCTGGAACGGCAATGAACGCAGCAAGACGCCATTGACGACGCTAAAGACCAAGCCGTTCGCGCCAATCCCGAGGGCTAACGTAAGTAAGGCTACAATTGTGAACAGCGGACTCTTTGCGAGCATCCGTACCGCGTATCGTAAGTCTTGCGAGAGAGCGTTCACGGTACCATCTCCTCCCGGTGGGTTATCAGCAACGACAAGGTGGTGGAGTTGCCCAGTATCATTATCACGATGCTGGTTTCGCGTCACGTTGCCACTCGGCAGTTTTCATCAGCGGGACTGCGGAGTCGATATTGGTCGCCAGCAGTCCTGAATCCCGCAATGATTGTGAAAGGGCTGCTAAATTCAGGCCTTTGCCAGCGCCATCTTACACTCAGCAGGGTCAGGGGTGGAATAGAATTTAAGCCACTTCTCCGTCTCCCGGGAAAGAAAACTTTCCAGCAGTTGCAAGTAAGGGAACCGCAACTCGAGGAGATCGATCAACAGAGAGGCTTCGGGTTGAAGAATACCCAGGGGAGTGACCTCATAAATTTTATTGTAACGACGGTAATAGCCGCCGAGCATCACGTAGTCCCAACCTTTCTTGCCGGTAATGAGAGCGTAAAGACCAGAAGCGGTGATGAGGGCGAAAACATTGGCTTGAGGGTTCCGCCCAGGGTGAACCTTTGGCGTCTCTTCCGAAAAATCAATAAACCATTTTTGCGAACCATCCGGAAAAACTACTTCCAACTGATAGATCACGCTCCATCGGCGATGTTCAGAAAAAGCATCCCGATGTTGGTCCAGGAAAGCTGGGAGTTTCGCTTCAAGCTCTTCAAAAATCGTATTTCTGATGTCCTCAAGCGGTTCACTATCCGGGTTGTGATCCACCAGGTCGTCCCCAATCTTCACCGGCAGGAAGTCTAATTCGTCACGGTCATCACGCAACATTTTAACGAATTTGCTGGACCCGGGATAAGACTTGGGCCGCCCGTTGTTTAGTTGCAAAACATCTCCCGGGTCGAGTGTAAGGACACTGCCGCTCAAACTCGGACACGCTTTCACGGCATCGCTGCAGAACTGTTCGCGCGCTACCGGAAAGACAACCCGGTTGAGCCAGGAGGAACCGTTCACATATTTGAATCCGTTGGCCCCGGGAGCCATGGCGCCGGGCTTTATTAGACTGATGTTGTTAAGCAGTTTTCCATATTCGTCAAACGGGAATGACAAAGGCCGGTTCATCTGATAGCTCAATTCCATCAGGTGCTGCCACGTCGCTAAAAGAAAATCGATTTTGGAATAGCGAGCCAACAAGAAATCGATGATAGGCGGACGAACAACTGTATCCACCTGATTCCAAAACGTACCTTCAGAGTCAGCGAAGACGACACCGAATTCCGGAACGTTGTTTTCCGAGCGCGTAGTGCAAATCCTCGTTTTGCCCAACTTGATTTCACTGAATTCTTTCAATGGATGTATTTTCGTGTAACCCAGCTGGCGCAGACATCTCTCTCTATCAAAGGGTCCTGGGGAATAAATACATCGACATCCTTCCGTAGAGACGCCAACGTCCGTAGATCAAAATGGTCCTGGTGCTTGTGTGATATAACGAGAAACTCATACTGCGGCAAGTTCTTATGAATAACTTCCCTTTTGGGACTGACGTCAAATAGACCTTCCTGATGGGGATCCCAAAGCACCGGATCCATGAGGATCCCGCAGTCCTCGGTCTTTACGAAAATCGAGGCATGGCCAATCATGTGTATTTCCATTGTTTACCTCACTGAGCGGTTTGGGCGCCCTGGAACGGCAAGGCTACACAGTTTGCTTTTGCAGCTGCTCCTCCACGACAGCCTCGGCCTTTTGGCGTCGCATGATGGCCCCCAGAGAGTTGAGCAACAGGTGACAGGAGATGATGGAGGTGATTTGCCCGATGTCTTTTTCGGGATTAACCTCGACCAAATCCAATCCAACCACATTGCGGGCGGACGCGACCGCTCTGAGAGCTGCTTTCAATTCTGAGAAGGAAAGGCCACCAGGCACGGGCGTGCTCGTTCCCGGTGCGCAAGATGGATCCAGCACGTCAATGTCGATAGAGATGTAACAAGGCAAAGATTCGGGTAAGGCCGCAACGATCGACTCCATCCCATTCTGACGTAGACTTGCAGGGGTGATCACGCTGATTTTTTCACCCGCCTGGTTGCATTCATCGTAGACCGAATAACCTCTCACTCCGACCTGGACCAACCTATAGATGTTAGGCAAACTCGCGATGTGCCGAGCGACGTTCTTATGATTACTACAGACACCAGGAACAAATTCTCCGTAATCGTTGTGGGCGTCAAGCCAAAGCACAGCCATGGGTTGTTTCAATTGTAATCGCTCTACAATGGGAAATGTAATTGAATGGTCCCCCCCATGAACAAGGGAAACGAGCGCGCCTCGATGATCTCATCACACACATCGCCGATGCGTTTGAAGATTGCCTCCGGACTTTCACCATAGCGAAACCATATATTGCCCCAATCACAAATAGTGACCCCTTCTAAAATCCGCTCCGCTTGTTCGACATCGATCCACCCCAGCGGCTTGCCCGTGAAAAAATCCAGATGACAATCGTAATCGTAGGAACAGACGCGAATCTCGTCCGGAGCTTTGCGCGCGCCGGCAGCCACACCGTTTCCCAAATCATATGGGACGCCAACAACCGACACGTCGGCCCGCATTTTGTCTCTTTGAACCTGGCTATTGAAAAGGCTATGGGAACTGACGGACAGTTTTCTTTCAAGCAATTGGCCGGCCAGTTCATCATCCTGTTCCTCGGTGAGGAGAAACCCTTTCTCGATCAATAAGGCAACCTGCCCGCTTATTTTCTCTGCCAGATGCGGCGGAACGGCGTCATGAAAATACGCCGGACCGGTAAACTTATTACACAAGAATTGATACAAGGATTTTGTGAGCTCGAGACGGGAAAGAGTACGGGTGTGGAAAACAACTATCCGGTTATCGCCGATGGACTCTATCGCCAGTTTGGTCGACAGCACCAGGCGAGAGGAAAACATTTTGTCGCCAGCCATCTTAGAGCCTCTCGATTTGCAAGGTCGCCCGTTCCGGCAGAAACTCTTTTAAGCAAAATTCTCGCCCCGACTCGGTCTGCCAATGAGCCTAGTGGTTAGGAAGCGCAGTCCAATTTGCAGGTACTTCCACATCAACAGCAGCGTGCGGAAGACAAAAATCGACAGACCCAGGAGAACCATGCTTCGCCATAGGACTTCAAGGAAACTGCTCAGAATTTGAAGAACCCCGATCGGACGCTCACTGAGAGCTCTCCAGAAGGCGACCCAGACGTGGGGATAAGCCGGGCCTAAGGAATAGATCACCTGGTAGAGCATGATCTTATAAAGGTAAAGAAAGAATACTGAACCCAGTAGAACGTAAGCTATCAAGGCGATGCTCGCGGTGCGACTTAGATTCAAAACTGGGGCCGTTTGAGCGCCGATGATGGGACGGCCTAACTTGAGCAGTCCGGATTTCATGAGTGCCAGGGATTGCTTTCGCAGATTAACTATTCCGAACAGGTCAGCCATCAACCAATATCCATCCATGCGAAGAAATGGATTGAGTGAACCGGCTATAGATAAATCAACCATGAAGAAACAATAGAGCAGAACCGGAGACTTGAGCCGCCAAAAAAGCAGCAACAGCACCACCAACGAAAGCGATTGAAAATAGATCCCCGCAATGTCCATCATCGCCCGCTGTTTTCGGTTGAGTTTCCAAGCCTCTGAGACGTCTGTGTAGAAGACAAAAAAGTACACATACAATCCCCAACCGATTTCCGCATTCCTACACCCGTAGTAGGCAAAAGCCGAGGCGTGTCCCCACTCATGAATGAAAGCCGGAATGGTAGCGAGCAGCATGATGAAAATGACCTGAGGCGCGGTCAGGGTGTTTAGGTCGAAGGGATGATTGGGAAGGATCTTTGCGTAAAAGATCACATGGACGGCGACTATCACGGTCCAGCCGGCGATGAAAATCCACCGGTTGAAAAGCCATGAGACCGAATTTTCTCTAATTTGAAGTTCCTAAAAAAGAGAAAAGAGGACTTTGGCGTAACGATCCGCATCAACTTCGATCAGGAAAACTATCCAGACCTTGAAGAATTCATTCTGGTACTGCAGCGAGAGTTCGGCGCAGACGAAAGGTTCAAGATAGCCTTTAACCCGGTGGGCCGCTGGGGCGGCGCAAACGATGCTAACCTCGCGGTGTGCGGTCTGAACGAAACGAGCCCCTTGAGCACCAGGCTGCAACGATTCTCTTCGGACAAAGGCCTGAACGTAGCCGGAACATTGGAGGACTCAACGAACCCGGGAAGCCAGGTTTGCTATGCAGCGCGTCCTTACAACTTCATCGTTGGCGCTCACGGTCAACTAGCCGCCCTTAAGCACCGGCAGATCCAAAGTGAGACACTATTTGAGCCACGACTCTTCGATCGCTGCTGGGGGAAGACTTTGACTGGACTGCGGCTGCAATTAGTAAGTGCTCGATCGGGAGAGATCAATCAATCACTTTGGGAGGTGACAAGGTCTCTAAGGTCATCTTACATAAGGACACATTAGGTCAAAAGTCATTTGCATTCAAGAGCCTTCTAGATTGCAAAATGGCTATTTAATCGTGCTTTTGGCTACTGTTTTAGCGGTGTTGGAAAAATGGCGGGCTCGATACACTACAGGCGTCAGGCCATAGGCTCGTTTGAAGTCACGCGCGAACTGGCTCTTATTTTTGATCCCAGCCTTGAGCATAATCTCTTTGATACTCAAGAAAGTGGTCTCGATCAGGTTTCTGGCCTGCTGCATTCTTAGGGTGTTGCGATAATGCGTCGGCGACTGTCCAGTTTCTGCTTTAAAAACGTGCCTCAAACGCGACGGAGAAAGATTGACGATTTTTGCTAATTCCTCGATAGAAAAGTCACTTCTTGGGTCGCTTTCCAGAAGCGCGATGATAATGTGTACTCTAGGTTCCATTCCTCAGCCCCTGGCGGATACGTATTGACCGGACCTACACCATTCCCCGCGCACTGGACCACGAAGGAAGCGTGAGGTGCAGCTATTCGCGGGCCGGCGTGGGAAATTTGGCGTTACTCACAGGGCGACACCGCGGCATCCAGAGTGCTGCAAGGATGGACTGTCTCGGTGGACGAATTCTTCGCTGGGCTGACTCAGGATTAACTTGATTGGATACTGATGAAAAAGGCAGGAGCTCTCTTGATCCTGCCTTTTTCTTTACCAGCCTCCTCAAGGCGCCTGCTATTTGATTGTCTTGACCGGCGCGGGGGGCCGGGGCGGCAACTTCGCCGGATTATTTTTCAACTTGGCCATGATCTCAGCAATGGCCCGTTCCAGTTGTGGATCGTGGCCGGCGATCACGGACCTGGGATCGTTGTCAACTTCAATGTCGGGATCGACGCCATAGCCTTCGATGACCCACTCACCTTTCATATTGACCAGTCCGGAGCCCGGCACAAAGATGGAACCACCATCGATCAGTGGACCACGATTGTTGATGCCTACCACGCCGCCCCACGAACGTTTCCCAATCAGTGGACCAAGTCCAGCCTCGCGAAACATGTAGGGAAAGATGTCGCCATCCGAAGCGGAGTTTCCGTCAAGCAGGGCCACCATCGGACCAACAAAAGCTCCGTCAGGATAGGTGTTTGGGAAATCATCAACGCGTGAATAGTTAACAGCGAGGACCTTACGTCGCAATCGCTCAATCAACATCCGCGAGACATTGCCGCCGCCGTTCGCGCGCACATCGACCACCAGACCTTCCTTGTCGAGTTGCGGGTAGTACCATTTGATGAACTCGCGGATACCGGGCGCGCCCATATCGGGAATATGCAGATAGCCAACGCGTCCGCCGGTGGCCTCTGCCACACGACGCCGGTTGCCGTCGATCCAATCAAGGTAAATCAGATTCCCTTCATCGGTAATCGGGCGATAGGAAATCGTGCGCGAGCCCGCAATGCTCGGCTTGCTGTTCACGGTGAGTTGCACCGGGTTATCGGCCTTGTTGCGCAACAAGCGATAAGGATCATCATTACCTTTCAATTCTTCGCCGTCGATGGCCAGGACATAGTCACCAACGTTGACGTTGACACCCATCTCCCTGAGCGGCGAGCGATAGATGTCCTCTTCATTTTCACCGGCAAAGATTTTCGAGATGCGATAGCGTCCCGCCTTCTCGTCCAGTTCAAATCTGGCACCCGGCAGTCCCACCCGCGGTCGCGGCGGTATTTGAAAGTCCCCGCCCTCGACATAAGCGTGCTGAATCGTCAACTCTGAAATCATTTCCTGGATCACGTAATTCAGATCGGAACGATGCGCGACATATTGAAGCAGGGGTCGGTACTGTTCGCGCAATGCGACCCAGTCAAAGCCGTGCATGTTCGGGACATAGAAAAAGTCTCGATAGCGACGCCAGACTTCGTTGAAGATCTGGTTCCATTCTTCCACCGGAACGCGGTCGACCATCAGGCCTGCGGTAGAAACAGTCTTCCTGGATTTCTCACCCTGCGGGGTTGCGTCATAAAGGTTGTAAGCCGGGCCCTGGGCGACCAGGATTTTTGAACCGTCGTCCGACAAAGAGTAACCCCGCACGTCTTCCGCGAGTGTTGTTTCCTTGCGATCCTTAAAAGCAAAGATGCGCAGCTGAGTAGGCCGATCTCCCTGCCTGCCGTAATAAAACGCCGGTCCAACTCCGTAAAGCAGATGTCCGGCCTTTGCAGTCAGACCGCCATAGTTATCGGCGCCGACGGGAACGCGCGCAACGCGAGTTGAGATGCCATCGAAGTCGATCGTCAGGGTCATGGGAGCTTTTGGCGCGGTATCAGGCTTGGCATCCGTGGGTGGCGCCGGTTTGTCTTTGTCTTTCTCTGTCTGCGGCCCCGACTCTTTTTTCAATTCCTTGTTGAGGTCCTGCGCCGGCGGCTTTGGTTCTTCACCCGGCGGAGTTCCTTTTGGCTTGTTTGATTCGTCGGGCTTACCAACTGTGACCTCGTCACTCTCTGCGGGGAACGGATGTTTGACGTCCCTGCGCAACGCCAGCGCATAGATGTACGTCGGTCGGTTCATCGCATAGTTGAACTCGATCGAAGATACCTGCGGCGCGAATTCACGATCACTGAGATAGTAGAGATAATTTCCCTGTGGATCCCAGGCGGGGTTATACGAGTTGAAGGTACCTTCCGTAACGCGGCGCACCTTACCGTCTGCAGCGCTCCAAACATAAACCGATGAAAAGCCGGTGAAGGTTGTAGCCATGCTGAACGCCAGATAGTTTCCGCTGGGCGACCAGGTGTGATCGCGTATTAGACCGCGCGGCGAATCGACAACCTCCACCAACTTGCGATCGGCGACAGTCACTACCCAGATTTTTCCGTCCTTATCGCTAAAGGCGATATGCTTTCCGTCCGGCGACCAGTCAGGCTGATACCGCATAGCCTTGCCGCCCCGGGTAATTTGCTCGGCTGGTTTCGAGCCGTCCTGCGGCCCGATGTAGAGTTCTTCCTCGCCGCTCAGGTCAGAGATGAAAGCGATCCGCGAACCGTCAGGAGACCAGGCGGGCCACTTGTCGTGCGCGCCTGACGAATGGGTCAAGTTGCGTGTGGCGCCTTTTTCGATCGGCGCGCTAAAGATGTCGCCCCGCGCTGAGAAAAGGGCGCGCTCGCCCTTCGGACTGAGCCCCACGGATTCAATATTGTTCGCCGCGGAAATACGACTGGGACGTCGCGCCAAACCATCGTCGGGAACATTGATCGAGATGGCAGAGCTCTTGCCGCTTTGCGTGTTGAGCACCTGCAACTCACCATTCAATTCGTAAATGATGCGGTTTACATGATCAGAGCTGGGCCAGCGAAGGTCCCACGGTTTATTGCTCGTGACCTGAGTAGTCTTACCACTGCTCACGTTGTACGAGTACAGATTGAAGTGGCCGTCGCGATCGGAATTGAAAAAGATCGTGTCACCCAGCCAAATCGGATCGCGAGTGGCTCGCGGACCTTCCGTGATCTGCTTCGCCTCGTTGGTCCTTAGATCAAAGATGTAGAGCTTGTTTGCCTGGCCGCCGCCGTAGCGTTTTTCGGGACGAAAGTCACGTGACTGAGGTGAATAAACTATGCGACTGCCGTCGGGTGAAAAATCACCCGAGCCTGCTTCAGGCATCGGCAGCGGCGTAGCCATGCCACCATCGACGGCAACTGTATACAGACGCGCGATAGGGAGCGCCCATGAATCACGCGGTGATTTGAAGATGATACTCTTACCGTCTTTGGTCCATCCATACACCTGATTGTCCCAACCCCAGCGCGGCGTCAAAGGACCTTTGGCAGGATAGAAGGTGAGTTGTCGCGGCACTCCACCCGCGGCGGGCATCACGTATACCTGCTCATCGCCATCGTACTGCCCGGTAAAGGCGATCCACTTACCGTCCGGCGAGAACTTCGCGAACACCTCAACCCCTGGATGGGCGGTCAAGCGGATGGCGTTGCCGCCCGTTACAGGAGCCGTCCAAAGATCGCCTCCGTAAGTAAAGACGACTTGCTCTCCATGAATATCGGGGAAGCGCAGCAATTTTGTTTGCGCTGAAGCGGCGTTGACCGATAGCAGTAATAAGGCAAATGACACGACCGCAAGACATGCGGGCTTAAGAATGTTATGAACGAACAAGAGGGCGCCTCCTTTTGGGAAAGACAACTTAGCTGATTAATGATTGGGGAGCATAACTCAAATCAATCGGGCAGAATCCGGGGAGCCAATAGGAAAAATCAAGACCTTATGCTTACCACGATAGAGCCGCCGTCGCTCAAGCACGCAGGAGGCGTGCGGTCTCAGGGGGTTACTTCCGATTTTTGAATGCGTCGTTCAATTCCGTGTGGCGACTGGTGAGCGGCACCCGCCGGCCATCGATAAATAGATAGCGCACGTGGGTGCGCACTTCCAAAAGATCTCCATCGGTGACGACCAGATTCGCGGTCTTACCTTTTTCGATTGAACCCAACCGATCGGCGACGTTCATAATCTGCGCCGGATAAAGCGTCACCGCTTTTAGCGCCTCATCTTTGGGTAAGCCAAATGCAGCAGCCATGCCTGCATAGAACGGCAACGAGCGTACTTCGGCGCCCGCATCGCCCGTCGAAATACAGAAACGCACGCCGGCCTGTTGCAGCTTAGCGGCATTTTCATAAAGCGTGTCGTAAGCATCGTCTTCCCGCAAGGGCAAGCTGAGAATACCGGTCAGAATTACGGGCACATTCTTTTCTTTCAAGAGACCGGTTATTTTCCACGCGTCGTCACCGCCCAAAAGAATCGGCTTTAGTTTCATCTCTTCCGCAAATTTAATCGCGCCGCGCAATTCGGCCTCACGATCTGCGCGCATGATGACCGGTCGTTCGCCCCGCACGTAGGGAACCAGGGATTCGAGGACGATATTGCGATCCGGCCGCGGCAGCGTGCTGTCCTTCGCATACGCATCCTGTGCCCGGCCATAGGCTTCAGCATCTCGCAGCAGCTTGCGAATTTGATCGAGCTGGCGCTCGTCTGCCGCCAACGCCGCAGTGATATCCTGCGCCGGCTGTTCGGGTCCGAAATCACCGCGCCGTCCTCCGAGTCGTGGATAATTAATTACCAGAGCAGCATAGGGTACGACCGCCATTTCCATGGGTGTCGTTCCCACCAGGTTGATGATCGCTGCCTGGCCCGAGATCAGACCACCGAGTGGTAGCGTTACGGCGTGCGTGATGCCATCAACACGGGTCACGGCGACATGAGCGCTGTGCTGGTTCACGGCAATGATGGCTTTCGCGTTTGGATTCAATTCTCCGGTTTCACTCGTGTCAACCGTGCCATTGGCGCCCTGTCCCACTTCGACCAAACCGAGCGACGTGGCCGCGTCCATCATTCCCGGATAGACAGTCAGGCCGCGGCCTTCGATCGTTTGCGCTCCCGCAGGGACGTTGATACTCACACCGACGGCATCGATCTTTCCATCCCGGATGACGACGGTTCCATTCTCGATATCAGGCCCGGTCAGGGTGACGATACGCGCATTACGAATCGCATACGTACCGCGCGCAGGCATTGCCCCCTGTTGGGTCGTAA
This sequence comes from Acidobacteriota bacterium, assembly GCA_025463135.1. Lineage (GTDB taxonomy): Bacteria > Acidobacteriota > Blastocatellia > Pyrinomonadales > Pyrinomonadaceae > JAOAPY01. The sequence goes on from JAOAPY010000041.1 coordinate 15,199, forward strand.
GAGTCCCAATCTGTTGCGCAAAGGAGGTGACGAGAAATAGAAGTAGGACCACGAACGCCAAAGCCATAGCCTTTCCGCACTGTGCGGCGGAGCCGCAATTTCTTTTCTCCAGAGTCATGCTTTTCACCGCGCCTCCCACTCTCCGTGTCTCCGTGTCCATACTCTTCATGGGCGCTCTCCTTGCTCGACATCGTCGTCGTCGTGAGACGGGCGGCGGCCCCTGGGTGCCTGGGGCGGGCGGCCGCCTGCAGACGGACGATTGGGCTCGGCCTGTTCCAACTGTGCGCGTTCCTTTGTCAGTTCGGCGCGCGCGGCCAAATCCTTTTCGCGATCAAAGAAGATGTCGCCATCGATGAACGTCGTGCTCACGCGAGCATAGACACTGAACGGATGACCGTTCCAGATAGCCAGGTCGGCGTCCTTTCCGACTTCGATGGAGCCGACACGCTCCTGAATTCCCAACTGAATCGCTGGATTTATGGTGATGAGTTTCAGCGCTTCTTCTTCGCTCAGATCGCCATAGCGCATCGCCTTGGCCGCTTCCAGATTCAAACGTCGCGCCCGTTCGTCAGAATCGGAATTAACTGAAGTAACAATTCCGGCGCGCGCCATGATCGCCGTGTTGTAGGGAATGGCGTCGTAGGCCTCAATCTTGTAGGCCCAGGAATCGGCAAAGGTCGATCCGCCCGCACCATGCTGGGCTATTTCCTTAGCTACTTTGTAACCTTCCAGCACGTGCTGAAATGTTTTGACCTTGAAACCAAACTCATTGGCAATATTGATGAGCATCATGATTTCGTCGGCGCGATAACTATGCGCATGAACATAGCGCTTGCCTTCCAGCACCTCGACCAAAGGCTCGAGCTGCAAATCACGTCGCGGAGGAAGCAGGTTCTTTTCACCACGCTTGACCGCCGCGTTGTACTCATCCCAACTCTTCTTGTAATCCCGAGCGCGTGTGAAGGAATCGCGAATTACTTCCTCGACGCCCATGCGTGTGTACGGATAGCGACGCGTCACGCCCGGTAGATTTGGATTGCTCGAACGCTTCACATTCTCGCCGAGCGCAAACTTGATTCCAGGCATCGCTCCCGGAAAGAGAAATTCTTCAATGGGACGTCCGTACTTGATCTTCACGACTGTGTTGAGTCCGCCAATCGGATTCGCCGATCCATGTAACAGATTCAGGGTAGTCACACCGCCGGCCAGTTCGCGATAGAGATCAACATCGGTGGGATCCAAAACGTCGCGCGTGCGCACCATCGAGGTGACGGCCAGTGTGCCTTCGTTGACGGTGTCCAGCATCGAGTGCGAGTGGCAGTCGACGATGCCCGGCATCAGGTACTTGCCGGTAGCATCGATCACCCGAGCGTTCGCGGGCGCCGTGAGGTCCCTGCCGATGGCCGCAATTTTCCCCTTGCGGAGCAGGACATCGGTGTTGAGCAAAGTACCGTGGGTTATCGTGAGCACCGTGGCATTACGAATCAGAGTCTCTGAAGGGTTCTCAGGCCGAGGCTGCTGGGCCAACGCTGTGGGACTCAATAACCCGGCGCTTATCAATGAAAGCAAGAGGATATGTGCGACTATTTTTCTTTTTCCCATTTCGAACTCCACTGGTGCTGGTGCGACCGGAATCATGGTTGGCGCGAGCCGGTCATGGTCGCGGTTCCGAAAACCGATTGCACAGTTCCGCTGAGGTCATCGGCGCTAATGGTTGCGTCGATGGTCAGCTCCACGGGCCGACCCTGAATGACAGCGCTGGTTACCACGTGGAATGCATTGCCCGTCACGGCGCCGCCGCTAAAATCTGACGCACCAAATTGCGTCTGCATAGAACCGGAGACCGCGCCACCTTCCTGGCGCAGTTCCAATTTTCCCGGCAGGCTTTGACCATTGATGCTTAATGTGATGACCCAGGTGCCGCCAAAATTTGGACGAGTTTCTTCGGCATGAGGGCCCGCGGGCGAAGGTCCGGGCGACGCGCTCGGAGCGGGAGCAACGGGCGTAACGGGCCGCAAATCTACCGGCCGCCCGTCGATAAAAACGTTGGTGACGCGGGTGGTACGATCAAAAAGATCGCCGCGCGTCACTATCAGGTTGGCAATCTTTCCCACTTCAATCGTTCCCAGGCGATCGGCAACGCCAAAAATTTCAGCGGGGCGAATAGTCAGCACCCGCAAAGCGTCTTCGTGTGACAATCCATTCTCTATGGCCTTCGCCACATTCGCGCGAAAGTCGGCCATGTTCGTAAGCCCGCCTGATTGAAATGCAAAGCGCACTTTCGCGGCCGCTAACTTTGCCGCCGTCTTTTGCGCTTCGACACGACCGCGCAAAGTGCGCAATGTTTCCGGATCGGCCTCCGGTGCAGCTGACGTCATGCGTCTGGGAAAGTTAAGCGAAAGCAAAACCGGTACGTCGCGTTCGCGCAGGCGTTCGGCGACCGTCGCTGCTTCGATCCCGCCCGCGATAATCGCGCGTAACTTGAACTCCTGGGCCAGATCCAATGCGCGTTCAATCTCGCGTTGTCGATCGGCATACATCACCACCGGTAACTTGCCTTCGAGCACCGGGATCAAAGCGGCCAGCGAGCGGTCCAGCTCCGGCCGACGCCTACCGCGCGGCGTGCGCTCGTAAGCTTCCTGGACTCTTTGATACTGTTGCGCATCGAGAAGCATTTGCCGAAGCGAGGCAAAGACCCCCATCAGCGATCCGGGATAACCGCCAGTACGCAGCGACGAAAAGCCCACGTGCATAGCGACCGGCGATTTAACGATCATCTGCTGCGGTGTATCGCCGGCCAGATTTATCAAGGCCGATTGTCCCATCCAGATCCCGGTCCGTGGTGCGCTTAGCGCAGTCGTAATGCCCGCATTGCGCGCGCCTTCAATCTCTGGTCCGCCGGGCTTAAGCATGTCTTCTACCATGACCTCAGGTTGCAATCCCGGAGGCTGCGTTGAATTTGGTCCGCTAATCGGAGTCGCTGCCCGCAACTGCGCCTGCAGAAAGCCTCCTCCGCCGCCGGGAGTAGGCAACGGTGAAGGTGCGGGCAAGCCAAGAGTGGTGTTCGCGTCGAACAGTCCCGGATAGACAGTCAGGCCGGTTCCGTCGATCACTTGCGCATCGGCGGGCGCGTTAACCTTGTCGCCTACCGCTGCGATTAATCCGTCGCGAATCACGACTGTGCCGCGCTCGATTACGGGGCCGGACACGGTGACGATCTTCGCATTCGTGATCGCATAGGTATCGACACCGCTGCGTTGCGCTTTGACAAAGGTTGTAACGGGAATTGAAAGCGCGAACAGGATTAAGAGGGCAGCGAACGAGCAGATTCTTGGCATAGTCAAAATCCAATTCCAATCTTGAATTTGATTTTCTAACCACCGGAAAGAAAAGCACCGGAGAGTATTTACTTGAAGGATGCGACAGCTTATCGCAGAAAAGTTAATCCGTAAATGCTGATTGATAGGCGGATAGTTCTACGAAGTCTTATTCAAGTTGGTTTCAAGGCCAAATGACATGGGTGACTGACTTAACATTGCTTTGCCCCGAAGGGCAAGGCAAACCGCAGCCCACACAAACGGGTTTGTGAGTGAATTATTTATTGCCGGTTGAAATCAGGTGTGAATGAGATGACGAATTCAACCTGCACAGCTACCACTTGACAGTGCCTTCTTTCGAAGTGTCGATCTGGGCCAACTGAGGTGTATCGCCGAACAGATAGCCTTTGATGTTGTCAAAGAGGAAATCCTGTGCGTCCGTGGTCGACAGATCCAATCCATAGTGATTGATGAGCTGCGATTGTTTTTGCAGCCAGGCCGACCAGCAAGGTTGGCAGATCTCATTCGCGATTCGCTGTCCCAGTTCGTTAGGGAAAGGCGCAAAGCCCAACGCTGGACGTTTTTCACCGCAATGTTTGCACTTAACCATATCAGCCATTGAAATTTCTCCTAAGGTCGCATTATAGCGGTCTCTGCGTCACGAGCAAGTCGCGCTTGTTGGCTGGACTAGATAACCACCGCGGATGAGTCGTCTGAGGCCCGAAGGGACGTCAATCAATAGCCACGTCCGTAAGGGCGTGGAGCGTTAGCACAAGAGATGTCTAGCGCCGAAAGGTGCGCCCTTCGGGCCTGATATCAAAACCTCATGCCCTGCCTGGAATCGCGCGTTGCCCAAACGCCCTCAAGATTCAGCCCTGCGCTGCGCGGATCGCCTCGATAATTTCCTCATCCTTCGGACGAAAAAGTCCCAGAGGCCGAACATCTCGATAACGAATCGCGCCACTGCCGTCGATGACGAACACCGAACGCGCAACCTTTCCGGGGACCAGGGATTTAGCGCCATACGCGTCGGCAACTTTGCGGTCGACATCGGCGAGCAAACGCAGAGGAAGATTGTGATGCTCAGCAAAATCTTTGTGCGATGCAACCGTGTTGGTGGAAAGACCAACTACTTCCGCTCCCGTGGCCACGTAGTCTTCCCAGTTATCACGCACGGAACACATTTGCCGCGTACAGATCGGCGTCTCGTCCCCGGGGTAAAAAAGCAGCACGACAACCTTGCCCTGCTGATCGGACAGTCGCCACTGGTTACCTTCACCGTCTGGAAGCGTAAAGTCCGGCGCTTGTGAACCGACGCCGGCATTTGTTGACTTACTCATGCAATTTTCGCTTTCGGATTCTTGGATTCAGGTTGAGTATTGGACCTCTCTGATCGCGTTTAGATTTTGAAATCTGAAGTCGACAGTCCGCACTCACTCAAAGTCCCGTATGTCTTTAAAGGGTCTACTGCTGTCGGAAAAATCCGGTCGGTAGTAATACGCCGCGCCGTCATATTCCTGCATCCAGCCCTCAGCCATGCCTAGCTCATCAAGCGCGGATAACGCCCGCAGCCACTCACTTTCTCTGAGGCGTCGGGAAAGTAACACATAGCGCGAATTCGTACCCGCCACGTTGGTTGGATAGTACTGGGCCATCAGCGAGATGGCGACCCGCGGACTTAGTTCATCCCTGATCCATTCCAGTGATTCCCGCACTCCGCCGATATCATTTGGCAACACCAGCAGACGAATCACCAACCCGCGTTTCAATAAGCCGTCGGCGCCAAATACCAGTTCGTCGCCGGTCTGGCGATACATCTCTTTAAGCGCGAGACGCGCGTAGTCCTTATAGCCTTTCACCTTTGAATAAAGATAACCGGCATCGTTCTCGGCGTACTTAAGGTCAGGCAGATAGACGTCGACGATGCCGTCAAGCAACCGTAAAACCTCGACTGAATCGTAAGCATTCGTATTGTAAACAACTGGCAACCTCAGTCCCTGTTGTGCAGCAAGCAGAATCGCGCGCGCCATCTGCGGTGCGAAATGCGTCGGCGAAACAAAGTTGATGTTATGACAGCCGCGCCCTTGCAATTCGAGCATCATTCGGGCCAGGCGATCGTGCGTGACTTCATTTTGGATCTGCGCTTTGTGTGTCTGCGAGATTTGATAGTTCTGGCAGTAAACGCAGCGCAGGTTGCAGTTGCCGAAAAAAATATTTCCGGCGCCGTGCGTGCCAACCAGCGGCGGTTCTTCACCGAAGTGTGGTGTGTAAGACGAAACAATCGGCAATCGTCCCGAATAACAGGCTGCGATTTCGTCCTTGATCCGGTTGTTCAGACAATCGCGCGGGCAGATAGTACAGCGTTCCAGCAAAGCTTCGAGCGCTTCGACGCGGTGCAGTAATTCGCCCGAGTGACACAAGTCAAGATACGAGGGTGTAGGGGGTGGGGTGTAGGGTGGGGCTAAGGATTCAGTGCCACACTCAACCGTGGACTCGTCAATTGTAGGAACGTGGTGCTCTGCGCTCATATGCTTCATTACCGATAGCAAATCAGAATCTGACTTCTCTTACACCCTGGCCGGGCACTCTCTACTTCACAAACTTATCGAATGAATTCTCTGATTAAGTATTTCGACGCGTAGCGTCGAGCTGACTTTAGCCCGGCCTTTAAAAGGCCGGGGTCAGGTCAGCGAAGTGGTCGCGTCGCGTAGCGACGCCTGAGATCAGAGCTGGATTCAATCGTCGCTACGCGACGAAAACAGGACCTCACCTGATCCCGGCGTTGAAACGCCGTGCTGAAGTCACACCGACGCTACGCGTCGAAGTCACCTTGATCAGAGCCCCCTCTAGTATCAAGGTTTTCCCAGAAACCACGCCAATGTGATTTTGATGGACCGTTGCGTCGGCCACGAACTTTATCCTCATACAGTTTCGGACTTAGCTCATCCTACACCCTTCACCCTAGACCCCATCTCCTACACGCCATCTAATTGTGACGGCGAAAGTGGACAAAGTGCGTCTTATGACCTTTGACGATCTCGGCCGGCGCAACCTTCTTGGAAACACTCCACACAAAATCCATCTCGGCGTGAATTGTGCTGAGCGCAAGTCGCGCCTCAAATATCAACAGCACGCTGCCATAAAAGAGAAATATCGCTCCGATTAAGCCACATATTACCGGCGCCAGCGTATACCCGGGCGAACCCAGCAAAGCCACAATGCCGATGGCGACAGTGGTGGCGACAAACGCTCCCAGCGATAAATAAAAAGTCACCATGCAGCGCTGCAGCAGGCGCGCGCGACTCGTCAGCTTGTCGAGTTGTTGAAAGATTGCCTTTTGTCTATCCCGCGTCAACGCGGTCTGTTGATCCGGCCGCGAGATCTCTTCCAGTTTTTCTGAAAGCGCTCGCACGCGGTCAACGACGCGGCCCAGGCGCGACGATGTCGACAGAATCATGCTGCCACACGCCGAGATTAAGACGGCCGGCGTGATCATCGCAGTCAAGACGGTAATGGCGGAAGACAAAGGATTCATGGACTCACTCGAAAGGCCGCTGCCTTCCCCTGCGCCGAGGGGAATTCGCGCGTACGGCTGACGGAAGGGCCTAGCTACGCATTGCTTTGAAATTCTTAATGACTTCCCTCGCAGCATTTGCGCCCGGCCCGCCAGTCACACCGCCGCCGGGATGCGTCCCTGCACCGCATAGATAAAGTCCATTGATCGGCGTGCGGTATTGCGCCCAGCCAATCAACGGACGAAACGTAAAGAACTGATCCAGCGATTGCTCGCCATGAAAAATGTGGCCACCACTGAGACCATACACCTGTTCCAGATCCAAAGGCGTGATCACTTGCCGGCCGACAATCAGCTCTTTCAAATTTGGTACATAGCCCGTCAGCATCTTGACGACGTTGTCGCCAAATTCTTCCCGTCGCCTATCCCAATCGCCTGCTTTCAACTTATACGGTGCGTACTGCGCATGGATCGATATCACGTGCGCACCCGCGGGGGCGAGTGAGGGATCGACGAGCGTGGGAATAGTCACGTCGAGATAAGGTTGAGCTGAATACTCGCCATACTTTGCCGCATCGAAAGCGCGTTCGAGATAGTCGATGTTGGGCCCGATGTGAATTCGCCCGGAGAGTTTTGCCTTTCCATCATTCTTAAGTGCCGCAAACGAAGGCAAGCCAGAGAGGGCCAGATTAATTTTCGCCGCCGTCCCCACCGCTCGGTAGTTTTGAATCTTCGATAAGAAGTTCGGATCGAGATCTGTGGGATCGACGAGCTTGAGGAAAGTGCTTCGTGGATCGGTATTGGACACGATGGCCCGCGCGGAAATTTCATCGCCACCCGAGAGCACTACTGACGAGGCCTTTTCATCGGCAATAAGAATCCTCTCGACTGCGACTCCCGTCCTGATTTCAACTCCCGCATGCCGTGCCACCGTCGCCAGTGCCTGCGTCAAACCGCCGAGTCCTCCCTTCACAAAAACAGAGGGAGCAGTCGCCTGTCCATCCATTGCCGCTTGCCACAGCAAACCCGCGCTGGTTCCCGCGGACCATGGGCCGGCAAAGGCGCCAAAGATACCACGCGCGGCAATCGTTGCTCGCAACAACTCGGTTTCAAAACACTCGCCTACCAGATCCGCGACGGCCATCGGCCCCCAGCGCAACAGACGATACGCGTCCCTCTTATCAAGATTACGGAACGACAGACCAAGCTTACCCAGGTTCCAGAGTTCGCCGGGGGTGGGTTTTTCAATTGTGGGCGGCGTCAGCGCTAAGAGTGGTCTCAGCACGCGTCCGATTCGTTCGAGGCTCTTGGCGAACTCCGGATAACTCTGGGCATCCTTCGCCGAAAGCGTTGCGAGTTCTTTCGCGGTGCGCGTTGGATCGTTGTAGAGAGTAAGTGAGCGTCCCTCGTCATCAATGCCAGTAACCCGCACGTCGGGAGCAATCACTTCCAGACCGTTGCGCTCAAGCTGAAGATCCGCCATGACATGCGGCAACAGTGGGCCAAGCCCCTGGGCCAGGGTCGAGCAACGGAACCCCGGATGAAACTCTTCGGTGACTGCGCCGCCGCCGACAATTTCGCGCCGCTCCAGTACCAGCGTTTTCAACCCGGCCTTTGCCAGATAGCAGGCTGCCACCAGACCGTTGTGCCCCCCGCCAATGATGATGATGTCGTGCATGCTTTTTGTAACGCAAGCTGTTAGCTTGCGGTCAACGTTGAATGCCGCTCAGCCATCGCAAACCCCCGGCGGGGCAGCTCCGCTGGGGTGGCCTTACAGTTTGCGTTACAACTGCGTGTAGGTGCGCCCCTACATCACTTATGGTCCTTCAGAATCTGCATGGCTCCATTGCGTCCGGACGCGCCCATGATGCCGCCGCCGGGATGCGTTGCTGATCCGCACATATACAAATTGCGAATGGGCGTGCGATATTGCGCCCAACCCGGCGCCGGTCGCAGAAAGAACAATTGTTCGAGCGTCAACTCTCCCTGGAAAATATTTCCTTCCGAAAGACCAAAGTCACGTTCGATGTCCAGCGGTGTCAGTACCTGGCGATGCAGAATCAGATCTTTGATGTTCGGCGCATGCTCGGCAATGGTGTTGATGACTGTATCGCCGAACTCTTCGCGTTTGTCATCCCAGTTCCCTTCTTTTAAATGATAGGGAGCGTATTGCACAAAGCACGACATCACATGCTTGCCCGGCGGAGCAATCGATGGATCAGTCAAAGTTGGAATCACGATGTCGATGTACGGCCGGCGCGAGAAGCGGCCATACTTTGCTTCATCATAGGCACGTTCCATGTAGTCCACGCTCGGCGAGATGGAAACTGCACCGCGCAAGTGTGGACCAACGCCGGGCAAAGCTTTGAAGTCCGGCAGGCCGTCAAGCGCCAGATTTACTTTTCCTGACGAGCCGCGATACTTATAGCGCTTGAGATCATCACAAAAATCGTCGGGCAGGTGCTCTTCGCCGACCATCTTCATAAAGGTCAAGCGCGGATCGACGCTGGAAGAAATAAGATCGGCGTAGATCTCATCGCCATTGACCAGCACTACGCCCTTCGCCTGTCCGTTCTTTACGATGATTTTAGCAATCGGCGCTTCCGTGCGAATTTCGGCGCCTGCCTCGCGCGCTGCATCGCCGATTGCGTTTGAGATGGCGCCCGTGCCGCCGCGCGACAGGCCCCACGAACGAAAGGCGCCGTCGATCTCACCCATGTAGTGATGCAGCAAAACGTAAGCGGTGCCGGGCGAGCGCACGCCCAGGAAGGTGCCGATGATTCCCGACGCGGACATGGTGGCCTTGAGCACGTCAGTTTCGAACCACTGGTCCAGAAAATCGACGGCACTCATCGTCATCAACTGCACCTGGTTGTACTTATCTTCTGCCGGCAGACGTTGAAAACGCCGGCCCAGAAACAATAAATCCATCAGTCCCTTGGGATTGAGCGAAGTCGGATCGGGCGGCGTCATGCTCATGATGGGCTTGACGAAGTGCGCCATCTCCATCATGGCCTTGCCGTATTCATCGTATGCTTCGGCGTCGAGCTTTGAATGCCGCGCGATCTCGCGTCTGGTCTTAGCGTGATCGTTGACGCGCCAGAGATAATCGCCGTTGGGCATGGGCGTGAAAGTGCCGTCAAGCGGCAGAATCTCCAGGCCGTGACGCGGCAGATCGAGTTCGCGAATAATCTCCGGTCGTAAAAGCGAAACAACGTAAGAACAGACTGAGAATTTGAAGCCGGGAAAAACTTCTTCGGTCACGGCAGCGCCGCCCAGCACGTAACGGCGTTCCAGCACGAGAACTTTCTTACCCGCACGCGCGAGATACGCGGCATTCACCAGCCCGTTGTGGCCGCCGCCGATAACGATGACGTCGTATTTGTTAGGCATTACTTGTCGGCTAGTCAGGCTTGCTTCAGATGCTGGTCAACCGCAGCCTATGACTAGCCAAGCTGTCCGGCATCCAATAGTCGCTTCCCGTGGATCACGGCTGCGACCGTTACAGTCGTTTCTTCGATACGGTAAATTATTCGGTAGCTGTAGACCAACCTCTCTCTAATGTTTGTGTCGTCAAGTTCGGGCACAACTCTACCTGCGAAGGGAAAAGATTCGAGTGAGCGGGCAGTGTTTAGAATTTTTCTGACGACGGCGGCGGCGTACGAAGTGGAATCACGAGAAATGTAAAGGGCGATAGAGTCAGTATCATCGATAGCTTTCGGAGACCAAACTATTCTGTAAGCCATTTGCCGAGTCGCTGTTCGACCTCCTCCTGCGACACTGAGCCTCGAGTGTCGGCTGCTTCCAACCCCTGATGGATCTTATCGATCACGTAGAGATGATACTGAATATCTTCCAACGAGCAATCTTCAGGTAGCCTCTTTAGTAATGACTCGACTTCTTCTTTCGCGGTACTCATTTAGAATCTTCCTTCCAAGCCGATCTTATAAGAGTTGCTGACTGAGACGGACGATTTTACGCTCAGCGCTATGGAATTATCAAAAGGGGATCTGGCAAGAGATGCAAGGCGAGAGTATCATTCGAGCGATGCTGAACGCTGGAGTGCTCGCCCTAAAGGAGTTTGTCATGCGCGAACCGCTGCCGCTGGCGACGCTTCACGAGGCAGTGCTCGAGTTCCTGCGCGGGCGCGATGATGTAGTTGTGTTTGGAGCTACTGCGGTGAATGCATATGTATCCGAGCCACGCATGACGCAGGAGATCGATCTGATGTCGACACGGGCGCCGGAACTAGCGGAAGAGCTGCGCGAACATCTCAGTGAACGTTTCCACATCGCCGTACGTCTGCGAGTGGTTCGCGGTGGCAAAGGTTATCGCCTGTTTCAAATGCAAAAGACTGGGAATCGCCATCTGGTAGACGTGCGCCCGGTTAAGTCCCTGCCGAAATCACAAACGGTTGAAGACATCCACGTGCTGACTCCACCTGAACTCGTCGCGAGTAAAGTGAGTTCGTATCATTCGCGGCAAGGCCAACCTAAAGGTTTCTCAGACATGCGCGACCTGGCAATGTTATTTCTAAGCTTTCCGGAATTGAAGAGCGAATCCGGAGCGGTTAGTGCGGCGCTAAAGACACTTGGCGCAACTGCGGAAGAAATGAATACCTGGCGTGAACTCGTGGCCCAGGAAATAATTCAACCAAACGACGACGACGAATTCGATTGATCCCGACCTCTCTCGACGAAGAAGCGCTGGTTACAGAACCGGAGCGGTAGAGAGTGTGTGGAAACTCCGACTACCGTGTCATGAAGTCAGTACCACCTCGCGGTAGCGGGTGGGTAAGTGATGGAGCAGCTATAACGCCGAGAGGATCTGGTTGTGCCCAGCGATCTTGTTGGGAGCAGACCCACCCGCTACCGCGTGGTGGTACTGACCTGATACTGCCAATCCGACGGACTCCTCACGACCCGCGTGGTGGTGCTGACCTCATTACCTTCGAAGAGGTGCGAGTTGAGTATTGAGGTCCGCTTCCGGTTCTGTAACGATGGCCCACAATGGGAAATGCGTCTTACTAATCAAACTGCACCACTACCGTCTTTCGGACCCCGAATGCTTAATCTTCCACACCAGAAACGCGCCGAACACCAGGATCAACGCTGATAGTATGCGCGCCCAGATTCCATGAATAATTAGAGAGCTCCTGCCCAACAAAAATAGATGTCCGGTCACAAGTCCCACCACTGCGCAGATAAACGTGACAAGCAAATAGAGAGCAAAGCTCACGACAATGAACACCAGGCATCCATTGAAAATGTACGCGGCGGGTCTATTCTGGGCGAGTACGAGCGGATTCGTAGACTCGTCATTACTGCCTGTGAGTTTTTGATGAATGGACCACTGAATACCGTCTAGCCACTTTCGAATTTGAATGTCGTAATAACCACCGACGTCGAACAACATGAATCCGCGCCAACCAGCGCGCTCAACCAATAATTCTATGGCCACCACTGTTTCACTGTCAGATGATGCTCCGCTCGCGGCTGTTTGAATGTGAAAGTTGGCGATTGCTCGATGTGTAAAACTATAGCCTTCTGCCGTAATCCCGTCCGCTGTTTCTGTGATCCGCCACCCGAGTGATTCGTCCATGAACGTGCGCGCCGCTTCCAAGACGAAGTCGCGCGTCGCCGCGAAGACTCTCTCCTGATGAAAGTGCTTGTACTTCCAATCCATGAGCAATGTTTCCCCACCTGGGCAGCCCAGCGGAGTGATGGTGTAATGCGCGGAGTATAACTACCGGCTAAGACTTGTCAAAGATGTTATCGATTTGGAGCCGGCGATATGTCGTCGCTTTTCTCGCTGCGACCTGTCGCAGCTGACTAAAAACGGTCCCCCTATTTTGTAAGAGATCTTCATTGAGTAAAGCGGCGGCGAGCGCCTGAAGCCAAAGCGGTGCCAGCTCATCGCACTCCAACATTAGGGCAAAGGACGTCGCTCGTCTCGCAGCAGCTTCAGCCCCTCAACCAGCGGTGGGAAATCAACGAGGGCATCCTTCTTTACTCCCCAGGTGGTAAACATATAACCGAGCAGTTTTGGATCAGCATGCAAGCGGGTGAATTCAATTAACGCCTTTGTCGCCTCAAGGTCCTTCCAGCCGGCCGGCAAAACCCGAAAGCCTTTATCGATGAGCATCGGGATGGATGGATAATCGCCCCGCGGTTCGTAATGCCAGGGGCAGACAATGATGTCTTTCGGGATCAAGTCGATAGCCGCGGCGGTTCCGTTAGTGGAGGCTTCCCATTCTCCAAAATCGTACTTCTTACCGTCGATCAAACGATCGCCCCACATCACCATTTCGACGTGACGCTGGCGCACGAGGTGAGCATAAATTTCGTTGACGGATTTGGCGAAGAGTACGCCGCTGTCTTTGCCTTTCGTCGATGGCGAGAGTTCCGAACCCAGCAAAAAAATCTCATCCATACCGACGTGAAAGGCGCCCGCACGAAACGCGTCAATGATCTCGTCCATCAACTGGAAGACGATTCGCCAGACCTCTGGGTTAAGCGGATCCCATTCGCGGCAATAGAGACCTTCGTTATTGGGAAACGCTCCCGGCGTAAGGTCGAAGGCCGGGTAGACGCTGAGCAGAGGAAAAGTTTCAGCTTTCCAGGACTGATGACCGAGCGATTGAAACTCAGGAATCAGACGGATGTTGAGCTTCCTGCAGAGCGCCGCGAATCTTCGTGCTCCATCGCGTGTAATCGGATTTGTTCCGCGCCTAAGTTCAGGGTGAGACTTGAACGCGAAGTTGTAGTCAACCTCGAGAATAATCACGTTGATTCCCTGCTTCGCCAGGTTTTCAAGATTCTGCCCAAGTGCATCGAGTGCGCTATCGCTGTTGTAGTCGAGGAGATGTAACGCCCGCCAGGGTTTCGACTGCTTAGATCCGACACTCGCACCGACCGGCGTCCAGGCGGCGCATAACACGAGGAAAAGAACTAGGCTGAAGTAACGGCTGAATTTCATGATTGAATCATGACGCATTAAATGTTCGTTTGCCAGAGTCCTGCTTTAAAGACAAGTTCCAGCGCGCGATTCAAACTTCAACCTGGAAGGTCTGTGTTTCTGCTAAAGGCCGCCAGACGGGATTGATACCGACTCTCCGTGAGCTCGCGAGGCGACATCCGTTGAAAAGGCAATAGTGGAACTCGTTATCGCTCCAGAGGAGCAAGATGTTTATAGCCAGGCGTACGCGAAAAGATCTGGCTCCGTTAGAAGCGAAACGCGGGGCGGAGAGACAGAGAAAGACTCGGCCGCTGTGCGTGGTCAATATAAAGATTTGGGCGCGAGCCAGAGGTACGCGTCGGGTTGCCTACTCGTTCTGTGTCTACAACTCAGGAATCCCGCGCGCCGAATGCCAAACACGCACCATTTCACAAAGCCTTCGCTCATGATCGATTCGATAAACGATCCTCTACGGGCGAAAGATAATTTCGCGAATTGCTTCATTCCGGTATTCGGGAACAATGCGGCCAGACTCGGGGAATATTCGCAGCCGGTCTGTCTCCGAAATTAATTCAAAACCGAAAGCCATCGCACGGTCAGGATTATCACGCGCAATGAAGAGCACAATGTCGTGTAGGTCGTCGCGGGCAGCGGGAGACCAGCTTAGCTTATAAGCCATGAGGCCAACTGTTTTTTGACTTCTTCGTGAGGAATGCCTTCGCCGCTGTCCAATTGATCGAGCCCCTTCCGCACAGCCGCCATGAATTCAATGCGCACGGCAATGTCATCCAACGAGCAGTTGTCCGGCAGGGAGCGAATAGTCTCGATCACGATCTCTTTCTCAGTCATGCGACAATTATCGAACCGCACCAGCAAATTGTGCAAGAGCACCGACGCCCCCAGGCAACGAACTCGCGGACGCAATGCCGTCAGAACCATCCGCGTTGCCGAAATCGCGTCACGCGCTATCCAGACCGAGTGCGGTCCGTTCCGCTGACGTATGATTTGCGGGATAGTAATCGCTCAGGTTGTCAGCGGAATTATCCTACTCGCCGGAGGTCTCTCACTGCCAATCTCACGCCTATCGACATTCAAGTAACGGTGGCAGTCAGGCCTGCGATTTTCAATAATCAATGTTCCGAACTTCTCGGCATGACGTGTAATTGTTTTTTGCGGTGAGTGAATGCAAATACTCGCCGAAGAAAATCTTATCACCGTATAGCGTCAATCAAGATCGCAGAATCACAGGGTAGTTCCGATTTCCGATTTCTACATCAACGGAGAGGCAAATCTCGAAGGCAATGAGGTCAGTACCACCTGCGGTAGCGGGTGGGTCTGCTCCCGACCAAGATCGCTGGGCAAACCAGATCCTCTCGGCGTTATTGCTGCTCCAACGACAACCCACCCGCTACCGCAGGCGGTACTGACCTCATGCCTCGCAGTAACTCGCCGGGCAGTCCTTTCTTTCTCAGCAACACGCTAACGGAGCACTACTATTAGCTTGACGATGTCTTGTCATAGTGTTAAGACCATACACAATTAGGATGACGTAGGAACGCTCGGGAGGTTTTTGTTCAAAACCCCACGGGCTTTTGTTTTTCGGGAATTCAATTTGGAAGTGCAACAGAATATCGTTCGTGTTTCGCTCCAGCGGAGCGAAATGTTTATAGCTACGAACACACCCAAAAGATTTCGCTCTGGTAGGAGCGAATCGCCGCAGCAGAGCAAAACTGGTGAAGAAACGGTTACGCTCCTCCGGAGCTAAGGAGCAAAGAAAGGATCACGCAGCTATAAACATCTTGCTCCGCTGGGGCGAAAACGAGATCACCTGCGGCTCTCCCAAATTCAATGCACTACGGAGCGAGATTTTTGAGCGTCGCCCGTAGCTATAAACATCTTGCCCGCTGGAGCGAAAACGAATTCACCTGTTGCTCTTGAAACTTGAATCCACCTTTTGAAATCGAATAATCCGTTTGGAGAAAATCATGAAAAAGATCACTCTCTCTATTTTATTAGCTGCTGCGTCGACGTTTGTCGCGGCCTGCGGAGGCCCGGCTGCTAACACCGGCGCAAATAATACCAACACGAATGCCAACACAAATACGAGCAAACCGGTTGCGGCCACACCGACCACCGACGCGTTAATGGCCCTCGACAAACAGGCCAATGAGGCTTATGTGAAGGGCGATTCAAAGTTCTTTGAGGGAATGCTGAGCGACAAGTTCGTTATTCTCGCCGGCGGCCAGCGGATGGACAAGGCCGCAACCGTCAAGATGATCGCCGGCGTCAAGTGCGACATCAAGTCAATGAACCTGACCGAGCCCGCGCTGTCGATGATCGACGCGGACACGTATGCCCTCAGCTATAAGGTCACCTGGGACGGCACGTGCAACGGCCCCGACGGCAAGCCGATGAAGGTGCCGAGCCCGATCCGTTCGGCCAGCATCTGGGTCCGCAGCGCCGACAAATGGCAGGCGGTCTTCCACGGCGAGAATTTGATCGTCGATCCGAAGAATCCGCCAAAGGCCGCACCCACAGCTCCGCCAAAAAAGCCCGCAGCTCCCGCCAAAAAAGAAGAGCCGAAGAAGAATGACAAGACTGCGGCTAATTCAAATACGGCTGCTAACACTGCTGCTCCGGCCGCAGTTCAGTCTAAGGCCACGCCCGATGCCAACACCGACGCTCTCGTCAAGGTCGAACTCGCGCTATGGGAAGCATGGAAGGCGCACGACGCCAAAAAGCTCGACGACCTGATGGCAAAGGACGTTTCCTTTGTAAATATATTCGGCACCTACCTCGCAACCAGGGCCGATGCAATGAAGGACTGGACCGGGGCCGGATGCAATATCAAGAGCGTCAGCGTCACTGACGGCTTCGCCTCAGCTCTTTCGCCGACCGTCGAGATGCTCACTCGCAAGGGCACTGCCGAAGGCACTTGTGGCGGCCAGAAGGTCGGGGGAACTGTTATCTGGGGCGTGTCAATTTATGTTAAGGACGGCGATGCATGGAAGTTCGCCTTTGGTATGAATTCGCCCGCTATGTAAGCTTGATTGCCGGTAAAAACTACTGAAGGCCGGAGTTCTTCGCTCCGGCCTTTTTATGCGAGCATGCGCGGAACGAATGTAAAGGCTATGACCGCGCAACCGCCACCAACCGAATCCCGACGTCTTTCCAGCGATAGTCGTGGGGAGCTTCGCTGCGTTGGGCCGACCGGACGCGCTTGGCATCAAAGGTCCACGAACCGCCACGCTCCATCCGATCGTCTGAGATTGCCTTACTCCATGCTGAGCCGTCCGTTGGCGCACCATCATAGTTGTTATGTTGGTAGTCCATCACCCACTCCGACACATTCCCGTGCATGTCGTACAAGCCCCATGCGTTCGCCTGCTTCAGTCCCACCGGATGCGTCTTATAGTCCGCGTTAACCGTGTACCACCCCATTGAGTTCAGATCGCCCGCGTAATCACCAGTCGTCCCGGCGCGACAAGCGTATTCCCATTCTGCTTCATTCGGTAAGCGGTATTGGTAGCCGTCATTCTGCGCGTTCAACTTCTTGATGAACTCCTGCGCGTCATCCGATGAGACTTGCTCCACAGGACAGTTCTCACCGCAGTTGCTAAACTTTGAAGGGTTGTTGCCCATCACTTTCTGCCACTGCGATTGCGTCACTTCATAGCGGCCCATGTAGAAGCCGCGCGCGAATGTCACCTGATGAACGGGCTGCTCGTTTGGATCGCCGTTGCCCGATCCCATCTGAAAACTACCAGCCGGGACATACGCGAACTCCATCCCGCTGCCGTTCTTCACGACTGTTCCCGGACTACTGTTCGCGCTTTTTTTACTGCAACCACCCAGCGCAATTAACCCCACGAGACATACGAGCCCAATGGCTAAACCAATCCATGATCCGCTCCGACGCTTCGCTTGCTGCTGGTTGCTGATCTCTTCCGGCATCTTTGTCACTCCTTTGTAGTGGGCCTCGCCCAAGCGGCAGCCAATGGTTAAGGGTTCAAATAGTCAAGACGATTCGGGGAAAGTATTTCGTCTGAGATTTTTTCAACGAGCGGCGACACACTTCGACTGCCGACGTTGTGGGGCTTACGACGACTGGAATCTCTCTGCGGATTCGATTTCGATGCTAAAAGGAAAGCGCCTAACGCCCGCGCTCAGACGTGGAATTTACGCCCCAGGCTTCATGCTTTCGCCTGCTCCGCAGGCTGTCAGATACTTTTGCGCTGCTGATATCGGATCGAAAAGAAAATCAAAACCGCGGTAGGCTGCATGCGTTTGTTAGGCCGGCGTCTCGTGGCCCCTCAGCTCCAGCGAAGAGAAGGCACTAATCATGACGTAGTATCCGTCCGGATCCCGGAGCGCGAACTCTTGTGTTCCAGTAGCCGGGTTCGTGTTCGGCTCCTCTTCGAGCCGGGCGACGAGCGCGCGTGCTCTTTTCAGCGCCATATCGAAATCGTCGACGCGGAAGAACAAAAGCAGCCCGTTGCCCGGTGTCGCATTGTCCGCGCTCGTCAACGACGGATGCTCGTGCGCGCCCCACTGGTGGAGGCAGAGCAGGACAGTTCCATCCGAATCGACGATCTGACCAAAGTAGGTATGGCCCGGTTGTGTCTCGGGCTGGCCGAAGAGCGACTGGTACCATTTGAAGCTACTCGGCACATCGCTTACGCCGATGATCGTCCAGGTGCGTTTCATAATGTTTCTACCGGCCTAACGATGGCCTTTAACTGCGCGCACGGTCAGCATCAACCGTGAAGCAATTAGCCATTTGAGAAGCACGCTATCGTGCCGTCGGCTGCAAGGCCTTGTTCGGCGGCCCATGACGAAATCAACTGTCAAATCGCTTTAGATTTTCATAACCATGTGAGTGCGGGCACTGCAATTGTGTAAGGGTTCCGCCTTTTAGGCATTCGTAGTGATAGAACGCATCGCACTGTTTGCAGTAGTAGCGTGGATAGCGGAGCTCTTTGCCGCAGCCGTAACACGTTTTTGTTTCCGACATGATGGGCTCCTTTTACTTTGTTTACTTTGTTTTCAACACGATGACGCCAAGCTCGTTTATTAGTTTCGGTGTGCTAAAGAGCAATCCCAGGATTATTCGAGACAGCTGATCCAACAGCACTTGAGCAATGTCTTCATTGCTCCATTTAGCAAGATAAGAGCCGTGATTGTTGAGGCTAACGTATGGGAGTTCGTCAATGATCGCCGCCGCAAGATATGCGGTGTTTTCCATATTCTCGCAAAGAAGCCCGAATATCCTATTAACGTCAGCGCCCTCGCTCATGTCAATAACGCCAAACAAGTGTGTTAGCCTGATCCAAATGAATTCGCCGCCCGCAGACACTTCGTACAAGAGACGCGTTTGATGCCCCCAAGCGGAAAAGACGGTCTCTAGAACAAAACCATCATCTCCCATTTCCGCGAAATTGGTTATGCCAGGGCGGACTCCCCCTTCGGCCTTGGCGGTCTCAACGGTCGCCTGAGTATTCGCCT
Source organism: Acidobacteriota bacterium (assembly GCA_025463135.1). Lineage (GTDB taxonomy): Bacteria > Acidobacteriota > Blastocatellia > Pyrinomonadales > Pyrinomonadaceae > JAOAPY01. Next base: position 34,492 of record JAOAPY010000041.1, read on the forward strand.
TAATCATACCCAATATCGTCGCCATCCTATCCTTCATTTTAGCTCCTTATTCGAATGTATAGGTTCTGAGTCGAACATTCGCAGCCGCCGATCAATGTATCTCTGGTTTAGTATGAAATCGGCGACCTAAGTTCTCTTGCGTATAAAACCGTGCGCCACGTTCTGTCAAGGCTCTGGTTATCAACTCGAGTACCGGATTCCGCATCTCGCTTCTATGCAGATCCGTATGAACCCGAATCGAGGCGGTTCAGAGTGGATCCGCCTGACTCCTGACGCAAAACAGTAAGTAAGCCGCCAGTCGGCTCAGGGCTTTCGCCAAATCGCCGCCATCACCGTGCCGCAGGTGTAGACCGACGGCGACTGTGAACTCATGCAGTTTCCGCGGCTTCGATTGCGGCTGAGCAACAACTCGTGTCTGACTGGCACTCCAGTTGAATGAAGTTGTTAGGTGTCGCCGTCGGATTGAACAGCTCGTTTGCAGATCTCTTGACAACGTTCCTTCGCATAATTCCAAGCGGAGAAATGACAACTCTCATCTTCTGAGATGATATAAGGATCATTACCGAAACTCGTGTAATGACTATAGAGTTCATCGGCTGTCATCCCTGAGCGATATAGGGATCTTAAGTCTGCATCCACCAGCGCCTTCGCCGCGCTCAGAGCGATATCAGATGACTCAAACTCACCATGCGTATACCGCTCGCTTTCATCCATATAGTGAAAGTTATCATCCACAACAACTTTGTATTTCATCTATAGCTATTCTCAGCTCTGCTAATAATAATCGTCTAGACTAAGGTACATGGGGTGCAAGGAGTGCAAACGCGGCTTAAGGATTTCATGTCCAAGCTCGCGTCACAGTTTGCGGTCTACACTAGATGGACTGCGTCTCGCGGTCACCTTATCAACAGGCATCAGTCGCGGATCCATTTCACCATGTGAGGGAAAGGCTTCACGTTGCGAGAGAGGGCATTCCCTTCGTCAAACGCCATCCCCCATGTCTGCAGTAGCGGGAAGCCAATGTAGATCCCGCGCCGCGCGCAATCGATGATCATTGGGGAGTCACCACGCTTGTAGGCAGTGTCGTGAAAGACATCCTCCGGCTGAATGTCGAGCTCCAGTAAGGCGGCCCAGCACCAGGCGATGGTTGTCAATTCCTCGCCTGCCGCTTCTTCAACGAAGCCAAAGTCAGCTGACCGGCGCTCGGGCGGGGCAAGCGCGATGTGCGCGGCCTCGTGCAGGGCGTCACCCGGCGCGATGAGTATTGACTCGTCAACGACAAGCGATCCATACGAGATGAGACTACCTGGGAAGAGCGTCGGCACCTCGATGGTGCCGGCGCGCATTTCGATGCCGATTGAGCCGAGGAACGCGGCCATCCGGGACAGACGCGGATCGCGAAACATAGGCTCGTCAGAATAGCATAGTTGCTTGATACTGCGTTGTTGTTACGAGGCAGGAGGTTTTAGCTCCAGCTCTGCAATGCTCCGCTTGAACTTCACCAAGTCCTCGTCACTCACAGCTTCCCACGAATCGAACTCTTGCATCAGTCGCAGTTCACCGTTCGACTTCATATTAAGGAACCGCGCAAAGTCATAAACCTCTTGCTGCAAAGACTCCGGGAGATTCTCGACTTCCTTGATAATAAGCTCTTGAGTGCTCATATCGTTATTTATCGCGGAATCGCGGACATGTGTAAACCTCTGAGGACACGTAAATGGCACATCGTAAAGGCAAGAACAAAGAGTCCGGGTTGTCCACTTGTTATGACCCTGTTACTAATTCACGTCGCATAATTACTCAGGGTGCTCACCGGGTCCTGGCTGGCCGTCGGGTGGCGGGGGCATTCTCATGCCGCGGAGTTTTCCCTGCTGTTCGGCGGTCAACTGATTCTTGAGACGAATGCCCAGGCTGAAATGTAGACGTTTGATCTGACGTTCAGTATCCAGCACCTTGTCCAGTTGCGACAGTGCCTGCTGTTCGTCTACTGCATTGGCTTTCATTGTTTGGTGCAACGCTTCCATCGCATCCTGAAGTTGCCATTGCGACTCGAGAAAGCGCGTCGTGGTCTTTTGAATTTCGCCGCGCATAAAGTTCTTCTGCTCGTCAGTCAGTCCCAGCTCGCGCGCATGGCCCATGATCAGCTCCGGAGGAAACATTACATCCCCCAACGGATCCATTGGGGGCATGGGAGGCTGAGGCGGGCGGGGCTGTGCGGCCATTGCATTCGGCGGTGGTTGTTGCGCGCGCAGCAGTGGAATACCAACCAGCACGCTGACGCCGAGTATTGCGATCATGATTCCCATTCTTCTCTTCATTATTTTCTCCTTCATTGCGGTGTGTTCGGCAAAAATATTTTCAATTCGGTAAGAGAGCGGTCGAGCTGCGGCAACGACGTCAGCACATCGTCCGCGGGCGACTGCATGAGCGTCGCCGTCGGTGATTGCCAGGTCGAGATAGAGACGTCCGCTCGGATGGCTGAATTTGAAGCAGTGATGTCAGCCTGATGACGCAGCGTTGTGAACCGTCGAGTTCCGCGGTTCGACTTAACGTGATTAGGTGCTTGAGCCACGCCCGATTTTGTGGTCCCAGGTTCTGTTGCCGGCGGCGCCGGCGTTGGGTCAAACGTTGACTGTATAGCGGCCACGGCGGGATTAGACGACTGATCCAATTGTGAGTGTCGCGACCAAAACACGAGCGAGCACAGGGTGATTACAACCAGGACCGTGGCCGCGGCGAGTGAGAACTTAAATACGCGTGACGACGAAGGACTGGTGGCCCGCGCATGGTTCCACACACTGCTGAATTCGGGCGCCAGGCGCTCGTCCGCGAGTTTCAGTTCATGAAACAGCGCCAGGATTTTCTTTTCGTTCCCAACTAATTCCATAATCAAGTTCCTCTCGATTCAATGACACGCGCAGATGCTTTTTTCCCCGGTCGTAATGTTGGCGAGCACTGCCAATCGAGACGCCCATTACAACCGCGGCTTCGCGCAAGCTTAGATCTTCGTAAAAAACCAGATGCAGCACTTCTCTCTGGCGCGCAGGCAAACGTTCGATGGCTTTTTGAAACTGCTGCTGCGCTTGAGACCTTTCGAACGCTGCCGCGGGTTCGACTGCTAAAGAGTTTCGCTCAGGCCTGGCGGTCGCAGCGGCCATCGATTTCAGTGCGCGCAGCCAACTCTGGCGCTGCTCGGTTATCGCTGTCTTGCGGATCACGGCGAACAGCCAGGTTTTGAGACTAGACTCACCTCTATATAGCGCTTTGCCTTCAAGGATCTTCAGATAAACTGTTTGCAGTACTTCTTCAGCGTCTGCATGGTCGCGCCGGCAACAGCTCAGGGCCCAGCCGAAACTGGCGCTATGAAGTTTTTCGAGCTGGGCTTGCAGCTCTGAATTGTGCATCTGTTTGTGTGTCACGGTCGTTGTTTCCGTGTTCGTAATATTAGTCGCATCAGCGAAGTAATTATATGACTGGGGGGGGATTTCGGATTGCGGATTGCGGATTGCGGATTTAAGAGCAAAGGGCGAAGAGCAAAGGGCGAAGAGCAAAGGGCGAAGAGCGGCAGGCCAAGGGGCCGGGATTTTTTAGGGGCATGATGGCTGAGGTTGAGGGATCTTCGGTGGTTAGGGCTGTTCACAGTATGGCGGGGACAGGGTCCCCTTCCTGACTGCCCTTACTAATGAGAGATCTCCCTCCGCTTACTTTCGGCCTCTGGCTCCTGCTTTCTGCCTTCTGCCTTCTGCCTTCTGCCTTCTGCTTTAAAATCCGCAATTCGCAATTCGCAATCCGAAATTCTATAATTTGCACTGTGGATATCCACGTTGCGCCGGGCCGGGTCCCTACGCGATTCTGAGGTTGAGGAAGGTGGGAATTATATGGCTACCAGAAATCCTGGCTCTAAATTAAGGGCTTATTCACCCAGAGCGATTGTCACGGCGCCGCCGGCTGAACGGCGTCACCGCCTGCGCAAGCTTTGGCTGCCCGCGGTTCTGGTTCTCGGTCTGGCCGCAGGGGGGCTGACCGGCATACTGGCAGCGTACGAGCTGAATTACTCGCGCGCGGCAAATGAGGTTGCTGCCCTGGCGACTTATCGTCCCAGTGTGGTTACTCGCGTCTATGCTGACGACGACAAGACAGTCATAGGCGAGTTTGCGCTCGAGAAAAGAATTCCGCTCAAGTACGAAGAGATTCCGCCGGTATTGAAGAACGCTATTCTGGCTGTCGAAGACGTGCGCTTTTACGATCACATCGGCATTGATCCTATTCGAATAATCGGCGCCGGATGGAAAAGAGTGACCACCGACAAAGTGGAAGGCGGCTCTACTTTGACGCAGCAGCTCGCCAAAAATTTATTTCTATCGAAAGAGCAGACACTCAAAAGGAAAGTTAATGAGTGGGCCCTGGCGCTTCAGATCGAACGCTACTACACCAAGAACCAGATCATGGAGCTGTACGTCAACCACATGTTTCTCGGTGCTAATGCGTATGGTATGGAAGCCGGATCAGAGACCTATTTTGGCAAGCAGGCAAAAGACTTGACCCTCGGCGAAGCTGCCTTACTTGCCGGAGTTCCCAAAGCCCCCAGCGATTATTCGCCCACATCGAATCCGGTCAAGGCCAAGGAGCGAAGGGATCTCGTCCTCGATCTGATGGCGAAGAATGGATTTACAACTCAAGCGGAAGCGGACGCAGCCAAAGCCAAGCCAATCCAACTCGCCGACACGGCTTACTACCAATCGCAACCCAAATCGTCTCCCTTCGATTATCCGGTCGAACATATTCGTCAGGATCTGGAAGACAAATACACCACGCGCGTCGCCCAGGGTGGGTTGTCCGTTTACACAACCATCAATGTCGAAGCGCAAAAGAAAGCCTACGAAGTCGTGCGCGAAGGATTGCGCCGCTACGATCGTTCGCACAGCGGCTGGCGCTCGAGCTATACGATGATCCCGACCACGGTAAAAAGCGGAGAAGGTCCCGCGACGCCGCAGGAGCTGGCCGCCTACAAGCACCCCGATTGGTACGGCAATGACTATCAAACCGGCCGTTACCTGATTGGTATGATCATGAAAGTAGATTCGGGACGGAATGAAGCGACGGTGCGTTTTGGCAAGTACACGGCCACGGTCACTGCCGCCGACATGGGTTGGTCACACCGTCAACCGCGCGATGAGTTCAAGCCCGGCTATCTGGCCGAATTCTCGATTAAGGAAGTGAGTGAAAAGGACCGGCGTTTGAAAGTTGAGTTGTCCCAGGTACCCGCGGTGCAAGGCGCGATGATGACTCTCAATGCGAAGACCGGCGAGATCGTCACCATGGTTGGAGGCTATGACTTCTATACCAACAAGTTCAACAACGCGACTCAGGCTTATCGTCAAACTGGTTCCTGTTTCAAACCATTCGTCTATACCGCCGCGGTCGAATGGGGTATGACTCCGGACACGACCGTAAGCGGCGCACCGATCACTATCGGTCCCTGGCAGCCACATAACTATGACGGCTCGCTGGGCTGTGGCGACATGCCATTGAAGATGGCGCTGGCTAAGTCCATGAATATTCCCGCCGTGCATTTACTGCAAACGGTGGGCATTCAAACCGGGGCACAAATGGTTCGCCGTTTCGGGATCAAGGTTCCGATGGCCCCCTACCTGCCATCGGCACTCGGCGCGACTGAAGTGCCTTTGGACCAGATGGTCTCGGCCTATTCCGCTTTTCCCAACAAGGGCGTGCGCGTCGATCCGCACATGATTCGGCGCGTGCTGGATCGCGACGGAGCCGCGCTCGAGGAATGGGAGCGCACTACTTATAAAGTCGTTAACGAGTACGTGGCGCTGACTATGGTTTCCATGATGCGCGGCGTGGTCCAGTTTGGTACCGCTACCGCGGCCAGTTCGCTGGGTGTGCCACTGGCGGGCAAGACCGGCACGGTCAACGATCACACTGATGTCTGGTTCATCGGTTACACACCAACCTATGTCACCGGCACCTGGATGGGCTTTCCGGGGCGCAAGAAGCCTTTGGGAAATGACATGACCGGTGGCCACGGCGCGTTGCCGATGTTTGTCGACTTTATGAAAGACTTTCTGAAGGATAAACCGAAGGAAGATTTCGCGAAGGCGCCGATCATGCCCGAGGACATGAAGGAATTGTATAAGCAGCGGCAACGCGAACTGGCCGCTGAACGGGCTGAGCTTTCCGCCGAAGCGAAAGACAGTGGTGAGACTGACACCGCCCTGCCGGCGACATCTACGGAGCCAAAGCTCGAGCAAGTAACCATGCCGCCTCCGCCCAAGGCGGACACCGAGCGTCCGGCTCCCAAACCCGAAACCGTGACGCCTAAAACCGAAGCGCCTCCACCACCCGCCACGCGTCCGCGCGAGGCCGAACCACCGAAGAAGAAAGGAAAGAAAGGTGACGGCGAACCGTGAGTTCGTCAAACGCCTGGACTGCATAAACAAAAGCTCATGAATACGGAAACACAAAATCCCGCCGAGGCAATCGTAGAGATGATTGACCGCCTGCCTGCGGATAGCCTTTTGATCCAGCATGGAATTAGCTGGGACGATTACCAGGAATTACTCGAGGTAGTCGGAGAGGCAAGTGGTCTGCGCATCACCTACGACAGCGGGAGGTTGCAGATCATGACGCTTTCATTCAAACACGAAAAGTACGTGCGCCTAATTGAGCGGTTAGTGGGCCATCTGAGTATGACGCGCCATCTCAGAGTCCTCTTTTACGGCGCGGCGACTATGAAAAAGGAGAAGGCGCGAAAGGGCGTTGAACCTGATGCGTGCTTTTACGTGCAAAACGCAGGCGCGGTGGGGAAAAAAGATGTGATTGATCTAACCACCGATCCTCCGCCCGACATCGTAGTTGAGATCGATCTGCACCACGAATCATTTTCTAAGTTTCCGATTTACGCCACCATAGGAGTTCCGGAAATTTGGCGCTATGAAGGCGAGAATCTGATTATCTATCAATGGACCGAGTCAGGGTATCTTGCGATTGAAGCCAGTCAGTTCCTTCCCTTACTTACCAGTTCCGTATTGACCGGCTTTCTCAAGCGCAGTCCCCACGAGGATCAATACGACATCATGCTTGCTTTTGAGAGTTGGCTTGCGGCTCAGCCGGAATAGTTTCTTATTTTGCCTGCCTCATAAAATTAACCAACGAGTTTTCCCAAGGTATGCGGCAGCATCTTGCGCCACCAGGGCCAGTCGTGGTCGACGTCGGGGCCCCAGAGGTCGAGTGTGTGGGGAATGCCTTTCGCATTCAGAATGTCGGAGAGCTGGCGACTGCGTTCGGGTGCTTCATAATTTCCCTGCCCTGACATCAGGAAGATTGCGTCCGCCTGACGCAGGATTGCCAGGTCGTGGTCGTCAGTCAGATTGGAAAGATAATCAACCGGATTGTTGAAATAGACGTTGTCATCGTAATACCCCTTGAGGTACGACTTGATGTCATAGCCGCCGCTCATCGCGATCACGCCGCGAAACAGATCGGGATGTTTGAAATACATATTCAGAGCCAGGAACGCACCCAGGCTCGCTCCCGTCGTCAGCGGCCGCGCGTCCTCGCCGCACTCTCTCCGAATCAGCGGCAACACCTCCTGGGTGATGTAGCGATCGTATTGTGTGAGCAGCTCCGCTTTCAGGTGCGCCGGCATCTGTTCGTTAAGCAGGCTGTAGCGATTCACGCTGTTGATCGAATAAGCGCGGATCTTGCCGCTATCGATAAAAGGCTGAATGGCATCAACCAGGTGAAACCGCTCGTACTCCAAATAATCAGCAGCGGCGGTAGGAAACATCAACAGCGGATAACCCGCGTGGCCATAAGCGACCAGCGGCATTTCGATATTTAAGTTTTGACTAAACCAGGCAGTTGTTCGGCGTTCCATGGAAACCTCTCGTAGAGAGTCACTTTTTGCAAAAGTCACCCTTAAAATAGAAGAACTCTTCGCGTTTTAGGTAACGAAGGATATTCGCTCAGGTCGCGAGTGGCGCGCAAGCCCGCGGAGAAAGTCGTAGTGCCCTAAGTTGTAACGCAAACTGTTGGTTTGCGAAGACCGAATGGCATTCAAAGCGGCCGCAAACACACAGTTTGCTTTACAAGAGCAAACTAGAGCACTACCTTTTCAGCGGGTAGTGGTGCAGTTTCGCGGCAAATGTCCGACAAACTTTAGTTTGTCGCGGCGTTACGACAAGCTAAAACTTATCGGACACCACACTGACCCGCTACCTTTTCAGCGTGCGTTCTTGACGCTCTCAATTCCCATCTGTTATAAAAACTGACCGCTGTTTTGGATGCCCTGGGTGATCTAAGACACTTATTCCGCAGTAGCTCAATGGTAGAGCATTCGGCTGTTAACCGAAGGGTTGTAGGTTCGAGCCCTACCTGCGGAGCCAGATAGGACGAAGGTCGCTGGAAGTAGCTCCGGCGGCCTTTTGTCTTTGCCACGCGGTATTGGTAACGGCAAGCAGATCAAACGGTTGGCGAAACGTAGCGGTTAGAGTTTGATCCTTCCAAGTCGAGTTCGAACACACAAAATCGAGCAATCGGCGTTTTTCGCTTGGATTCTGTTTTTCAAACAGGAAATAGGCCTTTTTCGAAAGTTCGAGTAGACGCACGCCGTCTTGAAAATAGTTATGTTTGGAGTCTTGGTGTTCGGCTATTTGATCGGTCAAGCGCTTCTGAGCTTGCTTCCACTCTTCCGCCTTGCGTTCAAAAAACCAGGCTCAATGAAACCATCGAGTCAGTTGCTCTGTCCTGCCGATGAATGAAGAAGTCCCTTTGACAATGCTATACTCTCCGAACGCAGAGAGGAATTATTTATGACCCAAACCGTGAGTGTAGATGAGGCACAAACTAAGTTACCGGACTTGCTCGCAGACGCTTTAGCTGGTAACGAAGTGATAATCACAGAGCACGGCACGCCGGTAGCGCGCCTGGTTCCGGTTGTAACTCACTCTAAAAAGAAGCGTGTTGCGGGTCTTAATCGAGGGACTATCTCGACGAGCAAAGACTTTGATGAACCCCTACCGGATGAGTTTTGGCTGGGCCAGGAATGAAACTTCTGCTCGACACTCATGTCTTCATCTGGTGGGCAAACGACCCAGAAAAACTTTCCGCTGCCGCACTTTCCGCTCTAGAGGATGAAGCAAACGAGCTACTCCTGAGTGTTGCCAGCGTTTGGGTTGACTCTCGAGGCAAAGCCGAACTAATCAAAAAATCTGCGCGAAGTTACTACTTACCGCTCTCATAAAATGCATCACTCATTTCGTTATCGAAATCACAACGAATACCGGCGCAACGAACCGCGATCATGCCTCAATTTATGCTTGTGCCCGCCATTTGTATCCTTGGGGTAATTCCGTGCCATCAAGTACTGGCGCAATCGAAACCTGCTGGAGCCGGAAAATTTCCGCTCTGTAGCCGAGACAGCGCACTCGAGATGGTTAAGCAGCAAGTCGACCTCACTAAGACTTTCAACAACAGTATCCGACGTATTACCGCGCTGATTCGAGCAGCAGATTAGGCCGCCACTATGTCAACGTGTGAGGTTGGCTCACGTTAGTCAACTGATTAAGACTGAGACGTAGACTTTGTGAGATTTATTTCGGTTAAGAGTTCGACGAGCGACAGTAGGAAGGTCCAATTGGACCAATGTTACGCTTCTGACTGACCTGTGGTGTTCCGTCAGCACCTGTTTTGCTGTTGACCGAATCGACTTGCCGGATTAGACACATGTTGGCAGAAACTTAACCTCGCTTGATTAAGAAGTCTTACACCATGGCCCGACAGTTGCCACTCATCCCCTTCGGAGTACGACTGTGTACTACTTACCACGGAAAAGGGGAATAATATGAAGAAACTATGCGCACTGTTTGCGCTCTTGGTCGCGTTATCCTGTACTGCTTTCGCTCAGGAGAACCGCGATAACCGGCGCAATGATCAACGACGTTCAGAACAGACCAGGGAGGGTGACCGTCATTCCAACAATGGACAACATCGCAACTGGAATCGCCGCCATCGTCGCCACCAAATGAGTAACAAATGGCACAATCGCGACAGTAACCGCCGACGCCACAATCGCCACGAGGGAGATCGGCAATAGCCGGATTTCCTCTGACCTCGACATAAAAAGCCTGCCTTCTGCTTCCGAGCATTGGCAGGCTTCTTTGTACTCGCTTTCAGTGTCCAATCTTTTTCTAATCGATGATCCTTGGGCGATACCAATGGCTATGCAATTCACACCTCCGGCGTGAACGAGGTTATGCGCTGGCTCGTAACGACTACACCTTCGGGGCGCAGGATATTAAACCTTAAAAGCGTAGAACGTTCCATCTAGTCCGCCAAAGAACACCAATCCATCGCCGACGGCCGGCGAGGAAGCGACCCCATGGTCAACCACTCCGGGAATCGCACTCATCGGAAAGCGCCAGGCCACCTTGCCTGACGCGCGATCAACGGCAAAGAAACCGCCGTGATGAGGAAGAAAGTAATCGGTGACTCCGACCACCCCGGCGTAAACATTTTTCCCGGTGACGGCGGGCGAAGACCACACCGACCCATCCAGGTTGATGTTCCAGCGCCGCTTGCCGCTGGCCGCTTCAATTGCCAACAGTTGCTGGTAATCGGAAGATCCAATGTAAAGGACGCCGTCCAACATGCGCGCTGATGATTCGACCCATGAAGACCAGTAGAAATATTTCCACTTAAACTTTCCCGTCGCCGCATCCAGGGCGAACAGGTCTGCACTGCGACTGCCAATGTAAACCGTGCCCGCGACCACCAACGGCGCCGAGACTACTTCCCTGCGCGTGTCGTATTTCCAACGCAGCGCACCGGTCCGCGCCTCGAGCGCATACACGTTGTGATCATAACTGCCGATGAAAACCAATCCCCCGGCCACGGCCGGTATCGAACGCACCATTCCCTGCGTTTCAAAGTGCCATTTCTCCTGGCCTGTCTCGACGTCAACCGCATAGAGCCGCTTATCCGCGCTCCCGATATAAACAATTCCTCCCGAGACCGTCGCCGCTGACGTCAGATAGTCATAGGTTTGCGATTTTGGACTGGGAAGATCGCGCGCCACCGCACCGCCATGCGTATCGAACTTCCAAACAAGTTTGGCAGCGCGTTGTTCGAGCTTGTAGAGATAGCCATCGTCGGACAATGCATACAAATAAGCACCATCCAATGTCGGGCGACTCATGACCCGACCGTCGGTCTTGAACTGCCAAACCTGCTTGCCCGTTTTCGCATTCAAGGCATAGACAAAGCCGTCATTGCTTCCGAAGTAGACGGTGTTCCCTGCAAGCGCCGGTGACGACCAGATCGCATCGCCGGTCTTGAAGGTCCAGGCCGGAGTGGCGATCGGACCAGCCGGCGGCGGCGTAACCGCTTGTGTTGGCAACGGTCCGGGTATTAATTCAAAGGTCAGGTCATTGCCGTCAAAGGACCATGTGCCGGTAATACTGGTGGCCGGAGTTAGGCGCAGGTGGAAACCGGATGCCTTGTACTCTTCGCCGTCCTGACTGACGGGGACCGGCCCAAGATTGTTGAACTTTAGATCGGGCAAATCCAGAAACATCACCGGAGTGCCTTTCTTACCCAACTCGATTCGCAGCATCATGGATTTGCTCTCATCACCAAAATGCAACCGGCCACTCCAGGTTCCGAGCAGTGGATCCTGCGACGTGGCACGAGCATCCTGCTCGTGTGCTGTAGTAGGCCCGATGCTGCGTTGGAAACCTCGCATCTTAAGCGCGGACGCCCGTGCCACACGCGTCGTCTGCGCTCGCTGCGTTCGTCCCATGCCCAGTACCGCGCATAGAAGCAGGCACGTTAAAAGGATTCGTCCCATAATCAAGTCTCCAGTTTTTGAAATTGTCTTCGAGAAATTGGAAATGGGAGGCCGCAGGAAGAACTCTTTGCAAGTTCTTTCCGCGATTTCGTTGCGGTCTCCATCTTTAGCAGGCTGATCCAGCTTTACCAGCCCAGCCTTTGCGCTAGCCCGGCTTTAGCAGATTCGTCTCGTGCTGTCTCTTGTTACGGGTTACGGTGTGAAAAAGTTTTTTAACTCCCGCACCCTTCAGTGGTATGAGTGATCGTGGCTTCAGGCGTTTAGAGTACCGACTTCAGTCGAGTTTTTAGTAGCGCGCAAAACCCCGACTGAAATCAGCAGCACTTCTGTTTCGGTAAGCACGACGGGCAATCGTTCCGGCTGTTGGGCACGTTCCAGCTTGTCCATTGTGCCGATCTCGATGTCGAGCACGTGACGATAAAGAAAGATCAGGGCGCTTAGCGCCTGGTGCTGAGTAGAGGCTGCTACTCCTTTGTCGACTGCGAGGTGATTTAGATATTGCTCCCGCTCAGTGGCGCCCATTTCTTTCGGGTGTCGTTTATTGTGATAGAAGATGTACCAGGCAGAGTCCCCAGCGGGGCAGCCGCGTTGGGGTGCTTTTTTATCCAGTCGACATAGGCCGCTTCGGTTCGAATGCTGGAATGCCTGCTTCGCAATACCTCCCGCACCTGATCCAAAAGCCGCGGCTTCGACGCAGACACGGGTTGTCTCTTTTGTTCCGACTGCATACGGGCCTCCCAATGGTGGATGAGCATTTCTACGGTGGGTTTGTGAAGGATTATGGATTTAGAAACCACTAACGTGCTAGTGTTCGACACCACTTAGGGTGGCTGATACATGTTGGGCCGTTCGCTTTTCAACGTAAGGCCAGTCTTTGACGCTAGGAAATCTGATGAGCATTCCCAAAGCCTTTATCTCCTATTCCCATGATTCACAAAAACACAAGAAATGGGTTCTTGACCTCGCAACACGTCTACGCAACACAGGGGTCGACGCGATTCTTGATCAGTGGGAGCTCGGACCTGGTGACGACCTGCCGCACTTTATGGAACGGCATCTGGCAAGTGCAGACCGTGTGCTCATGATCTGCACCGATCGCTATGTTGAAAAAGCTAACGCTGGTGCTGGCGGCGTCGGCTACGAGAAAATGATCGTGACTGCGGATCTGCTGAAAACTATTGACTCAAACAAGGTAATCCCGATTATTCGACAGTCAGGAACATATGCTCGTCCGACGTTCTTGAAGTCCAAGTTGTTTCTGGATTTTTCGCGCGACGATCAGTATGAATTCAGTTTCGATGAGCTGACGCGCGCTCTTCACAACGCTCCGTTGTTTGTCAAACCCCCAGTCGGAAACAATCCGTTTGACCCAATCAAATCACCTGAACGTAGTGGCGATGCGCTTGCGAAATTGATGACCGTGGTTGTGTCTATGTTCGAGAGCCAATCGCACGAAGATATGCACTACAGTTCATTGCTCCAGACCTGGTCTGGCTCGAGAACAATGTTCGATATCCTAGTTGAAGAGGCCAGGGCCGAGGGGCTTTTGACACTGGACACGTATCGTTTCCTCCAAATTACGGCCAAGGGCAAGCTCTACGCACTACAACACAAGCTGGTGAACTAGCGGGGCGGATACAATGATTGATGAACTCCGACGTAGGCTGCCCAACACGTCGTTGGACCGGAGCGGCGGTAGCTCGTTTCTTAACTTGCGCGGTGCGTTCACGGTTCCTCTGATCGCGCATCAAGGTTGCGCTCCCACCAGAAGCTAAAGTCATTCTGAAATTGTTTTGGGCTGAAGCTCTAAAGTTTGACTACGACGAGGCTTTCGTGAAACCACGGAATGCTCAGGAGGCTTACGATCGCGACATGGCCTGGGGCAGCAAATGCGCAGCCAGCGTCGAAAAACTTCGACAAGTCGAAATCAATGCACCTGACGGGAAAAGAAAGATCTCAGATTTAGA
>JAOAPY010000014.1 GCA_025463135.1 Acidobacteriota bacterium
CTGCTCCCGAACAAGATCGCTGGGCAACAGATCCTCTCGGCGTTATTGCTGCTCCAACGACAACCCACCCGCTACCGCAGGTGGTACTGACCTCATTGCCTTCGAACCGTCCCCTTTTTGGGCAACACCTTAATGGAGCACTACCAGCCGGCAACCAGCCGGCCAATCTTGTTGACAGGTCGGGCGTTCATGCTCAACAATGCCTGCCAATGAAATCACCAAGGTTTCTTTTGCGTGGCTTTCGCAGGCCAAGCGAAGTGGCATCACTCGCGCTCGGTAAACTCGAACAACAGGTTTTGCATGAAGCCTGGCGTCGCGGGGAACTTAGCGTGCGCGAAGTTTTTGTGAGCTTTGACGAAAAGGTCGCTTATACGACGCTGATGACTACGCTCGACCGTTTGTACAAAAAGAAGCTGCTCAACCGCCGCAAAGATGGTCGCGCCTTCCTGTACAGTCCGGCGGTTTCCGAGCAGGAGTTTGAACACGGAATTCGCGAGGACGTAATCGATGGTCTGCTGGGCCACGGCGCGGAAGGTATCGAACCGGTGCTCGCCTGTATTGTCGATACGGTAAGCGAACGGGACCGCGAATGGCTCGATGAGCTTGATCGTTTAGTGAAAGAAAAGAAGCGCCAGTTGCGGCGCCAGGATTGATTGGGCATGTACGAACTACTGGGCATCAGTCTGGTCCTGGCGGCGTTGCTGAGCATCAATGCTTTGGCTTCGCTGCTGGCGGCAAGTCTCTGGCGTCTGCTGGCCAGACCCGCGCTCCGCTGGTCCGCGCGTACACGCGCTCGGATTATTTTTGCGATGCGCATTGGCCCACCGTCCGTCGCTCTGCTGGCAATTGCAGCATTGCTGATTCCTGCGTATCTACTCAACGAACCCTATTCAACCACAGAAGTCGTAGGCGGAAAGCTCGGGATGCTGGCCCTGGTTTCCGCGCTCGGTGTCTCATTGGCAATGTGGCGCGGGCTGAAATCATGGTTAGCCACACGTGCGCTGCTGGGACAGTGGCTCGATGGCGCGGAACCGATTCGGATCTCAGAAGTCAGTATTCCTGCTTTTCGAATCGAACACCCATTCCCGGTAATCGCCGTTGTTGGTTCGTTCCGACCGCGTCTGTTCGTAGCCGGCCGCGTGTTGGAATCATTAAGTGACGAAGAGATGTTGGCAGCCATTGCGCACGAGTCTGGCCACCTCGCAGCGCGCGACAATCTCAAACGGATATTCATAAGAGCTTGCCGGGACATGCTGACGATTGTGCCTTGTGGTCGATCTCTCGATCGCGCCTGGGCAGAAAACGCAGAGGCAGCAGCGGATGAGTCAGCGGCGCGACAGGGATCGGCGGTGGCGCTCAACCTCGCGTCCGCCCTGATCGTAATCGCGCGCATGATCCCCGCCGGTTCCCGTCCCACGATGCCGGTTGGGGCCTTTCTGCTGGGTAATGAAGCCGAGGGCGTCAAAGGTCGCGTCCGCCGTCTGCTCGTCCTGGCCGGTGCCGCACCCGACAATCGGCCGCGTTCAGCTCTCAGGGTGTGGGCGCCAAGGTTGGTTGTCCTGACCTCAATGCTGCTGCTGGCCCTGGCGTTAATTCATTCGTCGGCACTCACCGAGATGCATGCTGCAATCGAGCAGGCAGTCCGCATCTTGAGCTGAAAACATTCGATCCCAACCCTTCAGGTCAACCTCCAGGATTCGTTTAGAGAGCGCACTTGTGCGCGGGACAGTCCAGAGATGAATCGGTAATAATTTGCGGGATCTAATTTTTGGACGTCAGGCACACAAGTGCGCTTTCTAAACGAAGCAGTTGGAGAGAAGCTGCACATGCGGTCTCGAACCAAAGAAAGCGCAAGGTCGCGTGAGTCTGGTTGAAACCAGTCAAGTGGAAACAATGTCACTGCTGACGGTTGAAAGCATAAGCAAGCGCTTCGGTGATCGTCTGGTATTGGACGATGTGAGTTTCTCCGTGCGACCGGGTGAAGTGCTGGGTCTGATTGGTCCGAACGGCGCCGGCAAAACCACTTTGTTCGAATGTCTTGCCGGCCTCATCCCGGTACAGGCGGGCACGTTGAAATTTGAAAGCGACGACCTGCCCGCCTCGCGTCGTAAAGAGAGAATGTTTTATCTGCCCGACGCAATCCTGCCCTGGGCGGAACAATCAGTGAAGTGGGTGCTGACCTTTTTCGAAAGGCTTTACCGTCGTACAGAGCCGAGCGTGAGCGATCTCTCCACGCCACTCAAGCTTCATGAACTGATGAGGGCGCGTATCTCTTCGCTGTCAAAAGGTGAACGCAAACGAGTGCTGTTGGCATTAGGCTTGTTGACATCGCATCCTTTGCTGCTGCTCGATGAGCCTTTTGATGGTCTGGACTTGCGGCAAACTCGGGACGTGATGAGCTTGCTGCGCACTCAGGCGGCCGGCGGCCGCACCCTGATGCTGTCGATACATCAGCTCATCGATGCGGGACGTGTTTGCGATCGCCTGGTGCTGTTGAGCGGGGGACGAGTGGTCGGCGAAGGCAGCATCCCGGAACTGCGAGAGCGCGCCAGACTGGCGGCTGGCGGCGTTGAGGAGATCTTTCTTGCGCTTACGTAACTGGCTCGAGTTGCTGGCCAAGGAATGGCGTGAGTTGGTGGCGTCGCGCTCGTTCTGGCTCTTGCTGCTGATGATTGGGCCCCTGGTCGGTCACGGCTTCATCACCGCGGTGAATCTATATGCGGAAGCGAGCGGCAGCGGCGGTGGACCGGCAGCTTTGGCTCAGGGCCTCACTCCGCTCGATGGCATTCTGGCTCCTACCTTTGGGGCTTATGATCTGGCCGCGATGTTTCTCTTTCCGTTCGTGGCGATTCGTCTGATTGCCACTGAGAAGCAAAGCGGAGCCTTGAAACTACTGCTACAACTTCCGGGTAGTCTGAGCGGAAAGATGACGGCGAAGGGCGTGGTCTTCATCGCCGGTTGGTTCGTGACCTTGATTCCTGGTTTGGTGGCCCTACTGTTATGGAAGTCTTACCGCGGTCATCTATATGGTCCGGAGACTATTACTCTGGGGTTGGGCCACTTGCTGCGCGCACTGTTAAGCGGCGGGATTGCCGTGGCCGCGGCCGCCATTGCCGAAAGCGCAGCCAGCGCCGCCATCGTTACTCTGGGCATTACCGTGGGCACGTGGGCTCTGGACTTTATGGCCGCGGCCAGGGGTGGTTGGCTGCAGGAAGTGGCCAGCTATACACCTACCGCTGCCCTGCGTTTTTTTGAACAGGGGTTGCTGCGGCTCAGCACTGTGATTGTTATGCTGGCGATCAGCATCGCCGGCTTTGCCCTGGGCGTGATTTGGTTGCACACCGGACGCACGCTCAAGTTTCGCGCCGCGGCGACCGGTGCTGTGACAATCACGGTGGTGTTGATAATGATCGTCGCCTCCGGATTGAGGTCCAGTTGGGACTTTAGTGAGAACCGGCGCAACTCTTTCGCCCCCGTTGACGAAGCACTGTTGCGCCAGATCAAGCAACCGCTGCGTATTACAGTATTCCTGTCCGCTGAAGATCCGCGACTGACTGATTTTGAACAGAATGTTCTGCGGAAGTTGCGACGAAATGTTTCCCAGCTTGAGGTCGACTATGCGGCCGGCGGTCGCACAGGATTGTTTGCCGGGGCCGACGATCATTATGGCGAGATTTGGTACGAGATGAACGGGCGGAAATTAAGCGATCGTTCGACCATTGAAGAGGTCGTGCTGGAACAGATCTACCAACTCGCGGGCACGAACGCGCCGGCAAACCG
Organism: Acidobacteriota bacterium; assembly: GCA_025463135.1. Classification (GTDB taxonomy): domain Bacteria; phylum Acidobacteriota; class Blastocatellia; order Pyrinomonadales; family Pyrinomonadaceae; genus JAOAPY01. The sequence continues at coordinate 3,781 of JAOAPY010000014.1, forward strand.
GGATGGCAGTGAATTTTCAGGCTATCCGCTGGCGGCGCGGCCCAAACGTGCCGCGTTGATTTTTTACGGCTTATGGCCGTTGCTGACCCTGTTGGCGTGGTGGGTGTCGCGTCGCTCGTAGGAGTTTTGAACTTGGAACTTATACTACTTAGTACTTGGAACCTGATACTTCGAAACTCATTGTCGTGGCTTGTGCCCTGGGCTCCGGAGGAGCTGAATGTTTATAGAAAATCACATACACGGATTTGCTGAGCCGCAAAGGGGCGATGGATTCCGCTCCTCCAGAGCAAGAACTAAGAACTAAGAACAAAGAACCAAGCCGAGGAGCAATTATGAAAAACTACTTTCGCCTTATTAGCCTATTCTTATTAGCGGCAGTGACAGTTTCCGTCGTTGCCCAACGCGGCAGTAAGAATTCTGTGGCGTCCAAAGCGGTGCGCATCGATTTGTCGCAGGAAAAACCCGGCCGGGAATCGGTGAAATTTCTGTCAGTGGTTGGCAACTGGTCCATCGTTGATGATGGGGGCCGGAAAGTGCTGGCCGTCGATGGACGTAAATGGTTGCGCGGCCAACCCGCGGGCGGGCTGGCGGAAAAAGCGCGCGCGATTTATGGGGCGCGCAACGAAGAGTTTATCGACAATGTAAAAGCCTGGGCTTACTTTCCTTACGCAGTGGCTAAAGACATTCCGGATTTTCAAAATGGCGAGATCAGTATCCGTTTCAAGATCGTTGCCGGACAACTGGACGAATGCGCGGGCATTCTTTTCAATCTCAAGCCGAACGGCGATTACCTGACAGTGCGCTTCAACGGTATGGAAGACAACGTTGTGCTCTGGACTTTCAACAAGGGCACGCGCAAGTTCGTCAAGCGTGGCAGTCCCAATGTGCCGCTCGCTAAGAACCAATGGCATACGCTCCAGATTTCAGTTCACGGGACGAATTTGGAGGCATTGCTGAACGGCCAGCACCTGCTCGATTTCACACTTTCAGAGCCCGTATCGGGACGCGTCGGGGTATGGTCAAAGACCGACAGCGTGAGTTATTTCGATGAGTTTACCGTAACCAGGTAGCACAGACTTCAGTCTGTGTCCTGCCCCCTCGATCAATTGTGGATGGCGCTTTGGTTGTTTTCGAAGGCAGCTCTGGTCTGAAGCTTCGGCATTTGGGGCTCAGGAAGTGAGCAGTCAAGGCCGGGTAGAGCAGTCAGGAAGGGGACCCTGTCCCCGCTCAAGTTAGTAGGGGATTCATGAGGCAGTTAAACCTTGAATCCTACGCAAAGATAGATGCTGTTCTTGCCATTGTTCTCTGGGCCAGAGGAGCGGGGACAGGGTCCCCTTCCAAACTGCCCTGACCTTTCCTGACTGGCCCTATTACGGCTTGAAGTTTGTCGGACAGAATCAACCAAACTCAGACTGAAGTCTGGGCTACTTACTACGAGCTCTGGTAGTAACTCTCTCCCGCCCGTACCATCCGTGGTTTCGAAGGTCCTCGCGATACTCTATCGTGCCAATCCAGGCTGATTGGCCCTGCGCTGGAACCGTTGAGACCCATGGTGGAACCGCTAATTCAAAAACTACGAGGTGCTAAAGTGACAAACAGGAATTGCATCCGCTTGCCGCTGATCCTAATTGCTCTTTTTACCTTCATCGCAGTTCCGGTCGCCGCGCAATCTCCCAACACGGCGTCGATGATCGTGACGGTCATCGATCAAAACGGCGCCGTGGTAAAGGGCGCGCAGGTTTCGGTGGTGAACATCGCGACCGGGGCCGTGCGCGATGCGGTCTCCGGAGATGACGGCTCTGTGACGATGGCGGCGCTCTCCCTGACTGGAGAGTACAAGGTCACCGTCAACATGACCGGTTTTTCCGCTGAAGACGTCACTGGGCTCACGCTCCGTGCCGGCGAAACAGCTACGGTGAAGGTCAAACTCCTCGCGAGCGGCGGCAAGAGCGAAGTGACTGTCTTTGGCACCACCGAAGGCGTGCGTGCGGATCCGCAAATAGGCCTCGCGCTCAAGGGCGAGCGCCTCGACGAGACGCCGATCCTGGGCCGCAAGGCCACGACGATCCCGCTCCTGAATTCGGCGTTCCGGCAGGGGAAAGGGACAGGCGATCTGTTTGTCAATGCGACTTACTTTATCACCGGAGTAGGATCACGTCGCGCCACCACCTTCGTGCTTGACGGTGCCAGCAATGATGAAGGCTGGGGCCGCCAGACGTCGATCGCCACGATTCCAATCGGCGCCATCCAGGAAATAACTGTGCTCTCGAACGCGTTTTCTTCCGAATTCGGTTGGACCTCCGGGCCGGCCCTGAATATCGTCACCAAGACCGGCACTAACGCCCTGCATGGCGAGGGAATATTGATGGTCCGTCCCGGTGGTGGCTGGCAGGCAAAGAAATTCTCGACCAGGGGTTTCTGTCCATCATCAGTGCCGAGCTGCGTTACGCCAACGACGCTAGCGGCTATCAATCCGGTCGACATTCCGGATGCACTGAACCAGGTCTCCGGCTCGATTGGCGGACCGATCGTCAAGGACAAGACATTCTTCTTCGCCACCGCTGATTACACGCGTCAGAATCGAACGACTTTCCTTTCGACCTCGCTGCCCGCTTTTGTGTTGCCGGCGGATGGCCACCTCGATTACACCGGCCACTACCGCCAGTTGCTCTTCGACGGCCGGCTGGATCACAAGCTCACGTCGAAGCAGAACTTAATGTTTCGAATGAACGTCGATCGGTTTTTCGACGACAACCCTCAGGACGCAGTCGGTGGCAGCAGCGCACCAAGCGTCGCGCGCCGGTACTCGCGGCGGTCATGGACGGCTCAAGTCAATCACACGGCGGTCCTCAGCCCGCGGCTTCTCAATGAAGCGCGCTTTGCCTATTTGCATGGCGACCCGGTCACGCTCTGGGAAGCTCAGACCCTTTCAACCACCTACACACGCGCCGGCGCCGTGCCGTTCACTATTGGCCAGTCGCGTGCTTCCAACATCTACAGTCATCAGGTGCAGTTCTCTGACACGCTGTCCTGGTCTCATGGCATGCACGACTTCCGCTTCGGCGGCAGTGTGATTCGTCACACCTCGGGCGGCACGGGCAGCGAACCGGGCACCGCGATTCTCGGAACGTTTACCTTTAAGGCGGCGACGACAGCGCCGCTCGATCAGTTGACTTTGGCTGACGTGCAGAATTACACGCAGCCTATCAACTTCGGGATCAGCAGCTACAAGCTGTCACAGTGGCTGCTGACCGGGTTCGTGCAGGACAGTATTCACTTGCGCAGGGACCTCACCGTTGATCTCGGTCTGCGTTACGATCGTCAAACCTTGACTGACGCTACGAAGAACTTCGCACCACGTATCGGCTTCGGCTGGCATCCTTTGGGTGATTCGCGCACGTCGATTCGTGGCGGCTACGGTATGTATTACACTCAGATTCGATCCAATGCGGTCGCCGGTTTCCTGGTTAACGGGCTGGACGGACTGACGACCTACACCGCGACTAGTCCCACGCAAGCTGGTTTTCCCACCTGCCTGATTGGATCGTGCCTTCCGGTAAACGTCGATCCAAAAACGATCCCGGCCACTCAACTGCCCGCACGCGACATCACGATCAGGGCAGGCCGCAGAAGCTTTTACGAGGCTCAGTTTGCGAAGTATGGTCTGAACTTTAACCTGCTGCCGAACTATCCCGACAAGTTGGTAAATCCCCGCAGCCAGGTGATGTCCATCGGCCTGGAACGCGAAGTAGTAAAGGGATTATTTGTCGGCGGCGATTACGTACATCAGCACTTGAGCGGAATGGATCGGACGATCGATTTGAACGCCCCGTCAGCCATCGATCGCCCGACTCCGGGATTCGTTAGAACCGTGGCCGCGGCCAATCTCACCCGTCCCATCTTCCCCAACAATGGCGGCGTGCGGCAGGTCAACGTAATAATGAACCTGGGCGTCGCAGATTACGACGGATTGCAGACGTTGATAAGCTATCGCGGGAACCGCCGCATATATGCCTCTCTCAGCTATACGCTGTCCAAAGCTACGAACACGAGTGAGCCGGACGGGAATGGTATTGGGCCGAATGAGAGCATCCTTTCACGCTTAGGCTATCAGGAGCTGGGACCGAGCGTGGTTGATCAGCATCATCGCGCGGTCATGACATTCAGCTATCGGTTTCCCCTCAACATCACTGCCGGCACGCTGACACAATTAGCCTCCGCGCGTCCCTTCAATGCGACGACAGGCGTTGATAATAACGGTGACGGCATAACCAATGATCGGCCCGTCATTAATGGCCGGGTCATCAGCAAGTCGGTGTTTCGTGGAACTCCTACTTCCGAAGTGGCAGTCTTCGTCGAGGGTCGCATCAAGACGTCAGAGCGCACGAAGATCCTGCTCAGGTTGGAGGGTTTCAATATCTTCAATCACGGGAACTTCCTCGGCCGCGGGGTCACAACCTACGGAGATCTTGCGGCACCGGCCCCGACGTTCGGTCAGCTCGTAGCAGTGCCTACAGGCACGGTCGCAATCCCGGCGTTTGCCAACATCGACCCGCCGCGGATGTTCCAGCTGCAAGCGCGGTTTGTTTTCTGAGTGAGAGCCGCCGGACTCGGCAGTGAAAGAGCGCTGAGAGTTCAGCGTGGAGGAAGCGGAATGAGAGATCCGTTTATTTCGCTCGTTGCTGGGCGCACAAGTGCACTCTCTAAACGTATCTTTGAAGGAGGACGCTCTGCCAATTAGAGAAGGTTGATCAAACTGCAGGTGAGTCTTCGAAGGGTAGATCGGGCTGTAATCGGGCATCTCTGCTGACGATATACAAGCGCATTACAAGCCACAGCATTGCGAACGCAACAGCAATCCACAGAATGGTCCAGAAGATTGCCGGGATGCCGGTCGCCGTGGCCATGTTCATGGCGTCAGTTTGCGTGCTTGGCGCAAATGGTGAAGAAAGGAAGAAAACAGTTTTCAGATCAAGCAAGGCGTTAAGGATGCATTGAACCGCCAGGAAGCTGACGAAGAACGATGCGACACGCGCGCCGGCGAATCGGGCAACCGCAAACAGGCCCACTGCCAGCAGGGTGCCGGCAACCAGAGTGAAGGGAATCCCGGACACAGCACCACCCGCAATCAGCGGCTTAAACAATCCAAAGATCAGAGTCAGGCCAAAGACGAGCGCCGCAGAGCCGGCCAGGACCACGCGCGTGGCAATGCTCCTGCGAATCAACACCAGCAACAGCGACCCAAAAGCCATCGAACCAAGATAGCCGGCGCTGGAAATAAACATTTGTGAGAACAGACCGCCCTTCGTAGTGTAGGTTTCACCGCTCGTATCCATCGCCACACTTAAACTCTGAACCGAGTTTCCGGTTAGCAGTGCGGCCAGCGCATGACCGCCTTCGTGAATAAAAGTTACAAAAAGACGAAAGGGATAATTAAGGAGCTCTGCGAAGGGGATGAACCAAAGCGCAATCGAAATGCCTGCCGCAATCAGCAAAGTCGTGGCTTGCGGCCGCGCGTCTCTTGAAATACCTACTCTCATTTCTAATTCTCCTCGCTCGAATCTGTCCGCTATCTCTTCAGGCCCCGGCGCTTTTGCATTCTAAGGCTTTAGGCTCTGGGGAGGAAACTCTGACTGGTAAACGCCACCGGCGCCGTTGATGTTCCTGCTTTCTGAGCAACCCTGGGACCGCGCGCTTCCAGCGTGCCGGCGTCAGGGAGAAGTAAGTTAGGAGTTAAAAGCTCTTGAAGGGCGATGCCGGCACGCAGGACGCGTGCGGTCCCAGGGCTCCAAATTAGGCCTTTCGCTGATAGTCTCCTGACTTGCCGCCCGTTTTGCTCTCTAACCGAACATCAGTAATGGTGATGCTCTTTTCCAGCGCTTTGCACATGTCATAAACCGTCAATGCCGCTACCGAAACGGCGGTCAGGGCTTCCATCTCGACGCCAGTCTGCGCGTTGGTGCTCACTTCCGCTTCCAGATAGATACCACTATCCTGGATGCTGGCCTGCACATCAACATGGGTAAGCGGCAATGGATGGCAGAGGGGAATGAGGTCGGCGGTGCGCTTGGCGGCCATGATGCCGGCCAGACGCGCTGCTTCCAGCGGATCACCTTTGGGTGTTCGATGGGCCTGAACCGCGGCGACTGTCTCAGGCGACATTAGCACGCGGGCTGAGGCCACGGCGCGGCGCGTGGTGATCGCTTTTTCAGACGTGTCGACCATCCTTACTTTTCCTTGTTCGTCGATGTGGCTGAGTTCGCTCATAGGATCCAGACCTCACTTTTCGCTTAGGGCGGACACTCAGGTCCGCCCCCTACAATTTCAAGGCGTGCACGATCAACGTGTTTCCCCCGAGGAGGATTTCATCGGATCCCAGGGCCCTGGTCCATCGATCTTCCTTCTTCCGTTCAGGTGTGAAAAACGCAACCGCTCGAATCGCGGCCACGATGGGCCAGTAGAGCCACTGATGTGCTTTCGGACGGTCGCGGTGCAGCTGCAAAATCTCAAAACCATACTCCTCTAGCGTGTAACGCAGTTCGGAATATCCAATTGCATTTACATGCAGGGCCACCTCGACTTTTTCGCCAAACTGTTTTCGTACCTGCGCTACCGCATCGCGTGTGATCGGTTTGAAGTGAGAAGTGTAGCCATAGATGAGCCATTTCAAACGCTCTTCAATATTAAGTATGTTGGGAACGCTCGCGATCAAGTGTCCGCCGGGTCGTAACAGACGCGCAAACTCGCGGATAGCCTGCTGCGGATTTTCGATATGTTCGAGGCCCTCGAGACAAGTGACGTAGTCAAACGACTGATCCGGATAGGGAAGCGTACCGCCCAGATCGCCCTGCCGGATCTCAACTCCGGCCAACCGAAAGATCTCTGGATACAGATCGCAGCACTGCACGGCAAAACCGGCCGATTCAAGACGTGCGGCCAGCGCTCCTTCGCCTGCGGGAACATCAAGAAGCTTGCCTTTGGATAGCGCTTGTAAAATATTGACGACCGTATCATGGACGGCCTGATGGGCCAGCGGGGCCGGCGCGCTTTCCAATGCCGCCCCGGCAGTTGAGAAATCTACCTCGCGAATGTCCATCAGTTCACCGCTGTGATGTAAAAAAGCTTTCCCATTCTTCGCATTCGAGCATAGCAGAATTGAGTCAGGCCGGATGTCCGTTTCGAAGATCTACAAAACTGCTCACCGCGGCAGTCTTACCACTTTCACGCGCGCTCCTTCTTCCAACGCTTTCACTCCTGCCGGCAAAATAATCAGGGCCGTGGCCTGGGCAAAGGCCACGAAGTCTGACGAGCCGCCCCACTTCAACGCTTCAGCCAATAAATGCCCCTGGTCGTTCGTCGTTAGTTTGGCCGGCAGATAACTTTCGCGGTCGGGCGATCCCTTTAATCCGCGTGCCAGGACCGCCCACTCTTCCTTAAGTAAAGGTTCTGTCGCGCCCTGCATTAGCAGCAGTGAAGTCCGCGCGAATAGGTTGAACGTCACCGAGACTGAAACCGGATTGCCCGGTAGGCCGAAGATGAGCACGCCATTTGGCAGACGCGCGAAAACCGTCGGCTTGCCCGGACGCAGCGCGACGCGTTCAAATAATATTTCTGCTCCCAATTCGCGTAACGCCGCTTTTGTAAAATCGTAGACTCCCATCGAAACTCCGCCCGACGTCACCAGCACGTCTGAGCGCTCGACTGCCGCCGCAATTTGATTCTTGAGTGAAGAGATTTCGTCGCCTGCCAGCGGAAATAATTCCACCCTGGCTCCGGCAAGCATTGCGTAGGCCCGGATGGAATAGTTGTTCGAATCCCGAATCTGATCGCGCCCAGGCTTCTGATCAACTGCTACCAACTCGCTGCCGGTTGCCAGCACCGCGACGCGCGGCTGAGCGCCAACGCGCACGCTCGCGTAACCGAAAGAGGCAAGTACCGCGATCATCGCGGCGTTGATTTGTTCGCCGGCGTGTAATACCGTTTCACCGGCTCGGATTTCGTTGCCGCGTCTGACGATTGATCTTCCCAAGCTCACCGGCTCGAGGATCTCAACAACTTTTCCTTCATCAACTTCGCGTGTTAGTTCAACCTGCTGCACGCTGTCGGCGCCCAACGGAACAGGGGCGCCGGTCATGATGCGTACGGCATCACCCGCGTGCATCTCGTGATGCCAACCCTGGCCGGCTGCCGACTCGCCCGCGATGGCCAGACGCGCCGGTACATTCTGAACGTCCGCAGCACGCACGGCGTAACCATCCATCTGCGAGCGGTCAAAGGGTGGCAGATCCGTATCGGCGATTATGTCTTCGGACAGCATGCGCCCCAGGGCGTCGGTTAAGGGAACCGACTCGGAATCGAGTTGAGAGGTTTTTTCGCGAACTATTTGAATCGCTTCGGCGACAGGAATCATCAGGTCTGCGATTCTAGAGAGGGAAAGCGAGCTTGGCAATTAAGTTCATCGCGTCGTGACCTGATAATTCATTTGTAGAGCCGCACCTGAGTGTGCGCCCTGTTTAGCCAGAATAATGTTTCGAGCACACCAGGGCGGACCCACAGATCCGCCCCTGGTACATGAGACTGGAGCTGGACCCTGCTTCAATCAAAATCAAAAAGCGGTTGCCTCTCATGAATGAAAAGCAACCGCTTTTAAAGTGGCGGAGCCGACGGGATTCGAACCCGCGACCTCCGACGTGACAGGCCGGCGTTCTAACCAACTGAACTACGACTCCGGGTAAACTTAATTGTCAAAAGATCTGACTCGGTTCCACAGATTTCATAAAACAGGAAATCTGAAATCCGAGATCCATGTGGTGGGCGCGGAGGGACTCGAACCCCCAACCTCTTCCTTGTAAGGGAAGCCGTCTACCATTGACATACGTGCCCGCAATAGTGGAACAGACGTTCGGTTATGTCGTTACTCAACCTTATTTGACACGTCCGCATCCAAAGAGCGTTGCCACAATAACATCGGTGGCGAGTGAATCGCCATGCTAAGAGAAGCGAGCGGCACTGTCAAGGAGGTGACCAATATGGTAGTGGGTCAGTTTGATGTCCGATGAGCTTTAGCTTGTCGTAACGCCGCGACAAGCTAAAGTTTGTCGGACATTTGCTGCGAAACTGACCCACTGCCACTTTCGCAAGACTTCTTTTTCCGGCTATAGTTTCCGTTGTAATTTTTCAGCTCTAACTTATTTATTATGCACCTGAGCATTCAAGGCAATCAGTGGGAACCCAGTCGAACCATAGCACCAGCTGCGCTTCTATTGATTGCGCTGTGTTGCTTCAGCTTCTCCGCGCTGGGCCAAATCCAGACTCCAGAAAAACAACAGCGTCCCCGCCGGGTCACTGAGGGAGAGAACAAACAGCAACCCTCACCGACCCCGCAGGTGGACGAAGACGACGTCGTGCGCGTCGATACTCAATTGGTCTCAGTCCCCACGTTCGTGGTCAACAATCAGGGACGTCCGCTTTCGGGGTTGCGCCGGGACAACTTCATTGTTTATGAAGACGGGCAAAAACAAACCATCGCGAATTTCGGTACCACCGAAGCGCCGTTTGAAATTGCCTTATTGCTTGACACATCCGGATCTACACGAGCAGACGTGAGTCTCATCAGACAAGCGGCCAACGCTTTCATTAATGCGTTGCGGCCGGGCGACCGGGTCGGCATCGTCGCCTTTAAGGATCGGGCTAATGCGGGATCGACGATGGCCACGGTCGACGTGCTGTCAAGATTGACCGACGATCGCAAAGTCTTGCAGGCAGCGATCGAAAACCTGGGTTCCAGCAACGGCACTCCTTATTACGATGCCCTGGAAAGAGTTGCCAGTGAGATTTTTCATGAGCCGCCCCGCAAGGACGTACGTGGGCGGCGGGCGGTGGTCGCTTTGACTGATGGAGTCGACTCGTCGAGCACGTCTTCCTATGAAGAAGCGCGCGAGCGACTCTTGCGTGCGGGAGTGGCCTGCTATTTCATTCAAGTTAATACCGAGGATTTTGTCGAAGATCGTTTGCTGAAAGATTGTCAGGACGACGGTCGTCTCACGCTTTCCGCGCGCCAGATGGAAAGATACCGGCGCATTTTCGTGCCGAACGCCCGCAGCGAAGACTATGCCAACTTTTGCCAGTTGGGCCAATTTGAGCGGATGCAGATCAGCCGGGAACTCTATAATCTGGCGCGTCGCGAGATGAACGATCTGGCGCGCACGTCCGGGGCCCGGAATTTCGTTGCCGTCACTTTGCAGGATGCGCGCTCGGCCTTTGCACGGGTCGCCGCCGACATCGGCACGCAGTACAGTCTGGGTTACTATCCTACGAACAAAGCGCGCGACGGTAAGTACCGCGCGATTCGGGTTGAAGTGCTCGGCGTCAAAGAGAAGAGTGAAGTGCACGCGCGCGAGGGATATGTGGCGCCGAGATAGAATAACGTAGGTGGAGGAATTGACTTGCTTGCGCGTTTCGGTGATGATCCAGTTTCTATTGTAGCTTCCAGGACATTTTGATATGTGCGCTAATGTCGGAAGGCGGGACAAATGCAAGACATCAGAAATAAGTTCAGTTTGGATTGGCTGTCAGGTTCGTCTAATCGCTCCTCTCAGCAAACTTCCTCTCAAGGTCAATCCGCCCTCGATGAGGCCGTAGTTTATTACAGCCAGCCTATGATCAAGCTTCTCGAAGCACAGAATGGACAGCCTATGGGTTTGCACGAGCTTGCCAGGAGTCTCAAAGACGACATCAAGGACTTTGATTTTAGCAACTTGTGGGAAGTCACTAAGCATCTGGCCAATCTTAAGATTGTCGAAATAGTGGATGCCTCGGATGCTGCGGGAAACTATCTCATTAAGTTAGCCAGGAGGTAGGTATTGGGTTGTGAGTATGAGATTGACTCAATAGCAGACCTCCGATTCTTCGTCTCCTCTTAGCTATCACACCCGCCGTGGAAGGACGCGTCACTCATGGCCTTACCATCGATTGAAGCCATTCAATCCTGGCTGAAAAGTTATGGGCTCCTACTGTTGTTGATTGCAGTGCTCGTTGCTTTGTGCCTGGGACTCGTCCCTGACCTAACGAAAAGGGAATTGAATGAATGGCGGGCATTAAGCGCCGCCTTTGTTTTTGGGGCACTCGTAGGTCTTGCGGAGATTGCTTCACGCTATCGAGACGAACCTATTGCAGCTGTAGGTAGCCCGTATGGCTTGGTCTATGTCTTTCTCAATGGTTACATCTCGGCCATGGCGTATCTGTTTATTCAAAGATTTCCGACGACTTTTGGAACAGTTGCTTCGGACAAGTTTGTGGCCTCATTAGCGGCTGGTTTCGGGGCAATGGCGGTAATGCGATCTCGTATCGCAGTTATTAAGACTCCTGACGGTAAAGAAGAATCGATCGGACCAGACTATGTTCTCAGAATTATCCTGCGCACTATAGATCTAAAAATCGATCGCGTGCGTGCGGGTCGCCGGCAAGAACTGCTCACCCAGAATCTCGATAAGATCAAGGCGCTGGGTAATTTTCAGACCGGGTCAAAATATTTACTCGCGTCCTTGCTCGCTTTTCAAAACCTCGACGAAACACAAAAGAAAACACTCGGCGACACCTATAACGACTATCAGGCGCAGGAAAATGTGCCGGAGGCCATCAAGCAACTCGCCCTGGGTTTTATTTTCCTGACGCTGGTAGGCGAGACTCATTTCGCTACCGTGTTAGAAAACGCCAAGAATCTTACCGCCAAAAGCCAAGAGCCTTCGGTAGTAGCTGCGGTTGGCTCTATTTCCTCACCAGTGACTTTACCGACACCACAACCACCACCTGACTTGACCTGATCAAGTGGCTTCTACAACTTCGCTGAATGCGTGCGGTGCTCACCAATCGCGGCAGCGCTGGCCTAAAGATAATCAACCAGATGCGCGGGAAATGAACCCTTGCACTTGAGCCTGTGCGGTTCGCGTGTGACAATTCTCCAATCTCAAAAACACTGAGGTCTTAATGAAAGATTCGTTCAATCGCATAGTACTGATTGTCCTCGACGGCGCGGGCATTGGCGCCATGCCTGATGCTCCCGAGTGGGGTGATGCCGGCTCGGATACTTTCGGGCATATTCTCGAATCGCGTGAAGTGCATTTGCCGAAGCTCCAAAGTCTCGGCCTGGGCAATATACGTCCGCTTGACGGTGTGCCACCGGCCGCACAACCACGCGGCTCGTACGGCCGCTGCGCGCTGCGGTCGAACGGCAAGGACACCACCACCGGACATTGGGAGATGGCAGGAATAATTCTGGAGCAGGCCTTCCCCACTTATCCGCAAGGATTTCCCCAATCAGTGATCGATCGCTTTGTGCGCGAGACGGGTGTGCCGGGAATTCTGGGAAATGTTCCGGCATCGGGAACCGAGATCATCAAGCAATTGGGCGCGGAACACATCCGAACTCACAAGCCGATTGTCTACACCTCAGGCGATTCAGTTTTTCAAATTGCCGCGCATGAAGAGGTGATTCCGCTTGCGCGCTTGTATGAGATTTGTGAGATCGCCCGGGCGATGCTTGATGGTGAACACAAAGTTGGCCGCGTCATCGCGCGACCGTTTTTGGGTGAGCCGGGATCATTTTATCGCACCGAGAATCGTCATGATTATGCCGTGCCGCCACCGCGCGAGAATCTTTTACCTACTCTGGCGGATGAAGATCTCGACGTGGTTTGCATCGGCAAGATCGCTTCCATTTACGATTCCATGGGCGTGACCCAGGACCTGACCGCCAAAAACAATGAACAATCGATCGATCAAACCATTAAGGCCTTGCAGGCAGAGACACGTGGATTGATCTTTTCTAATCTGGTTGACTTCGACATGCTTTACGGTCATCGACGCGATACCGAAGGTTACGCCCGCGCTCTCGAACATTTCGACGTGCGCCTTCCGGAGATTGAAGCCGCCATGCAGCCCGATGATTTAATGATCATCACCGCCGATCACGGCAATGATCCGACCTTCCCCGGCAGCGATCATACGCGTGAATACGCGCCGCTGATTGTCTATGGCAAGAACACCACGCCCGGCGTGAATCTGGGAACGCGCGCGTCACTGGCGGATATTGGTCAAACCATCGCCGCGAACTTTCGATTGCAACTGGTCGCCGGCAACAGTTTCCTGGGCGAGGTTACATCCGGTTCGATTTCCTGATATAAACAATTCCAATCAGGTCGCGTTTCTCCCCACACCACCTGTTTGACGTGCACACGTGTTACAGGCAGTCACTCCAGTAAACGAATGATCCACCCTTTTCTGAAACCGTTATCTTACGGTCGAATGGCAGCCGTACTTGTCTGCCTTGCGTCCGGGCTTGGAGTTTGGACTGCCGGGCAAAAGCGCAATCCCCTCATCACTCCAACTGGTTTTGACGACGTCGTTTTCGCCATCTCTTTCTCGCCGGACGGCAGTACTCTGGCGATTGCCAGAGGGGCCGCGGAACCCTCGCAGCGGTTCGGACGCATCGAACTGTGGGACATGGAAAGCGGAAAATTGAGACATGTCATCAAAGGCTTTGACGGTCCGGTGAAATCCATTTCGTTTTCTCCCGATGGACAAACGTTGGTAAGCGGCAGTGTTGAATTCCGCAGCGAGAAGATTCAGGAGAAGGCGCGCTCGCGGGACGGCTCGGTGTTCGGTGAGCTTAAGTGGTGGGATGGACGCAGTGGCGAGCTGAAACAGAAAGTGACGCTGCCGGGAGAGGGGAACTCGAATTTGCGAGTCGCGTATTCTCCGGACGGAAAAGATCTGGCCGTCGCTGAATCCTTCAACACCTGGTCATTTCTTGCAAACGCTCCGTTTCAGCAGCCCGGCCTGGGCTTTCCCGGATCATCATTCCCTCAACCTTCGAGGCCCATGCTGTATTACAGCGCGGACATGAAACTGCTCGACGCCGAAACCGGCGAGATAAAACAAAAACTGAGCACGAACCAAACCGGCGAGATTGTTTATTCCCCGTCCGGCTCGCAGTTCGCCGTGGCTGTCAATAACGAAGTTAAGCTGTTGAACTCGCAGACCGGAAAAGAAGAGCGCCGCTTGAAAGGTTTTAAGGGAAAGCCAAACGCACTCGCTTTTTCAGCCGACGGGCGCCTGCTGGCAGTGGCGAGCACCAAATACGAGCACGAGTCGGCCGGCCGCTTTATCAAGATTATCGGCAGAAGCGAAGTCAAAGTGTTCGACACTCGCGATTGGAAAGAGATGCGCAGGGAGTCCGAAGTTGGGGCAGTCAACACACTGGCCTTTAGTCCGAACGGGAGAGTCCTGATGATTGGCGGCGTCGGGCGCAATAATGAGAAAGAGATTCCCGGCGTCATACTGCTGGATTTGCAAACCGGTAAGACCAGTTACCTGCCGACCGGCGAGGATTTCACTGAAGCTGTAGACTTTTTGGTGGTCGCTCGCAGTGGCGGTCTACTTGCTTTTCGTTCAGGTCCGGTAACCGTCAAGATCATGGATGCACGCAGCTGGACGGTGAAACAAACGCTGGATGCCAACAGCGTGGGCAGCATCATCGAAAGACCGGTGAGCCGCTTCCTCGTCTCTGTAAAACGGGTGCAGGCGATAGCATTTTCGCGTGATGGAAAAACTCTGGCGGCTGAGACCGATCAGGGCGAAATCAAATTGTGGGATTCGCGAACCGGCGAGGTAAAGAAGCAACTGCACAATAATCAAGACGACCCCTCACTGATTGCGGTGGCGACGGACGGAGATTCCTTTGTGGAAGTCAGTGGAGGTAAATTGCTTTTCTGGTCTTCCGGCAGTGACGCGAAAGAAAATATTCCCCTGCCCGCTAGTCCTCCAATCACTGCGATCGCGATATCCGCCGATGGCAAAAATTTTGCGCTCGGCAGCGGTAAAGACATCTTCCTGTTGACTTCCACCGGAACGGTTACGAAAACATTAAGCAGCCAACAAGGATCTCTCAGCAGCCTCGCGTTTTCTGACGATGCCCACACGCTCGGCGGCGTGCTTGAAGACGGCAGAATCGAGATTTGGGACGTGGCAAGCGCGCGGATTGAAAGGACCCTGGCGGCGGGCGCCGAGATTACCGCGCTCCGTTTCTCTTCCAATGGGCAAATGCTGGCAACCGCGGCGGAAGACCACAGCATTACACTCTGGAACCTGCAGACGGGCCAACCGCAAGCGAAACTCCAGAAGCATAACGCAGCGGTGAATGCCTTGTCCTTCTCTCCTGATGGACAACTGTTGGCGAGCGGCAGCGACGATCGCACCGTGGTTATTTGGGACGCTTCGTCAGGCAAATCAAAACGTACGCTGAAAGGCCACGATCAAACGGTCACCTCAGTTGTTTTTTCTCCAGATGGTCGAACCCTCGCTACCGGAAGCGGCAATGCTTCGGTAGTGTTGTGGGAAGTGCGTACCGGAAAATTTATCCGAGTTCTCAGGTAATAGTCAGCATCGCGGAACGTTGTTCACCGGGTACACATCGGCAATCGCGCGCGCAGGAATAACACCATCTTCACTTATTAGGGAATCACTTTCCAGCGAGGCTTTGCCTCAGACCGACAAGATTCCTTTTGCGTGCTTTTCGCGGGAGGATCCCTCAAGGAAGACAAAGAATTTCCCGCAAGACGCATAGCTCACAAAAGAAAGTTCGAATCAACACGCAAACCAATAGTTTGCGTTACGAGGAAGGCGTACTGATTGGCAGGCCCAACTGCGCGGTCTCTGGATTTTTTAGCACGGCGATAAAGGGAAGGTTGCGATACCGCTCAGCGAAATCCAGTCCGTAGCCAACTACGAAAGCGTCCGGAATCTTGAATCCGAGGTAGTCGATCTCTACTTCGCGTTCGCGCCGCTCCGACTTGTCGAGCAGCGCCACGAGCTTTACACTCGCGGCGCCGCGCGACTTTAAATTGGCCAACAGATATGAAAGCGTCAATCCGGTATCGACGATATCTTCGACGACGATGATGTGCCGATTCTCAATAGGGACGTCCAGGTCTTTGAGAATGCGCACTTCGCCTGAGGTCCGCGTCGATGATCCATAACTCGAAATTGCCATGAATTCGATGTTCAGCGGAATATCGATGGCGCGCAACAGGTCGCTCAGAAAAAAGCAGGCGCCTTTAAGCACTCCGATCAAGAGCGGATTCTTTCCCGCATATTCCCGCGCTATTTGAGATCCCAGATCCTTGATGCGACTACTAATTTCGACTTCGGAAAAGAGGACCTCAAGATTGGGATTGCTGAATTCAGATTGTAGCTGCGCGGTGGATGTGGCCAAGATTTTTCTCCTGAGTCTTTGACCCGCGGCCCTCTATTACACTGAAGACCCCGGGTTATTTTGTGCGAAGTAATGATTCGTGTTAAGTACGACTGCTTGCGAGTGCACGTCTTGGTGCGACATACTATTTAAGCCGTTCGTTAAGGTCAATGTCGAAAACAAATAAATTTCAATTTAGCGCGCATCTTACGCGACTGTGTCTGGTCGCCTGCCTACTCGCCATCTCTCTGTCCGCTGTTGTAGCGCAACAGAGTACCGGCGCCAAACCCGCGCAAGCGCCCGCTCACGCTGACGTCCGCGCCAGGACGAGCCAGACCGTTGTCGATTCCAGTTTGCCCGACGATCCCGCAATTAACAAAATGCTTGGGCCCTATGCAGTAAAAGTACGTGCGCTGGATGTCGTCATCGGTAAGCTGGAAGGCGAATTGAAGAAAGGCGGATTGGGCGGCGGCACGCTGGGAAACTTTGTCACCGATGGTATGCGGGCGCAGGCCGGCAAGAAACTGGGCGCGCCGATTGACCTGGTTATCAGCAATAGCGGAGGTTTGCGTAAGAATGTGATCTCGCCTGGCGATTTGCATATTCGAGACATCTTTGAATTGCTGCCCTTTGAAAATGCGCTGGTTGAACTAGAGCTCACCGGCACGCAGTTGCGTCGAGTTCTGGAAATCGCCGTTGAGAATCGCGAACCGCAATCAGGCGCACGCGTTAAGTATCGGACCAACGCGGAGAAGAAACTTGAGCTTGCCAGCGTCGTCCTCGTGAGTGTCGATGGCAAAGAGCGACAGATCGATCCGCAGGCCGTCTATCGAGTTATCACGATTGACTACCTCCTGAACGTCGAGGGCGGCAAGTTTGCAATCCTCCATGAGGCAAGGGTGAAGAAACCCCTGGGAGTTACGATCCGCGACGCGTTGATCGAGTATGTAAAAGATGAAGCGGCTGCCGGGCGCTCGATAGTTGCGAAATTCGACGGGCGTTTTCGCCGTGAGGGAACCGGACCAGCGGAGGAACCACAATGATTACGCGAAGGCGATTCCTGGGCGGGTCAGCAGCATTCGGCGCGGCCTTGCTTACTCCGCTCTCACTGAGTGGTGTCCTCGAACCTCGCAAGAGTGGATCGCTGACTGCGCCTTTGCTTGATCCGGTGGCCGGCGAAAAGCTGATCACAATCATTCACACTAACGATACGCATTCGCAGATCGATCCCTTTCCCACGGACGACCGGCAATATCCAGGGCAGGGAGGAGCAGCGCGACGGGCCACGCTCGTGCGGAGAGTCCGGCAAGAGAATCCGAATACTCTGCTGATCGATGCCGGCGATGCCTTTCAGGGAACGCCTTACTTCAACTTCTACAAAGGCGAAGTGGAATATCGAACGATGTCCGGAATTGGTTATGACGTCAGCACTTTGGGCAATCATGAGTTCGACAACGGCGTTGCGTCGCTGGCCGCGGCTATGAAGTTTGCCAGTTTTGATTTTGTTTCCTCGAATTACGATGTGCGCGGAACGCCATTGGAAAAGCGCGTCAAGAGTTATGTCGTACGCGAACTGGCGGGTGTGCGTATCGGATTGTTCGGCCTGGGAATCAGTCCCACGGGTTTGATTACTCCCGCGAACTTTCAGGGCATCACATATCAGGATCCGGTTGCGGTCTCGCGCTCTGTTGTTAAGGTCTTAAGAGAGACCGAACGCTGTCATCTGATCGTGTGCATGTCGCATCTTGGTTATTACAAGGTGCCCAAGGGCGATGAAATTGGGGACTCGCAAGTAGCGGCCCAGGTCGACGGCATTGATTTTATTGCCAGCGGCCACACGCATACTTTCATGAAGCAGCCGGTGGTTCAGAAACAGCCTTCGGGAAAAGAAACAATCATCTTTCAGGTAGGAAAGAGCGGCATCAACCTGGGCAGAGTGGATTTCACGATCCGGGGCGGACAAGTTACCGCGTGGGCCGGCCACTTGTTGGACTTGCGCGATCAGTCGTTGGCCTGAATCGTCCGACAAACTTCAGTTTGTCGTGAGTCTGGGCTCAATCTGCTTGAATGAAGTCGACACGATCGACAAACTGAAGTTCGTCGTACACAAAGTCAATGCCCGAAGACAACACAAACCGCGATCGCATCAGGGCCCTGGTGCGGGATGTGCTCGATAAGATTCCCGCCGACAGTAACGAAGGCCCTGCCTCGGCCGGCGAGGCCGGCGCAACTCGCTTCATCGATGTTGCTCCGGTAAATACTAAAGCGGCTGAGTCGCCGGTAACGCGCGACGAATCCTCAAAAAAAGTTATCACGGAAGATGATGTACGCGGTCTGGAGTCGGGAGCTGTGCTGCGCATCGCGGAAGGAGCGCGCCTGACTCCCCTGGCTGCTGACATCGTACGTGAAAAGAATATCGAGATTGTGCGCCGCGCCTCGCGTCGCGGATCGACGGCCACAAAAATGGTGGCGGTCGGTTCCGATCATGGCGGGTTCAAAATGAAACAGGATCTGAAAACGTTTCTCACTGAATCGGGCCATCGCGTTCATGATTTCGGCACTGACTCTGAAGACGCAGTCGATTATCCCGATTTTGCGCATGCGGTTGCGCGTGCGGTGGCGGATGGAACCGCGGATGTCGGCATCGTCATCGACGGTGCGGGCATCGGCAGCGCGATGGCAGCCAACAAAGTGCCCGGAGTGCGGGCCGCTGCTTGCTACACTGTACAGCTGGCGCGCAATTCGCGGGAGCATAACGGCGCTAACGTGCTTACCCTGGGAAGCGGAACAGTCAATACCGCTCAGATGCGGGAAATTGTCGGTGCCTGGCTGGGCACGGAAATAAAGGAAGAGCGGCACAAGAAACGTGTCGCGAAGATTGAAGCTATCGGGCGACAGTATCAACGATAGCCGTAAAGGAAAGACTGGCTTTGCCAGGAACCTCTATCGCAGGTAATGTTTGTATTGAAGGAATGGGGAATGGTGAAGGAGTGGGCGAGGTTTCCCGCGCGCCGCAAAAGTTAATGCGTTACTCAAACAACGGAGATTTCGAACAACTAGTCGAACAGATAACTGATGTTATCGTCGCGCGCTTGAATGGCGGCGGTGACCAGCAGGGATTGTGCGGTTGCACCTCTGAGTGTTTTAACCGTTGCCCGGAGCGCATGCATCGCGTCATCGACGCCGGCGCTGCGCGAATTGGGCTCTTGCTGGGACAGACCGGCTCTGCTCGAGACTGGGCCAGCCTGATCGATCACACGTTACTTAAGCCTGAGGCTACGGATGAAGACATCAAACAGCTCTGCGCCGAAGCCGCCAAATATCACTTCGCGTCAGTCTGTGTAAACCCAACCTGGGTGCGCGTGGCAGCCTGCGCCTTGCAGGGAAGTGGAGTCCCGGTGTGTACAGTGATCGGATTTCCACTCGGCGCCACTCTGCCCGATGTTAAAGCTTATGAAGCGCGTCGCGCGATCCAGGACGGAGCACGCGAAGTAGATATGGTCATCAATGTCGGCGCTTTGAAAAGTGGCGATGATTGTCTCGTCGAACATGACATTCATTCCGTTGTTGAGGCGGCACATGAATACGCAATCACCACTAAAGTAATTATCGAAACCGCATTGCTCACTGATGATGAGAAAGTACGCGCTTGTCTGGCAGCGAAGCGCGCAGGGGCGGATTTCGTAAAAACCTCAACCGGCTTCTCCAAGGGCGGCGCCACGGTCGCAGATATTCACCTGATGCGCCAGACGGTTGGTCCCGATCTTGGCGTGAAAGCCTCCGGTGGAGTTAAGAATCTGGATGATGCTCGCAAGATGGTTGAAGCAGGCGCCACCCGCATCGGGGCCAGCGTCGGCGTTAAGATCGCCCAGGAAGCGGCGGGCAGCAAAACGAATGGCGGCCCGTCCACGGCCTACTGAACCTCTCTCACTGAAATTCGCGAAGTCTGGACCGCACCCGGGACTATAAGGTTTCTCATCAGCGGTCGGCACTAAGACACTTCAAGGCATTTCTTAACCAAAACCGGTGAGAATGAGACGCGGACTGGTCGAACTACTTTCTCCGTCAAAGCGGGAACCAACAAAACTATCCCAGGGAATTGTCGTAGTGCTCCATTAAGGTGTTGCTAAGAAAGGGGACGGTTCGAAGGCAATGAGGTCGGTACCACCTGCGGTAGCGGGTGGGTTGTCGTTGGAGCAGCAATAACGCCGAGAGGATCTGGTTTGCCCAGCGATCTTGTTCGGGAGCAGACCCACCCGCTACCGCAGGTGGTACTGACCTCATGCGTTCGAACCGTCCCCTTTTTTAGCAACACCTTAATGGAGCACTACCCCGGGGGAACGCCGGGGGCTTACGGCTGTAACGAAATTAAGATTTAGTATATATTCCCTCTTCGCGTACGCCCGTTTGCGGAGGAATCAAACAGCCAGGCACCCTGGAAGACAATCTTCATCTCCCCGGCAGCATCGCCAAATAAGCCAGAGTTTAAGCTGTCCTTTAGTCGCAGGAGATTTATCTTTAAATGTTGAGCAGTCGGCAAGAATTACGGAAGAAACGCACCCTCGTCGTGCTGAGCGTTGTTGTTTTATTGGGGCTCATTATTATTTCCATTGCTGTTTCACCCCCAGCCACGCGTGCTCGCACTTTGCTAAATCCCATTGCCGGCTCAGCCAACAAACAGCAAATCCCGGCATATGTTCCCGGTCAGATCCTGGTCCGCTATCAGAGCGATGCCGCGGCAAAGAGGCAACAGACCGTCACGACCACCCTCAGCACCGAGGGTCGAACCATTCCTGTTCAAGTCAAACGCTTTGGAGGATCTGATTTGATTCCCGGGCTACGTCTGGCATACGTGGCACCGGATGACACATTGAAGGGTATCGAAGCTTTCCGGGTTCAGCCTGACGTGCTCTACGCCGAGCCTGACTATCTGACAAAAACGGACTTGACTCCGAACGATACGAACTTTGGCAGCTTGTATGGCCTAACTAAGATTGATGCTCCGACGGCCTGGAACACGACCACCGGCAGTAACAATATTGTGGTGGGAGTAGTCGACGAAGGTGTCGACATCGTTCATGAAGACCTGCAGGCCAACATCTACACCAATCCGGCCCCCGGATCAATTTCCGGAATCAGCGGCGACCTGCATGGCTATGACTTCGTGCATAACTCGGGAACGATTCCGGCGGAGAATCACGGCACACATGTTTCCGGGATCATCGGCGCGGTCGGCAACAACGGCAAAGGTGTCGTCGGCGTGAACTGGCAGGTCAAACTCATGCCGCTCAAGGCCATCGGTCAGGGCGCGGGTCTTTCAGCAGTGATCGCTGCCTGCAGTTATGCAAAGCAGATGAAGGATCTTTTCGTGAGTTCCGGGGGCACACAGGGCGCGAACCTGCGAGTGCTGAATAACAGTTGGTCGCAGGTAGCTTCCGAGGGGTTTTCACAACCGCTCTTTGACTCTATCACTGCGCTGAACCAGGCGGGGATTCTTTTTGTCGCAGCCGCCGGCAACTTTCCAGAGGATCCGGGGATCGACAATGATCTGAATCCTTTTTATCCGGCGGGCTATGCCGTTCCTAACGTCATTGCCGTGGCTTCGACCGACCAGACGGACACTTTGTATTCAGGTTCTCATTACGGGGGCAACACAGTTCATCTAGGAGCGCCGGGTGTGGGAATTCTGAGTACGACGCCGGGTGATCACTACGATCCGCAGACTGGTACTTCGATGGCTACGCCCCATGTTTCGGGCGCCGCTGCTCTGCTCCTCGCTGCGAACCAGAATCTAACGGTGCAGCAACTCAAGAACGCTCTGCTCTTAAATGGTGATGTTATAGCTTCACTGAGCGGCAAGACGATTACGGGCCGTCGCTTGAATGTGTCCCGAAGCCTGAACTCCCTTAGTGAAAACGATGTGACGGCGCCCGGGACTGTAACCAATTTTCAGGTGACCTCGCAGACAGGTCGCAACCTGACTCTCAGTTGGACCCCGTCGGGTGATGATGGCACCACCGGTCAGGCCTCGCTTTATCAAGTGAGCTTCACCGATCGCAACACCAACGTTGTAATTCCGTTGAAGAACGTCGTGCCATCGCTCTCCGGAACGCCCCAGTCGGTGAGTGTTAAGCTGCCTTATGCGCACACCAGGGGAACATTAACTCTCCGCGAATTCGACAACGTCGGCAATGAGGGCGTGCCGGCTACGACAAGCGTTTCTATTAGCTTTGCCGATGGCGATCCCTATGCGAAGACGCTCGGTCCCAATGCTCTGCTGTCGACCGGCGGTACTCATTTGAATTTCAATTGTGATGATTGTTTTAAAACCGTTAACCTGCCGTTTTCGTTTTCCTTCTTTGGCCAGGCTTTCACCTCAGTGAAGATTTCCAGCAATGGCAACCTTTACTTTCCGCCACCGAATCCTCCGACCAGAGGTAATGGCGACGCGGATGATGCCACCCCGGCGGTCAAGGGGCCCATCAGTCTTGCGAGCTTCAGAATGATTTCCGGCCTTTGGGATGATCTTTATCTGGGAACCGATCAACGTGCTGATGCCGACGTATATATGGTGCAACCGGATGCGAACACGGTCATCTTTCGCTGGCAGGCAGTGCCCTTTAACATCGGCAACTTTGGAGCGCCGGTAAATTTCGAAGTCGAACTGCGCTCGAATGGACTCATCCAGTCGCGCTATGGTAGTGGCAATACCGGGTTGTTCCCCGTCGTGGGCATCTCTGTCGGCGAGGTCGATCCCTATGTTGTGACAAGTCACACTTCTGAGCACACGCCCAGGAATCTAACTAATGCCCAGACCGTGACCTACATACCGCGAGACGTTATTAACCCGATGGACAATGCGAACTTCTTTGTCAGTCAACACTATCGCGATTTTCTTTCTCGCGAACCGGATGCCGGAGGCTTGAATTTTTGGATTGAACAGATTACGGGGAACGCCAGCAACACGCCGGCGCCCTGTGCGCCGGGAGACTCTGCCTGCATAAACGCGAGACGCATCGGTGTTTCCGACGCATTCTTTGTCGAGCTTGAGTATCAACAGACCGGTTCGTACGTCTATCGCGTCTATCGCGCCGCGTTCGGCAATAATCAGCCGTTCCCAAATCCGCATCCTGATGGCGCGTTTCCCGGCGAAGATCTAAAGATGCCCAACTATCCCGTCTTCGCCGCGGACCGGGCTTTAGTAATAGGCGGTTCGAATCTGGCCCAGTTGCAGCTGAATTATGCAAATGCGTTCGTGCTGCGTCCGGAGTTTATCGCCAAATATCCGGCGAGTCTGGCGACTGCGGACCAATTCGTCGATGCCATGCTGACAACGATGCAAAACGATATTGGTGTGAATCTGACAGGAGAGCGAAGTAATCTGATCACTTTATATAATTCCGGTGGCCGAGGCGCGGTCGTGTACCGGTTAGCTGATGATAATGTTGGAACCAACCCTATCAATAACCGCGCCTTCATTGATGCCGAGTACAACCGGGCCTTTGTCTTCGGAGAATACAGCGGGTACCTGCGGCGCAATTCAGACATCCCTGGCTTCATGTTCTGGCTGGGACAGGTGAATGCCGGTCCATTGCGCGATATCGGGAAACAGCACGCAATGGTGTGCTCATTTATCACCTCGAGCGAGTATCAGCAACGATTCTCGGCCCTCGTTACTCACAACAATACTGAGTGCCAATAGGAAATCAAGGCGCTTTCGCGGCTGTAGCACGCGCATCGTGCGCGTGATTCACAGGCGGGACGCCCGTGTCACATTAAGGCCAGCTTGCGGTTGCGCGCAGCTTCCGCGTAAAATGTCCGTTCTTTAATCGCCGGGTAGCAATAATACTTTCCCTGCGTCGGGCTACTGCTCAGGCTCCCATGGGCATCTAAATCTGCTCGTATCCGCGTCGCTATTTTCGGAGGCCTTTTCCTGTGAAGCAAGTTTTTCGTACTTGGTGCGCTATTTCCGCGCTTTTACTCGTCGTTGGTGCTGGTCAGTCGGTTTCCGCCCAGATCGCCAGCTCGACACCTGATCCTTTCGTGGCTCAGCTTACATCGTCTCCGAGCAGTGGTTCGTTCTTCCAATTTACTTCTTTCGCGAGCGACATGAGCGCCAACGGACGGTTCGTTGTATTCGAATCGAACGGTGATGTGGCCACTGAAAAAATTCCTTCGAAGAATTCGGACGGCACGCTGAATCCGAATGCGCGAAACAACGAAGACGGCAATCGGGAAGTATTTCTGATCGATTACGCGCAACGTCGCATTTATCAGATCACCAATACCAATAACGTTCTCAACCCCACGCCTACTCCCAGCCCAACACCTAGCCCGAGTCCCAGTCCGTCGCCGAGTCCGAGCCCTTCGCCGAGCCCGGGAGCAAGCCCAACGCCGACTCCAACTCCGTCACCGACTCCACTACCAACGCCTGCTGATCCCCAACTGGTGAAGATCGAGATCAGCAACAATCGGCCGATGATTAGCCTGGAGCCGCAACTCATAGGTGGCGTGCGGGTCTACGTCATTGTGTTCAGTTCTAATGCGCCAAACCCGGGTAATTTTGACGGCGTCGAGACCGCGGCACTCACTTCCGATCCCAATAACGGATGGAACACCGAGATCTGGACCTACACAGTTCCGGCAGTTGCGGACGTCGATCTTACCAGGGGGATTGAGGTATCGGTTAACCTGAATGGTGGCGCTTTTACTCAAATAACAAATACGCCGGCCAGTCGACTGCCTTCCCCAGGTGCTCCAAGTGTGTTGCCCTTCGTCGCCGACGACAATCGCGACGCAATCATCAGTGACAACGGAACAAGAATCGCCTTCACGTCCACGCGTAATCTGGTGGGCAGCGGCAACACCGATGGAAGTCCCGAAATCTTCGTTACTCGCGGGGCAGGATTTGCACAACTCACAAAGACCCAGGACATTTTTGACAGTGGCGGGCGGCTTGTCTTTTCGTCTTTTAATGGGAACCCGTCGATATCGTCGGATGGATCCGTGGTGTCATTTATCTCAAATGGGAATCTAACGCTCGATACCACGGGCACGGCTGTTGACGTGGGAGCGGGGCAGAATAACGACAACGGAAACGGGCGTGGGAATGAAGAGATTTATATCGCAAATTACGATGGCTCTACCCTCAGCAATTTTAAGCAGATCACCAAAACGAAGACCAACACAACCCAAGTAACGGTTAACATTTACAGTCCCGGGCGCCGCTTGAGTCGCGACGGCACCATGCTGATTTTTGATTCGCTGGCGACGGATCCAAAAGCAAACGGCGAGATTAATGATTTCTACGCCGTCTTTGCCTACACCGTGGCTACCGATACCTTCAGCCAGGTCGCCGTACGTGCTGTTTCGCCGTCATTGGATTTTGGTGTCATTCACTTTCCGACTTTTACCGATTACGACGCTTCATTACACCCGGCCTCAATCATTTATTCATCGTCCTTGAATTACAAAGCCGATGGTACTTTCCCGACAACAGCCAGTGACGGCTTGAACGTCAATAATATTATTCAGATCTGGGCAGTTAATCTCCCGTTGGTCACGGCAAACCCGATCACGAGATTGACCAATACCAATCTGGGCGGATCATTCGCCCTTCGCCCGTTGGCTAGTAACAGCCGCAAGCGTCTTGCGTATACATTGGCCGGCACCGAACTGGGCGGTGGAAATCCCGACTTTGGAACCGAAGTGTTCTACCAGATCTCCCCAGTTGCGTTAACTGATTCAGCAACTGCGCTCCTGATCTTGACGGGCGCCAGTGCCTTTCCCATACCAATGCCTAGTGCCGTTCCCAGTGGCAGTCCCACACCGTCGCCCAGTCCCTCGCCTAGTCCGAGTCCCAGTGCCAGTCCTACGCCGGCGACGATGGGGCTTGGCCTGGCGCCTGGAGAGTTGGCCCTGATTCGTTCCACGGTAGATCTCGCGCCATCCAATGCGAGTTCGGCGGGTGGCGCTGAAGGAAAACGTACCCCTGTCCTGCCGGTCGAGCTGAACGGTGTTTCGGTGGCGATTGAGGGCGCGGCGGCCGGGCTTTACTTCGTCGGCAACTCGCCGCAACAAATAAATTTTGTACTGCCGATTGGCTTTGTAGCCAGCGCTGCTCCTTCGCATTTAGTTGTTAATAACAACGGCACAGTGTTTCGAGGACTATTTCAGGTAGTCGTTGCGCAGCCGGACATCTTTACCTCGACGATGGATGCGGGTGGTCGGGCCTCAGTCTGCAACATCACCAATCAAATGTCCTTCCCCTGCCTGACAGAGCCGTTCAAAGTAATGTCGGCGGATCAAACCGGAACACAGGTGGCGACGAGACTCCTGATGAACTTGACGGGCGTGCGCAACATTACCGATGCCAGTCAGGTGAAGATCACCTTCGTGGCGACAACGTCTGTAGACATTATTGCCAGTGCGGTGCGTCCGAATCTGAACATGCCCGGGTGGGATGAGGTCGAATTCATTCTGCCATCGACTTTGATGCCGGGTGATTATCCGATCGTGGTGACTGTAACAACAGGCGGTGCGGCATACGTGAGCCGCCCGGCTGAGACAGCCCCGCACATTACCATCATTCCCTAACCCGGCGGCGAAACCTGGTGGCCCGCATAAATGCTTTGACGCATTGTGCGGGCTTTCTTTTTGTCCCTCCTGAGGTTTGAGGACAGAACTCCCGCGATAGAACTCCCAAGGTGCTTGACACCTGTCTGGTTTACTTCGTAGCCTCGGACGCTAACTTGTGAAAGAGCCCGCCACAATTTCGAACCCGGAGTATTCCGTTGACCGGATTGTCGCGCGGATGAAAGAGGCAGCCGCTCATAAGGGACCTCTTTCTGACGGCGCTTCGCTCGACGTGGTCACCTCCGCCGATCTGCGGCCCGCGCGGCGCAACGAGGGCACTCTGACAGAGATCAATACTCACCCCGTGCGCTTGCAACCGCTTTTTCACCCGCACAGTGATGGACGTTATCACGTCAACGATCTTCTGAAATATCACGATCGAACTTTCATTCAGAATGCCTATCGAGCGATCCTGAAGCGTGGTCCGGACGCCACCGGCTATCAATCCTTTATTGATAGTCTGCGGAGCGCTCGGCTGAACAAGATCGACATCCTGGCGCGGTTGCGATATTCGGCCGAGGGACGGGCCAAGCAGGTTGAGATTGAAGGACTGCGCCTGCCTGCGCTAATCAGGAAAGCTTATCGCGTGCCGATCCTGGGTTATTTGCTCAACCTGACTGTGGCGCTTGGCCGGCTGCCGTTGTTGATTCGCAGCCAGCAACAATTTGAAGCACACGTGTTGGCTCAACAGGAAATGATTGTTGAGCACTTAAATCATCTCGACCGTACGTTGCGCACTCACGCCGGAGAAGTGTCGCAGGCGTTTGATAAAGACTCAGAGTCGAGCAAGGCGTTGGGCCTTCAAGTGCAGCAGCAGATCGAGCAGTCCCGCCAACACCTCGATCAAAAGATTGATCAGACCGAAGTCAGGCTGGAGCAGGCATTAAGGCAGAGCGAGCTGGAGCTGGCCGCGCGAGTGGCAAAAGATCTCGCGGAGTTGACTAGTCATATTGAACTCTCCAGCAACGAGCTCAAGCTTCAGGTAACAGCTCGCCTGGATGACGAAAATGCCCAGCGCGGGCAAGAGGTCGCCAGGCTGGGACAGCAAATCACCGAAGCCACCACCCGCTGGCAGCAAAACCTCGAGGCATTTGAAACTCGCTTGCAGCAATGGGGCCTGGCGTTGCGGTTAAAGGAAGCGCAGCTCACCCAGGCGGACTCCAACCGGCGCGAACAGATTGAACTGACGGCAAAAGATCTAAAGCGCGAGATGCAACTCGTCGTAGAGAAGCAACAACAGGTCAGCACGGAACTGGTTTTACAGGGCGAGCGTCTGGTCACCCTGCTCGCCGAAGCGCGTAAACGTTTGCCCGCGCCTTTTGACGAGACCCAATTAAGCGCGATTGCAGGGGAAGAGGACCACAAGCTTGATGCTTTTTATGCGTCTTTTGATGAGCAGTTTCGTGGCAGTCGTGAGGAGATCAAGCAACGCCTTAAAGTTTATCTGCCAATCATTAACGAGCAGGGAATCGGCACCGAGCTCATGCCGCTGCTCGACGTGGGCTGTGGGCGCGGCGAGTGGCTCGAGCTGTTAAAAGAGAAAAGTCTTAGCGCCAGGGGCGTGGATGCAAATCGCATCCTGGTTGAGTGGTGCAGCGATCGCGGACTGGAAGTGACAGAGGATGATTTGCTTAGCGCTATGCATGAGCTGCCGGATGAAAGTCTCGGCGCGGTCACCGGCTTTCACATCATTGAACACCTGGCCATTGAAGAGCTGGTAGAGTTCTTGAATCAGGCGGTGCGCGTGTTGAAGCCGGGCGGTGTCGTAATCTTTGAAACTCCCAATCCGCAAAACGTGCTGGTGGGCAGCTGCAATTTTTATTTTGATCCAACTCACCGCAACCCGCTACCAAGTCAGGTAACGAAATTTCTTCTGGAGTCCCGCGGCTTCGTTCGCGTCGAGGTAATTGATCTTAATCCATCCGACGATACGCCCGTTGACGAGAATTCCGAGGTGGCCCGTCGGTTCAATAAGTATTTTTATGGACCGATGGATTATGCGGTCGTAGGAATCAGACCATAAATGATTGGGTCTTTGGTCTTTGGTTTTTGTTCTTTGGTTTTGTCTCATTCTCACCCGGTTTCAACCGGGTGGTACACATGGGCCATTTTTAGATCTAAACCGTTTTAACGGGAATAATATACTTGGCTAACCTTCGCAACCGCGCTGTTGATTAAGAAGAGCCGTATTTTTCTTTGAGCTTGTGCAAATCTTCTGGTGCGTCAATCCATTCTTCACTGAAGCCACAGGAGCCACACAGGTATCGGGTGACTTTAACTGTTCTGAAGCTGAATCCGCCCGCAGGAATATCGTTACCGCCTGAATAACCACCAATTCGCCCTTCGATGCGCATAATGTCCTGTGAATTGCATTTAGGACAGGTCTGTGTGTTTTTCATAGCTCTCAATTTACCTTTATTTGGAGTTGCGAAGTATATTATTGCCATTCAAACGGTTCAGGATTACAACGTATGACCCTCGTCACCCGGTTGAAACCGGGTGAGAATGAGACAAAACCAAAGAACAAAGACCAAAGACCAAAGGCCAAAGACCCAGGACCAAATTCCTTCATCGTCCATTTATGCGCATTCTAATCGCCACCGTCCATGTGCCGTTTATACGCGGCGGCGCCGAGGTCCATGCCGAGGGGTTGCGCGATGCCCTGCGCGAGGCGGGGCACGAAGTTGAAATCATCGCCGTTCCTTTCAAGTGGTATCCACCCGAGCGGATAGTCGATCACATGCTGGCATGCCGGCTCCTGGATGTTACAGAGGTCATGGGAACGCCGGTTGACTTGCTCATCGGTTTGCGCTTTCCCGCCTATTTGATACCGCACCCAAACAAAGTTCTCTGGATCCTGCACCAGTTTCGCACCGCTTATGAGCTTTGGGACCATCAACTGGGCGACTTGATCTATTCGCCCAATGGCGCTGAAGTGCGCGACGCTATTCGGCAAGCCGACCGTCACTTCATCAGTCAGGCAAAAGCGATTTATGCAAACTCAGCCAACGTGGCGGCGCGATTAAAGTATTTTTGCGAGATCGAAGCGGCCCCCCTTTATCATCCGCCACTGCACGCCGAAAAGTTTTTTGTCGCGGAAGCCGAAGACTACTTCTTTTTTCCCAGCCGGCTTTGTTTGCCAAAGCGCCAGTCGCTGGTTCTCGAAGCGTTGGCCCATACGAAACAGCCCGTGCGCGTTCGCTTTGCCGGTGCGGCCGACCAGCCGGCATATCAAAGTGAGTTGAAGTCGCTGGCCCGCAAACTCCGCGTGCACAATCGCGTCGACTGGCTGGGTTCAATAGATGAGATGCAAAAGCGCGACCTGTATGCGCGGTCCCTGGGTGTGATTTATCCTCCGATCGATGAGGACTATGGTTATGTAACGCTGGAGGCGATGTTGGCTTCGAAGCCTTTGATTGTCTGTACTGATTCCGGTGGACCTTTGGAGTTTGTCCAGCATGAGAAAACTGGATTGATTGCAGAACCTGAAGCGGGGAGTATGGCCAAAGCGTTCGATCGACTTTGGCAGGATCGCAGCGCGGCAAGGAAATGGGGCGAGGCCGGCAATTCTCTCTACCGGGAAATGAATATTACGTGGGCGAATGTCGTGCGCAAGTTGTTGGCTTGAGAATGACGACGGACGAGCCTTAGACAAGGGACCACGGACAATAGACGATGTACTGCTGGTCGCGGCTCAGGAGTTGGGTGTCAGCAAAACGTAAATGAAGATCAATTGGTTTTCGCCATTGCCGCCGGCCCGGACGGATATCGCGCATTACACAACGCGGGTCATGCCGGCTCTTTCCTCGCTGGCCGAAGTAACGCTCTGGACCGATCAACGTGAGTGGGATCAGAGTCTGAAAAAGCAAATGGAAGTCCGGACTTTTCGCCTTGGCCGCATGCCATGGGTGGAGCTGAATCGTGCTGACGCGAATATCTATCACATAGGAAACAATCCATTGTTTCACAGCTCGATCTGGCAGATCTCGCGGCAGCACGCGGGTATCGTGGCACTGCATGATTTTCGTTTGCATCATTTTTTCGACGATATCTTTCGCGTGAAGTGGCGCGATCTTCATTCGTATTGTGCGGTGATGGAAAACTATTATGGCGAGCAAGGGCGACGCGATGCCACTGAATCCTTCAACAGCAATGCCCGGAACATTACCTATATGGCCGAGCAGTATCCACTGACCGAACTGGCTGTCAAAAACCAACTGGGCGTTGTCGTGCACACGCAGGAAGCATACAACGCGTTATCGCCGGAAGCGCAGTGTCCAATCATGATGGCGCCGCTGCCATTTGCCGCCGGCCCAGCGGCACCACGCACTCAAGGTGCTTCAGGCGAACAGAATGGACCACCGTACCGCTTGATTGTTTTTGGTTATATCGGACGCAGTCGCAGGCTGTCGTCTGTGCTCAAGGCAATGGCCGCATTACCCGATCCCGCGCAATTTCATCTGGATGTTTACGGCGATGTCCTTGACGGCGAGGACCAGTTGCGGGCGCAGATTCGCGCGCTCAATTTGAAAGAGCGAGTGACGGTCCATGGCTTTGCCCCCGAGCCAAAACTGGATGAAGCGTTGTCCCGTGCCCATCTGGCGATCAATCTGCGCCATCCCACGATGGGTGAAGCCTCAGGAAGCCAGCTGCGAATTTGGAAACATGCGCTGCCGGCAATGGTCTCGCAGGTTGGCTGGTACGCCTCGCTGCCACCCGAGGCGGTGGTGTTTGTGCGCGCGGACGACAACGAAGTAGCGGACATTACAAGCCATCTGCGTGCACTGCTGAGCGATCCGCCTTCCTTCGTCGCTATGGGCCGGCGGGGCCGCGTGGAGCTGGAACAGAAGCATGCTCCGGAGCGTTACGCGAGTTCGCTGGTTGCAATGGCCGGGCTTGTTCAGGATTTTCGCGCGCGCGTGGCCGCCAACAGATTGGCCGAACGCGCGGGAACACTGTTGGGTGAGTGGCTGGGCGCCGCGGTCATTGGCGAAGCAGGCGCAAACATCGCGAAAGAGATTTTTGAGTTGGGGATAATAGAAAACCGAGTGCAGTAACAACTGATATCGTACAACAGGCTACCAGCCTGTTCTCCTCTTGAATCCTGTGTAACGGCGTCTGCAGGCTGGCAGCCCGCAGTACAAATCTTATGCGCATTGGAATCGATGGTCTGCCGCTAACCGAAGTTCTCACCGGGATTGGCCACTACACGAATGAACTTGCCCGGCATCTCGCCTTGGAGAGCGGCACGGATGAAGTTGAAGTTGTTTCACCGCGGACTTTTATTACTGCCTTAAATGCAGAGATCAAACCACCCGACAATCTTCGTTTTGTTCGTTCGCGCGTAAGTCTATGGAACCGGCATTGGTGGTCCATCGGGTTGCCGCGCTATCTTCGCCGCCATTCGCTCGACTTGTTTCACGGAACGAATTTCGAGGTTCCGCTGCGAAGAGTTTGTCCCACAGTGCTCACTGTGCACGACCTCTCAATGTTATTGCACGCGACTACGCAGGAGAAAAAGCTGGTCCAGCGCGCCCAGTCGCGACTGCCACTGATGGCCCGAGCAGCCACGATGATCATTACGCCGACCGAGAGCGTGCGTCAGGAAGTGCACGAACATCTGCAAATTCCCCTGGAAACAATTGTCGCCGTGCCGGAAGCCGCGCGCGAGTGTTTCCATCCGCTCGAGGATGCCGCCACCCTGGAAATCAGAAGACGATTCGGCATCGGCCAGGATTTTCTGCTCTTTGTCGGCACGGTGGAACCACGAAAGAACCTCGCCACCCTGCTGGTAGCTTATGAAGAGGTCGTTCGCGTAAGGCGGCAGCCTTTGCAACTAGTTCTCGCGGGCAGGAAGGGCTGGTTGGTGGAGGATCTATTGGACGCCTTGAAGCAGTCGCCCGCAGCCGACCAGATTATTTTGACGGGTTATCTTAGCGACCATGAACTTGCGGCCCTCTATTCTTCCTGCTCGGCGTTTATCTATCCTTCAATTTATGAAGGGTTCGGGTTGCCACCGCTGGAAGCGATGGCCTGTGGCGCGCCGGTAATCTCCAGCCGCATTCCCGCCATCCGCGAAGTCCTCGGCCCGGCTGCGAGGCTTTTTGATCCGGGGAACGCCGCAGAGCTAACCGCACTCGTCAGCGAGTTGTTGTCATCTGACGCGGCGAGAAAAACGCTATCGGCAGCCGGTACCAAAAGAGCGGCTGAGTTTTCCTGGTCCCGAACGGCGCGCGCGACGCGCGAGGTTTATCAGGAAGCAATCAAGCGCTTCGCTAAATCCCCATAAGAAAGTTTGCATTAGAAATGCAAAAGGCCGGCTTCATTTGAAGCCGGCCCTTAACTGTCATTAGTGAACACTCGCAGTCGGTACTACTGGCATTCCGCATTCGTATGCGTCGCTGTTGAACCAAAGCGGAGTTGATATTCCTGTGACGTGATGAACGAACAAACCATTGCGTGCTGTTTCGAGACATCGCGCAAGGCACCGCCATTGACCTGGCCCAGCCAGAACAGGAATCCCGGGATGTCTGAGTTACGTCGGAGATATCCGGAATACTGTGTGTAGACAAACGCGCGGTTGTACTCCGCATCAATGAAGGGACGGTTGTTGATCGGATTGCTTCCGGCGTTGTCGTCAGCTAACCGATACATCACCGCGCCCCGGTTGCCGCCTGAATTGTACAAGGCAATGAGTGTGTTGCGCTCTGATGAAAGGTTCACACCAAGATCGTTTTGCATCGTCGCCAGCACCGCATCGACGAATTGATCCGCGGTAGCCAGACTGGCGGGATACTTTGCCTGAAACTGAGGTTTCAGGATGAAGGCATTCGCCAGGTCCAACTGCTTCTGCGCCAGATTTGCTCCGCCCACCACCTGTTGTCGATCCTGTTTGAAGGCATCGTAGCTAGGCATCTTCAGTTCTTCGCCCGGATGACCGGCATCTGGATGTGGATTCGGAAAGGGCTGGTTGTTCCCAAACGATTCACGGTACAGACGATAAACGTAGGCGCCCGTCTGTTGGAATTCCAGTTCGAAGAAAAATGCGTTTGAGACATCGATGCGCTTGCTGTTGATGCAAGCCTGGTTTCCATTGCAACCCGCAAACTGGCTGACCCAGTAATTGAATCCGCTGGTGTCAGGAAAGCGATTCAGGAAATCGACGTAGTGCTGATTGACAAAGAAATCCGAGTCGTCAATCGTGATTAGCGTGTTCGTCCCCGGGCGCAAACGCAACGGTTTCACCTTTACGTTGCCGTAGTAAAGGTCCGCAGGCAGGTTTGGGCCGTCAGGGGTGCGAATTTCCAGCGTGGGCGCCTGGCCCAGCGCCACGAATGCGGCCAATACGATAGTTACTACAAAAACAGTCAGCTTAAACATCAGAAGGCTCCTCAATTCGTTGGCGAAACCGCGATTGTCATTAGTAATCTCTAAGGCGAGGTAGGTTGCTTTTAAATCTAAAGAAAAGCGCGGGGCCGCGTCCGTAACGACGCAACTCAGTGTAGCTTTTGTAGAACTGTCCTGTCAACGGAATCATCAGGAAAATCAACGTTACGACAGCCCTGGGGGGCATTCAAACTGACTGAAGATGCGAAGGAATCCGCAACTTCCCTACTCGCGATGCAGTGTGCCCACAAATGACGCGGCGGAATTGGAAAGTGGCGGGCACAACGCCCTCGTGCCGGCAATACGAAAATAAATATGACAGGGCATCCTGCCCGTATGACTGTCGCGATGCTGCGAATCACAACATTTTCTTAGACGCGCGGGGCTGACGTCTGGCTGACCTTTTCCGCGCTGGGTTCCATCGACAGAGAATTCAGCGCAACCGTAGAAGCGTGCGGTCCCCGGCTGGGCGAATCTGAAAAACCGGGCTTCCCGGTGGAAAACCATGCTAACATGGCCGCCTCGGTGGGAACGCTCCCATTCCCCCGCCATTTTCGATCGATCTTCCTCGATTTCCAATGCGACGTTTTGCTGCCATTGCCGCCGTCCTCTCGATCATGCTGGGCTCCACCGTCAGCGTACGACCGTATACCGTGCAGTTGGCAGACCCGTCCGGCGAGCTTCAGATTAGGTGGGCCAAACGACGAATTCCCATTGCTTTGTCTCCCTCGCTGACCACACCCGGTCCTGAAATCAAGGCGGGCAGCGATGTCATTGGGGCACTACATCGCGCTCTATCTCGCTGGTCCGGCGTGGCCCAAATTCAGTTTGTCGAGGTGCCATCCAGGGCGCAATCAATCAGTCCCGCTACCGCCGGCGATGGGGTCAGCTTAATTACCATTGCCGACACTCCTGAAAATAATGCTCTGTTCTCCGGCGCGAATAATACTGGTCGCACGCGAGTGTTTTATGATCCGGTGACCGGCTCGATCAAAGAGGCTGATGTGGTCATCAATCCTCATCCGGTTTCCGTGGACGGTTCCCCGGTCCAGTTTTCTACCGATGGATCGCCTGGCACCTACGATTTGGAGTCGGCCTTCACACATGAAATCGGGCACCTGCTGGGATTAGAGCATTCAGGCATCATCGCCGCGACGATGCAGGCGCGCCAGCGCTTGAATGGATCAGACGGTCTTACATCCGCGACCAATCGCACCCTGTCCGAAGACGACCGTGCCGCGGTGCGTGGAATTTATGGACCGCACGAAGGGCTGGGTGCAATTGAAGGCAAGATTCAGGACAGCTCAAACGGCAGCGCCCTGGCCGTCTTTGGCGCGCATGTCTGGGCCGAAAACGCCGTGAGTGGTCGCGTTATGGCGAGCAGCATTACGCTTGCCGACGGGCACTATCGCATTGAGAGTCTTCCACCCGGACAATACCGTGTGGTCGCTTCTTATCTTGATGGCGCTGTAATGGCCGACGACATAGCTTCTTCCGGTGGAGCTTATGCCGGAATGGCCAAACAGTCAGCCTTTCGCACCGCCGAGTTGGGGACTCAGATCAACGTCATGGCGGGCGCGCCTACGATCCTGAACTGGACCATTGTGCCGCCGCAAAATAGTGCTCCCGCTCTGAAGCCAAGACTGTTGGGCCTCAGCGCGCAGCTTTCCAGCGTTGCCATAGCAGTTGAGCCCGGCAAGACCTACACGCTTTATGTTGGTGGTGATGGGGTGGACCTGGTTCCCGGCAATGCCATTAGTGTTAGCTCGCCATTCATGACGGTCAGTCCCGCCAGCTTAACTCTCCAGCCCTTTGGCTCGTCGTTTCCCGTGATTAGCTTTGAAGTAACCGTTGCCTCCAACGCGCCGTTTGGTGATTACAGCATTCGCTTGCAGGCCAACTCTGGTGAAGTTGCCTACCTCGCCGGAGGTTTGACAGTTGATCCGGGAGTGAATACTGCTACTCAAAATCCCGTCGACGACGCTTCGTTTTTTGTGCGTCAGGAGTATCGTGATTTTCTGGGTCGGAACGCCGATCAAAACGGCTTCGACTATTGGACCACCCAGATTGCACAGTGCGGCGCCGACAGCGAGTGCATTCGGGCGCGGCGCATAGACATCTCGGCAGCCTTCTTTGCGGAGACTGAGTTCCAGGAGACAGGATCGTTTGTGTACCGACTCTATAAGGCCGCGTTGGGCAGGAGACCGGCGTTTGGAGAGTTCATTAGCGGACGCGGCCAGGTCGTAGCGAACGCAAATCTGCAGGCGAATAAGAACGCGTTTGCGCAGGAGTTTGTGGACCGCGCAGAGTTCATCAGGAAATATCCCAACTCAATGAACGCGGCCCAGTTTGTCGATGCGTTACTAGCGGTGGCCTCAAAGAGTTCCGGCACGGGACTGTCCTCTCAGCGCGCGGAGTTGCTGGGGCTTTATAACGGCAACGATTCTGGTCGCGTGTCCATCATTCGCCGCCTGGCTGAGAGTGAAGCTTTCGGTCGAGCCGAGTACAACCGCGCGTTTGTGCTGATGCAATACTTTGGCTTTCTGAGGCGCGATCCCGACCAACGAGGATTTGAATTCTGGCTCAACGTTCTGCAAAACCAGTCCGCCACTGATACCTCCGCTTACCGTGCAATGGTTTGCTCGTTCTTAAGTTCCACTGAGTATCAATCGCGCTTTGGCATGACGCTGACGCACACCAATGACGAGTGTGGGCGATAACGTCATCTGCTGCCGGTACGGGGACCTACGTGTCCGCCGGGCGGTTGAGTGTTTTGTACCAGGGCGGACACACAGATCCGCCCGTACTTTGCTTGCGCAGGCTACTTACCTCTGAAGACTTCTCGGATGTTTATTTTCTAAAGTTCGAGAATCACCCGCTCGACTGCCTGACGAAATGATGGTCCGTCGAGGGAAGGGTAACGATAAAGCTGACCCTCTATCGCTTCGAAGAATTCCATGAGCCGCACCGGTTCAATCAATTTGCGTCCCGCCATCTCACGAACGTCCTTCATGTCGAACGCGTGACCTCGCTCAATTTTCGCGAGCGCCTGCGAGTAAAAATCATAATGAAAGAACGCAAGCTTTCCTTCCTGTTGGATGAACATGCTTCGTTCCTGCCACCCTGGTAATTCAGGAATAAAGTGGTCGGGAGAGGCAAGCTCGATGTTTATGTGGAGTCTTTCCTTGAGGGCCGGCAATGTTCTGAAGATTTCGTCTGTCTCGGGAATGATCTTCAAGTCTATGTCGATGGTTGAATTCCTCCAGCCTAAGAGGACCGCTGACGCGCCTCCCACCAGATAAACGCGCCCCTCGGATCGCACTGCATCGGACAGTGTGCTGATGAAATTCCATAACAGTTTAGAATCTATCGGTTGACGCATGCGGCGGCCCGTTCGAAGCTGACCAATCTGCGGATCAATGCGTTATAGCGACTATGGGCTGAGTCTGATTCGCTCGCAGCCAACAGTGCATAAAGTCGATGCTCGGGATTCTCCGGCAGCAGGTTCGGCAGTTCCAGACCCAAATGACGAAGTCGCGGCGCGCCAATCGCGACCAGCAGGGATTCTATGGTTTCACGCCCTGATTGCAGATCTTGCAAGCCGGTCGTGATCAGATCGTTCCCCGGCAAGGCTTCGTTAAGGATCCTGGAGTTGGAAAAGGAGTCAGGCATAGTTGGATCTCGCCGGCGGGTCCGATTCATGCACTACAAATTCAAGCAACAGCGGACTTGAGCCGTGTTGCTCGAACCAGCAAACGTCCTGGCAAACCAGATCAATCTTTAATCTGTAACGACCGGCTGTCGCGGGTGCGGGTCGCGTAACTCGCAAGTTAATGATTTCGCCGGGCGCAATCGCATGAGGTAAAGGCGGAGAACCGTGAGCCTCGTCAACAACTTTATTGTTCTCATCGAGAATCTTCACTCCCAGTCGGACAGTGCCCCTGGGAGCGACGCGGCTTACCACCCATACGGTATCACCGGTGTTTTCGATCTCTATGCGAAGATCCACGTGTTGACCCGACGTTATGTCGGAAACAAATTCATCCTGCAAAGAAATCCTGGCGTGCAGCACTCCCGGATTGCGACTATCTCGAACTTCCGCTCCGGTCGTTGAAACTTTCCGGCAGAGCAAATAATTGAATGCCGGTGTTTCCAATAGCGTCAAACGATTCTCCTCGAGAGTTTCGCGCTCAAAGAGCCCGTTGACGCTGAGGTAGTCTCCGACAACCGCGAATCCGTTTTCTCGCAGCAGGGTCAACAGATAGTCGCGCGCGAAAGGCGACTCGAGCGTTTCGTACCGTTCCATCACCCCGCGCAATTCTTCTCCGGTTGTCGATCCTTCTTGCGGGCGCTCGCCCTCCATCACGAAAAGCTGTCCGCCATATTCGAGCATGGCGGACAGATGCTTAAAGACGGCCTGCTCATCGCCAAAGTGATGCAAGGCGTCGTAGCAGACGATCGCGTCAAACGTCTCATCAAGCGCGGCCGCCTCAATGTCATGGACCAGGAAACGGTAAGTGGTACCGGTTTCATGATCGGAGCCGAAAGGCAAATTGCGCAGACGCTCGCTCGCCAGTTCAATCAGTTCGGGACTGATGTCGATCCCCGTGACGTCATAGCCAAAACGCGCGAAGTATTCACAAAGCCATCCCGAGCCGCAGCCCACGTCCAGTATGCGCGCACCCGGAGGCAGAGCCAGTGCCACGGCGAGGTTGGCAAAGTCGCAGAAGTGACGGTGCGTGTCTTCATCCAAACCATTACCCTGCCAGCGCGAATGTTTATGAGCGAGGTTGTAGAAAGGCTTGGTGAGCAGGTGATGCCGATCGCTGGCTGTGAGTTTGCGCGGGTACTCAATCGCCCCGCGCTTGTAATCTATGCCTTCTACTTTCTTAAAACGCATAAGTGAGGCGGTAGTATAGCAAAGGAACCTCATTCTCATTCTCACCCGGTTTCAACCGCGTGATCAGCCTCGTCATTTTTTCCTATAACCGTTTCAACGGTTCCAGCCGTTCAGGAGATTAGAACCCGTTAAGACGGTTCGGACATTAACGGCAACCTGAGTCACCCGGTTGAAAATCGGGTGAGAATGAGATGCATGGCGCGCTTCAGGCACCTTTGATGTTATCTTGTCGCTCGTTAGATCCTTTAATGATGCCGGCTTCCAACCAAACTGCAGCTCGGTCCCGACGAGTCATACCAGATTTTCTGGCAGACCCATCGACTCGCTCGGCCTTGTTCGCCTTTACGCTAACTCGGTTGCTGATTCTATTGGTGATTTTGTTGAGCGCAAATATGACCTTCGACCCTCCCGTGCGTGATCAATTCGGAGACATTCACGAGTCGGAAATTTCACTGCGCAATAACCGCCCGCTTGATGTGATCAGGCGAGTAACGTTGGGAGCCGATAGTTTGTGGATCATCAACATCGCGCGGGATGGTTATGAAAAAGAACCCTTCAATACGAATATCCAACACACCTGGGCCTACTTTCCGCTTTATCCGATTTTGCTGCGAGCCTTGGCGACCTTGACCGGCGATCTGCCGCTGACCGGTATTTGTTTGTCGAGCACGTTTTTTCTTTTCGCCCTGATCCTGTTGTACCGGACGGTAATCGCGTTCAACTATGATCCCTCTGTAGCCGATCGCACGGTGTTTTACGTCGCTGCCTTTCCGGTCAGCTATTTCTTTTCTCTCGCTCAGACCGAATCGCTATTCCTGCTGTTGACCGTCGCTTGTTTTTATGCGGCCAGGCGCCGCCGTTGGTGGCTGGCCGGCCTCTGTGGCGCGCTGGCCTCAGGAACGCGCTTCGCTGGTGTGTTCCTTGTAATTCCACTCGCGATTCTTTATTGGCAACAATGTTGTAGCGACCCGCAGATTCGCGGCGTGCGCGCGATCAAAGCAAACGTGGCCGCCCTGCTGTTGGTGCCGCTGGGCTTGATTGCTTTTATGGTCTATCTAAAAAGCATCACGGGCAATGCCTTCGCATTCGCAGATATTCAGGTGGCCTGGGGACACACTGCGGGAGTGTTTTGGCGCGCGCTTGCAGGCTATCTCAGAAACCCAGCGCGCGTCAGCTGGCGCTGGGATTTTCGATTGTTGAATTTTTCGGCGGCGATATTGGGTTTGATTGGCGGACTCGTACTGCTCAAGAAGCGTGAGTGGGCGTTGGCCTTTTATGCGCTTATCTCGATCATTGTGCCGCTCTCATATCAGGATTCAACCCAGTCAATAGCGCGTTACGTGATGGTAATCTTTCCGGTTTTTCTCGTCATCGCCTGGGCGGGACGTTCTGCTCGGACGGACCAGATCGTGCGGGTACTATTTATCGCGTTGTTGGCTTTGATGAGTGCGATGCTGGCCGCGCGAGTGACGCTCGCGCTGTCGTAGTCTAAATGTCCGATAAGCTTCAGCTTGTCGTTGACCTTCCGTAATTATGCCCGGCGAGGCGGCGACAAACTGAAGTTTGTCGGACATTTTTCCGCGCAGATCCAACAATGAACAGATCATTGTGGCAAAAGCGAATCAGCACCAGACGTGCCGACCTGGGTGCGATTCTTGTGATCCTCACGGTCTTTCTTGTCTTCTTCGCACCCGTGCTGTTCGGCGGCAAGATCTTCGTCACCAACGATTCCTTTGTCTACTCCTATCCGTTGCGGGCGCATGCCTGGGCCCAGATAAGAAATGGCTCGCTGCCGCTTTGGACTCCGCTGCTGATGTCCGGGTATCCGTTGTTGTCGATGGCCCAACTCGGAATCGGCTACCCGCTGACCTGGGGGTATTTGTTCCTGCCGAATTATCTGGCGGAAGAGATCTATGTAATGGCGCCGTTTCTGCTTGGGCCGATCTTCATGTATGCGTGGATCAGGGTCAGCGGTCGCAGCCGTTTGGCGGCGCTGTTTGCGGCGCTGGCTTTCGGCTATGGCGGGATGATGTTCAGTCCCATAGCGCACAATGGGATGCTGACCAACACTTTCATGTGGACACCGCTGATACTGATTGCTATTGAGCGGGCCCGAAGCAAACCTTTCGCCCGCTGTTTTTTCTGGGCCACCGCTGCCTATGCTATGTGCGCGCTGACCGGAATTGGCCAGGGAGTGGTGACGGTAACGATTCTCACCCTCGTCTATGCCGCGTTCGTTGGGCTGGCGGCCAATCATCTCGCCTCTAACGAGAGTCTGGGTTGGCTTACCTGGGCACGCTGGCGTCCGCTCGCCGTCGCGCTTGGCGCAGTGGCTCTTGGATCGGGCATCGCGGCATTTCAAATACTCGAGACAGTGTCGGCGCAGCGGCTCAGCATTAGGAGGGTGCTTTCTTATGAGACGTTTAGCGAGGGGGCCTTTTCGCCGTTGAAGGGCTTGAAGTCGATGCTGGCCCCGCTCTATTACCAATCCGACGTAACCACCTACATGGTCCCGCTGGCGCTGATATTGGCGCTGCCGGCGCTCGCCGATTTTGTGTTCGGGCGATCGCCGCGTGATCTCAGAATTATTTTCTGGTTGGTTGTGGCAGTACTTGCCTGGATATTCATCCTGGGACCAAACACGCCTCTTTATCGATATATCTACCTGATTCCAATTCTGAATAAATTTCGAGTCCCTTCGCGGCATGCATTCGAATGGACCTTTGCCGTCGCCGTTCTGTCGGCCTATGGCTGGGACATAATCAGTGATTACTGGGCGGCACGAGCAAAGAATTCCGCCGCGCATCTTCAGAAGATCAGGCTGCTCGGCGGTTGGTTGGCACTCGCGCTCGCGGTTGTGGTGGCACTTGTGTGGTGGCTGAGCAATCATGAAATCACGGGCAATGTAACGGAGTCGCAGCTCCTGAATCAGTACCTTCGTTGGAAGACACTGTTCGCGCTCCTCGCGTTGATCGGCATCTGGCAGGCGTGGCGACTGGTCTCCGTAACCCGTCGCACAGTTCTGTTGGCTGCCGCGATTGCACTCGTTTGTTTCTTTGAACCGGCGCTCGCTGCCTCTTACTGGTGGTGGCCAAAGGCAAAGACGGCCGATCGTTTTCAAGCCGAAGCAATCGCCACACGCTTTCTGAAAGAAAAAAATCCTCAACACGATCGGATCTATACGCATACCAGCATCTGGGCGGAAGAATACATGCGGGCTCCGCGAATCGATCCGCCGAATCTGTCAGCCGTACAGGGATTGCGCGACGTCGGAGGCTATGAACCCTTGTTCCCTGAACGGTACAGTCGCGCCCTTGGTAACGTTACTAATGATGGAGTCTACCCGCGACCGGGTTACGCTTTCGACGACACCATTTTTGCCGCTAGCTCGCACGTGCTTGATCTCTTAAACACTCGCTTCGCCATTGCGTATGCAAACCTCTCAACTATTCCCGACAATCTGCACGAGAAAGACGGCGTCAGGTTTTTCAGGTATGACTCTTACTTTGTCGTGAAGCCCGGGGAGCGCAAAAGGCTGAACGCCGCCAACAGGGAATGCGATGCGGTGGCGTTGGTGACGGCATTGGGACATTCAGCTGCTACGCAACAGGGAACGGTAGTCGCGAAACTGCATTTCCGGGCGGCTGATGGACGCGTGATTGAACGCGAGTTGCGCGCCGGCGTCGACAGCTCTGAATGGTCAATCGAGCGTCCCGAAATTGCCGCCACTATGCAGCACGAGAAGGCCACTGTTTTTGATAGTCACCCCGCGGACGACGGTAACTTTCCGTCCTATCGCTTCTGGTCGTTATCACGCCTGAACCAACGCGTGCGACTCGACGCAGTGGAGATCGAGAACGTCTCTTCCATTGTGGAGGTACAGGTTTGGAAAACAAGCCTCTATGATTCGGCCTCGCAGCGCTCCTATCCTTTACCCCATTACGACGAGGACAAATGGCGCACGGTCTATGATGCGAACAACGTGCTGATAATTGAGAACCAAAGGCCGATGCCGCGAGCCTGGCTGGTGGCCGAGGCCGAGGCGGTAAGCGGCGAAGAGAGCTTGCGGCGCATACGCGGCGAAAGCGA
Organism: Acidobacteriota bacterium; assembly: GCA_025463135.1. GTDB lineage: Bacteria > Acidobacteriota > Blastocatellia > Pyrinomonadales > Pyrinomonadaceae > JAOAPY01. Next base: position 47,040 of record JAOAPY010000014.1, read on the forward strand.
AAAGCCATTCGACCCGCGGCGAACGGCACTCCTGGAAGTTTTGCCGGAGCAACTCCCACAGTTACCTGGTGGGCCCATTGCCGCAAATGCGCGCGCGCAACTTGTTGCTGAAACGCCCCGTCACCTCAGCATCGATACGACCACGGATAAGCAGTCATTGTTGGTCGTAAGTGAGAGCAACTACCCGGGATGGGAAGCGACTGTGGACGGCGCCCGCGTGCCAATATACACGACGGACTTTCTCTTGCGCGGGGTAGCGGTGCCGCCAGGGACTCATCGTGTGGAGATGCTCTATGCGGCGCCTGCCGCACGCAACGGCGCAGTGATTTCGGTCGTGGCTCTCGGCGCTGCGCTTGCGCTAGGTCTTTATTCTCGACGACGGCAGGCTAAGGAAAATTCCGCCGTTGAAGCAGTGAATTCGTCTCATTCAAAGCCGGTTTCAACCGGGTGACTTTGGGCAACAAAAACTCTGCCTAACCGTTTCAACGGTTTCGGATTGGCGGCCGCAGGGTAAATCGTTGAAACGATTTTGGGAGCCAGGAACAAGTTCACCCGGTTGAACGCGGGGTGTGAATGAGATGAAAAACTTGACGGGAATGCGTGCGGTTTTCACACTGTACCTTCTTCTCTCGCGGTCTCTATGATATTTACCTACCTCACTCACTCACTGCATTCGGCTCCGTTTTGGTGACCGCGTAAAGATCGTCCCGCGCTCCCGGGCTTTCAGTCGGAGAGGCCGGGAAACTCTTGATCAGACGCAAGCGTCCCTTCGCCACGCCCCGCTCGAGAAAACTCTGGATCCCCTCGCGCTCTTCGGGTTGAAGCAACCCCTGATGGACAGTTATGTACGAAACGGGCATCGCTTCCAGAATATCCAGCAGCCGATCGGAAATTGGTAGGTTGGCAACTAACTGCTCGATTTCTTTTTGTGAAGGCGGCACAAAGCTGTACCTGCCGTTCACCAGCGGATGCCCATGATCGGCCGCGCGTAACATGTACCGGTGATCGCGATCGCCGATGGGCAGCTCAATAATGCCGCCGCTCATTTTGCGGGACTTGAGATCCAATGTCAGGGCATCTGGATCTGCTTCACCGCGTATCATCTGCAAAGGCACTGCGTGCAGGTCGACCAGAATCGCAGCGACGATTAGGGCGTAAGCCAGTGGTTTGCCAAACCGCGGCCACCAGCGACCGGCAAGCTCTGCGAATCTCTGCGCGCCCAGGCCCGCCAATAGCGCCAGACCCACATAACAAATCATGCCCCAGCGCGTCGCCACCCTCATGCCGCGAAAAAGAGCGACATGGTCGTACAGGAATTTATGAAAGAAGAAGTTGAGACCGAAAGATCCCGCGAAGCCGATCAGGATCCAGATCACCGCGTGCCCAAACAGTTCAGAACGCTGCACTGAATTGAAGCTTTCAGAAAGGTTCCGGTCTCCGCTCATCACGTTGCGCAGCACGCGCGGATAAGCAAGCAAACAGCGAACGAAAACGGCTGCGGTAAGAAAAGCCAGAGCACGAGTTGGGCCGGTGGCGATCAGCAGCAGATGTCCAAACAGCTTTAGCTTCAACACGTCGAAGCCCAACGTCAGGAACGCAATAATCGCGGCGCTGATTGCTGTGGCATCGAGCAGGCCCAACAGAATTCTCTTTAGAGTCGTCTGCTTCTCGTCGTCAGCGCGCTTCCGTTCTTCCCGTGGTGTCAGGAGCAGAGCTGCCAAGGCGAGCAATGGAGCCATTAGCCCTGGGAAAAGCACCATCTCCGTATCGACACCCGCCGTCCCAAACCCGCGCCAGGCTCGGCTGCGTTCGTCGGGCGCCAACCAGTTGATTAAGTGGGCCGAATACTTACTCACCTCCTCGGGCGTTCGCATGAATCCGTGCTCGGCTGCGACCCTTCGCAGCGGAAGCAGAAATGGAAGCAACAACAGCGATGCCAGGCAAAGCGTCGCTCCCGCTCGCAACCAGAACCTGTGATCGCGCCAGGCATTGTTTCGACTCAGCAGCAACAATGCGGAAAGACACAGCGGAATAATTGTCAGGATCAACCAGGTGGTGCAGGTTAACGCATTCATGAAAAACGCTAATCCCAGCCACGCCGCCAAAGCCCAACTGCGCCGCCGCGCAAATAGCACCAGTGCTTCAAACAGCAAAGGAACCCAGCCCACGAAGATCAGATGTAAATGCGCGAGGTGATGAAACCGAAAGGGAAGGAATGCGATGATGATACCCGCGACCCAGGCAATTGCGATCGAACCCGACAATGTGCGAGCTAAACGAAAAGTGGCATAGCCTGTAAATGGAAAGCTTAGGAAAGCTGCCACGCTGTAGACCGTCAACGGCCGCAACCCAATGGCGAATAGCGGGAAAAAGAGCAGACTCACGCCGTAGTCGAATTCCCCGAAAGCCAGAGTGTAATGGTAAGGGTAAAAGAACGTGGCTTGAAAAAGGTTCAGCGGATCGTGAAATGTCTGGTAGTAATCCCACCAAAGCAGATAAGAAATCGCGTAAGGATCCCCCGTGTCAGGAACGGCATTGCGCAGGTGTAAGACCCACGGCCAGGTCATGATTGCCGTGAGAAGCAGGAAAGCTGCGAAGATAAGGAGTTCGCGAAGCAACGGCCGGCGAATATTCAATGAAGGGAGTCTCATCTGTTCAAGTGGGCCATCGAAGCATAGAGTAATCCGAAGGCAGGCGGCAAGGCATCTGGTCTATAATCCTTCGCCATATCAAGATCGGTTCTGGTAAGCCTGAAAGAGGAACGAACAAAATCGCAAACGAATCTCAGACTAAGTTTGGAGGAGTGCGACGACTTGTCTCACGCTCTTGGGCAGAGATCCTGTGCTGCTGTCTGCTGTTGGTTATGGGCGCGAATCTTTTTTCGAGCGCCTGGCGCGCAGCTCCGACCAACGATGAACTCGTCCACATCCCCGCGGGCTATTATTCCCTGGTGCGGCCGGATTTTCGTCTCAATCCCGAGCATCCGCCGCTCGTCAAGATGTGGGCCTGTTTGCCGCTGCTCGTCATCAGGCCAAAGATTTTTTCACCACCAGATGGAGTGGACGAGGAGTCTGCAAGATTTACCGTCGTGGCCGCGCTCGAGTTCTGGCAGGCGAACCAGGATCGCTTCAAAGCAATTACGTTTTGGGCGCGCGCGCCCATGGTTTTGCTTACGCTTGGCCTGGGCGTGCTGATCTTTATTTATGGACGCCAACTCCTGGGCGCGCGCGCGGCCGTTCTCTCGGTTGCATTGTTTAGTTTGGAGCCAACGATGCTGGCGCACGGGTGGATCGTGCACACCGATGTGGCGGCCGCGTTCGGCTACCTGCTCTTCCTTGCTGCGTTGCAGGCTTACTATCGGGCTCCTACATTGTCTCGCGCCCTCGGCTTTGGTTGCGCGACCGGGTTGGCACTGCTGACAAAGTTTTCGCTGGCCATACTTTTCCCAATCTTTTTCTTCGCAGTTGTCTATTTGGTGATCAGAGCGCATCGGTTCGGAGCTGCGCGCCGCCACATTTTTGTGCAAGCCTGTCTGGCAAGCGCGGTTGTGCTTACTCTGATCAACGCCGCCTATTACTTCCAACACGCGGCGGTGGCGCGGCCTGAGGCCAAGTGGCTCGTGCAAACCGCCGGCACACAGCTCGCTGCCGATCGGGTGATTACGCTTTTCAACTTACTCTCAAGAGTATTGCCCCCCTATTACATTTTGGGGCTCTACACCATCTTTGCCCATAACCATGCGGGGCATCCGGCGTCGTTGCTGGGCCAGTACAGTTCTTTTGGCTGGTGGTATTACTTTCCGGTAACTTTCGCGCTGAAGACTTCACTGCCTTTCCTGCTGCTTTCCGTCGGCGCTGTTTGTTGGGCGTTATGGACCGCGGTCATCCGGCGAGAAAAGAAATTGGTTCCACTACTCCTGGGGCTGGCGATTTACCTGGCATTGTCGATGACCAGCAGTATCAACATCGGCATTCGCCACCTCGCCCCTGTGTTCCCGTTTCTCTTTTTGCTGGGCGGAGCGTGTCTCGATCGTTTACTAAAGGCAACTCGGGGCCGGGCGGCAGCGATAGCAGTCGTGTGCCTGCTTGGTGCGATGGTTGTCGACGTAGTTCGCGTCTATCCGAATTACTTGTCGTTCACGAACTCGCTGACTTTCGGCAAGCCGGCGTGGGCGCTGCTCTCGGATTCCAATGTGGAGTGGGGCCAGGACGTGGGCGAGTTGGCGCGCTATCTGCACGAGCACGGCGAGAAGGACCTGGTTGGATCGCTGTCTGGGGCCTGGGCCTCGGCGCCGATGTATGGCATCAGGGTCCTCGATTTTGCGCCGCCGGATTTGCGGTCTTCGAGCACTCCCTATGTGGCCATAGGCGCTGCGTTCCTCAACGGCTCGACCGTGCCGGCGGACTTGAGCGACGCAAGTGGAGTTGAACTCAGTGAAGAGCAAAGGCGGAACTACTTTGCGAAATATCGAGCTTTGACGCCCGAGAAAGTCTTTGGGAATTCAATCTATCTTTATCGTAAGCGTGAGTGACTTGCGCCTTCGCCGCTCGCCAGTGCGGTAAGGCTCTTTCCGGGTAAGAGTCTTTAGATTCTTGAGCCTGCCCCTCCCTCCAGCCGGCGAGGCACAGCCTTACCGTACTGGATGGCGGCGAAGCCGCAGTGCCTGCGAGCAGCAAACTTACTTCGCGGCTGGTGTTCCTTTGGTCGCAGGCCGCGCCGCACCCTTTCCTTGTTTGGCGATTGCTTCGTTCAGCAGCTTAACGATGTCAGCATGCTTCTGCCCATTCGCGAGACTCAGCGGTGTCTCGCCATCGGACTTCTTAATGGTCGGGTCGGCGCCTTTTTCCAGCAGGAGCCTGACAACTTCAAGCTGTCCCCCGTAGCTGGCTTCGGTCAAAGCAGAATGCCCAAATTTGTCCAGACCATTAAGGGAGGTGCCTTTATCTATCAACTCTTTCAACTCCTGGATATTGCCTCTGCTCGCTGCATCCACCAGGGTTGAAACGTTCTTAATTAGTTCAATGACGTCTTTGCCGTGGGCCAGGCCACGTGCATCCGCGCCGTCGTTCTTCTTTGCGCTTAAGTCGGCTCCATGATCGAGCAGCAGCTTCACAGTCTCGAAGTGGCCGCCATACGCCGCTTCCATAATCGGAGTGTTGCGATCGTTGCCGCGCATATTCACATCGACACCTTTGTCGAGCAACTCCTTAACCCGAGCGGTTTCGCCCTTTGCCGCAACTTGCAACATCTCTACTTCCTGCAGCGAGAGTTGGACTGGGGCTGCCGGCGCGGGCGGTTTACGGGTTTCAATGCCGTCGTTGCTACATCCCGCAAGAACACTCAGCAGCAGGAAGGCTAAAGCCAGCTTCCAAAAGTTCGACTTATTCTTTTCCGTCTTCATAGGTCTTATGTTTTAGCTCCTGTATCTGATTCCGGGCGAGAGCCATGATCTTAATCGCGAAGGGCAGCACAGTGTCGCACAGCACAAATCGACGCGTCAAAATCGATCCACGCTCGTTTAGACGGTACTAGTGCAGTTTGATGGAAAGTGAAAATGCAATAATGATGGCCACAATGGGAAATGCGTCTTACTAAATCAAACTGCACCACTACTCGTTTAGACCTCGCGGTTGTGGGCTCGCCTGAAAGTAACGCAAGCTGTTAACTGCGCGTGGCTCACGGCAGGCGCACAAGCGCGCTCTTTAAACGAGCGTGCGGTAGGAGTGCCCAAACCAGAAAAGCCTGGGGAGACTTGCGCTATACTTCGCGGACTAAATTCCGGGTGAGGTATAAGGTTTAGAGCGGTGAGATTAGTCGGACGCTTACTCGAGTTCACCTGGTTCTGCGCCCTCGGCGCGGCGCTGGTGATCTCTGCGTTGACGACTGATCGCCGCGCCCGCGAGGTCGAAGAGAATCCAAGCTTCTGCGATCCGTTCGGCTATCTGCAGATGGCGCAGAACATTAGCCAGGCAGCCGCCGCTGGAAAGGCGCCACGGTTTACTCTGGAATCGCCCCACACCAGGTTGCTCATCGACTTGATGAAGAAGCAGGAAGTGCCACTGCCGGTTTGGGACGAGATGGTCGCCCCGCTCGCCTATCACTATTTTCCCGCGGCTGATCATGTGGGCGTGCAATATCTGCCGGGCGCCGGCCTGCTGCTGGCGCTCTTTCCCGAGGGACGGGCACTGCATGGATTGAACCGCTTGGTGATCGCGATTTTTTTGGTGGCTGGTTTGATCATGCTGGTGGCGGCCGCGGTTAAGCGCCTTCCCGTCTCAGCCGGGTTCTTTAGTCTTGCGTTGATCCTCGGCCTGGAAATCCTGGCCCGAATCGACAATGCGAGTTTCTCGATTAATGCACTGTTGGCGCCCTTGCTGTTATCGGCTCTCTGCCTGAGTGGCGCTTGGGCTGTACAAAGCAAGAATCCCAGCGACTTACGCTGGCCCTGGCTTCTCACTTTTCTCGCGGGGTTGTTGTTCGGTTTCGCGATGCTCGCGCGGTTGCCGGTAATCCTGTTATTGCCAGGTGTGTTGTTGCTTCTTTGGCCGGCGAACTTGCGCTCTGTGCTCAAGAGTGCCTGGCTACCTTTTGCCCTCGGCGTTATTCTGACTGGACTGATTCCCATGATGGTCCATCAGAGTCGTGTCGCCGGTGCCTGGTACTTGCCGACTTACGGACATGAAAATACAGAGGCTCATTCGCTGGCGCGGGTCGGACCAAACCTCTCCTATTACCTCACGGGCAAAGCCTCCACTGAGCATTGGGTGCTGCCGGTAATATTCCTCGGATGTTTGGGTTTGTTCTTTTGGTCATCTCGGCCGCCTTCGACTGAATGGCCGGCTACTTTCCTGCGCAGATTGAGTTGGAGTCGATTAGTAGCGGCAGCTTTGCTCATGCTGGGGTCGTCCACGGCTTTTTTCCTCACCCATTTTGCGACGGCTAGTTACTATCTGGTTCCGGCGACGTTTGGCACAGTACTAATGTTGGCGCTTGGCTCGTTCGCACTCGAGAGGCACGACTTAGCATCTATCCGTGGACGCGGGTGGTTCCGCACGGCGTTGCCGCTGACTGCCATAGCGCTCTCATTGGCGCCGGGATTGATCGTAATGGGGCGCGTCTGGTCAAATTACGTTCCGGCTTCGGTGGAATTCCAGCCGAAGCAGTTTTCGCTACCTGCAGAACTGGCTGATGAATCGGCATGGGTGTGGGCGTGCAGCCTCAGCGGGACGCTTTGGTACTATGCGAGGAAGCCGGCGCATAAGCTCAGCTCTACCAATGCAGATACGCGCGAGCTCGTATACAGGTTTGTGCGACAGCGCGGCGAGCCGCAGTATATTGTTACTGACGACGAGGGCATGCAGGCGGTGGCGAAAGAGATTGTTGAACTGGGCGCTACGCTTGAACGCCGCGGCGAGGTCGATGGCTATCCATACTTTCTGATTCACTGGCCGGCATATGGGTCCAGGTGAAGACAACTGATTAGCCCGGACGGACACAGGTTTTACACCGAGTAGAAGGATCAGAACCGGGAGCACTAGCGACTGACCTGAGCAGGATGAATAACCTATCCCAACATTACAGCTCGCCTGTCGCTGATAGCGCTGTGCCCGTCGCGTCAAACGAAGAAGCACGCAGACGCTGGTTCACTCTGGCGCTGCTCGTTAGCACCTGGGTGCCGCTGGCGTTGTTCATTGCGCTGGGACAATCAACATCACTTGGTGTTGGAAATTTAAGCATTCGCGGTATCTTTCTTTTCCTCAGCACGGCCCACGTTCCCGCCACACTTTTTTTCTACACCGACAAGGAGTTCGCCTCGATCGTACGCAGCAAGCCGGCGCGCTACATTTATTTTCCGATCATCCTGACAGTTGGCACTGGTCTGGTGTTGGCCTTTTCTAATCCTACCACGCAGGCCTTCGTGTTCCTGACTTTCTGGGGTTGGCAGGCATTTCACTACGGGCGACAAAACACAGGCGTCTATGCTTTTGTCAGCATCGCTGAAAAGCGAAGGCCGGCGAGCAAGCTCGAGAAGTTGGCGATCGATGCGGGAACAATTTGCGGCATCCTCGGCACTTTCAAGATTCTCGGCTTCAATGTCTCGCCTGTTTACCTGCAGGGACTTTTGGAGTTCCTATATCAGGTCGGGAAATTCGGCTTGCTGGGTGTGGCAGTCTTCAGCCTGTTTGTTTACTTCAGGAATTTCAAAGAAACAACCTTGCTCAAGTCGATCTTTTTTTTCACACTCGTATTTTTCTTTCTGCCCATCTGGTTGTCGGAAAACATCAATGTCACGTTCCTCAGTTACGCCATTGCGCATGGACTTCAGTACATCACTTTCATGAGCGTGGTTTCGCTCAACTCCAAACCTGACGACCCGGCAAGCGTGTTTCCGTATCGCAGCGTGGGTAAGTTCCTCCTGTTTCTGTTGGTGGTTGGGTTCATTTTTTTTCGAGCCGGGGATTTGAAATCTCTCCAAACGATACAGAGCAGTGCGGTGTTGCTGCGATTGGTGGACTTCCTGATCGGCGCAATCCTGGGCGCGACGATGGCGCATTTTGTGATCGACGCGGGCGCATGGCGTTTGAGCAAAGTGGCGCAGCGGGCGTACATGAGCAAGCGATTTGGCTTCCTGTTGAATTCCCGAAAGCTACCGGAGCAAATCACTCAACCCGGCCCGTCCATTAGCTAGACATTTGGAGTGCGTGAGCACACTTCGAAGATGCCAGGATTCAAACAGAGCCTTCTGAATTCCGATCTGCCGATCGCCGCGGCGATCTTTGTGTTGAGTTTTTTGATCTACTGGTTCTCGCCGGTCACGCAGGTAACTGACTCGAACTATGCGATGTTATTGAGCCAGGATCTGCTTGAGCATCGCAGCTTTTTACTCGACCAGTACGCGATTCCGCGCCTCACGCCGGAATTCCATTACAACACGATCATGAATGGCGAGATTCACCAGATCGAAGTTCGCGACGGTCACCTCTATTATTATTTCCCGCCCGGCACTTCCGTGCTTTCCGTTCCTTTTGTCGGTGTGATGAAAGTCTTCGGCATTTCCGCGGCGAATCCCGATGGGACGCATAACCTCGAAAACGAGATTGCGATCCAGGCTGCGCTGGCGGCCTTGTTGATGGCGGTATTGGCTGCAATCTTTTTTTATACAGCGCGAGTGGCGTTGCCCGTTGGCTGGAGCGTGATCATCGCATTGGGCAGCGCTTTCGGAACGCAGATGTGGAGCACCGCATCGCGAGCGATGTGGACCGAGACCTGGGGCATTCTGCTGTTGGGTATCGTTGTGTGGCTGCTTTATCGAGCGAAAATGATCGGGGGACGCTTGAATCCCGTCGTGCTGGCAACACTGCTGGCATGGACTTACTTCATCAGGCCGACAAATGCAGTGGCGATTCTCGGTGTCAGTGTGTGGATGTTTATTTTTCAACGGCGGTTGTTCGTTCGCTATGCACTCACGGGAGCAGTTTGGCTGGCGCTGTTTGTGATCTGGTCGTGGTATCACTTTCATCAGTTGCTGCCACAATACTATTTGGCGAATCGACTGGCGTTCAAGGAAGCGTGGGTGGCGTTGCCCGGTAACCTCATCAGTCCGTCGCGAGGATTGCTGGTCTTTGTGCCCGTGCTGTTTTTTGTGGCGCTGCTGCTGGTGAGATATTGGCGAGAGATTGCGCAGCGCTGTTTGCTTTGGCTGTCGCTCGGGATCATCGTCTTGCATCTGATCGTGATTGCCGGTTTCGATCCCTGGCACGGCGGCTTTTCTTATGGGCCAAGGTTTTCGACTGGCTTGGTGCCGTGGCTTACGCTGCTGAGTATTTTAGGTGTCAGGGCCATGCTTGACTGGCGACGACAACACCCGGCCAAGAATAATTTGTCCACGAATAATTTATCATGGCGACTGCAATTGGGTTGCGGTGCGTTGCTGCTCGGCTTGAGCATTTTGATCAATGCCCGCGGCGCGTTGGCGCGGGAGACCTGGGTGTGGAATGTTCGGCCCACAAACGTAGATGACTTTCCCGCGAAGATTTGGGACTGGCGGCAAGCGCAGTTTCTCGCGGGTTGGGTGCGGCCGCCGCGACCCATGACGATTCCCCTGCTCGCTTTCGAGAAGATTGACTTCCCGACGTCCCGAGCGGATCCCTATCTTTGGTTTGGCTGGAGTGCGCCCGATCCGGGATCGCGTTGGACGGAAGCGAACGAGGCGGGAATTATTTTCCGACTCGACAACGTTCCGCCTCGAGGATTGTCGTTGAAGACTCGGCTGTCGGGCTTTATTGTTGCCGGCAAACATCCGCGGCAAAGAGTCGGCATTTTTCTGAATGGCACCCTCGTCGAAAGCTTTGTGATTGAAAGCAGTGAAGCGAGCGAACGAACTATCGCGTTGCCGGCGAAACTGCTCGGAAGGGAAAACGAATTGATATTCAAGTTGCCCGATGCCGCATCACCAGCCTCGTTAGGGCTGAGTAAAGATCCGCGACCGCTGGGAATCGCGGTCTACTGGATGCAGTTGCAGTAAGCGAGAGAAATATCCACCGATTACGCAGATTACCCTGATAAGAATCCACACCAGGAAGACGCCGATGTAGGGAGCCGAGCCGCCGCGTTGTTCTTACAAAATCAGTGTAATCTGCGTAATCTGCGGATTATTCTTTGGGTCGTCTGTTGCGTTCCAGGCGTTGAACTATGGAAACGAAGAGCATCGAGCTATCGGGTTGGGGGCGGTATCCACGACGTGTGGAGACCGTAATTTGTCCTGAACAGATCGCCGATGCAGTTCCTCCGCCCGTTGGTCGCATGATCGCGCGAGGCCAGGGTCGCAGCTATGGTGATGCTGCCATGCTGGCGGACGGGCTCGTGATGCTTACCGAACAACTCGCTGAAGTCAGCGAGCTTAACGAGGCCACGGGAATCCTGACGGCCCAGGCAGGCGCGACTTTGGCCGAAGTGATCGACACGTTTCTCCCGCGCGGCTGGTTTCCGGCCGTTGTGCCCGGAACCAGATTTGTTTCTCTGGGCGGTTGTGTGGCCGCGGACATTCACGGCAAGAACCACCATCGCGATAGCGGGTTTGGCGCGCATGTTGACGAAATCGAAATTGTGCTCGCGGATGGTTCGCGCCGTCGCTGTTCTCCGCGTCAGAACTCAGATCTCTTCTGGGCCACCGTCGGCGGCATGGGCCTGACCGGGATCATCACTGAAGTTTCTTTTCAATTGATTCCCGTCGAGACCTCTTATCTGATGGTGCAACACGATCAAGCCAAAGATCTGGACCAGTCGTTTAAGGTCCTGTCCGACAAAGCCTGGGACGATCATTACACGGTGGCCTGGATAGATTGCCTGGCAAAAAAAGGAAACGTCGGGCGCGGAGTGCTGATGCGTGGTCACCACGCCAGGCGAAACGATTTGCCTGATAGTTTGCGCGGACAACCGTTTGCAAAAGCGCGGCGGCAACGAAACCTCGGCTTTGATTTTCCGTCATGGACGTTGAACTCGGTAGGAATGCGGGCCTTCAACGAGCTCTATTATCGTCTGCAGGGACGACGCCAGCGGCCCTTCATCGCGGATTACGAAGGCTTCTTTTTTCCGCTCGATCGGATTGGGAACTGGAATCGGATTTATGGCAAACGCGGCTTTATTCAGTATCAGTGCGTGTTGCCGGCGGCGAACGCCTTTGACGGCATGCGAGCTTTGCTGGAAGCGCAGGCCGCGGCCGGCCGTTCCAGTTTTCTTTCGGTGCTGAAACGCTTTGGACCACAGGGTCAGGGACTGTTGTCGTTTCCGTTTGAAGGTTACACTCTTACGCTCGATCTGCCGGTAGACGATGATCAGTTGCTGCCGTTTCTCGATCGGCTGGACGATATTGTTTTGCAGCACGGAGGGCGGGTCTATCTGGCCAAAGACGCGCGGCTCGCGGCCCCGGCATTTCGCGCCATGTACCCGCGATTGGCTGAGTGGTTGCGAGTTAAGTCCGCCGTCGATCCCGAGAATTGCTTTGATTCCGATCTGGCCCGACGATTGGAAATCGTGACGGCAGCGAGTTGAACTCGACATTCGAGCAATGAAGATGTTGTGTGCTAATGCGGTCCGTAGGAGCGAAATGTTTATAGAATCGCGGCCTCCTCTCTTGCCAGATCCCATAGGAGCGAAGATGTAACAGTTGTTGGCACTTCGTCATTGCGAGCAAGCACACTTCGCTCCTTACGGAGCTGAAGTCTTTGTCATCTGGATCATCTATAAACATTCTGCTCCTACGGAGCGAGACAGCTTGCATCCCTTGATAATTGGTTGTTGATTTGGAGCGTTTGAACCCACCCGCTTAGGCAGGTGGTACTGACAATTCACATGAACCAGCTAACAAATCTCTGGCGGTTGATGCGCCCGCGACAGTGGGTCAAGAGTTCTTTCGTGTTCACGGGGATATTGTTTGCCGGCGCCTGGCGCCAATCACAAATGGTGCAACGCGTGCTCCTGGCAGCGGTGGCCTTTTCCCTGGCGGCCAGTGGCGTTTACATCATCAATGACCTGATCGACAGGTCACAGGATCTGCATCATCCGCGCAAGAAGCTGCGGCCGCTGGCTGCGGGCAAGGTCTCCGTAAGCGCGGCCATAGCGGTCTTGATCGTGTTGTTGCTGGCAGCGTTTGCGCTGGGCTTTTTGGTTTCGACCAGGGTCGTGGCGATCCTCTCAATTTATGTGCTGGTTAATATCGCTTACTCGGTGCATCTCAAACACGTGGTCATTCTTGATGTGTTCATCATAGCCTCGGGGTTTATGTTACGTATTCTGGCAGGGACTATGGGCGTCGGCATTGCCCCTTCACAATGGCTTTTGCTCTGCGGTTGGATGATGGCGCTGTTTCTCGGCTTTGCTAAGCGGCGTGCGGAAATTTACGCGCTTAGCGACGATGGTCCAACACACCGCCGAGTGTTGACGCACTATCAGCCGGTGTTATTGGACCACATGATTATTGTCACCGCGACGTGCGTGATTCTCAGTTACAGTTTGTATACGATGAGTCCGGCGACTATTCAGACTCATCACACAGAGTCCTTGATCTACACCGTGCCTTTTGTAATCTATGGCATCTTTCGCTACATCTATTCGCTGCATCGACAAAGCGCCGGTGGCGATCCGGCATTACAGATTTTCAGCGATCCGCATCTGCTGTTGGCGATCGTCGGCTGGCTGTTGGTGACGTTGTGGCTGATCACCTGAAGAAATTGGTCGGCAACAGGCGTTCAGAGTACTGACTTCCAGTCGGACTTTTTTCATAGACCAAAAACCCGACTGAAGTCGGTACTCTAAACACCTGTTGGTGACGTTGAGTCATGCCTCGAGACGAAGCCCTCATTGACGTTCAGAGTTTGCTGTCTGCCAAATCGGTGGAAGACCACTGCCGCGTGGCGGAAGAATATTTTGCGCACCTAAACGATTGGACTCACCATCTCTCCAAACCTTTCGGCAGTTTTGACGAGACCCCACAACTACTCATCAATTTCGCCGTCGTGCTCCAGGGGTTGCAACTCTGTCCGGGGATGACCGTGCTCGAGTTTGGCGCCGGTACCTGCTGGGCGGCGCGAATGCTCACGCAACTCGGCTGCAAAGTCATCGCCGTCGACGTATCACCTACCGCGTTGCGTATTGGTCAGGAGTTATATGCTCGTCATCCGCCGCTCGGCGATCGTCCCGCGCCGCGGTTCCTTCTCTTCGATGGCCGCCGCCTTGAGCTTCCCGACCAAAGCGTCGAGCGCATCATTTGTCTGGACGCATTCCATCATGTGCCGAATCCCGAACAGGTGTTGGCGGAATTGGGACGCGTGCTGGAAACAGGTGGGCTCGCTGCGTTTGCTGAGCCCGGGCCGGAGCATTCAAGGACCGCGCAATCGCAATACGAGATGAAAACGTACGGCGTGGTCGAGAATGACATTGACATGCGCGCCATCTGGCGCTCGGCGCAAAGCGCGGGCTTTACCGATCTCCAGCTCGCGATTTTCCCGGTCAAGCCTCTCTATGCGAATCTAACTGACTTTGAAGATTTCCTGCAGGGCGGTAAGACTGGTAAGACATATGTCGCAGCCGTGCGCGACTCCCTCGCCAATCAAAGGAGCTTCTTTCTGTTTAAGGGAGAGGTGAAGCGAAGAGATAGTCGCTATCGCCAGGGCTTGAGTGCAGAGATCAACATCTCGCCGGCGAGCGTCATTGCAGGCGCAGGAGAAAACATCCTGCTCAATGCGGTGGTCAGAAACAATAGCGAATCCATTTGGCTGCCACGCAACGCCGGACTGGGCGCGGTCATGCTTGGCTGTCACGTCTATCATGCCGACGGGACGGTTTTTCGCGAAAGCTATCACTGGGAACCGTTGACCGCCGCCGCTGACCATCCGCTTCAGCCGAATGAGACGGTGCAGTTTAGTTTCCATCTACCGGCGCTGCCACGCGGTCGCTATCGGCTGGACTTTGACATGGTCAGCAACGACGTCTGCTGGTTTGCTATTAATGGTTCACAGATAGCACAGGTTGAACTGGAGGTCGCTTGAAGTGGCACGCGCATCTTGCGCGTGTCTCCGCGGCGGCCGGCCTCTTGCGGAGGTCCACGGGCGAGTCGAGCACCCCAGCGGGGCTGCCCCGCCGGGGACCCCACCCGCCCGTGCCACCGGCACGCTGGCAGCGTGCGGTCCCAGGCCATGACCTGGGCGCGCTGGTGGTAATCGTGTTTTTCTTTCTCGCCTTTTTTCATCGGGTCATCTTCAGCGACAAGTTCCTCGTCACCAGCGATGCTTTCAACTACCTGTATCCCTTGCGCACTATTGTTTGGCAGGAAGTGCGTCACGGCAGACTGCCGCTATGGACTCCGCAGATCATGTCGGGTTACCCGTTGTTATCGATGGCCCAGATCGGTATCGGCTATCCGTTGACCTGGTCCTATCTATTCCTGCCTGGCCGCTGGGCTGAGCAGATTTATTTCCTTGCTCCCTATCTGCTGGCTCCCGCTTTTACTTACGCCTACCTGCGAGAAATTAATCGCACCCGTCTGGCTGCGCTGTTGGGCGCGCTCGCGTTTGGCTATGGCGGTTTCATGATTAGCCCGCTGGCGTCGTATAGCGGACTTGCGGCGAATGCAACGATGTGGCTGCCGCTCATGCTGTTGGTTATTGAACGCGCACGGAGTCGCCGTTTTGTTAGTTCGGCGCTGGCGGCGACAGGTGTGTATGCAATGTCAGTGTTGAGTGGCTGGGGGCAGGGATTTGCGTATGTGGGGTTGCTGGCGGTGAGTTATGCGGTGGTTGTTGCTGTTGTGGGGAAGTCGGAGCAGAGTGAGGAAGTAGAAAGGTCGAGGAAGGGTGAGGAAGAAGCACGCAAGATGCGTGCGGTCCCAGGGGCGGTCGCAGAATCGGTCGCAGGATCGGTCGCAGGATCGGTCAGAGGGTGGCGGCGTTGGCGGCCGTTGGGGGTGGTGCTTGTCGCCATGGTTCTGGCTGCGGGTGTCGATGCCTTTCAGATCCTCGAGACGATGCAGGTGCAAAGGTTGAGTATTCGCAGGGAACTCACTTACCAGCTGTTCGCGATGGGTTCCTACAAGCTCAATGCCGCAGCCAAAAGTTTTCTCCTGCCCTTGCATACCGTGTTCGAAGCGTCCACCTACGTGGCCACCCTGGCGCTGGTGCCGGCCTTGATTGCGGTCATTGCGAGTGCGCGTGTATCAGTACATCACTTTCGTCGCAACCGGTCCGCGTGGCAGGGGCGTTCCGCCCGTGAGTGTGGGCGAATAATTTTTTGGTCGGCCGTAGCGATGTTGGGATTTACGTTGATGCTGGGTGAGAACACTCCCGTCGCAAGCGTGCTTTATCACATTCCCCCGTTCAATCTCTTTCGCGGCGCCGCGCGACATGCATTCGAATTTACTTTTTCAGTGAGCATTCTCTCGGCCTATGGCTGGGACAAGGTTGACGAGTGGAGCATAGCGCGCGAACATCGAACTTCTCGCCGATCGCCCTGGCTCTACTGGGGAGTGGCCTTTCTTATTCTTGCGCTGGCGGCAGGATTACTGTGGGTGAGAGACATCAGCCAGGTTCCAGTGGGGTATATGGAGATCTTTTATTACCCTCCCCAGTTCTCTGAGTCTCGCTATTTATTTTGGAAGCTGAGCTTTTCTTTCCTGACAATAGTCGCCGCCTGGTGTTTACTAAAAGCACCCGGTTCACGCCGGCGCGGCGGGTTGTTACTCTCAACCATTGCAGTCGCCTGTTTTTTTGAGCCGGCGATCATGGCCTCGCGTTGGTGGTGGCCCACACTGAAACCGGCCAGTCGCTTTACCGCGGTATCCCAACCGACTAACTTGCTGCGAAACTATCCGCCCGCGGAAAATCGCATCTACACACACGTCTACCCCATGGTCGAAGAGTACGCCGATCCGCCGCGGCTTGAACCCGCGAACCTGACCATGCTTTATGGCTTACAGAACGTCGCCGGAAATGAACCACTGATTCTGGATCGCTACAGCCGCGCGTTAGGTGATGTCTATATTGATGCGGTAAAGACACGCCCGGGTTATCCATCGGATCCGACGCTATTGACTTCAACCTCGCACGTGTTGGATTTGCTGAACACGCGTTTTCTGGTTTCCTATGCCAATCTGGCGACGGAACCATGGACGCTTATAGAGCGCGATGGCATCAGAATCGATCCGCGCGATCTGGGCATCACAGTCGAGCCGGGCAAAACCATCACGCTCAAAGGCGTTGCCGCCGCCGCCGACACGCTGGCACTTATCACAGCAACGGCATGGTCGGCAGAAGCAGTCGATGGCACTGAAGTCGCTCGCGTACGTTTGATATCGCCGCACGGGCGGGTGATCGAGCGATTGCTGCGTGTGGGCATTGATACGGCCGAATGGGCACACGATCGTCGTAATGTCCGGCCGCTTATGCGTCACTCCCTGGCGACGGTCCTGAGTAGCAAGGCCGAGGATCTGAGCGATCACGAACCGGCCTATAAATTCATCACGCGCCTGGCGCTGGGCGCGCGATTGCAAGTTGACCGCATTGAGATCTCAAATGTCTCGAAGAAGATCGTGCTATTGCTGGCCCACGCTACGCTTTTCGATTCGATCAATCATTTTTCAATGCCGTTGCCGCATTACGATCTGGAAAAGTGGCAGCCTGTTTATGACCACGATGGCGCTCTGGTCCTGCGGAATCAAAAGGCACTGCCTCGTGTCTGGCTCGTAGCTGAGGCCGAAGTTGTCGCCGCCGAAGAAGCGTTGCAACGAATACGCGGGCAGGGCAAGCCATTTGATCCGCGACGCACCGCGTTGCTGGAAATTGATCCACGCGAATTGCCGGCGTTGCCTGGTGGACCGATCGCAGCGGCGGCCGGCGCGCGCATTGCTGCCCAGGAAAGTAATCGCCTCGTGATAGAAACTAATGCAGAGACCGCTTCCGTACTGGTGGTTAGTGAGGTCAACTATCCTGGTTGGGTCGCAACGGTTGATGGCGCCCGCGCGCCGATCCACGCCACGGACTTTCTGCTGCGCGGCGTTGTATTGCCTGCCGGATCACACCGTGTTGAGATGCGTTACACTGCACCGGCGGCGCGCTGGGGCGCGCTTATCTCGGTCTGCACGCTCATCGTTATCGGCGGCCTGCTTATTTACGCGCGCCGCACGCATACGAGAAGTAAGTGAGGCAACAGGCGCTCAGAATACCGGCTTTAATTTGTTCGTGGCAGTTGACACGATACACACGATTCTCATAATCCGGCATTCGACTTTCAACAGTTGAATTGCTGTCCTGTGGATACTGTTAAGCGTGCCGATGGACCATATGAAGGTTATTGACTTCACCTTCATTGCCAGAGGGTTTGTAGGTTAACGGAAGCAAACTATTCTAAACGCCTGTAATCCGCGACTCATGTTCAACGGCAAAATAAAAAACTTAGCGCGCCTCGCCGACAACCGGCTGGTAATCCTGGCGCTGTGCGCGCTGTTCGCGATCGCCATGCTTCAAAGCTGGGTGTTCCCGCTCGGTGCGCTGCTCTATACACGAGGCATTGACGGCAACGATTGTGGACAGATGGTCTGGAACATTTGGCACGTCACGGAATCGATTAGCAGCGGCCGCAATCCTTACTTCACGGACCAGGTGTACTTTCCCGTGGGCGCAAATCTGGCGCATCACACGCTGGCCGCCGGCTTCTTTCCCGTGACCTTGCTGGTAAAAATTTTCTCAGGCGGCGATCCGTTGTATCCGCTCTACGCTTATCGACTCATTGGTCTGCTTTGCTTCACTTTGATCTTATATTTCAGTTTTTTGTTACTGCGCGAAGTCGGCATCGGTCGCGGAGCCGCAGCGACGGCAGCGGTCGCTTACAGCTTTTCACATTTCTACATGGCCCATGTGATGCACCTTAATCACCTGGCCGGATTCTTGATTCCCCTAACCGCATTGCTGTCGGTGCGTGTTTATCGGGCGGCTGGGCGCAACCTGATCCTGCTCGCGCTGGTCTGCGGGCTGGCGGTTTATTTCACGGAATTCTCACTTTATATCTACATGGCGACGGCTTTGTTTATTCTGGCGTTGTCGTTGTATGCAAGCGAGCGGCGCCGGCTGGTCACACTGTGGCAGCAGGCTGGAACACTCAATCTGGTGTTGGCGGTCGCCGTTTTTGTTTTGCTGTTGGCGCCTTTCGCAATCAATCTGGCCCGTGACAAAGTTCTCAAGCCGCCAATTGAACAGTCCTCGATCTGGTCTGGAAATCTCGCAGGCTTTTTCATTCCCGATCCCGAAAAGACCCCGGTTTATGGCCACATATTTTCGACTCTGAACAAACGCGTCACGACGGGCGTGGGCGGTTTTGAAATGTTTCTCGGCTATGTCCTGATCTTTTTTGCGGTCGTGGGAGTGATCAAAGTCAGGAATCGCTATCTGCGAATCTCCGCGGTTTTGGCGGCAGTGTTTTTGGTGTTGAGTCTAGGAGCGACGTTGAAAGTCTTCGGCACAGAGACACGCTGGCCGTTGCCTTATGCGTTGCTGATGCGGGTGCCGCCCTTTGATTTGGGCCGCACGCCGGTGCGCTTCATTGTGATGGGTCTATTCTTTCTGATGATCGTTGCCGCGGCCGGAATCGCGTGGCTGCAAAATACTGTCGCTGCTCGCAGCGGCCCGCGTTGGAGTTATGCGTTGCTGGCCTTGATCTTTTTCTGGGCCACTGCCGAGGTCTATCAGCCTATTGCTCGTCAGCATCCCTTCATGCCACCACAACAACTGTCAAAAATGGCGCCGGGTCCGGTGATCGAACTGCCGCTGCTGGCCTATGACGGCTACGCCTCGCTGCTACAGGTATTTCATCACCAGCCCATTGCGACCGGGTATCTGGCGCGCATCTCGCAGACGCAGTTGGACCATGCGACCGCCCTGAAGGAGATTATCGATCGCGGCGGGCCAAACTTCTGCGAAGAAATAAGGAAACGCGGATTTCGCAACATCATCCTCTCGCCCCCGGAGTATATAGAGCCGTACGATCCCGGCACGGTTAAGCAACTCGAACTTCAGAAGTGTTCGTTGCCTGTTATCGACTTGCGCCCGCAAGGAGCGCTGGTACGCAACCATCCCAACTTCATCATCAAAGAGGCCACCGAAGAGCCGGTCGAATTCCCGCAACTTGGACCCCGGACACGGCTTCAGTTTTCGAGTGAAGAGACCAATAAGTTTTTGTGGTACGGCTGGAGCGGGCGCGAGATCCTTTCGCACTGGACCAATAGCGGGCAGGCGGCAATGGTGTTTTCCGTTCCTGAACAGGTCAAAAAAGAAGCGGGCCTCAAGCTGCGAATCTATGGTGGGCCATTCATCGCGCCGGGAAGAGTCGATGCCCAGCGCGTTAGGATTGAGCTGAACGACCAGCCGATTGCGCAGTGGACACTGACGAATCCGGAGCCCGCAGAGCACGCGATTGAGATACCCGCGGGCCTAATACGCGAAAAAAATGTGCTGGTCTTTCGTCTGCCTGATGCGGCGTCGCCAAGAACCCTCGGGATTAGTGAAGACTGGCGCTTGTTGGGATTCAATGTGCAGTGGCTTGAGATTGAGTGACGGGAAACAGTCCGACAAACTTCAGAGCCACTTGCAAAAGTCACCAAGAGGAAACAGCTGTTTGAGAAATAAGAAAAGACACAGCGAGGGATCTGGTCTGTAGAATGACGTTGCTGAGACGATCACGCAGACGGAGAAACATCACTATGT
>JAOAPY010000029.1 GCA_025463135.1 Acidobacteriota bacterium
ACATTCCCGCTTGCTGAAGATCGTCTCCGCGCATTCGTTTCTGTTCTCCTGGTTGCGAGGTTCGATTACTCGCTACTATTACGTTGGTCCATGTAGCAAGGTTACTTTTTCAGCAGCCTGCTAGAGCTGTGGGGTCATCCGTGTTTGTCGGTCACGGTCGGAATCCTCTTTGGGCACGTCTTCAAGTCTTCTTGGAGAAAGAACTTGGCTTGACCACCGTCAACTACGAGTCGGAATCGCGGGTTGGTGATTCGATTGTACCTGTGCTCGAAAAGATGCTAAACGAAAGCAGATTCGCAGTTCTTGTGCTTACGGCAGAAGATGAAACGGATTCCGGTACGCGAAGAGCGAGACAAAACGTCATTCATGAGGCTGGCTTATTTCAGGGAAGACTCGGGTTCAGAAAAACCATTCTACTAGTTCAGGAAGGCTTGGAAGATTTCTCAAACGTGGCCGGACTACAACATATCCGCTTTGTTAGCGACCGCATCGACCAAACGTTCTATGAACTTCAAAGAGTCCTAAAGCGAGAAGGGTTGATTTCGTCACGCGTTGTGTGACAATGCCCAGCTTCTTGTTGACTTGATAAGGTAAGAGGGAGTCAACCTAGTCCCATAGGGACGAAATGTTTATAGACCGCACGTTGCCACATCTTGCTTAGCTTCAGAGGAGCGGAATGTTGCTCGCATCGTTGGGCGCTTGACCGGAATATTTCGCTCATACGAAGCTACCGGTCGAGATGACTAACGGTGGCTATGAATATTCAGCTCCTAACGGAGCTAAAGAGCAGCTCGATCCTTGCATAGAGTTAGTAAATTGAATTGGATTGCGTCGCCGTAAGTCTTATACTTGACGGCCAGAGGTGAAGACCCATGAAAGTCAAAGTCAGTCAAAAAGGTTTGCTGATTCCCAAGAAGCTTCTTGCCGGGGCTACCGAAGCAGACGTCCGCAAGAAAAACGGGCAAATTGTCGTTGTGCCGATCCGGAAGAATGATCCGATTTTCAGACTCGGTAAACATCCGGTTAAGATGGACGTGACTGATGCGGCGGAGAACCACGACCGCTATTTATACGGTGAATGAACCCAGTATTTCTCGACACCGGTTACCTGATTGGTCTGGAAACATCCAATGACCAGCATCACAAAGCCGCAAGGGATCACTGGAAAGGGCTAGTTCGCAATTTGCCCCCTCTGGTTACGACTTCATACGTTTTCGATGAAGTCGTAACTATCTTCGCGAATCGAAACCTACACGCCAAAGGCATTGAGGTAGGACAAAACCTCATCGACAGCCCATTCGTTGAACTAGTGCAGGTGGACGAGGAACTATTTTACGAAGCTTGGCGCTACTACCAGAAACATTCGGACAAATCATATTCGCTGACTGACTGCGTTTCGTTTGTGCTGATGAAAAGACTTGGAATTATAGAGGCGCTTACGTTCGACAAACACTTTGTGCAAGCCGACTTCACGCGGCTGCCGTAGCAAGATGAAGGCAGTTACATCAGCAAGCAATCCAAAGAAGTACGGCAAGCTCTTGGCCAGGGTTCGGCCTACGGTTATTACAACCGAAGACGAGAATGACCGTATGCTCGCTCTGGTTGAGAAACTAATGGCGAAGGGTGATAGTTTGACACCCGAAGAAGGTGAGCTATTAAGGCTGCTGGGTAAGTTGATAGCTGATTTTGAGGAAGAGTTTTATCAGCTCGAGGATGCGGCCCCACAGGTGGGACGCGAATATCCTCTTCGTGGTCAGCCTATCGAATATGTGGATCCCGCCGAGCCGGTTTGGCCATCGGACGCAAGTTGATGAGCGAGATCGATCCCCGAGACCCAGCGGCGAAGGACAACGCCCAAGCGTCCGATTCGACCTCTCTTGAGCAGGATCTCCACGAACAGCTCAGCTCCTTAAAGACTCCCGCCGAACGTCAATCAATTCTGCAACTCACACGCGAGTTGACGCGGCTGCCTTTGGACCAGTCGGCGGCAATACTGGAGACGAGCGCCGCCATCGCCGGCGTATCACTCCGCGCGAGCGTTGAATTTCTCCGCGCCGCGCCTGAAGCTGCCGTAACTTTGGCGGCAGCGGAACTGCGTTCGTGGGGCGACATGGGCCGGCGCCTGGCACTCGGTGATGCCGAAACCGCCATTTCGTTTTTCCTCGCCGGCGTAAACGATCTCCAGGAGTTGCCCCCAGACCTTCGCCCGTTGCTCTTTCAAGTTTGCCTGCGTCAGATCACCCTCTCGAGCCCGGTGGCAGTGGAAACATTTCGCAGTGCGCCGGGACTGGCGAAGGCCCTAAACGACACGGAGATCCTTCGTGCCGTTTTCGAAATTGCCGCCGAGATATCGCGCCGCTCGGCAAAGCACAGCGCGGACTTTTTGCGGACTACCCCAGAGGTCATCGGGTCGCTCAAAAGGTTCCAACAGCACCCGGCGGTCAAGGAAAGCGCGCTCTTCCTGGCGGCGGAATTTGCGCGACGCGCCGGCGGCATCGCCTCTGACGCCTGGACCACCTTGCCCGCGGCAACGGCGACGCTCGATCCCGGGTCAGCGGTTCTTCTTCTGAGTCAAACGGCCAGATTTCTTGAACGCGGTGGTGGCGTGGCTTTACAGGTGCTCGTCTCGGGCAGCGAGATCCTGCGTCTCTTGCCGGAAGTCTTTGAAGAATGGATTGCACTGCTGTTACTGATCGCCGAACATGGGAATGCCAGCCTGGTGGCCTTTGTCCGCAGCAGCCCGCGTTTTGTGCGGGCCATCTCAACTCAGGTCGACCGCTCACAGGCTATCGAGATTTCCAGTCGGGTAATGCAGCTCACACGCGAAATCGCCAAAGTCGATGGCGAAGCTGCGCTTGCTTCCTTTCGCGCCAGCGCGCCGGCGTTGCGCTCTGTTTCGATTGAACAATTTGAAGAATGGGTGCGACAGGGACTGGCCCTCAATCACGGTGACGCGCGGGCGCGCCGCAGTTATTTCGCAGTCGAAACGCGCCGCAGTCATGACGCGCTGCACACCGGTGGCAACGGGCTGCCGCTGGAATCGGTCCAGCATCTGCTGCAGTTGTATATCGAAGGGTTGACCGGGCGCACCATTGAAATCGCACCGCTGGCCGCAGTTCCGGTCGAGTCGCGCATCAGCGATGGCCGCACGATTTATCTACCTTCGCTGGTTGCCGAATTTGACGACGATGAACTCGATTTTCGACTCTATAAAGTTTTGGCCGCGCACGCCGCGGGACAAATCGAATTTGGGACCTATGAACGCGATACCATCGAGTTGCGCGCCGCACGTGCAGAGCTTGCGGAGTTGTATGACGAACAGAACGCCGACGCCCTCGATGCGTTCGCCATCGCTGATGAATTGCTGAGCAGTGGCACGGGCGTCCCGCCCGTGGGTGTTGGGCCAGAGGCCTTTCTTCCCCGCGATCATGCGCAGGATGCGCATGCCACCCTTCATGCGCAGGATGCGCATGCCACTCTTCATGCGCAGCCTGCGCATGCGAGCCTTCGCGCGCAAGATGCGCTTGCCAATCTCGACTATCATCAGATCCTCAAACTCTTTCCCATTGCCCAACTCGCGCGTCGCATCTTTGGCACGCTCGAAAACGCGCGCATCGATTGCCGCCTGCGACAGACTTACCGCGGCCTGGTTCGCGATCTCGATCTGATCCGCGAACACTTAAGCCGTGGACGACCGCGCATACTCGATCTCCCTGCCGCCATGGTTCCTTTTGAGCTGCTCTTTCAGGTCACTCTCTGTGGCGGCGCGCATGATGACGCGCGCCAGTTTTATGGTCAAATCATCTCCGAATTGGAGACGATCACCGCTCAATACCTCGATCGTCGGGACTCTACTGTCGCTGATACTCTCATGGCCACCAGCCACGTCTACGCACTCTTCAAATCCATCACGCCGGACGATGCGGCCGCCCAGACAGAACCCGATGAAGAGTCCGGCGAAGAGCAGGCAAGCGATGCGGCGCAGGAAATGTGGCGCCGCGAAAGATCGGAACGCGTCTCTCAACGACAGGACGTGCGCGAATTGTTCAACGCCTGGAACGATCCTGATGCCGAAGGCGAGCCTGACGAGATCGACGGCGCCGAAGCCTGGCTCGAGGCCGACACTCCTGAGCAAAATCTGGAAGAAGGGGAGGTCGCTTTCAACTATGACGAATGGGACCGCGAACTTACGGATCATCGTCTGGGCTGGTGTCGCGTGATCGAAAAACAGGTCAAACACGGTGATCGCACTTTTGTGGAACAGACGCGCGAGCGACACAAAGGGATCATCTCTTCAATTCGTCACCAGTTTCAGTTGATGAAACCGGAAGACTTGACACGCGTTTTCAACGAACTGGATGGCGAAGAGTTTGATCTTAATGCGGTGGTTGATTATGTGATCGACAAGAGGGCCGCGCGAGTCGGCGGCGGCCATCAATCCGAACGCCTCTACACCAAACGCCTGCGGCGCCGTCGCGATGTGGCGGTTTCCTTTCTGCTGGATCAGTCATCGTCAACCGCGCGCACCATCGGTCGTCATCCGCTGCAACCTTACACGCACCCGGGTCGACGCATCATTGAGATTGAAAAGGAGGGACTGGTCTTGATGAGCGAGGCGCTGGAAGCGGTCGGTGATATCTACTCGATTAACGGGTTTACTTCCGAAGGCCGTCGCAACGTGAAATTTTACGTGGTCAAGGATTTCAACGAGCCCTACTCGGACGACGTGAAGCGACGGATCGGCGGCATTACTTATCAGAACAACACGCGTTTGGGCGCCGCCATCAGGCACGCAGCGGCGCGGCTCAAGAAACAAAGCTCACGCACCCGCTTACTCATCGTCCTTTCCGACGGCCGGCCGTACGATCATGATTACGGCGATGCGCGTTACGCGCGCGAGGACACGCGCGAGGCGCTGCGCCAGGCCAAGAATGCCGGCATCATCCCGTTCTGTATCACCATTGATCGCGAGTCTGAAGCTGAGCTGCGTGATCTCTACGGCGACATTGGCTATACAATTATCGATGATGTACTGACGCTGCCCGAACGACTGCCGGGGATATATCGCAGGTTAACGACCTGAGAAGCGGCGGTACTTAGTGCCTGGTGCTTTGTTCTGGGAACGTTGTTCCTGGTACTTGACGGTTTTTGTTTTGATCCGTTTAGATAGGGCACTTATGGCCCCGCAACCGGCGGACAAGTCCTCCTTCTAAACGGGGTTGACTCACGGGCTAAAGCGCACATCTTTCGTATTCCCGCCGCATACGAGCACGCCAACGCGCTCGCCGACTTCGGGTTTGTATTGTCCGGACAGCAGGGCAGAAAATGCTGCAGCGCCACCCGGTTCTGATGCTACTCGCAGGACCCTCCATAGGGCTTCCTGTGCTTGCAGAATCGCTTCGTCCGTAACCAGCACCACGCGGTCGACACGAGCGCGCGCGAGAGGAAACATCAATTCGCCAACGCGACGCGGCGCCAGTGAATCGGCGGCAACCCCACCGGCCTCGGCATCAACTGGACGTCCCGCCTCCAGTGCTTTAAATAGCGTGGGCGCAAGTTCCGGCTCGACGGCTATGATCTTAACGCGGTCTGCATACCAGGCAGCGATGCCGCCGATTAAACCTCCGCCACCAACCGCCACCAACAACGTGTCGAGGTTTGGCGCCTGTCGTTCGAACTCCAGGCCCACGGTGCCCTGACCCAAAAGGGTCTCGATTTGATCGTAAGCATGAATCGACATGGCGCCTGATTGCGCCCTCCAGACTTCGCTGGCCGCGAGCGCATCGGCATAACGGTCACCGGTAATAACGAGTTCGGCGCCGTACTCGCGCATGCGATCCAACTTGGCTGGAGAAGTCACGGTGGGTACGAAAATCTTCGCCGGCTGACCCAGCTTCATCGCTGCGTAGGCTACCGCCGCACCATGATTGCCGCCTGACGCGGCCACCACGCCCGCGGGCGGCACCGTGCGCGTCAACAGGTTGCTGAAGGCGCCGCGCGCTTTGAATGAGCCCGAGTGTTGTAGCAGTTCAAGTTTGAAAATCAGAGGCGCAGGATCCAGGCCAAAGTCGCCGCCGTCAACTTCGATCACCGGCGTGCGGCGAATGTGCGGCGAGATCAGTTCGTAAGTAGCGGCGATTTGTTCCGGCGTGATCGCAAGTTCCGGCATATCAATTTGTAGGGGCGCACCGGCGTATCCGCCCTTGTGCGCCATCTGTCTTTTTTGAGTCAAAAAAATCGCCAGCCCCAGGCGTCGCCACCAGTTCGTCGCTACGACGCTGATTACCATAAAGTATCAAGTGTGAGTCTATTACGACGCAAGTCCGTAGCACCCAACCGAACACACGGGCGGCACGCCTGTTCCACTCTTTGTGCGCGCCGGTGTTGAGCCGGCGCACTGCCTAAGTTATATTGCGAGCAGCCAAACCTGCGGAGGGGTCGCATAATGGTAGTGCAGCGGTCTTGAAAACCGCCGTCCGAAAGGATATGCAGGTTCGAGTCCTGTCCCCTCCGCCATTCCTTCATAACGCCAAGCCATACGTGCCAGGTGCCGTCCGTTGTACCGATAGCTGAACCGGAGAAAGCGGGCGACGCGAAACGCTAACGCCTTTCAGTAAAGGAGAGATTCATGAAAAATGACGTGCTGAAGGATTCCAGTGATGGAGCATCTTTGGGACGCCCGCGTGCTCTCGATACGATCCTTCCGGGAGGCTTAGTCGTCGGAATACTTGACCTGCTTTTCGCTTTCACTTTTTACGGCCTGATATTGGGTGTAAAGCCGCTGCGAATTTTCCAGTCCGTGGCTGCGGGATTGATGGGCAGAGCGGCGGCGTTTGACGGCGGAATCAAGACGTTTTTGCTCGGCATTCTGCTTCATTTTATTGTTGCCACCTGCATCGCCGCAGTTTATTACGGGGCCAGCTGGATATTTCCAGTGTTGATTCGGCACGCCGTTCTTAGTGGATTGATCTACGGGATGATCGCTTATCTGGGAATGAACTATTTAGTTATCCCGCTTTCGGCCATCAGAAGAAGTCCCGGGCCGTTGCGCCTACCCATCTTTCTGACAGAAATTATCGGACATGCATTTTTGGTGGGATTGCCACTGGCGCTTTTGGCACGGCGATCTGCCAAAAGGACTCGAGACTATCGCGGCTCGGCTCCCTCAGAAAAAGAACTGAGCCCGACTGATATATGAATTGCGCTAATGATGCTCGCGATTTGATGGCACTCCAACGCCGGCTTGGAGTGCGGTGACCTGTCACCGCTTTCGTCGCGGCGATCTGTCGCAGCAAGCCTTCCGAAGATGTCCTCAATTACGAAACGCGGCACCTCCTACTTATTCGTTCCAACGCGAGACTCCTCTGGAATTACTTGGAGACTTAGTCTTTCCGTATTTCTGATGACCAACAAAGATGACTTGTGTCCGATGCGTTCCTCTGTCAGGAGTTTATGAAGATCATCGATGCCGGCAGTCGGGTGATCGTCAAAGGCGATAATAATATCGCCTTCGCGCACTCCGGCTTGCCGCGCCGGGCTGTTACTTTCGAAGGATACGATCAGGATTCCGCTCTCAACGGCCAGGCCATAGTAGCGCACGATTCGGCGTGGCAGCGGAACGTTCTGTCCGGCCAAGCCTATATAACTGCGACTGACTCTTCCGTCGCGAATCAGACGGCCGGCAACGAACTTGGCAGTATCGATCGAAGTAGCAAAACAGATCCCATGGGCCGGCAGAATCATCGCCGTATTTACGCCAATGACTTCTCCACGGGCGTTAACCAGCGGCCCACCGGAATTTCCCGGGTTAAGCGCGGCGTCAGTTTGAATCACATCGTCCATCAATCGCCCTGACTGCGCGCGCAGCGAGCGGCCCAGCGCACTTACGACTCCGGCAGTTACGCTGTACTGGAAGCCATAGGGGTTGCCAATGGCCACGACTAATTGTCCCACTCGAATTTTTTGCGCCTCACCAAGTTGAACGGGAACCAGATTGGGTGCGTTGATTCTGATGACTGCCAGATCAGTGTCCGGATCGTCTCCGATCAAATCAGCTTCGTACTTGCGTCCATCTGAAACAGTAACCTCGATTTTGGTGGAGCCGTGGACCACGTGACTGTTTGTCAGCATGAACCCGTCAGGTGTGAAGATGAAACCGGAGCCGCTGCCCCGAGCTTCACGCGGGGTTCGCGGAGCGTTTCCTCTTCTGCTCCGGGCAGCTTGCTGCACCTCAATATAAACAACCGACGGGCTGACCCTTTCGGCCGCCGTGATGACTGCGCGCGAATATGCGTCCAGGAGGTCTTCATCCGGTTGTGAAGGCGCGCGGTGATCCTTGATAGTCTCCTCATTCTGAGATGCAAATCGTTCGTCGCTTAGTAATTCAATTTCTTGCTGCATATCGTAAGTTCGTCCTCGGTTCTGTTCTTCGTCTCCTTACAGAAGCTTGTGGTACCTCAAAGCGCCGACAGCGTTCCCTCCAGTAGTCGTTCAAAGAGAGCGTTGCCATAAAACTCCTCTCTCCTAGCCGATTTTTCAGAGCACCGACAGCGTGACCTTCGCCACGTCTTCCAGCGTCTTGCGATCCTGTGTGGCCTTCCCCATCAGCACCAGCCCCTGAAGGCTACAGTAGAGAAAGCGGGCTACGGCGCGCGGCTGGCGAATTCCTTTGAATTCACCTTCCTTCTTTCCGCGCAGCAACGCACGATAAAAAGCCCCCTCCGCCGCGGCCATGTTGCCGCAGGTCTTGTCGGCAGTGTCCTTGCAGCGGCCGGCCAACTCTGACATCGCATTACCCATAAAGCAGCCGCGCCGCCGCCTATCGCCTAGTGCTTCCTCAATCACGCTTTCAAATACCTGCTGCAAACTCTTTTTCACCGACCCCGGTCGCTCCAGCCGCTCAAACAACTTGCGACCCTCGACTTCCCGATAGCGATCCAGAGCCTGTAGATAGAGCGCGTGCTTGTCTCCAAAGGTGTCATAGAGACTCTGGCGGTTGATGCGCATATGCCGGACCAGGTGCTGAATGGACGCCGCCTCATAGCCGCGCGACCAAAAGACCTCCATGGCTTTATGGAGAGCCTTGTCCCGGTCGAATTCTTTGTGCCGCGCCATTCGACTGCCTTCACCTCTTACGCCAACTTTTATAACCTTTCTGGAATGACCAGTCAAGAATGAGAGGAATCAGTACTGTCTACACCCCAATCAATGAAAACTGCCTGCCCCGACGAGCTGAATGCCGAGGCAGGCAGGGGAGTTCCGTACCACAAACACAAACGTCTATGGACAGCTGCCCATCACAGTGTAGTGTGGACCATCGTCGATCGCCGGTCCGCTGCCCTGACTCTTGGGCACCGTCACCCTCGCGGTGGCCGTTGATCCGTTACCGGATGCATCGACAACTCTGAAGGTAATCGTGTAGACGCGCCCGTTGCCTCCACCCTCACGCTCCGAACGCAATTGCACTGAACGACAGCCGGCAGCAATGACGATGTCGTGCAAAGTATTGCCATCGCCGCCACTGTTATCCAGTTCGTCGCTGGTCACTTTTGAAATAACCACCGCGCCGACACCGAGGCTGGCGCCGCACGAGTCGCTCACCGCCGTGACAAAGTCAGTCACGCGGAAGGTCTCGTACTTGTGATTTGGCGGCCACATCGAAGGGCTTTGGCCGTTTAGCGTGATCACTGGCGGCGTTGTATCGACGACGTTAACCGTTCGCGTTGTCGACACCATATGCGATCCATCGCTGACTGAATAAGTGAGCACGTAACTGCCGACGACATTCGCGTTCACGCTGCCCGAAACACTGATAGCGGTCGTCAGGTCTCCGGCACAGCCATCACTCGCGGTCGCACCGGGATCAGTGAAACCCGTATGACATTCGACGGTCATGGGATTCGCTCCGCTCAAAGCGATCACCGGCGCCACTGTGTCGACGATATTGATGTTGACTGTGTCGTCATCAGAGCCGCCGCCGGAAGATGTAACTGTCAGGGTGATAGTGTGCGGCCCAGCCGGCAAAGAAACCGCCAGTGTTGCCCCGGTCCCAAGCGTGGTCGCCCCTTCTTTCCAGGTGTACGAGAGTGTGCCGCCTCCGGCTGAAGCGGTGCCGTCCAGCGTGACAGCCGTTGTGGCGCCAGCGCACTCAAGCGTCTGGTCCGGTCCGGCATCAGCGACTACAGGTACCGCAGTGCCAAGCTTCTGCACTCGATCGTTTCCCGTATCAGCCACGAAAATATTTCCCAACGCATCGGCCGTCACATCCTGCGGACCGCTGAACTGACCATCGCCGCTGCCCGCGGTCCCAAATGCTTCGACAAAGACACCAGCGCCTGTGAATGACTGAATGCGGTTATTGCCGCTGTCGGCAACAAACACGTTACCGGAAGAGTCGGCGCTGACGCCGGCCGGACTGCTGAACTGGCCATTGCCGCTGCCGGCGCTGCCCCATTTGGTGAGGAAGACGCCCGACGCAGTAAATTTCTGAATGCGACTATTTCCAGTGTCGGCGACATAGACGTTGTTGGTTGAATCAATCCCCAGGCCTTGCGGCTGGCTGAACTGCCCATCACCTGAGCCGCTGCTGCCCCACGAGCTGACAAACACGCCCGCTGCAGTGAACTTTTGCACCCGGTGGTTATTCGTGTCCGAGGCGTAGATGTTATTCGCCGAATCCACCGCCACACCGGAAGCCCCGAGAAACTGTCCGCTGCCGCTGCCTGAACCACCCCATCTAACGATGAACGCCCCGCTGGAATCGAACTTGGAAATTTTATCGGTAAAGGAATCGCTAACGTAGATGTTCCCCAGCGAGTCGACCGCCACTCCCGACGGAGAAACGAACCCGCCCGGCACATCGCCGGGTATGCCAAACTTGAGCAGAAAGGTCCCGTTGTTATCGAACTTCTGGACGCGATTGCCGTTTCCTTCCGCGACGTAGACATTCCCGGCGCTGTCAACACCGATGCCCGTCGGCGTCAGAAACTGTCCGTCAGCCGAACCACTGGTGCCCCATTTCGAGATGAAGGCAATGCTCGCCAGCACGGACGTGGTCAAAATCAAGAGGGCTATGGTGATCACAAGGGTCAACGCGAGACGACGCCGCGTGCCCGTGAATGCGAATCGCTTTGTTTGGATACTCTGTGCCGCGGCGCCCGCGAAGGCAGGTGGCCGCGTTTGAACGCCAGGTTGGGGGGTGCGTCTTAATTTCATCAGAATCTCTCCTTTAAAAAATGTGAAGTTTGTTCCGTTGGTAACTGAATAGGTCGGGGGATCTCCTGCGCGCGAGCGGCCCTATCCAGGAGCTGAGCGCGGACAATAACATAGAACGTTGAAGCGCGGCTAGAATCGTTGTAGTGGTTCAGTCGGCGCAACACTAAGCGCAGGATCCAGAGAAAGAAGTTAGATCAAACAGGGCAGTCAGGAAGGGCCTCTCAGCACCGCGCACGGCTGCCGCGCTGGGGACACTGCCCTGTCCCGCAATCTGAATGACGATAAAGCAACGAAAGCCTATCAAATGCTCTGGCGGAGTTAACAGAATAACCGTGCCCACCCCAAGCCAGCCAGAATGCTCAACGATCTTAGGCCCGAAGGGCCGTCACTCGGTAGCCGCGTGCGTGAGGGCGTGGAATACATTCCGGTGGAGACCTGAGCGCCGAAGGGTGCGGCACAAGGCCACGTTTCAGGAGAAGTCTCGGCCCATTCGGGCCTCACGCGATGGCAATGCATTCGTGACCACGCCCTCACGGACGTGGCTATTGAATGCCGGCCCCTTGAGCCTCAAAACAAACCCTCGTTATGACGAAGTCTCTCTCGATCTTGAAACCAAAAATTTGTTAACTAATTCTTAGCTGCGGATGTAAACTGAGCCGCCCGAAAAATATCATCGGATGACCTCGGGAGGTATTTATTTGAGAAACAAGATCCACGTTGTTGCTTTCTTGACGTTGGTCGTGATGCTTCTTTTGGCCGGCAAATCCGCCGCCCAGGAAGATCAGCCCACCATCGCCAAAGACTCTGTCCAGGTCACCGCTTACACACTCAACGTCTACAAAAAAAACTACGACAACTGGAGCTGGGTGCCCCAGATCTCGTATCGCGTCAATGGTCCCATCCCCAGCGGCAGCCAGCTCTACGTTGACTTCACGCAGCCTGCCACCGGGCCCTGGGTAAAGTTTGACTGCAACACCGAAGAGACGCAAAAGGGCCGTTGGTTGAAGACGGAATGCGGCGGCCACGACATTCCCGAAGACAAGGGCAGCACCTACACCGGCCCGGTGAACTTTGCCATCAAGCTGCGGAACGAGCTGGCCGGCACCGACGCGACGCTCTTCACCGGCAGAATGAAAGCAGCGAAGGCCCACTCCAACGAATCCGGCCCCAAGGCAGTCAACAAATTCGTCTACTTCATTGACGATGATTGGAACCTGCCCATCGGTTACGTCTTTCTCACCGCCGATGACACGCGCGGCTGGAACCTGCCGAGGTTCAATGTCGCCTTCTGGGTGCGCGGCGAGCCGTCCAATTTTCAGCCACACCTGTTTTACCAGGGCAAGGAAGTGGGCAGGAAAACTTTCCAGGGTGACGAAGTCGGCAAGGCCAGTTGTGAAGCCGAGATCGAGAACAACACGACGCATTACGTCGAAGACTCTGTGCCGCAAAAAGCGAAATGGTCGCGCATCATCTGCGATTTCCCCAACGTGAAAGGCGTGGACAAGACAGGGGAAGAGGCCGGCATGTTTGGACCACCATACGTGCTCAGCGCGAATCCGGGCGAGTACGAGTTCAAGCTGCTCTGGAACAATCACCTGGCGCGCGCCATAAAATTCACCGTGAGCGCCGACGGCAAACTCGAAAACGGCATCGCCACCGCCAACAAGCTGGGCAGCAATCGCGTCATCGTGCCCGTGCAAATAATCGGCGACCAGGACGGCGCTTGGGACCACGCCGCCTGGAAGACCGACGCCTTCTACGGCAACCCGCTCACCGGCTTCACACCCGCGCCGTAGATCGATCCAGCGCTTCACTCTGGGGGCCGAACCCCACGTCATTCGAGGGAGTCATGAAGAGAATCGTTCCTAAGTATCAAATGCTGCTGCTGAGCAGCGCCATAGCCATGATTCTGGTGCTAATGTGGCTTACCTCATCATGGACCAAATTCGCCGATTACGGATTGACCCGAGAGCTGGCGGTCTTTCTGGTTCTCATGCTGGCCCTCCTGACTATCCTCACAGTTGTTTTGTCGACGCTATTGTGGACGCACCTGAAGCCCACCAAGTTTGAAGAGAAAAAAGATTTCATTCTCTTGATAGCTCAAATAGTCGGTGGACTCACAATCATTGTTAGTCTCTTCTCGACCTGGAGAGGATTGCTGGACACGCAACGCCAAATCAGAATGACCGAGCAACAAGTGCAAGAGACGAAGCAGTTGGCGCAAGCCACGTTGGACAACACACTCAAACAACAGTTGGCTGAGAGGTACGCCAAGGCCGTTGATCAGTTATCTCAGAAAGAAAACTCGGGACGTATTGGAGCAATCTATGATCTGGGAAAACTTGCCGGCGATTTCGAAGATTATTATTGGCCCGTGGTTCAGGTCTTGACCGCTTACATCCGAGAGCATTCTCCCTGGCCTGCTGCGAAGGAGCGAATGAAACAATCTGTGATCTCACCGGACATTCAAGCGGCGCTCGAAGTATTGGCTTGGCGCAGGCGCCAATGGGAGAAAGGCGAAGGTCAGAGGCTCAACCTCTTCAACACTGATATGCGGGGCGCCGTCCTGAAATCCGAGGGCCTGGGCGGTGCCCACTTTGAAGGCGCACGAATGGTCGGTGCGAACCTTGACCACGCCAGTCTGCGCGGAGTGCAATTTCAGGAAGCGATTCTCGAGGGAGCGACGCTCCGATACGCCATTCTTTATGATGCCGATCTCACCGGGGCAGCGTTAACTGACGCCGATCTCGAAGGAACTGACATGCATCGAGTTAAGGGTCTCACGGTTGACCAGTTGCTGGCGGCGAGTAATCCGTTAAAGGCCAATCTGGAAGAAAACCTAAAACAACAGGTCAAAGAAGAGCATGACAAACGCTTGAAGGAAGCAGGAGGCGAAAAGTAGCATGCTCTTCTTTGGTAAAACCACCATTCAAAATCCGCGGAGGCCCAAGCTGTTCATCAAACACTTCTTGCAATTAGCAATGGTCTTGCTTGTTCTCTTGTTACCTATAAACGGCACGCTGGTCACGCGCGCGTTGCCGGAGAACAAAGAAATGCAACAGCCTCAAGCCGCGAAATTTGATGAGTTTGCCTGGCTCACATGGAGAGATTTGAAACCCCGCCTCGACAATTTCTCTGCTGATGTTCGTAATCGAGAAGCCAGGGCGTACATCATTGTGTATGCTGCCGGCCGCTGCTCCCGTCCCGGCGAGGCAATCAATCTGGCGAACAACGCAAAGGCATACCTTGTTGATCGCAAGCATATGTCTGACGCGCAAGTTACAGTCGTAAATGGAGGGTTTCGCAGGAAGAGAGTTTTTGAATTGTGGACCGTGCCATCGGGAGCTTCCCATCCGCGCTCGACGCCTACCGTCTCCCGGGCAAGGGCAAGGATAAGAACAAGCTGTCATTGATTGTCAGCCTCAGGCTGATTAGCCGGCGTCTGACGAGAGATTTTCAACGGAAGTCCCATGCTGCGAATGGATGGGGCAGTTGTACTGGACTAGCCGGTCAATTAAAAGAGACAGGAAGGCGTGTCGTCTGAAAAATCAGCCGGAGACGGACTACTCGAGGAGATTCCAAAATGTTTAGGAAAAGGATCTTAGTGTTGTTGAGTTCATTGATGGTGCTAATGCTCCTGGGAGTTTTTGAGAATCTTTCCGTCGCAGGCTCAACCAGCGAGTTACCTCAGCAGGCCCAACCAGTGAAATTCGACGAATTTGGGGATGTGCGCTGGAATGACCTGAAGGCCAGGCTCGACAATTTTACGATAGAGCTGCAAACCCGCAGCGATGTAAAAGCGTACGTGATTTTCTATGCGAGCGGAAAATGTTCGCGACCCGGCGAAGCAGCTAATCTGGCCCACAATGCGGAATCTTATCTTACCAACGCGCGAGGTCTACCCGGGAGCCGCATCAAGGCAATTAATGGAGGATTTCGTGAGACAAGATTTTGGGAACTGTGGATTCTTCCATCCGGAGCAGTTGTTCCCACAGCCACGCCTTCAGTTCCCAGAAAGAGAGCGAGAATAAGTAACAAATGTCCGGCCTTACCGCGCAACACTATGTAGCGCACCCCGGAAATCTTCTGGTTGTCCTCTGCTGTTGATCCCTACAACGCAGTGCGTCACCGTCCTGGTCACGAGCCCCGCCTTGTTCCATGTACAGTGCAAGACACCGAGGCAGATGGAGCTTGCGAATGCATTTGGTCGTTACCTTGAGATAGCTCGGTCGATTTAGCCATAAGGCAATGCGATATGCTGCCAATCACTTTCGTATCAAAAAATGGTATTCTTCAAATCTCGCTTTCGACAATTCAATCTTTACAGGTAGAGGACAGACTTATCTCGAACGTTAACGGAGAAGACGATGCCGAGGCGTAAACGCCCGACGCCAACTGAGGCTGAGTTCTACAAGCATCCGGAATCGGAGAGCCTTTTGCGTCCTGATGTTGGAACGCAAGCTCAGTTTCGGAAGAAGAAGCCTCCCAAAACCTACCGCTACGATTCATCGCTGGCTCCAGAGCTTCGTTGGGATGCGCAGAATCCTGCGCGTGAAGAGGGAGAACAGCGGCTCGCGACTGCCACAGATCAGTTAGCCGAGATTAGAAAGAAGCTTTCAGACGCCGAGATTAAGAAACTGATTGCTGAGAATCCGGATCTCTCGAATGAAGCTGTGCTTCGACTCATCGCCGGCAATCTCGAAGCAGCAGAAGAGGCTTTGCGTGAGTTGAAGGCCATGAGCGGTCCATTTCTGAACTGGGCCGGAAAGGCTGAACGGCTCTCATTCGATGTTCCCACGTTGCCGCTCTTCGTTCACGAGCGGCTGTCGACAAAAGCAATCCTCGAAACTCTCAAGGGACACACGCGTGATCGGCAGGCCGATATGTTTCAGCTCTTCGGCGACCCGCAGCACTCGGTCACCGATCAGATTCTCGGGGCGTACGAGCACACAGACAAGTGGGTCAATCGAATGATCCTCGGTGACTCCCTCGTCGTGATGAACTCGCTCTTGCGCTATGAGTTCCTCGGCGAACAAGTCCAGATGATCTATATCGATCCTCCGTATGGCGTGAAGTTTGGATCAAACTTCCAGCCGTTCGTACGCAAGCGCGAGGTCACACATAACGATGACGAGGATCTGACGCGTGAGCCAGAAATGGTGCAGGCGTACCGTGACACTTGGGAGTTGGGGTTGCACTCGTATTTAACTTATTTACGTGACCGCCTTCTTATCTCCCGCGAATTGCTTGCGTCATCTGGAAGCATCTTCGTTCAGATTAGCGATGAGAATCTTCACCATGTCAGAGAATTGATGGATGAAATTTTCGGCGCGGAAAACTTTTGTGCAATCATCGCATTCGCAAAGACAACGGGCTTCGAAGCCAAAGTCATTTCAACTGCGGGTGACTATCTAATCTGGTATGCGCGAGAGAAGGAACAAGTGAAATATAACCCGCTTTTTGTTGAAGCGGAACGTACCCCAGGAACCGGTGGTTATCGCTGGATTCAATTACCCGATGGCTCAACTCGGGCACTGACTGCAGCAGAACTGCGAGGTGAAGCTGAGATTCCGGAAGGAACTCGCCTTTATTCGCCAGATAACTTGGTTGCTCAAGGTTCTGCTTCTGGAACACAGCCGTTCAGCTACCAAGGAAAGATTTATGAACCTCCATCTGGCTCGCATTGGAAAGCAAATTACCCAGAAGGCATGAATCGTTTGGCAGAGGCAAGCCGGCTTCACGTGTCACAGAACACGCTGAGGTTTGTTCGATTCGCTGACGATTTCCCATGGCAGGATTTGAACTCACTTTGGAGCGATACTTTAACCGGTCAGTTCACCGATCCGAAGATCTACGTGGTTCAGACAAACGCAAAAGTTGTCCAGCGTTGTATTCTCATGACCACCGACCCCGGCGATTTAGTAGTAGACCCAACGTGCGGCAGCGGAACGACGGCTTACATCGCCGAGCAGTGGGGTCGCCGTTGGATCACGATTGATACCAGCCGGGTGCCGCTAGCGCTAGCGCGGCAGCGCTTGCTCACCGCGACCTTCCCTTTCTACGAACTGAAAGAAGAGTTGCGAGGACCGTTGGGCGGTTTCGATTATAAGCGCAAACAGAACAAGAGAGGCGACGAGGTCGGCGGAATCGTGCCGCACATCACCCTAGGGTCAATTGCCAACAGTGAGCCCCCGAAGGAAGAGGTTTTAGTCGATCATCCCGAAGTTAAGAGCGGCGTTACGCGTGTAAGTGGTCCCTTCTGGTTTGAGGCAACAATTCCAACGCCCGTTGATTGGGAAGGTGATGGGGTCGAAGACAGCGGCGTAGCCGACGACTACGGCTCGTTCGTTGAGCGCATGCTGGAGGTTCTACGTCGAAGTCCGGTGCTGCGACTCGAAGGAAACCGAACTGTCGCCTTCAAGAATGTTCGGCCTCCGGCGAAGACGCTTTCACTTTCGGCGGAAGCTCTGGTCGAGAACGGTGACGAGAAGCCAGTGGCTTTTGTTTTCGGCCCGGAGAACGGCGCCGTAAGCGAGAAGCTAGTCTTTGAAGCGGCGCGCGAAGCCTATGCAAAGAGCTACACGCATCTCTACGTGATTGGGTTTGCGATTCAGCCAAATGCTCGAACGCTCGTCGATAACTGCGCTGAAGTCGTTGGGATTCCGGCCACGTATGTACAAGCCACGCCGGACTTGATGATGGGCGATCTCTTGAAGCACATGCGCAGCAGTCAGATCTTTAGCGTGTGTGGATTGCCAGAGATTAAGGTTCACCGCCAAGATTCAAAGGAAGGCCCGCATCAATATCAAGTTGAGTTGGTAGGCCTGGACGTTTTCGATCCGATGACCATGGAAGTTGACCACGAGCCGGGCGGCGATGTGCCGGCGTGGTTCCTCGATACCAATTACAACGAATTGAGTTTTCACGTCAGCCAGGCATTCTTCCCGCGTACCAGCGCCTGGGACAACCTCAAGCGCTCGTTAAAAGGCGTGTATGAAGACAGCGTCTGGGAACACCTCGCCAGCAACAAAAGCGAGCCATTCGAAGCCGGCGAGCATAAACAGATCGCTGTGAAAGTTATAGATGATCGTGGCAACGAACTTCTCGTAGTCGAGAAGCTTAAGTAAGCCATTATGATTAACCAAGTCACAATTCGAAACTTCAAGCGTTTCCGCGAAGTAACTTTTGACTTACCTGGCCACATCGTGGTCGCCGGCCCCAACAATACTGGAAGGACAACTCTGCTTCAGGCAATGGCGGCATGGGGACTTGCCTTGAACCGCTGGAAACAGCTTGAGGATCGGCATAAGCACGGTACTGCATATGTAAGGGCTCCTTTAGCGAGGCAGGCGTTTTCAGCAGTTCCACTACGCGGCTTCGACTTACTTTGGACTGATCGAAGTGCTCGTACTCCGATAGAGATAGTGGTGCGAAGTGATCGAGGCTGGACAGTTGGAATGGAAATCATCCCGGATTCAACCGAGCAAGTTTATGTTCGGCCCATGAGCGACGCCAATCAGAATGCGCTTCAGGATGACGACTTGATGGAGACTGTCTACATTCCGCCCATGACCGGTTTGAGCACCGACGAACCTGTATATAGACGTCCCAAGGTTGATCAATTACTTGGTCAGGGGAAGCCGGGAGAAATCATCAGAAACCTTTTAGTCGAGGCTCATCAATCTGAGGAAGCATGGTCAGAACTCAGCAAGTGCATCGACAGAATGTTTCGTTATGAAATTCTGCCGCCGGACGCAACTGGCGCGGATATTATCGCGGAATATCGAGAGCGACCAGGAGGACCACGACTGGATGTTGCCAGCGCGGGAAGTGGCTTTCAGCAAGTCTTGATGCTGCTTACTTTTCTTCACACGCGCGGCAAATCGGTCTTGCTGCTTGACGAACCTGACGCTCACCTTCACATAATCCTGCAAGATGTGATCTTCAGCGAACTTCACACTGTTGCTCTAAAGAAGAATTCGCAGCTGATTGTTGCGACGCACTCAGAAGTCATAATCAATTCGGTAGAGCCCCGTCTACTTTGCGCAATGCTGGCAACACCGCGATTGCTGGATAGTGTAGCTGATCAGGCAAGTCTCGTGTCCGCATTAAGAGTGTTAACCCCGATTGAGATTATGGAAGCGGTAGATGCTCCCGGCGTAATGTATCTGGAAGGCCATACAGATTTGAGTATCCTTCGGGAGTGGGCAAGAATTCTGAACCATCCCGCGCTTGAAACGTTGACCACTAGACTGTTTTGGCAGCCGACGAGTTTCGC
The DNA here is from genome assembly GCA_025463135.1 of Acidobacteriota bacterium. Lineage (GTDB taxonomy): Bacteria > Acidobacteriota > Blastocatellia > Pyrinomonadales > Pyrinomonadaceae > JAOAPY01. Next base: position 19,493 of record JAOAPY010000029.1, read on the forward strand.
AACACGATCAGGTGCTAAGGGTACGAAGTCAAAGGAGCACTATGATGCCCTACAGCTAATCAAGAAGATGCCAGGATTGGAACTTATTGACGGAGACGCGCATCCCGACATTCAAAACAAGATCACGGGAGAGGGGCTTCAACGTCTTCGGTGGCGACGGTATGAAATTGAAAGCTACTTAATTCATCCCCACGCTCTCGAACGATATGTTGAGAAGGTAGTGGGGAAGGAAGCCGCCGCGCCCCATATCGCCGACTTACGAAAGTATCTCGATGACAACTTCCCGCCGGCTGCCATTCGAGATCCCTTAGGGGACCATGCATTTCTAAATAGTACGAAGGCGAGAACTGAAGTCCTCCCGCCAGCATTGTCAGCCGCGGGCCTTCCCGGAATTCCTTACACCGAATATCACGAGATTGCTGCTGTCATGTTGGCTGAGGAGATTCATCCGGAAGTAACAGAGAAGCTCGACGGCATTCAAAAGGCATTCGGTTTATGAGCAATTATCAAGTTCCAGAACCAATCATAAACTCGCCGTACGACGAGCCGAAGCAGCACTGGAATATTGTCGAAGGCGAACAGCCGCAACTCTTGCCCGATCGCAGGCCGGCACTTTACTTTTACCGCGATCCAAAAGTGAGGATCAGCAAAGACTATCGTGGAGATCGGGGCGTCCCAATTGAACTAAAGCTAGTGAACCTGATTCGTGAGCGAGTGAAAGCGTGGCGAGCTGCGGGTTATCCCGGCGTGACGCGCACGACGAGTGAATTGCTTCAATGGTGGAGGCGAGAAGGACGAGAGAAGCGTTTGTTCTTCGCTCAGATTGAAGCGGCCGAAACCATTATTTTCCTGACAGAAGCGCGCGCGGATTTTCGACAAGGAATTGAAGTCCCACGCGACGAGCCCAGTGAAGAGAGAAAGAATGAGGGCTATCGTGGCTTTCTTCGCTATGCCTGCAAGATGGCAACTGGTACGGGCAAGACGACCGTCATGGCAATGGTCGCGGCCTGGAGCATTCTTAATAAGCTGTCGAACCGAAGCGACGCCCGCTTCTCAGATGCCGTGCTAGTCGTCTGTCCGAACGTAACAATTCGCGATCGCCTGAACGAACTGAAACCTGAGCTTGGAGAGGCGAGTGTTTACAAGACCCGCGACATCGTCTCCGAGCCATTGTTGAAGATGTTGACTCAGGGGAAAGTGATAGTCACGAACTGGCATGTCTTCGAACCACAGACTGTGCAACAGGGTGGCGTCAGCTCGAAAGTGATCAAAGCGGGAGTCCGCGAGAAAAAGATCGAGACGATCATAATCGGCCCCAGGAAAACTTCCGCGCGCGGGCATCGTTATCTGACACCAAGCGAATTGAATCGGCAGATTGCGGCCGGGTTATTGACCGTTCTTAAAGAAGAGAGGGACAAGTCGGGTGCGCTGCAGCGCGTGAAGGTCGAGTCCGTCCGATTTGTAAAGAGCGATACTGCTTTGATCGGAGAGGTCTTGCGCGATATCGGCGGGAAAAAGAATCTGCTCGTTATGAACGACGAAGCCCATCACGCTTATCGTATTAGGCGGGATGAGCCGGAATCAGAGCTAGAAGAGGACATGTTCGGCGAGGAAGACGAGGCCGAAGAGTTCTTTAAAGAAGCAACCGTCTGGATCGATGGACTGGACAAGGTCCAGAAACTGAGAGGTATTAATCTTTGCTTGGACTTCTCAGCGACGCCGTACTTTCTGGGACGAGTTGGCCAGGCAGCAAATCGACCATTTCCCTGGGTCATGAGCGACTTCGGTTTGATTGATGCAATTGAATCAGGCCTAGTGAAAATTCCGCAGCTTGCGATACGTGATAACACCGGCTCATCGATTCCAGGTTATTTCAACATCTGGCACTGGATATTGCCGCAACTGACACCGGCAGAGCGAGGCGGGAAAAAGGCGCGACCAAAGCCCGAAGCGATTCTTAAGTATGCCCACACTCCAATAGCAATGCTCGGATCGCTTTGGGAAAAAGATTTGGAGGAATCTGCCCAGAACGGCGACGATACGCGGCCGCCAGTTTTCATAATCGTCTGCAAAGATACTCCGCTTGCTAAGGTCGTCTATGATTGGATTGGGGAGGGGAAGTGTCCAGCTGGGATTCCGCCCTCAAAGATCGATGGCTTTAGAAACAACGGCAATCGAAACACTATTCGTGTCGACTCCAAGGTGGTTCATGAGACAAACAGCGGCGAGTCTAAAAGCGATGAGGTGCGTTGGATGCGATTTACCTTGGACACTGTGGGCCGGGTGAACTGGCCAAAGGACGGTCTCGGACGCCCAATCTATCCGTCGGGATTTGAAGAACTGGCAATAAGACGTGGGGAGCCGCTGACCCCACCTGGCCGGGACGTTCGGTGCATTGTTAGCGTGGCGATGTTAACTGAAGGCTGGGACTGCAACACTGTGACGCATATTGTTGGACTGCGTCCATTCATGTCCCAATTGCTGTGCGAACAGGTTGTCGGCCGCGGCTTGCGACGAAAGAGCTATGAGACTGTTGAGGGGGACAAATTCCCTGAAGAAGTGGCGAAGGTCTTTGGCGTTCCCTTTGAAGTGATCCCGTTCAAAACGTCAACGGGACCTGCACTGGCGCCGGTTAAGCGCTTCCATGTGCACGCCATCCCGCAGAAATCTGAGTTCGAAATCAAGTTTCCACGGGTCGAGGGTTTTACGCAGGCGATCCGAAATCGCGTGACTGTGGAATGGAGTTCAGTGCCGTCCATAACGCTCGATCCGCTGAGAATCCCTCCAGAAGTTGAAGTTAAGGGATTGAGTGTGAGCAACCATGGCCGGCTATCTTTGAGCGGCCCGGGGCGAGTCGATGATGTGAAGCTCACAGCGTTTAGGGCAAGGCGTAGGCTGCAGGAATTGGTTTTCGATCTCGCTGCCCACTTGACCGATCGGTATGTAAAGCAGCCGAGTTGCGAGATTCCCGCTCACGTCCTGTTTCCTCAGCTTGCATCAATCATTGGGCGCTATGTGAAAGAGAAAGTTCGCGCCCACGCACCAGCAGATAATAAAGATCTATTCCTGGCGCCATACTACGGTTGGCTCGTTGAGATACTGCTGGAAGCGATACGCCCGGACACATCCCAAGGTGAAGCACCAGAGCTTCCCATTTATGAATCGACGCGCGGTCCTGGTTCTACCGAAGACGTGGACTTTTGGACGAGTCGCGAAGTGTTTGAAGTGCATAAGAGTCACCTCAATTACGTCGTTGCAGATACGAAGAGCTGGGAGCAGTCGGCGGCGTTCCAAATTGACAAGAGTCCTTCCGTGAAATCTTTCGTCAAAAACGCTAGTCTTGGATTCGCAATTCCATACTTACACAATGGCCAAATGCACGATTACGTACCTGATTTCATAATCGAACTCGAGTCTGAAGAACGCAGTCATCTTATTCTTGAAGTGAAAGGCTATGACCCCTTGGAAGAGGTGAAGACGGCTGCGGCTGAGCGCTGGATTTGTGCCGTTAACAGAAATGGCCGCTTTGGCAAGTGGCAGTACAAACTAATCAAGAAGATTTCGGATGTAGGGGCGTCTATCCAAGCCGCGCGTTGAGCATATCGCTTCCTAGGACGAAACGAATCGGCCTTCTGACGCAATACTAAGCACCTTGACGCTGCACCGGCGCGGAAAAAGAACCAGGCTGTGTAGTTCGTTGTCTGGGGTCAGTCACCGATGTTACGAGGCGGGATAAGTGACCCCTGGAACCTCGGGGAGAAGCCGATCAATCTAACTTCGGGTCGAGATCAAACCAGAATTATTACGCCGCGCGGGTGACGACCTCGATGCGCTTACGCACCGCTTCCCGCGATGCGCGCAATGGCACTGCTGATGCGACATGGAGTTACCGACCGGAGCGGCGATGGCAAATTCTTTGAATTCTATCCAGCGGGCAGTTTGTTTTGCTGGGAACTGCGTTGTCGTGGCTATAAGCGACTCGATGCTGAATGTGGTGGATTTCGGCGGGAGATTCTGGATAAGTTGCGAGGCTAAACACTCCTGGCTTGAAAGTACCCGATAGTTTTGCGGACCCCTCTGACACGCCCGATGCTCTGACTGCCTCCTTAACCGCGCGTGCAGCTTCGCAAGGGCTGACCATCAATCCGAGTGCTGCTCAGGTTGCCGCTCTCTGGGACGTTATTACTCTGGGAAGTCATTCATTGTCCTTCGTATGCGACGAAGTCGTAAATTGGTAAATTAGAGAGGCTAGGGTCCTGACTCCTGGAGTTCGCGCAACAAAAGAAGCCGTCCTTCGTGGTTGTTTCTTCAGTCCCGGAGGGACGAAATGTTTATGGAATCAGGAACACACAAGAACCTAAAAGCTCTGGAGGAGCGAAGTGTCTTGTCATTGGGGACATTCCGCTCCTCTGGAGCTGAGACGATTTCTTCCAGATCTATTTCTATAAACATTTCGTCCCTCCGGGACTGAATCCAAAATGATCGGATGCCTGGAATCATTGTGACAATAACTCTAGCGACACAACACCAGGTTGTCCGCGGTTAGTGGCTGGCTTTGGATGTCTTGAAAAGTCTCGCAACAATAAGCCCAGCTGTTCGGTAGTGCGCCAGTTTCGCAGCAGACGTTCGATAAACTTATAAAGCTTATCGGACTATCAAACTGACTACCCAACACGGGCGGGACGCCCGGCCACCAGGATGCCTCTGCACGACCCATCCGCTGACGCGGGTGGTACTGACTCGACGCCACACACACGGGCGGGAGGCCCGTGCCACACCCATGAGGAGAGCACAATGAAAATCCTTGCCTTGACCGCGTTGGTTATTCTCACCGCCTTTGAGTTGTCTCCACGTCGTGTGACGACTGCCTCCGGAATTCAAACTTACCGGCATATCTATGTGGACAACGCGCACTTGTTTACCACTCCTATATCGGGTTTCAAGAGCAGCAAACACGACACGCTGGAGCCGGGATCGAATGCGTTTCTGGTGGGTCTCGAGTTTGATGAGAAAAGCGATAAGCCATGCTTCATCCGCGCTCATTGGTGGCGTTATACGGCCGCGAATCCGGACGAGCAATTGACCACCTTTTTCGATATCTGCAAGAGCTCTGCAAAGGGAGATCAGAGTCTCGTTTTCACTTCAAGCACTGCGTTGCGACAAGCGGTGGATGGGATTCAGGTGTGCTCGAACAACGACAAGGACCACCGCATGAAAGGCGTGAAGCTCTCGAGCGCTTTTATCGACCGCGATGCAAAGGGCAAAGTAGAAAATGCCGGCAACGATCTCAAGTTTGAGCGGCCAAACTGCTCTTCGTGGAAAGACTTCAAAGGCTGCTCTGTCGGGATGGTCGCCATTGGTTTGAATATTGAACACTCCGGCGAAGAAATCACCGGCCTGGGATTGCATTGCACTCAACCGACTATCAAGTCCGATACCCCAACCCCAGGCTCAACAGATTCCGACAAAGAAAAGTTTTCAAAGATGGAGCACGACATTCGCGTGGCCGTGAATAAGGACGGCCACACCCAGACCATGTCAATCAAGGACGCAGTGGCGCGCCATGAAGTCAATGCTGCAACCGTAGTCGTTATCGATAACCGCAAGATAAGCGCGGTGCATCACTACGGCGTGCGCAGCCGCAAGTCCGGCCTGCCGGCCAATGACGACACCCTCTATCCGACCGCTTCTCTTTCCAAATTCGTGTCTTCGGTGGGGATGCTGATCGCCGCCGATAAAGACGAGGGACCCAAGCTGGTGCGGTCCGTGCGGCAGACCGCCAACGACTTTCCCAACAGCTTGATCGCTCGTTGGGTGAATAAACAATTCAAGGGCAAGAACAGTGACTTTCCAAAGGACATCACCATCTCGCATTTGCTCAGCCACACGGCCGGCCTGGACACTCATACCATTGGGACAGCACGACACGACAGTAAGACCGACATGACAAACATACTGATGGGGTCAGGGCTCAATCCGGGAGTGAAGCCGCTGGCCGCGCCCGGAACTCTCTTTGAATATTCCGGCGGCGGCTTCGTGGCCGCTGAGTCGATGCTGGAAACTCATTCCGGCCGGACGGCCACCAACTTTCTCAACAAGGAAGTGCTGGAGCATTTTCACCTGACCAAGAGCACCTTTAACACCGCCAACGATGACATGGTCAATCTGGCGCGCGGTTGTAGCCGCGGCATCTGTTCGGATAAGCCGGAGTATACGACCGTGAAATTTGCGGGTGGACTCCTTGCCAACCCGGAAGAATATGCCCGGCTGCTTTTGATCATCATGAACGACGGCAAGGATGACACGGGCCATGAGCTACTGCCGTTTGATCGGGTGAAAGATATGCTGACTCCCGCGGCGCACATCAATAGTTCACGCAAGTCATGTACATCACACGACTCTTGTCCAAAGGGCGGGAGCGGCACTAAGGATGACGAGAAATGCTACAACGGAGTGTGCATCCTGCCCGTCGATGCCGGCGGCACCTGGTACGGACTGGGCGTAGGATTGAGTGGAGCTGACTACGCGGGTTTCCCGACTGTACTGTCACACTCTGGTGGACAAGATAATGTCTCTACTTACTTTCATGTCAGTCGCGGCGGAGGCAATGGCATAGTGATCATGGTCACGGGAGAAACTAAATGGAACAAGGACGGCGCCGACTTTGGCGCTGACGCACTGGTGGATGACATCAAAGAGGCGTTCTTTCGTACGTATTAGAACTACTTTTTGGGCTTGAGGACTGTTTCAGTAATGCTGATCTCATTTTCACCCGGGTTCCATCGGGTGATCAGCGTCCTGGATGATGCTTCCAAACCGATTTCAACGGTTTATCTGCCGCCTGGCCAATGGGGAAACCGTTGAAACGGTTCGGATATTAAAGGTACTTACAACACCCGGTTGAAACCGGGTGTGAATGAGATTAAGGAGCGAAGGGACCTGCATTACCGCCGCTGACGCAGGTGGTACTGACTTCATGCCGATCGCGATCAGAACACGAGGGTCTGGATTGAGTGGGGCAGGCTGTTTACTTCCACGGCGTCGCCTCGGACCCAAAGCCAGTAAGCAGCATTCTTTTCGCTGCGATTCATTACGACGACCGACACCTTGCCGTCAGGATTGAGGAAGGCGGTGGAAAGCAGCTGGCTGCGGCTGGGCGAGCTGGCAATCCGGCGGGCGCCGGGTTGAATGAACTTTGAAAAGTGGCCGATGTAGTAAAAGGAGCTGAGGTAGTTCAGCTTTCCCGTTTTCGTATCGGCATGCACGGGCGCGAAGCAATAATTGCCGACGTGATTCGGACCGCCTTTTTCATCCAGCAAAATATTCCAGTCAGTCCAGCCGACCGTGCCGTTGTTAAAGTCGTTGATCATCGATTGCCCGTACTGCTCTCCGAACTTCCACTCCTCCAGCTTGCGCGGATCGAACGCGTCGACGCAGCCCTCGGTAAAGATAAGCTGCTTGTCGGGAAACGTTTCGTGGACCAGCTTTACGTTGTCGAACATCGGGTCGCCGCCGCTCCAGGGTTCATACCAGTGATAGCCAATGCCCCAGACAAACTTCGCCGCCTTGGGATCAGCCAGGATGGTGCTGGCCCTTTGGTACACGAGATCGCGGTTGTGATCCCAGGCAATGATCTTTTTGTCTCCCAGGCCTTCGCGCTTCAGGGTTGGACCAAGGTGGTCCCTGAGAAAGTCTCGCTCCTGTTCAGCCGAGAAAATGCATGACTCCCATTTCTGCGTAGCCATTGGTTCGTTTTGAATCGACACGCCCCAGATGGGTATGCCTTCGCGTTGATATGCCTTGATGAAACGCGCGTAATAGTTGGCCCATGACGCGTAAAACTCGGGCTTTAAGCTGCCGCCGTGCAGCATGTCGTTATTGGTTTTCATGAAAGCCGGCGGACTCCAGGGGCTGGCAAAGATATTCAGTTTTCCACCCGTGGCGGCAAGCGCCTGCTTGATAAAAGGAATGCGAAAGCGCTGGTCATGGTCCACGTTGAAAGACTTCAGTTCCTTGTCGCCTTCGGTTACATAGGTATAGCTGCCGCTCGAGAAATCGCAGCTGTGAATGTTTGTGCGCGCGAGCCGGTAGCCAATGCCTTGTTTGTCGTCGTAGTAGGCGGTGAGAATCTCTATCTGCTTTTCTTTGGGCAACACAGCAAAGGTTTCAGCGGACGCATCGGTCAGCGCGCCGCCGATACCCAGAAAGTTTTGAAACTGCCGGGTAGGGTCGACGAAGACACAGACCTGAGTTTCTTTGGGCTGGCCGACAGGCTTGAAACTCAGCTTGTCAGTGGCTGAAATCCGGTGCGCGGTTTTCGCTGCCGTCGTATAGACAGTGACCTCTTTTCCGGTAACGGAAAGCGGCGCGCGCGATTTTTGCAGTTTGATTTCTTGTTTGCCGGCGCCAAACGAAAGCTTATTTTGGGCGACCAGCACGGCGGACGAGGCGAGCAGGAAATTGCGGCGATCGATTTTCATGGCGGAACTTTAACACATCCCGTGGGTGGCTTTAAGAACATGCCGTCAGTCTTTGGAGATTTTCCTTTTGTCTTTTAGTTAGTTGGGTCTGTGGGTTCGAAAAAAGAAAAAAGACCTTGGCGGGCTCTGCGCCTTTGCGGGTAAAGTTGTTGGCTCGGATAGGACGTGCTCCCGCAAAGGAGCAAAGCACGCAAAGGAAGAGCATGGGACTGTGGATCGAACTATGGTCGCGACGAGTCGCGACCGACGAAAGCGCTGAGAGCTCAGCGCGGGATCTGGACAATCCCCCGGCTGCCCGCTGGAGGGTATTCTCAAGAGTGCTTATAGCTTTCTTGTAGGTTGGAATTGAAAGCCTACGCGTCGAAATACTTAATCAGAGAGTCTTCACCAGTTTGTCGTCGTGTTTTGATACGAGATAGTCTGTAGCAGGGACAACGACAAACTGAAGTTTGTCGGACCCTGGAGAGAAATACTATGATGCTGGGCATTAATCTTCCCCTAAAACAAAACGGCGGAGTTTTTTGGTATGCACCTGGTTAAGGTGACCTTCATATTTATCAACTCACTGGCGCTCGTGTCCTGGCACGAGGCTTGGGACGTAATTAAGCGCATCGGTGGCTACCTCAACCATAAACAGCCGATCGGAAGTATCGAGATCTCGGTCACCGGCCTCGCCGAGGGCACACTTATTTTTGTGGCGGCGCTGCTGGCTTCGCGCGGGCTGAGCAAGCTGATTGAGCGCCGCATAGCCAAGCGCCAATACATCGATCCCGGAATCCGTTACACGGTCGCGCGGCTCACGCACTATTTTGTTCTCGCTCTGGGGATCCTCCTGGCGCTCAAGTTAGGGTTTAGTGTCGACCTGACGTCGATTGCGGTACTCTTCACGGCACTCTCCGTCGGTATAGGTTTTGGGTTGCAATACATCGCATCGGACATTGCTTCAGGGTTCATACTACTTTTTGAAAGGCCCATACGAGTGGGCGATCGAGTCACCATCGGCACGGACGAGGGCGACATACACAGCATCAATTTGCGCACTACGGTGGTGATGACCAACGATCGCATTGCGGTGATCGTACCCAATTCCAGGCTGGTGCGAGATCGCGTCATCAACTGGTCCTACGGCGACCCCAGGGCGCGTATCGCCATTCCGATTGCTGTCGCCCCTGACGCCGACGTCGATCAGGTGACCAGCACTCTGCTCCAGGCCGTCGCAGGGGTTGATGACATCCTGCTGCAGCCGCCTCCTAAAGTGCAGTTCCTGAAGTTTGGCGATTCATCGCTGGATTTTCGCTTGTTGGTTTGGACCAGCAAGCCGCGAGCTCATGCGCAGATCAAAAGCGACGTCAACTACCGCATCGAAAAACTGTTCCGCGAAGCCGGCATTGAACTCGCTTCGCCGCAGTTTGATATTCGCTTGCGGGGCGGTTCTTTTTCACTGGGACCTGATGGGGAACTGCTGGCGAAGGAAAGCGAGTCGGAATGAGGGTTGGGTCTTAGATCTTGGGTCTTTGGTCTTTGATTTTTTGGAGTTCTTGCTCCATTCCTATTCTGTTGCGCTGAACGCGTACCGCAGGTAAGCTAGTTGCCGGACTGAGTGATGGTTCATTCATTTCTCGATCTAAATTGATTTCAGATCTCAGATCAGAGAGATCTGAGCTCGAAAATAATCAGATCAGTTTCGCGGCAAATGTCCGACAAACTTTAGTTTGTCGCGGCGTTACGACAAGCTAAAGCTTATCGGACGTCAAACGACCTACTACCAAAGACCAATCCGAAATCTGAGATCAGGAATCTGAAATCGCCACATGCGTTCTGCTCGTTCACTGACTACCATTCGCCCTCCGGTTGCCGACAAGCGCGGCGCCATATTGCGCGCCGCAATTCGCGTCTTTGCCAACAACGGCTACTTCAATTCCAAGGTCGCGGACATCGCCAGCGAAGCCGGCGTCGCTGACGGCACTGTCTATCTCTATTTCAAAAGCAAGGAAGAAATACTGCACTCGATTTTCGATCGCAGTATGGAAGAGGCCATCAACGAGGGTCGTAAGCAGCTCGCACCCATCACCGACCCGCGCGAAAAACTGCGGCGCATCGCTCTCCTGCATCTGGAACGGCTCGGCTCTGATCGCGATCTGGCGGTTGTCTTTCAGGTAGAGCTGCGCGGCTCTACCAAATTCATGGAAGAGTTTTCCGCGGCCGGCTTTGCCGAATACCTGGGTGTGATCCGTTCGACCATTGAAGAAGGCCAACAGGCAGGTGTTTTTCGCAAAGAACTCAACGCCAAGGTTGCCGCCAAGATTCTCTTCGGGGCGCTTGATGAAATGGCCACCAACTGGATCCTTTCCAAACGACGCTACAAGTTGACGCCCATGGTCGATACGGTGCTGGACATTTTCTTCAACGGAGTCAGCGTTAAGTGAACGTTGCCAGTCAAACGACCGTCGAGCCTGCCGTGCAAACGCTCCGGCGCCTGCCTGTGTCGATTGACGAACCGACGACTCTGGTCGAGCTTTTCGAGCGTGTCGCGCGCCTGCATCCGAAATCCGACACGCTGAATTACAAAAAGGATGGACGCTGGCTGGCGGTTTCGGCAAATGAAATGCTGACGCGCGCGCGCAGCATAGCTGCCGGTCTGTACTCGCTCGGTGTGCGTCATGGCGATCGCGTGGCGCTGCTGTCAGAAAGTCGCTGTGAATGGACGCTGGTCGATGCCGGTTGCCAGTTCGCGGGCGCTATCGACGTACCAATCTATCCGACGCAGACCGCATCACAAGCGGCTTACATCCTGAAAGACTCAGGAGCGCGTGTCCTGATCCTCGCCAATCACGAAAAGCTCGTACAGTTGCAAGCGGTGCTCGAGGACTGCCCGGCTATCGAACAAATAATCATCTTTGACAAAGAAGGTATAGCGCCTGGCGAGGCGATGATGTTGGCCGAGTTGGAAAAAATTGGCAGGGACCTCGAAACAAAGCAACCAGACCTCATCGACAAGATTGCGCATCGCACGAAACCGGATGAACTGGCCACCATCATCTACACCTCGGGAACCACGGGCGAGCCAAAGGGCGTGATGCTCACTCATGCGAATCTGATTTCAAATGTGATCGATTCGGCGGGCCGCTTTTCCTTTGACACGGAAGACACGGTCCTCAGTGTGTTGCCGCTTTCGCACGTGTTTGAGCGCAGCGCGATGTACATGTATTTGTACCATGGCATGACTGTCTATTTTGGCGAATCGCTGGACAAGATCGGCCCGAACCTGCGTGAGGTTCGGCCCACGATCTTTGTCGGCGTGCCGCGCATCTTTGAAAAAATTTATGCCCGCGTGAAGGACAAAGCGGCGGCGCAGGGAAAGCTGAACATGGCTTTGCTCAATTGGAGCATTGCTGTCGGAACAGCGGTCGCCAGGCTGACGGTTAAGCATGAGAAGGTGCCCTATCTGCTGGCTCAAAAGCACAAGTTGGCAAACCTCTTCGTCTTCGCCAAATGGCGCGAGGCCCTGGGCGGACGCATTCGTCTTTTGATCTCGGGTGGCGCGGCCCTGCCTGAAGAGCTGGGCTATATCTACATTGGCGCCGGATTGCCAATCGTGCAGGGCTATGGCTTGACCGAGACTTCGCCGGTAATTACGGGCGGGGTCCCCAACGACAATCGTCTGGGGACGGTGGGCAAGGCAATTCCCAATGTCGAGATGCGCATCGCTGCCGATGGTGAAATTGAAGTGCGTGGTCCAAACGTGATGCGCGGCTATTACAACAAGCCGGCCGAGACTGCCGCAGTCTTTACCGCCGATGGCTGGTTCAAGACGGGTGACATAGGCGCCCTTGACGCGGATGGCTTTTTAAGAATTACCGATCGCAAAAAAGAGCTGTTCAAGACTTCGGGTGGCAAGTACATCGCACCACAACCAATCGAACAGTTAATCAAGGGCTCTCGTTTCGTGAACCAGGTTGTCTTGATCGGCAACGAGCGAAAATTTCCGGCGGCCCTGATCGTGCCCGATTGGGAAAGCATTGAATCCTATGCGCAACTCAAAGGCGTTCAATGGAAATCACACTCAGAACTTTGCCGCCACCCGCGCATCATCGATCTTTTTGAGCGTCAGATTGCCGGCCTGACGCCAAACCTGGCTCAATATGAACGCGTTAAGAAGATTGCGTTGCTTGAGGACGAGTTGACCATTGAAAATGGTGAACTGACACCCACACTGAAAGTAAAGCGTCGCATCGTCGATGAAAAATATCGCAACGTGATCGACCGGCTGTATGAATAGAGCAAGGTCAGGAAGGGTAGGGCAGTCAGGAAGGGGACCCTGTCCCCGCTCCGCCTTGCCCAGGAATCAATAGCGGGAACAACTTTCATTTTTGGGTAGGATTCAAGGTCTAATTGCTTCATGAATCCTTACTAACTTCAGCGGGGACAGGGTCCCCTTCCTGACTGCCCTATCCCCTTCCTGACTGCCCTCACCCATTCTGAATTCCTATTGCTGCTTGAGACTTGTCGGACCGAAATTATGATCATCGAAGAACTAACGGTTACCGCTTTTCAGCAACACACACGTATCCTCGGCTGCGAAACGACGCGGCGCGCGATCTGCATCGATCCGGGTGACGATTCGGAGAGTATCGTCCGCGCCATCGATCAGCACGGTCTCGAGTTGCAGGCGATTGTCTGCACACATGCGCATCTGGACCATATAGGCGGCGTCGCCGCGCTGAAAAAATTAAAGCCCGCGGCGAAGATTCTCATTCACAAAGCCGACGAATGGATTTACCAAGGTTTGCCCGAGCAGCCCAGTTGGCTTGGCATTCCGCGCTCACAATGGCCCGAGCTGGGGTTCGCGTTCGAACAACCGCCGAAGATTGACGAATACTGCGAGGATGGTCAGGTTTATCAGGTAGGCGAACTGCAATTCAAGATCATTCACTGTCCCGGTCACACGCCGGGTCACGTGGTGCTCTTTGAGTCGCAAGAGAGAAAAGTTTTTGTGGGTGACGTCCTGTTTGCCGGTTCCATAGGGAGAACGGATTTGCCTGGTGGTTCGACCGAGCAATTAATGGATTCGATCAAAAATAAACTTTTGCCGCTGGGCGACGACGTGACCGTCTATTCGGGACATGGACCACTGACGACGATCGGGCAGGAGAGACTTACCAATCCCTTCCTTACTGGAGCTTATGCTATTGGCCGCGGTTCGAAGTTTTAGGAGTTTAGTCCTGGGGCCGGCGCAGACGCGTGTTTTTCAGTTCTTCCCAACGCTCACGCTGCTCTTCGTTAAGCTGGCTCGGCAGAGATTCAACGGGAACATTGTGCAGTTTGCAGAAATGACGCCAGAGAATGAACCGCTGGTCAAACTCTCCGGTCTCATCGGAAATTATGTTGTCGACTGGTGGACTCTGTTTTTGTTTAGCCATGCCCTTCCCCGCACTCTTCTTAGGCTAAATAGTGTAGCAAGTTTCTCGGCGAATGGGACACCGGTTACAAAGCGTCCCAATTTGAAGTGCGCCGGCCTGGCGGCGCCTGGGTCGCGGCGACCTGTCGCAGCAAGTGGTCCGCATGAGGCCTGATTGAGGAGACGCGGCGGCGAGCCGCAGGCCAAAGCGGTGACAGGTCACCGCACTCCAATTGGGCACGCTTCCGCTTAACCGCGGCCTAACCTGGCGGAGGCGTAGCAACACGCTACTTCTCGACGATGTCTTTCTTCAAACTCGACACAAAGGTCAACACTTCGTTCTTTTCTCGCTTGCCCACTTTGAATTTGTCGAGTGATTCGATCAGATGTCCGGCCGCGGCATTCCAATCAGCTTCACTCAAACCCAGTCCCTGGTGTGTGGTCTTCATGTCACGACCCATGTAGACGCAGGGGCCGCCGGTGGCCGCGCACAACTGATCCAGCAGGTGCTGGCGAATGCGCTTTTTGGAATCGACACTGAAACCAGCGAAGAATTTTTCAAAACGCGGGTCACCGACAAGACGGCCGATAAAATCATCAACAACCGCGGCGAGTGCGTCGTAGCCACCCAACCGCAGGTACAGAGATTTTTCCTTCCTGGCCTGGGCCACGGTCGGCGCACTCATGCTGAAGGTTAGAAATAAAGAGAGGGCGAGGAGCGCGGCTGCGGTCCTCGTCAGTTTGCGTTGATTTGTCATGCATACCCCTTTCGAAGATTTGGGATTTGGTGTAACACAAACTGTTTAGTTTGCGACCGCGTTGAATGCCATCCTGCTTTGCAAACCCGGGGTCCCCGGCGGGGCCCTACAGTTTGCGTTACAACTTAGGACCCGACCCACTAACTAGATTCCAAGCAATCAGAAATATCAAGACGTCTTTGTCAGCAGATACATCGGTCCGGTCGGGGCGCGCACGCCATCCTGCGGCTCCAGCGTTACTGCAAAGGTTCCGGCTGCCAGTGCCTCGACCGGCAGTTGCTCGTCCATCATCGCCTCGCCGGCCGCATCAGTTTTGAATACCCTGCCCGGCATGGGTGGATGTTTGTCGGCTATGAACCATAACTGATAAGCCTTGCCCGCCGGCGCCTGCGGCAGTCCCTGGGCCATGAACACAGCACGCCCGGACTTGCTGTCCACCGCCAGCATGCCGTGCGCCGAGGGGGCCTCTTTCGTCCCCGCCAGCGACGCCATGCGCGCGCCCGGGGTCGTCAACAACTGTAAAATTTTCTGTTTCTGATCGAGCTGGCCGCTCGCCTGCTTCATCTGCTCAGTCAAACGAGCGACTTCTGCCCTGGTCGCGAGGTTCTGTCTCCACAAAACCAGCAGACCGATAATGAGTCCGACAAAGATCACCGCCGCGGCGATTGCCGGAAATCCCCATGACCTGGTTGAGGGCTGCCGAGCGTGGATCGACGGACGTGAAATTGGGACCACCTTGTCCACATTCGGGCTGAGTCTCGCATTAGCAGGCTCTGCTCGCGCCGCGGCGAGTATGCGATCACGAACCCCGGCTGACGGCTCGATCTGATCTACCGTGTGGGCCAGCGCTCTCGTGGCCGCGCGCCAGTCATCCAACTCTGCGCGACATTCGGCGCAGGTTGCCAGGTGCCGGCCCAGAACTCTCGCCTCATCACCATCAAGAGTCGAGAGCGCCTCCAGCGGCAGCAACGCTTTGTAGTCTTCGTGCTTCATGAATCGATTCACAGTACCGGCCGCATCACTTGCTCTGCGTTATCATATCGACCGCAAGCTCGCCGTTCGATCACCCAAAAATTCCCGCAGCTTGATCATACCTGAGCGCATTCGTGTCTTGATGGTCCCCAGGGGTGTATTCAGCCGGGTAGCAATCTCTGTTTGTGTCAGACCGTCAAAGTAGGCGAGCAAGAGAGTCTGCCGCTGCTCCTCGGGAAGTTGGGCGAGCGCCCCCGCCACGATCTCCTTTTGTTCTGACAGGTACGCATCCTGCGCCGCGTCGGAAGCTTCAGGCGGAGCCTCCAGCGCGGTCGCGGTGGCCAGGCGCTCGCGAGCGCTTAGCTGCCGCAGGCGATCGATGGCCCGGCTGCGCGCGAGCGTAACCAACCAGGTAAAAGGCTTGCCCCGCTGTTCGTCAAAATCCGCCGCCCGGCGCCAAACTTGAATAAACACTTCCTGCAAAATATCTTCGGCCTCTTCTCGCCTGCCTAATATACGAACCAGGAGCCCGAAGAGGATTAAGCGATAGCGATCATAGAGCGAGGCCAACGCCGCCTCGTCGCCGCGGGCGATAGCGTGCAGAAGTTCAGCGTCGTTGGTTTGTGCAGGTTCAGGCTGCAAATCGGATGATTTCGGAGTCCCGGGGAATATACGGCCCGGACATCATAACAAGATTGCAGTGGGTTTGAAGAAAAGTTGGGGGTAATCTTTCTCCTGCGAAAGCATTGATTACCGTCGGAGATCAGGTCGCTGCCTCAACACCAAAAAATTGAGCTGGGACTCGCAGGAATCCCAGCGCGGCAAAGTGCATTCGCAAACTCTCGGTTGCCATAACGCCGAGCGCTCTGCGATCTTTCGGTGCTTCCCAACGCCGCAGGCATTCGCTAATCCCAGCCCAGGGCATCGCCCCGCGGAGATGGGCAAAGCGAATGTGAAAACGCTGAAAGCGTTGGCCAATGAATTTCCGCCCTGGCGATCTCTTTCAGAGTTCACGCGAAGACGCGACCAATAGTTCCCAGGGTTGCAACAGCCCCGGACTGTAATTGGCGAACACCTTTGGCGTCAGTCGTGCTTTGCGGCCCCGGGTGGTTCTTTCTATTTCTTCGGTCCATATGGTGGCCGCTTTGGATGTTGAGGCGGATTCTTGCGCAGCTCATCATTGATGATCTCAATTGCTTTTTCGAGCTGTGGATCGTGACCGGCAACGATCAGATCCGGACGCGAGTCGACATCGTAATCAGGCGCGACCCCCTTATTCTCGACCACCCATTCGCTTTTGCCGTTATCCGCCGTCCAGATGGCAAATGATGGCGCCGTGACTGATCCGTTATCGATCATCGGAAGTCCGCCAGAGATGCCGACCAGGCCGCCCCAGGTCCGTTTACCGACGAGCGGTCCGATTTCATAGCGGCGGAAATAGAAGGGAAACGCATCGCCGCCGGAACCGGAAAACTCGTTAATCAACATCACCTTTGGTCCATAAATCGCCGCGCCGGGAGTTTTGAAATCAATGCCTTCGCGCGGCGCATAGTAACTCATTAGCTGGCGACGCAGGCGTTCGACGAAAAACTCGGGAATGAAACCGCCGCTGTTCCAGCGCTCGTCGACAATCAAACAGTCTTTATCCGTTTGCGCATAGAAAGATTTAGCGAACGAGTTGATTCCGGCAATCGCAGTATCGGGTACGTACATGTAACCACAGCGCCCGCCGGTGGCTTCGGCGACTTTGCGCCGGTTTGCTTCGAACCATTCGAGATAACGCAGGCCGCGATCGTTGGCGATCGGCCGCACGGTGACATTGCGCGCCCCGGTCTCTGTTGGCTTGCCGTTAACCTTTAGAATCACCTGCTTGCCTACGGTGTTTTCGAAAAGTGCGAAGGGATTGTCACCGGCGCGCAAAGGCCGGCCATTCACGGCCAGAAGGTAATCGCCTTCATGCACGATGACGCCCGGTTCAGTCAGCGGTGACCGCGTATCGCCGGCAGAATTGTCTCCGTTGTAGATTTTTTTGAAGCGGTAGTAACCATCGCGCGTTTCGAAGTCCACGCCGAGCAAGCCCACGCCGACGCGTTGAACGTCAGGAGAGTCGCCCCCGGAGACATATGTGTGTGAAGTGCTCAGCTCGGCGATCATCTCGCCGATGATGTAATTGAGATCGGACCGGTGCGCCACGTACGGCAGTTCCTGTGCGTAGCGCTGTTTGATCGCGGCCCAGTCCAGACCGCGCATGGTCGGGTCATAATAGAAGTCGCGTTCGATACGCCACGCTTCGTTGAAGATCTGTTTCCATTCGGCGCGCGGATCCACCCTCATCTCCAGGCCACCCAGCTCGATCTTGCCGTCACCGACTTTTTGCCCCGGCCGCGCTTCGATGATCCCAAAGACAGGCCCGGCGCGATAAAGGATCTTATCGCCCGCCTGGTTGAGAGTGTAGTTGTTGATACCCGCGAGCAATACCACGTCTTCACGCTTCGCCAGATCGTAACTGTGCAGCACTCGCGACGGCGCGGGTGGTGTACCTGGATCGGTTGGCGGCGGTTGAGCCGGCGGAACCTGAATGAAGAAGATGCGATCTTTGACTGCTCTCAGTCGCTCGTAATTGCCCACGGGCACCGGGACGTTTACGATCCGCCGGCTCATGTTTTCGATATCAACTTTGATCGGCTTAACGTCGTCTTTCTTTGCGGGAGTCTTTGGCTGTTCTTTGGCTGCTTCGGGCTTTTGGCCGTCGGCGGCGGCGGGCTCTGATCCTTTGGATTCGCCGGATTCGCCACTCGGCCTGGCTCCCTCAGCGCCCGGTTTAGGAGTCTCTTTGGCAGCCGCGCCTTTCTCTTCGTCAGACTCAGGCGCTAGCGGCGAAGCAGTGTCCGCAGCCAGCGTCACGGCGTAAATTCCGGTAGTGTTGTTGTAGCTGAACGAACGCTCGAAGTCGCTGAAACTGGGCGTGGTAAAATTTCGATCAGACAGGAAGAAGAGATACTTTCCGGTCGGGTCGAAAGCCGGACCATAGTCCGGTGTCATGCCATCGCCGAGCGGAAAGGACTTCTTTTGATCGAGCGAATAGAGCAGGACCTGCGGGAACTGGTTCTCATTTGTTTTCGCATAAGCGATCCACCTGGCATCAGGCGACCAATCATATTCGTTGATAGTGCCGACATGAGATTGATCGACGAGCACAGGCTTGCCACCGTTGATGTCCGCATAAAAGAGCTTCAGGGTCTTTTCCCCGAACAGAATCTTCTTTGAGTCGGGCGACCACTTTGGCTCGTAGCGGTAAGCAGCGCCATCGGTGGTAATGCGTTTCTCTTCGCCGGTACCGTCCTGCGGGCGAATATAAAGTTCGTACTCGCCGGTCTGATCTGAAAAATAGGAAATCCATTTTCCATCCGGGGACCACGCGGGCCAAAGCTCGCGCACTCCGGAAGAGTTGGTCAGGTTTCGCACGTCGCCTTTCTTGGCGGGCACCGTGAAGATCTCGCCGCGGGCGCCGAACAATGCCCGGGCCCCGGATGGCGACAAACTGAAACTATTAATGAAGCGTTCTGCCCTCACGTACGTGGGCCGCGTTAACGTCAGGTCGCTTTCGACCGTGATGGGAGCGAGCGTGCTCTTTTCCGTCTTGAGATCAAAGAAGTAGAGATACCCGCCGTTCTCATAGACTATCGACGCCTCGCTGCCAGTTCCGAGGCTGGGCCATTTGACGTCGTATTCTTTGTAATGAGTAAGTTCGCGGACCTGCTTGGTCTTCAGATCGTAGCGATAGAGGTTCATTACCCCATCGCGATCCGAATCAAAGTAGATCGCGTCGCCGCTCCACATGGGAAACATGTCGGCGGCGTCGGTGTGCGGTAGTTCCTCATAGACGTTGTTCTTTAGGTCATAGATGGAAACGAACTGCTGCCAGCCGCCCCGATAGCGCTTCCAGGTGCGAAACTCGGTCGCGATGCGGTTGTACGCGATCTTTGTTCCGTCCGGTGAATAGGAAGTCAGCCCGCCCGCGGGCAGCGGCAATTCCTCAGGCAGACCACCGTTGAGCCCTACGAGAAAAAGCTTTTCAAAGCGGGCGGAAAAGCTGGTTCTGGTCGACCGAAAGAGCACCTTCTGGCTGTCCGGCGTCCAGCCCAGGACAATATCCGGCGCCGGATGGTAAGTCAGCCGTCGCGGTTCACCGCCTTCGGCGGGAATTACAAAGACGTCTGTGTTGCCGTCGTAATCCCCCGTGAAGGCAATCCATTTGCCGTCCGGCGAAAATTTCGCGAACGACTCGCTGCCGGGATGCGCGGTTAACCGGCGCGCCTGGCCACCGCTGCGCGAAGCGATCCAAAGATCGCCGGCGTAAGTGAAGACAACCCGCTGACCGTGGATGTCCGGATAGCGCAAGAGTCGCGTGTTGCCATCGTTCTGAGCACCGGCTGTTGACGAAAAGATAGCGCAGAGAGCGATTACGACGGCCGTCGTTATCGATAGGCGCAGCACAGCATTTGTCTTGAACAAAGAGAGGACCTCCTGAAGCGTTCAATTTTTTGGGCCTTATTGGCTGGAACACTATTCAGTCTGTGATTCAGCGCGTGAAACAGACTGAAGGAAGCGCTGATTAGGGCGCTTCAACGCGTAGCGTCGATATGAGTTTTCTGGCGCTGGGCGATCAGGCCACAGTAATTTCACTCGCCAGGTAGACGTCCTGAATCGCGTTGAGCAATTCAATTCCTTCACTCATCGGACGCTGAAATGCCTTGCGGCCGGAAATCAGGCCAGTGCCGCCGCCGCGTTTGTTGATGACAGCCGTGCGCACAGCTTCGGCAAGATCGCTGGCGCCTTTGGACTCGCCGCCGGAATTGATCAGACCACAACGTCCCATATAACAGTTGGCTACCTGATAGCGAACGAGGTCGATAGGGTTATCGCTGGTAAGCTTTTCGTAAACCAGCTTGCTGGTCTTGCCATAGGATTGGCCGAGCTCTTTTTCCACCGCGGGATAACCACCGTTTCGTTCAGGGAGTTTCTGTTTGATGATATCAGCCTGAATCGTAACGCCCAGGTGATTGGCCTGTCCGGTCAAGTCGGCCGCGGCGTGCATATCGCCTTCAGGAGTTTTGAATTTTGGGTTGCGGATGTAACACCAGAGGACGGTAGTCATGCCCAGTTCATGAGCCTGGGCAAAAGCGTTGGCGATCTCAGTAATCTGTCTGGTTGATTCGTCCGAGCCGAAGTAGATCGTCGCACCCACCGCTACCGCGCCCATGTTGCGCGCTTCCTTGACGGTCCCAAAAAGCACCTGATCGAATTTATTCGGCACCGTCAAAAGTTCGTTGTGATTGATCTTAACGATGAAGGGAATCTTATGCGCGTACTTGCGCGCAACTACACCAAGCACGCCAAAGGTTGAGGCCACGGCGTTGCAGCCCCCTTCAATCGCCAGCTTCACAATATTTTCAGGATCGAAGTACAGCGGGTTGGGAGCAAAAGACGCGCCGGCAGAGTGCTCGACGCCCTGGTCCACCGGCAGAATGGAAAGATAGCCGGTACCCGCCAGGCGGCCGTGATCAAACAAAGACTGCATCGAGCGCAAGACCGCAGGTGTGCGATCGGAATTAGACCAGATGCGATCGATGAAATCCGGACCAGGCAGATTCAGTTGCTCTTTAGCGATGGTCTGGGATTTGTGGTCCAGCAGCAGGCGTGCCTTGTCGCCCAGCAGTTCTTCGATACGTTGAAGCGTCGTTTCCGAGCGTTTCAGTTCAGTGACCATGGTCGTCTTCCATCCTCCAAATTATTTGGCGCCGGCATAGCGTCTCAATCGTTTTTGTGGGGCACGATTGTAACATAGGGGGTTAACGGCTTAGCCATGGGAGTGAGCTCTGGTACTGAATGCAGTTTGATGGAAGTTGAAAATGCAATAGCTATACAGAACCGGGAGCGGACCGGGGTCCCCGGCCGGGCAACCCGGCTGGGGTGGTGGATGCGACCGGATCCTTCACTCAAGCATGCGTTGTAAAGAACCTTAGGAATCATGATGATTGAAGGCTCCTTACGCGCCAACATCAGAGACCGCTAAGTATTGTCTTCCATCTGACCCACGCTTCTTCACGTGCTTTCTTGTTTGCTTTGTAAGCCGTCAACGCTTTCTGATAATCAGCCGTCGCTTTCTCATCCGCTTCCTTGTCGCCCTTAGCTTGCGGCGCATTGGGCTCCGGAGCCTCGCCGGCGCGCATAAAGCCATGACCGGCGCCTTCGTAGGTTACCGGATCGTATTTTTTCTTGAGCTCGTTCATAGCCTCGATAGTCGCAGGCAAGGTCGCGCCGATGCGCGCATCGTTGCCGGCATAAAAGCCGTAGACGGGCGCAGTGATTTTCGCCAGCGCTGCCTTGTCGATCGTTTGACTTGATTGTGAACCAGTCGTCGGTGCTGTGCCGTAAAAGACAAACGCGGCTTTCAATGATGGACGGTTGGTAGCGAAGCGAAAGGTCTGAGTGCCACCCCAGCAGAAACCGCCGACCACCACCTTACCGTTGGCTGCCGGAAGTTTGGACACATAGTCAGCAACCGCGTTCAGGTCGGCAGTGATCTGATCGGGAGGCAAAGCCTGGATGGCTTTTCCTACGGCGTTACTATCCGTTGCTCGCAACTCAGCGGTGCCGCCGCCGTTTGGTCCCATGCCTGAAAGCAGATCGGGCGCGATGGCAATGTAACCGGCTTCGGCCAGTTGATCCGTGAGGCTTTGCACCCAATCGCTCATGCCAAAGATTTCATGTATGACAAGGACGGCTGTGGCTTTGTTCTTGACCTCGGGATAAACGATGAAGCTGTTTACCTCCCGAGTACCGTTCTTGATCTTGACCCACTCCTGATGCCGCGGGGACTTCGCCAAACGTTGTTTGGCCCAATCCTGACCATCAGAAGAGTCCGGCGCAGCGGTTGTCGGATCCGGTGTTCCGTGGTGATGGTCGCCCATCTGCTGGCCCGTCGCGCAACTCCCGAGTGAGAGGAGGGCGATAACGCATATCAAACTTCTCAAGATTATTCTGCGGTCTTCAAGCTGCTTGCTGACGATCATATATGCCTCCGAAAAGAGAGTTGGTTTAGAAACTCAGGACGCGAAATATTCTGTTAAGGAATTTCCCGCACATTATATATGCACGGCGCTAAAGGTAGGAATGGCGTGAGCCGGCAGGTGTTCAGAGTACCGCCTTCAGGCGGGCTTTGGGCGTGAAGAGACAACCCGACTGAAGTCTAGGTAACACCTATTGAGTTTGTGGATCGTTTGTACGCAGAGGACCTGGCTACTGAGACGTACCCTGTGGTCCGACTTCGGCGATTGGTAAGCGGCCAAAGTTTGTTTCGATGCGCTGTGGCTTGCGAAAGATCATCCAGCATTTCCAGAGGGCGTGACCCCAGCCATAGGAACGGTAGGGCAAGCCCTGCTCGTGACAGAACCGTTCGACGATGACACTTACCTGCGGATAGTAAAAATGGCAGAGGTTCGGAAACAGGTGATGTTCAACCTGGTACTCGAGTCCCGAGCAGATCATGCGACCGATAAAGCCGGTGCGAAAGTTTACGGTCGTGGCCGTTTGCGACAGCAGATGGTCCTCGTTTTTCAGATCGCGACGAATGTAGACCGCCTCGGCCGGTAAGTGTCCCGGGCCTAAAATAAAAAACGTCGCATAGCCCATCAGGCCAATGCGAACGATGTAGATCCAGAGTACCGACTTCCAGCCAAAGAAAAAAAGCGGCAGGATCATCGTCAACGAAAAATGAAGCACGAGGGCGCCGAGATCGATGAAGTGAGCACGTTTGCGCCGCTTCGAATCCAGCAGCGATTTAAAGACGTACGTCAGGCCCAGCCGTTGGGTCTGAAACCCATAAAGGAACAACGCAATCGGAAACGCCAGCCATTGAAATTTTTCGTAGTAGATTCGACGCAGTCCGCTGCTGCGATCCAGATCTTCTTCGGTAACCGCAAACCAGGGTGAAAGGTCGGCATCAAAATCCACCCCAATAACATTTGGCGAAGGATGATGAATGGCGATGTGCTGGTTCCACCAGTAGGTGGCTGAGAAGCCGAGAAAAAATGGATAGCCAAAGTAAGTGAGCCAGTCATTGACCCATTTCTTATCGCTGGTGGCGTTGTGTGATGAGGTATGAGTGCTGGTGCCGACGCCGATGGATCCGGCAGTGGAAATTATGATTGCGCAAATTCGCACCCACGGATTGGCCGCTGCGATAAAGACATACATGCCCCCGGCCGCCAGAAAAAGCTTGAAGAGCATTTCCAACACAACCTTGACGGGTTGCTTTTCATAAAAACCGCGCTCGACCAATTCTTTACGCAGCAGAGCCAGTGAACCGTTAGAACCGTTATCAGTCATATGAATCCCCGGGTAGATTATTAGGTGCCGATCTTAGCGCTGATGGAGATTTAGGCGGGTAATAGTTGTGTAAGAGTTTAGGCGGCAGAAGATTTATCGAGCCTTTGCGACTTAGCGCCTTGGCGGGAAAGGTTTTTATAACAACTGGAACGATGTTCCCGCAAAGTAAGGTGGCTTTTGGAGATCACCGCAGCGCCTGGTCTACCGACGACGAATCATCCAGCAGGATCCACTCAATAATGGAAAGCGGCAAGCTGCCATTCTTGATCAGATCATCGTGGAACCGGCCCAGGCGAAAGTTCGTTCCCTGCTGGTCGCGATACTTTCCGAGCAGTCGCATGATCTGCCACTTGCCGGTCATGTAAGTGATCTTTTGCGTGGGATTGGCGGCGGCGCCGGCGGCCTCGCCTTCGGCAGCTTCGCGATCGAGACCACCCGCTTCCATAAAATATTTCACTGCCTGTTCAAAGGTCCATTTGCCGGTGTGCAGATTCACATCCACGCCAATGCGCGCGGCGCGATAACGCGAAAGTCGCAGCACTTGTCCCTGTGACGCCGAGTTCACCGGATAAAGCCCGAGGCGCGACAACATCTCTTCGCCGTAAAGCGCCCAACCTTCGATTAAAATGTTGTCCGAATGCTGGCGGCGAATCTCGTTCGTCAGGTGATTGGCGATTGAGAGCTGTAGAAAGTGACCGGGAATTCCTTCGTGACCGAGAATCGGGCGCGGGTCTTCGATGGCGGCGCGGATATAAAAGTTTTTGCTCGCTGGGTTGTAAGTGGGAATGAAGTAGAAACCACTCGCATCCTTATCGTAGACACCGGGCGCGTTCATAAAGCCGCCGGGGCTGGTGGGCTTAAACGCTTCGGGCAGCTGACGAATTTCAAAGCGACCGAGATACGAAGGCAGCGTGACCAGGTTCTTTTCCTTTAGAAAATTGATCATCTCTGCTGCGCGACTTTCATACGCCTTAAGAAACGCTTCCTGGTCTTTGGGCACGTTCGCACT
This sequence comes from Acidobacteriota bacterium, assembly GCA_025463135.1. GTDB lineage: Bacteria > Acidobacteriota > Blastocatellia > Pyrinomonadales > Pyrinomonadaceae > JAOAPY01. The sequence continues at coordinate 44,501 of JAOAPY010000029.1, forward strand.
GCGGGCCGGATTCGGATCGGCCAGCGATGGATCGGGCAGCATCGATTCCAGTCCGCGATAACGTCCCAGTTCTGCCTGGCCCAGCATCTCGAGTTGCTTGGCATCCAGCGGCAACAAATAAACGTTCTTCAAAAGATAGTTATAGTTTTCTTCGCCCATCGGTTTGAATGGCACCATGCCGGGCAGACGCCTTTCCAACCAATCCGCATAGCCGTGAATGGACACCAGGGCCTCGTCACGGGCCTTGACCAACTCGTTCTTTTCGGCCGGCGTTAGATCCTTTGTCAGCGTCATCAAGCTGTCGGTAAATAGTGTGTCGATGGAGCGCGCTGAATCGATCGCCAGCTGCGCGTAAAGCCGGACCGGTTTGTTGAGATTGTGTTTGCCAAGTTCGATAACGAAAGGCATCTGCTTCAAACGTGCCGTGGCCGACAGCGCACGATTGCGCGGAGTGTCGTATTCCTTCTTGAGCAGCGAAAAGACTCCGTTGCTGCATTCGTTGACGTAGACCTGCGGGTCGGTCTCTTCAAAATCGATCACGCGATCAAAGAAAGTCACGTTTTCCAGTTGCGAGCGAAACAGCAGCCAATCAATCCGATCGTCCTTACTCCATTTCTCGGTCTGCATACCGCGCACCTTGCCGAGCACTTCCTTCACATGCAGGCGCCGGCCCAGCAGTGATGCGAGCGAGTAGTCGGTCAGCTTGTTGTCCCAGGTATGCAAACCAGCGTCGCTGGAAAAGACGGGATAATTCTGATTGCGCCAGTTGTAGTAATCCTGTGCCAGCCGCTGCAGATCGGCGGGCGTCTTTGGATCCTGGGCGAGGACCAAATTGGATGAAATCAACATGATAAAGAGCGCGACAATGAACAAAGTAATTAGTCTCATCTATTAGCCTCTACGATAAAAGTGCAAACGATCTGACGTCAAGCGACCCGTCTCACAGGTTAGCATCCGTTTAGGTGGACCGCGAAACGAGCCCCAGCAATGCGCCTACCGGAAGGTGGAGGATCTGAAAAGGGCCCCCGCTGCCGCAGGCGGTATTGGGCGCAAAAGTTATTTTGGTTTCATCAAAGCCCTTGCGTTCCGCTTTAAGCCGGCAAGTTTCGCGCGTTTCATCGAGCTCTTACGAAATCGCTGGGCGTAACTCTCCGGGGTCAGTTCCAGCACTTCGGATAGATTTGCCGAGATATTGCCGGGGCGTGGCTCGAAACGTGTTTCACTGGTCGCCTGTTCGAAGCGGTTCCAGGGACAAACATCCTGACAGATGTCGCAGCCATAGAACCAACCCTCCATCCTGGTTTCGATCTCCTGCGGAAGCTCGGGCGAGCGCAGCTCGATCGTCGCATACGAGATGCATCGGGTTGAATCGACCACGTAGGGTTCAGTGATGGCGCCGGTCGGGCAGGCGTCGATGCATAGCGTGCAAGCGCCGCAGTGATCCGCGACCTGCTTCGTATCGTATTCAAGCTCGAGATTCAACAACAGCTCGCCAACAAAAACCCAGGAACCATGCTCCGGTGTAATCAGGTTCGTATGTTTACCAAGCCAGCCGAGCCCGGCACGCACGGCCCAGGCCTTGTCCATCATCGGTTGAATGTCGACACAGACTTTACCTTCTGCCTGCGGCACTTCTTCGCGAATCCAATTCAGGAGCGACTTTAGTTTAGCCCCAACGACGTCGTGGTAATCCTCTCCCCAGGCATAGCGCGAGATCTTGCCTGTACCTGCAAGGTTTGCGTGCCGATGGTCCGTATAATAATTGTGCGTCACCACGATGACTGACCTGGCCGAAGGGAAAAGTTCACGCGGATCAGTGCGTCCATTCGTGTCCCGTTCCATCCATCCCATCGCGCCTGCATAACCACGCGCCAGCCATTCCTGCAGTCGCTCGCGCTCGGGAAGGAGGGCTTCGGCGCGAACGATTCCCACCTTCTCAAAGCCTTCTGCCATGGCTCGCTCTTTGATCTTCGCGGAGAGCAGGCGCGGATCGGTGCTGTTAAGAGTGTGTGTCATCGACTGCGAGGAATTGTAGTCGATGATCTGAAACGATTCGAGTCGTGTGGGTAAAGTGTTTGTACGCGGACCTGTGTGTCCTCGTGCCAAAGGAAGACAGGGACCGATAACACAACTGTTAGCTTTCGCGCGACGCGTTGGCATTCAACGTCACTCGTAAGCTAACAACCTGCGTTACTGAAATCTTAGCCCGGCCCTTAGTCGATCTTTTGCAGTGTGATCGTGATCATGGGCGTGTTGCCGGCAGTGCGGTTGTAAGAGACCCAGTAGCCGGCCTTGGCATACCGAACCATTTTGTACATTGAACCGTCTGCCTTTGGCTCAATTTCCGCGCCCATGACGGTCTTGCAAGTCGGTACACCGGGCGCTCCGGAACTGAAGTCGACGGAAAGAACAGAAACCTTGTGCGTCTTGTCATAAACTATCTGGGTAGTTTCCTGTTCGCTGAAAATGTAGAAGTCCTGCTCGTCGCCCTTGTCCTTTGGGTTACCAAGTTTCTTGCGGGCCTCTTCGGTTGTCATGCCGATCTGCACGCCGCGGTATTCGCGAAACACAGGGTTCTCTTCCTCAGCCCCGCCGGCTCTTTTTTGGGCAGGGGACAGCGTAGGACAAAGACAGGTTAGAGCAGTTACGACGAACACCGCCGTGAGCAACCGCGTTGCTGAAGTTCCTAAAATACGGGCCATGTGGTTTCTCCTTTCGAAGAATTTTTCGGCTTGAGCGCTCGTGCGTGGGCGCGCGAGCCGGAAAACAATTGGGCGAGAAGTTGACTGCCGGGCAGTAGCCTGAAGAATCCAAGCGGCGGGACAATAATCCGAAACAGCTCCTTAAGTCAAATTTTTTTGACATCATCCCTGCCGGAAGTTGCGGCCCTTTGGACCCCAATTGTTCCCAACTTTCAGCCAATGTGGCGGCGCGGTCTTGACTGGGATCACTGTTTTGGCATAGAAGCAGGTCACGCGTTCTATCAAATCCCCATTAAGGAGTCCCAGGCTTATGAAAAAAATTCTCGCGCTCGTCACTTTTTTGATTGTGGCCGCAGCGTGCAGCACCGAGCCGCCCGCCGGGCCTACGTCAAATGCGAACAACGCAACACCAGCGACCTCGACCACTCTTTCCGAAGCGGATGCTATCGCTAAAGAAAAGGCAACTTGGGATGCTATCAAGAAGAAAGACTATGAAGCGTTCGGGAACATGCTGACCAGCGACTACATAGAGGTCGGCGGCGACGGTGTCTATGACAAGGCCGGTATCGTCGCCTACGTTAAGGACCTGGCGCTTACAGACGTCACCTACGCCGACTGGAAGTTGTTGCCCGTGGATAAAGACGCGGTGATCTTAACGTATAACGTAACCATCAAAGGGACTTTCAAGAACGCGGCAATTCCTCCCGGTCCCTATCGAGCCTCGTCTGCCTGGGTAAATCGTGATGGCAAGTGGTTGGCCATCTTCTATCAGGAGACATTACCCAAAACCGGGCCATCGGCCGCGTCGCCGGCGGCCACTCCCGCCGCTAAGAGCGCCGCTACTCCCGCGGCCAAAGCCGCTGAAGTAACCACCGGGCCTGACGCCGAAGCGAACGATAAACTGGTTTGGCAGGCCATCAAGAGCAAGAACTACGATGCGTTTGGCGCGATGCTGGCGCCAGATGCTGTCGAGATCGAAGCGGACGGAGTCTATGACAAGGCAGGAAGCGTCAAAGGCGTAAGCATGTTCGATCCTTCCAAGTTTGAATTGAGCGCCTGGAAAACGACGAAGTTTGATAGTGACGCATCGCTGGTGACTTATCTGGTTACCATGCCCGGACCCAAACCCAGCCAGGAACGACACAGCACGATCTGGGTAAATCGCGCGGGTAAATGGTTGGCCCTTTTCCATCAGGGCTCACCCGTCGAGGCGCCGGCGTCATCGCCTGCAGCCAAGCCGGCGGCATCAGTGAAGCCTGCTTCGAAATAGTAAAACGCACGCCACGGATGTAGGGCGGTGCTGGATTTCATGAGTCTGCGGCCGCTCGCTCCGTAGGAGCCGGATGTTTATAGCAATTGGCCCACCCAAACTACTTTCCAGATTATTTGGGGGCCCATTGTCTATAAACATTTGGTCCCCACGGGACTGAGAACGCTTTTAAGCAGGCCTGTTTTGTTGCCACGGACAAGAGCAACTCGCTGACGGATCAGTAACTTCTATAGACTATTGAACCGTAGGTTTTGTCATGCTCAACTACACCTTACCGCCCTCTACACCCAAATTCCCGGTATGCGAGTCGCGCAGGACGGACACCTTCCGTCGTGCGCGACTTTCATTTGCTTAATCTGATAACCATATCGTTCAACCAGCAATTCATCGCACCCGGGACACCACGTATTCTCCCAACGACCCACCCGACCCGGAAGGTTGCCGGCGTAGATGTATTTCAAGCCCGCCTCGCGACCAATCTCACAAACACGAATCAACTGCTCGGCGGTGGTGTTCGCGTTTTCCGTCATGCGATAGTCCTGGTGAAACGCCGTCACGTGCCAGGGTATGTCTGGTGACACCGCGGCAATGAAATCCGCGGCGCTCTTTAACTCGTCCGCGGAATCGTTAAAGCCGGGAATCACGAGGGTCACAATCTCTTCCCAGAAACCACGGTCATGGGCCATCTTTACCGTGTCGAGAATGTTGTCGACGACGCCACCCAGCTGCCGGTAGTTCTTATCATTCATTGATTTCAAATCAATCTTGTAACAATCCGTCCAGGGACGAAGATAGTCGAGCACCTGTGGAGTAGCGTTGCCGTTGGAAATGAAAGCGGTGCGAAAGCCCTGCGGCCGGGCTTTCTGGAAAACTTCAACCGCCCACTCGGCGGTAATCAATGGCTCGTTATAACTGCTGCCCACCATGGCTGCGCCATAAGCTTTAGCCATTGAGATTAAACGGTCCGCCGTAACGCGATTCGGAGTTGTCACCGCGCCATCATCGCGCAGGGCTTGTGACGTCAACCAATTTTGACAATAGCCGCAATGCAAATCGCAACCAAGCATGCCGAATGTCAGGGTGTCGGATCCGGGCAGCACGTGAAAGAATGGTTTTTTCTCGGTGGGATCACAGGCCAGTGTGGCCACATAGTTCATCGGTACGCGCAACTGTCCGCCTTCGTTGAAGCGGACTTTGCAGATGCCGCGCTTGCCTTCGTTGAGGAGACAGCGGTGCCCGCAGGCGTAACAACGCAGGGCGTTGGCGGGCAAATGCTCTGTAACTTCCGCGGCCCCTTCGCCGGTCATCTCGTCGAGGATTTCAGCGAGTGAATTTGCGGTGGCGCTGAGCGGCATTGAAGGCAATTCTCTACTTCAAATAATGGTCCGACAAACCTCCTCAGTTTGTCGATGAGATACGCGAGGAACTATTTTGAAGAGTCATCGACAAACTTCGAGCGACACTTGCGAACTCAATGCGGAGGAATGTCGGAGGCGGACGCGATATGCAGGGCCTTCAGAATTCGTACAGCCGCATCTTCTGCTGCAATCCGCATACGGTTTTCAATAATGGAGTTGTTGCCGCCGCCCGGGCCGGGTTCCATGACCACACCGCCCTGGCGGTAGTTCCCCTGATAACTCGTGCCCTGGGTTTTTATTTTTCCAGTCTCTGCCTCGAACACCATGTACTCAATGAAAACCGCCCTGAGATTACCGCCGTAAGAACCCATCTGATCTTCGCCACGGAGATTGAGCCAAATCACGTAACCTTCTTTCGCGGCTTTGGCGCGGGTGCCGGCGTCACTGCGCGTCATTTCTTTGGTCACCACTTCAACATTAACGCCGCTGGAATCCTTGAGGCGCGCGGTACAACTTTGCAGGACGACATCGTAGAGATAGAGCGGCACGCCGACGAAGACATCGCCACGGTTAGCGCCCACCAGCAAACTTACTCGCGGTTGATCGCTGCGAACAGGTTTCTCTTCGGGCTTTGCTTCCGGAGTAGGAGCACTGACGGGTGGTGACTTGGAACCTCGCCGGCCTGACTGTCCGAATGCTGACGCCGCCAGCAGGACGAAGAGAAGGAACACCACCGATCTGATAATGAGGTGATCGCACGCGCCGCTGCGGCCGGTGAATATTTGAGTGCTCGCTTTAAGCCCGGAAGAATTCACGGAAGTTACCTCTGCAGCTTGATATGACGAGAAAGGGAGAATTGGCGCGACCATTGTACCACCCTCGCAGCACGATTCTCAGCGCCAATTTGCTAAACTGCCTCCCGGATTCTCGACAGGTGTTTAGAGTACGGACCTCAGTCGGGTTTTAGCGATAGCTTGCAAGAGGCGCGGAGAAATAATATTGAGACCATTGGTAATAACCCGCGTGCGCGAGCAGGCACGCCTGATACGCTCCTTTGACCTCATGCCGGCGGGCGCTGAAACTACGCACGGCATCGCCTACGTCCCCGGCCAGGTTGCGGTCTTGCAGGCGCCCGGTGAAGAGCCTGCCTATTTTGCGCTGGCCAGCGCGCCTGAAGATCCGGAGCTGGAGGTTTTGGTCAAGAACAAAGCCGGCGCCGGCACGCGCATCTATGGCATGAGTGCAGGCGAACAAATTGATCTACTTGATATCGCCGGTCACGGTTTCGATCTCGAATCTCAAAGGAACAAGGATCTGGTGTTCGTGGCAATGGGCACCGGCGTGGCGCCTTTGCGTTCGGCCTTGCGTCATGTGTTAAAGCGCAAACCGGATTTTGGTCAGCTGGTAGTTTTGTATGGCGCGCGCACTCCCGACGATTTTTGTTTCCGCACCGAGACTGAAGAGTGGGAAGCAGTGGGAGTGGAACTGCGTCAGGTAGTCTCACGTCCCGATGGCCACGACTGGTCCGGGCCCACCGGCTACGTGCAGTCGCTGTTGGACCACGTCCTGCCTGACCTGCATTCTCCCATCGCATTGATCTGCGGCTCGCTGGAAATGATGGGCCAGACCCGCGACCGCCTGCAGCAGATGGGCTTCAAGCCAAACGAAATTCTGACGAATTACTAGGATGCGGAAATCTCGAGGTGGAGGTGGAAGCAAAGCATGAGGCTAATAAAGTGCTGTTGCTTGATCCTGCTTGTAATCGCCTGCTCAAGGGCCTTTTGCGCAGCACAAAGCTCGAAGCGCCTGTTTGAGATTCCAGTTTTTACCGGCACTGTGCTTTTCAACGAAAACCCAAATCTGAAGCGATTACAACCGCCCTTCGCCACGCGGTGGCTGGTTTATCGAACTGCGGATGGGGGCCGCCTGGACAAGGAAAAAGTCATCGCCTTCTACCGGAGCATACTCGAGAACAAAGGATGGCGGGACGACATTTTCAAGCGCAGGGGTGACGAAGCATATTTAGGCATGCAGGTGCACGTGTTTGAGAATTTGACTGATGGAACTCGTATACAGCTTTCCGGCAAATTCTATTTGTGGGTGGCGCCACAGGACGGCATTTATAGCATCCTGTTGGATGAATGGAGGATTTCTGCTTTTGACCAGCAGACCCTAAATAACGTTAACAGGATCGTGGGGGCGCTGGAGAGCCTTGCAGCCAAACGTGGCTACTCTGTTCAGAAAGTCTATGAGGATGGCAACTGGGATAAAGACTATGAGAATGAATACTTGATTGATCGGATCCCGTTCGCGCTGATCGCCCGCAGCTCTACCGGCCCGCATCCGGCTTCGAACCAATACATAGAGTTAGTAGTTCTGACTTACCGAGATTCTGCCGGCGCTGAAGACGAGGCGAGGCATCTGCGACCGGCGTTGGCGACTGATGGCAAGCCGCTGATGGATCTCTCGACGGTTTTCAATCAGGTGGTAGTGAAAAGGAAAACGCTCATTCTAATCAGGGATTCTTCCGCAAAACAAAAAGAGGCCGTGACCGGTATCGCCGCCGATCTTGCGAAGTTATAGAGCCCCCAGACCTTGCTGAATGAGCGTTCATTCAGTATTATGGCGGCCTATTATTGAGCAAAACATCTGACTCAACGAGCAGGAGCACGCAAGGGCGGCGAAGGGGCGAAGCGAGCATGATGCGGATTGAAAAGGCTGCGGTGCTGGGAGCGGGCACGATGGGGGCGCAGATTGCCGCGCACCTCGCGAATGCGGGTGTACCCACCCTGCTGTTGGATATCGCTCCCGGCGAATTGTCCGCGGAAGAAAAGGCCAAAGGCCTGACCCTGGAAGCAAAGGAAGTCCGCAACCGCATCGCGCGCGCCGGATTTGAAGCGGCGAAGAAGGCGAAGCCCGCGGCGTTCTTCACGCCTGATAAGGCCGCGCTCGTGAGTATCGGCAATTTCGAAGACGATCTTGCGAAACTTAAAGACGTCGATCTGATCATCGAAGCGGTTGTTGAGAACTTGGAAATCAAACGGGGTTTGTTCGAACTCGTCGAGACGCACCGGCGGCCGGGTTCAATCGTTGGATCCAACACCAGCGGCATTCCTATTCGTCAGTTAGCCGATGGTCGTTCGGAAGATTTCAAAGCCCACTTTCTTGGTGTCCACTTTTTCAATCCTCCTCGTTATCTTCATCTGGTCGAAATAATTCGCACGGAGTGGACCAGGCCGGAAGTCTCGTGTTTCCTTTACGGCTTTCTCGATCAGCGACTCGGCAAGGGAGTTGTTCCCGCCAAGGACCGGCCAAACTTTATCGCGAATCGCATCGGCACCTTCGGCTCAATGGTCACGATTAAGACCATGTTGGACGATGGCTATTCTATTGAAGAGATCGACAAGATCACTGGTCAGGCTGTGGGCCGGCCCAAAAGCGCTACCTTCCGCACGCTTGATCTCGTCGGGCTCGACGTGGGCGGTCACGTCATCAAGAACCTCTACGACGCGCTGCCGGAGGATGAAGAGCGCGAGGTTTTTACGGCGCCCGAATTTCTGAGCGCGATGATCGGTAAGGGTATCCTCGGTAACAAGACGAAGGGCGGCTTCTATCGCCGGCAATCCGGGGAAGGTGGCAAGAAGGAGATCTGGGCAATAGATCATCTGACTCTTGACTACCGGCCGGCTCAGAAAGTGAAATTGCCCGCGCTCGATATGGCGAAGAACATCGAAGACTTGCCTGAGCGCATCAAGGCACTCGTTTGGGGCCAGGATCGCGTCGGAGCATTTCTCTGGAAGACGATGTCGCGCACTTTTTGTTATACCGCCAACCGCATTCCGGAAATAGCCGACACGATAGTTGAAATCGATCGGGCGATGCGCTGGGGCTACAACTGGGAGTTGGGCATTTTCGAAACATGGGACGCGATTGGCGTTGAAAAATCTGTCGCGCGAATGAAGGAAGAGGGGCAACCGATCCCGGCGAATGTGCAGAAGCTGCTGGATGCGGGCGCGAAGTCCTTCTATAAGAAACACGACGGCCAGCAGTCTTATTTCGACTTCGCTTCGGAGCAATACCTGCCGCTCGCGAACCAACCGGGCGTGATCATTCTCAAGTCGGTCAAGGATCGCACCGGCGTAATCAAGAAAAATTCAGGCGCGTCGCTGATCGATATCGGCGACGGTGTAGCGTGCCTGGAGTTTCACTCCAAGATGAATGCTATCGGCGGCGACACCTTGCAGATGTTGAAGCAGTCGCTGGCCGAGGTGGAAAAGAATTTCGTTGGCCTGGTAGTGGGGAACCAGGGAACAAACTTCAGCGTGGGCGCCAACATCATGCTGATGTTGATGGAGGCCCAGGAAGAAAACTGGGAAGAGCTCGACCTGATGGGGCGAGCTTTCCAAAACTCCACGATGAGCCTGCGCTATTCGCCGAAGCCCGTGGTCGTTGCGCCTTTCAATCTGGTTTTTGGCGGCGGCTGCGAGATGGTATTGCACGGCGATAGAGTGCGTGCGGCGGCGGAAACTTATATCGGTTTAGTCGAAGTCGGCGTCGGCATTATTCCCGCCGGCGGAGGAACGAAGGAGCTGCTGCTGCGTACGCTCGACTCGATTCCGAAAAACGTCGACGATGCCGATCCGTTTCCATTCGTGAAGCGGGCGTTTGAAACGATAGCGCTGGCCAAAGTCGCCACCTCAGCGGAAGAGGCACGCACGCTCGGGTTCCTGGCCGAGGGCGATACGATTTCAATGAACCGCGATCGTTTGATTGCCGATGCGAAAAAGGAAGTGCTGGCGCTGGCCGCGAGCGGTTATGTGCAGCCGCAACAACGGACGGACATTCTTGCCTTGGGCAATGCGGCGCTGGCGACGTTGAAGCTCGGCATCCATCAGATGAAGCGCGCCGGCTATATTTCTGATCACGACGCACTGATCGGCGAGAAGTTGGCGCGGATTCTAACTGGCGGAGACTTGAATCACCAGACGCGGGTTTCAGAACAGTACCTGCTCGACCTGGAACGCGAAGCGTTTCTATCGTTGGCCGGAACGCGCAAGACGCAAGAGCGTCTGGCGGCGATGTTGAAGACAGGGAAGCCGCTCAGGAATTGACCGGAATTAAGTAAGGTCGCAAGCGGCTTTGCCGCCTGATGTGCGGAAAGGCGGTGCCTTTCCGAAAGCGCTTTTTGATTTTTGCGAGGCTATGCCTCGCGAGATTAGCAACGGAGGCATAGCCTCGAGATTTGATTGGACGTCAGACGGAAAGGCGGAGCCTTTCCGCACATCGGGCGGCAAAGCCGCAGAGGGAATTCATGAGAGACGCAGTAATCGTATCAGCAGTACGCACCGCAGTCGGCAAAGCGCCCAAAGGAACGTTGAAAGATACACGTCCCGATGAGCTGGGCGCGGCGGTAATCAAGGAAGCCATCGCGCGCGTGCCCGGACTCGAACTCGCGGAGATCGAAGACGTGATCATGGGCTGCGCGATGCCTGAAGCTGAGCAGGGCATGAATGTCGCGCGCGCCGCGGCCATCCGCGCGGGCCTGCCGGTAGAAACCAGCGCGATGACGATCAATCGTTTCTGCTCATCGGGTTTGCAGTCCATCGCCCTGGCTGCGGATCGTATTCGCACCGGCGGCGCTGAAGTCGAGATCGCCGGCGGCCTCGAAACAATGTCGATGATTCCCATGGGCGGCCACATCATTCGACCAAATCCTTATCTGGTCGAACACTATCCGGACTTTTATCTGAACATGGGTCTGGCGACTGAGAATGTCGCGCGCAAATATGAGGTGACGCGCGAAGAGCAGGATGAGTTCGCCTTGCGATCGCATCAGCGCGCCGCCGCGGCCCTGGACGGCGATAAATTCAAGGATGAAACCGTGCCCCTTACCGTTACCTTTGAGGAGTTTGATGACCAAGGTCGCAAGCAGCGACGCGAAGTTGTTTTTGATCGAGACGAAGGTGTGCGCCGTGATTCTTCGATTGAAGGCCTGCAAAAACTTAAGCCTGCCTTTCAGGTCAAAGGGACCATAACAGCCGGCAATGCCTCGCAGATGTCCGACGGCGCCGCCGCAGCAGTAATCCTGTCTGAAGACAGGGCCAAAAGTTTGGGTGTGAAACCGTTGGCGCGTTTTGTGGCCTACGCCACGGCGGGTTGTCCGCCCGAAGAGATGGGTATTGGGCCGGTCTTTGCGATTCCAAAAGTATTGAAGCTCGCCGGTCTGACACTGGATCAGATTGATGTAATCGAATTGAATGAAGCGTTCGCGGCGCAGTCGCTCGCGGTGATCAAAACCCTTGGTCTCGATCCTGAGAAAGTGAACGTCAATGGTGGCGCCATCGCCCTGGGCCACCCGTTGGGATGCACTGGGGCGAAACTTACCGCCAGCATTTTGCGCGAGCTCGAGCGCCGCAATGGCCGCTACGGCATGGTGACCATGTGCGTCGGCGGCGGCATGGGGGCCGCGGGAATCTTCGAACGGATCTAAGGTAGGGGCGGACCTGTGTCCGTCCGATTCGGAATTGAACGAGGACGGACACACAGAGCAGGCCCTCGATAAACAGATGACCGCATCCGAAATTTTTGAATCGGTTACCGGCAGCGGCAGCAGCGACTTTGCACTGTTGGTAAGCATTCTCAACGAACATGGACGCTGGTGCTTGATCGGCGGACTGGCGGTGAATTGCTATGTGGAACCTGTCTACACACTCGACGCGGACATCGTCGTTGCGGTCTCGGAAGTTGACTCAATCAGACGGGATCTTGCCGGCGCAGCGTTCGCTGTGAAGGAATTCCCGCACTCGATAAATGCTCAAATGAGGGGTAGTGAGTTACGAATACAACTCACTACCGACAGTCGCTATCAGGATTTTCTGGACGACACAAATCTGATGGAAGTTCTCGACGAACAAGTGCCGGTCGCATCACTTATCAATATTGTACGTGGCAAGATCTGGGCCTGGAGTGACCAGACTCGCAGGTCGACAAAAAGAAAGAAAGACGAACTGGACTTAATGCGAATGCTGGAGGCCTATCCCGAATTGCGTAGTTCGATGCCGGAGGAAATCACCAAACAAATCCCGGAATGAACCAGGGGCGGATCTGTGCCCGTCCGTTTCGGAATTGAACGAGGGCACACACGGGTCTGCCCCATACGAAAGGAAAATCCCTATGTCAGCAGTAGCCGAACAGAAAGCGGTGGTCAAAGGTGGCGCGTTCCTGATTGAAGAGCACACGCCCGAAGATACTTTCACCCCCGAAGACTTCACTGAAGAGCATCGCATGATTGCCGAGACAACTCGCCAGTTTGTCGATAATGAAGTCGTGCCGCGCATCGACGAACTCGAGAACCACGACTGGAAACTCGCTCGCGATTTGGTTAAGCAGGCGGCGGACCTCGGATTAATCGGGGCAAATATTCCCGAAGAGTATGGTGGGCTCGGTCTGGATCAAACCAGCAGCGCCCTGATTGGCGAGAACATTGGGCGCTCGGCCTCGTTTGCCACCACGCTGGGCGCTGAAAGTGGTATTGGGCTGCTGCCGATTATCTATTTCGGAACCGAAGCTGCCAAAAAGAAATACCTGCCGCGGATTGCCTCGGGTGAATTGATCACGGCCTATGCGCTGACTGAAGCCGGATCGGGTTCCGACGCAATGGCGGCGAAGGCAACCGCCAAACTCAGCGCCGACGGCACGCACTATGTGCTCAACGGCGAGAAGATGTTCATCACGAACGGCGGCTTTGCCGACATCTTTATCGTATTTGCCAAGGTTGACGGCGACAAGTTCTCGGCCTTTATCGTCGAGCGTCAGGATGGAGTGACGCCGGGCGCCGAAGAACACAAGATGGGAATCAAAGGCTCGAGTACGACGCCGCTGGTCCTTTCTGACGCGACTGCGCCGATCGAGAATTTATTGGGCGAAATCGGCAAGGGCCACAAGATCGCTTTCAATATTCTAAACATCGGCCGCTTTAAGCTCGGCGCCATGTGCATCGGCGGCATGAAGTTAATGGTCCACGAAGCCACGCGTTATGCCAATGAGCGCCAGCAATTCGGTAAATCGATTTCGACGTTTGGCGCCATCAAAGGCAAGCTTGGTGAGATGGCCATTCGCACCTGGGTAGGCGAGTCGATGATCTATCGCACGCTGGGCATGATCGAAACTGCCATCAGCGATACGACCGATCCCGATGCGAAGCTGCGCGCCATAGAGGAGTATTCGGCCGAGTGTTCCATTATCAAAGTCGCGCTGTCGGAATACTGCGACTTTGTAGCTGATGAGATGGTCCAGATTTATGGCGGCTATGGCTATTCCGCTGATTATCCGGCGGAACGCGCCTATCGCGATTCGCGCATCAACCGCATCTTTGAAGGCACGAATGAAATCAATCGCATGTTGATTCCGGGCCGCCTGATGAAAAGCGCTCTGAGCGGCCACCTGGCCCTATTGCCGGCCGCGCAGGGCTTGATGGATGAGATCCTGTCGCCGCAGTTGGGTGGGTTTGATGACGACGAAGGATTGCTCGCCGCCGAACAAAAGCTGGCACAGAACGCCAAGAAGGTGGCGTTGATGACCCTGGGAACAGCAGCGCAGAAATTCATGCTGAAACTCGGCGATCAGCAGGAGATACTGCTGGGCATCGCGGACATCATCATGGATACCTACGCGATGGAGTCGGCGATTTTGCGAGCGCGCAAGCTGTCTGCTTCAGCGGGTGAGGCAGCAGCGGCACGTTATCTGGATATGACCCGGGTCTTCTGTAACGACGCCGTGCAACGCATTGACTCGCGCGCGAAGAACACGCTGGCGGCCATGGCCGAAGGCGACGAGTTGCGCACGCTGCTGGCGGCTTTGCGTCGCTTCACGAAACTGACTCCGATGAACACCGTGGCCGCGCGCCAGCGCATCGCAAACGTGATGATCGAAGCGAACAAGTGGACGTACTAGAAAGCAAAAGGTAAAAGTAAAAAGGCAAAAGTGGGGCTATGCCTTCCTTTTGCCTTCACTTTTTCCTTTTCACTTTTTCCTTTGACCTTATGAACATCATCCCCATCAGTCTTCCCACACCCTTTTACATCGGCCCGGTCAACGTCTATCTGATTGCTGAAGATCCGCTAACGCTCATTGACACTGGCCCCAAAACCAAAGAGGCCGCCGACGCTTTGCGCGAGGGGCTGAGTCGCGCGGGGTTCCTGGTTTCCGACCTCCGTCGCATTGTGTTGACGCACGCGCACGAAGACCACTGTGGCCTGGCTCACTCACTTCGCGATCAGGCAAAAGATGCGGAAGTCCTGGTGCATGACTGGGAAACAGGTCACCGCGCCGGCCGTCTCGAGTATGACGAGAACCGTGCCCTGCTGGCGCGCGCGGGGTTACCGGACGATGAGATTGAGGGCATGCGCCGCATGTATGAAGGTGTACGCCGCTATGCGGACTCGTTTGCAGAGCACGAATACAGCTCGCTCCAAGATGGCGCGGAACTGGAATTTGAGTCGGGCGCCTTGCTGGTGGTCCATACCCCCGGACACACGCCGGGCTCCTGCTCGTTTCTCCGGGAAGCTGACCGCACGATCATTGCCGGCGATTGCGTGTTGAAACGAATCACACCGAATCCAATTCTTTCACCGGACCCGATCGACAAATCCAAGCGGTTTCGGTCGCTCGCGGAATACCTGGTTAGCCTGGCGCGCTTGCGAACGTTTGCGCCGACACTGGTCCACGGGGGACATGGCGAACCGATTCACGATTACGAAGAACTCTTCAATCGCTATCTGCGCGCAATTCAGCAAAGGCAATCCGAAGTCATCAAGCTCTTGCCCAAAACAGGCGCAACGGCCTGGGACGTAGCGCGAGAAATGTTTCCCGGCGTTGACGACGTGCACCGCTTTTTGGCTGTTTCCGAAGCCGCCGCGCATCTCGATCTGGCTCAGTCAGAAGGGAAGATAGTGGTTGAGATGAGCGGCGCGAAGGAAGTTTATCGCCAGCTGGAGTGAAGCTTTGTGCTTTATTGTTAGTACTTAGTCCTTTGTTCTTCGTGCTTTGTTTTCTGTAATTCGCGAATTCAAGTTGGAAGCGCATCAGAACATTGTTTTGTCGCTTCGCCCCAGAGGGGCGAGATGTTTATAGCTACAGGGTTCTTTCTTTACTCCCAAGCTCCGAAGGAGCGTAATCGCTTTTGCCCGCCCCGGCGAAGTTTCCGCTGCCGGATTTCGCTCCTAGCGGAGCGAGATCTTTGGGCGGCGCTGGTAGCTATAAACATCTCGCGCCTCTGGAGCGAAAACGAATTCAACTGTTGCGCTTGTAAGTTGAATTCACCATTTGTCCTTAGCAGGCGCTCTTTTGGACAACAGCCAGGCACGAAGGACTAAGAACCAGGAAGCCGGAACAAAATCCCATCCAAAAAAACATTCCGGAACCTTCTTCCCAGCCCCGCGTGTAACTCAGCAAAACTTTCCGGAGGATGATCTGCTATGAAGTTCAAGAGTGTTCTTTATCTTTCGGTCTCCCTGTTTTTGATCGCGGGCGTTGCGCTCGCCCAGCAACCGGCGACTCCCGCAGTCCCCGCCGAGCCGCCAGCCGGTGAGCCATTCGGCTCATTCTCATTGTTCGCTGATGGTGGCGGATTTCTCGGGGTCTATACCGAAGAAATTACGAAAGACAACATGGCCCAATACGGCCTGCGCGAAGCGCGCGGCGTAGGTATCACTGAAGTTGTCAAAGACAGTCCGGCCGAACGTGCCGGGCTCAAGAAGGGCGACGTCATCACGCGCTTTGATAACGAAGGCATCACCAGCGCGCGCAAACTCAATCGCCTGGTTTCGGAAGTGGCCCCGGATCACAAAGTGAGTCTGACCATCAGCCGTGGCGGCGCTGACGAAAATCTGTCCGTGACCATTGCCAAGCGCCAGGGTTATGGGGACACCTTCGGCAAAATGACGATTCCGCACGGCAGCTTTCCGCGCATTGAAGATATGCCGGAAGGGACTACCATTTTCTCGCTGGGAAACGGTCGCCGCATTGGCGTCAGCACGACGCAGTTAACCAAACAACTGGCGGATTTTTTTGGGGTTACCGACGGTAAAGGCGTCCTGGTCACATCGGTCTCCGACAATAGTCCGGCAGCGAAGGCCGGGATAAAAGCAGGAGATGTGATCACCGGTATCGACGGCGAAAAGGTCGAGAGCTCTGGCGATCTTTCAAGGGCGATCAATAAGCAGAAGGATGGCGAGGTAACCCTGACTATAATGCGCGACAAGAGTCCGCGCTCGATTCGGGTGACGCCTGAAAAGTCCGAGAATGAATTGCTTCGCCCGGGGAGGACTGCAAACCAGCGAGTCCGCGATCAGATGCGCGATGAGATACGGCAAGCGATTCGCGACGGCGCCAGGGATGGACGCATCGTGATACCACGCATTGCTTTGCCATCAATCCCGGCCATCAATGTGTCGGTGCCGCAAATTGATTTGCCGGTCATTCCCGAAATCAATGTGGTGGTTCCGCAAGTGCGGGTATTGCGCTCGGGTCGCCGCGTTCCGATTTAAGCGCACGATATCTTAATCGCTTGATGTAGGGGCGGACCTGTGTGTCCGCCTTTTTTGCGTAAGAGGCCCGTTGGTGTTTGGTCCATCCAGCTGTTCCCGATTGTGGGGTCTGGACACAATCCAGGATATGGAGAGTGGGGCCGGGCGTCAATTAGAGAGTGCGAAGCATAAAATCTCATCTCATTCACACCCGGTTTCAACCGGGTGGTAGAAACAACTACATCCCGCGTAACCGTTTCAACGGTTTACCCCTGCCCTTGAGGAATTAGAAACCGTTGAAACGGTTAGGCGATCAAAAGAGGACCGCAATCACTCGGTTGACACCGGGTGTGAATGGGATGAAGAAGTTTTTGGGCGGACTTAACGGAGGGCTTTACACCAGTCGCCGGCGGACAAGTACGCTTTCTAAACGGGACGGGTTCTGTTTTCGCAAAGCGCAGCTTACCTACGGCTGCTCCAGTTTCTTCTTGCCATCGAGCGCTTCTTTGTAAGCGCCACCGCGCACGTCTCCGATCTTAATCGCGGCTTCAAACTCACTGGCGGCCTCGACTTTGTGATCGAGAAAGGCGTGAATGCGTCCCATCGCTTCATGCGCGCGCGATACCAGGGCCCGATCCGTTTCCGACGAAGAGGCTTCAATGGCCAGGCGATAGTTGGTAAGAGCGCCCTGTAACCGGCGGTCCCGCACGTCTTCATCGGTAGCATCGGCGGCGGCCACACTGCTGGTCTGGCCGATCGCAAAAAAGATGCGCGGCTCACCCGGAAACTCTTTCATCAAATCCCGCAGACGTGATTCGGCGCCATTGTAGTCTTTCTGCCGCAAGGTCTGTTCAATATCGGATAGGGCTTTTACCAACGCGGCAGAGTTGGCCGCTTCGGCCGCCGTGTAGGCCGGCGTTTCCATGTCAGGCTTTCTTGCCAGTCTTTCCTTTCGGGCCGCTACAGAGCGGGCGCGTGCCTCAGCGTATTCAGTTGGTTGCTTCACTTCCCTGATCGGATCAAACGAAGCAATCATATCGGGAAAGAAATTCACGATGTCGAATCCGGACGCTTCAATTCCCTGCAATTGCTCGGCGAAGAAGAAATCGAGCACAGCACCGCGTTCGTATTCGTCGGCGAGCTGAGCAATGGTGTCATCTTTAATACTGCTGATCGCCGCCTGAAACTCTTTATTGATTACCGTGCGCGCGGCGTCGTCCCTGGCTTTGGCGAATTTTTCTCGATTTGCCAGGGCCAATCTTTGCAGTTTCAGCAACTCGTTATAGCGGGCGTCGGCAGCGCCGACCAGCGATCGGGACACGGCGATGAAGACATCGGGAGTCACACTCTCGCCCCCGCTTTCACGTTCTTTGAGCAACTGCCTCAATGGTTCGCGGCGGGCGGCGATGTCTCTGTTGAAACGCAGCATCAGGGGATCGATCACAAACTGGAGATAAGCGCGCCGCAGTTCCGAGGCAGTTGGATCAGTGCCCTCGGGAACGATCGCATAATAATCGTCGGCGATAACGCGGAGATTGATGGTCCCCGGGGCCGCCAGCAAATCGGGAACGATGTAAAAGTGCCTGTCGTGTTCGCGCGTTGAGTAAGTGCGCGGCGCATTTTTCTTCTTGCCCGCTGTTGGTGCCCGGACCAGCACTCGTTCACCGGTAACTAATATCGGCCGTGTGTGGAGGTAAGACAGGATTGAGCGCACGAGATCCGCCGCCGGCGGACGCAGACGATCTCCTTCGGCCTGGTAGGCGCGCAAGTACAGCGTCATGTGTTCGTCTATGCCTGAGCGCCTATAGAACTCACGCAACAGCGGCGCAAAGTCGAGCACCTCAAGTACGCCGGCCGGAAGATCTTCGGATCGTTCGGGAGCGTCAAGTGCGGGCGGTGGGCCCAGCACAAACGCGAGCGATACATAGCGGGCGGCTTGCTCAGCAGCCGTGGCCGGAGCCGGCAGTTTGTTACGTTCGTAGAAACCGTGCAAACGCTCGCGTACCTTTGGATCCAATTCAGCCTGGTCCTTTCGCACGCGCGCGCGAAAAACTGAAGGGTCCCTGCCGCCAGGTACCGGATCAAAGCCCGCTGCGTCGAGGGCCGCCATGACTACAATCAGTCGCGGGTCCGGCTGAAAAGCAACTCCATAATCCGCTAAATTAAAAGTGCTGTCCCGTCTCGCTGCCGGGGCGGGCTGAGCCGGCTTGGGCGCCGGAGCGGTTTGGGCGGCTGCCAGGCCAATGCTCAGCATGACGAAACCCGCGAGCAATAAATGCTTACTGACTTGTTTCATGAAATTTATGAATCCTTAGTACCGCAGGCTGCCAGCCTGCGTGTTACCGCTAATTGAATGTTAATCAACTAATTGAGTGTTAACCAAACTCGACCGGCTGGCAGCTTGTGGTACGCCGGCGCGTTATTAATTCACGATCTCTTTCTCTGCCGGTGTCGACGTAACGCCCACAATGTTAGCGGATACGTCCCTGCCGAACAAACGACCGAAAGCACCGTCGCCCCGATGGCAAAGGGCTGCACAATATGCCAACTGTGGGCGAAAAGGCGTGCGTAATAGGCACCCGTTAACAGATGCGGATTCTTCAGTAGTGCGATGCCCTCAGGAGGCATTCTTAGCGGTCGCCCGAGCAGAAGAGCGCCGATGGCGTAAGAAGCGAGGATAATCGGCACAAGTGTCAGGAAGGGATTATTGACGTAAGTGCCAAGATAAATCGCAATTTTGTTAAATCGAAAAAGGAAAGCGATCAGGGTTGCCAGAATTGTATGCAGACCGAGCAGAGGCGAGAAGGCGATGAACACGCCCACCGAGAACGCAAGCGCCGTACGCTCGGGTGGATCGTCTATCGCGAGCAGACGGCGGAAAGCGGCACGAAACATCTGGTTGGTTTCAAGTTTAGAGTTCCAAGTTCCAGGTTAGGAAATGCCTCTAACTCGAAACTTGGAACCTGAAACTCGAAACTCATTGAAAACTATTGAGCGCTTCGGATTCGCTGTCGAAGGTGTCGAAAACAGTAAGCAGCTTGGTTATGACCAGCAGATCCTGAATCTTGTCCGTCAGATTAAGGAGCTTCATTTGTCCGCCGCCGCGCGTGACGGTGGTGTAGTTCGCGATCAACTCACCAATGCCGCTTGAATCCATGTATTTGACGCTCGCAAGATTAAGTAGAATCTTATTCTTACCGCCATCAACCAGGGTGCGAATCGCTTCGCGCATGGCAACGCTTCCTTCGCCGATTCGTATCGTGCCGCTCAAGTCGAGAATGGTTACGTCTCCGGCCTGGCGTTCTTTGACATCGAGCTCAGCCATTTATTTTTCTCCCCTTTGAAAGTCCGACAGCCTCAGTTCGTCGTTGCCGCACTAGCTCCTTAGTTGAAGCCAACTCAGATCAACGACAAATTGAAAGTCTGTCGTAGCGCATTACTTAAAGCTATTGAGGGCTTCGGATTCGCTCTCGTATACGTCAAAAACAGTCAGCAACTTGGTGATAGCCAGCAGATCCTGAAGCTTCTGTGTCAGGTTGAGCAGCTTGAGTTGCCCGTTCTCTTTGCCGATTGCGGTGTAGCTGGAAACGAGCTCGCCAATTCCGCTCGAATCGATATAACCCACACCGGCAAGGTTCAAGAGGATTTTCTTTTTGCCCTCTTCGAGTAAGCGTCGGATCGCCATACGTAACGCCACACTGCCTTCGCCAATCGTTATCTTTCCATCCATATCGAGGACGGTGACGTCTCCAGCTTGACGCTCTTTGATATTGAGTTCTGCCATGATCGCTCCTATTTTCAAACTACGGTCTTTGGTCTTGGGTCTTTGGTCTTGGAAGCACGGTGGAATTGGTTCTTGTCCGTCACTTGATATGTCTCAAAAGCCAAAGACCAAAAGCCTGGTAATTAAAACTTCTTTCTCATCTTTACGGTAGTGCCGCCTTCCGGGCGAATGAGCCACTCTACGTCGTCCATAAAATTGCGCATGAAGAAGATACCACGGCCCGAGCTTTTCATAATGTTTTCTGTTTCGGTCGGATTAGGAACTTCTTGTGGATTAAAACCGGCGCCCTCGTCATGGACGCTAATCTCGAGCGAACTGGGCGAACTCTCGACCGTGACGCGTACGAATTTTCCCTCGTCCTGTTTGTTGCCGTGGAGCACCGCATTCGTCACGGCCTCTCGTATAGCCATATCGACGCCAAATGCGACATCTTCGCCCACTCCCGAGCGGCTCAGAATTCCGGCGACGGCGACGGCGGCTTCCTCGACGTATTCGATACGGCTGGGCAGCGTGAGTTCGGTTGTTTCTACGGTCACGGTTAAAAGCGCGGGCCCCTGCAACGGCCGTCGGTCGAGGCCAGACCTGGACAAGTTCAAGCTTCCCGGAAGTTCGAGGGTGTAACATGCTGGCTGGGGGCATGTCAAGAAAAACGACCGGCAGGTAGTGCTTCATTAAGGTGTTGCTAAAAAAGGGGACGGTTCGAAGGCAATGAGGTAGTACCACCTGCGGTAGCGGGTGGGTCTGCTCCCGAACAAGATCGCTGGGCAAACCAGACCCTCTCGGCGTTATTGCTGCCGCAACGACAACCCACCCGCTACCGCAGGTGGTACTGACCTCATTGCCTCGCAGTAACTCGCCGGGCAGTCCTTTCTTTCTCAGCAACACCTAACGGAGCACTACCGCATCGCTCAAAGATCTTGTTTGGTATCACTCTAGTCGTGTAGCATTACGCGCGAAGTAACATGGACCGTCCGGTCTGTTGTGGCTTCATCTTTATTCCATCTAAGCAATGTATTGACGTCACACAGACTGAAAGTCTGAGTTACCACACTATGTGCACAGATCGAAGAGACTTCCTGCGCTTGTCCCTGGGCGTGGCGGGCCTGACCCTCTTTGGCAGCGAATTGATTCAAGCTGAAGAGGCCGAACCGCTCACCCAACGCGACACCCCCGGGCCCATTCGCAAATTACAAAAGATGACGGACGACGTTGTTCCCATCTCGACCGAAGAACGCCAGGCGCGCATCGCCAAGGCACAGCGTCTGATGGTTGAACAAAAGATCGGCGCGATCTATCTCGAGCCCGGATCCAGCATGTTTTACTTCACGGAGATGCGTTGGGGAACCAGCGAGCGTATGTTCGGGGTGGTAATCCCTGCGCGCGGAGATATCGCCTGGGTCTGTCCGAAGTTCGAAGAAGAGCGCGCGCGTGAATTGATCAAGTTCGGCACCGACATTCGCACCTGGGAAGAGGATGAGAGTCCCTATCGCCGCGTCGCCGAGATTTTCCGCGATCGCGGATTGCGCCGCGGCCGCATTGGCATTGAAGAGCGTGTTCGGTTCTTTCTCTATGACGGCATTCGTAAAGAGGCGCCCGCCTTTCAATTCGTCAGCGCGACTTCGGTCACGGGCGCCTGTCGCCAGATCAAATCACCCGCCGAAATCGCCCTCCTGCAGAAGGCTAACGACCTCACGATCATTGCTTACAAGGCCACGCATGACAGCATGCGTGAAGGCATGACGCAGGATGAGTTTGCCGGAAATTGCGCCGCGGCTTTTCGCGCGCTCGGTGTGCAGGGCGGAGTCTTTGTGAGCTTTGGTAAGTACACTGCATTTCCGCACGGCAGCAGCACGCCGCAGAAACTGCAGCAGGGTGATGTGGTTCTGATGGATGGGGGCTGCAAAGTCGAAGGCTATGAATCCGACATCACCCGCACCTTCATCTTCGGCAAGCCAACTCAAAGGCAGCGCGACATTTGGAACCTCGAGCGGCGATCACAGGATGCAGCCTTTGCCGCGGCCAGGGTTGGCGTTCCCTGCGAAGTAGTCGATGCCGCCGCGCGCAAGGTGCTGACCGATGCGGGTTTTGGACCGGACTACAAAGTGCCGGGCCTGCCGCATCGTACCGGACACGGCATTGGCCTTGACGGTCATGAATGGACCAACTTTGTGCGCGGCAACAAGCATCCGATTCAACCCGGCATGTGTTTCAGCGACGAACCAACGATTGTGATTTATGGCGAGTTTGGTATTCGCCTCGAAGATTGTCTCTACATAACCGACAGCGGCCCGAGATTTTTTACCGCTCAGAGTAAATCGATTGATCAGCCCTTTGGCTAATTGGGCTGGGCTCCGCTTTGCGAGCTTTGCGCCTTTGCGGGAAAGAATATTGCGCGACCGAACAATATCCCGCAAAGGCGCAAAGCGCGCAAAGGCAACTCAAAGACATTTCCCAGCGGCGACGTGGGTACCAGGATGCGCGCTGGCAGGCTCCGCACTCGGGATCATCATTGATAAGAACCCGCCACCGTACAGATCAACCAGACAAGCAGAAACGCGAGCAAAGCGGCCGCGGCGCCCAAAGCATACGCGAGGGACGTCTCAACTAAATCCGGGAATTTCTTTGTCTCTAACATGATTCTGCACCCCGCGAAGTTTACTAGCCTCAGCTGAGAACTCACTACGATTACTTCATAGTGGGTGGGAAGAGACGCGTGTTACATAATCAGCAAACCAACGGCCTCTGAAGATATCTCGTCAAAATGAAGTGGTGTCATCGATAAACTCGCAATCCCCCGGCTTTTTAGGTCTGCATGGATGTTTGATAAGGACCACGACTAAACCAGTCATGACCACGATAAAGAGCGCGAGAAAAATCTTGTCTTTTTTAGAAAATGATGACGGAGGCTTTGGGTTCTGACTTGCTTGTCGGATCCGTTCAGCATTGACTTTGTTCGTGTCGGCCCTGATTCGTTCGACCTCGGCGGCGAAGGTGAGTTTCAGATCAGACTTTCGTGTCAGCGTTTCGCGCACAGCGAGAGCGCCCGCGGGTTCCGCTCGAGTTTGCGCTGTTGATCTTGTGGGCAGTGCCAGGAGCATTACGGTCCAAACCAGCAAGCAGGCAATCGACGTCTTTAGCATACGTTCTCCACTGATCAGGTTTAGATTTGTCGCGACGACGATCCACGAACCCATTCGAAATGACGAGAGCCCCTTCGCACAATTTCGTGTGACTTCGTGGATCGTGCTACGCGTCGTGCAACATGTCGCTCAAAAGTTTTCACGAACTTACTTCCGCCGCTTAAAGAATGCTCGCGAGTAATCACCGCGGCTCGCATCGACCGCAACCAACTCCCAGCCGTCTCCGCCGAGAGTATTGAGGTCCTTTTCGTCCCAGGAAACCGCCAGTACTTTGTATTCCCAGGCTGTTCGGTTGCTCTGCACAAACGCCGTGGCAAAAATAAGCAACGCAATTAGACCTGTGCCGATGAAAGAGAGAATTCTGATCTTCACTTGACCTCCTCTGGGTCCGATTCTTACGAACTCATTGGCCAACAGGCCCATTGTGTAACGCGCTTCAGTTACCCGTCGCGGGCGTTTTCACTCGAAGTCGTTCGGTTGTGCGACGGTCATTCTGTTCTTTGCCGTGGGTTGCCGGTTAGATTACAATTGCCCCGCTTCGGACTTATTTAGATCAAATCTGTTACTGAACTTTCCTGAAGATTGGGGTTGAGTTTAGGAGTCTAGCGACCGCAAGTCCTCAGGAAGTGCTCAAGGATTCCTCAAAGATTTATCTCAAAGCCGTTTATGGGCGAGCCAGAGAGTAAATTCTACGAATTCGGCAGTTTTCGTCTCGACACGAGTGAGCGGGTACTTCTGCGCGACCTGAATCCGGTTCCGCTAACTCCTAAAGTCTTCGACATACTGCTTGCCCTGGTTGAGCGCGGCGGGCACATCGTCGAAAAAGACGACTTGATGAAACGGGTATGGCCGAACACCTTCGTCGAGGAAGGGAACCTCACCCAGAATGTTTCAGTCCTGAGAAAAGCCCTGGGCGAGAATCCGGCCAGCCCTCAATTCATCGAAACGGTCGCCAGGCGGGGCTATAGATTTGTCGCAACCGTCAAAGCCGGCGCGGAAAACGGCCTGGACCAGGTGCCGGTTTTGACGGTGCCGGTAAAACCAGTCGAATCTCAAAGCGCGCAAACGATCACCATACCTCAACCGTTAGTGGCGAACTTGGCTCAAAACGGACATCACGCGCCGCCGGCGAAGTCCGCGCCGGCTACAGCAAGCAAATTCAGAAATCATAAGCTTGGACTAAGTCTGGCGGCGGTCCTGGTTGCGGGCATCGGCCTAATCTACTTCACCGGACTCAGCAAGGCCGGAAGCGGCGCCGGCAATCCCATCGATTCCATCGCCGTCCTGCCGTTTGTCGACGATGCGGCCGGCTCAGATGCCCAATATCTCAACGACAAAATTGCCGAGAGCCTAATCAACAGTCTTTCCAAACTTCCCAAATTGCGAGTCGTTCCTCGCAGCGTCGTGGCCAACTACAAAGGTAATATCGATCCGCGACAAGTGGGACGCGATCTCAACGTTCGCGCCGTGGTTACCGGGCGAGTGCATCGCTATGGCGATACGATCAGTATCCAGGCCGACTTGATCGACCTGGACCAGGTGGCGCAGATTTGGGGGCAGCTTTACGACCGCAAACTGGCGGACATCCTGCTGGTTCAGGAAGATATTTCGCGGGACATATTTGAGAACCTGCGCCTGAAACTGAACGTCGAAGAGAAGAAACACCTCGAGGCTTATCGACTGTACTTGAAAGGGCGCAACTCCTGGAACAAGCGGACCGCTGAAAGCCTGCAAGAGGGCATTTCATATTTCCAAAAAGCGATCGATACGGACCCCAGCTATGCGCCGGCCTATGCGGGAATTGCCGACTGCTACAACATGCTGGTGGTCTATGGCGCCAGCCAGCCGAAAGATGGTTTTCCAAAAGCTAAGGAAGCGGCCATCAAGGCGCTGGAGATCGATGAGAGTCTGGCCGAAGCGCATACTTCGCTGGCCTTTATCAAGTTTCGCTGGGACCGTGACCGGGTGGAAGCGGAACGAGAGTTTTTGCAGGCCATCAAATTAAAGCCCGCATATGCGCCCGCTCATCAGTGGTACAGCTCGTTTCTGATAGCGTTGGAAAGGTATGACGAAGCGATCGCGGAAGCAAAGCGAACCCAGGAGCTGGAACCACTCTCGTTTACCGCGAGTTCACACCTGGGCTGGATTTATTATCTGGCCGGCCAGAGCGATCGCGCGATCGAGCAGTGCAGCAAAATTCTCGAACTCGATCCTAATTCCTTTCCCGCACGACGCTATCGTGGTTTGGCTTACGAGCAAAAGGGCATGTACCGCGAGGCGATTGATGAATTTCAGAAAGGCGTGAAGGTTTCCGGCAGTCCCCTGATGTTGGCGTTGTTGGGCCACGCCTTTGCCGCTTCGGGGCAGAAGGCGGAAGCTGAACACGTGCTCACTGAGCTGAGTGATTTACAGGGCCGGCGCTATGTTTCGTCTTACACGGTGGCCGCCATTTATGCGGGACTGGGAAACAGGGACCAGGCATTCAAGTGGCTTGAGAAGGCTTATGAAGAGCGCGACGTCTGGCTGATGAACCTGAAGGTTGATCCGGTGTTCACAAAACTTCGTTCGGATAAACGATTCCCCGATCTGCTCGATCGTGCGGGACTCAGGCCCTGAAGTTTATGTCGAAGTCTACGACGCGTTTAGAAAGGGCACTTGTGCCCCGGCGCCGGGCAGACAAGTCCGCTTTTTAAACGGAAGATTTGCACACAATGTCTCCGGACGCAGAGTGCCTGATGGTGCTTCCAATCCGAACCACACCCACTTATTGATCAATACCTGGGAAACCTGATGAGAAAACTATTCAGACAAATATCGTTGTGTTCTTTCATTCTCTGCCTGACTGTGTCAGGTCTTTTCGCACAACAGACGCGCGGCATTACCCCTGAAGACTACTACGCTTTCGAGTTCGCAAGCGATCCCAACATCTCGCCTGATGGAAAGTTGGTTGCGTATGTGGTGACGAAAGTCGATCGCGCGCAAAATCGCCGCAACAGCGCAATTTGGATCGTTGCCGCAGACGGCAATCGCGCGCCCTGGCAGTTCACCACCAGTCCGCAAAACTCAAACACGCCACGCTGGAGCCCGGATGGGAAGTGGCTGGCTTTTCTGTCCTCAAGACCTGATGCGGCGCCCACACCTCCCGCCGGTACAACGCCCGGAACTCCGGCCACTGATCTTCCGCGCAATCAGATTTATCTGCTCTCAATGAACGGTGGCGAAGCCAGACGGTTAACGAATTTGAAGAATGGCGTCAGCACTTTTCGTTGGTCGCCAGACGGCACACGAATGATCGCAGTCAGTCGACTTGGACCATCGGACAGCAGGGGCGACGCCAAGTCTGACAGCAAAGACCGCAGCGACGTGCGTCACTACAAAAACTTGTCCTACAAGTTTAACGATACCGGCTGGTTCGATGATCGGCGCACGCACCTTTGGGTTGTCGACGTTGCCTCTGGTAGCGCAAAGCAGGTCACCGAGGGCCACAACTGGAACGACAGCGATCCGCAGTGGTCCCCGGACGGCAAGCGCATCGCTTTCGTTTCCAATCGCACCGGCAAGGAGTACAACGAGAATCGCAATACTGACGTTTGGGTGATTACGGCCGAAGGTGGCGAACCAACAAAGATTTCGGATCACGACGAAGCCGACAACAATCCACGCTGGTCACCGGACGGAAAGCAGATTTCATTTACCGGTGAGCTGCATGATCGAGATCATCCGAAAATCTTTCTCGCGCCCGCCACGGGTGGAGCACCATCGGTAATGGTCGCGAAAGATCTCGATCTGATACCGTCCGGTCTTGAATGGGCCGCGGATGGCGGTTCGCTTTACTTCGAAACGGGCGTCAAGGGGGAATCCCAACTCTTCCGTGTTGATCTACAGAAGCAAACTCTTGAACCGGTGACCAGTGGTCCGCGTGCGGTGCATAACGTCGACTTTAACTGGTCCGCTCGGATGATCGCTTACACGGCTAACGACTTCAAACACCTCGACAATGTCTATGTCGCTGACGTTAAGGGAGGGAACGAGCGCCAGCTCACGAATCTCAATGAAGCACTCTGGAAGCAGTTACAGCTGGCGGACGTCGAACGATTCACATACAAGAGCGCTGATAATTGGGATGTCGATGGTTTTATCGTCAAGCCGATTGGCTGGCAAGAGGGCAAGAAGTATCCGTTAATCCTTAGCGTGCACGGTGGTCCTGCCGGACAATATGGCGTGGACTGGTATCAGGAATTTCAGGTTTATGCGGCCCAGGGGTATGCCGTTCTGTTTACCAACCCGCGCGGCTCGACCGGATACGGTCAGAAATTTGAAAGGGGGATAGCGGGTGAATGGGGCGGAAAGGATTATCAGGATGTGATGAACGGTGTGGATGCGGCGCTGAAAAAATATCCCTGGATCGATGCTGAGCGCATGGGTGTTACGGGCGGCAGCTATGGCGGCTATCTAACTAACTGGATTGTGGGCCATACCGATCGCTTCAAAGCAGCGGTCACTTTGCGTAGCGTCGTCAATTTTCTTTCGGACGAAGGCACGCGCGACGGCGCTTATGGCCATAGCGCGGATTTTGGTGGCGACCTGTTCGAGAGATTCGATCTCTTTTGGGATCGATCGCCTTTGAAATACGCAAAGAATGTTAAGACGCCAACGCTAATCCTGCACTCGGACAATGATTTTCGTGTGCCTCTCGAACAAGGTGAGCAGTGGTTTCGCGCGCTGAAACATTTTGGAGTGACGACGGAGATCGTGATGTTCCCGCGCGAGAACCATAACCTGACGCGCAGCGGCGAGCCGAAACACCTGGTCGAGAGTTTGAATTGGCAGCTCTACTGGTTCGATAGATTCATCAATGGGAATGCCAACTCCGTCCCGCCCGATCAAAAGTGACGAGTCCGACAAACTTCAGTTTGTCGTTGAATGGCGCCTTCTGAGCTCGTTTTCTTACTACACAATCGACAAACTAAAGTTTGTCGGACATTTTACAGGAGACCTCGATGGATGAACGCGGCGTAACCTTTTATCGCTGGGAAGACATGCCCAAAGAGCAGGTCTCCGACGTGCTTGATCGCCGGTTAATTACCGGTGACCGAGTGATGCTGACTCATGTGTATTTGAAGAAGGGCGCGGTCGTGCCCCAGCATTCACATGAGAATGAGCAGATCACCTACATTCTTGAAGGCGGGTTGCGCTTTTGGATAGGCAAGGACGAGTCCCAGGTGATCGACGTGCTTCCCGGTGAAGTGCTGCACATTCCCTCGCGAGTGTTGCATAAGGCAGAAGCCCTCGAGGATACCGTTGACGTGGATATCTTCAGTCCGCCGCGACAGGATTGGCTCGACAAGACCGATGACTATTTGCGTCAGAAGTAGCGCGAGATTTTTCAACCGTACGTTTAGAAAGCGGCCTTGTCCGCCTGCCGCGCCGGGGCACAGGTGCCCTTTCTAAACGGTGCAGAGAATTTACTGAAATCAATGTTGAGAGTCGGAGCTTAGCAGGCAGGATTTCATGGATCTTGGACTAAAAGGAAAAGTCGCCCTCGTCGCTGCCGCCAGTCGCGGCCTGGGCCGGGCCGTCGCCGAAGAACTGGCTGCCGAAGGGGCTTCACTCATCCTTTGCGCGCGCAACGCCGAAGCCCTCAATGCCACTCGCGATCAGATCGCCCTGCACACCGGCGCCGCTGTAGTTGCCGTGCCCGCGGATGTGACGGTGCCGCAGGATATCGCGCAAGTTGTGTCGGTTGGCCGCGAACAATTTGGGCACATCGACATTCTGGTAAACAATGCCGGCGGTCCACCCGCGGGCAAGTTCGAAAGCCTGAGTCGCGAACAATGGGAAACCGCTACGCGCCTAACGCTCTATAGCGCCATCGAACTAACGCGGCTGGTTCTGCCGGACATGAAAGAACAACGCTGGGGTCGCATTCTGAACATCACTTCAATCGCGGTAAAGCAACCGGTGGAAAATCTGATTTTGTCCAACACCCTGCGCGCCGGCGTTACCGGTTTTGCCCGGACGCTCGCCAACGAAGTCGCCGCCGACGGCATCACCGTAAATAATATTCTCCCCGGCTACACACGCACTGAGCGAGTCGAGGAACTGGCGGGAATGATGGCCGAAAAGGAAGGCATAAGCCCGGCGGACTTTACCGCCAGGTGGGAGAGCGAGATCCCAATGAAGCGACTGGGCGAGCCGCGAGAGTTTGCCGCACTCGCGGCCTTCCTGGTTTCAGAACGCGCCGGCTACATAACCGGAACCTCAATTCAGGTCGACGGTGGTTGGATCCGCTCGCTCCTTTGAAAGCCAATCACTTTAGTTCATCAAGTCGTTCTTTAGCCTGCGCAATCATGTGGCGGAGTCTTATTAGCTCATCCAGCGAGAGAAAGAGTCGTACCCGATCACAGAGGCCGCCTGATATTGCCGCCGCAATCGCACCTCCCGGCGTTTGGCGGAAGACGGCGATCTCCAAATCGCCCATCGTGCGATAGCGTGATTCGAAGTTATTCAGCTTCGTTATCGTGTCGTCGCTCTTGACTACGCGGTCCCACGCCTTGATTACCCGATCAATCTCCGCGTAGTCGATATACGAGCGGCTTTCGTCGGCGGGACGAGATGCCTCCTGCCGGCTGCTGTCTTTGAGTTCGACCACAACCCCGGTGGTTGAGTTGCCGCTGTCGTCTCGCAGTTCGATTGCGTCAACGCGCACGGCGCCGTTGCGAGCGGTCGTCAGCGTGCTGACGTGAGTCGAGCCTCTGACGATGATTGCTTGCATGCGGCTATCAAACTCTTCCAGCCGCGTAAGCGCTCCTTCCAATGGGCAGCGTTCGTTCAATTGGGGTTCATATCGTCTGCGTTGTGCCGGGCAGGGAATACTGAGAGCCAGAAGCAGGCCCGATAGGAGCAGGAAACGCGGGAAGTTCATAATAAACTTCCTCCTTGTGACCAAATTGTTTTGACTTAGCGCGGGAGAGTTAGATCAACGGTATTGTAACTCGCCAATGGCCGCGGAGTTCCAATAAATAATTGCGCAGCTCCGAATCTACTTGTCATTCAGATGTGCGCGCGCGTGCTCACGCAAAATCTCGAGGAAGGCGGCAGCGGCGTGCGAGAAAGTCATCTGGCGGCGATGCGTTACCCACAGGGTGCGAACATAGGTCAAATCTTCCACGGGAATGCTGGTGAGTGTGCCGCGTTCCAACTCTTCAGCGACGCACATACTGGGAACAAAAGCGAGTCCTATCTTTAACTGTACGAAGCGTTTGATCGTTTCGATCGTCGCCAGCTCGAGCGTAATGTTCAACGGTGTGTGTTGCTGAGCGAACGTTTCCATGACTTTGAAACGCGAACCCGTTTTGACGTTATGAGCGAGAAAGACTTCGCTCCCGAGTTCTTTGACCTTGACTGATTGTCGACTAGCCAGCGGATGCTGTGGGTGCATGATCAGAACCAGTTCATCTCTGAGGACCGGAAAGGATTCCAGATCAGAGTCGACGGGCTCGAGGGCGAGCAGCGCGAAATCAACGTTTCGGTCCAGCACTTCGCGCGGCAGGTGGTCTGAGGTGTGGCGAAAGATTTCCACCAGCACATTCGGATGAAGTGCGCGATAGTTGAGAATCAAATGCGGCAAAAGGTAGAGCGAAGTACTTTCGTTAGCGCCGATTCGCACTCTGCCTCGCTGCAGCGATTTCAATTCCGCGACGACATCCAAAGCCTGGGCACGCAGTGACAGCATCCGCTTGGCGTAATCGTAAACAAGCTCACCCACCTCTGTGAGTAGAGGCGTCTTTTGTGAACGGTCAAAGAGGGGCGCGCCAATTTCTTCTTCGAGGCGCCGGATGGCGATACTCACCGCCGGTTGGGTGCGATAGACCTGCACCGCAGCTTTCGAAAAGCTGCCTTGCTCAACCACCGTTACAAAAAATTCCAGTTGCGTCAGTTCCATTTTTGCTCAGAGGCCTTCAAGCGGCGGATACTAACATAGCCGGCAATCATTTGCGGATTTGTATTTTCGGCCCGCCGGTCACCGCGAAATTTATGGGCAGCAAAAAATAATCAATTATACAACCCGACAGGAAAGGGGTAGATTGCTGGCGACTGGTAAGCGCGTGAGTCAATCGTTTGGCAAGGGCCATCAACAAATAGGTTGATGGCTTTTCTGTCGCTGGGCCGCAGTCCGGTTTACCCCAGGGGCCGTTTAGAGAGGGCACTTGTGCCCGGCTTGGGGCGGAAAAGTCCGCTCTCTAAACCAACAGTGAAACAATGATCGCACAAGCCCAATTAGCAATCCCGCCGGCCACCATGCCACAGAGCGATGTGCTGACCCAGCCGCGCGGCGCTGAGATTCTGATTCAGGCCCTTGTGCACGAAGGGGTCGATGCGATCTTCGGGTATCCGGGTGGCGCGGTACTGCACATCTATGACGAGCTTTGGCGCGCGCGCAATCGCATTACGCATTACCTGGTGCGTCACGAACAAGGTGCGGTGCATATGGCTGAAGGTTACGCGCGGGCCTCGGGACGAGTGGGCGTCGCGCTGGTGACCTCGGGACCCGGCGCCACCAATGCTGTGACCGGCATCGCCAATGCGTACATGGATTCAACTCCGATTGTGGTCATTACGGGGCAGGTACCCATACCGCTGATTGGTACGGATGCTTTTCAGGAAGTCGATACGATTGGGATTACCCGTTCATGTGTCAAGCACAATTACCTGGTGCGGGACGTCCGTGACCTGGCGCCCGTGGTTCACGAGGCCTTTCACCTGGCGCGCACCGGACGACCCGGTCCGATCGTGATCGACATTCCCAAGGATGTATCGGCCGCGAGAGCTTCATACTCACGTCTGAAAAACATCAGCTATCCCTGTATAGATCGCAGGTCATCGCCAGATCCACATGTTGTTGCTCGAGCTGCTGCCGCCATCGTGCAGGCTCGTCGCCCGGTACTCTACGTCGGAGGCGGCATACTCAACTCTGGGGCCGCGCCGGCGTTGCTGGCATTCGCTGAACGGCTTCAATTGCCGGTCACGCCAACGTTAATGGGCCTGGACGGTTTCCCTTCGGCGCATCCGTTGTGTCTGAACATGCTCGGTATGCACGGCACCTATGCGGCCAACATGGCGGTTGCGGAAAGCGATCTGCTGATTGCGATCGGCGTGCGCTTTGACGATCGCGTGACCGGTAAGCTGGCCACCTTCGCGCCTCAGGCGCGAGTCATACATATCGATATCGATCCGGCCAATGTCGGCAAGAATCGCGCCCCGCAAATTTCACTGATTGCCGATGCGCGCGACGCTCTTTGCGCTTTGTTGGAAAAGATTGAGAGCTTTGGACAGGCGCGGATCGACGAGAGTGTCTCTGGTCGCGCAGCCTGGTGGGAACGGTTGCGTGCCTGGCAGCAAGAG
Source organism: Acidobacteriota bacterium (assembly GCA_025463135.1). Lineage (GTDB taxonomy): Bacteria > Acidobacteriota > Blastocatellia > Pyrinomonadales > Pyrinomonadaceae > JAOAPY01. The sequence continues at coordinate 77,685 of JAOAPY010000029.1, forward strand.
CAACCGCTTCGCTTTTCAGGCGCCGCGGATCACATCAAGCCGCAGTCGGTGATTCGCGAACTGCATCGTTTGACCAAAGGTAACGCGTTGCTGGTTACTGACGTTGGCCAACATCAAATGTGGGCCGCGCAGTTCTATCCTTTCCAAAAGTCGCGACAGTGGATTACCAGCGGCGGCCTGGGCGCGATGGGCTTTGGACTCCCGGCCGCGATTGGCGCGCAGTTGGTGCGGCGCGATGAAGTGGTGGTGGCTGTGGTCGGTGATGGTGGGTTTCAGATGACCAATCAGGAATTGGCCACGGCGATGCAGTACGACCTGCCGATCAAGGTCCTGATTATGAACAACGGTTATCTCGGCATGGTGCGACAATGGCAGGAGATGTTTTACGAGCGGGCCTATTCTGAAGTTGATCTGACGGTCTCGCCGGACTTCGTGAAACTGGCCGAAGCCTATGGAGCCTTTGGTGTGCGCGCCACGCGTCCCGAAGAACTTTCAGATGTGCTGGCCGCCGGACTGGCACATAAAGGTGTCGCGGTCATGGACATCGTGGTCTCCAAGGAAGAAAACGTTTTCCCGATCATCCCCGCCGGCGGCAACTCGCGCGACATGATAACGGAAGGATGAAGGAGAGGAGGCGACACGGAGACACGAGGAAGGGAGACACGGAGATACGGGGACGCGGACGGTGATGTGCAGGGATATAAACGGAAAGTGGGATACACCAACCTGTTAAAGTTTAAGAAAAGCTCTTTTTGGACACGGCTCCAGTCTGCAGCGTGCACACTCAACATGTCGATCTCATCCCCGTGTCTTCGTATCCCCCTTTCCCCGCGTCCGCATTTCATCTTTTCCTAACATGCGTCACACACTCTCCATTGTCGTTGCCGATCAGCCGGGTGAGCTTTCGCGAATCGTCGGCTTATTCAGCGCGCGCGGTTTCAATATCGAAACCGTTTCAGCTGGAGAGACGCCCGACCCGAAATGGTCTCGCGTGACAATCGTGACCCGAGGCGATGATCGTACCGTGGAGCAAATCGTGAAGCAGTGCCAGCGTCTGGCGCGCGTGCGCGAAGTGCAGGATGTCACAATGCAGCCGCATATTGAACGCGAGATGGCCCTCATCGATGTCGCCGCCAAACCCGGCGCAACCCGGCAGGAAGTGCTGAGTCTGGTGGCGGTCTTTCGGGCCAAGGTGGTCGATATATCCGAGTCGGGAATGATCATCGAGGCCTCAGGCAATAAAGATAAAGTCGAGGCCTTCATTGAATTGCTGCGCCCGATTGGCATCCGCGATTACACCCGCACCGGTTGCATTGCCATTGGACGGCTGTCACGAGTTGACAGCTCGAGGGCGGCGACCGAAGAGGAAGAGTTGAGTTGGCCGGTTGATGAACGAGCAACAGGTGATGTTAACAAGCCATCTCCTTCTCACCCGTTTTCAACCGGGTGATTATGAGATGGTCATTGGGTTTTTCTTTGTAACGCAATCTGTAAAGCGACCCCTGCGGGGCTGCCCTGCTGAGGACCCGGGGCTTGCGGGCGCGTTGAATGCCATTCAATCAACGCTAACTAACAGTTTGCGTTACATCACGCTTCTCTGAGAGGTATGTTAACAATGAAAGTCTTCTACGACAGCGATGCTGAAATCGGCGTGCTCAGTAACAAATCGATCGCGGTGATCGGCTATGGCAGCCAGGGCTTTGCCCAGGCCAATAACCTGCGCGAATCAGGATGCAATGTCACCGTTGGTTTGCGCGCGGACAGCCCCTCTGTCGCAAAAGCCGAGCTGTCAGGTTTGCGCGTCCGGCCGGTCGCCGAAGCCGCGGCTGAGGCCGATATTGTAATGATGCTGGTGCCGGATGAACTGGCCGCGGATGTTTATGCGCGGGATGTGGCTGAGTCAATGACACCGGGCAAGTACCTGGCTTTCTCTCACGGATTCTCAGTTCATTACGGCTTCATCAAGCCGCCGGAAGACGTCAGCGTCTTTATGGTTGCACCCAAAGGACCGGGTCACCTGGTGCGGCGGGAGTATCAGCGCGGCGCCGGTGTTCCCTGTCTGCTGGCGGTCCACCAGGATCCGACTGGTGACACCAAGAGAATTGGACTCGCGTACGCCTCCGCCATCGGCGGCGGTAGAGCGGGAGTGATTGAAACTAATTTTCGCGAAGAGACCGAGACGGATTTGTTCGGCGAACAGGCGGTGCTCTGCGGCGGATTGACGTCGCTTATCAAAGCCGGCTTTGAAACTCTGGTCGAAGCAGGTTACGCGCCTGAGATGGCTTACTTTGAATGCCTGCACGAGATGAAGTTAATTGTTGATCTCATCTACGAAGGCGGCATCTCCGAGATGCGCTATTCGATCTCGAACACCGCGCAATATGGCGATATGACGCGCGGCCCGGTGGTGGTCAACGATGAGACCAAGCGACGTATGAAGGACCTTCTGGCTGAAGTGCAGTCGGGCGCTTTCGCGCGCGAGTGGATGAAAGAGAGCCGCAACGGTCGCCCGCGATTTCAGGAGCTCGACACGAAAACAAAAGAACATCAGATTGAACGTGTCGGTACCAAGCTCCGAGCCATGATGCCCTGGTTGGCCGCCACCCGTCTGGTCGACAAAGCGCATAACTAAACAGTTCGACAAACTTCAGTTTGTCGTTTGTACTCACAGAAGCTTCCTCGGAGAAGCGACGAACAAACTTCGGGAGCCTCGGATCAGATTACGAATAGAAGTCTTCTTCAACCCGCGATAGCGGGTGTCAGCATAGAGCCTGAAGTGGAGCGCAGCGGAACCCCAGGATGAAAGTGGAATTGAATCCGAGCCCGCAAAGTGGGCGACAGAGCTTTTGAAGAGCGAATGATCCTTTGAAGCTAGATCTTTTCATTTGTTCTGTCGCCCGCTCCGTGGGCTCCTGTGGTAACTATATAAAAGCGCCCTCTGCGAAACCGAATAGAAAAGTCCTCTAGGATGTCTGACCAAAAAGGTTGGACAAATGGAAGGACATTTGGTGATGAGTGCGAAAGAACGAGAGCGACTGAAGATCTTTGCACGAGTGAAGCGGGGTAAGTTGCAGCAGAAGGAAGCGGCAGCGCTGTGCCAACTGGAGTATCGATATCTGCGGCGGCTCTACCAACGGTATTGTGAGCAAGGTGATCGCGGGTTAGTGCATCAAGGCCGTGGCCGACCATCAAATCGCGCAAAAACGGGAGAGTTCAAGGCCGCGGTGCTGGCCCGTTATCAGGAACGGTACCCGGACTTTGGCCCGACGCTGGCGGCCGAGAAGTTGGCCCTTGATGGTCACGTCATTGACCACGAGACCTTACGCGGCTGGTTAATCAAAGCCGGCCTGTGGCAGAAGCGACGCAAGCGCGCCAAGCATCGCAGCTGGCGGGAGCGGCGGGCGCACTTTGGCGAGTTAGTGCAAATGGACGGGTCGCATCACAAGTGGTTTGAGGAGCGCGCCGCCAAATGTTGTTTGATGAACATGGTGGATGATGCCCAAGGCACGACGCAATCATTGTTGGATGAAGAGGAAACAATCTTTGCGGCGATGGGGGTGTTGTGGCAATGGATTGATCTTTATGGCATCCCCCAAAGCCTGTATACCGATAAGAAGAATGTGTATGTAGTTGATGAAAAGACCAGGGAAAAGGCGGCCGATAGCGGCGAAGAAGTATTCACCCAGTTTGGGCGCGCCTGCCAACAGCTCGGGATCAAGATCATCACAGCGCATTCCCCGGAAGCAAAAGGCCGAGTCGAACGCAACCACGGCACTTATCAAGATCGGTTAGTAAAAGAGTTCCGGCTGGCGGAGATCAGCACTATCGACGCCGGCAATCAGTTTTTGCAGCAAGGCTATTGTGCGGAACTCAATCAGAAGTTTGCGGTAGCGCCTCGGTCCGCGGTGGACTTTCACCGTTCGGCCAAAGGATATGATCTGGCCAGCATCTTCTGTATCGAGGAAGAACGGTCGGTGAGTGCTGATTGGATTGTGAGATTTGAAAATCAGTTCTATCAGCTGCAACCGGCACGCAAAACTTTGCCAGCTAAGGGCAAGGTACGAGTGCGCAGATATCTCAATGGGGAGTTGCACTTTTGCTATGCCGAGCGAGATCTCGCTTACACGCTGCTACCGGAACGACCAAAAGCAAAAACGGTAGTCAAGGTAAGAAACAAACACCGGCGCCGCCCAGTGACGATCAGGGAACAATCCGTGTCCCCAACCAATCATGCCTGGCGCAGTTTCAGCTTCGGCAAAGGACCGCCATGGGCTCGCTGAGCCCAAGGCTACTAACTTGCGAAACTTAAACTCAGAGGGCTTTTCTAAATAGTTAAGCCAGAGGGCGTTTCTAAATAGTTATGACACCGCTCCGTGGGCTCCCAGATAACAAGTGAGGGAGCCTGGGGTTCCGCTTCGCTCCACCCCAGGCTTTACTCTGACACCCGCTATCGCGGGTTCAAGAGGCCCTTCGTAACTTGATCAGGGCCTCCTTCAGTGTGTTGTATGTAGCACAGGCTGCCAGCCCGTAGTACAGTCCACGACAAACTGAAGTTTGTCGGACAATCGCCCCATGAGCAACAACTCCCGCAGCCAGACAATAACGCGCGGCATTGAACGGACGCCGAATCGCGCCATGCTCCGCGCGGTCGGCTTTGGCGATGCAGACTTTGACAAACCGATCGTCGGCATAGCCAATGGCTACAGCACGATCACTCCCTGCAACATGGCGCTGAACGACCTGGCGCAAAGCGCCGCTGTTGCCCTGCGCGCAGCCGGCGCCATGCCTCAGGTTTTCGGCACCATCACCGTCAGCGACGGCATATCGATGGGCACGGAGGGAATGAAATACAGCCTGGTTTCGCGCGAGGTGATTGCGGATTCGATTGAAACGGTATGCCAGGCGCAGAGCGTGGACGGCCTGTTGGCAATCGGCGGTTGTGACAAGAACATGCCCGGGGCCTTGATAGCCATCGCGCGGCTGAACATTCCCGCCATCTTCGTCTACGGCGGTACGATCAAAGCCGGACATTACGAAGGTAAAGACCTGACCGTGGTCAGCGCGTTCGAGGCTGTAGGGCAATACAGCGCGCAACGCATCGGAGCAGCTGAATTGCTGGAGGTGGAGCGTCGCGCTTGTCCCGGCGCCGGCTCATGCGGCGGGATGTACACCGCAAACACGATGTCGTCGGTGATCGAAGCGATAGGACTAAGCTTGCCGTACTCCTCGACCATGGCCGCTGAAGACAAGGAAACCAGAGAGAACGCGGCTCGCTCAGGCAAAGCGTTGGCCCACGCTATCGAAGCACAAATCCTGCCGCGGCAAATTCTCACGCGCAAAGCCCTGGAGAATGCGATCGCGATCGTGATGGCCGTGGGCGGATCGACGAACGCCGTGCTGCACCTGCTGGCTATTGCTCACGCCGCCGAGGTGCCGCTTGCGCTTGATGACTTCGAAGAGATCCGCGAGCGCGTTCCGGTGCTGTGCGATCTAAAGCCTTCGGGCCGTTATGTCGCCACCGATCTGCATAAAGCAGGAGGTATCCCGCAGGTTATGAAAATGTTGTTGGTCCATGATCTGCTCCATGGCGACGCACTTACTATCACGGGTGAGTCAATCGCTGACGTTTTGCGAGAAGTTTCGGCGGAACCTCGCAGCGATCAGGATGTGATTCGACCCTGGCGCGATCCGCTGTACGCACGAGGTCATCTGGCGATTCTGAAAGGCAATCTCGCGACTGAAGGCGCAGTTGCCAAGATCACGGGTGTGAAAAATGCAAAAATTACGGGACCGGCCCGAGTCTTTGACTCGGAAGAAAAGAGCCTGGAGGCAATCCTGTCGGGGAGTATCGGGCCCGGTGATGTGATCGTGATTCGCTATGAAGGGCCGCAGGGTGGTCCGGGAATGCGCGAGATGCTGGCGCCGACCTCGGCCATCATCGGGGCGGGGCTGGGCGATGCGGTCGCTTTGATTACCGACGGCCGCTTTTCCGGCGGCACTCACGGCATGGTCGTGGGACACATCGCTCCTGAGGCGGCGGTCGGTGGGACGATTGCCCTCGTTATTGAGGGCGATTCGATTACCATCGATGCTGAGGCGCGACTGCTGGAATTGCATGTGGCCCCGGAAGAACTCCAACGTCGCCGCACCGCATGGCGAGCACCCGCGCCGCGATATACGCGTGGCGTCCTGGCAAAATACGCGCATCAGGTTTCCAGTAGCAGCCTCGGTGCGGTCACCGATGGTTGGCCCCAAAGACCTGGAGGTTACTGATCGCTTAGAAAGGACACTTGTGCCCCGACGCGAGGGGACAAGTCCGCTGACTAAACGAAGGTATTTGGCTGGGCCAGCTGCTCCTAACCTTACTCATCAAAAAATCATTCCTTATTCGGAACGCGTGTTAATCTGTCCCGGTTAACGAACTGGTGAGCGAGACATCTATCGGATGGACCAAAAGATTAGCGTAATGAAATTCGGCGGCACGTCAGTTGGTGACGCCGACTGCATTAAACGCGCCGCGTCGATTGTAATTGATGCCGCCAGGACCGGCCCTCTGGTCGTTGTTGTCTCGGCAATGAGCGGAATAACCAATCGACTCATTGACGCTGCGCATGCTTCCGCCAACGGCGAAACCAATGCAGCCGGCGCGTTGGCGGCGACGTTGCGCGACCAACATGTGGCGGCGATCAAGATACTTGTTAGCGGCCAAGAAGCGGCAAGTCAGCTGACGGTTGAAATCGAAAAGATCATCGGCGAAGTCGAGGACTTGTGTCGCGGTACAGCATTACTGCGCGAGCTGACGCCACGCGCGCTGGATTCAATTTCCAGCGCCGGCGAGCGCTTATCGGCGCGCTTGCTGGCCCAGGCGATTTGCGAACTTGGTTGCCATGCCAAAGCGGTTGACGCGACTGAGCTGATCGTCACTGATAACACCTCAGGTCGTGCTGAGCCGCTCACGGTTGAGACACGACAACGGACTATTACAAGATTGACCCCACTGCTTGAATCCCACTCCGTGCCCGTCGTCACCGGTTTTGTGGGCGCTACGACAGAAGGAACTTTGACTACCCTCGGACGCGGCGGCTCGGACTATTCGGCGACCATTCTGGGCGCGGCACTCGATGCCGGTGAGGTGATCATCTGGACCGATGTGGATGGAGTTTTGACTGCCGATCCGCGATTGGTTCCGGACGCGCGCACGCTACAGGAAATCTCTTACAACGAAGCTGCGGAACTCGCCTACTTTGGCGCGAAAGTGCTGCATCCAAAGACACTGCGCCCGGTTTCCGAGGCAGGCATCCCGGTCTGGATTCGAAATAGTTTTGCGCCGGAACGACCGGGAACCCAAATCACGACCACCGGCCATCCGACAGCGCGGGGCGTCAAAGCGATCACGGCGATCGGCGATGTAAGTCTGATTACGGTTGGCGGCCGCGGCATTGTCGGTGTGCTCGGGGTCGCAGCCAGGACTTTTACCGCGGCAGCCACAGCGCAGGCGAACGTATTGCTGATCTCGCAATCGTCTTCCGAGAATGACATTTGTTTCATCATCAACTCCGTTGACGAAGCGCGCACTGTTGCCGAGTTGCGGCGCGCCTTTGCGTTCGACCTGGCTCACAAGGAAGTGGAACACATCAGCGTCGATTCGGATATAGCCATCGTCGCCGTAGTAGGCGATCGGATGCGCGGCATGCCCGGTATCGCCGGGCGCACTTTCAGCGTGCTGGGCCGGCGCGGCATCAATATCATCGCCATCGCGCAGGGATCATCGGAATATAACGTCTCGTTTGTGGTGCAAGCCGGATCGATGCGCGACGCTGTGCAGTCATTGCATAGCGAGTTTGGGCTGCAGCGGCCGGCGGATCGGGTAGAGTGAGGTTTCATAATCAAGAGAATGTTGCCGCACCCACGCCTCAATAAGGGACAAATTCTTTGCGGCTCAAATGTCGGAGTCACTCCAATAGCGAAACAAACATTTGACATCACGGAACGCACTCGGTTATAAAACTATTCGTTAACTAAGCAAATGATTTTCAGCAGCACACATCACCGTCATCGCGCACACCATCATGCCAACCATCATGGCATCGAGGCAGCGCGTGGTCGGTTGTGAAGCTGAATGAGAATTAGTTAGATAGGCTAACAACTGGGAATCCAAAACCCGCTGCCCGTGACTTAGGTGTCCGGCGGCGGGTTTTCTTTTCCCACTTGCGCAACGAATCGGGGCGTCAACTCTATGTCTGAGCCACTCTCCAGAATTCCCGGGGGCATGCGCTATTACTTTGGTCCGGAGGCGCAGCTGCGCCGCCAGGTTGAAGCAACCGCGATGACGATATTTGATGGTTGGTCTTACGAAGAGATCACTACGCCGACTGTCGACTATTACTCGCTGTTCGAGCTCGGCATGGGCCAGGCCGAAGCCCAGCGCGCTTTTCGCTTCACTGATCTTGATGGACGAATGCTCGCGCTCAGGCCTGACGTGACCTCGGCCGCGGCCCGCGCGGCGGCCACGCTGTTTGCCGAACGCGAACGACCCTTGCGCCTGTGCTACGCCCTGCCGGTATTTCGCCAACAACCACAATCGCACGCCGAGTGGAGAAGGGAATCAACCCAAATGGGCTGCGAACTCATCGGCGCGAATACCAAAGTCGCTGATCTGGAAGTGCTGCTGATAGCCGCTGAGTTACTTCGTTCCCTGGAGTTCGACGGCGGATACGCAATCACCCTTAACGATGTTGGCATTTTCAATGGCGTAGCCGAACGCCTCGCGCTGGATCCATTACGCAGAGAAGAGATGCGTCAGCTGATCGACGTGCGCAACGCCGCAGACCTCGAGCTTTTTCTTACGCCTGACACTTCTCCGGAAGAGCGACAGGCGTTTGCGCAACTCACGCAGCTTTCGGGAAAGCGCGAGACCTTAGCGGCGGCCCGGCGCGTTATTTCCAACGATCAATCGCTGGCGGCGTTGGACCGTCTCGAAGGACTGTGGGATGTCGTTGAATTATTGGGCCTCAGCGATTCGTTTGAGATTGACCTGGGCGATGTGTCACGCCTCGACTACTACACGGGCCTGACGTTCAAGATTTATGTGAACGGGATCGGCGTTCGCGTAGGCAGCGGTGGTCGCTATGACGGTCTGACGGCCAACTTTGGCAAGGATGAGCCGGCCGTTGGTTTCGTGTTGGACTTGGATGAGTTGACGGATGTCCTCGGAGCGCGGGCTATGAAGGATACTGTCGCGCGTCAGACTCTCGCTACTCCGTCCGGAATAACGGACGGCGATCCGGCCACGTTATTTCGCGGCGTGCTGGACCGGCGCGCCAAAGGTGAACGAGTCCTGCTGGATCTGATCTCGATTTGATGAGGTGAAACCTTGCCGGAATTAACCATTGCAGTCGCGAAAGGCAGATTGCAGGCGGATGCGCTTGCCTTACTGGCGCGGGCCGGAGCGGTCGTGTCGAGTGCTGCCCTGTCGTCGCGCCGTTTGGCTTTGGAGGACGAATCCGGCCGCTATCGATTCATTTTTGTAAAGCCGTCGGACGTGCCCGTTTATGTTGAGCATGGGATCGCGGACTGCGGTGTTGTCGGGCGCGATGTGTTGCTGGAATCCGAAACGGACCTTTTGCAGCCGCTGACCCTCGATATTGCTCGCTGCCGCATCGTGGTCGCTGCACGCACGGGTACCTCATTGAGGGGACTGGGGATGCTCAGGGTAGCGACCAAATATCCGCGTCTTGCCGCCGCACATTTCGGGGCACAGGGAAGGCCGGCGGAGATCATCGAGCTTTCCGGCTCGGTGGAGTTGGCGCCCGTGCTGGGCCTGGCTGACTGCATCGTCGACCTCGTGGAAACAGGGGCAACGTTGCTTGAGAACGGGCTCGAGGAAATTGAAGTGATCGGCGAGTCTACCGCTCGTCTGGTCGTTAATCGCGCCAGTTACCAATTGAAAGCCGCGGCTGTTGCGACTTTGATTGCGGCGCTTGAAGTGGCTAAGGCGCAGGTGAGTAACCTTGATTGATATTATTCACAGTAATGAAAAGGAACGACTGGCGTTCAAGCTGCAGACGATCCGCAATCGCAACGTCGCCCTGAACGACGAGTTGATGAGCGAAGTGGCCGCAATTATTCGCGAAGTGCGCGCCCGCGGCGATGCGGCGCTAATTGATTACGCGAAAAGGTTCGATGGCATTGTAATGCAGACGTCCGACCTGCGAGTCAGCGAGGTGACTTTGCGGGAAGCGGCAACCAGCGTTGAGCCGCAGGTCATCGCCGCCTTGCGAGAAGCAATTCGCCGCGTGCACATTTTTCATGAGCACGAACTCCAATCGTCGTGGGAGCTGCAAGCCGAAAATGGAGTGCGGCTGGGACAACGCGTCGCACCCCTCGAGTGTGCCGGCATGTACGTGCCGGGGGGCACTGCAGCCTATCCGTCATCAGTCGTGATGAACATTGTGCCGGCGCAGATTGCCGGGGTTGACCGAATCGTTGTAGCGACGCCGCCGCGAGCATTGCAGGAAAACCCGGCTGTGGCCGCGGCGTTGATCGAGCTCGGCGTCAGCGAAGTTTATGCGGTTGGCGGCGCGCAGGCGATCGCGGCGCTGGCCTTTGGCACCGAAACCATTCCTCGGGTCGATAAGATCACGGGTCCGGGCAACAAGTACGTCGCCGCCGCCAAGAAACACGTTTTCGGCATGGTGGGAATCGATTCCATTGCCGGCCCCAGCGAAGTTGTCATCATCGCTGATGATTCGGCGCCAGCCTCGTTTGTAGCGAGCGATCTGCTGGCGCAAGCCGAGCATGGCGAAGATGCTTCGGCCGTGTTGATAACCACCAGCGAGCAACTGGCGCGACAGGTATCGGCGGCCATCGCGCAACAGATCCGCAAACTGCCCCGCGCAAACTTAATCGAGAAGTCCCTTGCGTCTTACGGCGCGATCATCATGGTTGCCGACACTTTTGAAGCTTGCAGATTGGCCAACGAACTTGCTCCTGAGCATCTGGAGATTATGGCGCGTGATGAAGAGTGGATCGCGGCGCAGGTCCGTCATGCGGGCGCGATCTTTTTTGGAGATCAAACACCTGAAGCGGTGGGCGATTACCTGGCGGGCCCGAATCATGTACTACCCACTGGCGGGACGGCGCGGTTTTCATCGGCGCTGGGTGTGTATGATTTCGTGAAGCGCACCAGCATGTTGAAATTCACGGCGAGTGAGCTGCGCCAGACAGCTCCATTGATTGCCACGCTGGCGCGGTCTGAAGGCCTCGAAGCACACGCCCGCTCAGTACTGATCCGAACGGAACCAGGCGTTTAAAGTACCGACTTCTGTCGGGTAGTTTAGTTTGAGAAAAGAGCCTAATTAAAGTTCGGAACCTATGTGCCGCGCTGGGTTTATGTCCATGAACATCATCGACTCAATCAAAGATTCAGTTCGGAGCTTGCGCGCGTACACCCTGGCGCCGGATCGAGCGTCGGTGAAGCTCAACCAGAATGAAAATCCCTGGGATGCCCCGCTCGCGATCAAGCAGGAGACACTGAAGCGTCTCGACGCTCGCGCCTGGTCGCGCTATCCGGACTTTGCGCCGATAGAACTCCATAAGCGCCTCGCTGAGTTCAGCGGTTGGTTCCCAGAGGGTGTTATCGCGGGAAACGGATCGAATGAATTGATCCAGGCGCTTTTAGTGATCACAATCGCAGCAGGGAAGCGCGTGCTCATCAATGAACCGACCTTTGCGCTCTATCGACAAATTACGACCGTGTTGGGAGGCGAAGTATTGAGTGTGCCGCTCAACGGGGCATTGTCCTTTGATACACGGTCGCTCCTGGCTGCGATCAAATCTTCCGCGCCCAATGTAGTTATCATCTGTTCGCCGAATAATCCCACCGGCTGTGTGATGGAATTGTCCGACCTGGTTTCAGTGCTGGAGGAAACCCGTGGACTGGTGGTCGTTGATGAGGCCTATTTCGAATTTTCCGGACAGACGGTCGTTCCGCTTCTGCGGCAGCATACTAATCTTGTCGTATTGCGCACTTTTTCCAAGGCGATGGCCCTCGCAGGTCTGCGCGTCGGGTACCTTCTGGCGGCGCCTGAGTTGGTGCGCGAAGTAGCTAAAGCTGTCCTCCCGTATAACCTTAACTTCGTTTCGCAGACCGCGGCGGAGGTTTCACTCGAGATGTATGAGGCGGCATTGCGACCGCTGGTGCAGACGATGATCAGGGAACGAGAGCGACTGCACGGTGAATTGAGCAATATCAAAGGACTTTCCCCGGTACCGTCGCGAGCAAACTTCATGGTCGTGCGTTCAGCACTCGAACCCAAAAAGGTTTTCGCGGGCTTGTTGCAGCAGGACATACTGATTCGCGATGTCAGCGGCTATCCCATGCTCAGTGAATATTTCCGCGTCAGTGTTGGGACGCCGCGAGAGAATGATCTCCTGGTCAAGGCCCTGAAAGAGATCTTGAGGTGAAAGCGATGTCCAAAAAGAACCGCACGCGCTCTGCCGTGATCGAACGACAAACAAAAGAAACGCAGGTGCACCTTGCTCTCGACCTCGATGGCCGGGGCAAGTCGCAGGTGAACACCGGGCTGCCTTTTCTCGATCACATGCTCGATTTGTTTGCGCGTCACGGATTGTTTGATCTCGAGGTTACTTGTCGGGGCGATCTGGAAATCGACGATCATCATTCAGTCGAAGACATTGCGCTGTCATTGGGCCAGGCCTTTCGTCAGGCGTTGGGTGATAAGACGGGCATTGCGCGTTACGGCGCGGCCCTGGTCCCGATGGACGAAGCCCTGTGCCGGGTGGTGATCGATCTGTCCGGACGTTTCTATCTGGTTTATGAAGTGAAAACCAAACGACAAATGATTGGTAACTTCTCCGTAGAATTGGCCGAACATTTCTGGCGCTCGTTTGCGGAGAGCTTGCAGTGCAACCTGCATATCGACCAGCTTCGCGGCCGGAATACGCACCACATTCTGGAAGCGACTTTCAAAGCAACAGCACGCGCGTTACGACAGGCAGTCGAGCGCGACCCCAGGATCGAAGGAGTGTTGAGCACCAAGGGGACGTTATAGCAGCCATGGCTCGCATCGCGATCATTGATTACGGAGTGGGAAATCTTCGTTCCGTCGAAAAGGCTTTTGCCGCCACCGGCCACGACGCGGTGGTCAGCAGTGACGAACAGATCCTGCGACATGCGGACAAGTTAGTGTTGCCAGGCGTCGGGGCTTTCGCGGCGTGTATGCAGGCGCTGGGCGCGCGTGGGTTCGATGAACTGGTGCGTGAGCGGATCGCTGAAGGTACGCCATTGTTAGGTGTGTGCGTGGGCATGCAGATGCTCTTTGACGAATCAGAAGAGTTTGGGAGGACTGCAGGGTTGGGGCTGTTACACGGCCGCGTGCGCCGCTTTGGCAGCAGCCTGGTGGTGCCGCAGGTTGGCTGGAACCAGGTGCGACAATGCGCGGCTGATCCATTGCTTGCCGGAATTCCGGATAACAGCTTTTTCTATTTCGTACATTCGTATTTTTGTGAGGCGACTGATGCCTCGGTCATCATTGGCGAGACTGACTATGAATCTAAATACGCATCTGTTGTCGCGCAGGGAAATATCTGGGGCGTGCAGTTTCATCCCGAGAAGAGTCAGGCAGCGGGACTGCAGTTGTTGGCGAATTTTGCCGCCGTCCGACAAACTTCAGTTTGTCGTTGACCCACGTAAACAGCTTGCTTTGGGAAACTTCGACAAGCTGAAGCTTGTCGGACAAGTATGTTAGCCAAACGCATCATTCCCTGTCTCGACATCGATCGCGGTCGCGTGGTCAAGGGCATTCGCTTTGTCGCGCTGGTCGATGCCGGCGATGCGGTTGAGCAGGCGCGCAATTATGACCGCGAAGGAGCGGACGAGTTGACCTTCCTCGACATCACCGCATCGTCCGACAAGCGCGCCATAATTATGGACCTCGTGCGTCGCGTTGCCGATGAAGTCTTCATTCCGTTAACGGTAGGAGGAGGCCTTAATTCCCCGGACGACATTACCGCGGTTCTGCGCGCCGGCGCCGACAAAGTATCCCTGAACACGGCCGCGGTTGAGCGGCCCAACCTAATCGCTGAAGGAGCGGAGACCTTTGGCAGCCAATGTATCGTTGTAGCGATTGACGCCCGTCGCCGCAGCGCGAGCGATCCGGACCTCGGGTGGGAAGTCTTCACGCATGGCGGCCGGCAAAGTGTTGGTTGGGACGCGGTGGAATGGGCGGTCAGGGCAGAGCGGCTGGGCGCCGGAGAAATACTGTTGACCAGTATGGACCAGGACGGGACTCGTGCGGGTTACGACCTGGAGCTGATGCGGGCGATAACTTCCGCGGTCCGCATTCCGGTCATTGCTTCAGGTGGGGCTGGACGTCTAGAACATTTTTACGATGCGTTGGTAGAAGGCGGGGCGAGTGCGGTCCTGGCAGCCTCACTCTTTCACTTTGGCGAATACAAGATTGCGGCAGTGAAGGATTACCTGCGCGGGCGAGGAGTAATGGTGAGATGAAGATTGCAATCGATGAATTGAAGTTTGACGAGCGAGGTCTTATTCCCACTGTGGTCCAGGACGCGCGCACGCGCAGGATCCTCACGCTCGCTTACATGAACCGCGAGAGTCTGGCCCGAACCATCGACACGGGGGAAACCTGGTTCTGGTCGCGCGCGCGCGCGAGCTTGTGGCATAAGGGCGAGACCTCGGGCAATACTCAGCGCGTGGTCGACATCCAGGTTGATTGTGACGGCGATGCACTGAATGTCCTGGTGGAAGCGGCAGGTCCTGCCTGTCACACCGGCGCCTCTTCCTGCTTTCACAACGAAGTTCGCGAAGCTGAGAAGTTGGCGGGTAGTGAGGAAGAAGATTCAACTGATTTGGGAACAGTTCTGAGTGGCCTGTATTCACTCGTCCGGTCGCGTAAGCAGGAACTGCCGCAGGGATCGTATACGACGTACCTGTTCCAGGAAGGTCTTGACAAGATTCTCAAGAAGGTCGGTGAAGAAGCAGCCGAGACTATCATCGCTGCCAAGAACGAAGATCGCATGGAGCTCGCCAACGAATCCGCCGACCTTTTGTATCATCTGCTTGTTCTATTTGTTGAGCGGGGGCTGACGCTCGCAGAAGTCAGCACTGTGCTTCGCGATCGCCGAAAGTAGCACAGACTTCAGGGAACTTTGATTTAAGTCGCCAGGGCATCGAGTTTGCCGCAGCCCGCGAAGCGACAGAAAGATCATGAAACAATGAAGTTCGAAGATCATTTGCCTGTAATAAAAGTTCTGTCGCCCACTCTGTGGGCTTGGATTTTTCTCCGTGTTCATCCTGGGGTTGCGCTGCGCTTCATCCCGGGGCTTTATGCTTACACCCGCTTCGCGGGTTGAAGAAACTTGATCGAAGATTCCTTCAGTCAGTGTGGCCATCGATTGGAAAGGATGTTGACGAGAGAGAAACAGACTGAAGTCTGTGCTACCTGGGACATGACTACAGACAAAAAAGAGCTCAAACAAATTTTGGATTTCGCCGTCGATATCTCGCGCGGGGCGGCGGCCATCACCAGCGATTACTTTAAGGGCACCTTTGTCGCCGAACGCAAGTCCGATAATTCACTGGTGACGACTGCGGATCGTGAGGCCGAATTCTACCTGCGCGCGCGCATTGCAGAGACCTTTCCTGATGACTCGATTCTGGGCGAAGAAGCTGGTGAAACCATGGGAACTTCGCATCGACGTTGGATTCTTGATCCCATCGACGGAACTTTTTCGTTTGTGCATGGAGTCCCGCTCTATGGTGTGTTGATTGGTTTGGAGATTGATGGCGAGCCCTCGCTGGGGGTCGTAAATCTTCCGGCATTAGGTGAGATCGTGTCTGCCGCACGAGGATTGGGATGCTACTGGAACGGAGAGCGGGCCAGGGTTTCGGCGACTTCGTCATTGGACCAGGCCCTGCTCCTTTCTACTGACTTTGGCGTGTGCGAGCAATATGGATTTGGTCCCGCGGCCGCATCGCTGCAACATCAAGTTCAAGCACGACGCACCTGGGGTGACGCGTACGGACATATGCTGGTCGCCACGGGGAGGGCGGACATTATGCTCGATGCCGTGATGAACGTTTGGGACTGCGCAGCGTTGCTGCCTATTTTGGAAGAGGCAGGCGGCACCTTCACTGATTGGAAGGGAAACCGCACGATTCACGGTGGCAATGCGATTGCGACCAACGGGCTTCTGTTTGAGAGCGTGATGAAAATCGTGAGGGAGTGAAAGCAGACACGGAGAAGGAGAGACACGAGGATGTTTCATTGAAGGTTATCCTACTTTGACGACGAACAAACTAATTGCCGGAAACATCCTCGTGTCGTCCCTTCTCCGTGTCTCCGTGTCCTCTCTTTGCCAATAAACCAATGCTGATCATACCCGCTATTGATCTTCGCGAAGGCCGTTGCGTGCGGCTGACGCAGGGCCGGAAAGAAGATGTAAAGATTTATGATAGCGATCCGTTAGTGATCGCTGAGCAGTATCGAGACAGCGGTGCTGAGTGGCTGCACGTAGTCGATCTTGATGGCGCCTTTTCCGACCCAAACTCGCGTAATCGCCAGGTGGTGCGCGAAATTGTCTCGCGGATAAAATTACCGGTGCAGTTTGGGGGCGGCTTGCGCAGTCTTCAGGATATCGAACAGGTGATTGAGTTGGGTGCGGCGAGAGTAGTGCTGGGCACGCTTGCAGTCGAGTCTCCGGAAATTCTGGAGAAATCGCTGCAGCTCTTCGGAAGCAATCGTGTAGTAGTGGGCATTGACGCCCGTGATGGACGCGCGCTGACGCGCGGGTGGGTGAACGATACCGATCTCGCTGCCATCGAACTGGCCCAACGAGTTGCTCGGCTTGGGGTCGAGCGCGTCGTGTTCACGGACATAGCGCGTGACGGCATGTTGACGGGCGTCAATGTTGAGCAGACTTGCGCCGTTGCGCGCGAGTCCGGTTTGAAGGTCACCGCTTCCGGCGGCGTCGCTTCGCTTGCTGATTTGGCTCGATTAAGGGCGGCGAGCGAGTGCGGAATCGACAGCATCATTATCGGCAAGGCGCTTTATGAAGGTCGCTTCACGCTCGAGGAAGCATTGCGGGAAGAAAGCGCTGCGCGGTTCCTGAATGTTGAAAACGATGGTGCCGGGCCAGCTGAGGATGGTAAGAAATAGAATAGTGATCTCTATAGAAAGATTACTCGGCAAGGGCCTGCAGGCTGGCAGCCTGCAGTACAAAGAAAGGGCAAACCTTCGAGGGTTGCCCTTTCTTCTTCGCCTGATTTGGTGAGCCGAGCAGGACTCGAACCTGCGACCCACTGGTTAAAAGTTTGAAACCGCCGGTTTCGTTCAGTTTCCTTCTGTGCCGATCAGTGCGTCTTTATTAGGTGTTCCGCTTAATCTATAATGCCTGAGTGCTGCTGAGTATACCTTGGTTTGGCGGAGTTGGCACACAACTGGCACACAAGAATCCCGAGGCTTACTACCATGGAAAAACTGATTGTCGACGCAGACGGAAAAATTACAATCCCGCCCGAGGTTATTCAGAAACGAGGCTTGCACCCCGGTGACGAACTTTCGCTCGTCGAGTCCGCCGAAGGCTTGCTCGTTTACCAGGGTGGTGTCGATGACAAGACTTCGCAATGGTGGATGAGCCGTGACGAAGGACAGCGTCTGCTCGCCGAAGCGGAGGCTCGTCGCTATGAGAGTCTAACCGACAAAGAACGAGACACGATCTGGAACGAAAAAGCAGACTCCATCGAAGCCGAAGCCGAGAGTGACGAGATCGACCTTCCAACCAAATAGCGTCCTATTCGACAAAGGCGTGATCAGGCGTTTGTACGAACGCCGCGTGCGCTGGGCGTTGAGTAAACCGCCGACAGTTCTCCAGGTCGAAGCCGCAAACTCCTCTGCGTATGTCGCGTCCATAGCGAATCATCTCTACATCACGAACAAACGTCGAATATCTTGAAGCGACGCACACCGATCTTCGCCGCACCAATCCTGGCTGACACGCGTCCGTTAAGGAAAGCTCGATACCTACGTCGGTGGGCGCGACGCCTGACAGAGTTTGCGTTCTCATCCGAGGATGCGATCGTTCTGGCTTATGGAAGCTTCGGCCTTAATGTGGAATCCCAAACAGTTGGCGTTGATGCGATCATTACGACCGATATTCGACTGGCCGACCGCTACACGCAAAGACATCCCGAGATCAACAATAGATTCCACGACATGATCAAGAATTTGCCTGAAGCGTACAGGCAGCTAAGACTCCCGCAAGTGCTGACGACGACTACCGTTCTAACCTTAATTTAGTGACTTAATAAGACAATTTGGAGCATCGCGCTTATCGTAGCCCAACGTCAAGCGATATCTCAGCGGCCAGTCCTGAGCATCGGTCTAATGACGCTCAAGACTACAATAGACCTTCATCATCCGCGGATCTTTAGGATTGTAGCCTTTGCGCGGCCCCGAAAAAGTCTCGTCCACCAACGCGCAGATGATTTCCATAGCTAAATTGCAAAAGTTTGTTTCTGAGAGACTAGGTCATGCGAGTGTGGTTCTGACGCTCGACACCTATTCGCACGTGCTTCCTAACATGCAGCAAACGGCCACGGACGAGATTGAAAGAATGCTCCATGCTGCAAGCTAAGAAAAGTTTGGCACACGCTAGGCACACAAAACAGAAACGGGCAGCTTTGCGGCTGCCCGTAACTGATTGCAAATAGTGGTGAGCCGAGCAGGACTCGAACCTGCGACCCACTGGTTAAAAGCCAGTTGCTCTACCGACTGAGCTATCGGCCCACGTGAACTCGAAAGCAATCACAAACTTTGAAGAGCACGGCTGGCGTGCTCTTTGTCTTTGCGAGATGCCGGAGCATTCTACCTAACTCGATGTCCGCCGTCCAATGTCGGAAAAAAGTGGTACTCGTTCAATTTGAATTTAGTTGAGGACATCGTGCAGAGCGGGGCGAGTAATTACAGAACCGGATGCAGCAGCGACCGGATCCCACGGTCAACTTAGTATTTGACAGCCTGATTATCGGTGATGTCCAGTGCAGGAGTCGGTCGCAGCCACCACCTTAAGCGGGCTCCCGCTCGGGGACCGCGGCCCGCTTCCGGCGCTGTGCAGAAAAAGGAAAAGGGCGCGGTCACTTGCGCAAGTGACCGCGCCCTTTTTTAGTAGTCAGAGCCAACTACGGACAGGGTGTGCCGGCGCTTTCGTAGATTTGGATATCACCCAAATCCGCGAACTGCGCAGCCTGATCGCGGAAAATGGTTCCCTCGATCCAGTAGACGTAGTTGCTGAAGTCAAAGTCAATGCTCGGAGCGGCACTGAGCGACGTAAAGGAACTACCGGCGCCCACTCCATTGCTGTTGAAGGCGTAAATGATGTCATTGCCGCCAGTAAGTATGTTGGTGCGGTGAATTTCGAACTTCACCTGTGCGTGCGTGCCCGTGTTATCGCTATTGCGGAAACGCACATTGACCACCGATTGCGTAGCCGGACAGTAACCAGAGATACCGCGAGTGGCCGTGATGTTATAGCGTACCGTGGCCGTCCCGGTTACTCCATCCTTAAGTTGAGCGGCGAAGTCATCATGGCTCACGATGGCGGTACTGTCTTCGTCTGAAGTGCCGGTTGAACCCGTCGTGCTCCAATAGCGTGGAGGTTTAACCGTCACTGTGAAAGTGCAATTGGCACCCAGGCCGCCGCCGTTGTCCTCGCACCCGTGGACATTCATGACGATGTGCATGTCGGGAAAGCCGAGGGCTGCAGTAGTCGTCGGAGTGCTAATACCACAGTCCGCCGCACTCAGGTAAGACGGCCCGGTTTCTGGCGCCGAGTTCGAACCGATAAAGATCAAACTGCCGGTCGCTGTGCCATCGGGTGTGAACACTTCAACAACGAGTTCCGATCCCGCCGGGACGTCTGCCGTAATCGGCACGTTGATGATTGTGGCTGCTTGATCCGTTACGTTGAAGTTCGAGGTTCCCAACAGGCTTAGTGATCCCGGGAAGCCGCTGGGGAAGCTGCCGGCCGTCTGTCTGTACACACGCACAGTAGCTGGCTGGGTTCCGACTCCCTTGGGGGCATTGCCCGCACGCCCTGCCTGCCTGGCAGAATGCCTGGAGATTCCGGATGGACCCTTGGGTCGTAAGGGGATTGGCGCCGCCGTCGCCGATGCCGTTTCGATTCCTACATCAACCGATGTCACGTGGAAGATGTTAGTAATCGAGAAAGCGGGCAGACTGAACGCGCGCCAATAGCTGTTGTCAGTGTGCCCAACACCGTCGTTGCAGCTAACGGAGTTGAGCGGGGTGATAGCCTGACTGGTCGAGTGGGTGATGGTCTTGTTGGTACAACCACCGCCCCCGCCCACCGTGCAGGTTACCGTTGTTACGCCAACAGGGAAAAAGCTGCCCGAAGCCGGAGAACAAACCGGTGCCGGCGGTGCCGGACAATTGTCAGATACAGTCGGCGCGGGATAGTTAACTACCGCTCCATTTTGCCCCGGCGCGTTTTGCGTTGTGACATTGGCCGGGCAAGTTATGTTGGGTGGCTGCGTATCCTGCACTGTCACCGTAAAGGTACAGGAAGAACCTGTAGTCGGCGTACAGGTGACAGTGGTAGTACCAACCGGGAAGAATGAACCAGATGCCGGCGAGCAATTGACGGTGCCACACGACCCAGAGGTGGTTGGCGCCGGATAAGTCACCACAGCACCGCACTGATTCACATCATTGGGCTGGGTCACGTTGGCCGGACAAGTTAAGGTACATCCCGCTGGACCGCCGCCGCCAGAACAGGCGGAAACCAGCAAATGATAAGTTCCAGTTCCCGTTGCCGAGAAATGGCGCACCTTAATAAAGTAGGTGCCAGACGTGGCGATGGTGAAGTTAGCACCTTCAGCCGCCGGATTTGCCAGGCTGCCTGTAATTGACGAGTCGACCGACAACAATAGAACGTCACTCGGATCGCGGAACTCAACGACCAGGTCCGTACCTGTACCATCGCGTTCCGGATCAGCGTCTACATTGAAATAGACCACGTTACCAGCCACCGCCGCAACTGAGTAGTCATCTACATCCCCTGCAGCGCCGATTGCACCGGAGTTCAAACCCCCGACGTTGGCAGTTGCCGCGGTGTTATTGCTTTCAACTTCCGGGGTCGCGGCAACATTCGTCAATCTGACAAACAGCCGGTAGGGATTAACGATACCGGTCGCGCTGAACGCGCGCACCCTGATGAAATAAGTGCCGCCAGCGGTCAGCGTGCGGCCGCCAATCATCGACGCCAGACCGGTTTCGATGGTGCCGTCGCCGCCATTTCCCGTACCGTCATCGTCATCGTTCTCAATGACGGTGGTACCGTCAGCCGCGAGCAGATCAATCACCGTGTCGCGCGAAGTGGCGCCGGCATTCTGGGTGCCACCAGTATCGGTTTCAATCCAGATCCGCGAACCAGCAGGGGCACCGGTGAACTTGAAGAAATCAATATCGCCGCCCGGATTGATGCTTGCGGAAACGATCCCGCACGCGGAAAGATCCAGTAGATTAGCCGTGGCCGAGGTGTCGTTGGGCTCGGTTTCCGGGCTGACCGTTGGTATGGGACTCGAGCCGGAGCACGCCGAAACCATCAAGTGATAAGTGCCCGTGCCGGTGGCCGAAAAGTGTCGCACTTTGATGAAGTAGGTGCCGGACGTGGTGACAGTGAAGTTTGCGCCTTCAGCCGCCGGGTTTGCCAGGCTCCCGGTGATGGATGAATCAACGGATAATAGAAGCACGTCGGCAGGATCGCGGAGTTCCACGACCAGATCGGTGCCGGTGCCGTCGCGCTCTGGATCGGCATCGGTGTTGAAATAAATGATGTTACCTGCGGCCGCCGTGATCGAATAGTAGTCAACATCGCCGGCCACGCCGATAGATCCCGAAGTTAAACCAGCAGGGTTAGCAGTCGCCGCGCTGTTGTTGGCCTCGACCTCCGGTGTTGCGGCAGAGTTTGTTAGTACCACAAACATCCGATAGGGGTTGATGATTGCGGTGGCGCTGAAGGCGCGCACCCTGATGAAGTAGGTACCGCCCGTCGTTAGAGTGCGGCCGCCAATCATCGACGCCAGACCGGTTTCGATGGTGCCGTCACCGCCATTCCCAGTGCCGTCATCATCGTCGTTCTCAATAACCGTGGTGCCGTCAGCCGCGAGCAGATCAATTACTGTGTCTCGCGAAGTGGCGCCGGCATTCTGTGTGCCGCCAGTGTCGGTTTCAATCCAGACTCTGGACCCGGCAGCGGCCGTGAAAGTAAAGAAATCCAGGTCGCCCCCGGGATTGATCGAGCCTGTTACGATCGCGCACGGTTGGGACGCAAGATTCAAGGCGTTAGCCGTAGCCGCCGAGTTGTTCGGTTCTGTTTCTGGAGTCAAATCCGGCGTGGGGCCTAACGGCGAACTTGCGATTTGCCGCATCTCTGCCTCAAGGCTCTCCATTTGCGCCGCGGTCGCTGCGGTCTTACTGGAAGACTCGAGCGCCCTCAAATTCATCTGAATTTCTACGACGCGCGCGGCAGTCGCATTATTGTATTCGAGCCAGGCCGCATCAACGTCAAGCGCGGCCTGCTTCGTAGGATTCGCTTTTTCGTTGGCAATCGCTTGATCCACGTGCGCTCGGGCAGTTTCCATTGCACTTTGCGCCGTGGATTGACCTACGCGCTGCCGGGATGTTCTGGCTGCGATTTCCGGAACCTTCGGAGCCACGGACGTTGAGCGACGAGACTGCGCCCCAACGCCGAATTGCCATGTCAAACAGCCACAGATAAGCGCGATGGCGATCAGGCACCAGAAAGCCTTTCTGGGAAATTTTTGCGTCGTCTTCATTTATGGTTCCTCCGGAATTCCTTCCTGGCGCTCCCGGTTTCCGGTGGGATCGATCAAGAGGAAAGACTTTGAATTAAGGTCAGCGATTCAAATCGCAAACTTTAGCGATGTATCTCAAAGATGGCAGTAAAAGAATCTAAAATCGCGAGACCATTCCAGAGCGCGCACTCTGAAACTGGGGTATGAATTACCCTGAATGTCTGCCTGATTTTAGCGACAGTATTACAGACGCGGCCACAGGTCAACAATAATCATTACCAACTCGGACAAACCTAAAGAAAGTTGTTCCTGGTCGTGAAATAGAAGTTCTTGCCCACGACTACGGTTGGGTGTGAATGCAGTAGGGTTTGGCGCGCGGGTGTGCTGCTTAAACCGTTCGATCTCGGATCTGAAGGTCAGTATTTCCCGGATGAGGATGTTAGTGGAAGCGGTCCGATAATTACAACTTATTCAGCCATCCAGCGACCCAGCGCAGAATCTTGGACGACGATTGTTTGCGAACGCTCCGGCCCGGTAGATACCAGTCCAATTTCGACGCCGATTTGTGCTGACAGGAACTCAACATATCGACGTGCTTCCGGCGGCAGTGCATTCATTTCAGTGGTGCCGAGGGTCGAGCTTTTCCAACCAGGCAACCTCGCATAAATGGGTTCGGCACGACGCATCTCCTGCGACACTGAGGGCAGCGAGTCGAGTTCCTGCTCGTCCACCTTATATCCAACGCAGACTTTGATTTCATCCAGAGCGTCAAGTACATCAAGCTTGGTCAGCGCTACGGAAGAGAAGCCGTTGATCTCGGCGGCATAGCGCGTGGCAAACGCATCGAACCAGCCGCAACGACGTGGTCTGCCGGTGGAGGCGCCATACTCACGTCCGCGTTCGCGTATGAGTTGGCCCATCTCAGCCTCTCCCTCGAGCATCTCGGTGGGGAACGGTCCCTCGCCCACGCGCGTCGTGTAGGTACGAACGATGCCCAGCACGCCAGTCAGGCGATTCGGCGCCAGGCCTGTACCAATGATCGCGCCGCCGGCGATGGTGCTGGAGGAAGTAACAAAAGGGTAGGTTCCGTGATCGACGTCAAGCAGAGTCGCTTGCGCACCCTCGAGCAGAATTGATTTCCCCTGGGTAGCGGCCACATTCAGATAATGGGTCGTGTCGGCGATGAAGGGAGACAGGCGTTCCGTGAGCTGTGACATTTCCGAGAATATCTCGTCGGCACTTAGCTTTTGGCCGCCATAGGCCATGATGATGCGGTTGGCGTCTTCCAGATTGCGCTCGATGCGTGAGCGCAGCACGTCAGGTACAAGGGCATCAGCGGTGCGTATGCCGCGGCGGCCCACTTTATCTTCATAAGCCGGTCCAATACCGCGCAAGGTGGTGCCGACTTTTTCGTTTCCGAGGCGCTCTTCACTAGTGTGGTCCAGGGCCCGGTGATAGGGCAATATCAGGTGCGCGCGCGAACTGATCTTTACGCGCGACGGCGAAACCTCAACGCCCTGCTCCATCAACCGCTCGGCCTCCTGGAAAAAAGCCTTCGGGTCGATCACCATTCCGTTCCCCAGCACACAGGTCTTGCCGGGATGGACGATGCCGGACGGTAATAGATGCAGAACAAAGGAACGATCGCCCACTTGTACCGAATGTCCCGCATTGTGTCCGCCCTGATAGCGCACCACGATATCGAAGCGTTCGGCCAGCAGATCGACGATCTTGCCTTTACCTTCATCGCCCCACTGGGCCCCGATCACTACGATAGTTTTCGCCATGGTGAATACTTTGATTTTGACAAGCCGGGCCAGACTACTATTGATGCCGTGAACTCGAACAGGAAAAGCTTGTCCGACGCCTGGCTACTACTTACGCCGCAGGCGCGCTAATGTGCTTATCGATCATGCGCGAGATCGCTTCCTTCGAAGTCGCACCCACGACGCGTTCTTCTTCTTTGCCGCCTCGAAAGAGAATTAAAGTTGGAATGCCTTTGATTCCATACTGCTGTGAAGTCCGGGGATTGTCATCAACGTTCAGCTTCACAACCGAGGCCGTGGCTGAATACTTTTCGGCCACCGCTTCGACGGTAGGTGAGAGGGCGCGACACGGACCGCACCATTCAGCCCAAAAATCTACCAGCACAGGGCGCTCTGATTGCAACACATCCCTTTCCCATGACGCGTCGCTAACTTCGTTTACAATATCACTCATTTTAAGTCTCCTTGTTTTCCAGACGAGAATCGCGGGGCCTGACCGCCCGCAACAATCGCCGCAGTGTTTCTGAAGGTGTAAATGCTAGAGCCCGAGCACGCGTAAGTAAAGGTCGATGTACTTTTGCGCGACAGTCGGCCACGAATTATCCATCATCATGCCGTTCAGTTGAATCGCGCGCCACGCTTCGGGCCTGGCATAAAAGTAAAGTGCTTCACGTATTTTTTCAAGCAGAGCACCGGGAACATACTCGCGAAACTTGAAACCGTTCCCGGTGCCGCGCCGTTCATCGAAATTCTCGACTGTGTCGTCCAGTCCACCGGTGGCGCGCACGATCGGCACCGTGCCATAGCGCATGCTGTACATCTGGTTCAATCCGCAGGGCTCGTACTGCGACGGCATCAGGAACATGTCGGCGCCAGCTTCGATTTGGTGCGCCAGCGGCTCGCCGGCATAACCCTTATAAACGCCCACGCGATGCGGCGCCGCATCATGCCATGATTGCAGGAAGTCTTCGTACTCTTTGGCACCGGCGCCTAGCGCAATAAAGAAACAACCGGTGTCGAGAATGCCGCGGGCCAGCGGCTTAATCAGATCGTATCCTTTTTGCGCAACCAGTCTCGAGATGATGGCGATGATCGGCCGGTTCAACTCTTCCGGAAGTCCAAAGCGGCGCAGCAAATCGAGTTTGCATTCCTGCTTTCCCGTCAGGTCGGCGGCAGAGAAGGGCGCGGCGATATAAGGATCAGTCTCCGGATTCCAGAGGTCATAGTCGACGCCGTTGGTGATGCCCAGCAGACGGTCCCGGCGCTGGCGCAGCAGCCAATCAAGACCATTACCCTGCTCGGGTGTCTGAATCTCATAAGCGTAACGGCGACTGACAGTCGAAAGTGCATCAGCCGACAAGAGGCCGGCCTTCAAAGCCGAAGCCGTGCCCTCCAGCAGGAAATCATTCTTATCGCGATAATCGTCAAAACCCATCCACCAGAGATCCGCCGGATCGAATCTTCCCTGGTACGCCAGGTTGTGAATTGAAAAGATTGATCTGGTCTTTTCAAAGAAAGGATCAAAGCGTCGACGGGCCCGCAATTCGATGGTGGGGAAGCCGCCCGGCCAATCGTTTGTATGAACGATGTCCGGCTGCCAGTCCAGATGTCTAACTAATGAGAGTGCCGCGCGTCCAAGAAAAGCGAAGCGTTCATGATCATCACTGAAGCCATAAATCGCCGATCGCGAAAAATACTGAGGCGCGTCAATCAAGTAAGCCGGCGCCCCGGCCGCGTCGCTCTGAAACACTCTGGTCAATCGCGTGTGGCCGCGCCAGTCAATCGGCACTTCGATAACCGTATCGCTGAGCAGGTTGCGATCTACCTGTTGATAGAGAGGGAGAATTACCAGCGCGTCGGCATTGTGCTTCCGCAGCGCCTTGGGCAAGGCACCAGCCACGTCCGCCAGGCCGCCGGTCTTGGCAAAGGGCACAACTTCAGATGAAAGGAAAGCAATACGCACAGTCGATCATCCTGTTGAGTCGCTGAAATGCAAGTGAAATGAATTTTTACCAGGGAAGGTCGTCTTCTGGCGGGACAGTCTCGGCCCCAGGCTTATGCCGCTTCTTCCATTCGTTAAACTCTTCGAAGGTCTTAAAGCGGAACACCCCTGTGGGGCCGGCGGGCAAATTGCTAGTCCGTTGCAGGAGATTGAAGCGTTGCCAATGAGAAGCAAACTTCTGCCCTCGAAGCTCTTCATTCTTCCGCCTTCATCCTTGCCTTAGCTCTGCATGGAAGCGAGGAACTCGGCATTGGACTTCGTCTTTTCCAGACGCTCAAGCACGACTTCCATCTGCTCGACGGGAGAGAGGGGATTCAACACGCGGCGCATCACCCAGATGCGCGCCAGATCTTCCTTGCTGATCAGTAATTCTTCCTTGCGCGTTCCCGAGCGCTGAAGGTCAATGGCCGGGAACAGTCGCTTGTCGCTCAAGCGGCGGTCCAGATGAATTTCACTGTTGCCGGTGCCTTTGAACTCTTCAAAGATCACGTCGTCCATGCGCGATCCGGTATCGATTAGCGCCGTAGCGATAATAGTCAGCGAGCCGCCTTCTTCAATGTTGCGCGCCGCTCCAAAGAATCGCTTGGGACGTTGCAGAGCGTTGGAGTCAATACCGCCTGAGAGGATCTTGCCGCTGGGGGGTACGACCGCGTTGTGTGCTCTGGCCAGACGCGTGATCGAGTCGAGCAGGATCACCACGTCGCGTTTGTGCTCGACCAGGCGCTTGGCCTTTTCGATCACCATGTCGGCAACTTGCACGTGGCGAGTTGGCGGTTCATCAAAGGTCGACGAGATTACTTCGCCCTGCACGGAACGCTGCATGTCGGTAACTTCTTCCGGCCGCTCATCAATCAACAATACGATGAGGGTCGTTTCCGGATGGTTCTGCGTAATGGAATTCGCGATAGCCTGCAAGAGCATTGTCTTGCCGGTGCGCGGCGGGGAAACGATCAAGCCGCGCTGGCCTTTGCCCAGCGGTGTTACCAGGTCGATAACGCGCGCCGATAAGTTATCGGGCGTCGTTTCCATACGGAGTTGTTCATCAGGATACAGAGGCGTCAGATTGTCGAAGAAGACCTTTTCGCGCGCCTGATCCGGCGACTCAAAGTTAATTGCTTCGACCTTGATGAGCGCGAAATAGCGTTCGCCTTCTTTGGGCGGGCGAATCTGGCCGCTAACCGTGTCACCGGTCCGCAGATCGAACTTCCGAATCTGGGAAGGCGAAACGTAGATATCGTCAGGACCCGGCAGATAGTTGTATTCCGGGGCCCGCAGAAAGCCAAAGCCGTCGGGCAATGTTTCCAACACGCCTTCCGAGAAGATCAGTCCGCTCTTTTCAGTTTGGGCCGCCAGGACCTTGAAAATCAACTCCTGCTTGCGCATTCCGGTAGCGCCGGGAACATCCATGCTCTTGGCAATGGAAGTGAGCTTCGAGATGGACATCTCTTTCAGGTCGGCCAGGTTGAGGAACCCATCCGCCCATTGCTCGGTGATTTCCTGGTTTTCTCCATTTGGAGCTTCGGCCGTGGCAACGGTTGCTCCGCCGTTCTCTCCGCTGGCGTCATTGTTATTCGCGTTTGACGCTCGTGAACGCGATGATTTTTGTGGCATAAGTTCTCTCTGGGAATTAGACGTTATTTGCGCCGTATCGTTCCGGCGGGTCAATCAGTCTGCAAATAGTGTGGATAGTCTGGAATGATTCATGTCTGCATTTACCGAGCAGACAATGTCGGCCCTGTAGTTCGCTCACTCGCGAGGCAATGTAGCTTTATTCACCAACAAAGTAGCATCCAAAGTTTAGCAGTGTGCTGCAGCGCAACCTGTGCGCGGGTACACCGCGTGGGGCATGTCAATTACAATCTTTGTCTATCAAAAGGGGGTTTGGAAGATAAGTGGTTGCCGATTATCGATTGGACTGTTGGATCCCGTACTGGGATTCTAATGCCAAAAGCTAAATTCGGAAAGTGCCCAACGCCGCCTCGATACTTCGCCAAACTTCATCGCGCCCGTGACCGGTCTTTGCGGAGTAAGCCACCACTCGATCTTCATTGAGCGTGCGCCGCGCACGATCCAGGTTCTTTTTTAGCTCGTTTTTAGAAAGCTTGTCGGCTTTAGTGGCAACAATCAACCGTGGCTTCGCCTGAAGCTCAAACCAATCGTGAAGCTGCAAATCTAATGTTGTGGGTTCGTGGCGCGAATCTACGATGTGAATTGATAGCACAAGGGATGCCCGCTTGGCAAGGTAAGTAGTCGCCATTTCCCCCCAGCTGGATTTTATGATCCTGGGGACGCGCGCATAGCCATAGCCGGGCAAGTCAACAAAGCGAAAACGGTTATCAATCAAAAAAAAGTTCAAGGACTGGGTCCTGCCGGGCGTTGAGGAGGTTCGCGCCAACCCGTGAACATTCAACAGGGAATTGATAAGGCTCGACTTACCCACATTCGACCGCCCCAAAAACGCAACCTCCGGCAAGTTATCGGGCGGCCAATCAGCCTCCTGAAACGCGCTCTTGAGGAATTCGGTGCTGGTTGTTTTCATCTAGCACACAAATGATGACGGAAAAACACCAGGGCGGCTTGGATTTTTATGGGCTGGAGCGGAAGACAGGGTAACACGAAACGGCCAACCGATTAGCGAAAATCCTCCAAAAGATTCTTGATTTTATCCGTGGCTTTAGACTAGCATCCTCCGGAACTTGGAGATCGACAGTCAGTTTAAACCTTATGGATTGGCTGTTTCTGAAGAGGCCCAAGTGTCCTCTTCTCCACCTCGCAGCTATTGTTCGTTGCTAGTCAATCGTCAACGAGGTCATGGTCCTCTTCATAACACTTCGCTCTATCTAAGTTCCGTCAGGAATGTTTCCAGCTTGATTAGCCAATGAAGTCGGCAAGACTCGGTTCTGTGTTATGTTTCATCACGCCCCACTCGACGCCAGGAACAGCCAAAAAGAATCCAGCTCGATCATGAGGATGTAGGGAATGGCCGATGTACAACCAGAGAGCGCGCCGGAGCATGAACCAAACGCAGTCCTGCGAAAGCCTACTTCCGCCGCGAGGGCTCTTCGCGAGATCAAGCTTCCCGACGAATTAGTTGGCAGCGAGCCCGGCCAGCTATACCTCACGTTCGAAACGAGTCTCAGCTACGTCAAAGTTCAATTCACTTTCAATATCAAGGATATAGGGATCACTTGCAATGGTGAGGTGGGTGAACAGGAAGGGCTGTTTGAATTCAGCTTTAACGAGAATGAAGAGCGAGCAAGGACCTTTGAAATTGGTGCAGTGGCCATTGAGAAAGAAAGCAGAGTATCGATCGACATCTCCTGCAAGGATGCGGACGGTAAGTTACTTGGGGCAATCAGGCGCTATAAGATCAAACTGAGACCTGCCAACGAGATCCCTGATACTCCTACCAAGTTATTGATGTTGATACTCTCGTGGAAGAAGGGATGGTATATCAAGTATCCGGTGCTGGTTCTCGTCGGAATTGGTTTACTGTTGTACTTCAAGCCCCCCACAGAATTCCTTAACAGACGATTTGGCAGGCAATGGAAATACATTCAGATTGAGTTTCTGGGGAAGCCTCCGGAACGATGGGTCGCTTCGGGAATTGATCCGCTCAAAGCTTCAATCTCCGGCAAACCTGATCCAGAGCAGTGGGATGCTCCGGTAGAATGGACTATTGATTCAGCAACTCCCTTTGCTCTCAATACCGTTGGCGACGGCGTGGGAGTGATTAAGGTCTCCGAGCTTACCGCGCTATACGACTATAAGATACTTCTTAATTTCGTCGTCACCAGCGACGACCAACGCAGCGCCATATGGTTGCTGCGCGTCCAGGAGAGTAAGAAGGACTACTATCTTTTTAGACTGACCTTCCCCACCGCGAATGCCAATTACGCGCAATTCCAAGGATTCATTTACGAAGATGGCAAGGAGACCAGACCGTTGCTTGTAGATGAGTCAGCGCCACTCGAATTCTTCCCTTTTCATCGTGGTAACGTGCTTTGGATTAATATTGAAGCGAAGGGCAATACTTTTGCATACCGACTATACCTCGCGAATGTTCGCGACCCAAGAGATCTCAACATGAGATATGTAGGGGAACCAACTGAGAGGATAAGAACTTTTACCGATACTACCGAACCGCGTTTTCCCTATGGCGTAGTAGGCTTCAAGGGAGAGAATCAACAAACTCACATGAAGATCATAAGCCTGAAAATTTATGACATTCATTAGGTGCCATTGAAAAGGTCAAGACTTTGACGGGAATTTCCTGCTTGCAGTTGTTAAAGCGAAAGCCACAGTCCATTACCTACTGGAGGACAAGTCTGGTTTTTCTTGTCTTGCTTTTCTCACCGAACCTTGTATGCGCACAGGGCACAAACAACGGTGTGGTGAAAGGTACGGTCATATATAAAGACGCTAAAGACAAAAAGGGAAGGCCCGTTGGGGTTGTGGGCGCAACTATCCAAGCAACCAACTTTAAAACAGGAAACCCTGGTCCTGCCTCCAAGAGTAAGAAGGACGGAGTTTACACGATCACGCAAGCACCTACGGAGGCGGAAGAATTGGAGATTTGGGCCTTCAAGGAGGGCAAAGAAGGGAATAAGGATGTAATTTATCAGGGAAAGACCATGGCGCACCGCCCCGCTTCGTCAGGGGATAGTAGACCGGATGCCGACCCACTAGAAATGGGTAAAGACACTACCACCACCCGGCTGAATTCCCGTCAGCCGCCCGTTACGATCATCCTGACCTCTATTAGAATTCCATCGCCACAAGTCTGGGGCTCGGAGAGTCAACAGGATCCAGCTGGCAGCATTTCAGTGACCATTAAAGGCGCTTCGGATAA
Source organism: Acidobacteriota bacterium (assembly GCA_025463135.1). Classification (GTDB taxonomy): domain Bacteria; phylum Acidobacteriota; class Blastocatellia; order Pyrinomonadales; family Pyrinomonadaceae; genus JAOAPY01. The sequence continues at coordinate 109,184 of JAOAPY010000029.1, forward strand.
GAGTCCGGGGAACGTTCGAGTTACGTTGACCGGGTTTTCGGCAAACAAGGTCATCTATAATCAAATACATAGAGCCTCTCAGTCTCAAGAGATCAAACTTACTCTGTCCGTGGATGAACCAGGAAATTATCGCCTGGCGATTTTTGCCGAGGATCACGAACCATCTAGTTTATTGCTTTTGAAAAGGGGCAATCGTCTCTTCGCGTTTACAATGGATGGGCATACAGTGAATCCGACGAATGCTGTAATTTCTTTAACCCCCAAAGCCCCGGGAAGAGCATCTTATGAATCACTCCTCAACCAGGACGAGGCTACCCGAAGAACGGTGCTCGCGCCCCCTACGATGCAATCGCTTCCAGTCCCCGGCCTGCGGTCTTTTGATTCATTCGCGCTGCTTGCCCCCGGAGTTTTTCTGCCACCGCAAACTGCCAATACACCCGGACCCGGGGTCAGTGCTGGTGTTGGCACTGCGGGACAGTTCTCCGTCAATGGAATGCGCAGTCGCGAAAATAATTTCACAGTGGACGGATCGGACAATAACGATGAGGACCTGGGCGTGCGACGGCAGGGGTTTGTCGCACTCGTCCCGCAGTCAATTGAGTCCTTGCAGGAATTCCAAATTATCACCGCGCTGGCAGATGCTCGGTTCGGCCGCAATGCGGGCGGCCAGGTAAACGCGCTGAGTAAGACCGGCGGCGTGAACCTGCATGGCACGCTTTATGGATTTCTTAATGATCGCCGCTTGAATGCGCGGGACGTTTTTGATCAGCGGGGTGGCCCTTCCAGCTTTGAGCTCAGGCGAACAACCGACAACTCGCCTGTGCTACTCGATGGCCAGCCGCTGTTGGTGACTAAACAGGCCAGGGACGAGAACGCATTTACGCGGATCCAGATGGGCTTAGCGATTGGCGGACCTGTTAAGCCAAGATCTAATACTTTTTTCTTCAGCTCTCTCGAAAAACAAATCATTCACGCCAATAAAGAAACGCATTTTGCCGTACCGACAGTAGCGCAACGCGGAATTTTCGATACGGGTGAGACTGGAGTTACCCTGAATCATCCCGCGCTGGGTCTCCAGCCTATCTATCCCGCTTCTGTTCCGGGCGACGCCATCCTCAGCCTTTATTCGTTTCCTAACAATCCGGCTGGTCCATATGGTCAGAACACCTACACGACTTTGCTGCCTGCCAGCGGTCACGGGACACGCTTCTCTACAAAGCTCGATCACCAGTTTCAGGGAAATAAGAAACCGCGCCCGGGTCCCTGGTGGAAATCTTTGCTGAGCTATAGATCTTATGGTGACCACATTACAGGTCGCTACAACCTCACTGATGAAAGGAGCTTCCTGCCCACAACTGGTGGAGCGCTATTTTCTACGTTGCGTCCAAGAGTGCGCATCCAGAACATTGCTTTCTTTCTCAATCGCACGCTCTCGCCTTCAACCGCGGACACTGTGAGGTTCTCATTTGGTCGGACCAGGTTATTTTTTGGTGAGGTGCGTGACTCGTCGAACCTGCCTTCTCAGGTCTTCCCTGGCACTCACTTTCTTCTGAACGCCCCGTTGCTGCTAAATTTGACTCTACCCGGCACAAGTGCGCGGTATGTGTCAGCATCCAGCCCGGTCGGAACCGCAACCCTCAACTCGTTGGGCTACTCTGGGATCACCCAGACCGAACAGATTACCGGTCCACTTGGCCAGGTAGTGATTCCTGGTTTTAGCTCCATCGGAGTTGATGCCGAGAATTTTCCGCAGGAGAGGGCGAACAATACCTATCAGGTCGCCGATACCATTACGTCAGTCAAAGGGAAAGAGCTTCTCACCTATGGTATCGACATACGCAAAACGCAAATCAATAGCGTCCTCGACAAAAACTTCAGACCACAAGCTGTCTTCAATGGGTTGATCTCGGCACCGCCCTTCGTTCCCTTACAGGGGAACAGTGGTGTGCCTTTATCGACAGACTTCTTTTCGGGGACAACACTGGCGGCGACTGGTGTACCGTCCGGGATGTTTCAGACTATTGCCTCTCTACCCGATTCAGCGATCGGTATCCGCTTCACGCAGTTCAATGTGTTTTTGCAAGACGAGCACCGTATGACTTCTAATTTCCGGCTCATTGGCGGGTTGCGTTATGAACTCAATACCGTGCCGGACACGGTTGGTGACAGATTGGAACATGCGTTCGATAGCGCAAGATTGAAGCAGCAAGCGCAGGAAGCTCTCAATTTTTGCGGCGATCTGGTGCGCTGTGGCGACTTGGTCAGTGCGCTGGCGGCTGCTTTTCCCCCTGATTTCAAGGTCGCTTTCGGAGCGGATCACAGCGATATCGATGGCCGGCTGGGATTCGCCTGGGCTCCGAACTGGGCCCCCACAAGGGATGGAAAACTCGCAATTCGCGGTGGGTTTGGCGCCTACTCGGGCCAGTTTCCGGGAATTGTAATTGACCAGTCTCGCAACGCTTTCTCGGCGTTCCTGCCGCTTAACTATGCGAACTTTTCGGCACGAGTGCCGGCGGGCAATCAGACGTTTCTATTTAACCTCGCCAGTCCGGCGGTGCAACAGTTGCTCTTAACCATCAATCCGACTCTGGAGATCATTCGACCTGGTACCTTAAACACTTTTTCCAGTATCAATCCCATCGCCCTGCTTGCAAATTCGTTGTTTAATCCCGGTAGCCTGTCGGTCGCCTCGGTACCGCTGGGCCTTGACCTGACGCTGCCCCAAAGACGACTCAAGACCCCTTACGCTCTTCAATTCGGGTTGACAGCTGAATATCAATTCAAGAAAGACTATCTGATTTCCGTTGCTTATGTAGGTACGCGAGGAGTGAAACTTTTGCGCGTTAACACACCGGACAAAGGCCTGAACCGGAGCGGACTGGATCGCGTCAAGGTCCTGCCCCTGACTCCGCTCGCGCCTTTTCCGTTCTTCCAGGGAAGGGAGTTGACGCCCCAGGCTACTATCATTTCGAAAGCTTTCACAATTGCGCGGACTCTGTATGAAAGCAGCTCAACTTCCATTTACCATTCACTGCAACTCGAACTGCGCAAGCGCTACAGTCGGAACTTTCAGTTTGCTTCGTCTCTCACTTATGCGCACGCAATCGATGATGCTTCCGATTTCTTTGATACTGCCGGAAGCTTTGCATTGCCTCAGGACAGTCTACGGCGGTCCGAGCGAGCGTCCTCAAATTTTGACGTTCGATGGCGTTCAGTTACTCATTTTATAGCTGATCTGCCCAAGAGTATTCCCTTACTCGCCGGCGCAGAGATGGCGGGAATCGTAACCGCCCAAACGGGACAGCCTTATACTGTCAACACTTGGTTTGATGTCAACCACGACGGGAATCTCACCGATAGGCTGAACACCACAAATGGTTTGATCGTGCATCCCACTGGTGCAGGCAATCGTGTTCAGTTGTCGCTTGCGCCCGGCACCGACCCTTTAAGCCTTTTGGCGCCCGAGGGATTCGATGGAACCGTTGGGAGAAATACCTTTCGGGCTCCAGGAATGTTTACTGTGGATCTTTCATTTAGCAGGATGTTCTCGCCAGGTTTTAGTGAGAAAAGCAAATTCATTGTTCGCGCGGAAATCTTCAATCTTCTTAATCGAGCGAACTACGGAATACCGGTACGCTTGCTTGAGGCACCGGGATTTGGCCACTCTTTCAATACCACTACTCCCGCGAGAACCATTCAATTCTCACTGAAAGTCCAGTTCTAAGAAAAAAGCGGCGATGGGAAAACCATCGCCGCTGCGCCGGAAGTTTGGATTCGAGTTTATTCGGATGTCGTTCAGCTTGCCGGACGACGCTGACCCCTACGACGTGGCGGCTTGGGTCTTCGCGGCGCGTTCTTCGCGCATGGCGGCAAACTGCTTCATGCGTGCGGTCATCTTTTCGATCTTTTCGTCGATATTCGGAATGCGCTTCACGAGCGTTTCCATGTTCAGAAGCAGTTCAGGAGCGCCGAATGCTTCGCGCAATTCTGGTAGAAACTTCGCAATCTTCGCATAGACGAATACCATTTCACCGCCCGAGGCGTTGAACAACTCTTCATCAATCGCGCCCTGGTTCACCATCGAAGCCGCCATATCCCAGTAGGAGACGACCATGCGGTAATGGCCGCTATGCTCATTCATTAGGGCTTCAAAGAAATCGTTGATACTGGCCGGATTGAAAGTAAAGAACCAGTTACGCGCATCGCGCATCACCGGCTCGCGTCTCAAATCATAAAGTTTCAGAATCAGATTTGCGTCTTCTTGTTTGCTCATCAGGGGTAATCTCCTCAGATAAAGTTGGGTTACAGTTCAGATCGAGACCAGATCGCTGGCCTCTTCAAAAAGAAATGAAGCTTCGGGCAGACCTCGAATTGAACGGTTAGGACGCCTGAATTGTTCGCATTTCAAATCCGAGATCTGAGATCTCAAATCTGAAATTCCTCTAACTCGTGGGAATGCCCTGCGAAGGCTGCTCGGTAGACCAGAGAGGAGGTGTCTTGGCCTCGTCGGTGGACGAGTCGGCCGTGGGTACGACATCCTCTAGCGCCAGCGCCAACACTTCGTCGATAGTCTCAACGAGGTTGATGCACATCGCATTGCGCACTTCCTCGGGGACTTCCGGCAGATCCTTTTCGTTGTCCTTTGGCAGAATGATGGTATCAATACCGAAGCGGTGCGCTGCCAGCAGTTTTTCCTTTACACCGCCAATCGGCAGTACCCGGCCGCGCAAGGTGATTTCACCAGTCATGGCGACATTACGTCGCACCGCCGCGCGTGTCAGCGCAGAGGCCATGGCTGTGGCCATCGTGATACCAGCGGAAGGGCCATCTTTGGGAATCGCACCTTCGGGTACGTGAATATGCAAATCGCGTTTGCGAATAAAATCGAGACTCATGCCCAGTCGCTCCGAGCGCGCCTTGATACAAGTCAGGGCGGCCTGGGCGGATTCCTGCATTACGTCACCGAGTTTGCCGGTGAGTCTGACGCCGCCGCGGCCCTTGGTCAGGGTCGCCTCGATCTGAAGTACTTCGCCGCCGATCTCGGTCCAGGCCAGGCCGGTGGCCAGTCCAATCTCGCTGGAAGCACCCATCCCGAGCACACGGAATTTGATCGGCCCCAGCATTTCGTTCACGCGGGCTGGATCCACTATTTCCTTGAAATCTTCGGGCACGCTTTCCGCCACAAACCTGCGCGCAATCTTGCGACAGCACGATCCAATCTCGCGCTCGAGATTTCGCACGCCCGCTTCACGCGTGTAATGACGAATGATCTCCAGCAGCCCTTCGTCCGTGAACGAAACCTGTTCGGCCTTCAAGCCGTTGCCATCCGCCTGCTTCGGCACCAGATGTCGCTTGGCGATTTCCAGCTTCTCACGCTCGGTATAGCCTGAGAGGCGAAGGATTTCCAGGCGATCCTGCAACGCCGGCGGAATTGTATGCAGCACGTTGGAGGTGGCTACGAAGAAAACTTTCGAGAGATCGTATTCGACATCGAGGTAGTGGTCCTGGAACGTGTGGTTCTGTTCCGGATCGAGTACTTCAAGCAGGGCCGAACTTGGATCGCCGCGAAAATCAGCGCCGAGCTTATCCACTTCATCGAGCAGGATGATGGGATTAACGGTGCCGGCCTTTTTCATCATTTGAATGATCTGGCCCGGCAAGGCGCCGATGTAAGTACGGCGGTGACCGCGAATTTCAGCCTCGTCACGTACGCCACCCAGACTCAAACGCACAAACTTACGACCAGTGGCGCGTGCGATTGATTTGCCCAGACTGGTTTTTCCCACGCCCGGAGGTCCCACAAAGCAGAGAATAGAGCCCTTGGGATTCTTGACCAGTTGGCGCACGGCGAGATATTCCAGGATGCGCTCTTTGATCTTCTCCAGGCCGAAGTGATCGTCGTTGAGCACGTCTTCAGCCTTACTCAGGTCCTTGATCTCTTTTGATTTCTGTTTCCAGGGGACGCTGACGAGCCAGTCAATATAAGTGCGCGAGACGGTACCTTCGGCAGACATCGGCGGCATGGCTTCGAGCCGGTGCAGTTCCTGCATCGCCTTTTCTTTGGCTTCTTCGGTCATGCCGGCTTCTTCGATCTTTTTCTTGAGCTCTTCAAGCTCGGCCTTTTCGTCCTTGCGGCCAAGTTCTTTGTGGATGGCCTTGATCTGCTCGTTGAGGTAGTACTCCTTTTGGGCGCGTTCCATCTGACGCTTCACGCGCGTTTGGATGGTGCGATCCAATTGTCGCTTTTCGAGCTCGAGCTCCAGCAGTTCGATCAATCGTTGCAGGCGAGCCTGCGCGGAGAAGAGCTCAAGCAAACCCTGCTTGTCTTCAACCGAAAGGCGCAGTTGCGAGGCCAAAGCATCAGCCAGGTGCGAAGGATCGTGATTGCGCATGGCGGTCTGCAGAGCGTCAGTTTGCATGTCCGGCGCCAAACGCAAGTGCTGCTCTACGAGCTGCCCGATTTTTTGCACCAGGGCATCCAAACGCGCGCCTTCTTCATTTACGATGGGTGCGCGGCGCACGAGGGCCATGAAAGCGCCTTCGGCATTCTCGATGCGCACCATGGTGGCGCGCTCCCGGCCTTCGACGACGACCTTGATTTGGCCGTTGTCCTGCTTCTGTGACTGCAAAATGCGACCCAGCGTGCCGACGGTGTAGATCTGTTCCGGTGTGGGCTCGTCGACGGTAGCGTCATGCTGAGTTGCGAGAAATATCGTGCGATCAGCGGCCAGCGCCTGCTCCAGAGCACGCACTGAACCGGCCCGACCGATTTTGAAAGCAACTTTTGTAAAAGGGAAAATCACGACGTCGCGGATTGGCACCATCGGGTACCAGGCGACATCTGAAGGAGTGCGGTCTGAATATTCTTCCATGTTTTGAATGCGCTAAAGATCTGAAACTTCTGCAACAAAGGCGAGCCGCTGGATGGCGCCTCGCCCTGGATTGATAACCGGGTCAATTGTAAAGCATTTCCAGGCCGCGCGCTACCATGGTGATAGTCCGACAAACTTCAGTTTGTCGTTTTGTCTGCAGCGAAGTTGCGGTTTTTCGAAATTGGGTCCGGTCGACCACGATAACGACAAACTGAAGTTTGTCGGACTTAAGCGGCAGCGCCGTCGATGCCGGCCAGGCCCTCGCCGGGAACAGCGCGACGGCGCTCGACCATTTCGCTGGTAATGACGAACTCTTTCACTCGTTTTTGTGAGGGCAGGGTGTACATCGCATCCAGCAACAGCTCTTCCAGTATCATCATTAATCCACGAGCACCGACTTTTCGATCGACTGCCTGACGGGCGATTGCCTTCAGCGCGTCTTCCGTGAATTTCAGCTTCACGTTGTCAAAGTCGAATTTCTTCTGGTACTGCTTGACGAGTGCATTCTTTGGTTCGGTAAGGATTTTGATCAGCGCGCCCTCGTCCAGTTCATGCAGCACACAGCCGACCGGCAAGCGACCGACAAACTCCGGGATCAAACCGTAACGAATCAAATCTTCGGGTTGCACCTGGCCAAGTATCTCAGAGTGGCGCGCCGGCCCCGATTTAATCTCGGCATGAAAGCCCAGCGACTTGTTGCGCAACCGGCGTTCAATTACTTTTTCGAGTCCGACAAAGGCCCCGCCGCAGATGAACAAAATGTTTTGCGTGTCGACCGGGAAAAATTCCTGGTGGGGATGTTTGCGCCCGCCCTGCGGCGGCACATTGGCGACCGTGCCTTCCAGAATTTTCAACAATGCCTGCTGCACACCCTCACCCGACACGTCGCGCGTGATCGAAGGGTTCTCGTCTTTACGACAGATCTTATCGACCTCGTCGATGTAGATGATGCCCTGCTGTGCTCGCTCGACATCGCCATTGGCTGCCTGCAGGAGTTTGAGAATGATGTTTTCCACATCTTCGCCGACGTATCCGGCTTCGGTGAGAGTGGTGGCATCAACGATAGTGAAAGGCACGCTGAGCAGGCGAGCGAGTGTTTGGGCCAACAGCGTCTTGCCGGTTCCGGTTGGTCCAATCAGCAGGATGTTCGCCTTTTGAATCTCGACTTCCGAACGGCGGCGAGCGATCTCGATTCTCTTGTAGTGCTGATAGACGGCCACTGCCAGGCGCTTCTTGGTGTCTTCCTGGCCGATTACATATTCGTCCAAAAAGTTTTTGATCTCGCCGGGCTTTGGCAAAGGTGGGCGGCTGGCTACAGATTCAGCCTGCTGATCATCGGAGATTATCTCGTTGCAGATATCGATGCATTCATTGCAGATATAAACCGTGGGACCGGCAATCAGCTTCTTTACCTCGTTCTGCGATTTACCACAGAACGAACAGCGCAACGTATCGTCAGCTCTTCGTACCATATCTGTAGGAGGGCTCCTTCAGAAAGATTACCTTATTTATTTGAGGCCTAACGCCGGGGAGGTCGGGAGCTCCGGCGCCGTCAGTTTTTGATAGTAGTGTTGGACGCATTCATTGCAAATAAATGCGCTCTTGCCAACCATGCGGCGTGGAACTCCCGCTGTCGCCTGCGGCGCCCCAGCCATCATAGCCGAAACCTCACCTCTGGACTTACCACAGAACGAGCAGCAAAATCCGCGGGCTTTCATTTTTGCAATCATCTTAGTTGTAACGCAACTGGCTGACCTGCGATTGGCTCACCTCAGGTGTTACTCGCGATGCGCGATCACCTCGTCAATTAAACCATACTCTTTGGCTTGCATGGCAGACATAATCTTGTCGCGCTCAACATCACGTTCCACGGTATCGTAGGATTGGCCGGTGTGTTTGGCGATGATCTGCGAGGTTAACTCGCGCATGCGCAGAATCTCTTCGGCCTGAATGCGAATGTCCGTGGCCTGCCCTTCGGACCCACCGCGGGGCTGGTGGATAAGAATACGAGAGTTCGGTAAAGCGAACCGTTTGCCCTTGGCGCCGGCAGCCAGCAGCAAGGCCCCCATCGACGCACATTGACCAACGCAGATGGTTGTGACATCCGGACGAATGAATTGCATCGTGTCGTAGATGGCCATACCGGCGGTGATCGAACCGCCCGGCGAATTGATATAAATATTAATGTCCTTCTCTGGATCCTCAGCTTCGAGAAACAAAAGCTGCGCAACGATCAGGTTCGCGATCTGATCGTCGATCGGCGTCCCCAGAAAAATGATGTTGTCTTTCAGGAGGCGCGAATAAATGTCGAACGCACGCTCGCCGCGCGAAGTTTGTTCGACCACCATCGGAACTAATGCCATGTTGAACCTCTCGAACCTCATTCAGAAATCAGATTTCCATTTATCATTTGAGATTTCTCAATTGTCATTGAAGCCACAACCTTGTTCCATACAAGAATGACAAATGAAAAATGTCAAATGATAAATGGAAAATAAAAACTCTATTCTGCTTCTTCACTTTCACTTGTGGCTTCCGGTTCATCGGCAAACACCAGCTCCGGTTCTTGCCATTCTGACTCCGTTACACTCGCATTTTCAACCAGGAAATCCAGAGCCTTGCGATTGCGCAATCTGCTCGCGATGCTACGGTCGCCCCCTTCCTTTGTCAAGGCAGCCTGTATCTGTTCTTTGGTCTGTCGGGAAGCCATCGCGATGGCCTCGATCTCGGCTTCAATCTCTTCCTCACTGACCTCCAAATTCTCTTCTTCGGCGATGCGTTCCAGCAGCATTGAGCCCCGCACATCGTCCTCGGCCTGACCTCTCAATTCTTCGCGCGCGCCTTCCCAGTTGAGCTCCGAATTGCGCGGATCGATGCCCCTGCCAATCATGTCCCGCACGACTGCTTCCAGGCGGTTAGTGGTCTGATGATCGATCAGTGTGGCGGGCACCTCGAACGGATGTTGAGCGGCGAGCTTTCTCATAACTTCGGTGCGCAGTCGATGATCCGCCTCGGTTCCGGCACGTGCTTCCAGGTCTTCGCGAATCCTGGTGCGCAGGGTCGCGAGCGAGTCAAACTCTTCGTTAAGACTGGCAGCCCATTCATCATCCAGTTCCGGCAATTCCTTACGGCGCACAGCAGAAACTTTGGCGGTATAATCCACTCGTTTTCCTGCCAGACCTTTGGAGGTAAAGTCAGGTGAATAATCGACGCGAAACGTTTTTTCGTCATCAGGCTTGGTGTCAAGCAGGTTGTCGGTGAATTCCTGCTGCACGCCGTCGCCACCAAGGACCACTTCGACATCGTCAACATTGATGTCTTCCGCTTCCGGAGTGTCAACAAACTTGCCGTTGAAATTGACGGTGACTGTATCTCCCAACTGGGCGCCGCGGTCCTCGACGGGAATCAGTGAAGCGGAATTCTCGCGCAGACCTTCCACGATGCGGTCAATATCGGCGTCGGCCACGGGCCGAACGGCGCGGGTCAGGGGAATGCCTTTATATTCACCCAACTCAACTCGCGGGAGCACCTCGACTTTTACGTGGACAGAGATTGGTTCGGCGCCAAACTTTTGCAGCGACTCATCATTGTCCAGATGGACGTCGGGCTCGCCGATTGTTTCCAGCGAATGCTCCTGGATGGCTTCGTTGATTGCTTCGGGCACCAGCTCCTGTAGGACCTCGCCGCGAATTTCGCCTTTATAGCGCGTACGGACGACGGATCTTGGCGCGTGCCCTTTGCGAAAGCCCGGCACGTTCGCCAGCTTTGAATACTTATCGCTGACGCGATCATAAGCATCCCGCACTATTGCCGAGTCAATCTCGATCTTGATCTCTTTGCGGGTGGGAGAAACATCAATTAATTCAGTCTTCATAAGTAGTAGTCAGTAATTAGTAATCAGTTGTCAGGATTCAGTCGTCAGTTGTCAATAGTCAGTGATCGGTACTTAGTACTTAGTCCTTTGTTTTTTGCTTACGTTGTGTACGCGGCGGTAGGTTCTGATGACAAATTAAAATCGCGTCATTAAGAACGGAAAGCAAGTACAAAGAACCAAAAGCAAAATACTAAGACAAACTGATCGCTGACTACTTCTTTGGTGCGAAAGGGGGGACTCGAACCCCCACACCTTTCGGTACCAGATCCTAAGTCTGGCGCGTCTGCCAATTCCGCCACTTTCGCAAAACGATAAATCTTACTACGGCTCAACCTCTCTCGCTTACTGGGCCTGAATTCTAGCACATCGAGTGATCGGCCTCCGCACATGCACAATAGATTCTTAGTCACAAATAACAGAGCCTCGCATTTGGGGCCAGACTGCGAGGGAGACGTGCGGGTTTAGCCGCTCGTTGCGTCCGCTCAGCGCAAAACAAAAAGGGCAGCCTTCTGGCTTGCCCTTTTTGATCAAGTCGTGACTGACCAGGACGCGCGCTGCTTCCTAGCGTGCGGTCGAAAAAATCACATCCCAGGCCCACCGTCCCAGTTGAGCATCGTTTGCACCTTTGACCTTGGCTCTGTAACGAAAGCGGTTGCCAAACTGGTCGGTTCGTTTGGATACTTTATAATCCAGTTCGATAACCTTGATACCGACGTCTGTCAGGGTCTGTAGCTCATTCGGTTCGGACAATCCATTGTGGTTGGTGTCTTGCCATAGCTTTAGTCCTCGAAAAACACTGTCGAGTTTCGAGATTTTCCCATCCCCGTTACCTCCGCTCCCGGGATTATCAAAGAGACCAAGAGCGATAAAGCCGTTATGCGATTCCCCCTCGGGTGGCGCTGGTTGCGTCGTGAAGTTGCCAAATAGCTCTTTGCCATTGTCGATGACGCCGTTTCCATTTCGGTCTAACACAAGGAATGCATCATCAGATCCCGGAGAGGTCCATGCCAGTTGCTCAGCAATTCCGTTGGAGTCTAAGTCAAAGGCTACGCCGCCAGTTGCATCAGTGAGCGAAAATCCATCACCGTTGACATCTATGATGATTGGCGAAGTTGCGTCGCAACGGCAAAACTCGCCGCTATATGTTTCTCCGCCATCCCAACACTTATCCTGGAACCATTGCGGTTTGCCACAACTGCCATCACCACTGTCAACGAAACCTCCGATACAGCCTGAGGTGTAGTGGGCAAAGTCGGTTTCGCCCCCGCAGTGGGCTTTGCAGTGGTAGGTAAACCGGTGGTTCGTTATCTGCGCGAAAGGCGCATTATAAACACATTCGCCTAGTACCTCGGTGGGGGCATGCGTTTGTTGATTCCAAACGCCCACGGTCGTTTCTTCCCAAAAGGGCTGATCGTATCCTGGGTAGCATGCCAGGGCGCCATCATTGAAATAAGCGCCGGCCCCTGTAACGTTGACCGGCGGACTACTCTGCACGTGCCCATCCGCAAAAAAGAGATCCCAGTGAGCGGTCTTACTGAAGGCTGCGGGATAAGGACCACCGGCGAAGGTATCAGGTTCGTGTACTTGGAAGTAGGATCCGCAGGCGGCCAATACTCTCAGGGTGATAAACATGCTGACAATGATGAGGATGAGGGGAGTGAGGATTCGCTTCATTAATCGGGTTTCTCCTTATTATTTTTGGACTCGCGATCTCTTATTTGATGCAGCGTTACTAAGTCACAGCCCTCTTCAGTCCCGTCGGCATACATCGCGCCGTCAATTTGTAACGGGACTCCAGGGAAGATGTTGCTGACATCCATATTGAGGACATTACGCTCATGAGGCTTGATTACTATGAGATGATCTCCAGTGCCCTTGAAGGATCCGCTAAGAGTTACAGTATAAGCAGCCCTGTCCTTGGCGGTAGTCATTGCGACTCCAATGACCCCCACCTCACCGGTATTCTCTACCTCAACCAATAACAGCGGACCTTTGATTTGACTCTTAACGACTTTTAGATTCTTTGCGCAGGAAATTATTTGCGGAACCGTCGTAATGATGGCGCGCTGCTCCTCAGGCTCTTGTTTGGCTGGATGACGGGGAGTTATCGCGTAAGCGATGGAACCAATGGACACACCGACAGTGATGAACAGAACAGCTCGTTTTTTGGAAAGCATTTTGCCTCGTTGACTTGAGAACATCTTCACCACTGGATCCTAAGGAGCGATGAGAAAGGATCCAAAGAACGGGTTCGGTGGAATAACAGGAATGCGTGATAATCCCTGTCCGAGAGCCTGAGACTGTGAAACCCTACACCCGGGCCTGAGAACAAGTCAAGCAATCCCTAACTTCGGTAGTGGGTCAGTTTCGCAGCAAATGTCCGACAAACTTTAGTTTGTCGCGGCGTTACGACAAGCTAAAGCTCATCGGACATCAAACTGACCCACTACCCTAACTTCTGGGAATGCGTCCGATGGCTCGATCCGGTTAGCTCTCAGACCAAAGTCAGGCGAGCCACTAATTCACAGACACAGGGTTCACTTTATTCGATAAGTTGTTTTGGTTTTGCCGAGGAAGTCTTTCCCGCTCTCTTTCAGAACCACTCCGGCGTGTTCCAGCTCGAAGTAAGCGCGTTGAATCTCGCCGCGATCGACAGCAAGCTTTTGCGCCAGGGAGGCAGGTGAGGGCAGCGTTTCGCCGGAAGCCAGTTGGCCCCCGCGAATCTGGCCCTCGATTTGTTCGCGAACCTGGGCGTAGATAGGGCCGTGGGAAGGATCTTTTAATTCGATGTTCATGTTTTTGGTAGTTGTCAGTAATCAGTAGTCAGTAATCAGAGGGCGCCCCTTATTTGGTACGCAGTCACCGATCGAAAAGGGTAATGTACCCGATGAAAATACCGCTCCTATCAATCGCACTGAAGCCCTGATTGCTGACTACTGATTACTCTTCCTTCAAAGTGTCCTGGTAACTTTGGATAACGAACGCGGCGAATCGGGATTCAATCCTTTTGCCTCGGCCAACAGCGCCGCGAAGAGTTGGCCGGGAATAATGTAAGGAATCGGCGCGAGAAACTCATCAATCTCGCGCGGCAAGATTACAGCCCGAGTGCAACTGCCGGCTACCTCGAGATCGCCGGTAATTGCCAGGGTGTCGGCGTGCAACTCGCTCAGTCTCCTCATTAAGTCTCGAACGCCGGACAGCATAGCGCCTGGGGGCGCAAAAACGATAACCGGAAAGTGACGTTCGACCATCGCCAGCGGCCCATGAAAAAAGTCAGCCGAGGAAAACCTTTCAGCCACAACATAACAGGTTTCCATCAGCTTCAAAGCCAGCTCGTAAGCATTCGCGTAGGCGAGGCCGCGGCCCACCACGACGCAGTTCTCCATGAAAACATAACGCTGCACCAGCTCGAGAATCGCCGGCTGCTGCTCCAGGGAACGCGCCGCGAGATCGGGAATCGCTTCATAATCGAAGGCCGGCTTTTGATCGGCAAGGCTGGCCGCCAGCATATAGAAAAGCATCATCTGGCCGGTATAGGTTTTCGTGGCCGCCACCGAGCGCTCGCGGCCGCCATGCATCAACAGGGTCTCGTCAACCAGGCCGCTCATTGACGATGCCGCTTCGTTCGTAACTCCCACCGTGTACGCGCCCGCCGCGCGCGAGTGTTCCAGGACTCGATTGATATCCTCGCCTTCACCGGATTGTGACACGCCGATGACCAGGGCATTTTGGAGTTTTAGTTTCGCGCCATAAATTGTGTGCACCGAAGGCGCGGAAAGGGAAACAGGAATTCCCGTGGTGATCTCAATGAGATAGCGGCCAAACAAGGCCGCATTGTCCGAACTGCCGCGAGCTACCAACACGATTAGATCGATGCCACGCCCTTGTAGAAACTTTCCCAGCTGCGCGATCTTTCCGCGTTCTTCGGTAATGGTTTGCGCGAGCGCCGCCGGCTGCTCCGCGATCTCCTGAAGCATTAAGGACAAAGTGTTAGTCTCCGCTATGGAGTGCGCCGACCTGTCGGCGCTTTGCTCGTTTGATGTCCGATAAGCTTTATTAGCTTGTCGTAACGCCGCGACAAACTAAAGTTTGTTGGACATTTGCCGCGAAACTGACCCACTACCGACATGACTCCAAAAGCGGCGTCACGGTTGTAATCACAACCAATTTCGGGTAAATACTCGTCCGTTCTTTCCGGACAAACACACTATTATTTCGAACTCCGCCGTCGCTCGTTTCTTTTCCAATGCGAAACATTCTAACCCGAACCCTCGTGCTGCGTCTGGCTATTATTTGCGTGAGTGGGTTGATGGCTGTACCCACGGCGGCCCAGGAGTCGGCGCCCCCATCCAAAATACATGTCATCCCCCAGCCGAGAGAACTGCTCACTTCGCAGGTTGAATTCCATATCAGTTCTGCTACGACCGTATCACTGGCCGACCCTGGATCTGAAGACGATCGATTTGCGGCGCAGGACTTTATCGATGATGTCAAGGAGACCGCCGGCATCTTGTTAAGGATCGGCAGAGCGCGCAAGCAGTCAATCCTGATTGGAAGGATTGATCAGGCGGCGGTGCAGGCGGCCTTGAAGCGGGTCGCCATGTCTGCCGCTGCCGATCTGGACTCTGAAGGTTACTTACTCAGCGTCTCCGCCAGCGAAGTCGTGGTCGCGGGCAAAACGGCAATCGGCGTCTTTTATGGACTACAAACGCTTAAACAGTTGGTACGCGGCGAAGCCGGAATGACCTTCATTCAAGGTGTAAAGATCACCGACTGGCCCGCGATGCGTTGGCGCGGGGTCTCAGACGACATTAGTCGTGGCCCGGTGCCGACCGTCGCTTACATCAAACGCCAACTGCGCACCGAAAGCATGTTCAAATTGAACATGCATTCCTTCTACATGGAGCACACGTTCGGCAGTGAAAGCCAGCCGCTGATTGGACCAGCGGGTGGTTCGTTGACCGCGGACGAAATTCGCGAGCTGGTGGCTTACGCGCATCGCTATCACATCGAGCTGGTGCCTGAAGAGCAGACCTTTGGCCACCTGCATAAAGCCCTGCGATTGGAAAAGTACGCGGAGCTTGCTGAAACTCCTTATGGGGATGTGCTGTCACCTCAACAGGAGGGCAGTTACAAGCTGATTGCCGATTGGTATCGCGAACTTAACGAACTGTTCCCGGGAAAGTTCTTTCACATCGGCGCAGACGAAACGTTTGAATTGGGCCAGGGCCGAAGCCGTGAAGCCGCGGAGGCTCGCGGTGTCGGTAGCATATATTTCGAACACCTCAACCGCGTTCGCGATGTTCTCAAGCCTTACAACCGACGTCTGATGTTTTGGGGCGACATCGCGCTGAATCATCCCGATCTGATCGGGAATATTCCGAAGGACATGATCGTGATGAACTGGCAATATGGACCGCGCGATGACTACACTGCGGTGATTAAGCCTTTCAAAGAAGCCGGTCTCGATCAGTTTGTTTGTCCGGGCACGCAGACGTGGAACCAAATCTTCCCCAACCTGGAGGCCGCCACGCGAAACATCCCTAATTTTGTCCGCGATGGGCAACGGGCGGGCGCATTGGGCATGATGAATACCACCTGGGATGACGATGGTGAGTCACTCTTTGAAATGGCCTGGTACCCAATCGTATTGGGCGCGGCAGCTTCCTGGCAAGACAGGGCCGTCGATGTCCCGCGGTTTGATGGCGATTTTGATTGGGCTTTCTTTCGCAGCGAGGGAAACGAGTTGACCAAAATCATCCGAGCGCTGGGAGGCGTGAGCACACAACTCGGCGGCGGTCCAACTGACGATCCTTTTTGGCGCGATCCCTTTACGACAACTTTTCTGACCCAGGCCCGTAACAATGCGGATCGGATCCGGCAGATGAGGCTCAGCGTCGAAAACGCGCAGGAATCGCTCCTGAAGAATCAAAAGAGCGCGCGCCGCAATCGGTCAATGCTTCCTGCGATTCTTTTCGCGGCGCAGCGTTTCGATCACTTGGGGCGACGAATGCAGGTAGTGATTAAGTTCAGCGATCAATATTGGGACGCGTATCTAAATTTGGGCGCCCGCGATAAAGCGCGTAAGCTGCGCTACTACTACAGCGCAGTCTATAACAACCTGCGCGAGATGGCGGAAGAGTTGGCACTCCTGAAAGAAAGTTACCGCACACAATGGCTCGCTGAGAACCGGTCGTACTGGCTGGAGAGCGTGCTCGCCCGTTACGATCAGGCGATGGCGATGTGGCTCGCGAAGAGCCGTGCAACCGATGAAGCGTTGCGTCGTTACAACGCGACGTCGACACTGCCAAGCCCGGAAGAATTTGGCCTCGGACCACGGCCGACACCGGTGTCGCGCTAATTTGGAAACTCCTGTGACTACAGAGGCATTGACAGAATCAACTACAAATACCCGCCTGCTCTCCCTCGACGTTTTTCGCGGTCTGACGATCGCGGGCATGGTCCTGGTTAACAACCCGGGATCCTGGGCGAACATCTATTGGCCGCTCGAACACGCCGAATGGAATGGCTGGACTCCGACGGATTTAATCTTCCCGTTCTTTCTATTCATAGTCGGCGTAGCAATCCCCCTCGGGTTGGGGCAACGGGTCGAGCGCGGGGACAAGTTTCGCAAACTATTTCTGAAAATCGTTTATCGCACCCTGGTCATCTTTGCGCTGGGAGAGTTTCTGGCGGGCTTTCCGTACTTTCATCTTTCAACAATTCGCATCCCGGGCGTGCTGCAACGCATTGCCGTCTGCTATTTCTTTGCCGCGCTGATCTACTTGAAGACCAGGCCGCGCACGCAAGCATTGATCGCATTGGCATTGCTCGTCGTCTACTGTTTGTTGATGAAGTATGTTCCGGTCCCCGGCTATGGCTCAGGTGATCTGAGCAAGGTTGGCAGCCTCGCCTCTTACATCGATCGCAGCGTCTTCGGACCGCACATCTGGAAGCAGGGTGTGGTCTTCGATCCCGAAGGATTGTTGAGCACCATGGGCGCGCTGGCGACCACGCTGTTAGGCGTTTTGACCGGCAACCGTCTGCGGTGCGAAACCAGAACGCCAATCGAAAAGGTCGCGGGAATGTTCATCGCCGGCGCGTGCTGCGTCGCGATTGGCTGGATCTGGAACGCCTGGTTTCCGATCAATAAATCGCTTTGGACCAGCTCGTATGTTTTCTTCACGGGCGGACTGGCGCTGCAACTGTTCGCGCTTTGTTACTGGTTGATAGATATCAAGGGTTATCGCGCCTGGGCCAAACCGTTTGTCGTCTTTGGTGTGAACGCGATCGCGCTGTTTGTCGGTACCGGAATCATGGCCCGTTTGATGGGTTTGATAAGATTTTCGACCAGCGACGGCAAGGGAATCTCGCTACACGGCTGGACCTATCAGCATCTGTTCCTGTCGTGGGCTCAGCCCACCAACGCGTCACTGGCTTTCGCGATCGTCTTCATACTTTTGTGGCTGGGACTGATGTGGATTCTTTACCAGCGCAGGATCGTTATCAAGATCTAGCGAGTAGGGGGGACCTGTGTGTCCGCTCCGTTTCGACGGAACAATTTTGCTCAGGACCGATCGGGCGGACACACAGGTCCACCCCTACTACTAAATAAAAAGGAGAATGCCATGCCGACTTACATCGCGCTTTTGAAATACACGCAGCAGGGTGCGGCCAGGTTGAAGGACAGCCCGAAAAGGCTGGATGCCGGTCGTAAGTTATTCAAGAAAGCTGGAGCTGAGATTAAAGAAACCTATCTAACGATGGGTCGATACGATTTGGTTTGCATCATCGACGCGCCGGATGACGATACCGTGGCGCGGCTCCTGCTTCAGCTTGGCTCGCAGGGAAATGTGCAGACCGAAACGCTCAGGGCTTTCAGCGAAGAACAATTTCGCAAGATTGCCTCCTCGATCTGATTGCGCCGGCAAGCTGGCAAAGAGTTCGCTGAATACCCCCCCCCCAGCTTCCGCTTGAGGGCATTCTGAACCGAAGCTATTGATCCTTTACTTCCCGTAGCCTGGTCCGCGCAGCACTTGTCCCGCGAGTGCCGCCGTACGCTTGCCTTTATCAACGCTGATCTGGCCGTTGATGATTACGTATTCGATCCCTTTAGGATACTGATTGGGCATTTCAAAGGTCGCCTTATCGATTACCCGCTGCGGATCGAAGATTGTGATGTCGGCGTACATGCCGGCGCGGAGCAAGCCGCGATCGCGCAAGCCAACTTTGCCGGCTGACAGACCCGTCATTTTGTGAACAGCATCTTCAAGAGACAACAAATGCTCGTCGCGAACGTAGCGGCCCAGAATTCTCGGATAACTTCCCCAGCCGCGCGGATGCGACTTTGAACCGGCCAGTGGTCCATCCGCGGCGCGCGCGCCACTATCGGTGCAGATGCTGACAAAGGGAGCGCGCAATGCGGCCCGCAGATCGTCTTCGCTCATCATGAAATAGATGGCGCCGGTCTGACCGTGGTCGGCCAGGATCAGATCAAACAGCGCTTCGAGCGGTTCTTTCTTCTGCTCAACGGCAATTTCCGAAACGCGCTTTCCCTGCAACGCTTCCAGATCTCGATTCACGACCGCGCCAATCAGCACACCGCCAGCTCCACCGCTGCCCAGGTAGATATTCTCCCACTCTTTCGAGTCGGTCATGATTTCTTTTTTGAGGCGCGCGCGAATGGTCGTATCCCGCAAACGCGCGAGCATCTTTTCGGTGCCGCCTTCAAGCGCCCAGGGCGGCAGGCAAGCGCTGAGCGAAGTGCTGCCGGCGATGTAGGGATAAACGTCCGCCGTGATCTTCAGACCACGGGTCCGGGCAGTTGCAATCTTGCGCAGCACTTCCGGCATGCGTCCCCAGTTCTTTTTGTAAGCCGTCTTCAAGTGCCAGATCTCGACTGGTATTTGCGCCCGCTGCGCTATCTCAAAGACTTCCGCCAGCGATTTATTAAGAGCATTTGCCTCGCTGCGCTGGTGGGTGGCGTAAATACCGCCGTAGTGGTGCGCCACTTTGGCGAGTTCAACAATCTCGTCCGTCCTTGCAAAGCGGGCGGGAACATATTGCAGCGAAGTCGAAAGACCTAAAGCACCCTGCTTCATGGCCTCGGCCACCAGCTTCTTCATTCGCTCCAGTTCGTTTGGGGTGGGCGGCCGATTGTCAAACCCGACGACGTATTCGCGCACCTGGGTTGCACCGACAAAGGTGCCGAGATTTACGCCGGTGCCCTGGTTTTCCAACCGCTTGAAGTACTCGGCCAACGTGCGCCAATCGACCGTCAAGTTATAGCGCTTGTTGAAGTCTTCGCTTTCTTTGATCAGGCGTTCGTTGGTGGGCGCGATCGATTCGCCTTCGCCGGTGATTTCGGTGGTCACGCCCATCATCACCTTGCTCATCGCCCGCCCGTCAATCAATAGGTAGGTCTCCGATTGGCCCAGCATATCGATGAACCCCGGGGCGACCACGAGGCCACGCGCATCGATTACGCGAGGGGCAGAGGCGTTCTTCAACTGACCTATTTTGGCGATGCGATCGTTTTTGATCGCGACGTCCGCGCTAAAGCCGGGACTTCCAGAGCCATCGATGACGCGCCCGTTGCGGATGATGATGTCGTATTCCTCCCTGGCGGCAGCGTCGCTCTTTGGGGAATTCAATACTGCGGCAATGACGAATATTGAGAGAGTTAGCAGCACCGGAACTGTTTGTTTCATGACGACTCCGTCGACTGTCGATGATGGCTGGAACGGGCGAATAATGACAGGTTAGCTGCCGGCGCGACAAGTTTTGCCGGCGACTTATCAGCCAGAGCCGCGGATGCTATACTGACGGCCACCCACCCGCCTCAGAATCAGGAGACGATGATGACAAGTACGACGCGTTGGACATCCACCGATTTACTAACCATGCCGGATGACGGCAAGCGTTACGAGATAATCGATGGAGAACTATTCGTGTCAACACAACCGAGCTGGCAGCATAACTACACCTGCGTCACGTTAATCACGGAATTGGAATTCTGGAATGGTAAGACCCGCATGGGCCAGGCCAACCTGGGGCCGGGACTAATATTCGCCGAAGACAATGATGTCGCTCCCGATCTGGTTTGGATTAGCAACGCGCGTCGTGACGTGGCGCTGTTAGCTGATGGAAAGCTGCATGCCGCTCCTGAACTGGTCGTGGAAGTTCTCTCTCCCGGCCGCGCGGATGAACGGCGAGACAGGGAGGCAAAGCTCGGCCTGTATTCGCGGCGAGGTGTTGACGAGTATTGGATCGTCGATTGGCGGCTGAAACAAATCGAGGTGTACCGCCGCCTCGAACAGGCATTAAATCTAATTGCTAATTTGCAGGAGTCGGACAATTTGGAATCGCCGCTTTTACCAGGCTTCTCACTACCGCTGGCTACTCTGTTTCAGGATGCTTCCAGTTGAAGATCGTGGGGTTACACCGTCAACCTTGCCAATAACTGTACAAGACATCACATCCGTCACCGGTGCTCATCTCCTTGGCGATCCAGTCGCTGAGTTGGTGGACATCACACACGACTCGCGTCAAGCGAAGCTCGGCACTTTATTCGTAGCCGTGCGCGGCGAATTATTTGATGCGCACAAATTTATTCCGCAAGTGATGACCCAGGGCGCGACAGGCGTCATCTCTGAGCAAGCGCCGCCCACCGATTTCCACGGCGCATGGCTGCAGGTTGAAAATGTGCGACGCGCTATGGCCCTGGCTGCGGCTGAGGTTCATCACCATCCTTCGCGCGAACTACAACTTGTCGGCATAACGGGCACCAATGGCAAAACAACGACCGCTTATTTGATTGCTTCGATTCCCGAGGCAGCCGGTGAGCCGGCGGCGATGACCGGGACGGTCGAATACCGAATCGGGCCGCAGAGGCGCAAGGCCGATCGCACCACGCCGGAGGCGACAGACATGCAGCGCCTCTTGCGCCAGGCAGTTTCCGTAGGTTGTAAGACCGCAGTGATGGAGTGTTCATCGCAGGCAATGGATTTTCATCGCTGTGATGCGCTGGAATTCGCTGTAGCAGTCTTTAGTAATCTCACCCGCGATCATCTCGACTACCACAAGACTATGGAGAACTACTGGTACGCGAAACAACGCCTGTTCGATGGGCGGCTGGGATCACGGCCCAAAACTTCCGTCATCAACATGGACGATCCGTACGGCGTGGAGCTGGCCGCCGGAATGGAGCGAGACGGCCTCCGAGTTATTCGCTACGCCGCGAGAGCTGATGCAGACGTAACGGCTCGCGGCGCAGAGTTCTCACTCGACGGCATGCGCTTTCAGCTTCATACGCCCGCAGGTGATCGCGATTTTCATTCGCCGTTGGTGGGTCCACCCCACGTCTACAATACGCTCGCCGCCGTGGCCGGCGGGCTGGCGCTCGGTTACAGCCTGGATGTGATCACGACAGCGCTGGGCGCGTGCACCGGCGCGCCCGGCCGCTTTGAACGAGTCCCGCATCGAGGAGATTTCGCGGTCGTGGTTGATTATGCGCATAGCGACGACGCCTTGTTGAACGTTTTGCGCACCGCGCGCGAAGTAACGACGGGAAGAATAATCACGTTATTCGGTTGCGGCGGCGATCGCGATGCTTCGAAGCGCGCGCCGATGGGAGAGGCAGCGGGCAGTTTGAGCGATGTGGTGATCCTTACTTCCGACAATCCCCGTACTGAGGATCCGGATCAGATACTTGCCAACGCCGAAGCGGGCATCCGCAAGACCGGCAAGCCATATGAAAAGATCGCCGACCGACGCGAAGCAATTCAATACGCTATTGCCCAGGCGCGCGCCGCCGACCTGGTTTTGATCGCGGGCAAAGGACACGAGGATTATCAGATCATCGGCCGCGAAGTTTTTCACTTTGATGACAAAGAAGTGGCGCGCGAAGCACTTGCGGCCCGCGGTCTTTAATAGCCAATGCGCAAGCAGCGTTCATTCCTAATTTTTGCGCTCAGTGCGATCTGGGTTTTTGCAGTAGCTGAACGCTTGCTTTCTTCCAGAGCCACCACGGCGAACTCGTCCCTTTCGGCCGCTCCCCAAAGAACAAATTCAACACGCTCGCGCGCCGCGGAATACGGCCCACCGGTTGAGCTGGCACATTTACGGGACCCGGCTATTACTGAAAGCAGCGGTATCGTGGCCTCGCGCACGGCGCCCGGCCTTTACTGGACGCATAACGATTCCGGCGATGGTCCATTCATTTATGCCTTTGATGGCCAGGGCAAAAGTCGCGGAGTATGGCGTGTGGCCGGAGCCGGCGCACGGGATTGGGAGGACATTGCGGCTGGTCCCGGCCCGGTGCGGAACAGAAGCTATTTATATATTGGCGACATAGGTGACAACAGCAGTGTGCGATCAACCATCGTTGTCTATCGCATTCCCGAACCCACCGTGACTGCCGATGATGTGCGATCGACGAAGAGTAGACCCAGGTCAACCGAGACGGCCGACTCCATTCAGCTTCGTTACCCTGACGGCAAGCGTGATGCTGAGACCCTTATGGTCCATCCTTTCAGCGGCGATCTCTATGTGATCACGAAAGAGCTATGGGGCAAGGCGAGCGTATATAAAGCAGCCGCGCCACTCGACACGGTCAAAACGATAACGATGGTTCGGGTTGGCGGTCTCAACATTCCGGGTCTGTTGGGTGGCTTCGTGACGGGCGGGGACATCTCACCTGATGGGAGCAGAGTGGCGCTGTGTGATTACCTGCACGGCTACGAAATCCTGCTTGGAAGCGCGAACGCGTTCGATGCGATTTGGAAACAGCCAATCAAGGTAATCGAGCTGGGTCAAAGAAGGCAGGGCGAGGCAGTTTGTTATCGGCTCGATGGCAAGGCATTACTCACGACCAGCGAGGGCCCTTCTTCTCCTTTGACGGAAGTGGTCCGGCGCTGAAATACCCCCAGCGGAAGAAGCCCTGATCAATCACCAGCGTCATTTGTCGAAGGGAATTCTCACTCTCATTCACACCCGGTTTCAACCGGGTGACTAGAGCAGCCAACATTGCGTTTAAGCGTTTCAACGGTTTACATTCGGCAAGAAAATGAGAAACCGTTGGAAACGGTTGAATTCAAAAACGGATGTCACTTCACCTGGTTGAAACCCCCGGTGTGAATGAGAGAAGCCAGTTCCGTTATCACCGCTGTTTCGAAGTTCGCGCGAAGTACCAGTACACAGGCAGACCCAGCGCAATTATCACCAGCCCGATCAACGATTGCAGTGGCGCGTTCTTGATAGTGAACCAAATCAAGGTGATGGTTACCAGCACGAAAACTGCCGGCACGACGGGATATCCCCAGGTGCTATATGGTCTTGGAGTCTCGGGCTCGCGCCAGCGAAATACAAAGACGGCCGCCGCTGTCAAGCCGTAGAAAAGCCAGAACGCAAAGATCGCAAAGT
This sequence comes from Acidobacteriota bacterium, assembly GCA_025463135.1. Lineage (GTDB taxonomy): Bacteria > Acidobacteriota > Blastocatellia > Pyrinomonadales > Pyrinomonadaceae > JAOAPY01. Next base: position 133,352 of record JAOAPY010000029.1, read on the forward strand.
CTGTAAGTTGATCGAACGTACCAGAGAGGATCAGCACCGCGGCCCAAATGGCTTGCACAATCAGAGAGACTAGAGGAACCGAGTTTTTGCGAGAGACGCGCGCCAGGCTGGCGAAGAAGAGACCGTCGCGAGCCATCGCAAATGGAATACGCGCTGTGCCCAGGATGGAGGTCTGCAGCGAGCCCCAGGACGACAACATCATGATGCCCGCAATCAAACTCACTGCCAGCGGACCCAGCACGCGCATGGTGGCTTCCGCCGCGACCGATGACGCCCCCGAGACACTTGCCACCTGGGTTGGTGTCAGCACGTAGTAATAACTCACATTAACCAGAACATATAGCGCCATCACGATGAGCATGCTGCTAATCAAAGCGAGCGGCAGATTGCGTTCGGGGTGTTTTACTTCGCCGGCCACGTAAGAAACATTGTTCCAGCCATCGTAAGCCCACAGCGCTCCGAGCATGGCCGCGAAGAAACCTGAGAAGCCACCACCCGTTACTCCCACACCTTCGCAAGTACCGCCGACGTTGCTCATCGCAAAGTGCGCCCAGCTTCCATCCTGATAAAAGAAAGCGCCAATACCCACACCCAGCACCAGCACAACCTTCAAGACGGTAATGAAAGACGCAACGTATCCACTCACACTCACTGCCGCGCAATTGATCAGGGTTGTAACAGCAAGGGTCAGCAGGGCGAAGACTTGCAGCCTGCCGAAGGGGAGTTGGTGTCCGCCGGGCAACGTGAAATTGAAATAGACCTCACTGAGCGAACCACGCGTCAGATCGTTGAGGAAGATGGCGAAGCCGACCGAGAGCGCGGCCGCCGACGCAGTGCGCGAAATCAGAAACTGCGACCAGCCGTTGAGGAAGCCCCAGACCGGACCATAGGCGTCGCGCGTGATCACGTATTCAGCCCCGGCGTGCGGTCGCACCGTGGTCAACTCCGCGTAAGTGAGCGCGCCTGCCAGGGCCAGCAGTCCGGCGGCAATCCAAACGCCGATGACGCGTCCCGGCGTTCCTACATTGCAGGTCATCACCCGCGCCTTGAGAAAGATCCCGGTTCCGATAATGTTGCCGACATTGACCGAGATCGCGGCCATCGGTCCAAGGCCGCGGATTAACTGATTATTGTTCTTGGTGGTGGTTGACACGTCGTTGTCGTTTCAGGTCCGAGAATTGTTATAACGAAACGATGATTTCATCTCCCTCGCATTCTCACCCGGTTTCAACCAGGTGAGCAAGTTCTCTCCCAATTTCCGAAAACCGTTTCAACGGTTTAGCTACACTCCGGCGAATCTGAAAACCGTTGAAACGTTCGAACGTAAAACCAAACTAGATCACGCGATTAAAAACCGAGTGTGAATGAGATACGATGTAATCTGCTCTTACCAAACATCATTCGCTACGAGGTCCTCATACGTATCCCTGCGTCGAATCAAATCAGGTTTGCCGTCCTGGCGAATCATTACGGCGGCAGGCAGCGGGCGCCCGTTGTAATGAAACATCTGCGCCAGGGAATAGGCGCCGCTATTCAAAAGCGCAAGCACTTCACCGGGCGCAACATCCGCCGGCAGCTTGCGATAGTCGGGCAGTCGCCCCTCACGTTCGATATCAAAGTAGACATCTCCGGAATCGCAGAGTGGTCCGGCGACTTTATAATCGCAGTCGTACGGCTCTGCTGCCCGCGAGGCTGAGATCAAATGGTAGTACCATTTGTAGTTGTTCATCGAAAGCATGATGTTGTAGCCGGCATCCGTGAGCAGCCAGGAATCGTTCGTCTCAGGTCGCTGCTTGATGTTGCGCACGGTCGTCAGCACCAGGCCCGCATCGGCGATGACGCTGCGCCCGGGCTCGAGCAGAATAGTCACCCGATCCAGCAGATGCTCGGCGGCCGCGTCGCGGGCTGAGATGCGTGCCACTCGCAAGGCCTCCGTCAGCACAGCGGCCGGCTCAAGATCGGCGCCGAGCATATCGCGTTCATGCTCAGGCAACTGATCTGCCTGTGAGCGATCCCGTAAATAATTTACCGGTATGCCGCCCCCCAGGTTGATGTGTTCCAGCACATGACCGGTGTCGTCATGAATCCTCATCAGGTGCTCCCACATACTCTTGAAAGCATCGGCGAATGGTTCGACGTCCGGTGTCTGTGAACCGACGTGAATGTGAATGCCACAGACATGAATCAGATCGGGATTTTGTAAGCCGCGCCGAAACGCATCCAGCACTTCGGAAGAGGAGATACCGAACTTCGAAGTGAGCAGCGCAGTTTGCAAGCCCAGATGCGAGCGCGTGCCAATCTCGGGCACCAAACGTAGAGCGATGCGCGCTGGTGCGACTTCATTGCCCGCCGCTCTTAAGCGCCGAACGGATTGTTCGACCAGGCCAATTTCATAAATCGAATCGACGTTGATGGAATAGATGCCGGCGCGCACCGCCTCATCGATTTCACCATCGCTCTTACTGGTCCCGTTGAAGATAATCTGATCGGGCCGAAATCCCACTCGCAAGGCTTTAAAAAGCTCGCCACCGCTATTTACTTCGATATCGATGCCGGCTTCCAGTACAGTTTTCAACACGCTCAGATTCGAGTTGGCCTTCGAGGCGTAACAGAACCTGATGGGCCGATCGACGGTGCGGGCCGCCCGCTGCAGTCGATCGATATTTGATTTGATCCGGGCTTCTGAGAAAACAAAAAGCGGGGAATCAAACTCGTTGACGAGGGCCAGTGCGTCGGCGCCGCTGATGTTCAGGCGGCCATCCCGCACCTCCAGGAAACCGGGAATGGACCACGCCGGACAGGAAATAACTGCTTGAGTTGACATGGCGATCAGAGCTCCGCGGATCGGAAAGTGTTTTCAGTAAACGAATGGGAGCGAAGATAGACTGGGGCAAGAGTAGCGTCAAGCGACTGGGCTGTGGACTGCTGTGGACTTGCGCAGGCTGATTGAGTAGCCGAGCGATTTAGTCGGTATCCGACTTAATCACAAACAGCTTCAGCTCACTAAGCGGTTCACGCTGACAACGGGAAGCACGCAGGATGCGTGCGGTCCCGGGCAGTCCCGGGGCTACCGGGCGACAAAGTTATACGTTATGACGCCGTTGACCTTTACCGGTTCACCCATTAAAGACGTGGGACTGAACCTTGCCTGACGTGCCGCGTTTACCGCAGCCGCCTGTAGCAGCGGATGACCGGAGACGGCATGAGCACTGGCGACATTTCCGACTTCGTCAATCAGGACCTGGACTACAACTGTACCCGCGGCTTTGGCTTGGGCGGCGATCGCTGGGTATTCCGGTTGCGGCAGATAAACGGCCTTACCGTTGAGTACGCCGCCCGAGATGGGAGCACGCTCTCCCGGAAGTTTTTCCGGCGGCGTCGATTCCCCGGGTTTGCTTTCACCAGCCGTCGCTGCGTCGGGTTTTTTTATCTCGTCGGGTTTTTCATCAGTGCCGAGTTTCATAGTTTCGACTCTCACTGGTGGAACAACGGCGACGTTGCCCGGCTGAGGAGCGACTTTCTCGGGCAACACCAATGAACTCAGGAACCGCTCGGTCAGGGCATCGTCTTTCCTGGTGTTGAGGATCACTACCGCATAGAAGCGCCGCCTCGTTGCGTACATGTGTGCAGTGCCGGTCAAATCTCCGACAGCGACTTTGTATTCACGCCCGGGATTGCCGTTGAGGACTTTGTCGCCCACGATGGTGAGTTTTGCCACAGCGTCTTTGCCCCGAACTTTTTGTGGGAACCAGTTCTTAAAGGCGTCAACGTAAGAATTGAATCGCTGAAATTCAGTGTAGAGCGCAGAGTTCGCTTTGATACCGCTTAACGATGCTACGGCGTAAACCGGGCCGCGGTCCGTGGCTGACAAATACAAACGGGTATTCAGCGTCATCCGATGATAGGTTTCCTGGCTCTCCTCGGCCTTTGGAGCCTTCGGCATGGCGACCGAAAACTCCTCGCCCTCAGGACTGAATGTTTGTAAGTCGTCACCTTGAGCGCGCACCATTGTTTGTGTTGCGGCGAGAGTAATAAGACACGCAGCGCTCAGCAGATATGATCTGATCCTGGATGACATCGGTTGGGTACTCCTTTCGATGAAACGCAAGCGATTGCCTTGCGTGTTGACGACGGCGCGCAAGCCGGTTGCTCGCGCTTACACAATCAGGAAAGAAACTATAACGCAGGTGAGGACTCGATGAAAGGAACCAGGCAAGTGTCTTTGGTCTTCGATTAGGCCTTTGGTCTCAGGCCTTTGGTCTTTGATTGTTTCTGCCCTGGCGTGCGAGATTCAAGACCCCCAGCAACCCGTCGGGAAATCCTGCGCTAGCTAAGACATAAAAACCAAAGCCAAAGACCAAAGACCAGCTTTGCTTTGTTACGGCGCTACCGTCGCACACTCCGCATTTCTGCGTGTCACGAGCGTACCGAAACGTCTCTGATACTCGTCCGAAGTTATGAACGAGCACACCATGGAGCGGAAATTTCCCGCATTCGCGTTAAGCACGCCTAACCAGAAGTTGAACCCTGCCGCATCCGGAGTGCGCCTTAGATAGCCATAGTACTCCGTCGCCACAAACGCGCGATTGAACTCGGCGTTGGTAAACTCCGGATAACCAACCAGCCGCCGCAGTACCCGCGCGCGACTGGCTGTCTGCGAAGCTTCCAACAGGTACTCGTTCTCTAAATCGGGTTTTCGAGAGCTTAGGTCAACACCCGAACCTGCCAGCACCGTGGCTATCAGGCTATCAATGAATTGCGAGCCGCTTTGAGTGGTCGGATACATCCCGATGAATTCGCCGTTTTGCACAAAGGTCTCAGTAAACGTCTTCATGTCCGCGGCCGAACCCGTTCCAATCGTAGTGCGATCAAAGGTGAACTGGCTCAGTGTCGGCAGCGTACCAAACGAAGCTTTGCGGACACGATAGACAAAGAAGTCTTTGTTCTGAAACTCCTGAGCGAAGAAGAAGGCAGCAGAGACATCGATGCGACGGTTGCTGATGCAAAGGGTATTTACGCCGCACCCCGTGATCTGGCCGGTCCAATAACTGAGTCCAGCCGCGTCGGGATTTCGATTCAGAAAATCAAGGTAATTCTGACGAACGAAATAGCCCGCCTCATCGATCGGATTGAAATTGATTTGTCCCCTTATCTCTCCTCCAGGAAAGTTGGTCGTGTGGATGTTGAAATAAAACAACCCATTCTTTAACTGAGAGATCTGCGTAGGTGTCATCGTAAAAGCGACATCGTTCGCTGAACCGGAAGTCGCCGAAGGGACTGTTATTGGGAAGAGGACGGCCGCGTTTTGACCGTCAACCGCCGGTCCATGAATATGGGCCGCGACAGCGTTACTCGTCAGACCCGAGAACGCCAAAGACATCTTGGCGGCGCCGGTAGCTTCGTCCGTGATAATCACGATTCCCGTGCCGGTCCCGTTAGTAGCATGCGGTGGAACTTCGTGTCCGCCATCCAAAGCGGCAACGAATGTCTTCTGCGCCGGGCTGATAGAGGACGGCGAGTCATTCTCGGCAATCTTGACGTCCGCATGGGTTGGGAATCCCAATCCAGCGCCCGTGGGATTGCTCAGCTGCACCTCGAATTCTTCATCACCTTCAAGCCTGGTGTCGTCGATAATCAACACGCGGAAAGTCTTGCTTGTTTCGCCCGCTGCGAATCTCAGTACCCCGCCAGTGGGAATGAAATCATTTGCAGCCGAAGCGTGTCCGGGGCTGGATTCAGTATAGGTACTGAAGTTGACGGTCGCGGGTTGGCCGACTTCGCCGACGCGATTGACGGTAATCGTCACGAAACCAGAGCCTTCACCTGCCACGTAATTGTCGGCACTAAGCTGGAAGGAAATGAAGGGAGTGATTGCCGGTTGCAGCTTGCCAACGAGTCCATGGTCTTCGTCACCGAGTCCGGCGTTGAAATAAAGCGTATTCTGATCGCCGCCGCCCACCCCATTGCCAAATGTGATCGCCCAGAGCTTCTCAATTTCCAGCACGTGACCGCTCTGGTCATTTAAGGTTCCCAGAAACGCTCCCGTGGTTGGCGCGTAGGCATTGATGCGGCCGTCACCGAAATTGCCGACCAGGAGTGTGTCGCCAAACTTGCCAAAGCTGGTTGGCGCCAAGGTCACGCCCCAGGGCGAATTGAGCGCGCCATTGGAAATCAGGCGCTGTAGGAAATTGCCATTTGTATCGAAGGTACTGACGAAACCGTTACCAACTCCCGCCTCGTCTTCTCCGGTTGCCGGATCAACCTTCGCATACATGACGTAAATTTTCCCGCCCAGATTCTGGGCGTTGAACGGTGCATAACCGGCCGGCAAAGTCGGATCGGTAAAGTTGCCCGCCAAAGTCGCGAGCGCGAAATTCTTGTCATACACATCGATCTTGCGATTTGCAAAGTCGGCTGCGTAAAGGAAGTTTGCAACTCCATTGTTGCCGATGGCCAAACCGGTATAGACGTGGCCGGGATGGCTGGCGGCGATGATCGCTGCCGTTCCCGCTCGCCAGGCAGTAATGTTGCCTGAGAGAGATGCAAACAGGAAACGCGCCGGACCAGTGCCTCCGCCGGCGGTGATCACAAAGTCACTACCGCCGTTGAATACTGTCCCGGTGGGAACGCCGCCCGGTATGGTGACATTCAGTGTGTTCTTGGTGAGGGGGTTACCCCCCACGTCACCGCCGTAGAGCGTAGCAGTGCTGGTCCCCTGATTGGCCACCCAGAAGGGACTGGTCGCAGACTCTGCGATACCCCACGGATTGACCAGACGCGGATCCAGGATCTGTGCCAGAGAGGGAACGTCTGAAACGAGATCTGTTTGTCGATAGTTGTTCACACCCACGGTGGTGACCGGACTGAAGGCAATGGCGCCTACGAAGTTCTGCCCCGTATCACCAATCAAAGTGGAGGCCCCGGTCGCAGGAACGACGGTGAAAATCTGATGTTCATCACCTGTCCCCGCAAAGATCACCGAATCGGTGGGTCGCACGCCCAAGGCTCCGAAAAAGTGCGCCGCGGAAACGGAAGTTATGATTGCAGCATTCGCCGGGTTTACCTTCATGAATCTGATATTTATGTCCTCGCCCGTCATAAAGTTCAGGTCGGCGGCGGATTCGTACAAAGTACCGTCAGGCGCAAAAGCAATACTTCCAAAAAATGTATTGGTATTACCCACCAGAGTGGCAACACCCGTCGTCTTATTAATGGTGTAAAGCTTTCCCTGCCCGCCGCCACCATCATTGGGAGCACGCATACCGAAAAGCGTGTCGGTGCCGGGTTGGATCGCGAGATCGGCGATGCTGATCGCCGGACCCGCGGCGCCATCTTTAATCGGCCCAATCGTCGATACCAGGGCGCCATTGGTTGGATCAAGAACTATCAACGTACTGGTTAGCGGCGGTGGCGGCGGAGGAAAGCCTCCACCTCCGGTGGTCGAGGCAAAAAGTTTTCCTGTTGAATCAAATGCCAAACCGGTCAGTCGCAATATGCCGTTCGGGTGGCCCACCACGGTCACCGAGGCATTCGCTTGATCAAGTGTGACCAACGACCCGTCGTTTATCGAATCGCTGTTACCGTGCCCCCCGTTTCCACCGTACATAGTGGTACTTATACTGTCAGGACTCGCAATCTGCGGATCCTGAAACGGGGTAGCGCGAAGGTGTTTCGCGACTCTGGCTGAACTTGTTATTCCCAAGGCGAGGAACACGCAAACAGCGGTAATGATTAACAGGGCCAAGGTTCTTGTCTGAAAGCGGGCGACTGGGCGACGAAGCATTTTGATCCTCCTTGCTCATTGGGACTAATGAGCACAAAGCCTGGATGCGAGAATACCGACTTTGGCTGCGAGACGTTCTCACAGCACAGTTTCAAACCAGCGAGGGGGATGAACGTGGGGGCGTCAATTCCTTTGTGTTTGTGGTTCAGCAGGGACTCTAAGCCCAAGCCCCGAATTCTGTCAAGATTTTTAAGAAAGTTTGGAGTGCGCCGGCGGAGCGGAGGCGGGAGCAGGAGCAGGAGCAGGGGCAGGAGCAGGAGGCGGCGGGCAGGGTAAGCTGCTAAGTCAGTCACGAATCCAACTGACGAAGAGAATCAAGTGGAGCAATTCGCATTCTGCCTCCTGCTCCTGCCTCCCGCCCCTGCTCCTGCCGTCTGCCTCCTAATTCTAAATGGCGCCGGCACGATCGCGTTCAATCAACACGCGCCGCAGAATCTTTCCGGAAGCCGATTTCGGAATCTTATCGATGAACTCAACAAAACGGATCTTCTTGAATGTAGCCACCTGGCCGGCGATGAATTCCATAATCTCCGCGGCGCTTACGTCATCGCTTCTAACCACATAGGCTTTTGGTAATTCGCCTGCCTCATCATCGCGAACTGGAATCACCGCAGCATCGGAGATCGAGGGATGGGTGAGCAGGATGGCTTCCAGTTCTGCGGGCGCAACCTGGAACCCTTTGTACTTGATCAACTCTTTGGCGCGGTCGACGATGAAGAAGTGTCCGTCCTCGTCTGCATAGCCGACGTCACCAGTGTGGAGCCAGCCATCGGCATCGATGGTGTGCGCCGTTGCTTCAGGCCGATTCAAATAACCTTTCATCACCTGTGGTCCACGCACGCATAATTCGCCCTCTTTATTCGTTCCCCGGGGCTCGCCCGTTTCCAGATCGACGATTTTGCACTCGGTGTTAGGCGCGCAGACACCGACGGAGCCAAACTTCACCTGCGCCGAATCGCAGGGAGATGAATGAGTTACGGGACTCGTTTCAGTCATCCCATATCCCTGACGAACTTTTACCTGCAAGCGATCGATACAAACTCTTGTAAGCGCCTCGCCCAGCGGAGCGGCGCCGCTGAAGAGCGTATGAAGTTTGGAAAGATCATAGTCGTCGACCAGCGGATCGTTGCTGAGGGCGATGACAATGGGCGGCACGATATGCGCCATCGTCACGCCGTGGTCCTGGACCACCCGCAGGAATTGCTCGAGCTCGAACCGCGGCATCGTGACAATCGTCGCGCCTTTCTGTAATCCCAAATTAAGAATCACCACCAGGCCATAGATATGGAACAAAGGCAGGACGCAAATCAAAGTATCGTTTTCCGTGAAGTAGTCGAGCCCTTCCATCTGGCACAAATTCGCGACCAGGTTGCGATGTGTGAGCATCACGCCTTTGGGTAAGCCGGTGGTGCCGCTCGAATATGGGAGCGCCACCAGATCTTCGCGCGGGTCGATCTCGACTTCAGGCGCCTCGCCATCGCCCTCGAGCAGGGAAGCGAAAGGTGTAGCGCCCCCGGCTTCGCCAAATACAAACAGCTCTTCGATGTTCGCTTCGTTCGCCGCCGTGCGGGCCTTGTCGATGAACTGTGGCGCGGCGATTAAGAATTTGGCGCCGGCATCTTTTAGTTGGTGTGCCACTTCGCGATCGGTGTACAGAGGATTGATGGGAGTGATGATACCGCCGAGCATGGCGACGCCGTGAAAAACAATCGCGTATTCGGGCACGTTCAGACTTAATATGCCGAACACTTCGCCCTTCTTGAAACCGCGCGCCGCCAGGCTTGCCGCCACGCGTCTAACCGAATGGGCCAGTGCCGCATAGGTGACGATGCGTCCCGTTGGACCTTCTATAAGGGCAGGTTTATTTCCCAGTTCCGCGGCCCGCTGCAGGACGAAGGCGGGCAGGGAAATATCCGGGATAGTTACCTCCGGGAACGGGCCACGAAAGATCATAGAAGTGTCCGCTAAACTTTAGTTTGTCGATGACGTGCGGAAAGAGCTATTTACGAAAGATGTTGAACTTCTGGGAAAGTTGTCGACAAACTGAAGTCTGTCGGACTTTCACGGGCTGTAGCGCGGCATACATTAGCAGGAGTGACCGGGACTCTGCAAAAAGTTTATAGTTGTTCGCCGGTACTGCAGGCAGCCGGCCTGCAGGCTTTTCCCGACGAGACCGCTATGGACCAACAACAAGCCGGCAGCCTGTTGTACAGTGTGCCCCATGATGAAAAGTGAATCGCGCCCTCTCAACGTCGTATTGCTGGTGACCTTCTACAAAGGTGTGGACTTCATACGCGAATGCAAGAAGCTGGGCTGCCGCGTAGTCGTCATAACCAAAGAGAGGATGTTGCGGGAAGAATGGCCCCGCGACAGCATCGACGAGCTGATCGCCGTGCCTAATGATGCTTCAACCGATATCTTTATCGACCTCATGCGGCACCTCTCGCTCGAGCACAAAATTGATCGCGTGGTGGCCCTGGAAGAATTCGATATCGTGCTGGCCGCGCTGATTCGCGAGCATCTTTGTTTGCCTGGCGTAAGCAGTTCCAACGCCAACATCTTTCGCGACAAATTGCCGATGAGCCTCAAGACCAAAGCAGCGGGCATCACCGTGCCGGATTTCTCGCCGCTGATTAATCGCGAGGACCTGTTGGAGTTCATGGACCGCGTACCGCCCCCCTGGATAATCAAACCGCGCGCTGACGCTTCTGCGATCGGCATGCGAAAAGTTGAAGGGCCGGAGCAGGTGTGGCAGGTTATCGATGAAATGAACGCGCGCGAGCGCCTGAACGAACGAGCTTCATACTATTTTTTGGCGCGCTTCGTTCCCGGCGAGGTTTTTCATGTCGACGCAACCGTGCAAAATGGCCGCGTGGTATTCGCGGCCGCCAATCGCTACGGCCGGCCGCCGCTGCAGGTTGCGCACGGTGGCGGCGCTTATATCTCACACACGCTCGCGCACGGTTCGGCAGATCAGAAAAGGCTCTTTGAGATCAACCGGAAGCTTATCAAGGCCCTGGGCCTACGCAACGGAGTAACCCATGCCGAGTTCATCAAGAGCGATGCCGATGGGACTTTCTATTTTCTTGAAATCGCTTCGCGCGTAGGCGGTGCTTATATTGCAGAGGTGTTGGAAGCTGCGTCGGGTATCAACCTCTGGCGCGAATGGGCCAGACTGGAAATCGCGGGCGAGGATGCAGCGAAATCACCACGTCCGGAAAAGCCGCGTAAGGATTACGCCGGCATTGTGTTATCGCTCGCGCGACAGGAGCAGCCTGACACTGCCGCCTATGACGATTCGGAAATCGTTTATCGCGTTAAGAAGAAGCATCACGTTGGCTTGATCGTCCGCTCGCCAAAGCTTGAACGCGTCACCGAGTTATTGGACCAGTACGCGCAGCGTTTTGCCGAAGACTTCATCGCGGTTGTGCCGCCGCTCCAACGGGCTGAAGAAGCACTGACCTAGGCCAACGATAAGCGTCGTTAACGTCGAGTCCGACAAGCTCCAGCTTGTCGTCTTCTTTCGATAAATACTTGCTGACCAGGCAAACGACAAACTGAAGTTTGTCGCACCGCCTGCTTATTGCGTCAGGTGGACCAGCAGGTCAATGCGCTCGCGGACGGTTTGGGCCATTTCGTCCACAACCTGATCGCTGTAGTTGGCCGCGCGGAACGCATCCTTCAACTGATCGTCACTCAACTTGCTTAGCCAACCCGCCATCCAGTGCGCATCCTCGAGTGTGATGCCTTCAAAGATTCCTTTGTTTTTGCCGCTGTAGTGAAAGTCGATAACGTTGTGCTTCACGCCTTCGATGAAATCGGTCTTAACAAAGTCCGAAGGTTTGTTTCGACTGCGCGAAATCATTCCGCCCGTTTTACCCATCGAACCACCCAGATCGCTGATGACATAACGCTGTTCAGGCTGGCCCGCATCATTGGTTGCCAGCAGGATCTTGTTGTTCGAATCCTTCATGTCCCAGTTGTTGATCAGCAGCATCATGATCTTCAGACCCTGAAACTCGCGCGAACCCTGGAAGGGGTTGTCGGTCCAACTCCACTCGCTTTCACGTTTGATGTCTTTAGGCCGCGCTTCGAGCCGCACGTTGTCAAAGTTGCCTTTGCCTTCGATCGTCAAGTGCGGCACCAGATAGACTATTTCGGTCTCATAACCGACGGCCCAAACAAGTCGATTTGAAGCAGTCTCGCTCTGCGCTTCTTTGCTGACCTTCGCCACCCACACATTTCCCGCAGCATCGCGAACTCGATACTTCGTTGAGGCGCCACCAGTCTCCTGCTCAATAAAGGTAACGTGGCTCAGGTCGGGCTTCATGGCGTCGCCGCCGGCGCCGGTAAGCAGGTTGCGGGCCTCAATTCCCACGGGCTCGCGCCAAAGCACTGGGGTTCCCGCGGGCTCTCCGTTGTTCTTGTGGCTTTTCTGTGCCGGGCTAAGCGACGGGCAACCAAACAGAATAATTATCAGCAAAAGAAAAAGTCGGATGAAATTCATTTGCGACACGATGTGTGCCTCCTGTTTGTACGCCGGGTCGTAGTTTTCCCGTACAGCGTTCAGCCAATACGTCTCGTTTATAAACATCGCTGGCGCTCAGAAATGCTCTCGACTGAACTTGGCAATCCAAAGGCCAGACGCTCCGCTTGGGACGTGTTTTCAATGCGAAAGAGCGCAGCTCAGGCTGATACCACGGCTTGCGCCGTGGGGGTTCACGCTTATGCCGATGCAAGTCTAGCTGCGAGCGTGAAAGACCACGGGGCGAGCCGTGGCATCTGAAGCGCTCCGATTTGTCCGGTGGTCATACCTCAACCTCAGCGCACAAAAACGCATCGCTGGGAAGTCTTCCGAACTTGCGTATCCCTGCCAACAGGGCCGCAGAACTTAAATCGATTTGCGAGCGTAAGACCGCATGCTTTCACACTATTCTGCACACGTTGTTGGAGTTGTCATGCGCATCCTTTGTCTGTTGATACTCATCCTCCTCGCGCCGGTGTTCACTTTGGCCCAATCAGAACAATTCGAGATGGTTAAGGTTGCCGAAGACGTGTACGCCGCGATTCGCAAAGAGCCGCCCGGGTTGACCGTTAACGGCAACAGCGTCTTTATCATCAACGATCGCGATGTGATCGTCGTGGATACAACTCTTACACCCGGCACCGCAAAGGAAGAGTTGGCGGCGCTGCGACGGCTAACGAATAAACCGGTGACCTATGTCATCAACACTCACTGGCATGACGACCACATCATGGGGAACCAGGTTTATCGCGACGCGTTCCCGCATGCTGAATTCATTGCCCACGTGAAGACTCGTGAATATCTGCCGACCACCGGACTGGCAAACAGAAAGCAAGCCATGGCGCCGGACGGCTATCCCGCATTCATTAATTTCCTGCGCAGCCTGTTGGAAAGAAATAAAAAACAGAGCGGCGAACCGCTGAGCGCGGAAGAACGATCGACCTATGCGAGCGATCTCGAGATCGCCGAAAGCTATATGGCAGAGAATCCGGGCGTCGAAATTGTTTTGCCCACGATCACGCTGGACGATCGCTTAACGCTTTATCGCGGTGAGCGCACGATTGACATCCGCTATCTGGGGCGCGGTCATACCAGCGGCGACATTGTCGTGTACCTGCAGAAAGAAGGAGTGGTGATTACAGGTGACCTGGTAATTTTGCCCGTGCCTTATGTGGGTGATCCGCAATCGCATCCCGGCGATTGGAGTGCGACGCTGCAAAGGCTGATCGCGCTGCATGCCTCCGTTATCATTCCCGGTCATGGCCCAGTGCTGCGAGATGACTCATATTTGCAGTTAATGTCGCGGTTGTTCGCCTCGATCAGAGAGCAGGTTGAAGCTGCGGTGAGGCGCGGTGAGACGCTCGAGCAGACGCGAAAGTCCGTCAAGCTGGATGAGTTTCGCAAAACCTTTGTCGGTGAGTCGCCTGTGAGAAGAGCCATCTTTGCCAACTACGTCATCGGCCCCGCCGTGGCCGCTGCCTTCCATGATGCTTCGTGTAAAGCAGACTGTTAGTTTGCGAGCGTGCGTTGAATGACATTCGACGAAATCGCGGGCGGGCAGCTTGTGTACATTAAATTTGGAGTGCGACGTGCGCACCCCAGCGCGGCTGCCGCGCCGGGGACCCCGCCTGTCGTCGCTTTGGTGACTGGTCACCGCACTCCGCATTCAGACCGTAGCCTGTAATCACGGCCTTTGCTTGACGCAAAATTCGTTTCGCGTACAATGCCAAACACTTGGGCTTGATGGCTGGATGCCTCGCCCCGGCGCGGCCCGAAATGGTTGCGTTTGGAAAGCGGCGTGTGGTGAGGACACGCCGCTTTCGCTTTTGATCACCAAAACGCACGATGAAAATCAGCGTCGTTATTCCAGTAAGAAACGAGGAAGAGTCGATCCGTGCGCTGCTCGATGGTCTGCTCGATCAGTCTCTGCCAGCGGCTGAAATCTTAATCACCGATGGTGGCTCAAGCGATGCCACCGCCGCCATTGTCAACGACTACGCCCAACGAAATCCATCCGTCCGTTTGTTTCGTGAAGCCCTGGCTTTGCCTGGACGTGGCCGCAACGTCGCGGCTGCGAATGCCTCGTATCAGTGGCTGGCTTTTATTGATGCGGGCGTTGTACCCGAGCCCGACTGGCTGGCCCAATTGGCCGCTGGCGCGGGTGCGAACCCAGACACGGACGTTGTTTTCGGCGCCTGGGAACCGGTAACCGATACTTTTTTCAAGGAATGCGCGGCCATTGCCTATGCCTTCGTCCCCAACCGCGAAAGCCTGGCAGAGGTTAGGCAGGCCCGGGCTATTTTTTCGTCGTTGCTGCGCCGCTCTGTCTGGGAAAGGGTGGGCGGGTTTCCCGAACATTTGCGTTCGGCGGAGGACCACCTGTTTATCAGCAAGATTGAAGACGAGGGATTCAAGATAAGTTACGCTCCCGCCGCTGTGGTCAGATGGACCATGCAGCCAACCTTTGGCCTTACGTTCAAGCGCTTCGTTACCTATTCCAGAAATAATTTGGCTGCGGGTTTGTGGAGAGAGTGGCAGGCCGCGATTTTAATTCGTTACGCAGTGCTGCTGTTGGGCGCAATCATCTTGGCTGCTTTCACGGGCTGGTGGCCAATCGTCCTCGTCACCCTCCTGGTGTTATTGCTGACGGCCCGCTCACTGGCAGCGCTCTGGCGAAATCGCAAAAGGTTTCCGGCCGGTATCGGCCGCAACCTTCGCCGGTTACTCTTGCTGATACCGATATTGATTGTCCTTGATGCGGCCACTGTTGTGGGTACTGTGGATTGGATCGTCAGGGACAAGTTGCGTTTGGGTAGTGCGTCGTAACTCTGCGTCTTTGCGCCTATGCGGTAGATGGTGTT
This sequence comes from Acidobacteriota bacterium, assembly GCA_025463135.1. Taxonomy (GTDB): domain Bacteria; phylum Acidobacteriota; class Blastocatellia; order Pyrinomonadales; family Pyrinomonadaceae; genus JAOAPY01. Next base: position 148,521 of record JAOAPY010000029.1, read on the forward strand.
TTTTTTCCCGCAAAGGCGCAGCATCACAAAGAATTCTTAACCAGGGAACAGCGGCTTGCGAGCCAGGTAATAAGTCCAGGGGGAGTCGCGGTCGTGCTCGACCTTACTGCCTTCCATGTCATACGCTTCCACGTCGACGAAACCAGCCGCTTCCAACTGCGCCCGCTGTTGATCGATACCAACATAATAGGACAGCAAGGAAAAGCCGTGTGCGTTGTCGTTGACGATGGCGTATTCATCCGTATGGATCTCATGCCGTTGCATGCGGAAGTGCTTTGGCAGGAAAGCCACGGTGTAGAGACAATTCTTGAGAAATCCGAGATTCAAACGAATGCCTTCCTGCCATGGGAGCTTGTTGAAGTAGCGGTAGTCCCGGTTATGGGTTGAGAACATAAAAAATCCTCCAGGCCGGAGCACGCGCAAAACTTCTTTCAGCACTCGCAAACGATCTTCATGAGTTACATAGTCGATCCCGTTCAAGGAAAAAAGCACGAACGCGAAACCATCAGCCGGGAATATGCTGAGGTCTCGAGCGTCGCAGCAAAAGAGATCTGCTCGAGGATATTTTCTCCGGGTCGCCTCGATGCACGCGGCTGTGTAATCGATGCCGATGTAGTCGCGGCTAATCTCCAGCAGGAATTTTGTGGTGCGGCCGCCGCCAATGCCGATGTCCAGTAACTTCTGGTTCTTGATAGCAGGAAGAAGGCTGTCCAGTATCACGCGTTCGGTCTGGTGAGTGAAATCGAGTTCGTCGTACCAGTCAACGACTTTCGGGCTCGCATAGCCGCGCTTGTTTAAATCGTCGATGTCGGTTTGACGGGTCATTAACGGTCAATCTTGGAATTTGAAAAAGTCGAGTGTGAATTGGACAGTAGGGAAGGGGGACCCTGTCCCCGCTTCAAGTGGGAGTATGCTTCTTGACGAGATTCACAAATCGACCCGACAGAAATTGACTCTCTGGCATTGCGGGCTCCTCCTGCAACTTGAGGCGGGGACAGAGTCCCCTTCCCGACTGCCCAATCACCACCTGGCTTGGATATCCGGAAATGACTTCACCGAAACTCTTCAAGTACGCCGTAGGGATCAAATTGCCTTTCCCAATAGCCTGGTCCTGAGGCGCAGAAACAGCGTGCCTTTCAGGGTCAATGCCTCTTCGCAGATGTAGTTCTTTACAACCTCGCCGCCGAACTGTTCCTTGAATTTGTTTATGGCGAGACGCTCCAAATCTTTTGTGCCGTCGTACCAGCCGCCAAAATCATAAGTTGATATGCCAGCGTTCTTAAAGTGCAGCATGTCCTGCCAATGATGATAGCGATTGGCGCGGCCCACCATTTGGCGAAACTGGAGACTGGGGTTATGGCGAAAGAACGACACCGAATAGAGCAACGTCGCTCGTTGCCGGCTGCGGTGATACGCGTGCCATACGAGTTTGGCGCCCTGGCGATCAGATATATGCGTCAGCTCCAGCAGTCCGGCGCCGGCGAGTAGAGCCAGCCATCTTCGATCCAGTGCTGGTTGACCTTTCTGAGTTAGAAATTCTTTCGCTGAGTCGGAAAACTCTTCAAGGATTTTGGTTTCGTTTCCGTCCCAGCATCCATAACTCAAGTCATCGCGTGCTTGCGCCCGCGTGATTTCGTAACGCGTCCCACGCTTCATATTGGAAAAAATCGTTTCGGAATTTCGGGTGAGGTCGACCAGTACGGTATAGAACTCGCGAGCAAGCGTGCCGCTGAGTGGATGAGTTTGCTGGAAGCGGCGTTTCAAATCAGCGCCGGGGGTTTCTATGTCTTCACCGTTCCAGCATTCAACTATGCGGATGAATTTTTTCCGGTAAGCAATCATCCGTAAGACGAGGACTGCGTAAGCCAGGGACCCTCGTAAATCTCGCTGACTTCAGAATAACAATCGGAAAGGGATCGCGGATCTGCTTGGTTTGCGGAACCTGGGGAACGGCACTGGACGGCCAGAGGAACCCGAACAGTTTTACCAGCGACCATCTCAACCCGGAAACCCGCACCGCAAACGCAGCCTCATCGTCAAAGTCCCCAATCAAGGTACGCCCGAGCGTAAACAGGTCGTGATCTAATTCATTGGGACCGCGGTCCGTAGTCAACGCGCAGGCATAGCCGACCTGGCGCGCAGCCTCGGCCAAAAGCGTAGAGTACTGACCTTTGGGATATGAGAGTGACGGATTTTCGATCGCCAGATGATTTACCAGGTCATTATAAGAGTGCTGCAATTCATGACGGCTATCAACTGCCGACAGTGTCAATAGGCCCGGATGCGAGCAAGTGTGCGATCCGAATTCAAACCCCTGCGTTTCCTGCAGCAGTCGAACGTCTTTCCATGAGAGGTAACGTCTGTCATCCTCCGCTGTCCAGTCCCGCCGCAGTTGCCGATCGGACTCTTCGCCGGCCCGGTCAGTGATTAGAAAAACTGTTGCCGGCATCTTTCGCGCTGCCAGCATGGGCGCCGCCACAGTGAGGAAATTTCGAAAGCCATCGTCAAAGGTCAACACGACCGAGTAGGCGGGCAAAGGCCGGCCTTCACGTTGTGCTTGCAGGTAGTCGCGCAAAGCGATTACGCGATAATGACTTTGCAGGAAGTCAAGGTGCCGCGCAAAACGTCGCGCATTTACGTGTAAGCCTTTAGGATCTTCAGGACTGCGCTGCGGACATTCAGTGACGCCATGATAGCAGAGAAATATTGTTCGTCTGCGGAACCACCAGGCAGAGAGTTTTGTGATACCCGCACCATGCAGGAGCGAGAAAAGAAGGGTCTTCATTACGAGCTCAGCTCGGAGATGATCGAGATCTGGAACTCAATCACCAGGCAAAGAAAATTTGAAGATCAAAGACACCTGAATTGTGGCAAGCAGTCCAGGCGCCGCATCCGGAAACGAATTGGAGGCGCAAAGACTACTACAACGCGCGCGGAACTCACAAGTTTTTTTACATAATTGAAGGCGCCGCACCTTGCCAAGTGCGACGCCTATCCTCGTGGGAGGGGCTATCCGTATCTCTTTGCCCAGTGATACTGATGGCCGCAGTTGAGACGCAGCCGGGGACAAAAAGGTCGACAAAGTTCTAAAAAAAACTACCGGCGCGAGGCTGACTCATCGCCGGTAGTTTGCTGGTTAGGTTGATTGGTAACGATTACGGCATGCCAACTGATTTTGGCGGCTTGGCGCCCTGCGGGCAAACCCACAGTTCGACCATCAGTTCGTCGCGAGCCGAGCTGACGACGACGATGATCCGCTGCTTATCGATCCCACGAGAGTTGGCGAGATAGTCAACTACTCGCGCGGAGCGTTGCTGAACTTCACCAGGTTTTCCGGTTCGTCCCGGGTAAACCACGACGTAGGCCGTCGAAGTCGGGTCGTTCTGCAGCTCGATGCCATAATTATCGAGCCTGGCCTTTTCATCGTTGCGGGTGATCTTTGAATACTCGTCAAACTTGCGACATTTCGGCAGTTCGTTAGGTATCTGCACGATACAAGTGGCCGAACAATTCAGGTCGTTGTAGCCGGGCATGTTCAAGGTGGCCCGCACTGACTGGCCGGCGAGACCTGTCGTGTCAACCGTGATGCAGTTGGTGCCTTCACCGGAGACGATCTTTCCGGCGGTCACTGTCCATTCATAGACTGGCTTGACGCCCGGGGAACCTCCCGCGGCGCTGACGCAGAATGTCAAAGGCTGATTAATCTCGACCTTCTCAGGACAGGAGACCATGATGTTCGGACAAGTCGGCGGGGTGCATTTAAGCAGCACCATGGCCGATGAAAATGCCAAACACTCATCTGTCAAGCCGTTGTCCACTTCGAGAGATGCTTTGTAGTAGCCGGGCTTAAGGCCGGAAAGGTCCCAGTCGGTGGTGGCCCCGCTCCCTTCGATACGGCCGCCGTTAGCGGACCAGTGATACCGGGGATTGGCGCCGCTGGGAAAGCTGGCGCGTGCGTCCAGTTGAACGTGAGCGGACTGTCCGGCGCACGCCGTCAGGACCGTCGGCGAAGCATTCAACGTGATTGTGGGCGCCCGATAGACATAGTCTTCGGTGGCTTTCCTCTTATTCTTTCTTGGCTTTTTCGCCAGCGCGTCGGGGGCAAGTATCATGAGTCCCAACAGGGCAACTGAAAGGACCAGGGCAATTAGACGGCAATGAGTTTTCGACATCGCGACTCCTATACGTTCTGTGTTGGTCTGCTGAAATCGCAGCGGCAAATTGCCGTCGCGCACCTAAGAAGGAGCAGGTCTTAGTGAGGAAAAGGATAATCCAGACGCATTTCCATAACTACCTTATTTTTGAGCCCAGGCCGCCGCAGCCTCGGATAGGGTTCTCCCGAGACTTCTGTCGAGTTTGACTCGCCCGGTCATTTGCAGTAGATAGTCTGTGCTAACCCCGATTTTGTACAGCGGGCTGCCGGCCCGAAGTCTCCCAGGCATTCTTTGCGACAGACTTTTGGATCGACCGCTTCAACACGAGAGATTCCGATGCGCCTTGTATTAATCATCATTATCGCTTGCCTGCTATGCGGAGCAGGCTGTCATAAGAAGCCCGCCAAAATGGCTGACGGCGGAGGCTCTTCGTCGGCCGATAAGAGTTTGGCCGGTGCCCTCGACCCCACGCAAGCTCGTGTGTTCCTGGATCAGGGAAAAGAATTCTATAAGAAAGACGAAGATCAAAAGGCGCTCGAGGCCTTTCAGAAAGCTACCAGGCTCGACCCCGATTTTGCCGAAGCATATTTTCGTCTGGGCCTGGCACACGACGCCCTGGCGGAAAAGCAGGAAGCGGAAGAAGCTTATAAGAAAGCTATTGAGCACTATAAGAAGTTCCTTGCCGCCAATCCAAAGGACGCCGAAGCTCACTACAACATGGGGCAGAGTTATTCCGGCCTCCATCTGCACACCGACGCGGTGCGCGAGTATCGGCAGGCGACGCGCCTGAAACCCGACGATGCGGATATTTATTTTGATCTGGGCTCATCCCTCACGCGGTTGGCCCAGTATGATGAAGCGGCGGCTGCTTTTCAAAAGTGCCTGGACATCGACCCGGAGAACTATCGCGCCCAGGATGCCCTTGAAGAGGCCCGCGAAGGTGTGAAGCGAATTAAGGCGGGCAGGAAATATTCGGAAGGCCAGCTAAAGAAGGAAGAAGAAAAGAAGAAGAAGGAAGAGGGCAACGCGAACTCAGGCGCCCCGCCGACGAAGACTCCCTGAGGTTTGTTAGCGGGAAGGAATAGGTTCATGCTCCTAAAGGATGGCGCGGGCTCCGCAGGAGCGAAATGTTTATAGCCTGAAAGACAGTCACATTGTAACAACTGAGGTTGCCTTGACGCGGGCGACCTGACAAACTGAATCAAAGCAAATGGCAACAGACAGACCACCACCATATTTCCCGCAGGGAACTCTTTCACCTCCTGATGAAGGTCGCTATAGAAAGTTCAAGCTGATAGTGGTTGCGACAATCTTTTTCATCCTCTTGTTAGTGACTGGACTCGTTTGGGCCGCCGCGCATCTGCTTAAGTGGATCTTTTAAGGCAAATGAGAGAAATATTTCCGTTTTAGAGGTCGTCAGTACTCAACTACTGTTAGCGCTGCTACTCAGGGTTTCCCGGTTGCACGCATTGAGGGATAACGATTCGACCTGACAAATAGTGCCACGCTGCGCTGACGGTTTCCGTCAGTTAGACTTGGATAGCCCATAACAGAACAGATAGAAAATCCCTTGACTTCGGTAACCTGTACTCTTACCATCAACCCGCTTTCTCTGCTGCCTTCGCGAACACCACGAAGGGCGGCTTTTTTGTTTTTGGCCAAGCGTTCGATTTCATAGCACTAGATGTTGGGCGTTTGGCCGAATTCTGTACCCTATTTGGTGCGGACTAATGCTCGGCTCGCACTCAATCGTTGGAACGTCGGCGGCAGCAGAACGTATAACGCGTGGGTATTTGACAACTTAGATTGCTGTGTAATAGGGTAATCGCCTCTAAAATCAGTGGCAGCGTCCTCTGGCACAACCATTGTCTCTCAAGTTCAAGTGCCATGACCTCCATCCTCCTATGGGACGTGAGATCAGGAACCAAAACTTGGGTTGGGTTGCGGCCGTGACATCGTCGGTCAGCTCAGGGGCGTTTACGGTCATGGCGCTTCTGGGACTGGGGCACCCGGTATGGGACGTCGTGCTCTCGGCTATAGGAATCGGCCCATTGGTTGCAGGCTCTTTGTACGCAGGTAGGACCGAAAAGAGATATCGCCAGGAACTGGTTGGGATAGCAGAAGAACGAGCAGCTCATCAGACGGAGCTAGCGGAGTCTCGAGTAGTCCAGCACAAGGCGCAAGCGAAGGCGGAGATTGCCGAAGCAAGGCACCGAGCCATCGAGATGCTTTGCGATGTCGTTTACCGCTTTCTCAAGATCGATGAAGTACACGGGCTGAGAGTTACGCTGCTCGAAGTTGATAATTCATCGGAAGTAGCGGTACTTCGCCAAGTGGCAAGGTGTCAACCCGGAGGTCCCTGCCAGCTCAGTGAGTCCTCGATGACTATTCATCAAGGGGTCGCTGGACGTTGTTACAGGAAAATCGCGAGCGCGATAGTCAACGTTCCGCCTGGCGAATTCATCCCAAGCATGCTTGATCTGGGGTTCCTCCATGATGAAGCAAAGATGCTTGAAGCAAGAGGGTCGTACTTATGTTGCCCAGTTGTTAACGAGCGCAAAGATGTCTTGGGTGTGTTGTCGCTCGATGCATTGCATCCAGGGGCATTCGACGCGGACAAGGAAGCAATAGCTCAGCAGGTGACACCATTATTTGTGCAATGGCTTACTGATCCCGACAGGGAGGGTTTGTGAATATGTCAGCAGTACAATTAGAACAAGCTAAGAAGACTGAAGAGGAATTTAAGGATGCTGGTTTTCGCGTCGAGAAGGTGGGAAATACCACTGTCTTTGAACGCGACGTGCCGGAATCCGTGGTCGAAGCCTCCCGTGTTTTCATACGAAGCAATGAAAAGACCAAGAGCGCCACTAACGGCAATAGTAACGGCAGCGACGACGCGCCGGCCATAAAGCCCTAAGCATTAAGGAAGCGCATCTACGAGGAAGGTCGAGGGTGGATCCTCTCGACCTTCTTCGCTTTTTTCCGCTTTTTGAAGTTTGAGTTAGCTTAGTTGAAATCCTCCCTCAACTCCTTCTCGCTCCGAGCGCGCCATCTAAATCGACTGCTCGCCGGTAGGTGAAGTCCAACACCGGGCGTCGTGGTAGTTTAAATCATTCCAGTAATCGAATCCGCATCAATCATCAAGAGAGAACCTATTCTGACCGTACTGGCACCGCTTGACAGTTCGACGGCCGACCTTTATAGTCTGCCGTTTCGGACTCATCGTCTGAAGTCAACTGTGCAACGTCCAGTAGGTTCTGTCGGTGTGGAGGCGTTGCCCGGCTGGTCTTTATGACAGTCGTTTGACATTTATTGTGGCGTAAATGCAAGCGCCGCTGCCTGGTTTCAACCGGACAGCTCCAGCGTTTGCGCGCGAAAAGGCCCGAGTGCCTGTCGACAAGTGCGACGCCACAGAAAAGTTTCGGCTTAAGGGAAGCCACGATCCACACCCGCAAGTATTCAGAACGTCCCTAATCACAACTTAGTAGCAGGGCAGCCTCCTGCGCTGACTGCCGGACGAGCGGATCCCCCTGGGTATACCGCACGCAAGTGCAACGTTCCGGAAAGAGGCAGGTAGTGCCCTTTTGCGCTTTGTCGCAGGCTGATTGCCGGTGGAATTGTAAGGGAAGAGGAAAAAGTGCCGACCATAAACCAGCTCATTCGGAAGGGACGCGAGAACGTCAAATATAAAACCGCGAGCCCGGCGCTGCAGAGTTCACCTCAGAAGCGCGGCGTTTGCACACGCGTCTACACGCAAACTCCCAAGAAGCCAAATTCGGCGCTGCGCAAAGTGGCGCGCGTGCGTTTGACCAATGGCATCGAGGTGACGACCTACATTCCCGGCGTGGGACACAATCTTCAGGAGCACTCGATCGTGCTCATTCGCGGCGGCCGTGTGAAGGACCTGCCGGGAGTTCGTTATCACGTTATCCGCGGCACGCTGGATTCGGTCGGCGTGTCCGATCGCAAACAGGGCCGTTCGAAGTACGGCGCGAAACGGCCCAAGGCCAGCTCGGGCAAAAAGTAGTCGCTAAAGCGACAAACGTGGGAAGGCTTAGCCATAGACCGCCAACCCATCGTCCATCGTTCATGGTCTATGGTCTGATTTCATAATCTATGCCAAGACGAAGAATTGCCCAAAGACGCGAAGTGCTGCCGGATCCTATCTACAACAGCGCCCTGGTGACCAAGTTCATTAACGGCGTTATGTGGGGAGGCAAAAAGTCGGTTGCTGAAGGAATCTTTTACGGTGCGATGGAGCAGATCGGCGAGAAGACCGGCGAAGAGCCGCTGAAGGTCTTCAAGCGAGCCATCGACAACACCAAGCCAACCGTTGAGGTGAAGTCGCGGCGCGTGGGCGGTTCGACCTATCAGGTACCTATTGAAGTGCACCAGGAACGTCGCGGAGCCCTGGCCATTCGCTGGATCGTTCTTTATGCGCGCGGGCGTGGCGAAAAGACCATGACCGACCGGCTCGCCGGTGAGATTTTGGATGCAGCGAACAATCGCGGCAACTCAGTAAAAAAGAAGGAAGATACGCACCGCATGGCGGATGCCAACAAGGCGTTTGCCCATTACAAGTGGTAAGAAGAAGGGCTTGGGTCGTTGGTCTTTGGTTTTTTGTCAAAGACCCGGGGCCAAAGACCAAAGACCGGATTTCAAATGGCTAAGCACGACCTAAACAAGTTTCGAAATATCGGCATCATGGCGCACATCGATGCTGGTAAGACGACCACTACCGAACGCGTCCTTTATTACACGGGCATCACGCACAAGATTGGCGAGGTGCACGAGGGCACGGCGATAATGGACTGGATGGAGCAGGAGCAGGAGCGCGGCATTACGATTACGAGTGCGGCGACGACCTGTTTCTGGGAGCGCAACGGCGACGATTACCGTATCAATATTATTGACACGCCGGGCCACGTGGATTTCACCATGGAAGTTGAGCGCTCGCTGCGCGTGCTGGACGGCGCGGTGGCCGTGTTTGATGGCGTTGCCGGCGTCGAGCCGCAGTCAGAGACAGTGTGGCGCCAGGCTGATAAGTATGGCGTGCCGCGCATCTGCTTTATCAATAAGCTGGATCGCGCCGGAGCTTCATTCGAAAGATCTTTTGAGTCCATTATTACACGGCTCGGTGCTAACCCCGTAGCCGTTCAAATTCCCATTGGGCTGGAAAGTGAATTCACGGGAGTCGTCGATCTCATAGCCATGAAGGCGCTGATCTGGAACGACGAGAGCAAGGGCTCCGAGTACGAAACCACCGACATTCCGGAAGATCTTAAAGAAGCCGCGGCAGCCGCTCACGAGAAGCTGATTGAATCGGTGGCCACCGTCGATGATGCGTTGATGCATAAGTATGTCGAAGGCGAGCACATCACCGAGGTAGAGATTCGCAGGGCGTTGCGCAAGGGGACGCTGGAGTTGAAACTCGTTCCCGTTGTCACTGGATCGGCGTTTAAGAATAAAGGCGTACAGACTCTGCTCGACGCCGTAGTTGACTACCTGCCGTCTCCACTCGACGTGCCGCCGGTTGAAGGTCTCAATCCCAAGACCGGAGAGCCCGAACTTCGTCCGCCCGACGCCTCGGCGCCTTTTGCCGGTCTGGTGTTCAAGATCATGGCTGACAAGCACCTGGGCCAGTTGTCCTTCGTGCGCATTTATAGTGGCACAATTCGCGCCGGTTCCTACGCCTACAATCCAACCAAAGATTCCAAGGAACGCGTCGGTCGGCTTTTGCGCATGCACGCCAACAAGCGTGAGGATATCGATGAGGCAAGTGCGGGCGAGATCATAGCCATTGGCGGTATGAAGCAAGTAACTACCGGCGACACCGTCTGTGATGACAACAAGCCGATCATTCTCGAGCGGATGGAGTTTCCGGCGCCGGTCATCCGCGTCGCGGTTGAGCCGAAGACGCGACAGGATCAGGACAAGCTCGGCTTAGCTTTGAACCGTCTGGCGCAGGAAGATCCTTCTTTCAATGTTTCGACCGACCAGGAAACCGGCCAGACCATTATCGCCGGCATGGGCGAGCTGCACCTCGAAATCATCGTCGATCGGATGAAGCGGGAATTTGGCGTCGAAGCCAACGTAGGCAAACCGCAGGTTGCCTATCGCGAAACCATCACCCAGGCGGCGCCTGGGAAAGAGATTTACAAGAAGCAGACGGGTGGCCGTGGTCAGTTCGGACACGTCGAGATCGAGATCGAGCCGGCGCCCGGCGAGGGCTTTGTCTTCGAAAACAAAATTACCGGCGGCGCGATCCCGAAAGAATATATCAAGCCTGTCGAGCATGGAATCAAGGACGCAATGGAGCGCGGATTTCTGGCAGGTTATGAACTCGTTGATATCAAGGTGCGCCTCGTCTTCGGAAATTATCACGACGTCGATTCCGACGAGCGGTCATTCCATATCGCCGGATCGCTGGCGTTTCAAGACGCGGTGCGGAAGGCCAAGCCCGTCCTGCTCGAGCCAATCATGCGCATCGAGGTGGTAACGCCTTCCGAATACATGGGCGCGGTCAATGGCGACCTGCAGCGCAGACGCGGAAAGATTGAAAAGACTGAACCGCGACCGGGTGGCGCGGACGTGATCACCGCTTTTGTACCGCTGTCAGAGATGTTTGGGTATACGACTGACCTGCGTTCGGCGACGCAGGGACGGGCGACGTCGACGATGCACTTTGAACGCTATGAGGCGGCCCCCAAGAATGTCGCTGAAGAGATAATTGCAAAAGTTCAGGGCGTAGCGAAGTAAGTAGCGCAGACTTTAGTCTGCGGGGTGACGATGACTTCAACTTGAGACACAGACTGAAGGTTTCTGTGTCACCTGAGGAGTAAGAAATGGCAAAGGAAAAATTTGATCGTTCGAAGCCGCACGTAAACGTGGGGACAATCGGGCACGTAGACCACGGTAAGACGACGTTGACGGCGGCGATCACGAAGGTATTGCAGAAGCACAATCCG
>JAOAPY010000030.1 GCA_025463135.1 Acidobacteriota bacterium
TACTGACTTCATACTGCCGACGGTCACAGATCGCTCACGAGACCCGGTCGCTTACCGCTCCCGGTACTGACCTCATTACTCAACTCGCACCTCTTCGAAGGTAATGAGGTCAGCACCACCACGCGGGTCGTGAGGAGTCCGTCGGATTGGCAGTATGAGGTCAGTACCACCACGCGGTAGCGGGTGGGTCTGCTCCAAACAAGATCGCTGGACACAACTAGATCCTCTCGGCGTTATAGCTGCTCCATCACTTACCCACCCGCTACCGCGAGGTGGTACTGACTTCATGACACGGTAGTCGGAGTTTCCACACAGTCTCTACCGCTCCCGGTTCTGTATAGCTATTGCATTTTCACTTTCCATTCAAACTCCACCAGTACCCGAAAGGCCGTCATTCAATTCGGGATGCCTCGAATGCGGGTCCGTAAACGGATCGAGTCCACATATTACATAGCGCGTCTCACTTCACCACGAAACTTTGACCTTACGTTCGGTAGTCATTGGTCTTGATTCCGTTTCGCGCGCTGCCTTTGTAAGAATCCTCTTCGCCAGGCCGACTTTGCACCATTGCGACTCTGCGGGAAATGTTTTGAAAACCGTTCCCGCAGAGCCCCCAAGTCGCCAAGAAGCAGGGGCAAAATGACAGTTACCGCAGCATCGTTTATACTCGACCTGCTCACAAATGGGGGCGACAGGCTTCGACAGGAGATCCTGACGGCCGTTGTGATGCATGCCGGGCTACCTTATGCAGCTCGTTAAAAAGCGTAGGGAAAAAACAATTGCCAACTCTAACGAGTTAGCTCTCGCTGCCTAATTAGCACCGAGCGTCTCGCCGCAAGTTGCTTATGCGCGCGGAGGGAGATGTCACTCAGATAAGCTGGCCCTCCCTTTCGGTCCGTGAGGCAGGGTGAGACAAAGTCGGACTAGCTCTTGCCGAGGTCTTGTCACTTCACTTACTCGGCATTGAGCAAATTTTTGTCTGGCCTTGGAAACAAGTTCGGGCAAGCAAGAGAAGCGACTAAGCATGTAGATTCCACGGCGTCGGCTCTTGGATCCGAGTTCAATTCTCGGCGCCTCCACCAGTTTAGAATTTCGGATTGCGAATTTCGGATTGCGGATTTGAAGGGCAAAGAGGGAAGGGCGAAGGGCAAAGGGAAAAGAGCGAAGGGCGAAGGGCAAAGGGCAAAGAGCGAAGGGCAAAGGGCGAAGTGCCACTGTTAACGATGCTCGCTGTCAGGCTTAAGCGAGCGGGTAACGATACACACTTTTAGCGCGCTGCTCTTGCACTTAGCCCCTTGCGCTTTGCTCTTTTAGGAGGTTCAGATGTCTCAATCGAAGTTTAGATTTTCCCTGGCAATCGGGATTCTGATCCTGGCGTCAACCGCCGGCGTCGCGCAATCCCGAATTCAACTCGCTCAAGGCAGACGTGCTATTCCGGACAAAGTAAGTTTTGTTGTCGATATCATCCGCGACAAACGTAGTGACCCTCGTAACGCTGACGCTCCCGACGACATACAAATCTACTCGAGATTTTCTGACAAGGTTGCAACCGGAAGAGTGTACATAGACGGAAAGGCCATCGGCCGTTTTGATGAATCGGGGTCTTTCAACAGCAACCTGCTGGAGACTACTTATGGCCGTCATACGATAACCATCGTATTTGCGAGTCCAGCGATCTTGTTGGATCTTTATCTAACAGTTCGCGGCGGATTGGCGCGCGAAGTCTTTGATGAGCATGAATCAGTAGGTTCGGAGCCGCCCGGGCTGCAAAAGCGCATCGTCGAACTGGAACAAAGGGTTCAGGCACTTGAGGCTGAGATTGCCGGTCTAAAGAAGAAGCGAAACCACTAAGAATTTGGGATTGCGAATTTCGGATTGCGGATTGAAGGGCAAAGAGCTAAGGGCAGAGAGCAAAGAATTTCGAATTAAGGGCAAAGAGCTAAGGGCAAAGAGCAAAGAGCAAAGAATTTGGAATTAGTTGTCCGTCATTCGAAGGTGTCTAATTCGCAATTCGCAATTCGCAATTCGCAATTCGCAATTCCTATTCGCACGTCGCAATCTGAAAATCCAATTTTTAAACTTGACTTCAATTCGCAATTCGCAATCCGAAATCCGAGATTCCAACCCGCAACCCGCAATCCGCAATTTCCTACCAATCGGAATCTTTGACAGCGGCGTGGGTGGGCTGACAGTCTATCGCGCGTTGCATGAACGTCTGCCGAACGAACGGTTCGTTTACCTCGGCGATACGGCACGGGTGCCATATGGGACCAAGTCGCTGACCACGGTGGAACGCTATGCGATCGAAAATTCAAAGTTTCTTGAAGCGCATGGCATCAAGCTTTTGGTGGTCGCCTGTAATACTGCGTCAGCCCTGGCACTGCCTGCCATTCGTAACGCCGTCGGCGTTGAAGTCGTCGGCGTGATTGAGCCTGGCGCTCGCGCCGCGGTCCAATCCGCGTCCGGCAAAACAATCGGGATTATCGCGACGGAAGCAACGGTACATAGCAGGGCTTACGCCCGAGCGATCGGCGCTATCGATCCTAAGGTGACCGTGATCGAACGCGCCTGCCCCCTGTTCGTTTCACTTGCTGAAGAAGGTTGGGTGGAGACGGAAGTGACGCGCGGCGTAGCTGCTGAGTACCTGGGTGAGCTCGCCGGCGAAGGGTTGGGGGCGCTGGTGATGGGATGCACGCATTATCCAATCCTGCGTAACGTGATTGGCGAGACAATTGGGACGGACGTACCGTTAATCGACTCAGGTGAAGCAACGGCCCGTGAGGTTGAGATCCTCTTGAACCTTAAGGGCCTTTCCAGCAGCCCGCGAGAAAGTCTGGCGGACGAACGGAAACTATGCGACGATTTGGACCACTTTTACGTTACTGACGCGGCGGAACGATTCGCAAAGGTGGCGGAAAGATTTTTAGGCAGCGCTCCTTCGGTTCTGGAGGCGGTTGAAGTTTGGGGACATGATGAATTACGCACGCACTGATGGCCGCGCAGTCGACGAATTGCGGCAGGTCCGCATCACGCCGGACTATCTGCCGTACGCAGAAGGCTCGGTGTTGATCGAGATGGGCAACACAAAAGTAATTTGTGGCGCCTCGCTCGAAGATCGTGTGCCGCCATTCCTACGCAATTCGGGTAAGGGTTGGGTCACGGCCGAATATGCCATGCTGCCGCGCGCCACGCAGCAACGCACGTCCAGAGAGCTTGGCCGCGGTGGTCCTTCCGGGCGAACGCATGAAATCCAGCGCCTGATTGGCCGCAGCTTGCGCGCGGTCGCCGATATGAATGTCCTGGGAGAGCGCACCCTGACTCTGGATTGCGACGTGTTGCAAGCCGATGGCGGCACGCGCACGGCTGCGATCACGGGCGCATATGTCGCGTTTGCACTGGCCAGCAGGCGAATGTTGCGCAGCGGTAAATTCAAAAGCAGCCTGATTGCCAACGAAGTGGCCGCAGTCAGTGTCGGCATAGTTGACGGCGTGCCTTTGCTTGATTTGAAATATGACGAGGACTCGCGGGCCGCGGTGGATATGAACATCATCTGCACCGGCGACGGGCGTTTCATCGAAGTCCAGGGGACAGCCGAGCGTGCACCGTTCACTGAAGAGCAGTTGAATCAGTTGCTGGCTCTGGCGCGAAAGGGAATTGAACAACTGATTACGGTTCAGAGGGCGACGCTGGCCAACTACAAAGCATAGTGTGATGTCTCTAAAGTTCTTTTAGACAATGAATCTCTGAATCCAGTCGCTTGGCTTCAGTCCCGGAGGGGCGAAATGTTTATAGAAGTGAATCCGAAAAAGTCGTCTACGGTCCAGGGGAGACAAGGTCCCCAATGATCAGGACATTTAGCTCCTCCGGAGCATTCAGGTTCCGTGTGTTACTGGGGTCTATAAACATTTCGTCCCTCCGGAACTAAATCCCAAGCGACCGGATACTATAGATTCATCGTTGTGCGAACTTTAGAACACTAGCGTGGCTATGCCTCAGACCGACAAGATTCCTTTGCGTGCTTTGCGTCTTTGCGGGAGGCACTTCAATGGCGACAAAGAATTTCCCGCGAAGGCGCAAAGCAAGTTCGATTCAAAACTTGACTCACTTGCATCAAGTCTTGCGCTACAAGGATTCTAGAGGAGAGAGCAAGTGCCTTCTTAGACAACTTGCTCTGGTCGCCACTCATCTGAACAGGCGAGTTGATAGAGGAACCTAATTGGATCGAACAAAACCCCAATGCAGAAATCACAAGGAGTTGATACGAAGACAATGCGCAGGCTGACAATATTTTCGTCGATGATTTTCCTGGCCGCCTTCGCCTCTTCACTTAAGGCGCAGAGTCAGGTGTACACGACTGACAACCTGGAATACTCGCTGGAGCTCCCCTCGCCAACCTGGCGCGTGATTTCCACGCGCGATGCGGTGCATGAACATCCGGAATTCCTGAATGGCGACCGCCTGAATGGTTACCTGAAAGTGCGCAAGGAAGCTGTCGAGGCAAACACCACGATGTCCGATCTGGCGCGCCGTGATCTGGATCAGAAGCTGCGTTACCTGCCGGGATTTGTCGAAGGCAAAGAAGAGAAATTCAATGGCCGGCTGGACGGTGTGACGGTGTCTTATGAGTTCACGCAGTCGGGCAAGGCGATGGTGGGTCGCATCTACTTTCTACAAAGTGATCCGCGGAGCGCCTACGTTCTTTACTTTACGGGACTGCGTGACAGTATCGGACGTATTCGCAATCAAACCGATGCCATCGCGCGCAGCTTTAAGCTCAAGTAGGATCTATTTGAGTTTCAAAATCTGGCCGCCTGGTTTTGCGCCGGCGGCCAATTTAATGTCCGGCAAACTTTGGTTTGTAAGTAGGATCACAGGCTGCCAGCCTGTCGTATATACGGTTTTCGACGCTTGGGATCAGATCTTCTGTGGGAGGATAACGACAAACTGAAGTTTGTCGGACCGACGGCGAACTTTTCCGATGAAACTCAAACTTGCTTCCGGTCTGGCGGTTGAGGAATCACCGATCAACGGCAAAGGATGTTTTGCTACCACCCATTTTGGGCGTTGGCGAAAAATTGCTCCTTATGCCGGCGAGAAAATTTCCAACGCGGAAGCGAAACGCAGGGCGGGGCGCCGCATCCTTCGCATCTGCGGCATCGATCATCGCTGGAGTCTCGACGGCAGCCGCGGCGGCAACGGGACGCACTACATTAATCACTCATGCACACCCAACGCCTTTACTCGCACTCTCTATGGCCAGCTGATTTTTTTTGCGCTGAAGGATATCTGTCCCGGCGAAGAAATAACGATCGACTACGGACACACTCTGCATCCCGATTCAAAGCGTTGCCGGTGCGGAGCAGCTTCCTGCCGCGGCACGATTAATAAGATCGGTGGGGCATGAGCCGTGGAGTGCGAAGGGAAATCTAAGGTAATGCGTGGCACGAGCATCCTGCTCGTGTACCGTAGCCGGCACGATGCCGGGATGGAACTCGTATTTTGCGCGCAGTTGCAAATAAACTCCTTGATTCCGTAGTAAAGCTTCCCTATTCGTAGTGTTCGTACACGGGCGGGACGCCCGCGCCATTCTTAGCGGGAATCCCGGACCATCTTGTCTATCTGCTCGGACATGTTCGGAGAGAGAACCACTCCTCCCGGACCGCTCCACATAATGCGTTGGGCTTCCCACCCAGTGCCCGTCCGAATCAAAGTGGCGGTGCCCCAATATACAGCCTGGCTATCGTTGACCACGACATCGAAAGAGCTCCGAGGAAAGTTTTTGGGTTTGTCCGGTGCGCGATAAGAAGGATCGCGCTTATCAAAGGCCTGGCCGGTCTCGTTGGGCTTCCATTTCCAGGTGAATGAAACCCAGAATTCATCACCAGTTGGATGATTCTCGGGCATCGCCATCACCTGAATCACACGCCCAAATTGCCGCTCGCCGATGGGGACTTTCCATCCGAGCTTTCCGTCTCTTTTCACTTCGTAGGGTTCCCAGGTTGCGGATTGCGCCTGGCCGCTTTGAGTTATCTCGAGCTCAACGTGCTTATATTGCTGCGGCACTATCCCGGTCATCGGGTCGATCAGGAGGCCGCCGTCTTTGGCCCGTGTCATCGGCGCGTCGGAGTACATGCCGTTATGGACGTACAGCAGTCCGAGACTATTCAGGACGTACGCTTCAGGCGTCGCTTCCTGATCGAGCCTCCGTTCATCCTGATCATAATACTTGTACCGGCCGGCCTCGACGACTACGGGGACATTGAATTCCGCGGAAGCGCGTAGCGCGGCTTCCAAAGGTGCGTTCGGATTTGGTTTTTCCCTTCGACCGATAGATGTGTAAGCCACCGTACCGCCGACAATAACGAGCAGCCCGAGCAACACAATGCCAATAAGCAAAATCCGTTTTCGAGGATTGCGTCTAACCGCCGGCTGCGGCGCATGAAAGCCTTCGACTGTTTCCAAAGATGTAATGCAGCGTACGCACTGACGATGGGTTGACCAGTTGGATAGTCCGCATTTTGGACATTGAAGGTACGGCATGGGGCTTCTCCTTGAGGTGATGAGAGTTGACCTTGCGACCACGATTCGCAGGCTTACAACCGCGGCAAAGTGAAACTGAATTTTGAGCCGCGACCAGGTTCTGACTCGACCGTTACGTTGCCTCCGTGTTGTTCGACGACTTCACGCACGAACGACAGACCCAGACCAGTTGATTCTTCGTCCTTGTCATGACCTTCGCGTTCGACGCGATAGAATTTTTCCCAGACTCGATCGACTGACTCAGGCGGGATGCCATAACCACGATCTTCCACACAGACACGCACCGCTTCGGCTTCCAAAGCGGTGGATACGGTTACGGTAGTTCGTTCCGGACTGTAGGTGATCGCATTGTTGACCAGGTTCTTGACGACTTGCGTGATGAGACTGCGGTCGGCGGCCACGGGTGGAATACGGTCCGCAGGTTGTTCTACCAATCGGATTCGTTTCTTGCGGGCTGTCGTCTGCAAGGTGGCGACTATGTCGCGCACTACGTCGTTAAGTTTGAGAGGAATCTTCAGCACCTCCTGCTTGTCTTTCCTCTCCAGATGAGTGACGGCCAAAAACGTATTGATCATGCGCGACAGACGCTGAGCCTCGTTATTAATAATGGTCACGAATTCTTTCAGATGCTCGGGTACAGCCTCGTCCGCGGCGAGCAATTCCGCAAATCCGTTAATGCTGGTGAGCGGTGTCCGCAATTCGTGAGACATCAGCGAGACCATGTCGCTCTTCAACTGCTCGTATTCCTTCCGCTGCGTCAAATCCCGGACACTAATTGCCAGGCAGAGTGGCTCGCGCACTCCTCCCCGGGCTTTTAGCAAATCGGTGCGCAAAGAGATTCGCAAACCAAGAGTTTGACTGCGATCGGAAAAATGTAATTCGCGTTCGTAGGCGTCGCCGGTTTGCAGCACGCGGCGCACGGCGATGGCAGGCTCGTCAAACATATCGCAGCGAAAACAATCCAGCAGGCCAAAGACATCCAACTTGAGAGCCTCAACTTCCGTCACCTGAGCCGCGCCCAGGAGCTGAGAATTAACATGGGCCAGGGTGCCATCAAGATAAGCAACCGCCAGACCATCAGAAGATTCAGATAGGCCCTGCGCTCCAAAACGCTCTTCCGTCAGCAGGCCGCTAAGCATGTAAGAGGACTCCAGCCGCTGCTGGGCGGCGCCGGCCGAGAGATAAGTGAACGGCCCGCGCCGCATTGATCCATTCAGCGTCTCTTCACGCTGCAGGTTGCGTGCGATCTGCGCTGCTACCGCCAGCAAAAGGGGACGGTCGACTTCTGAAAAGTTTTCGCGAAGCCGAATCAGCAGCGCACCCAGTAGGCGATCCTCGTGACGCAAAGGCAAAGCCACCAGTGGAGTTGAATCGTGGTCGTTGGCCTCTCGCAGGATCAACTGGCCGGAATCCATCGCTCGTTGCGAGAAAGACACCCCTTCGCGCCAGGTAGAGTTCCGACTAGTAGTCAGTGGCCCACTTGTCGCGGACTGGAGCCGAGCGGCAGGAACGAGATGGTAGTTTTCATCGCGTACGAAAACTACGGCGTCCGAAACGTCGAGTACCGTATCCAAAAGTTTCAAACCACTCATCAGGCGCTGCTTGGAAGCCGTTTCGCTTGCTTGCGCTGTTTTGGTGGCGATGCTGTTCATCTGCGCTGTGAGGGCCAGATCCAATCTCCATAAGTGATGTGCCTGTACTACAAACACGGCGGACATGCCGGCGCAGGCCATGGGAACAAAAAGAATATCAATCCCGAGAAAGCGCGAGACCAGCAGACTAATGAGACTGAGGATAAGAAATCCGGCTCCGAGATAAGGAAACGAAGGGCGCGCTCCGGCTCTTGCCACGAGCAGCCCGGCCCCAACCGCCGTCGATAGAATCAGGAATGAAGCGAGCCGCAATTGCGGTGTGACCAGGATGAAGCCAGGGTCCGCGGGGAGCACAACAAAGGCTTGTTGCAAAGGGCCGAGGAATCCCTGAATCCAGAGCGCCCAAACGGGAAGACCCGCAGCCAGAGACAGTCCCAGCGCGATGATGATGGACCTAGAGAGAGAGTTTGAACTTTTCAAATGGGTCTTTAGCGAATACTGAAAGAAATACGGAGGAGGAGGTGGGCTTTTATCCACTCTGTCAGAAACCAACAGGATTGTACACTGAAGGACGGCGTTTAATCTACTGAAAAACTTAAGGAAATGAGTACTGGTTGGGTTTGATTCCAGAACTTTGGCGCTCTGAGATGTATTCAGCCGGGAAATTCCGGACGTAAATTACGTTTCTTGAAATCATTCATACCCGGTTCAACGGCAACATACCTACATGACGCATCGAGTGTTTATTTGGCGAGCTTGAGGAGGGTTGCGACGATCTGAGGCTCTTCATCAGGAGCAACCGTGCGAAGGTCGATGATTACTTTTCCCTCAGCAATGCGACAGACAATTGGAATTTGGGACCTGCGCAATCCTGCGGCTAACTGATCCGCAGACCGTTTTTGATGGCTGATGGAGATGAGTGCAGTCTCTGGGTGAGTAGTCGCTCCCGCTCCGCCGCCAATCGCGGATTCGCCGTCGCAAATTTCTAAAGTGAGGCTGGTGGAAACGGAGTCTTGCCGATACTTTTCGATTAACGTACCGGCTCTGGCGGCGATCTGGTCTTTGGTTAGAGCAAGCATTCTCAACACTGGAACTTCTTCCGAAGCCCTTTCCCGACGATGTGATTCGAGGGTCTTTTCCAGCACTGCGAGCGATAGTTTGTCCGCGCGCAAAGCTCGATACAGCGGATGTTTCCGTAAAAGGCTGACAATCTCGCGCCTGCCAACGATGAGGCCTGCCTGACAGGCACCGAGAAGCTTGTCCCCACTAAACGACACTACATCGGCGCCACTGCTCAGCGACACGCTAATGATCGGTTCGTCCGCTAATTTGTATTCACTGAGATCGCGAAGCACGCCGGATCCCGCGTCTTCATAGAGCGGAAGACCCGCCTCTTTTGCCAGACCGGACAGTTCAGCCACCGAAGGGGTGGCGGTAAATCCAACTATGCGATAGTTCGAAGGGTGAACCCGCATGATGAGGCGCGTTTTTTCATTCAGGGCGCGGCGATAATCTTCGAGTTTGGTGCGATTGGTGGTTCCTACTTCCACCATGAGTGTGCCGGACGTGGCCATTACATCGGGTACGCGAAAATCACCGCCAATCTCGACCAACTCGCCTCTGGAAACAATCGTCTCTCCGTTGCCGGCAAGAACTGTCAGGATCAGTAAAGCCGCGGCAGCGCAATTGTTGACCACGAGGGCAGCTTCGGCGCCGGTGAGCTCCACGAGTAAGTCTTCAACCCGCCCGCCCCGACGACCACGCTCTCCAGTTGTCAGGTCATATTCGAGAGCACAGTAGCCGCGGGCCTGTTGGTTCAGCGCCTCACGTGCCGTTTCAGAAAGGGGTGCGCGACCCAAATTGGTGTGCAGGATCACTCCGGTCGCATTAATCACGCGGCCAACGCCTGTCACCTGGTCAGCCTCGCAGGCCTCTTTCAGCCGGCGCACAGCTTCGCTCAGAAGTGAATCGCGCAAATCACCAGCGAGTGAATGATCACTCTCAAAGTTGTTTTGCAGTTCCAGTCTCAAGGCGGCCGTGATGCTGCGGGCAAGTGTGGTCAGACGCTGTGTTCCGACTGAGCGACGGAGTACCTGCGCCTCGTTTGAGCGCAGCAGTTCATCGACTGACGGCAGAGCCCGCAGGATTGAAGCATTCGTTTCAACAGATTTGGATCGGGGTTGCGACATGGGCGTAAGAGTGGACAGAATATGCTCTTCACGACAACGAATCAAATGAATTGCCTTTCAGGTAGTGGCATGTTTTGGCAACAGGCGTTCAGAGTAGCCGACTTCAGTCGGGTTTTTCGCCCAGCCTAAAGCCCGCTGCGAAGGCGGTAATTTATACGCCTGTGAATCACCAGTACTATTGTTCATCTCATGACTTGCGGTGCACAAACTTGTTGACACTTCGGTTTGCAACCACCTAGACTCAATTCTGGACGTGTCTTCTCACAGGCGCGAGCTGCCAGCCAGATTGATCCAGCCAGGTCATACCGCAGGAGGTCATCAGTGGGGATTCGCGACAACAAGTTAGTCAGGACAAATCAAAGAGTCAAGAGCCAGTCAGTTTCGGACGATCAGCCGACTGTCGAAGAACAGCTATCGCGCCTTGAAGAGGATATTCGTCGTCTGAAAATTGAGTTTGATGTCTATTTCAATGGCTCATCAAAGCGACCGCCTTATGACACTAAGAACCGCGTAGAATCGATTATCAAACGAATGTTCGATGATCGCACGCTGACTTACGCCCAGCGCTTTCAGTATAATTCGCTGGCCTCTCGGTATAACGCCTTTCGGGATCTCTGGCGACGGACGCTCAAAGGACGTGAGGAGGGACGCGATCCACAGGCTGCCGCCCGGGCTTCGTCAAAGCAGGGAGAGCTGGGACCGTTCGACCGGTCGACGTTTGTTTGTGCTGATGCTCACAAGGATGTGGGCACGGTCAAAGAACTCTATGACTCTTTGCTGGAAGCCAAACGGCGCTGTGGCGAATCGACAGTAGGTTTCTCGTTTCCGCGATTTCATCGTTTGATCGCGTCCAAAGCCGATACGCTGAAAAAGAAACTGGGTTGCGACAGCGTTCGTTTCTCTGTTGATGTCGAAAATGGACACGTGAGTTTTAAAGCAAAAGCTGAAGATGAATAAAAGTCCGACAAACTTCAGTTTGTCGTTGATGAGCACATCACCAGAGATGGGTGTTAATAGAGAGTCGACAAACTGAAGTTTGTCGGACTATTTCATCAAAGGAAAAGGCGACCACGGAGGGTCGCCTTTTCTTTGCCGCGCTTACCGGGTTTGAGTACCGGAAGCGGTCAGTGGCTTTGCTAAAGCAAGCCGGGGAGACGATCACATCTTGGTCACATTCTCGGCCTGAGGTCCCTTCGGGCCCTGCGTCACTTCAAACTCGACTTCCTGGCCCTCTTCAAGGGTTTTGAAGCCTTCGCCTTGAATCGCGCTGTAGTGAACAAAGATGTCTGAAGAGCCTGGCTGTTCAATAAAACCATAGCCCTTCGAGTTGTTAAACCACTTGACCTTACCGGTTATTCTAGACATAACAAACGAATCCTCCTAACGATTCGGTAAAACGGGCACTAATAGCCAGATCTTTCAGTCTATGATTCCATCAGACCGAAGGGGGCTGCTACTTTGCGCCGACCAGGTTAATGCTTGTGAGCCGGACGCCTGTAGAAAGGAGGCGCAGCACGGAAACACAGAGCTAAAAAAACTGCATGACGAAAAGCGCACATCGCGCAAATCACCATGCAGACACTTACGGGAGAAAGCTGTACTACTCATTACTGTGGAGCTTGCAGATCGAGTTAACGGGACTAACCTAAAGGAAACCCTGCATTGGAACGAGGGCGCATACTAAGCGAAAGTAAATGGGCTGTCAAGCAATAAAACCGGGGCTTTCGGGCGCTTTTATGTGCCCAAAGACACCCGGAGCCACCACCTGAGTCTTCAGTGGCGGCTTTTTCCGGCTCCGGCCGCGCGTTGTTTGGGAACTCCTACAAGGCGCAACTCCTTGAGCAGGTATCCCGCACCGCCCAACTTATCGGCAATAAACAAAACGTAACGGATATCGACGGAGATGGAACGCCCCTTTTCTTCATTGTAGAAAAAGTCGTTGCCGAGACCTTCATAATTGCCGTCAAAGATGATTCCGACCTGCTCGCCCTGTCCGTTCATGATCGGGCTGCCTGAGTTACCGCCAATGATGTCGGTATCTGACAGGAAATCCACCGGTACGTCTGAGCCATTCCCGGTAGCATAGGGGCCGAAGTCATGAGCGCTATAGAGCTGCTTCAGCTTCTCGGGCGCGTCAAACGGCTCGCGGCCCGTGTCCTTTTCAATGACGCCCGACAGATGAGAGAAGGGCTCATAAATGGCAGCATCATGGGGCACATAACCCTTCACTGCGCCATAAGTGAAACGCAGCGTGCGGTTGGCATCGGGATAGAGCATGGCGCCGTTCATTTCGCTCATGCCCCGGACCAGGAGCGGTCGCCAGCGTCCCACCGAAGCGTTGAAAACGCGCGTGCGAATTTGTTCCTGAACTAGAAGTGGAGTTAGCTCCGCAGCGAAATCAAGATACGGCTCATGCAATTCGCGAATCTGGGTTAACGACAAATCGAAGAGTCGACCCACTGTCTCTGCTGTGACGAAGTTCTTGCTATCGACGATAGCTCTGGCGAAGTCCTCTTCCGCGCGTCGCCGCGCGTCTCCCTTAAGCATGCCAAACCGTTTTTCCACTGCTTCAATCTTTTGTCCCTCGGGGAGATCCGCGGCCCTGCGCAACAGGTAAGTCAATAGCTCGCGTTCGACTGTAAGGTTGCGATCAGCGAGGGCGACTTTGGCACGCTCGCGGGCGCTCACCACGGCCGCCGCCAGCGCCGGCGCCGACTCACCGCCGGGGCTCTCCTTCGCTGAGGCAATGTCCTGCACACCGAAGGCCATCGTTAACAACTCACTCGACTGCAATAGCTGGAGCACCAACTGGTCCCGTAACGCTGTGGCATTGAGCTCCTGATAGGCCTTGCTTAGATTGGGAAGGACCTGGCCGTATTTACTCTTGCGCGCAGCATCGGCTTCCAGCCAGCGAGTAAAGGCCATTTCCTGGTTTTGCTTGCGTCCCACAATATCGGCGCGTCGCATTGCCACGACCGACCCTTCGTCGGCCTTTAGCGAGTTGGCGAGGTCAAAGATAGTTCCCTGTAATTTGAGACGAAGGGCCGGATCGTTTTTTCCGGCTTCCTGTAGCGCCTCAATTTGCTTAGTGAAAATATCTATCGTTAAGGGCAGCAAGGTGTCCTGGTTATAAGCCACGGAGTAACTTTCGCGATAACGACGTGTCGTTCCGGGATAACCCATCACCATCATGAAGTCGCCTTTTTTTACTCCGGCAAGCGAGAGCGACAGGAACTTCTTTGGCTTAAAGGGGACGTTTGCGGTTGAGTAGGCCGCCGGCTTTCCGTCGGGTCCCACATAGGCACGCATGAAAGTAAAATCCCCGCAGTGCCGCGGCCATTCGAAATTATCCGGGTCACCGCCGAAGAAGCCGATATTCTTTGGCGGCGCATAGACAATTCGCACGTCGCTGAGCAACAGATAGGTGAACTTGTAAAAAGAAAGTCCTTCGTTCATTGGGAGGACGCGCACACTGATACCCACTGCCTCGTTACTGCCAGCGAGCTCCAGCTGCTCTTCGTTCCTGCCTATGGTGCGTTCGCGATCAGCGGGTGACGTGCTGTCGGTTATACCCTTTAGTATTTCGCTGGTGACGTCCTTCAGGTCTTGCGTGATCGTGACGGTGTAGTCTTTGGCCGGTAGTTCATCAGCACGCGAGTTGGCTTTGAAGCCGTTTGTTGCGTAATCCCTGGTCGTGTCAGATGCAGATACGAGCGCATCGAATCCGACGTGATGATTGGTAAGCAGCAGGCCATTGGGTGACACGAATTCGCCGGTGCCGCCATCGACAATCACTACGGCGTCCTTGATGCTGACGCCGGTCGGGTTGTAGATCTCAGTCAGTGGAATCTTAAGACCGCGCCGTTTGAGCCTGGGCTGTGAAAGCCGCCCCAAAGTGTCAGGCAAAAACATGCCCTCATCACCAAGGGCGCGAAAAGGAATTGCCGTTACGCACAGCGCGGCGGCCAACCCGGTGGCAGCCAGGCGAAATAGTCTCAAGCTCATAAGTTGGTTGTTCCCCTGATACTGTCCGATTGAATTGACAACCGATAGTATCAGACCGCGGTTGCGTTGGGGAAAATGAGCGTCGCGCTGGAGGATTTTGATTTGGAGTGCGTCACCGCACCCCAAATACGAGTGCGCTATTGTTTCGCGCTGGTCAGCAAATACTGCAGGGGGTTAACTGGATTGTCGTTGATTCTCACTTCGTAGTGCAGATGTGGTCCGGTAGAGCGTCCCGTCGAGCCCACCCGCCCGATAAATTCCCCGCGAGCGACTTCCTGATCCTGCTCTACATCGAATTCCGAAAGATGACCATAGCGAGTTGTCAGGCCGCCACCGTGATCGATTACCACCAGACGACCGTAGCCGTGTTGCCAGCCTACGAATGTGACCGTGCCTTTTGCACCGGCAACGACCGGTGTGCCGGACGGAACCACGATGTCCTGGCCGTCATGGAACTCATACGAACTGCCGCCGAATGGATTGCGCCGGCCACCGAACCCGCTCTCGAGCTTTCCGTCTACCGGCCAGATCGAAGGTGTAAAACCGTGCTCGCGCAGGACAAGTTCGTGGGCACTCATTTCCAGCTCAACACGACTCATCTTTGCTTCCAGTGCTGCTAAACCGGCTGCGTTTAGAGGTATGGCTGGTCCACCAGCGCCATGCAAACTGGAATCGTCGTTGTTGATCACACCTGACTTTTCAGCCAACTTTCGAGAAGTGTCTTCCACCGCCTCAACCCGCTGATTCAATTGATTCAATTCCCGGCGCTGGCGATCGGTTTCGGCCCGCAGACGTTCGTTTTCCCTCTCAATCCGCATGTGGGCGGCTTGCTGTGTGAGGCCATAAAAACCATAAACCGCACTCGCCATTACGAGAAACGCGAGCACGGCCGAGACCTTCAGCCATTTTTTATGGAGGCAAATCCGGCGAATCTGAGAACGCGAGCGAGAGGTATAGGAAATTATGAAAGCATAGAGTCTTTCGTCTCGAACCATTATTGACACTCCTTGGTCGGGTTTGCGCAAACGAAAGGCGGCGCAAGCGACGGCAAAGGCACAGTCTGCTGCGGGGGTAACTGACTGATGCGGATTAACGTTTTACGAGGTCTTACGAACTTAATACCCTGCTTGGAGATTGCAGCGAACGGGTTGAAGCCTCGCAAGTTTTGAGGCTGATAACCCTATTCGGCCGGTGCTGCAAGAAGGCGCACCCTACCATACGAAAATGGCCATTGCAACCGACGGCTGAGTTGGTTTTCGGGCCAATTAGGCAGGCAAAGGGCTAACGGCAAGCAGGTAAAGTAGTTACGGCGGGCAACTTTTTTAGAGACCCTGCTCTTCGCGGCGGCGGCGAGTTCGGTCGCTCCAGATGGCCAGGACAATCATCACTACGACCAGCACAAATGCCATGATGATCGCGAATTTGACGAGCGCCAGCAGGAAACCGAACATGACGACAAGCTGCTTTAGCAAGGCGACGATGAGCAGAATAGCAGCGACGATACTTCCCAGACCAAATGCTCTAACCATGAAGGCTGTCATATTTGCGTTCCTAATTCCAACTACGACGTATGTTCAATTGAATCAATTCATCAGCGTCGCTCGAAAGGTAACGATCCCAGCTCGTGACCTGTCGAGTGTGCGGCCATTTCTCCGCCGCGAAATCCGTGCGAGTCGAAAGTCCGCACCGAGACGGCCGAGGGTGGTGGTTGTCTTGTTTCAAAACGAACCACGCGCTCAGAACCCTTACGCCGCCGAAGATAATCGAAAAGCATGTAAGCTCCCAGCGCTACCAGCGCCACGGGTAGCAACTTCTTAATGGGAAGCTGCAGCCCGAGTAGGGTATGCAGCAGAAAGACGGTCCCAATAATAATCAGCGTCACACCCCAGGCAAGGGGATTTCCGTAAAGCCTGCGAGCAATGACGTCCTCTTCGGTGTCGGCTGCAAGTCCGGCGCGCATTAATTGCGCTGTGCGGCAGGCATCGACCGCGGCAAATAGCCAGGTTCCCAACACCCCCAAAACGAAGAAGTGAACTCCCTGTGTAAGAACGGCCATTTGAAAGAAGCTTGCAAAGATCGCGAAGTGTACGATGGCCTTTGATGTCTGTCCGTTGTAAGCGGCTCCGAGACCCGGGACAAAGGACAAAAGAGTCGCTACAAAAGGTGAGTTGCGGCGTCGCATTTCGTGCGGCGCCGGCGACTGCGCTTGTTGGCGCAGCATCTCGACGCCCGCAACAATACAGTCCTGACAAAAAGGAAAGCCACGTATCCGATGATCGCACGCCGCGCAGAGCGGTCGAGCGCACTGATTGCACTGGACCACCGCCGGGTTCTTCGAATGATATGAACAGTACATCATCGGATGATCACCTTGCAGGCTCTGGATCAACGCTTACGTGGGCTGCTCTTTGGAGAATTCTCCGGTTTGCGGACGGTGCCCTCGGTCTTCTGTATCGCGTTATTGGTCCCGGTATCCGGCGCCGTTTGCCCCTCGGCGCTCGGCGCGGGCGCGCTTTGATCCGTTCCACCCACGAAGAATTTCTTCACTCCATCGGAAATCCCAGTACCGCTGACATCCTTACTTTTGGAATAACTCTGTTCGGCCAATCTCAGGCTGGCGCTGTACATGCCGCGGATCGAACCATCTGCCGAGACAGTGCTGGTAAGCACAAAGACTGCTACCAGCAACATTGTCGCCACAGTAGCCAATTGCGGAGACATGATCGGATCCAACCAGAGACGCAACCACGAAGCGAAACGAGCCATGAGCGGAGCGCGCACTTCGGCAGGAACAACGTTACCCAGCGTCGCCGCCAGGATTCGTTCATTCAAACCAACAGGTACGGCGAGCTCATCGCCTTTGTAGGTATAACAAGCGCCGATTGACCGAACCACTTCGCCGGGAAGTTTGGTGCAATGTGCGCACAAAGCGGCATGCCGTTCCCAGCGATGAAACAAAGGAGCGGGCAAAAAGCCGTCGAGATAGTCTGTCAGGGATTCTTCGAATTCTTCGCAGCTCATCGCCGCTTCCGGCATGGTTCTGAGCAGAATTCGCGCCTCGAGTTCGTTGCTTGCCGGCGGCACATAGGCTGTACGACAAGTTTGGATGGAGTTTTTAACCTGGCTTAAAGTTTCGTGACAAACCGGACATCGCAGAGCGTGCTCCGCGAATAGACGATGAGTCTCGGCTTCAAGCAAGCCGTCGAGATAATCACTTAACCGTTCTTCAAAATCTGAACAAAGCATGTTGCTACCTGTTTCTGCCCCCTGGGTTCTTTGCTGCTGTTCGGCGACCCGCGTGAAGCCGAACAAGAAAATCATACTTCACTTACAGCTACGACCTTCATTCGTCTCAAAATCTTTGCCAACTCAATTCGCCCTCGATTGATCCTCGATTTTACCGTGCCCTCGGGTATTCTCAGCAGGTCGACAATTTCCTGATAACTCAATTCCTCAATATCCCGCAATATCACACAAGTCCGCAAATCCGCTGAAAGTTTGTCGATACCGGACTGCACCTGCGCGCCGAGTTCGCGTCTTTCCATTTCGCGCTGTACCGAGCTGCTGCCGGCCCGCAGATGATAGGTATGATCCGCCAGGTCTTCGGCATGGCTGTCGTGCGGCGTTCGCTGTCGTTTCCGGTAGTCATCGATAATCAAATTACGAGCGAGTCGCATCAACCAGTTTTGCAGGTCACCCTGCTTCGGATCGTACTGTTCCAAAGATCTATAAATACGAATGAATACGTCCTGCGTCAGGTCCTCGGCAGCGTCCGCTCGAGAAGTGAACCGGTAGGCGAGATTGTAAATGCGCCGCGAATAAGTCTGCACAATCTCTTCCCAGGCCGCCCCGTCTCCAGAGCGACAACGCCTGACCAATTCGGCTCCTTCGCTGGCAGCCAAAGACCTTACAGCCCCCACCTGATGCTTCTCCAGCTCCAAATCTAATACGAATTCCGAAACGCGTTTGCCAGGGCCCGCACCCTTGACTGAGGCGATTTACGATCTGCAGGAAGCTAAAGTTCCAGACTGATCGAGTAAGTTGTTCACTTGCGTCCGCAACTCCTTCGAAGCTACTACCTTGAGCGACTTGTTGCGCCTCATAGACAATTATTGTAGCCTTGCGTGGCCACCCAATATCTTGTGGTTGAGGTCGTGAGGTAGTCAAGCCTTAGCTGACTGCGGCCTTCAGCGTCTGGGACCGAAACGTCAAATCCAAACGAATAAACTGTCTTGAAAGAGGGCCGAAAATACATCGAGTTTGGCGCGCTGGTTCTGCTGGCGGCAGGGCTTATCTGGTGGTTTGGCCGGCGTTTGGATTGGGCCCAGGTAAAAGAAGCTCTGCAGCGGGCGGACTGGCGTTGGATCGCCCTGGCCTGCGTAATTATCGCGGTTGCGTATTTGTTTCGCGCTCTTCGTTGGCGCGCCTTCCTGGCGCCGCTGACCAAAGCAAGCCTTTATGAAATCTGGATTGCCACTACGGTCGGCTTCGCGGCGGTGCTACTGGTTGGGCGTATGGGTGAGGTCGTGCGCCCCGTTGTACTGCCGATGCGCGACCGTCGAGTGCGACCGGCAGCTTCATTTGTCACCATCATGGTCGAGCGTATCTATGATTCGATGACGGTGGTGTTTATCTTCGCGCTGAACCTTTTGTGGTTTCGTCCTTCATCGGGGAACGCTGACGCTTTTCGCCATGTCAGGCAAGTTGGTCTCGTGTTGGTGGTAATGGGAATCATTGGCCTGGTCGCTTTGGTTTTGTTTCGAATCAAGTCTCCGGCCGTAATTGGCTGGGTGGAAGCGGTCTTTAAGAAATGGCCGCGTGTACCCGCCAGAGCAAAGACTGCGGTGCTTAGTTTGTTGGATCAACTGGCCCGCGCACTCAAGGTTTTGTCGCATCCTCGTGATTTGGCAGTGACAGTTGGCTGGTCGTTTTTATTGTGGGGCTCGGTTGTGGTCGGGAACTTGTGCGTCTTTCGCGCCTTTCATCTGCACGTCGGCGGGAAGCCATTCGGACTGACCGAGTCGATGTTTATCCTGGGTTGGTCGATGTTGGGTTCAGCCGTTCCCACACCCGGCGGCGCGGCCGGCGCGTTTCACGCTGCCACCGGGGCCGGTCTGTTATTTGTAGGGGTCGAGATACAGCAGGCAGCCGCCGTAGCAATCGTGTTGCACCTGGTTGATTTTGGCCCGGCGGCCCTTTGCGGGTTGTTCTATTTCCTGCGCGGCGACATCAACCTTGCGAACCTGCGGAATCTGTCGAAGTCCGAAGCCATTGAACACGCGGTCGAGGACGAAAAGATCGCGCCTGATACAGTCGAACTTGGTGCCGTCAGCAGCGGCGACACCTTCTAGTTTTTGCACGGTCTTTCAAACCCCTTTCCTCTTTGAGGTCCATATGAAGTGTCCATTCTGTGCTTTTCTTGAAGATAAGGTTGTTGACTCGCGCGAGTCGCGCGAAGGTGATGCCATTCGTCGTCGCCGGGAATGCCTGCGTTGTGAACGACGCTTCACTTCGTACGAGCGGATTGACGAAATCCCTTACATGGTGATCAAGAAGGACGGCCGGCGCGAGACCTTCGACCGGAACAAGGTGATGGCGGGCTTGTTGCGTGCTTGCGAAAAGCGCCCGGTGCCTTCTTCGAAACTGGACTCGATCGTTAATGGGATCGAAAAGTATGTTCAGGAATCGCCGGAGCGAGAACGACCCACCAGTAAGATCGGCGAAATGATCATGCGCCGTTTGAAAGAACTCGACAAAGTTGCTTACGTTCGATTCGCCTCGGTCTATCTCGAGTTTGAAGATGTCTCAGAATTCATGAACGAGTTAAAGCACCTGGTCAGGGCGCGTGCCAACGCCTCGACTACGCGAAAAAGTTAGCAATCATATTCACCGAACAGCAGGATAAATGATTAAACACGTGCGAGCTGCGGGCCTCGAGCGTTTGGAGATACAGCGACTGCGTGACCGCGTCGGGCGTCTGTTTGCAGCTTTACAGGAAGCCGCCGAAATTGACGGACCCCTGGTTTCGGGAACGTGGGCGCCTCCCGTCGACCTTTGCGAGTCGGAAACGGAGATTATTATCCGGGTCGAGCTGCCGGGAGTTGCCGCGGACCAAATCAAAATAGGTTTGACAAATTCTCAGTTGCGCATTTGGGGCGAGAAGAAGCGACGCGTACCGCGTAATCGAATCACTTCGCATCTATGTTCAGAGCGCAATTACGGGCGCTTTACCAGAATCGTCCCGCTCCGCTGGACCATCAACGTGCGCGAGGCGTCGGCGGAACTTGCAAACGGGGTACTGTTTCTGCGCTTGCCGAAAGCTCAGGATCGACGGGGAAAAGAGTTCAAAGTTGTGGTTAAGGACACCCAGTCGCTTTGACGTTTACGAGCGAAGCAACTTGAGCTTAAGTGGCCCCAGGAAACATTTAGGCAGGACCTGCGGTAGAATCAATTTATGGCAATTGTAAACGAAGACGAAATTACGACAGGACTTGAGCCGGCGGATAGTGAGCAGCAGTTGCAAATTCCCAACGAGCTGCCCGTGCTGCCGCTGCGAGACATTGTTATTTATCCTTTCATGATCGTTCCTTTGTTTGTGTCGCGTGAGAAATCAATCCGCGCCGTAGACGAAGCCCTGGGCGAAAATCGCATGATTCTGCTCGCTTCGCAAAAGGATCTCGATAAAGAGGAACCCGGTGCGGACGATCTTTATAAAGTGGGCACTGCCGCTGTGATCATGCGTATGCTCAAACTGCCCGACGGCCGGATACGCATCCTGGTGCAGGGATTGGCGCGCGCAGAGGTGGAATCGGTTGAGACCTCGGCCGAGTACATCAGGGCGCATCTGCACGTGGTGCAGGAAGTTTTGCCACCTGAAAGGTCGCTCGAGGTTGAGGCCCTTGTTAGAAATGTGCGCGCGTCGATGGAAAAGGCCATCAACCTCGGCAAGAACATCTCACCCGAAGTAATGGCAATCATCGCGAACCTGGATGACGCAGGTAGGCTGGCCGACCTTTCCGCTTCAAATCTGGAATTGAAAGTGGAGGACGCGCAGTCAGTTTTGGAGATTGCGGACACCACGGCGCGACTGCGGCGGGTAAACGATCTGCTGAACAAAGAGATCGAGGTGTTGACGGTTCAGCAGGAAATCAACACCCAGGCGCGTGCGGATATTGATCGATCGCAACGCGAGTTCTATCTGCGACAGCAGATGAAAGCCATACAGTCGGAGTTGGGTGAGGGTAACGAACTGGCTGAAGAGATCGCCCAGTTCAGAGAAAAGATCGAAGCTTCGAATATGCCCAAGGTGGCCGAGGAAGAGGCGCTTCGCCAACTGAAAAAACTCGAACGGATGCATCCGGACTCAGCGGAAACAGCCACGCTGCGCAACTGGATGGAAATCATGACGGAACTGCCCTGGTCCAAAGCTTCGGTCGATAATCTCGATCTGATCAAGGCAGAGCAAATCCTCAACGAGGATCATTACGGACTCGAGAAAATCAAGGATCGTATTATCGAAGCTCTCGCTGTGCGCAAACTAAAGGAAAAACCGAAAGGCCCGATTCTTTGTCTGGTCGGCCCGCCGGGTGTGGGGAAGACTTCATTAGGCCGCTCGATTGCCCG
Source organism: Acidobacteriota bacterium (assembly GCA_025463135.1). Classification (GTDB taxonomy): domain Bacteria; phylum Acidobacteriota; class Blastocatellia; order Pyrinomonadales; family Pyrinomonadaceae; genus JAOAPY01. Next base: position 21,950 of record JAOAPY010000030.1, read on the forward strand.
TGCCCTTGACCGAAAGTTCGTGCGTCTTTCACTGGGTGGCGTACACGACGAAGCCGAAGTTCGTGGTCATCGACGAACCTACGTGGGAGCAATGCCTGGCCGCGTTATCCAGGCAATTCAGCAAGCAGGGACCAACAATCCCCTAATCATGCTCGACGAAATCGATAAGGTGGGCGCTGATTTTCGTGGCGACCCGTCCTCGGCTTTGCTCGAGGTGCTTGATCCGGAACAGAACAACAGTTTTCGGGATAACTATCTCGGCGTAACTTTTGATCTGTCGAATGTCATCTTCATGACAACCGCAAATATTCTGGACACGATCCAGCCGCCTTTGCGTGATCGCATGGAGATCATTCGTCTGGCCGGTTATACCGAAGAAGAGAAGCGGGAAATCGCGCGTCGGCATTTGCTGCCGAAGCAGATGGAAGAAAATGGCATCAGTGCGCGGGACGTGCACATTTCGAACACAGCGCTTACCGGCATAATTCAGCAGTACACCCAGGAAGCGGGACTGCGTCAGTTGGAGCGCGAGATCGGAACGATCTGTCGCAAGGTCGCGCGCCGCATGGCCGAAGGGCACAAGACCGCGATTCGCGTTTCCACCAAGAACCTGCATGAGTTTCTCGGTGCTCCGAAGATCATTCCCGAGGAAGTCTTAAAGAAAGATCAGGTGGGAATCGCCACGGGTCTGGCTTGGACCGCGGCGGGCGGGGACGTACTTTTCATCGAGGCGCTGCGTATGAAGGGCAAGGGAAACCTGGTCTTGACCGGTCAATTGGGAGAGGTCATGCGAGAGTCTGCTCAGGCGGCTTACTCGTACGCCAAGTCGCGTGCTAAAGAGTTGGAAATAGACGAAGAAGACTTTAACAACTACGACTTGCATATACACATTCCGGAAGGTGCGATTCCCAAGGACGGACCGTCCGCGGGCATCACTCTCGCTACGGCGATGGTTTCCGCGTTGTCCTTGCGGCCGATCAGAAAGGACGTCGCCATGACCGGCGAAATCACTCTTAGAGGGAATGTCCTGCCGGTTGGCGGAGTCAAAGAGAAGGTTCTGGCGGCCCGTCGCGCCAGGGTTTCAACCATCATCCTTCCGGCTTTGAACAAACGTGACATGGATGAGGTGCCTAAGGAGCCATTCAAAGATATCCGCTTTGTCTTTGTGGACCATATGAGGCAGGTTTTTCGGGAAGCGCTGAAGGAAAAAGTTGCGCCCACGGCGCCGGCCAGTCCGCGCCCGCAACGCGTACCTCAGGCAGCCTCGGGACGGGTAGCGCAGGCAAAGCTCTAGCCGCGGAACAGGCGCTTAGAGTGCCGCCTTCAAGCGGGCGTTTTCGTGATTCGAACCACCCGACTAAAGTCGGTACTCTAAGCGCCACGGGGCCAGACAGTAAATCCTTTGCTCCATGCATCTCTTGGACTACGGGAACAATCGGCAACTCGGAGCGTTAGATTGGCTGGAAAAGTGCGGCGTTTTACGGTTTCATAATACCAGAGGATTGTTTGACACCCTCTAAAACCGTGTGATAGCCTCTGGACACCGGTTCGACACATCTTTTGGCTGTACCAAGGTGTCGAATCCCCAGAAACAGGGCCTAAAATTACCTCGCGCTTGTAAGTGCCATCGAATGCGTTTGGCCTAACTCGAAAGTGGCTGAGCGTGTACAGGGAAAATTGGTTAAGGAGAACGAGAAATAAATGGTAGCGAACCTCCGTTTGATAGTTTGCGCGGCAGTGTTGACAAGCCTCCTTGGCGCGATGACCGGCGCCTCAGCGCAAATTCCTACGGGTTCGTCCGCGCGATCGATTCAAACTGAAGTTGAAAGGACCAACGGCCAGGTTTCCCAGCTAATCGCTCGCGCCGAGGATCACTTTCGCAAAGGCAAGCTGAATCTTGACGATAACAAGCGGGACGCCGCTCGGGACGAATTCGACCAGGCAGTCGACACCTTGCTGGAATCAGGGCTGGACGTGCGAGCTAACCAGCGCTTACAGACTTTCTACCTCGAACTAGTTGAGCGCATCTATCGCGAGGAAGTTCCGATTGGTCACGGATTGTCGCATGTCACTGCAACCCTGGTGGCCCAGAATGGCCAGGTCCCCGTTTCCGGACAAGAGCCGGCGCAGGGCGCGAAGACTCAGCCGGTCCAGGTGGGCTTTCGCGAGCAGAAGTTCGACCCTTCGCCACTCGACGAGTTGAGCAAACTCGTACTCACCGCTGAGGAGCAGAATGTTTCCGAGGCTGACGTCAACGCACTGGAACTGGCCAAGAACAACGTCGATTTCGCGTTCACTATCAACCCGCTGATTCAGCAATACATTAATTACTATCAGGGCCGTGGACGTTCGACGATGGAATCCGGCTTGCGCCACTCGGGCAGATACATGGCGCTGGCCCGTCGAATCTTTAGAGAAGAAGGCGTGCCGGTGGACATTACCTGGCTGGGCCAGGTTGAAAGCGCCTGGCGTCCGGGTGCGCTGTCCCACGCAGCCGCTTCTGGTTTGTGGCAATTCGTTCCCGCAACCGGTCGCCAATATGGTTTGCGCCAATCCGCTTGGATTGATGAGCGAAACAGCTTTGAGCAGGCGACGCGAGCCTCTGCCCGCTATTTGAAGGATCTCGCCAGGCGTTACAACGGCAATTGGGAACTGGCAATGGCTGGTTACAATACCGGCGCCGGCAACATCGATCGTGGTATCGCGCGAGCCGGCACTGCAAACTTCTGGACCATCTATCCATACCTTTACCAGGAAACGCGAAACTACGTTCCCAATATCCTGGCGACGATTTTGATTGCCAAAAATCCTGAGAAGTATGGGTTCGCAGGTATTCGTCCCGAGGCGCCCTTGTCCTACGACGTAGTGCAGTTGCCGACGACTACCAGCCTGCAACTGATCGCTGATGCCACCGACTCCAGTGTGGATTTTCTGCGCAGCATCAACCCCGAACTTCGTCGTGACATCACACCACGCGATGGTATTTACAACGTGAGAGTGCCGGCAGGGCGCTCAAAACAGTTGGTGGCGCTGCTGAAAAGAATCCCCGGAGATCGGCGTGACACAGCGCGCGTAATCTCAGTTGTACCCGGTGAAGATATTCAATCAGTCGCGAACCGCACCGGCGTTTCGGTGGCTCAGTTGCAAGCGTTCAATAACGGCGTAGACCTGAAGGCAACTTCAAAACTGATTGTCCCCAGCGGCGGCATTCGGCTTACAAATTGGAAACGCACCAAGACGATAGCGGAGGAGACTCCGGCTGCGACTTTGACAAAAATTCGCGCTCGTAAGGGCGATAGCATTTCCAAAATCGCGGAAAGCCATCATGTCTCGGCAAGTGACGTCGCTCGCCTTAATGGTTTGCCGCTGAACGCCGAGTTGCAGGCGGGCCAGGAGATTAAATTGCCGGCCGCGGCAATCACCGCTCCGACGCCAACGCCTCGCCGTCGCCGATAATTTCCACTGCTTCCGGTCTCTGGTTCCGGGCAAGCATTAGTACCAAGGCGCGCCCTCGAGCTTCGAGTGGCGCGCTTTGTTTTTTCAGTCTAACGTTCTAGCCGCTTTTCACGACCACCTCATGAATAGTTGCTGCTATTGGGGGGTCGTATGCTCTTTCGCACACTTTCAGCGGCGGTCTATGGGATCGACGCCGACCTGGTCGACATTGAAGTTGACCTGACGCCGGTTCGCGGCGAAGCCGATCAATCTTCGTCAGTGATCATCGTTGGTCTGCCGGATGCCGCCGTACGCGAATCGCGCGAACGTATTCGCGCCGCCATCAGTAACTGCGGATTCTTTTTCCCTTTTCAAAAGACGACCATCAACCTGGCGCCGGCCGATGTGCGCAAGGAAGGGGCGAGTTTCGACTTGCCCATTGCGCTGGGAATTCTCGGCGCCAACGGCGATCTGGCCGAAGGCTCCGGCTTAACCGACCTCGTATCGGTCGGCGAGCTTTCGCTTGACGGTCGCGTGCGACCCATCAAAGGGGCTTTGCCAATTGCCATTCTGGCTCGCGAAGCGCTGATCAAAAATCTGTTTGTCCCCGAAGAGAACGCGAGCGAAGCCGCCGTCGTGTCGGGCGTGAACATTTATCCCGTCGCCAATTTGCGCGGCGCGGTTGAATTAATTGCCGCCTTGCGATCGGCAGATCCGCCGGAACCACTTAAGATCGACCCTGCCGAAATTCTGAATCACACGGATCGCTATACTGTTGACTTTCGCGAAGTGCGCGGCCAGCAGGCAGCCAAGCGCGCCTTGGAAGTGGCCAGCGCCGGCTCGCATAACATCCTGCTTATTGGTCCACCCGGATCGGGCAAGACGATGTTGGCCAAGCGCCTGCCGACTATCCTACCTTCATTGGAGTTTGAAGCTGCGTTGGAACTGACCAAGATCCATTCCGTTGCCGGGCTCACCGGACGATCAGGCTTGGTAACAGAGAGGCCATTCCGTTCGCCGCACCATACGATCAGCGACGCCGGTTTGATTGGCGGTGGCGCAGTACCGCGACCCGGAGAAGTTTCCCTGGCGCATCAAGGCGTGCTCTTTCTGGATGAGCTGCCGGAATTCGATCGCAGCGTGCTGGAGGTCTTGCGACAGCCGCTCGAAGATCAAAGGGTAACCATCAGTCGCGCTTCAATGTCCCTGACCTTTCCTGCTTCTTTTATGTTGGCGGCAGCAATGAATCCGTGTCCCTGCGGTTTCTGGAATGACCCCACGCGCGAGTGTCGTTGCACGCCGCTGCAGATTCAACGTTACGTTGGCCGCATCTCAGGTCCGCTACTCGATCGCATTGACATCCACATCGATGTGCCGGCGGTGAGGTTTCGTGACTTGACCGGCGACCCAGCTCCCGGCACCGAAGGCTCAACCGAGATTCGCGATCGAGTAATTCAGGCGCGCGAGAACCAACGCGCCCGCTTCGCCGGAGAAAAGATTTTCTCTAATGCGGCCATGTCGCCGCGCATGATTCGCAACTATTGCCGGATTGATGTCGAGAGCGAACAAATGCTCGAGCGGGCCATGACTCGCCTTGGCCTCTCTGCCCGCGCTTACGACCGGATCCTGAAAGTCAGCCGCACCATTGCCGACCTCGAGGGCTCCGAAAACATTCGTTCACCACACGTCGCCGAAGCAGTCGGTTACCGTTCGCTCGATCGCACCTACTGGACATGATGTTCGAATGCGTCCGACAGATAGGGGGGCGGTAAATTGAGGAATTGCTTGCGACCTGGTGGGGTTTTTGATATGACAACAGCATACCGAATGGAAGCACAAAAACAAACCACGCTCCGATCACTGACTCTCGATTATCGTTCCGAGTTGATTGGCAAGTCTTACATCCTACATGCCGACGCTTTTGAATGGCTGAGCCGCATCCCTGAGAATAGCATACACGCGATAGTCACTGACCCGCCTTATGGCGTCAAGGAATATAACCTTGATCAAATTGCAAAGCGTGAGAATGGCAACGGTGGTATCTGGCGCATTCCACCATCATTCGATGGTAGTACGCGCGCACCGTTGCCACGGTTTACAGCCTTAAATCCCAAAGAGCGTGATCAGATAAGGGAGTTCTTTGTACAGTGGGCAAGAGTCTCGCTGCACGCACTCAGACCCGGAGCGCATGTATTTATCGCCAGCAATTCTTTCCTTTCACAGTTAGTCTTTTCCGCCTTGGTTACTGGTGGCTTTGAATTTCGCGGAGAACTGATTCGACTCGTGCAGACGCTACGCGGTGGGGATCGGCCAAAGAACGCCGAGACACAGTACCCCGACGTTTGTTCTATGGCGCGTGGCTCTTATGAGCCGTGGGGCATCCTTAGAAAGCCATTGCCACCTGGTATGAAAGTCAGTGACTGCTTACGTGAGTTTCAGACAGGCGGACTCCGCAGAATCGGGCCTGACAGACCTTTCAACGATGTGATAGTCAGTGGGAGGACGCCAGAACGCGAACGGAAGATTGCTAATCATCCGAGTCTGAAACCGCAAGCCCTGCTTCGCCAGATTGTCTATGCCTCGCTTCCACTAGGCATAGGCATTATTGCCGATCCATTCATGGGATCTGGATCAACCATCGCCGCAGCCGAAGCCAAGGGCTTGACCGCAATCGGGACGGAGCGTTATTTGGAGTATTACGAATTGAGCCGGAAAGCGATCCCGCTCCTGGTTAAAGTGCCGGCTTCGATTTTCCAGGATTCTTTTGAGTTTTGAGGCCGGGTACTTTGTAAATCCAGTTTGCCGCCATCTTCGCGTAACCGCTGGGCTTCACACTTGCCGTTATTGTTCTCCGGCTTGTGTCAGACCGACCAGAGAAAAGCCAATCATTCTTAATCAGCCGCTCGCCTACTACACCCAAAAACTGAAACGGTTTTGGGTTTGCCTCATAGTCGGTCGTGCGGTTACTTTCATAGATGAAAACCATTAGCCAGGTATCCTCTGCGTTGTGGCCTTGCCAGCCTTTGTCGTACCGGGAGGCTTTGATTTCTATTCCTTCCGTCGCGTGTTGCGCCTTGTCGTTGGGGAACATTCCAGCCGGGATCATATCGGGGTGGCCGTTGAAGTGTTTGTTCTTAACCAGAGTCTTGCAGAACTTGGGAATCCCTGCATTCATGAACTCACCGACAAGGCTACTAAAGTTTGCTGACATCATGATAGATTCCAAGCGCGGTATCTTCTCTGCATGTAGGCGAGTATTTACGAGGCGCAGGAAATTGAGAAAGTCCGTCATAGCTCCAGCAATATGCGCTGTCGTAAGTCCATAGGGCATGACAACGGCCGGATTGAACCCATTAGGATCGAGGGGTTTTGGTGCACAGGCGACGGTCTCAGGATTGCGAACTCTCACGCTCCTGGACTTTATCTGATCTTTATTCACACCAGCAACCCACAAAGACCCTGCGCGAGATATTCTGAAGGCTTGTCAGTGCGCGCGGTTCACCGTATCTTAAGGAAGCCGCAAAGTAGGAAACGCGACGGTTTGGTGGCCCTTTCCCGGACGATGAGGGCATTACTGTCAGGACTGTTGACAACCTCGTCGCCAATCGACGTGGCGTTCCGATTAGAGGCCAGCCGACCGACGGAATCGTGGGCCTGTCGGATGCGATCAAAAACACCAAAGTATTGATGCGGCCGGAGAAAATGGTAACTTTCGAGTCGGGGCAAGGCAACGACGACAGCAAAGCGCCGCATCACACCCGCGTTTGAGGGTACCTGAAAACCTCGCACCAACTACCCACATTTTGTGGGGTCAGAGGAAAACGGGTAGCGCTCGGTTGAAAATTGCGGACGCGTTAACATCGAGGCGAACGAGGTATGAACATCCTCGCCACCGCTGGCGTTGTTGTTTGCCGGAACAGACCACACGTGACCGCAGCTGAAACCGGGACAGCGCCGACAACAGATTACGCCCTGGCTCAAAAGGCCTCGGAAGGCGATATGGCTGCCTTCGAGGAACTCTACCAGCGTCATAACCGGAGAGTTTATTCTCTTTGCCTGCGTATGACGGGGAATGTCTCAGAGGCCGAAGACCTGGCACAAGAGGTCTTCATCCAGCTCTTTCGAAAAATCGGCAGCTTCCGAGGCGAGTCGGCTTTCACGACCTGGCTGCACCGCATGACCGTCAACCAGGTCCTTATGCACTTTCGCAAGCGTGGCGTGCGAATGGAGCAGACGACTGAGGACGGCGAAACGCCCATTCAGATCGTTAAGGGGACCGAGAACCCAAACGCCATGCCAGTGGTCGACCGGATCGCCCTGGATAAAGCCATTGCGCAATTGCCCCCAGGTTATAAAATGGTCTTTACCCTTCATGATATTGAGGGGCACGAGCACGAAGAAATTGCCAGAATGCTGGGCTGTTCAGTGGGCACTTCCAAATCGCAACTACACAAGGCAAGAATGAAGTTGCGTGGATTGCTCAGGCAACAGAATGTGAAGAAGTAGCTTCCAAAAGCTGCCAGCCAGGGTTTCACCAGTCCTCCCGGAAATCGCCGGCAGCAACGAAGAGTACGAGGTTTTCAGAAAAGTTTCGCCCGACACGACGGGCTTTTAACGCAGTCTCCCCTTGATTGCTCTGAAACCAAATCGATCGTCACGCGGAAGTCTCCAATAAGGTCCAGGGCGTGACAAGTTAAAGGTTGTATGACAATGAACTGCGAAAGATGTCAGGAATTAATCAGCGATTTAGTGGACGGTAGTCTCAGTCGCGAAGATGCCACGGCACTTAATCTTCATTTTGGAGAGTGCCTTGGCTGTATGGATGTGCGCAACGATCTCGAAGCAGTAGTGAGCTTCTGCCGCACTAATCGTGGACAATACGAGGCTCCTCCGAATGAGCGAGCTTTGTGGCTGCGGATTCGAAATACGATTGAAGTTGCGGACAACGCCAACGTCAAATCCACCCAGGAGAAGCGTGCAGGTGGTTTATCCGGGTTTCTTGGTCGTAGTTGGCAACTCTCGTTTCCACAACTTGCGGCTTCAGTGGCAGCCATAGTGCTGATTGTTTCATTAGGCACCGTGGTTGGGCTGCGCCGGATTGATAGTCGCGGCGTGGAAAATACGACACCTACAGTTTCCCAGGCGAAATTCAATCTCAACGATCGCAAGTGGCAGCAGCAACAGACGATCAGTTATTGGAATACGCGCGTTGCCACCAACCGGGCGCGCTGGAGCCCGCAAATGCGCGATACTTTCGATCGCAATCTGAACGTGATTGATCAGGCCCTCAACGATTCGTTGAACGAGCTCAATAAGAACCCTCACGATGAAGTGTCGGAAGAAATGCTTAATGCGGCGATGAATGAAAAGATCGCGCTGCTAAAGGAATTTTCCGAGCTGGAGTAGTCAGGGCCTGATCGGAATACAGTCTGAGTCTATTCAATACGGATCACGAATTTGAAGAGCCCCTCTGAAATGAAAATAAGTTTGTTTGGCGCCGGCGCCCCACGCCGGCGCGGCAGCGCCCGCTTAATGCTCGCTGTCCTCCTGGTGTTTTGCTGTACAAGCATTGCCACTGTCTACTCCCAACAACATGTCTCAAAAAGATATCCCACCGGTAAGAATGTTCGGCTCGAATTGAAAAACATTCAGGGCACGATCACTGTCGAGTCATGGGACCGGGATGAGATCAAGGTTTCGGCAACCATGGAGTCACCTTCAGCCCACTTTACGCCGCGTTTGGTAGGTGGCGGTCTAAGCATCGATGTGATGAGCGATAATCGCGGCCGTGGTGACGTTGGCGATGTGAACTTCACGATCCAGGTGCCGGTCACTACTTCGGTTGATGTTGAGACCAGACGCGGCGACATTCATGTCTCGAACATTCGCTCCGGCTCTGTTCGAGCGCGAGTTTCATCTGACGGCGATATCGATTTGACGGGAATCAGCGCTTCACAAGTCAGCGCCTCAAACACCAGCGGCGACATTCTTTTTGACGGTGACTTCGCTCGCGGTGGTACTTATGAATTCAGCTCCGGCCACGGCGCCATCAATATCCGCATTCCCGGTGATTCCGCCTTTCGACTGGTAGCGGCAACCACCAGCAAGAAGATCGCTCTGGGCCACTTTTGGAACAATAGCTTTCAGTCCTTCGGCGGCGGCCGCAAGTATGTCGGCGATGTGGGCGACGGCAGATCTTCGGTTTCAGTCACGACACTGAGCGGCAGCATCTCATTTATCAGAAGATAGAAAAGTCTGGTTTCGAGTTTAGCAGCGACGCTGTTTGATCTCTCGATTGGACAGCGTCTTTTGTTTGCCCCTGCCAACTTGCTCTTTCGACTCCCATACAGCAAGCTTGAGGCTGCGTTTTGCTGCCTCTTCCCTATTCCAGCGGCTTAACATTCAACATCCGATCGTCCATGCTTGGACATGAACTTCCGAATAATCCAATCGACAAAAAGCAATGACTCTTAACTATTCAAACTCCGATAGCATGTTGACGAGACTGGTTCTAATCGCCGTTGCCATGGTCTTGCTCGGCGCTAATTCATCTTCACTGGCGCAAAAGAACAAGAAAGGACCGCCCGTACCGGTCGGCCCGCTGCTGACCCGCACAGTCTCGAGACACGAAGTCCGGCGTTTTGGTTATGGCGGTACTGTAACCGTGGTGGGGGCCCCGCACGGGTCAATCACCATCGAAGGCTGGGCCAAAAACGAAATCGACATCACTGCGGAAATCGAAGTACAAGCAGCTAACGAAGAAGATTTGGCGCGGCTGGCGGCGATCAATGGTTTTTTTCTCGATGACCAACTTAATCACCTGAGCGTGCTGACGACCGGAATGCACGACAGGTCATACATGCGCAAGCACGGAAAAAACTTCCCAAAACAATTATTGGGCTTACCCTGGAAAATTGATTATCGTCTTCGTGTTCCGATTGCCACACAGTTGGACATCAACGGCGGGATCGGGGCTATCAATCTGAGCGGTGTCGAAGGCGCAGTCAGGTTGGGCGCACCGCAAACCGAAGCAATGCTGACGTTGATTGGTGGAGTTGTGGATGGGACCTTCGGCGCTGGAACGGTCAACGTTCGCATTCCGACGCGGAGTTGGCGCGGCGGAGGTTTACAGATTCAATTAGCTACCGGCGACCTCAACGTGGAACTGCCGGCAGCTTTTAGTGGAGACATCGACGCCGACATTCTGCGGACCGGAAAGATTGAGAACACTTTTCCCGGCCTTGAAGTCCGCGAACGTACTCCTTTTACAGAGAAGTCGATCCAAGGTCGCGCCGGGGCCGGCGGCGCATACCTGAAATTCAGTGTGGGCGCCGGAACGATACGCCTTACTAAATCGTCGCGGGACTGAGAATACCGAAAAAGTGATCCGTCTTCTTAACTAGCGCTCTCGCTTCGGCTTTCGTCCTCTCCTGGAAGGAAGGACTTCACCTTCCCTCAAATAACGTCCCACGGTTGTATCGCTGATGTTCCTTTCCTCGCCAATTCGGTCGCGGTCGTTTGTATTCAGGCGCAGAGCGGTTTGCAATAGGTCACGGCGACGGTATTTCCTGACCAGGTCTTTTTCCTGGTCCTTGATGGGAAGTTGCCGCTCCTCTATGTAAACAAACGGCGCATCCCTGAAGTCATCCAATCGCGCTTTCATTTCCGCGGCTTTTTCATGCAGCCATTTCGGTTCGACTTCGTCCAGTGCCCGCAATCTAATAAAATAACCGGCAGCCTCGACATAGTTGTCTAACTGCAGCGAACTATCCATCAGGTTTAGATAGGCCCAACCGAGCGTTTTCTGATTCAGCTCGACAAAAGATCCGTCGGCGCGTCCCTTCTTTAGAATCTTCACCGCGGCACGAAAAGAGGTTTCGGCATTTTCATAATGCTGCTTGCGATTGCCGCCCATGCCTGCCAGCACCTCACCTTTGATGATCAGACACTCTGCTCTTTGGTCCGGCGAAATATTTTCGGGTGCGTCCTGTAATAGAGATTCCGCTGCCGCGAGTGACTCGGCGGCCAGGTTGCGCTGACCCATCTTTAGTTGCGTCCGCGCTTGCAGTAACAGGCCATTCCATTGCCAGCGAATGTTTTTTGTCTTCGCCGCATGACGACTCACCTTTCTGGCAGCGGCTTCGGCTTGCGCAAGGTCACCGCTGTAATAATGAATTAGTCCGATCAGGAAGGTAGCGTTGTATACCAGGCGCTGATGCCTGGTGGCCTTGAACACCACCAGGGCCTGCCGAGCGACGCGCATCGCCTCGCCAAGCTTTTTCTTGTCGGTACCGGCCAATGTGCGAACGATGTCCGCATAGATCAGGTCAAGGTGAGCGCGATTCAAGTGCCAGGGCGTTAAGCGGAGTTTCGTGCGCGCCGCCTGCACGAACGCCTGCGCTTCCATGCTTTTGCCGCGACGCGCTTTCGAACGCGCCAGTCCTCCCAACGCCAACGCGTTCTTTTGTTCCGCTAACAATCGGCCTTCCTCACTTTGCCTTGACTCGGCCGACTCGGCATAACAACAGCTCGCTTCGGCGAACAGGTACTCGCACTCACGATAGTAGCCCTGCTGTCGCTTAATCTTCGCGCGAATATATTTGAGTCCTCCCGCCACCGATGGAGACGAGATGTTGTGTTCTTTCAATCCATCTTCTCCTATTCCCAGCCAGGTCAGGGCCTTCTCATATTGTCCGCGTCGATAAAGCCCATTGGCGTAGACGCTGATTAATCTAATCCTTTCTTTCAACAAGGCAGGATCGATCTTGCGCGGTCGCTGAAGTTCTTTGGACAGCAGCTTCATTTCATTCTCGAGCCACAGATCCCTGGCTACGGATTCTGCGGCGCCCCAGTAATCGTAAAACTCATAAACGAGACAAGACGATTTGAAGAACAGAGGATTGCTGCGCAGCGAGCTGTTGTGTCGTTGAGAATTCAGGAAATCTATCAACCGGTGCAGCTTCCTTTGCGGCGAAGCGGGTTCGCTGGTGGCGCCGCCATGATCGAGATCTTCCGGTCGAAAGTCACCCAGCGCTTTGGTATTCATTGCCTTGCGGCAATCCTGGTAAAGGATCTTCAGTTCTGTGTTGAGGTCTTTAATCACGTTACATCCCTCCGTTTCTAATTTATCCCGTTGAAAAAGATGTGCCAACCGGAATCCGCGATCTGGGAACGTTTGACGAATTTTTCATTCAAAACCTGGAGACAATTAGAAGTCTAAATCGCAGTCCTCCAATCACGAGTACAGTGACACGTCTCCAAATGAACAATGTCGAGCGGGTGCAGGATTTGAATTTCCGTACTCACTCTCGGATAACAAGTGAAAGGTACTACCATGAAATCAGCAGCCGCCAGCCGCGAAAAAGAGTCACCACAGCTCGGGTGGTCGAGTGTTTCCCCACAAAGAAGCGCCCGCTCGCGACATCGTTTCCGCTACGACGTTTTGCTCGGGCGCAGTGTTGAATCTTCGCACCGCGTCGGCTTTTGCAGCGAACAATCGGCTTCGACCGGCAATGCGCTGATTACTCATTCTTCTGAAGGAAACCTCGTGACTATCGGCAAGACTGGGAGCGGCAAGGGTCGATCAGCTTTGATTCCCAACCTGGTAACCTATCGCGGTTCGACGATTGTTTTGGATCTGAAGGGCGAGTTGTATCGCACCACCTTTCGGGCGCGTCGTGAAATGGGCCAGCGAGTTTTCCTTCTCGATCCTTTCAATCAGATATCAGCCGATCCCGATCGTCTCAATTTCTTTGACTTGTTGACACTCACAGGCAATGAAGAGATTGACACCGAAGCCCAGAGTCTGGCCCACATCTTTGGCCGTGAGAATAGCGTCAAAGATCCCTTCTGGGATATCGAGGGGACCGGGCTGCTTGCCGGATGCATTTCCGCCGTTGCGACAATGAATCCGCCGGAACTCCAAAACTTTCGCGCCCTTATTGGAATGTTCATGGCGGACGACATTGTCTACTCTCTGGCCACCATAATGGATAAGCGCAGCAGGGAGATGACGCCTATGGCGCGGCACGAGATTGGCTCTTTCCTGAGTCTCGCCGACGTCACGCGCAGCGGCGTTCTCGCTACGGCCACCAGCTATCTGAAAACCTACACCAGTGAACAAATAATTCGTAGCTTGTGCGATTCAACCATCAGCCTGCCGGAACTCATCGCCGGCAAAACTCCGTTCACCATTTATGTCGTGATCCCACCGGCATACATCAGATCCCATTTCAACATCGTGAAAGCGTGGGTGCATACATTGATGAAGGCATTGATGACTCGGAAGGAAATTCCGGAGACACCGACCCTATTCTTTCTAGACGAAATCGCGCAGGGAACTCTTCCTATATTGGAAAATATCATGACCATCGGACGCGGTTATGGAATCAAGTGTTGGCTTTTCCTCCAAAATATCAATCAGCTCAAGGCCCGCTACCAGACTGGCTGGGCGACCATGTTGGGGAATTGTGACGTGTGGCAAATTTTCGCCGCCAATGATCATTTGACGGCTAAGGAGTTGTCTGAAGTTACAGGAATAGCACCAGCGAGCTTTTTAACGATGCAGCGAAACGAGCAGTATCTGGTGATCAATGGTCTGATACAAAAAGGCCGGAAGCTCGATTACTTAACCGATCCAATGTTCGCGGGACTCTTTGACGACAACCCCTACTACAAGATGCTACGGCGCCGTAGGAATCGCGGTAACACTTAACTCTGCGCTGACATTGATAATGTACTTTTGCCTCCGTTCTTTGTATTCTGGCCGCTCAATAAAATCTCGTTCTCATAATTTTAATTGGTCGGAATTCATCATGGCAGTCAAAGCAGATAAGTGGATTCGAAGAATGGCCCTCGAACACGGGATGATCGATCCCTTCGAACCCGGCCAGGTAAAGGAGTTTGATGGCCGGCGCATCGTCTCGTACGGCACCTCCAGCTATGGTTACGACATCCGCTGTGCCGACGAGTTCAAGTTGTTCACAAACATCAACAGCACCATCGTCGATCCCAAAGAGTTCGATGAGAAGAATTTTGTGGACGTCAAAGCTGATTTCGTGATCATTCCACCGAACAGTTTTGCGCTCGCGCGCACGGTTGAATACTTTCGCATACCCAGAAACGTATTGACGATTTGTCTGGGGAAGAGCACCTACGCCCGTTGCGGCATTCTGGTAAACGTGACCCCATTCGAACCCGAGTGGGAGGGCTACGTCACCCTGGAGTTCTCCAATACCACTCCACTGCCCGCGAAAATTTACGCCAACGAGGGCGTGGCCCAGGTGGTCTTTTTTGAATCCGACGAAGTCTGCGAAACCTCCTACAAAGATCGCGGCGGCAAATACCAGGGCCAGCGCGGCGTCACTCTGCCCAAGATGTGAGGATGTCGGTTCTCATAGTAAACGAAAGTCATTTATCCAAAACAGGTCTATTCAAATAATCGGGTTGTGGTGTATGCTGTTTGTACTTTGAAGTGTGAAAGGTAACCCTTACTTTTTCAAACACCCGACGATTTTCAAATCACCCTACAGGAGAGAGAGAGACGAAAATGCCTAAATCAACAACGGCTGAGGTTCGCTTAAAAAAGGTGGGGCCAAATGGCATCCCGCTCGCTGAAATTCTGATCGATAACAGTGTCTCCGCAACTCAGTTGGGCGCGATTGTGCAACGCGTCACGCGAGACAAGGATCTTCTGAAGAAGCTGGGATTGAAGGCCTGCGCGGGATGCAAGTCCGGTTTCGACATCAACATTCGCGACCGCTTTGAGCACGTCCTAACGGTCGACGTACACTAAATCGGTGGCCAGTAGAAATACTCCACCACAACCGGGGGTTGGTGTACTTTTCAATCCCAGCATGGATCGTTTTGTCGAACGGTCGCTTGACCAACTCGACTATCTCGCGGTAAGCCCGGACCGGGCCTGGATCGATAACGGTTTAGGATCTGCAAACAGGTTCGAACCTTTGCCTTTGATGGCCGCCTTACTCGATGAGGCGGCCCGCGAGTTACCGATTGTGCTGCACGGCGTGGGACTCTCGATCTGCAGTGCTGAAATTTTTGACAAAGAATACGCTCAGAACTTAATCGACTGGGCCAACCGTTTAGGTTCACCGTGGATTAGCGAACATTTATCGTTTTCTCGCATTGGCCTGGGGCACGAAGTTAACTCCGCCGTTGCCCTGCCGGTTCCCTACGACGAAGAAAGTCTGAATCTATTGATTCCACGCGTCCGGTTCCTGACGGACACCCTCAGCTGTCCCTTCTTACTCGAGAACAACGTTTACTATTTCAATTATTTAGAGCAGACATTTTCTGAAGGAGCTTTTTTGAATGAGCTCTGCCGGCAGACAGGGTGTAGTGTGTTACTCGATCTGCACAACCTCTATACGAATGCCGTCAACCACAGCTTCGACGCCCTTGAATATATCAACGAGTTGAATCTTGAAAACGTGCGCGAGATTCACGTAGCGGGCGGTGTGCGCATGATGGGATTTCACACGGACTCGCACACCGGTCCCGTGCTCGACAGCGTGTGGGAGTTGCTCGAACACACCGTACCGCTCACGCCTAATCTTCAAGGCGTTACTTTTGAGTTTCACGAGTCATCCTTCGGCCGGCTGGGTGAAGAAGGCATCCTCGAACAAGTGGAGCACGCTCGGTCCATTGTGAATAATCATGTCACTGCAAGCCTTTCAGCGAGCTCTCGTTGACCTCACCCTCGCTCCGCGTCAAACCCGCCGCTTGATTTGCGGCGACTTGACCATACTTGAGCCCTACGATCTGGATGAGCGCGAATTGCGGCGGCTGTTGGATGTGGTGCAACAGCCGGGCATGTCTCTTAATTGCACCATCGCTCGCGGAAACCGTTTTGATGCAATTGGGGAAATCTTTCCCATGACCTGCGTGCTGCTCGAGCCGGTGTTGCGCGATCTTCTGGACGAATTGTGGGAGAGTCATCGTCCCACGAATTATCAATTTGCCGGAGAAGAAGAGGCCTTTGCCGGCATCGTACGGCGGAAGCTTGAAAGTGGTGAAGTTTCGATTCCGTATCTCGATGAAATCTTCGCTTACGAATGTCTCTGCTGGGAGCTGGCCCAGCACATGCGCAACCAAGCCGAAACCGACATCGAGGTTTCGGCCATAATTGAATTTCAACACCCGCCGGACTTATTGCTACCGCCCTTGAGCGAATTGACAGCACCGCCGCCGGGATTACCAGAAGGCGTCTATCGCTCTCGTCTGACTTTGCGCGGAACGCGTTTTCACGTGGAAACGCTCTCCGGCGAAGAGGCAGATCCCGCAATCTGAGCGAATGCGCCGCGAAACGGCGGAGCACAGCAACAGCCCAGTTTCATGGACACTGAAACAGAAACACTGGAATTCCAAAGACTCGACCCAGAGGCAGTGCTGCCGACACGCGGCAGTGCCGCCGCGGCCGGACTGGATCTTTACTCCATTGAGCCGGTGAGGTTGGAACCAGGAGATAGAGTTTTGGTGCGCACGGGTTTAGCGGTGGCTATCCCGGAGGGTTTCTATGGCCGGGTCGCGCCACGTTCCGGCCTGGCCACGAAAAATGGACTGGATGTGCTAGCAGGTGTTATCGACGCTGATTATCGCGGCGAGATTCGTTGTCTCATTTACAACACCGGCAAGGAACCCATCGAGCTAACCGCCCAAACAAAAATCTGCCAATTAATTGTTGAGAGAATTGTTACTCCTCGCGCCGTATGGGCTGAGGAACTCCGCGAAACTGAGCGGGGCGCAGGCGGGTTCGGATCAACTGGATAAGTGGCCGACTCATTGCTTCGACCCAGCCGCCGCGGCGTTATTCTTCCGCTTTTGTGTCCATGCAGCGTTATGCAGGTTTTATCCTTGTTAATCATCGCTCTCATCGCGTATAGTAAGTGACGGAAAGTAGAGTCGAAAAGCTCTGACCTTCTGTCTGGCCGGCCCCTTTTAACTCCACTCAGAATTCGACAACTTAATGTGGTCTCAAACTGGTACTGAATTATCCTTGCAGCGCAGTGATCTAATTTGGTTGTAACGCAAAGCTCTTAGCTTGCGGGCGCGTTGGAATGCCATTCGATCTTCGCAAACTAACAGTTTGCGATACTAATTAGGCCACACTTCTTGCGGACTACCGACCGTCAGCTAACCGCATAACTCTTATTGATTCCAGAACAAAAAAGCATTGTTACCTTTCTCTAAAACTGAATCGAGTTCTCACTCGGCGTTGTTGTCACCCGGCGACCTTCTCCAGGACCGTTACCGCGTGGTCCGCACTTTGGGCAAGGGCGGCATGGGAGCGGTTTATGAAGCAGTGGATGAGCGGCTCGACGCGACCGTTGCGTTGAAGGAAACGTTTTCAGTAGACCATCGGCTGCGAAAGCAGTTTGAGCAGGAAGCCCGGCTACTGGCGCAGCTGAATCATCCGGCTCTGCCCCGGGTAAGTGACTACTTTACGGAGGACGACCGCGCATTTCTGGTGATGCAATTTATTTCGGGTGTTGACCTGGCTGAAATTATCGCGAAACAGCCGGGACCGTTTCCACGCAATCAGGTGGTGGCCTGGGCGGATCAACTCCTGGACGCCCTTATTTACCTGCATACGCGTGACCGCCAGATAATCCATCGCGATATCAAGCCGCACAATCTCAAACTGAGTTCCACCGGCAAGATAGCGCTGCTCGACTTTGGCTTGGCAAAAGCGCAGTCTGCTGATCGATCTGGCGGCGATACCTCCAACAGTATTTTTGGCTATACGCGTCGCTATGCACCACTGGAACAAATACAAGATCAGGGGACATCACCTCAAAGCGACATCTACGCCCTGGGCGCGACGCTTTATCATTTGCTTACCGGCATAAAGCCCGCGGATGCGCTAATCCGGGCGGCCGCCACCGGCGGTTCAATGCCCGACCCTCTCAGGCCGGCTAACGAAATTCACCCTGCGGTTGGTCCGGAGCTGGCTGCTATCCTGTGCCGGGCCATGGCGCAGGATCCTGAAGATCGTTACTCCAGCGCCACCGCGTTTCGTGAGGCCCTTTGGCAAATCGGACGCAGCGAAGGCGAAAGGGGCGACTCAAATCAATCTGCTACTGGTCAAGCACCTGTTAGTTCAGCTCCCGTTATTGAAATTGCGCCGGTTCGATCGAGCGAAGCAATACCCAGGCCGACACGCCTACGAGCCGGCGATCCTTTTGATAGTTACTCCATTCTGAAACCCCAAGAGGCGTCCTGGTTCACGCCGCCGCCAACTCGCAATCCGAACGGGGTCGTGGCGGGCGTGTTGTTTCTCCTCCTGATAGGTCTAATCGGCACGCTCTATGGGTATCGTCGTTGGATCGAAACGCCGGACGCTGCTTCAAAGAGTGTAAAGACCAGTCCCAGCCAGCGCTTTGCCGACTCAGCGGGACAACCGAACAAGACCGATAAGCTGCGCCTTAACCCCACTTCGCTTACAGGCTTGAAAGTTGCACCGTCAACGGAGCCCGGCCGCAAAATAAGTGAAGCTGATCGCCAGAGCACCACTCCGGCACGCAGAACATTTGTCTTCGACAGTGCGAGCCTGAATGCCGAGACGCTTGCCTCGCCGCTGCCGCGAGAACGGCGCGCTGAAGTAAATCCCAGGGTAAACATTCCTGAGGCCCGTCTGCCAAAAGCGGAACTCAGGGCAAACGATCCAGCGCCGGCGGTTCGCGGACTGCCGGCTTTTGGTCAGCCTGAGCCTGTAGTGGAAAGACAAGTTCTGCGTACTCCTGACGGCACTCAGGTCGTAAAGTTTTCTGACGGTACCACCAGAGTCTTTCGACCGGGTGAAAAGAGCACAGCGGGAATTTCCCCTAAATGATTTGTCCTTCCGGCCAGAATCATTCTGGTCGCCCTGCCGTCTAACAAAGTCTTCCATCGTGAAGGGCGGAATGCCACACGCGGCCGGCAGACACATAGTTCCGCCCTACTCTAAACCGATAATCGAAATCCTCAAGCCATGATCACTTTCTATCGTTCATTTCTAATCGTCGCCGTCCTGGTCCTGACGTTCCCATGCAAGAATCTATCAGCGCGTACCACCGGCGCGGTCAACGACGCCGAAGTTGTCGGACCTTCAGCGTTATCATGGAACATGACAAATCATGAAGCGCCCTTTCAGCGTCTGCTGGACGGCACGCATTCAGAATTTGCCGGCCAGATCGTTTACCCAAGCGGTGACTTTGCTTTCCCGCTCTTACAATCCCTGTCCTACTATTCGGAGTGTAACTGCTACAGTTTGATGGTCAGCACTCGCGAGCAGAGTCCCCTGGAGATGGTTCACTTTTGGCGCGCTCGCTCAGGTTTTTATCGCACAGCCAACGGGCCGTATCTTGAACTCGAAAATTTTGATTCGTTAAAAGCGGTTACGGCCCTGAACGGTACGCGCTTTCTTTTCGCGCAGGTAGGCGATGGCGCGTGGCACTGTGTTTCGATCCATGATCCGGCGGGAAGTTATCTGTTGATCGATTACCGCGCAGATGGTTTGATTGAGCGCCTGCGCGACTCGTTTTCGCGGACCGCGATGCTTGAGTACAAGGAAGGACGCATGGTCTCTCTCACGCAAACCTGGACCACTCCTGCAGGCGCCTCGCGAAAGACAGTTATCGGCAAGTGACGGTACGACGTTTGGTACGGGTGCAAATGCACCAGCATCACCGGTTTTCCTGACCTTTCCTCTCAGGCAGCTTGTCTGCCTAATGAGAAGATCTAGTTGAGGTGCACTTCCAGTGGCTGGGGCAGGCCGATAACGGAAAGTACCAGGGCATTGGGGCTGCGTACCGGCCCTTTATCGGGTGTTTGGAAGAACAGAAATCCCTGACGGCGGCTTTCCGCGGTTGTCAGGGGAGTCTTAAGTTCGATTCCATAGGCAGCAAACTCTGATTCGAACTGTTTGCGTGAATGCGGGTTGTAAAGGTAGACGTCGTTGGCTTTGAGTATGCGCACGACGGCCTGATTGGTTGGCAACAGCTTCCACTCATGACCGCCAGCGTCCTGTAAATGGAATCGTGCGCGCTTGAGATCAAGAGGCACACCGCCGGTTTCATAGGTAAGCTCAACGCGCACTGGTAAAACACCGCTCAAGGGCAGGTTCGCTTCAAACAAGTCCTGACTTTCTTCGTCACTCAACAAAGGTGCGGTGCGTAGCACAATGCCGCCCGCGTTGGCGCTCCTGGCGGTTACGGGCAAGGCTGGTAATTCAACAGCAGGCTTTACTTTGAATAAAGAGCCGCCGCACGAGATAAACGACGACATGAGCAGCGCCAAGGCAACGCATCCGGCAGTCTTTGTACGGCGATAGTGTTTATCGTTCACGCAGCGCAATCTCTCATGCCGGTCTTACCCGTGTCAATCATCTCGACTCTTTGGGTAGTGGGTCAGTTTGATCTCCGATAAGCTTTATTAGCTTGTCGTAACGCCGCGACAAACTAAAGTTTGTCGGACATTTGCCGCGAAACTGACCCACTACCGACTCTTTGGGTAGTGCTTCGTTAGGAATGATGCTGGCACAAAAGATACAGGGCGGCCACCTAATTGAAACTAAGACTCATTACATCGCGGTCTACTGCGCTGACTGCTTGAAGATGTGTTTTAGACTTAGCGCCTTGAACAAGGAAACGCCGCGCTCTGGTCTATCAAGGGCGCGGCGTTCGGTTTTTAGTGGCGTCTTTAGTGTGGTCTACATTGGTTACCGCCCGGTTGCGGAATACAACTGCCAATCGCCGGCACAACAACACATATGGTCACCGAATTGTCGGAAGTGTTGGGGTCGCTCGCAGTTCCGGAGGTTCCCGCGCTAAAGCCACAGAAAGTTATGTCCGGATGCGGCGAGCCAAAGTTTGGTAGCGTACCTGTGACCGACACCGAAACGCTTGCGCCAGCCGCGAGAGTGCCGACATCGCAGCTGAAACTATTGCCGCTGAAGGTGCAACTTCCCTGGCTCGTAGTCACGGAAGTTATCGTTATCCCTGTGCTGCCGCCGACCGTCACTCCGTCCGTTGAGTCCGGGCCATTGTTCACAACACCGACGTTGTAAAACGCGGTCGACTGGTAGGTTGAGCCGGATCCGGAAATGTGCAGATCAGCGACTTGAGCCTGCGCTGAACTATGGATCAATGTAACACCAGCAAAAAAAACCAGTGCGAAAACAATACCGATTGATCTTCTCATCTTTGCTCCTTTGAAGGTTGGCACTTTTGCGTTAGATGGCAAGGGGGGCGACACCGGTTCCTAGTGGACATCTCAACGTGAAGAGAGAATCCCCTCTGCAAAAGGTCAGAGGCGTTAATTCTCGCCGGGTGTTCGCACTATTAGACTGGCGGCTGAACTCTATAGCTCTATGGTGATGAAGTCTGTGCGCTAACGCACAAAAGGGGAGAATCTGTATTTATGTGAGACTCTTGCGCGTAATGTTGTGACTTCAACAACATTTCTAATAGACCCACTTTTCGGCCGGTGGTGTCTTATTAGTGTTGCTGACTCATGAGAAATTTTACGTGCTCGATTTGAAAACATCCCGATGCGTCGGGGCTCCGTTCCAACCCCGGCGGCGTACCTATGCAATGGTGCTGACGCGCTTCACCATGTCCTATCCTGCCAGGGTCACGACTTGTCCGACACGAAGCTCGCCCGTCCTGACCACCGAGCCGTAGACGCCGGCGTAATTCTCGTTCAAACGAACAACAGTCTTCATCACTTCAGAATCTCGTTCGGCTGTGTCTGGGTCAAGGTTAACCATGACACATCGCTCGTCCCTCATAGTAACCCCGATGGCGGGCATCGAGGCTGCACTGCTTTTCCCTTCACCAAACATCAATGTCCGGCCCACCCATCTGTCTTCCGCAAAGGGCTCAGCGTTATTCGTTTCGATCACAACGTTTGGTCGAAATCTGCGAAGGTCGCAAAGGTCCAGGCCTCGGCCTGATTCCCGCGCGACCGAGTGCACTGTGCCGAGGCTGATTATCGAAATACAGGCTTCGTCGAAGATGCCATGTTTGAGATTCATCAGTTCGACATCACCGCCATACCGGCTCGAAATATCTTTCCGTAGTTCGTCGCTTTGGAGTTCGTACTCTTTCCCGTCCGGCGTACATACATGCGTTGGAAGCAGCTCGCCATTCTTACTGTTGGCGTTGCTGTCGAGCCCGAATGGTTTATAGAGGAGCAACTGCGGTAACTTGCTTGCTGTCAGCCATGGCAACCCACTTTTGTCACCGAGTCGCCGAAAAGCTAACCTCCGATCACGCTCAATGCCATGCCAACCTAGCTTTGCAACTTCTAGCAACTGACCGGCCATTGACTTAACTGGGTAACGAAAGATGGCACTAATTCGTCCTAGTTCCATATGACTCTCCATATCACTCCAACTCTATGCTGTGACAATCGGTGGACGCCGTTTGAGTTGACCGGGCGCGCGATTATAAGTCGGTTCCTGCCGTCAGTAAATCTTTCAACGTCCAAACATGCTTAACGATTCCGGCTGTCATAGCCGGCGTACAGCGGATCGCTTATGAGTAGTAAAACTTTTATTGCTCTTTAGACTGCGCACAAAAAAAGCAGCGAGTGTTCAAGACTCGCTGCTTTCAGACTTCCATAATCTTAGAGTTATTACTCCTTGGGTGCGTTGTAGAAAGTTCGCGCTTGAACCGTGAACTCTTTGTCGTCATAGACTCCGTCACCGTTAACATCCACCTTCACCACAATCTTGTGTTGCTTGCCGTCACGGACGTCGCTGGGCTTGAAGCCGAGACTGTACTGGTTGCGCAATAGAGTGTTGATGGATGACAAGACGCTTGGTAACTCACCTTCGAAGGTAACCGGGTAGTACATGCCACCGGTTTCGCTGGCAAAGGTTTTGAGTGTGTTCTGCGCCTGCAGGAATGTCATACGTCCGGGTGAACCGGTGATGCTGTCCTCGGGTCGCATGCGATCTTCATATTTTTTGAAGTAGAGGTTCCCGGTGCCGATGATGTAAATAGGCACGCCGGCGTTCTGCGCCACCTTGCGAGCCTGTCCATAGTTGATCTTGCTGAACGTATCGATGCCGGAAGCAATCAGGATGAGGGCTTTGCGCCGGCCCTGCACGCTGGCCAGTCCCGTGTACTCTGACTTTTCCGCTTTGGAATCCTCCAGCACAACCGAATCGCCGCGCCCGCCGATCAGTGTGAATTTCAAGGCATCAAAGAGATTGCTTTCACGGAAAGCCGGAGAATTTCTCAACAGCAGATTGACGACTTGATTGATGCGAGTCGGATCGTTTGTGAAATCCGTCAATGGCGTAGGACGAATGTCATATGCCACAACGGAAACGTAATCATCGGGTGGCTTAATGAATTGTGTCAGGAACATCGCCGCCGGCCGAATGACCTCGTAAGTGCCGGGATCGAAACCGCCGCTTCCGGCGTAGCCGAACGCCTCTGACCATTTGCTGTACTCGAGCACCATTACTATGGTAATGGGCGCTTCCGGAGTGGCAAAGTTGGTGATGGGCATTGGTTGTCCATCAACAAAAATGGCGAAGTTACCCTGTTTCAGGCCGGGCACAATCTGGCCGCTCTTCTTGTGATAGACGACCGCGTCGACGTTTACCACGGCAGTGGAAACACTGATCTTTTCAGCTTCCTGAGGGTGATTTATCACATCAGGCGGCACCGGATCCTGCTGTTTCTCGTCCGGTTTTGAGGGGTCAGGCCGTTTGTTCTTTTTTTCATTGGTAACCGGCGGTTGGCGGCGTGATTGTGCGAAAATATTCAACGTGCTCGTAGTGGTCAGCACCAGAACGAAGATCACCAGCAGAACGAGTGAGCGGCGTATCAAGGCAAGGTCTTTCATAAAAAATTATCCTAAGCTTGCACGAAAATGGAGGGGAAAACGATTGTTTGCTTTGTCCCGTCCACTATAGGTCCGGAATTCCGGCAGGGTCAAATTTGTGACTGCGGTGCTGTGATGCGTCTGACGCCGACCCCGTTTGCTTTTTCGACTGGCTCCGACGCTGCCCTAAAATAAGCACTACCCGACACGGGTTCACCGAGGGCTGCCTGCTTCGGCTTCAATCACTACATCATAAGAGCCACGGTTGTCCGTTAGATCACCTTCATTTACGCCCAGGAATAGAACGCCATCACGTTGGGCGACGAACTCGTGTTTGGCGCCTATGAAGACGAAATCGTCATTGTCATCGCCGATGACGCCAATCAATCCGCCGGTGGGTTCGGTCCTCATCAGCCGCTCGTTATCGTTGGCCATGGGAACGCCGGTCGGTGTGGAAAAGCCTCGGCGTCCGAGGTC
Organism: Acidobacteriota bacterium; assembly: GCA_025463135.1. Taxonomy (GTDB): domain Bacteria; phylum Acidobacteriota; class Blastocatellia; order Pyrinomonadales; family Pyrinomonadaceae; genus JAOAPY01. The sequence goes on from JAOAPY010000030.1 coordinate 46,700, forward strand.
GACACGTCCCGAAGAAGTAATACGCAAGCGCTGACCGCGGCGCACAACCAGACCGCTGTTGGTCCAACCATTATTGGTATTGTCCGCGCGCACGCTGACCTTGATGGTGAAAAAGGTAGGCGCCGGAGCAGCCTGAGTGTTGGTTTCGACAGGCTCTGGTGTGGCAGTTGGGCGGCTTGGAGGATTAGCTGATTCCGAGGTGTTAATATCGCTGTTGCCGGCCACGTTGGCTCCCGAGGAGTCAAACTCAATGGAATCGATGTCTTCAACATAGACGAGTGTACGACCGCGCCGCCCCTTGGCGCCGGCGCCGATCAATATAGTGAACTGCCCGTCCTTGAACCCAATGACCTGTCCGTGAATTACGCTTCCGTCCTTTAGCTTGATTGTATCGGCAAAAGTGGGAACCACCAGCGCCAATATCAGTGCCAGCGCAAACATTGAAGGCCTTAAAGTTTTCATGTTTTTTCTCCGGGACGTAATGCGTTTTCAACAACGAGGTTTAGCAAGACTCGAATGCTTTTGCAAGCGGGAGAGGTCGGTGCGTGGAAATGGATGCCGCGATATGCGAAAAGGTTGCGATTTCAAGGGAATAGCGCAAGTTGGTAGTGCGATATTTTTTGGGCAATAACATACTTGACTCATGCGCCAAGTTTGCTCGAACTACCGTTGTTTTGCCCCGACGGGGCAAAGCAAAGTCAGGTGGAGAGTAATATTTTTGTAACTCTCAAGCATCTGTATTTGAACCTGCGGTCGCCGGACTTGTTTGCTGTTGTTGCAGCCAGATTCTAAGCACGGGACCTTGCAACCCAGAACCCGATCTGCGAATCTTAGTTACGACTAATCGTTCGCGACCCGCCCGTGAGCAACAGTCAACCCCCGACCCGATTCACAAATAAATATAAAAACTGTTAGTCTACCCTTTGATTCTTTGAGGATGTTTTTGCTTATGAATAAGAATTCGAAAAAAAGTACCCCTTTCCTCCACGTTTTTGCGATCTTAACCCTGATTGTTGGCATGTCCGCAATCGCTTTTGCCCAGGAACAAAACAGTAACTCTCAATCCAGCAAAATAAAGAATTTCGGACGCATGGACGAGCGGTTTTATCGCGGTGCGCAACCGAAAGAAGGGGACTATCAGTCCCTGGCCTCGTTGGGAATCAAGACTGTAATTGACCTCCGCGACGACCCCGAATCATATGAAAAGAGGGACGTCGAAGCTCTGGGAATGCGCTATGTGAACATCCCCATGAGCGACAAGGATTATCCCCGCGCCGAGCAGATCACCAGCTTTCTCAAGCTAACGGGAGAGCCTGCGACAGGAAAGTTTTTCGTCCACTGCGCCGGCGGCCGCCATCGCACAGGGGTCATGGGAGCCGTCTACCGGTTTACGCATGACCACTGGAATTACGATCAGGTTTACGCGGAGATGAAGACCTATGATTTCTACACGCGCTTTGGGCATGGCGCCATGAAGAAATACGTCGAGGACTACTGGCAGCAGTTGCAAACCGCGTCGCCTGGCGCCTCTGCGGTTAAGGCAGTGACAAGCCAGGACCAGTAAAGGATCCAGGTAAGGGATCAAGAAATCAAGCACAATGAAGGTCGGGAAGGGCATTAGCCTTTCTCGACCTTTTACTATTTAGGTGGAAGCTCTCAACCCGCGAAGCGGGCTGACACCCGCTATGCGGGTTAAGAAAATTCTCGTAACTTGATGAGAGCTTCCTAAACATTCTTCATGAAGTAGCCGAAACGGTTACGCAGTCAGCGCCGTAACCTTTTCTTCACCGCGAAATTGAATCTCATGCAACTCAGCGTAGAGTCCGCCGCGGGCGAGCAACTCTTTATGCGTGCCCTGCTGCACAATCTTTCCGTCGTCAAGGACAAATATCACGTCGGCTCGCTGCACTGTCGCCAGCCGATGCGCAATGACAATCGAGGTCTTGCCTTTCATAAGCCGTTCCAGCGCATCAAAGACCAGTTCTTCGGAAGCTGCGTCCAGCCCTGAAGTCGGTTCATCAAGAATCAGTATCGGAGCGTTGCGAACAATTGCACGCGCGATAGCAATACGCTGTCGCTGACCGCCTGACAGAGTTACTCCCCGCTCGCCCACCATCGTGTCATATCCTTCCGGCAATTTGACGATGAATTCATCCGCGTTGGCCTGCCGCGCGGCCTCGATGATCTCATCGCGCGTCGCCTCTGGCCGTCCGTAGGCGATGTTCTGCCACAGCGGTGCGCGAAAAAGAAGATTCTCCTGCAAGACAAAACTGATCTGGCGACGCAGCGAAGGAATCTTGTAGCGCCGGACGTCCTGGCCATCGATCTTCACTGAGCCATCAAGTGGATCGTAAAAACGCGCCACCAGGCTGGCGACAGTCGTCTTGCCGGCGCCGGTTGGTCCTACCAGCGCTGCCGTCATGCCTGGTTCGATTTTCAAACTAACATCGTCGAGGATGAGGCGGTCTGGCGTGTAACCGAAACGAACATGGCTGAATTCAATTGCGCCTTTAAAGTTGGGCGCCGGTCTGGCGCCTCGCAAGTTGCGCACTTCGCGTTCGGTCTCCAGCACTTCACGTATTCGTTCGTAGCCAATGGCAGTCTTTGAGATGGTGTCAGTCATCTTTGAAAGCTCGCGCATCGGCTTATACATTTTGCCGAGGTAGATGAGGAAGACAAGCAGCGAACCCGGCGAAATGGTTCCGGCCATCACGAGCCGGACGCCATACCACATCACCAGACACGTCCCCGCCGCCACGATCACTTCTACAATCGGAGCCAGTTTTGCTTTCAAGCCTCGGGCGCGCAATGCCGTTTCCACGGTTGCGAGGCTTTGTTTCTCAAAGCGTTCCTGTTCGTAGTCCTCGCGCGAAAAGGCTTTTACCACGCGAATCGAAGACAACACCTCCTGAACGACGGAGGCAATCTCACCTTCCTTTTTGCGCACAGCGCGGGAAGCCTGCTTGATGCGACGAGTAAAACTGTAAACAACTATAAATAGTGCCGGCGCGACCGAGAGGGCGATCAAAGTAAAACGCCAATCCAAATAGAACATCACCGCCAGCATGCCTAATAATGTCAGCACGTTTACCAACAGGCCCAGCAATGCCTGTGAGACGAAGTCCTGTACCGACTCGATATCGCTGGTGACCCGACTGATCAGATCGCCGGTGCGCTTGTTGTCGTGATACGACAATGAAAGGCGTTGAATATGATGATAGAGGGTGCGGCGCAGATCGTGACCCACCCACTGGGCCACGGATGTGGTCAGATATTTCTGCACATAACTGCTGAGGGCGCCGAATACAGCGATCACCAGGACGGCCGCTGCCACGAATCCCAAAATCGCGAGTTTGTCACGGCCGATGGTGGAGTTGACGAGACTCGCCAGCCACGGCGACATCTTTTTATTGCCAAGAATGTTGTCGAAGACGATCTTCAGCGGCCACGGCTCGAGAAGATCGGTTACCGTTTCTCCCAACACTGCTACGAACGCGATGGTCAGCGACTTCCAGTGCGGTCGGAGCAGGTAGGTGAACTGGACGTGCTTCTTTTTCATGTCAGGGGAAAAGGGTGTCGCAGCGGCGGGTGATGGTCGGGTTCAACAAGTCGAAATCACACACCGACACCAAATTTTTACACCCACTCCTCGCCCTACCTCCTCGTCCCGTCATTGACGCGCCAGCTGAGAACTACGGGGCAGATTGTTTAGTTCTTTGATTCGCTCTCGGACCGCCCGCGACATCTGCCGAACTTGTTCAGGTGAGTAGTTCGCAGCGCGAAACGCGTCCTCAATTTGCTGTGGACTCAAGCGCGAGAGCACCTGGCCCATCCAGCGCGCGTCCTCTACACGGACGTCCTTGAGCACCTTACGATTTTTCGACCAGTAATTCAGACGAACCGTATCCCCGCGCGCGTCATTCACCAACCTGGCTTGGGCGTAGCCTTTGGGATTGTTTCGATCGCGCTTGAAAAGGAGGTTCCGTTCAAACCAATTCATCTTTTTGCCAAAGGAAGCACCGACATCGTGAACTACATAGCGCTCTTCCTTCTGCCCATCTTTGTTCTGCGAAACGACGATCCTGTTGTTTGCGTCTTTGGTGTCCCAATTATTCAGCAGCGCCATCATTACCTTGAGTCCCTGGAATTCACGCTTGCCAACAAAGGGATTAGTCTTCCACTTCCAACCATCGCTCCGTTTCTCGTCTTTTGGCCGGGCCCCGAATCTGACATTCGTCAGGGTCTTATTCAAACCTTCGACGCGCACGCTGGGCACAAGATAATCAACGTCCGTGTAGTAGCCGCTACCCCACAGCAGACGTGTTGCCGCGGTTTCGGATTGAGCTTCTTTGCCGACCTTTGCCACCCACTCGCGACCCGAAGCATCCATCACGCGATATTTCCTGGAATAGCCGGTCTTTGGTTCTTCCTTGATAAGCGTAACCCGGCGCAGGTCGGGTCGCATGGCCTCTCCGCCTGGTCCAAGATAGAGATTTCGGCGCCGGAGATCATTAGGCTCGCTCCACAAGACCGCGCGCCGCGCGGGATGCCCGTGCTTCGCTTTATGTCTCCTGGCAACGCCAAAGGAGACGCCGATGATCGTGAGCAGGACCACGATCGTGCATGTCGCGGTGACGGTTTTTTTCTTAAACATGACTCCCCCCAGTTCTCATGTAACGCAAAATGTTGCGCCAGTCGCCAATAGGCTCAACCTCGGAGGCAAACTAACAGTTTGCTTTACGTCGCTCCTGTGACTTTTCGACAAAATATTTCTGCACATCAAACGGCTCTTCCCCTGCCGCAATTTCCACCCGTTCGTAAGTTCCCACCGGCGAAAGCTTGTGCGCCTTTGTGTTATCGCGCAGGTAAGCATCCAGAATAACTTCCTTCAAGTGCAGCTTGAGTTCTTCATCTCTAACGGGCGCAATTACTTCAACGCGATTGGAGAGATTGCGATGCATCCAGTCGGCGCTGCCGATAAAGACTTCTTCCTCGCCCCCGTTCTCAAAGTAAAAAATGCGGCTATGTTCCAGAAAGCGGCCGACGATATTTCTTACCCTAATGGTTTCAGATAGACCGACGATGCCGGGGCGCAGCATGCAAACGCCGCGAACGATCAGGTCGATTGGCACACCTGCCTGAGACGCGTCGTAGAGTTTGCGAATTATGCCGGTGTCCGCGAGCCGGTTAATCTTGACGATGATGCGGGCTGGTCGTCCGGCCCTTTGATGTTCGATCTCGCGATCGATCAGAGCGGTCATGCGCTCGCGCAGGTTAACCGGCGCAACCATCAACTGCCGGTATTCAGTTTGTTGGGAACAACCGGTCAGGTAGTTGAAGAGCTCGCTGGCATCGGCCCCAATCTCTTCATTCGCGGTCAGCAAGCCCACGTCGGTGTACGTAGTGGACGTGGTGGGATTGTAATTTCCGGACGCGATGTGCACATAGCGCTTGAGTGCATCGCCCTCGCGCCGCACGACCAGCGTCAGTTTGCCGTGGGTTTTAAGGCCAATCATTCCGTAAACAACGTGCACGCCTGCTAAATCCAGGCGCCTGGCCCATTCGATATTGTGTTCCTCGTCAAAGCGGGCCTTGATTTCGATCAGGGCGGTCACTTGTTTGCCCTGCTCGCAGGCGCGTATCAGGGCCGGCGGAATGGGTGAATCCGGTCCGGTGCGATACAAACAAATTTTTATCGCGACGACGTCCTCATCCTCCACCGAGGCTTCGACGAAATCGGTCACCGAAGAATATGAATCAAAAGGATGGTGCAGCAGGACATCGCCTTCCTTGAGCGCATCGAAAACCGAAGTTTTTGAGGTGTAGCACTGCGGCGCCACCGGCTCAAACGGCTCGTCTTTCAGTTCCGGCCGATCGAGCTCGTAGAGTTGGAGCAGACCCTGAGGTATGAGCAGACCCTCAATGCGATAAACGTCATCCGCGGATAGTTCCAGTGATTCCGTCAGATATTCGATCATCTCAACCGGCATCGACGAAGATACTTCCAGCCGCACCGGCGTGCCGAAGCGACGCTTGCGCAGCTCGAGTTGCATCACACGCAACAAGTCATCAGCTTCTTCTTCGCGCAGGCTGAGATCGGCATCGCGGGTCACTCGAAACATGTAACAGGGCCCCGGCTTCGTTCCGGGAAACAGCGAACGAACGTTGGCGATGATTAGATCCTCAGCCAGGACGAATTTGGCCGCGGCGCCGCCGATGGGAATCAAGCGCGGCACCAGCGAGGGTACCTTGATGCGCACAAAGCGGGTTTCAACTGTCGACTTTTCTTTTCCGGGAATGCCAGGCGTCTCCACCAGCAGACCGATATTAAGGCTCGAAGGAGAGATGTAAGGGAATGGATGGCTCGGATCCACGGCCAGTGGCGTCAGGACGGGAAACACTTTTTCCGTAAAATAGGAATCGAGCACGTGGGTTTCGAGCTGAGTCAGCGAATCATACGATGCTATTTCGATCCCCTCTGTTTTTAACTGCGGCAGGATTTCCAGATTCAGGCAATCTGTTTGCGCCGCAATCATCGGCAATAGACGTTCGCGGATGCGGTCCAGTTGCGCTTGTGGAGTCAGACCATCAGGGGAAAGCTCCGTTATGTCCTCATCCAATTCCTCCTTCAAAGCAGAGAGGCGGATCATAAAGAACTCGTCGATGTTCGATGCAAAGATGCCAAGAAATTTCAATCGCTCAAGCAGGGGCGTGGTTTCGTCGCGCGCCTCTTCCAGCACGCGCCGATGAAACTCGAGCAGACTCAATTCCCGATTCAACAAGAGCGAGTCAGGCACCTCAAAGGTATGTTTGCTTGTCGCTTTAGTGACTGCAACGGGCTCATGGAAACTTTCTCTTCGTGCAACCATTGATGTTATTTCTCTCTCCTTAGCCGTACTTCGAATGTTCTGGAAATATAGTGCGGGGGAAAGCGAGCGCACGAAGTAGATTCGAAGCGGCAATTCGACAACTAGTTTGTCGTAACGCGGCGCCATGCGAGTACCATCCTGCCTAATGCAAATTTAGCAGGATGGATCCTTGAGCGCACCGTTCGGACTAGAAGGTAGCAAGCGGCATTCCCAACCGGGGAAACATAGATACGGAGATAACCAGCTCTTTTACTGAGGATTTTTGCGGTTTAGTTACAATACCGGTCGTCCCGCATGTATTGATTTGGTGCTTCCAGGAGAGAGAGGCTTTGGATTCGTACGCTGGTCTGCGGCGGGCAATTCGGCGGTCACGGGCCGACTTGTAAACGCCCGGGAACCCTTTCGATAAATGGAGCGCGCGGGCACGCTAACCAGTTGGTCCGTCTCGACCATGTAAGCGGTGAGGCGATTACCATAAACACAGCCAGTGTCGAGCCCAATTGCGTGCGGAGCATTTCTGGGTTCCATCGCGGGCCAGTGTCCGAACAATACGGTCTGTTCACCAGCATAGACTTCATACCATGGAATGCCTTTGCGGCTGGTACGTTTCTTTCTTCCCAGCGTCCGTAGTTCCAACAGGTCGTCAGCTTCCTGCTGAAGAACGGGTATGCCAGGGCGTAGACCGGCATGCACCACGAGGTGAGAACCGAGATCAATCGACAGCGGAAGTGAGCTCAGATAAGAAAAATATTTTCCACGATCGAACTCCAATTCGCGCGCCGCCTCTTGCTGTGCTTTTGTAAACTTGAGATTTTCACCGGCCCATAATTGCAGTAAGTCGCGATCGTGATTCCCAAGAACAGACGAGAACCGGCGGTCGGAAATGAAGAGATCCAACACCTCCCGATTCTTTGGTCCTTTGACGATGAGGTCGCCGACTGCTACAACGCGGTCTTGCAAACCAAAATCCAGCTTTACCAGCAGATCGATTAATTCGTCATAACAACCATGGAGATCGCCAACAACGATGGTGCGTTGGACGGAGCCGTCCAAATTTTGGCTGTCCAACTCCTGGTCGCCCGACTCCAGGCCGACTCCTCTTTTCCAATCTTCCACTATCATGCTTAGGGCGCGCGTATCATGCTTAGGGCGCGCGCGAGCGGCGCAGGATTCGAAGACTCCCGCTCACCACAATTCCGATCGCCGCAATCAGACCGAACCAGAACCACCCGGTCAACCGAGCAGAAATCAATCCCGATGAATCTTCAAACTTCACCCGCTGATGGTTCATCAGGTAAATGCTGACCAGGCCGCTAAGTAAAGCTATTACTCCAAAGATTCGTTGGTTGATACGAAGGATGCGCAAGCCGCAAAGAATCAAAACCACTGTCAGCAGCGGGATTAACCAGAGTCCGCCCTCGCCGTCGCGCGCGAGATCCAGTCCGGTCGCGGTGTCATGACTGGCACCGCAACTCACCTGCACCCAGGGCAGGAAAAAACATATCAACAGAATTATCCCGAAGCTGACTGTCGCTTTGCTGACTTTCTCCATTCGGCTCCAACCTTTGGGTATAGAGGGAAGGTGTGGGGTGTAGGAGAGACATCGCTATTTTCCATACCCTACATCTCAACCGCTATACCCTTATTTCGGCGCCGAAATGTTCACATCAACTTTCTTGTTGCCGCCAAAGATGCGGCCGCCAAAAACCAGTAACCCGGCCAGGACTATTACAATGAAAATCACCAGCACGGCCACCACACCCGCACTACCTCCACCTCCATTGTCACCCATCTGATTTTTCCTCCTTGTAATTAGACTCGGCTCTAAGCAGCGGTTGTGTCCCCGCCCACCGAACGTTCTCGCCACGAATTGAATCGTTAATTACTTTTTCTTGCTGCTCTTTTTTGCTGCTTTCTTGCCGCCTTTTTTAGAGGCAGACTTACTCGCCTTTTGGCCGCGTCCCGAACCACTCTTTTTCCCGCCACCCGATTCTTTATTCACCGTGGCCCAGGCGCGCGATTCAGCTTCCTTCTTCGAAACGCCCTTGTCTTCATAGCCTTCTTCAATGTGTTCGGCTTGTCGCTTTTGCTTATCGGTGTAAGCCCCCTTATCACCTCTCGGCATTAGTCCACCCTCCCTGATAGCTTCACTTCAAGACTGCGTTCACTGCCGCCCCACCTGGTCCAGGCCATAACGTTGCGGCCAATGGTTTCGATTAATAGCGCGCGCTCAAGGTCGCTGGAAGCAGCAAGAGCATTGGGAATTGAATCGACAAGTTCTGTCTGACGATGTGTTATCGGAATCGAAATCGCCATCATCGGCTGTGCTGCAGCAACACTCATGTTCGAAACCCCCCTTAGTCCAAAACTCATTAAGCGCGAACTGTTCCGTGTGATCACATCTTATGCAAATGCCGCTCCGCAGCGGCTCTTTGAAATATTTCCTCTGATCTGAAGTTGCTCTGCAGTTTGCGTTTGGCCAAATCTACGTCCAAGGGATCAATCTAATGCCGAAGCGGATCTAGTCGATGACGCAGTAATAGCCCGAGGTTTTATCGCTGGCATTGAGGTTGCGGATAGCTCTCGAGAACGACGAAAGATGCTCCGTAAGCAAGCGGAGTGTTTGGAATTAAGCATCACCGTCCAAGGGTATGTACCGGACGAATACACAAGTAACAATAGAACCAGGAGGGATTCATGGCTGAGCAAAAGCGAGAATTAATCGACACTGGGAAGAATAAGAGCTACGTCCGCCGTAATGACAAAGGTCAGTTTGATGAAGTTTCAGATGTTGGGCGATCATTGGCCCAGGATCGCAGGCAAAGCGCCAAAACAAAGGTTCCGGCGGGGCAAGGTGATCGAGGAGATCAGAAACGATCGAAATAAAGTTTTGTCCCCTCTCGGCTTGCGGGGGAGGGGACAACACATTCTTAGTTCTATCGTCGTCGCAGAACTTGCGGCTGACGAAAATAAGTATTCAAATCGCGAGCGAGACAAATCACGCAAATACGGCGAGCGTCTTTTTTGTCGGCGGTAATAATCCCGCCGCATTTTAAGCAAGTCATATTTGTCGGTTGACCGTCGTGGTGGCGACGAAAGGCCCTTCTGAATTGATCCCTGGACATATATCCCTTCCGTAAAATTCCCCACCGGTTAAGGTTGAGGATGTTTTTAGCTGACACCGCATCGGGAATTTTTCTAACAGACCGTTCTAAAGATGAACGTTTCGGGCTTGCCATCCTCAGCAATAACAATTCCCGTTCCGCAGTAACCCTTCCAGTGGGGAGGTGAGCCCAAGCAGATTCGGGCACTACAAAGCTTTGAACCTGCTGGCATCGTGTTTGCAAACCGCAAACAAGCTAAGGGAACGCTGTCCCATTGGCATGCATAGTCAACTAAAGGAGACCAACTACCATGAATGCTTTTACTCTACTGAAGACTGATCACAAGAAAGTGGCCGGCATTTTTGAGAAGCTCGAGCCCACCACCGAACGCGGCGTGAAGACCCGCGAAGACTTGTTTGCGCAACTCAAAAACGAACTGGATATCCACGCGCGGATCGAAGAAGAGATTTTCTATCCGGCCTTGAAAGATGCTGACGCAACGCATGACATCATCCTCGAGGGGTATGAGGAGCATGCCGTCGTCAAGACTCTGCTGGCTGAACTGGACGAGCTGGCGAAAGACGACGAGACCTGGGGTGCGAAGCTCAAAGTACTCCAGGAAAACGTAGAGCATCACGTGGAAGAAGAAGAGGGAGAAATGTTCCCCAAGGCCAAAGAGGTCCTCAGCGCGGAGGAGGTCGAAGCATTGGGTGAACGCCTTCAAGCGGCCAAGGCCGAGGGCAAGGCTGTGTCCGCAGGTTAGAACTTTTCAGCTGAAGGCCAGGCTGCAGATAGAATTAACCATGCGGAAGTGACCCTCGAGGGCACTGACCCTTCAGAGCCTGAGCCGGCGGCGACTCGTCGCGGCCCTAACCAAAACAGCTCACAGCAGGCACCCCAACCGGACAGCCCGGTTGGGGTTGCTTGTCGGCTCAGCGTATTCCCAAAACGACTTAACGAAGAGTCAGCACAGATGGACACTGATAAGAACGGATCTGAATAAGACTGAAACCGCAGATCCGAATCAGACTGAAAGGTACGAGATGGAACTGTCTTTCGGTGCCGGCTCTGATCCGTGATTATCAGTGTAAATCTGTGACTGAGTTAACCGGCTAACTAACAATCAGCGGGATCGAGTATTATTCTCCCTGCCAGCACTAAACACTCTCGCAAAGTTACTCCCCCCGTGTGACGTAGCCAGAACTGCGTTGGCGGCGGGGGCCTCGCAAATCCCCAGCGAATTTTTATGGCTGAACTATTCCGATCACGATCCGGAAAATCGCAACCTGCGCTTTACGGCGAGGGAGAGCCGATTCGCGGCGAGCTTTTCAGTGTCGAGCGACTGGAGCAATTTGCCGTCGCTCTTGCGCCTGAACATTACATCGTCATGAAAAAAGGCCGGGCGCGTTTGCTGCCCCGGCTTGAAGATAATGGTCGCAAACTTGTAGCTGCTTATCGAACACTCGTCGAAGCGGTGCGTCAGGGAGATTCTATTTCGCCCGCCGCCGAGTGGCTGTTGGATAACTTTCACATAGTTGAAGAGCAGCTCCGGGAAATTCGCGAGGACCTGCCCAAAGGTTACTACCACGAGTTGCCGAAGCTTGCAGCCGGAGAGCTCGCTGACTACCCGCGCATCTATGCGGTTGCGCTCGCCTTGATTGCCCACACCGATAGTCGACTGGATCCGTTAACTCTCAGGCGATTCATCGCCGCTTATCAAACAGTTTCTCCACTGAGCATCGGAGAACTTTGGGCAGTAGCCATCAGCTTGCGTTTGGCTTTGGTTGAGAACCTGCGACGTCTGGCCACGCAAATTGTTCGCTGGCGCGATGAGCGAGCACAGGCGGACAAATTTGCCGACAAACTGCTTGAGCTCGCTGCTTCGCAACCGGAAGATTTGGTGGCGCTGGTCGCGGATCGCTTTGCGAAGCGAGATAAAGTGCCGCGTGCTTTTATTGTCGAGTTAATGCAGCGCCTGCGCGAGCAAGACACAGCCGTCACGCCTGTCTTTAATTGGATCGAAAAACAGCTGCGCGCCCAGGCCACCAGCATCGAGCAGGTGATGCAAAGCGAACACCAAAGACAGGCCGCGGCGCAGGTCACGGTCGGCAACATCATCACCAGCATGCGGCTGTTGTCGACTCTGGATTGGCGCGACTTCTTTGAGAGTGTCAGTTTGATCGAGCCGATCCTGGGTCAGGATCCGGCGGGCGCTTATTTGCAGATGGAATTTGCCAGTCGCGATCGCTATCGTCACGTTATAGAAAGAATCAGCAAGCGTACAAATTCCAGTGAGGTAGAAATCTCTCGCACGGCGGTCGACCTTGCGCGCAAGGCCTCGGAAGCCGGCGCCCCGAAAGGCGTTGATGATTTCAAGTCTCACGTTGGTTTCTATCTGAGCGATGACGGTCTGCCGCTGGTAGAGGAAGCATTTAAGTATCGGCCGGGACTCGTCGAGAGACTTCGCCGCTGCGTTTTGCGTCATCCAACCTTTGCTTATCTGGGCACCCTCATTCTTTTGACCAGCGTGATTGTCGCGTTGCTCGGCTTTGGGCTGTATCGGGCAGGCGGCACGTTGCCGCTGATCATGGTGATGGCCCTTTTGGCGATCCTGCCGGCCAGCGACCTGGCGCTGAGCGTCCTGAACTTTGACATAACAAACTTCTTCGAGCCACATGTGTTGTCACGGATGAATACCTCACAGGGTGTGCCCGACAATGCGCGCACGATGGTGGTCGTACCCACGATCTTTTCCAGTGTCGAGGTGGTTGACAACCTGGTGGAGAAACTCGAAGTGCTGTTTCTCGCCAATGAAGACGACTGTATTCACTTTGCCCTGCTGGGTGACTTTGCAGACGCTCCCGCCGCGGAGATGCCTGACGACGTAGCGCTGCTCGAGGCGGCGCTTGCGGGTATCGAACGTCTTAATGACAGGTACGGTAAAGAGGGCCAGGGCGAGCGGCCCCGATTCTATCTCTTTCATCGACGCCGGCTTTGGAATCCCTCTGAAGAGAAATGGATGGGATGGGAGCGCAAGCGTGGCAAGCTGCGCGAGTTGAATCGGCTGCTGCGTGGCGCACGCGACACCAGTTTCATCGTGCAAACGGGTGAACAGCATCAGCTCGCGGACTTTCGTTATGTGATCACTCTCGATGCCGACACTCAGTTGCCGCGTGACGTGGCGCGCCGGCTGATTGGCACCGCCATTCACCCGTTGAATCGTCCGCTGATCGATCCTCGTTTTAATCGCGTAACGCGAGGCTACGGCATCCTGCAGCCGCGCGTGAGCGTTTCCCTCGTAAGCTCCTGCGAATCGCGATTTGCCGGCATATTCTCAGGCAACACGGGAATTGATCCCTACACCACGGCCGTATCGGATGTGTACCAGGATCTTTTTGGTGAAGGAAACTATACCGGTAAGGGCCTATACGACGTCGATGCATTTGAACAGACGCTGGGCGGGCGCGTTCCGGAAAACACGCTGTTGAGCCACGATTTGTTTGAGTCCCTGTTTGCTCGCGCCGCGTTGGTCACCGACATTGAGCTGCTTGACGATTACCCGACTCACTATGACACCTATGCCAAGCGCCAGCATCGCTGGATTCGAGGCGATTGGCAGGTAGCACCATGGCTTTTTCAACACGCCAGGGATGAAAGCGGCCGCCCGGTGCGCAACAACCTGCCCTGGATTTCCCGCTGGAAGATTTTCGATAATCTGCGTCGCAGTCTGACCGCACCCGCAATCGTGTTGTGGTTATTGGCTTCATGGACCATCCTGCCCGGCTCGCCCTGGTTGTGGAGTCTGTTTGTCGTGATCACGATGGCCTTTCCGGTCTACATGCACGTGACCACCAGCGTGATGACTCACCCACGCGGCGTTCCCTGGACCAGTCACTTTTGGAGTGTGTGGGGAGACCTGCGTACAAACACGGCGCAGTTCGCACTTACTTTTATCTTTGTGGGCCATCAGGCGTGTCTGTCGACTGACGCCATCCTGCGCACGCTTTATCGCCAATTCATTTCACATAAGCACCTGCTCGAGTGGGTAACCGCGGCGGATACCGAAAGAGCGAGCAAACACGATCTGAAGTCCTTCCTCCGTTACATGTGGGCAGTCGGTCCGCTGGCGCTCGAGGCTCTAAGCGCAATACTGCTGTCGCGAACTGTGGCGCTGTGGGAAGCGGCCCCCTTCATATTCAGCTGGCTTGTCTCGCCCTTTGTTGCCTGGTGGGTGAGCCGCCGAATAGTTCCGGAGAATCGGGAGTTAGCCGGTGAAGACTTGATTTTTGCGCGCTTGATCGCGCGCCGCACCTGGCGCTTCTTTGAAACTTTTGTGGGAGCTGAAGATAACTGGCTGCCTCCGGATAATTATCAGGAGGATCCGGTTCCCGTCATCGCGCATCGCACTTCACCAACCAACATCGGGTTCCTGTTGATATCAACAGCCGCGGCGCACGACCTCGGATATATCGGCGCGCTCGAGCTTACAGAACGCGAAGAGCTGACCTTTGCAACGCTCGCCAGGCTCCCGCGGTTTCACGGTCATTTCTTCAATTGGTATGACACGCGCACTCTCGATCCCTTGTTGCCGCAGTACATCTCAACCGTGGATAGCGGCAATCTCGCCGGTCACTTCATTGCCCTCAAACAGTTCTGTATCGAGTTACAGGAAGGGCCGGTGTTTGGCGAGCGCACGAGGCTTGGACTGGCGGACACGATTGCGTTGATTAGCGAAGAGGCCGGCAGACTGGGAACCATTCGGCAGCGCACTGAAGTCATTACCATCAAACACCTGCGCGAAGAAATCGAAGCGTGCCAGCGCCTGGTAGGTACCACTACTCCGGACACGCTGTTCGCCTGGGCCACCCTGTTTGATTCGCTCAGTCGCCGGGCCGCGATCATTGAGGACATCGTTGGAGCACTGACGCTCGAGCATGGGCAGGAAAGCTTCGCGGACTTAAGCTGGTGGATTAGTGCACTGCGGCATCAACTGCGCGGGTTGCGGCGCGATACTACCGGACTGGTCCCCTGGGCAGATATTCGGACCACTGAGATCGAGGCATTTATCAACGGCGCCGCCGCCCCGATACGCGAACGCTGGGACGCGGTCAAAGAACTGTGCAATCAGATACCGGCGCTCGCGGAAATCCCGGAGCGATGCGATCAGGTCATTGTTGAACTGGCCGTGCTGCAGGCCCAGGTGAGCGAAACCGACAGCAACTCGATCGTGCAAACCAGCGCGGTCGGAAATTTGAAAGAGCTGGCCGGTAAACTCGAAAGTGCAGTGGGCTCGGCCAAAGATTTTCTGGCGCGTTTGCGTCGCCTCGCACAGAACTGTGAAAGCTTCTTTCACGAGATGGATTTTTCTTTCCTGCTGGATAAAGACCGCGAACTGTTCACGATTGGCTACAACGTCGGTGAGTTGCGACCTGACAATTCCTACTATGATTTGTTGGCGTCCGAGGCGCGCGTGGCGAGCTTTGTGGGTATCGCGAAGGGTGACGTCCCGCAGGATCATTGGTTTCGACTTGGCCGGCAACTGACCCTCGTTCATCGCGCCCGGGCACTCATTTCCTGGACGGGAACGATGTTCGAATACCTGATGCCGCTGCTTATCATGCGCAGTTATCCAGAGACGCTGCTGGAGCAAACTTTTCGCGCCGTAGTCACGCGCCAAATCGAATATGGTGAAGAACGGGGCGTGCCCTGGGGTATTTCCGAGTCAGCCTACAACGCGCGCGACTTGCATTTGAATTATCAATACGCGCCGTTCGGTGTTCCGGGGTTGGGGTTAAAACGCGGTCTGGTTCAGGACCTGGTGGTGGCGCCTTATGCGACTATGCTCGCGGCGTCTATTGATTCCACCGCCGCGATGGCTAATCTCGTTAAGCTGCGACAGGAAGGGGCGCTGGCGCGCTACGGTTTCTACGAGGCGATCGACTACACACCTGAACGCTTGCCCCAGAACCAAAGGCTGGTTTTGATCCGCGCTTTCATGGCTCATCATCAGGGCATGAGTCTGGTGGCCCTCGACAATGCCTTGAATAACGGCCTCATGGAATCGCGTTTCCACGCGGACCCTCTGGTGCGGGCGACCGATCTCCTGTTGCAGGAACGAATTCCGCAAGGTGTGCCCGCGACCCGCCCGCGCGCCGAAGAAGTGCTGATTGGGCGTGTGGCCCGCAGTATCCAGGGAAACGTTACGCGCGTCTATCGCAGCGCGGATCAATCCACACCGCGAACGCAGTTGCTTTCCAACGGCAACTACATGGTGATGATGACGGCCGCCGGTTCCGGATACTCGCAGTGTGGCGAACGGGCTGTAACTCGCTGGCGCGAAGATGCGACGCGCGATGACTGGGGTACGTTTATATATTTGCGCGAGGTTTTTAGCGGGACCGTGTGGTCCGCCGGACACCAACCGGTGCGGCGCCCGCCTCAGTCTTACGAAGTGTCCTTTGCCGAAGACAAGGCCGAATTCTGGCGCGCTGATTCCGGTATCGTCACGCATACGGAAATAGTTGTATCGCCGGAAGAAAATGCTGAAGTGCGTCAGGTGTCGCTGACCAACAATTCCACTCGCACCAGTGAAATCGAGTTGACCAGTTATGCCGAGATCGTACTGGCGCCCGCCCGCGCTGACGCCGCGCATCCGGCCTTTGGCAACTTGTTCATTGAAACGGAATTCTCTCCGGCTCAAAATGCGTTGTTGGCTCACCGTCGGCAATATTCAAGTGACGACACTCCGGTCTGGGGCGTGCACGTGGTCCTGGCCGAAGGTGCGATGATCGGCGGCGTGCAGTACGAAACTGATCGCGGTCGTTTTCTCGGTCGCGGTCATACCGTGTCGAATCCGGTTGCCGTGATGGAAGAACGTCCGTTATCAAATACAGTCGGCGCGGTACTTGATCCGGTCTTCAGCCTGCGCTGTCGAGTGCGCCTGCGACCGAACGAAACCGCACGCGTTACTTTCACCACGGCGGTGGCGAGTTCGCGAGAAGAAGCCCTGACCCTCGCTGATAAATATCACGACCCCAATACCTTCGAACGCCAGTCGCGACTGGCCTGGACCAGGGCGCAGGTTGAGATGACCCATCTGAGCATTGGCCCGGAAGATGCGCACCTGTTTCAGAAACTCGCCGGCCGAGTGATGTACTGCGATGCCGCTTTGCGGCCCCGGCCCTACGTGCTGGCGCTAAATACGAAGGGCCAGTCTGGTCTTTGGCCCTACGGCATCAGCGGGGACTTGCCGATTATTCTGGTGCGCGTTGGTAGCGAAGAGGGGTTGCGCTCAGTGCGGCAGATTCTGCACGGCCACGAATATCTGCATTACAAGGGGCTGAAGATCGATCTCGTAATTCTGAATGATCATCCACCCAGCTACATCCAATCGCTTCACGACGAGTTGCAGGCGATTGTGCGCACCAGCGGTTTGCAGGGATTGCAGGACAAACCCGGTGGTGTCTATCTGCGTCGATCGGACTTAATGCCTGATGAGGATCGAATCCTGTTGCATGCAGTGGCCCGCGTGGTGCTGGTCACGGAGCGGGGTTCGCTGGAGGAACAAATCGACCGGCGACCGGTGGAAGAGCCACTGCCGCCGGCGTTTACGCCGCGCTTGCCCGCGCGTCCCTATGTTTCGGACGCCGAAGTATTTCCGGAGCTCAGTTTCTTCAACGGCCTGGGAGGGTTTGTGCAGGACGGTCGCGAATATGTGACCGTGCTTGGTGAAGGACAGTGGACACCGGCGCCCTGGTCCAACGTGATAGCGCACAATCCGCACTTTGGATTTCAGGTGACCGAGAGCGGCGCCGGTTATACCTGGTCGGTTAACAGTCGCGAAAATCGCTTAACGCCCTGGTCCAATGACGCTGTCAGCGATCCGCCCGGCGAAATCTTTTACCTGCGCGATGAAGAGACGGGCGAGATCTGGTCGCCCACGCCTTTGCCGATTCGCGAGGCCGAAACTTATACGATCCGTCATGGTCAGGGTTACAGTGTCTTTGAACACAACAGCCACGGTATTTCTCAGGAGTTGCTGCTTTTCACCCCACCGGAGGACCCGGTCAAGATTTCTCTGTTGCGGTTGCGCAATCGCAGCGACAGGCGACGCGTGCTGTCAGTAACCAGCTACAACGAGTTGGTGCTGGGCGTTTTGCGCAGCACGTCGGCGCCTTACATCATCACAGAGATCGACAAGACCGGTTCAGTTTTCGCGCGCAACCCATACAACAACGAGTTCGCCTCGCGAGTGACATTCGCAGCGACCAACGGACCGGTAAGCAGCGCCACCTGTGACCGTAAAGAATTTGTGGGACGCAATGGCTCGATCGGGCGACCCGCGGCACTGCGACGCAGCAAGCTGAGTGGACGCGATGGGGCCGGCCTGGATCCATGTATTGCCATCCAGACAACTGTCGAGCTTCAGCCCGGCGAAGCGCGGGAGATCGTCTTTCTGCTCGGCGAGGCGGAATCGAAAGAGAAGGCCGGCGACCTGGTGGCGCGCTACCGTCAGGGTGCACTGGTTAATCAGGCGTTCGACGACATTCTCAATTCCTGGGACAAACTTTTGGGAGCGGTACAAGTGCGCACGCCTGATGCGGCCATGGATCTGATGATGAATCGCTGGCTGGTTTACCAGACGCTTTCCTGCCGCATCCAGGCCCGCACGGCCTTTTATCAATCGGGGGGCGCCTATGGTTTCCGCGATCAATTGCAGGATGTGATGGCCCTGGTCTATGGCGATCCGCAAACCGCGCGCGCGCAGATCGTGCGGGCAGCTCATCATCAATTCAAGGAAGGCGATGTGCAGCATTGGTGGCATCCACCGACCGGGCGCGGCGTGCGCACCAAATTTTCTGACGACCTGCTGTGGCTGCCATTGGTTGCCGCGTTCTATGTCAGCGTTACCGGAGACAAATCCGTACTCGATGAAGTCGTGCCTTTTCTTGAAGCGCCTCTGCTTGGTCCCGACGAGCATGAAACGTATTTGCAGCCCACCATCTCAGCCGACTCAGCTCCCGTCTTTGATCATTGCGTGCGCGCGTTGAATCGCAGCCTGGGTGTCGGACAACACGGACTGCCGCTGATGGGCGCGGGCGACTGGAACGACGGGATGAACCGCGTCGGCTATCTCGGCAAAGGCGAAAGTGTCTGGCTTGGTTGGTTCCTCTACACCACTCTCGATGGGTTTGTGCCGTTTTGCGAACAACGAGGCGAGACTGAACTCGCCGATCGATACCGCACGCACATGGACAATTTGCAGAAGGCTTTGAATCAGAACGCCTGGGATGGTGATTGGTATCGTCGCGCTTATTTTGATGACGGCACGCCGCTCGGCTCGGCCCAGAATGAGGAATGCCGCATCGATTCCATTGCGCAATCGTGGGGAGTGATCTCGGGCGCGGCCGAACCGCATCGCGCCGTGCGCGCCATGGCGGCCGTCGATGAATATCTGATAAGGCGGGGCGATGGACTGGTGTTGCTTTTCACGCCGCCGTTCGACAAGAGCAATTTGAACCCTGGCTACATCAAGGGCTATGCGCCGGGTGTGCGTGAAAACGGTGGTCAGTACACACATGGCGCCATATGGACCATGATCGCTTTTGCGCTGCTAGGTCAGGGCGATCGCAGCGGAGAATTGTTTTCCCTGCTCAATCCCATCAACCACGCGTCGACGAGGGCGGGCTTGCACAAATACAAAGTCGAGCCATACGTAGCCGCCGGCGATGTCTATGCCGTGCCGCCCCACACCGGTCGCGGAGGCTGGACCTGGTATACGGGTTCAGCCGGCTGGATGTATCGGGCCGGGCTCGAGTCGATTCTCGGATTCCATTTGCGCGCTGATCGTTTGCGCCTTGAGCCCTGCATCCCGCGTTGGTGGCGTGAATTCGAAATCACTTACCGGCGCGGTCATACGACCTGGCGCATCATGGTAGAGAATCCCACGGCCGTCAGCCGGGGCGTCGTCTCGGTTGAGCTTGATGGCAAGATGCTTCCTGACCGCGAGATTCAATTGGTGGATGACCGGGCCGTGCACAACGTGCGCGTGGTGCTGGGCGAAGTACCAGTGAAAGAAGAGGTACAGCAGCCTGGGACCGCACGCTTCCAGCGTGCTTAGTGTCTGCTAAGCTGTCCCGTTCCCGAAACCGATCTTCTGCCGGATAGAAGCCTCAAACGCCGCCGCAGGCGCACTGGAAGCGTGCGGTCCCAGCAGGCGCAAAGCGTGCCCTATAACAAAACGCGACGAGAGCCCGGGTGTACGGAATTTGCATTGCCCGACTGCTGCTAACTCTTTCTGCCAGTCTGCCCGTTCAAAATCACGTGTGGTACAAAAATTGACTTGTTTCGCTTGAATCCTCGGAGGTTTGATCAAATCACTATGGAGACAAGCCAGTTTGGAAACTTTCCCAGGCAAACATCAGGCTTGAAAGGGAGGGAATTTTGAATCCCACAAAGGTCTTGCGGAATTTTTTTGTTGAGCATCTGGCCGTGGATCTAGGCACTGTAAACACGCTCATCTATGTTCCTGGTCAGGGCATAATTCTGAACGAGCCATCGGTCGTGGCGCTCGAAAAACACTCGAAGGAAGTCGTGGCCGTCGGCCTGCCTGCACAGAAGCTTTTGGGTCGCGAACCTCGGGACATTGAAGTGCACCGGCCCATCCGCGGCGGCACCATCGACAACTTTGAAGTCGCGCAAAAGATGCTCAAAGCGTTTCTCAGGATCGCGCGTCAGGGGCGGCATCGCCGCAGCCACCTCGTGATCGGAGTACCAGGCTCATCAACAACGATAGAGCAGCGTTCTGTGAGGGAGGCTGCCCGCGATGCCCGGGCCGGCCGGGTCGATCTAGTCGATGAAGGTCTGGCCGCAGCTGCGGGCGCGGGGATCGATTTTGAGGATGAGCACGCGCACCTGATCGTCGACGTGGGCGGCGGCACGACTAATATCGCCTTGATCGCCTCCGGAGGTGTGGTTGCCTCGCGCAGTCTGCCGACGGCCGGCAACGCGATGGACGAAGCGATCCGCGATTATGTGCGGACCAGTCATTCCATCCAGATTGGTGAATGCACTGCCGAAAGAATTAAGACGCAATTGGGCACGGCCACCGACTCGTTCGCGCCGGAGTTGGAGATGGCGATCGTGGGTAAGCAGTTATCGAATGGCTCTGGCCTGGAGGTCGTCATAACTTCCGCGGAAGTGCGTGAAGCGTTGCAGCCTGCGCTTTCAGAAATCTTTGAGACCATTCGCGGGGTTATCGAGGCCGCCCCGCCGGAGGTGACGGCGGACATCTATTACTCCCAACTAATCCTGACCGGCGGCGGCGCCTTGCTGAAAGGTATGTCTGAGCGCTTGCGGCAGGAACTGAATCTTCAGGTGGCGCTCGCCGACGATCCCCTGGCAGCCGTGGCGATGGGGGCCGGACGATTACTGGAAGAACCAGAAAAACTGGCGCGCGCCGTGATTCGACGGGATGTGCACGTGTGGGAAGGATCTCAGGAACTGGTCGTCAACTGGTAGCCCCTGGGACCGCACGCTTCCAGCGTGCTGAGGTTGCGGCGAAGAAATTGTTCGGGTCAAATAGTCTCTTGGCTGACGTCAAGCACGCTGGAAGCGTGCGGTCCCAGGGTCAATGAAACCTCTTTCTAAATCGGACAAGTTCAAAATAGCAGCTACGTTTCTGGAAATCGGCCAACTGCTCGAGGCCAGGGGCCGCGATCAGTTTCGCGCCCGGGCCTATCGCAACGCGGCGCGATCGCTCGCCGAGTATCCGGGCGACCTTGGCGGGCTCGCTGAGCAGGATCGGCTCACCGAAATCAAAGGCATTGGATCCGCGATCGCAGCGCAGGTCAAAGAAATTTTCACCACCGGTCGTTCGTCATATCTGGAACGCCTGCGCGCTGAACTGCCGCCTGGGGTGATTGAGCTTTCGCGCATCCTCAGCCTGAAAAAGATTGAAAAGCTTCATCAGGCCCTCGGCATACGCAGCCTCGCCGACCTGAAAGCAGCAATCGCCGCGGGCCGGGTCAGCGAAGTGCCGGGCTTCGGCGCTAAATCCGAGGAACAGTTGCTGGCTGCAATCACGCGTTATGAAAATCGCGGAGAGCGCATCTTGCTGCTGCACGCCTCGCGCCTGGGCCGGCGCATTCTCGGATACATGAAAACGTGCGCCGAGGTCCGTGATATCGAAGTTGCCGGCGCCATTCGTCGCTGGAAAGAAACGGTCGGGACGATTCGCATTGTGGCCGAGTCCAAACGCGCGCCGGCGTTGCTGGTCGAGCACTTCCTTCAGTTTCCATCGATTACCGATGTTAATGAACGCAGCGAGAGCGCCTGCCTGGTGACTCTTGCTGAGAACGTGCGGGTGTCTTTCACCGCCGTGCCGTTGAAACAATATGCGGTGGCCCTGCATCACGAAACCGGGGCCAAAGCGCATGTTGAGAAAATGCAGAGTGTGGCGCGCAGGAAAGGCTATGAACTCACCGGCACCGCGTTGTTGCGCGCAGGCTCGAAGCGGGCAGACTCGGGCAAGGAAATATCTTTGAAGAATGAGGGCGATCTCTTCAAGCAGCTTGGTATGCAATACATCCCGCCCGAGTTGCGCGAGGATGACGGCGAAATCGAACTGGCCCTGGCCGGCAAGCTTCCCGCGGACCTACTAACCATCGCGGACATCAAAGGCATGGTCCATTGCCACACGACTTATTCAGACGGTCGCAATAGCGTTGCTGAAATGGCGCAAGCCGCTGAGGCTATGGGAATGCAATACATCACCATCACCGATCATTCGCCGACCGCGTTCTATGCAAACGGCGTCAAGGTCGATCGACTGATGCGGCAATGGGATGAGATCAGCCGGGTGCAGGAGAGCGTGAAAGTGAAGCTGCTGCGCGGCACCGAGTCGGACATTCTCAAGGAAGGCGCGTTGGACTATCCCGATCGCATCCTCGAACAGTTCGATGTAATCATCGCCAGCATTCACAATCGCTACAAACTGGACGAAGC
Source organism: Acidobacteriota bacterium (assembly GCA_025463135.1). Taxonomy (GTDB): domain Bacteria; phylum Acidobacteriota; class Blastocatellia; order Pyrinomonadales; family Pyrinomonadaceae; genus JAOAPY01. The sequence goes on from JAOAPY010000030.1 coordinate 69,678, forward strand.
AGGCATGACTCGCCGCCTGTTGACGGCGATGAAAAATCCGCTGTTCAAGATCTGGGGCCATCCGCTTGGCCGCCTGGTCCAACGTCGACCACCGATTGCCTGTCGAGTCGAGGAAATTCTCGACGCGATCGCGGCCTCGCGCGCCGCCATTGAGATCAATGGCGATCCGCACCGGCTGGATCTGGAGCCGCGCTGGTTGAAAGAAGCACGCAAGCGCGGAATTAAGTTTGTAGTTTCAACCGATGCGCACTCGATAACGGATCTTCAGCATCTGCCGTTTGGTATTGGCCTGGCGCGCCGCGCCGGCATCCGACGTGGTGAAGTGCTCAATACGCTCGGGGTCGCGGCGTTCCGCCGCCGCGTGTCGCCGACGCACTCCTGATGTCCGACAAACTTCAAGTTTGTCGTGTGGGCTGTTGAGTTTCTTCCCTGAATACAATGGTCCCGCCAGCGACAAACTGAAGTTTGTCGGACTTCTACTTGCTCGCTATCCATACAGAGACTCAGGCCAACGTCCCCTAATGATTCAGGCTCGACTTCTATTGGACCAAAGCGAGCCTGAATTCTTTGCTGCTCGATATTTGCGTTACTAACCTGGTCAATGCCCAAGTCCGATCCAAACAACCTGGTTAACGAGCCGGTGCCCTCAACTCCGCAGGAGCGTAAAGCTGAAGTCGCGGAACTCAAGCAGCAAAGCGACATTCAAAAAGCGCTCAAGCAAACAGCGGGGCAGCCCCAGCCCAGCCCCAGCGTAGAGAAAAAACAAAAAGCATTCATCGGCACCTATGTGGTGATTCTGTTGTTGCTGGGGGGCCTCTACTACATTCTAAAACTCTATGTACTGCGCCTCGGAACATTTCTGCCGCGCGCTGTCCTGGGCGCCATCGCGATCGCGACGGTGATCACTGCCGTTAAGAGCATCGACGTCTATTTGATCGATCGCGTAGATGATCCGGCGGCTGAATACAACCTCCGCCGCGTGCTGAAATTGTTGGCCTCGTTCGTGATCGCTCTGATTGTTATCTCGGTAGTGTTTGTAAACTGGTACACCGCCGTGGTTTCGCTCGGCGTATTTTCGGTGATTGTCGGGCTGGCGCTGCAAACAACCTTTACCAGCTTTATTGGCTGGATCTATATCCTGGTGCGCACGCCTTTTCGCGTGGGTGATCGCATTAAGATCGGCGACGCCACCGGCGATGTCATTGATGTTGGATACCTGGATACGACGTTGTGGGAATTTGGCGGCGAGTATCTGTCCACCGATCATCCCAGCGGTCGCGTGATCAAGTTTCCCAATGCGAAAGTACTCAGCTCGGCCGTGTACAATTACAGTTGGCCCTTGTTTCCTTATATCTGGAACGAGATCAAATTCAACGTGGCTTATGAAAGCGATTTGGATTTCGTGGCTCAAACGATGCAAGACATCGCCCAGGAAGAATTGGGTGAAGCAATGCTCGAACGGGTACGCGTCTTCAAGGATTTGCTGGCAGGAACTCCGGTCGATGAGTTACAGGTCAATGAGAGGCCAAACGTGATCTTTCGAGTGAGCGAAAACACCTGGCTCCAGGCGATCGTTCGTTACCTGGTGCCGCCACGGGAAGCCGGCCGCATCAAGACGCGGTTGATTAAGAAAATGTTGGCCCGGCTGAACAGTGAACCGGACCGCACCCTGTTTCCAAAATCGAATGCCAGATAGATGTAACGCAGGCTGCCAGCCCATGCCGCGATCGCTACAGGCTGGCAGCCTGTAGTACAAATACTCATGACCCGACTCGAACGACTGCAGAAGAATGGCCTCCGCCGGCTCGGCACACCGAAGCGAGGGTTTCGTTATGTTACCGCTGATGGGGCCAGGGTCTCTCGCGCTGACCGGAAGCGCATTGATGCCCTGCGTATTCCTCCGGCCTGGACCAGCGTGGCCATCAACCCCTCCGCGGGTGGCGCGATCCAGGTGGTCGGCATGGATGCGGCCGGACGTTGGCAATATCTCTACCATGAGAACCAGATCAAGCGTCGCGAGCGTAAGAAACTCGAGCGGCTGCTGAAGTTTTCCGAGCAATTGCCGCACATGCGCAAGATTGTCGCGCGTGATCTGCGCAAGACGGATCTGGGCCGCGAACGGGTCATGGCCTCAATCCTGCGCATACTCTCAACGTGTTTTATCCGGCCGGGCAGTCATATCTATGCCAACGAGAATGGCAGTTATGGATTGGCTACGCTTCGGACCCGACATGTGCGCGTACGCGGCGATTTGATTGAGTTCAATTTCCGCGGCAAGAGCGGCGTCGAGCAGCATAGCGAGTTAAAGGATCGCCAGGTGGCAAAAATTGTGCGCGCACTTCTACGCGCGCCCGGCTGGGAAGTCTTCAAGTACCAGAATGGCGATAGTCAATTCGTCAATGTGACCCGCTCACACATCAACAACTATATTAAAGAGGTTATGGGTGGGAATTTCAGCGCCAAGGACTTTCGCACCTGGGCAGGCACTTTCGTGTGCGCTTGTGCTCTGGCCCGAGTCGATCCGGAAATGCCCGACACCAGGACCGGGCGAAAGCGAAGAGTGGTCCAGGCGATCAAAGAGACCGCAAAGGTCCTCGGCAACACGCCGGCGGTTTGTCGCTCGGCATATATTTCTCCCGAGGTGCTGGAGAGTTTCGAACGCGGTAAAGTAATGGGGACGTATTTTGAAACGGTTGAACAACTGGTCAATCATCGCGGCAAGCAGATGCACGCAGCTGAGCGGGCGCTGCTGCGACTGCTTAAAGGGAAAGCCTGAGCATTTTCCATTTGAGATTTGGCATTCTCATTTGGTCATCGTCTAGCTCACTCGAGAATACAGAGTTTTTTGCCGGCAATGAAAAATGAGAAATGAGAAATGATGAATTCAATTTTGAAGTGCAACAGTTGCATTCGTCGTCGCTCCACAGGAGCGAGATGTTTATAGCCACGAGCGCACGCTCAAAGATTATCGGTCCGTTAAGAGCGAAACCCGGTGGGGGAAGCAAAAGCGGTTGCGTTCCTACGGAGAGCCTCGGTGAGCCAATTACTCAGGCTGGCATGAAAGATTCTGAAATGCGACTCAGCCGCCGATACGGATCGCTCTGATAAAGCCATGCCTAAGCAACTCCCAATCAAGCAGCCATATCCGCCGATGGAAGCGCAATTGGTCGAGAAGATCCCTGCCGGCGCAGACTGGCAGTACGAGCCCAAGTGGGACGGCTTTCGCTGTCTGGCATTTCGCAATGAGGCCCAGCTCGAGCTCCAATCAAAATCAGGGCAGTCGCTCACACGCTATTTTCCGGAACTGGTCGACTCTCTTTTGAAATTGAAGGCCAAACAATTTGTCCTTGATGGTGAAATCATCATTCCCACAAAGGGTGGCTCCTCGTTCGATGATCTGCTGCTCAGAATTCATCCGGCAAAAAGCCGGGTTGAGAAGCTGGCTCTCGAAACGCCGGCACGATTTTTGGTTTTCGATCTTCTGGTGGATGCGGCCGGCAAATCACTTGCCGGTGAGCCGCTTAAGATTCGTCGCCGCGAATTGGAAGGCTTCACCAAACAATACTTCCAGGAGAAAGAGCGCCTGCAGCTTTCGCCGCGCACACGCACCCTGGCCACCGCGCAAAAGTGGCTCAACTCCGCGCGGATTGGTTTTGACGGCGTGGTTGCCAAGCGCTTGGATCTTCCTTATGCCTCGGGCGAGCGGACTGCCATGCAGAAGATCAAGCGCATGCGCACCGCCGATTGCGTGGTGGGCGGCTTTCGCTACGCGTCGAATGCCAAAGTCGTGGGCTCGCTGTTGCTTGGCTTGTATGACAGCGATGGTTTGCTGCACCACGTCGGTTTTACTTCCAGCTTTAACGCAGCGGAAAAGAAAGAGCTAACTACAATTCTGAAGCCGCTGATCAAACCACCTGGCTTTACCGGCAATGCGCCGGGTGGGCCGAGCCGTTGGAGCACCAAGCGCTCTGCTGAATGGGAGCCCTTGGAGACAAAGCTGGTGATCGAGGTCCAATACGATCATTTCAGCGGCGGCCGTTTTCGTCACGGCACTCGTTTACTGCGCTGGCGCTTCGATAAAAAGCCGCGGCAGTGCGACTTCAAACAAATCCCCGCCGCGAAGTAGCACAGACTTCAGAAACCGGTGATCAGCTCTTCGCGAGAGACACAGACTGAAGTTTGTGCTACTCATCCCCAATCCCAGCGCTTTCGTGTATCATTTTCCGGCTCATAAATTTTCGCGCGGATCTCTCTTAAAAACATGAAACGAAATATTCTGCTGGTCTCTGGACTCCTTCTGTTACTGGTTCCGGTCGCGCTCCAGGCGCAACAGTCGGATCTCATCCGCCTGACTGTCGATTCCGTTTTTAGTTACGGATCCAAATCACTTGGTCCGGTGCGATGGAGCGCGGATGGCGGCGGCTATCTGGCCCTGGAACCTTCAACGAGCAAGCCCGGGTCGCTCGACATTGTCCGTTACGACGCCAACAGCGGCGAGCGTTCGATCAAAGTGGCAGCCGAAAAACTTGTGCCGACCCAAGCCTCAGTGCCGCTGTCGATTGAAGAGTTCGATCTCAGTCCGGACGACCAGCAGTTGCTCATCTTTACGAATTCAGCGCGGGTCTGGCGCAGCAATACACGCGGCGATTATTGGGTGCTCGATCTCAAGAGCTGGAAACTGCGAAAGCTCGGCGGCGAGGCAGCCAAACCCGCGACGTTAATGTTCGCGAAGTTCTCGCCGGATGGAACACGCGTGGGCTTTGTGCGGGAAAATAATATCTACGTTGAAAGTCCGGGAGACAATTCCATTACGCAACTGACCACGGATGGTTCGCGCTATTTGGTCAACGGCACGTTTGATTGGGTTTATGAAGAGGAGTTGTTCTGTCGCGATGGTTGGCGCTGGAGCCCTGATGGCAAGCAGATCGCCTACTGGCAACTGAATTCCGAAGGTGTGAAAGAGATGCAGCTCATCAATAACACTGCCGGTCTGTATCCCGCTATTGTTTCATTCCCTTATCCGAAAGCCGGCGAGATGAATTCCGCCGCACGCGTAGGCGTGGTCGCGGCAACTGGCGGTACCACGCGCTGGTTTGATATTGCCGGCGACCCGCGCAATAACTACCTGCCGCGTATGGAATGGGCGGCAAGTTCAGACGAAGTCATCATCCAGCAACTCAACCGGCTCCAAAACACCAACGTGGTTATGCTGGGCGACACGCACAGCGGCAAAGTGCGTCCTGTACTTACTGAAAAGGACGATGCGTGGGTGGACATTGCCTGGGGCGATATCGATTGGGACAAGACCGGACTGGCGCGCGGCGATGCCGAGTGGATCGATGGCGGCAAACATTTTCTTTGGGCCAGCGAACGCGACGGCTGGCGTCATATCTATTCCATTTCACGCGACGGCAAGGACGTGAAATGCATTACGCCGGGAAATTTCGATATCACCAGTGTGGAAAGAGTTGATGACGCCCACGGCTTCGTCTATTTCGAAGCGTCCCCAGACAATGCCGGACAGCGTTACCTCTTTCGCGAGCGTTTGGATGGCAATGGCCGAGCGGAACAGTTGACGCCGGCCAGTGAGGCCGGCACTCATGGATACAACATTTCTCCGCGGGGCGATCTGGCGCTGCACACCTTCTCGACGTTCAACAGGGTACCGGTCACGAACATCGTGCGGCTGCCGCAGCACGCAGTAGTCCGTACCTTGATCGATAACCACGTTCTCCAGGAACGCCTGGCAAAGTTACAGCCCACGCCCTCCGAATTTTTCAAAGTAGATATCGGAGATGGAGTACAACTGGATGGCTGGATGATCAAGCCGCCCGACTTCGATCCGCATAAGCATTACCCCGTACTCTTTTATGTCTACGGTGAACCCTGGGGCCAAACCGTGCAGGATGCCTGGGGCGGAGCGACGCGTATGTGGCATACGATGCTGGCACAGCAGGGCTATATCATCATGAGCGTCGATAATCGCGGCACGCCGGCGCCGCGCGGCCGCGCCTGGCGCAAGATCATCTATCGCAAGATGGGTATCGTTAACTCTTTGGACCAGGCGAACGCGGCGCGGGCCATAGCCAAATGGCCTTTTGTCGATGCGACGCGCATCGGCATCTGGGGCTGGAGCGGCGGGGGCTCTTCTACTTTGAATGCGATGTTTCGCTATCCGGATGTCTATCAGGTGGGTTTGTCCGTGGCTCCGGTGCCCGACCTGCGTTACTACGACACGATCTATCAGGAGCGCTACTGCGCCTTGCCACAAGATCATCCCGACGAATGGAAACAAAGTTCGCCCATTACTTTTGCCGCGCAACTAAAAGGACAGCTGATGGTTGTTCACGGGACGGGCGATGACAACGTTCACTATCAGGGGACTGAGGAGTTGATCAACGCGCTGGTCGCGGCAAACAAGCCGTTCTCGATGATGGCTTATCCGAACCGCTCGCATGGCATTTTTGAAGGTCCCGGCACCACGAAGCATCTTTACAATCTGTTTACTCGCTACATCAACGAGAAACTGCCGCCGGGGGGAAGGTAAGGGGAAGGCGGGAGGCGGTAGGCAGGAGGCGGAAGTTAGGAGGCAGGAGCAGGAGGCAGGAGCAGGGGGCAGACCCGTCAGTACCGCCTGCGTTGGCGGGTGGGTGGCGGTAAGACAGACAATCCGCAGATTCCACCGATTACACGGATTCAAAAAGCCAATACCGAAAACCGCAAGCCAGGAAAACAAAAACCAAAAACAAAGATCGAAGATCGAACATCAAAGATCAAAGATCAAGGTTCCAAAGTTCAAAGTTCAAAGTTCAAAGTTCAAAGACCAAAGTTCAAAGACCAAAGACCAAAGACCAAAGACCAAGACCAAAGACCAAAGACCAAAGACCAAAGGGTACTGGTGCAGTTTGATGGAACGCTCCCGGTTCTGTAACGATGGTTTCAGCGCTATTGAATGAAGAATTTCGGCGCTAGCATTTGATCGCCGCATGACGTGTCGAGCTTGATTGGATCGGGCTCACCTAAAAACTTCATAATCACACCATCGAAGCACTCAAAGTTTGTGAGGCCCATCGGAACATGCGCGTGGTTGCGTATGATCCAGAGTCTGCTGTTTGGCAGGTGAGAAGCGACTTCCGCCGCCCAATCAGGCGCAGTTACCGGATCCATATAGCCGGAAATAATCAACACCGGCGCCTTCGCGACCACGGGTTCCTGGTAATCTGCCGGCAGACTGCCTCGGGGCCAATACTTGCAGGCGCGCACCTGTTGTTCGACGCGATAGTTGCCAAAGAAAGTCTTGCTGTTCATCTGCTCCGCGGCCCGCGTGTCGATAAATGGCACGTCCTCAGTGCAGGTAACTGAGAGATACATGCCATCGGCGATAGACGCCGCGACTTTCATTGCCGGATTGTCGGGGATAGCTACTTTTAGAAAAGGCGTGAAGTTGCCCTTGGCTGCTTGATGGATAATGAAAGGCACTCGGCGTGCGCTCGGCGGAGCGTAGAGCTGACTGCGTAACTCCTCCGCGAATTGTTCGCGGCGAATCTCCAACTCAATTTCCGGACCGGCCGAATGCTCGCTCCCAATTGCCGGAAAAGGAGTTGCCGTTCGCCGATATTTGACTCGGGCGGGATTCCGCCCGAGCGCTGCAAGCAGCTCGTTGAACTCCTCTCGCAATCGCGGATACTCCCTGTTGCAGTCAACGTCCGCCTCGCAATCAGCAAAGAGCAGGTCCATCCCCCGCTGCCCGTTTCGAGCGTGATACATCGGCACTCTGGCATTGGTGGGTACTACTCCCATCAACACTACGCTTCGTACGCGGTCCGGATGCTGGCGCAAGTAGACGAGTGCGGCACGTGTCCCGTAAGAGAGACCGATGAGATTTATGCGTTCGTAGCCAAGCCACGCGCGTACGTCGTCCAGATCATCCATCGCTATTGACGTGGTATATTGCGTGAGATCCGCAAGTCGCTCTAATTTCGCGCGGCAGGCTTCGACATATTTCACCGGGTACGTTTCATCTAGATAATCCTCTTCGATCTTGTCGCAACGCAGCGGGTTGGACTCGCCGGTGCCTCTTTGATCAACCAGAACAACGTCGCTGTGACGGCGATATTCTCTTAAAGCAGTCGTGTAGTACCAGGCGCCGGAAGTCGTATCCAGGCCCGGGCCGCCAGCGAGATCAAACAGCGGCGCCTGCTTGTTCTTCGACTCCAGTGCCGGGAGCACAACCACGTTGAGACTAATCTTGCGGCCTTTGTGCGTCCGCCGATTTTCAAAGACGGAGAGCTTGCCGCATAGTAATTCCTCGTCCACTCCGGATAGCTTGCACGGCTTTAGTGGGCCGTTTGCGCTGGCAGTCAGGAAAGAAACCGCCATGATGACGGCCGCTAATGCGAGTTGCTTCAGCATGCGACGGCATCATAACAGGTAAGAATGGCCTCTGAGACTTGAAGTAGCTAAGGGTCGCATGGACCTCGTAGAATTCTATTCCTCTCCGCCCGTCGCGTTTTTCGCACAGCGCTTCCATCCGCGCCAGATCTTGGTGACCTCCGCGGGAGCGTGATCGGGTGCCTCGTGGTCCTTCCAGGTCGAATCTTCACAAAGAAGTCAACCACCGTTTCCAATACGACTACTATTCACCTGACAACAAAAAAACAACAAAAGGACTAGAACATTGTCTGGCGTGGAAACATCATAAGAATGCGAGTTGCACACGAATCGGTACGCAGGAGCTCTGACAAAAGCGACTCATAAGGATGAATGGTTGAGGGTTCTCAAGGTGGAAAACCCGAAGAACGAAAGGGAAGGAAATAATGAAAAAGATTAATTTAGCAGCGATTACCGCGGGATTGATAATGGGCGTTTCGTTTTGTGGATTGACAGTGCAGACGGCGACGGCAACGCCGAACCGTCCGGTGACTACGGTACCGAGCGACGGCCCCAGCCAATCTCGTTTGGCAAAACAGGTAAGGCACAAATTGTTAATGCTTCCTTACTACGGCGTGTTTGATAACTTGGCTTACAGCATCGACGGCAGCAGAGTAACTCTGCACGGACAGGTTGTGCGCCCTTCGACTCGCACGGACGCAGCTCGTAGCGTAGCCGGGATCGAGGGTGTGAGTCAGGTGGTCAACAAGATTGAGGTCTTACCACCGTCGGGCTTTGACGATTCGATTCGGACTCGGACTTATCGCGCTCTGGCCCGAACCGGCGGATTGTATCGCTATTTCATGGGCTCCAATCCGTCGCTCCACATCGTCGTCAACCGCGGCCAGGTCACACTCACCGGTGTTGTGGGTAGTAAGTTGGATAAGCAACTCGCTTATATGACTGCGCGCCAGGTTTCGGGTGCGTTCTCAGTTACCAATGATTTGCAGGTCGAAGGCGAAGGCGAAGCGCGGTAAGGCAGGAGCAGTCGGCTGCAGAAGCGTAGTAGTTTGCCGACAAAAGTCAGCCGGCCGGGTTGGAGTGATTCCAGCCCGGCCGGTTTTGTTTAGTGGGTGGCTTTGATTAGTGCTTGTTGCCGTTTCCGGTCTTCATCTCGTTGTGTTTTCTGCCCCAGCGGCGATGTCGACGTACGCGGCGATGGCGGCGGCGGCCCATGTGCTTGCCGCTCATGTCCCCCATCTTGTTGGTGGTACTGCTATTGGTGTTTTGAGCGAATGACGAACTTTCAAACACCAAGCATCCGAAGGCCATGGTGGCAATCAGTGCTAACGCCATGATCAGTTTCTTTCTCATCTTGTTAAGCTCCTTGGAAAACGTCATAGGATTTTGCGAGGGCAGAGCAATTTAGTCCGCGGCGACCGTTTAGTCAATAGAAAGCTCTTAAAGTCAGCGGCCCCGTTGTTGCAAATGTCTTTAACGTTGATACGTTTATACGGCGGTCCCGGCAGAGCGTGAGTAGTATCAAGACACGCTGACTGTAGGTTTGTACTGGAAAGGTGCAGATAGTGGGATCGCAGGCATCTTGCCCCTCGCTCGCCCTATCGGGCACTCAGGGCTTAATCGGCAAGTTTGTACTGGGGTACGTTTACAGCAGGCAGGACGCCTGCGGTCCAGGAGGCACGTCATGGAATCAGTCGTTGGCATTTTTCAATCAAGAACCGCTGCGGATGAGGCCGTCCGGCAGATCAAAGCAATCGGCGTCGGCGAAGAAGGCATCACGTTGCTGCGGCCGGGTACGCCTGATGAACAGGTTGAATCTTCTACCACCATCAGCGATACGGAGTCGCCCGGGATGGGCCAAGCGATGGGCGGCGCCGTCGGCGGCGCGTTAGGTGTGGCCGGGGGAGCATCTTTGGGTCTCGCCGTAGCCAGCCTGTTCATTCCGGGTGTTGGTCCTATCCTGGTTGCCGGCGCGTTAGGCGCCGCTTTGCTGGGAAGCGGCGGCGTCGTTGCTGGGATGGCTGCGGGCGAGGCGCTGGAGGAAGGACTGACCAAGGGTCTGCCGCACGACGAACTGTTTGTCTATGAACACGCCTTGCGACACGGCCATAGTGTTGTGATCGTCTCTGTAAACAATGCTGATACTGCCGAGCGAGTGCGTCATGTTCTGGAGCGAGCAGGCGCGGAGAGCATTGATGCGGCGCGCGAGAGTTGGTGGCTCGGAGTGCGAGATGCCGAGCAAGTCGAGTACGAGCGCAACGGTGGCAGCTTTCTGCAGGACGAAACAAGTTATCGGCGCGGGTTTGAAGCCGCCTTGCACCCGAGCATGCGTCGCAGGTCTTTCGACGATGCGGCGAGCGAGTTGAGAGAGCGTCATCAGGGCACGAGCGCCGAACGGCCTTTCCGCGCCGGTTATGAACGAGGCCAGGCGCTTCAGCGCAGCTGGGAGAAAGAGCAGGGACGCGCTACGGGGTTGAAGTAGTAAAACCGGAGACACGGCGACACGGAGACACGGACACACGGGGAAGCGAGGACACGGCGACGCGGAGACACGGAGGGCAGCGTTGGATCTTATCCTCATGCCACGGAACAAAGAACAAAAACCAAAGGCCAAAGCCCAAAGGCCAAAGACCTAAGACCAAAGAACACTAAAACCATGACCATAGAAGACATCGATCCACCGCCTCCCTCCGCGCCGCATGACCCGTCGAATCCTGATCCGGCCAATCCTCAACCGCTGCCTTTGCCGCCGGACTCCCAACCTCATCCGCCCGTGCGTGAGCCGGACGTGCCGCCCGATATTAAGCCCGAGCCGCAAGAACCCACGCGTATTTTTGGGTTTGGCCTTTTGGAAGGCTAATGCTTCGGAGCCTTCAAGTTGTGTTGGTTACCGGGTTCTATAAACATTTCTTTCCCACGGGACTGACAACCGTCATTCTGTTCTCCCGTGGCTTGGTCTTCCCATCGCGAATAATGCTCGACACCTTTTGCTGATTGAATAACGACTGACCTACTCGTCACCACCTATCCCTTGCTCAAAAATTTCCTGTTAACTTCATGGGCTTACGGTATCTTCCAATTCTTTCGGCGATTGGGACCGTTTGGATTGCTGATCCTCGGTTTGTTGGATTCATCTTTTCTAATCCTGCCTTTTGGTAACGACCTGCTGCTGGTGGCTTTGCTCACTTCTATTCGTCCAGGACCAATCTGGATCCTTTATGTGGTCATGAGTGCGCTCGGTTCAGTGCTGGGCACCTTGATTGACGACATGCTGACACGCAAGACAGGCGAGAAGGGCTTGCGGAAATTCGTGAGTCCGAAACAAATCAGGAAACTCAAAAGCAAAATCGAAAAGCACGCTGGTCGAGTCGTCTTTGTGACCACGCTTCTGCCACCACCATTTCCTTTCACGGCAGTGATCATGACGGCAGCGGCCTTACAATACTCGCGCCGGAAAATGCTGTTATTGGTATTGGGCGGCAGGTTGATAAGGTTCACCCTGGTGGCCCTGCTCGCCCTCTACTTCGGCAAAAAATTGCTGGTATACGCAAGGCACTCCAACGCTTTCGAGTACTTGATGTATGCGATGCTTGCGATTGCCGTGGTGGGAGCGGGGTGGACGATTATGAAGTTAATAAAGAAGTCCTAAAGGTCTTGGGTCTTTGTGCTTTCGGACCTTTGGTTTTTGCGGGTCTGATTCCGACCGCAGCAAAGCCCAGACAACTTAGCACCGGGCAGTCAGGAAGGGGACCTTGTCCCCGCTGAACCTTGAATGCCTTCTCAAACTTTTCTGGTTAGATGAATGCTTAGGTTGAGATCAACTCTCTCTAACCAGTGTAAGAGCGGGGACAGGGTCCCCTTCCTGACTGCCCGGTGTTTACTTGACCGTTCTTTCGCAGAAGTCGAAGTCAGACCGGCCTCAAAATTGAAGACCAAAGACCAAAGCCCAAAACCAAAATATTATTCATCCGACGTCTTATCCTTAAATACAATCGCAAACACTAACCACAGTCCCATGCAGGCGGCGATGAGGAAAAAGATGATTGCCACGCCCGGGTAGCCGAGAATCTTGAAGGTGGTTTCCACGCGCGTCAGCAGCGCCGCGCCGACGATCAATGACGCTATGACCAACCCCAGCGTGATGCGATTGGCGATCTTTTGAAAGGCCTCCAGCAAAAGATTTTCATCGATGGTATCCACCTTGATCCGGAGTTCATTGTTCGCCAGCAGGTGCAGGAACGTATTGACGCGCCCGGGCAGTTTCTCAAGCAATCCCTTCGCTTCGACGAGCAGGCGAAGTACGGCCGTGGGCGAAAAAGCTTTGGCCAGCCGCCGTTCCAGGATTTCCGTGGCATGACGCCGAATTGATTCCTTGGGATCGAATGAAGGATCGAGTATGTGGACGATCTGATCCAGGTTGAGCAGCGTTTTGGCAACCATCGTAAATTCAGACGGCATGCGAAAATTCGCTTGACCGGCAATGCGCGTAATTTCCAGGACCACGCGTCCGGCGTCAATGTCCTCCATGTTTGCGCCCTGGTGGCGTGCGACCAAATCGCTGACCTCGCGTCTGAACTTACTTTCGTCGAACCCGTTTTTGGCTTCACCCAACTTGATGGTGAATTGCGCGGCCTTGTCGCCAACTCCTTCACTGATGGCCATCAACAACTGCAACAACACGTCCTGATGCTCAGGCAGTACCTGGCCCACCATCCCCAGATCCAGCAGCGCGATTTGTTGTTGATCAGTCAGAAACACATTGCCGGGATGCGGGTCGGCGTGAAAGAGGCCGTCAACCAGAATCTGCTGCAGGTATGCGCGAAACAGCTCTTCGGCGAGCATGGGCCCATCTAATTCAATATGGGCGAGGGGACTCAACGACGTGATCTTTTTACCGCGAATGTGCTCCATCGTAAGCACGCGCGAGGTGGTGTAGTCCTCGATGGGCGTAGGCACGACGATCGTTTCTATGTCCGCGAGGTTGTTTCCGACGGTGATCAGATTGCGAGCTTCGATGCGGTAATCGAGCTCTAATAAAAGGTTTTTGCGAAACTCGGCAAGGATGCGTTGGAACTCGTAACGCTTTCCCAGTTGCGTGTGGTTGTCCAGAAATTCAGCAATTTCTGAAAGAGCTTCAAAGTCTTTGCCAATCTGCGCCCGGATGTTGGGACGCTGCACCTTGACGACCACCACCCGACCGTCTCGCATGACGGCGCGATGCACCTGGCCCAGCGAGGCCGCGGCAATGGGTACCGGATCGAATTCAGCAAAGGCCTTGGACAAACGTACGCCCAACTCCGAAGTGACAAGTTCTTCAATTTCAGTGAAGGGGAACGGTTCGACATCGTCCTGCAGGCGCGCCAAAGCATCGAGGTAAGGCGCGGGTAACAGATCGGCGCGCGTGGAAAGCAGTTGGCCCAGCTTAATAAAAGTCGGGCCCATGGCCTCCAGATCTTTGGCCAACTCGTTCGCGCTGGGGACAATGCCAGTCTCAGCATCGGTCGACTCGTCCTGCAGAATCGCATCATCCAGACTCGCGGAGTTGATTAGATCCGAGCGGCCGTACTTGATGAAGAGTCTGCCGATATCCTTGTATCGCTTCAGGTGATCAGGTTTTAAAGAGATTCCCATTTTTCCGTCAGGCTCCAGCGGGCAGCAGTGATCGCGTCGGCGCACTTTGGCGCCGCAATTAACAGGCAGCAGCCTATGCTCTCAGCGAGAATCCTTCAAGTGCTGTTCCCTTAATGTTGGTTCGGCAAACTCGCAGTTGTAGACGGTCATTTGTTGGCATTCAATTTGCCCCCAGTGTGCTGAGCGGGGAATAAAGAGCGACAAACACGCGAACCGAACCAGAAGAGAACGCACGGTTTAGACTTCGTGTATGGAAAATAACCAACGTGATAAGTGGCCCTTGAGTCACAGCTGTGATTATGCGCGAGTCCAACCAACAGAGGAGATAATTATTTATGGCCGACAATGACAATGGTGGCGGCGGCAGCGCCGGAGTAGTGGCGATCGTCGCCGTTTTTGTGCTGGTGATTCTGGCGATTCTTTTTGTGTTCCGCGGTCGACTATTGAACCGCGGGGGCACACAAAAAATCGATGTGAACGTCACGACTCCGAAGTAGAGTGCATCTTTCCCGGCAGAGCTCTCCAGGCCCTCGCTGGAAAGTTTATTTTTCGATGGCACCACAAAATCTTAGACGGCGAAATCATGATCTACATGGCAATGCGCCTGACCACGCGGTGGCAGCGCTGCTTTTGATCGATGTTATCAACGATCTTGAATTCGACGGAGGAGCGGAACTCTTAACACACGTACTTGCAGCTGCCGAACAGATTGCCGCTCTAAAGAAGCGTTGCCGGCAGGCGCGCGTGCCCGTCATCTACGTCAACGATAATTTCGGCAAGTGGCAGTCTGATTTCAAAAAGATCGTCGCCCATTGTCTCGAGGACGATGTTCGGGGCAAACCAATCGCGCAGTTGCTCGCTCCGGAAGACGACGATTACTTTGTCCTGAAGCCAAAGCATTCAGGGTTCTTTTCTACCACGTTGGATCTGCTGTTGCAGTATCTCGGTGTCGAGACGCTGATCCTGACGGGTATTGCGGGTAATAACTGTGTGCTGTTTACGGCGAATGATGCGTACCTGCGGGACTTTAACCTGCTGGTACCAGCGGATTGCGTCGCCTCGATTCGGCAACAGGAAAATGAGTATGCGTTGAAACAGATGCGGCAGGTTTTGAAGGCCGATGTGCGGCGCTCAACCGAGATTGACTTCAAAGAACTAATGGCAGCCGCAGCGGAACAGGAGCAGCCACTTGAAAGGGAAAATGACGATGGCAGTAAAGAACAGCGGAGAAAAGCGGCAACAGAAAGTGGGCATTCCAGCTAAACGCCGGGGTCAGCAAATGGGTTTTGCGGGACAGCCGGATCAGAATCGCGAAAGAGCAAGTGATACGCCGGCGCTGCGTGGACGTCTGAAGAGCGCCAACAAAATGTTTGGCGACCCCTCTTCTCAAGAGATTGGCACCAGCCCGGCTTCTGCGCGCAGCAACTCGCCATCCGTTGGCGCGATGAATACCGGCGGCCATCCCGGCGAAACGACCGGAGAAAGAGTATTCAAACGGGCACGTAAAACGCGACGGAAAGTAAGTAGCTAAGCCGAGCATTCTTAGAACTCGACTTGTCCGTTTAGAAAGACTTGTCCGCCCGGTTTCGCAAGAAAAACTGTCAGTTACGGTTCGATGTGTCTCGCTCGCGGGCGGACACAATAAATCCGCCCCTACTTCTTAGCACATCCCGGCATCCAGCTTGCCTATTGACCTAATACCCGACTCTGATCATCCGAAAACGATACAAGCCATTAAATCAAGGAGGCAACAAGTGAATAAGAATCAACCTGGAAGCAAGCCTGAAGAGACGGACCGCGATTCCCACACGACCGACGCTGAGTTGAATACAAACAAACAGGACCGCGCCGGAGATTTTGGTAATTCGGGGCAGTTCGCTCCCGGAGGTTATTACAACCAGCAGGGCGCGGCTAAACCGGATCGGGTCGACCTGGACGAAGAACTTGCGCCGCGGCGACAACTTGGCAACCGTCAGTAAACCGTCTCACGAGAAAATGAATGGGGAGAGCGAACATCTGAAAGGAGATTGATCATGGCAACGAACGCAGGGACGAATCTGGCCGGGAAATTAATTGCGATTCTCGTAACCGACGGATTTGAACAAATCGAACTAACGGATCCGAAAGAGGCATTAGAGCACGCCGGCGCAATCACGCACATCGTTGCCCCTGACTCCGGTAAAGTGCAGGGTTGGAATCATGACGACAAAGCGGACAAGTTCACCGTGGATGTGACGTTGGATGAAACCAAAGACCACAGTTACGACGCATTAGTACTGCCGGGCGGCGTCAGGAACCCCGACGTGCTGCGAACAATTCCCGCTGCAGTCGAGTTCATAAAAAGCTTCTCCGGCAACGGCAAACCGATCGCCGCAATTTGTCATGGACCGTGGACGCTGATTGAAGCCGATGCGGTGCGGGGACGAACCATGACCTCATGGCCTTCCTTGAAAACAGATCTCAGGAATGCCGGTGCTCGCTGGGTGGACGAAGAAGTGGTTGTGGATGACGGCTTAGTGACCAGTCGCAAACCTGATGACCTGCCGGAGTTCAATCGGAAGATGATTGAACTGTTCGCAAGCGGTTGGCAACCGAAAGCCAGGGCCGCCGGTTAAGCCGCTGGTTGAGGTGCACTTTCTAAATCTAAGTCCTAACGTTGCAAACCTATGAAGAGCGCACCTTCATAACAGTACAAACGGCATAAAAGCGTACAGGGCAAACCCACTTTGGATTCAATAGAAAGAACCCCGTTTTGTTAAGAAACCTAAGCTCTTTAGTGTGAATCCAATTCAATCAATGTTACGGAATAGCAGTTGCCATCCCCATTTAAGTCCGATGCTATTTATGTGAAGGATCTGGTGACGAAGCGATGCTCACCCTGGTTATGCCTCGCATGGCGACGACGGCGCTTTCGATCGAAAGCAATCAGCGCCGCCCGCGATCATAGTAGATGGTTCGACCGCAAGGTCAGTGAGCGAATTCCATTTTGACGGTTGAGGAGAAAAAGACATGGCCTACGACGAACAGGAAACCAAACGCAGCAGAGTGGTGGTGGAAACGCCTAATACGCGCCGCGAAGTGACGCGGACGGAACGAGATTACACTCCGGACCGTGGGGGGACTTCGACAGCGACTATTGCCGTCGTGGTAATCCTGGCCATCGGTGTGGTCGTCTTGTTATTGGTGCTGGTTATGAATCGGCAAACAAACGACAACGCGAACCTCGCAGCTCAGCAGCAACCAGCTCAGCAAGCGCCGGTAGTTGTGCAGCAGCCTGCGCCGCAACAACAGCCGCCGATCATCGTGCAACAGCCCGCTGCCGCACCCGCGTCGCAGCCGCCCATTATCGTGAATCCGCCCGCATCAGGTGGTTCGACCGCTCCTGCAGCGGCCGTACCGGACGACGGCAGCATTCAGTCTGAGGTAGACAAGCGGCTGCAAAAAGATTTTGCAGTAGCCGCGTTGGACATCACCGTGAGTGTGCAAAACGGAAAAGCCATGCTGGTGGGTACAGTGAAATCGGATCAATTGAAGAAACAGATCGAAAGAGCAGTGTCCGCGGTAAAGGGAGTGAAGGGAGTTGATAACCAGCTGGTGGTAAGCGCTGGATAAGTCAGCTACAAATTTGGCCCACCAAGTCCTGTGATCATTGGGGCAAAAAACCGGAGCCTGGAGTCGAGCGTAGCGCAACTCCAGGCTTCTTTCGGAGTGCGAGGTTCGATGAGCTTTATTTAGCTTGTCGTAACGCCGCGACAAACTAAATTAGCTTATCGTAACGCCGCGACAAACTAAATTAGCTTATCGTAACGCGGCGACAAACTAAAGTTTGTCGGACATTTGCGTCGAAAGTGACCCACTACCGAAGAAGCAGGCGCCGTTGACGAGGCGCGGCGGCGGGCCGCCGCGGACCAAAGCGGTGACCGGTCCCAGAATAGGGCGCTACGCAAAATCTTGCGGATTCAAGACAATGCGAGTACTCTGACATCACGTCCCCGCGAGCCCTTAAGAGTTCTTACAACTGAAGGCACGAAACCCGTGAAAGCGCTGCTTTGTTTTCTTGCAATTGTCGTCACCCTGGTGGCAGCAACCTATTCCACCGCGCAAACTACTAATTCCTGGCTGACTGAAGCTGAACGCGCCCGGTTCGAGCAGTTGCGCGATAGCGGGTTCGAGGCACTTTACAATCTGGAATATACGAAAGCGCGGGAAAGTTTTGCCGAGATGGAACGCTCGTTCCCGACGCATCCAGCCGGGTCCCAATTTCTCGCCAGCGCTCTCTGGATCGAAACTCTTCATAAGACCCGTCGTCTGCAGTCCTCGCTTTTCACTTCCAGATCGTTTTATTCGAACAGCGACGAAAAGGTCGATCCAAAAGTCGTCGAGCAGTTTCGCAACTGGACCCGCGCGTCAAAGAAACTTTCCGAAGCGAGGTTGAAACAATACCCGCAGGATCTGGAGGCGCTCTATTTTCTCGGCTCTACTGAAGGGCTCAAAGCTTCGTTTGAAGAAGCGGTAGAGCGTCGTCACGTAGCTGCCTTGCGGGACGGCTCAGATGCTGTCGATCATCACCGCCAGATCATCAAGCTGGACCCGAACTATCGTGATGCGGAAATAACAATTGGTCTTTACGAGTACGTGGTTGGCTCGCTGCCTTTGCCGGCCAAGATCCTGGCGGGAATTACCGGCGCGCGTGGTTCAAAGAAAAAGGGCATCGCCAAAATTGAACGTGTTGCGCAGGAAGGTCGCATGGCCCGCGACCAGGCCAGGACCTTACTGATTGTTCTTTACACGCGCGAAAAGCGGTATAGCGATGCGGCGGCGACGGCGCGCGAGTTGTCGAACAAGTATCCCCGCAATTACATCTATCGATTAGAAGCTGCCGATGCCCTGGTCCTGCAAGCTGAGTGGAACAAAACAAATCACGCCGCGGCAAACTCCACCGCCGAAGAAGAAGCATTCGGCATTTTTGAGTCACTGTTGCATGACAAGGCCGTCGCCGATACCGCGGCGCGTTCATTTGATTTGATTCACTTCGCCTATGGCGAGGCGCTGATCAGGGCCGGCAAATTTGAGCAGGCTGCCGAAGAATTTATGGCGGCGACGAAAGTTGAAAATGCCGATCAGGGGTTGGCGACCATGGCCCATCTTTTCGCCGGTCGCGCGCTCGATGCCGCCAACAAGCGGGAACAGGCTCTGGCCCAATATCGGGTCGTGTTATCGCGGCCTGATGTTTTCGAAGCTCACGACGAAGCACACAAAGGCCTGCGCGATCCCTTCAAAGCCGATGCCGCCCGTTTGAATCTACGCTGACTTCCGCTCGTTGGCTTATTCTTATATCGTTCATTTAGCGCTATCTAAACGGGTGAGTAATCAAGGCAAAGATCGAAGATCGAAGACCAAAGACCAAACGTGGATTCAAATGACAAGTGCAACAGGTGTCTTCGTTTCGCTCCAGAGGAGCGAGATGTTTATAGGTAAGAACGTCCGTCCAAAGATCTTCGCTCCGCCAGGAGCGAAATCTGACAGCGAAATCTTCACCGGGGCAGGCAAAAGCGATTGCGCTCCTTCGGAGCTTAGGACTAAAGAAATGACCGCCAAGCTATAAACATCTCGCCCCTCTGGGGCTAAGCAACCACAACGTTTTGATGCACTTCCAAGTCGAATCCGCGAAAGACCATCTGTACTTACTTTCCGATCATTCTCGCCAGTTTCTTCAAATCATCAACAAATTTTCGTCGTTCTTCCCGTCGGGTTTCATCATCAGGCGCTCGCAGAATTGATGAGGGATGAACCGTCGCCATCACGTAAGGTGCGAACTCAGACTCCAGGAACTTGCCACGTTCTTTAGTCACACGAAACTTCGGACCCAGCAGAGCCTGGGCGGCAGTGGCCCCGAGCGCGACGATCACTTTCGGCTTGATCAAAGCAATCTCGGCGCGTAACCAGGGTCGGCAAGCGGCGATCTCATGGGCATTGGGTTTCTTGTGAATGCGTCGTTTGCCGCGTGGTTCCCATTTGAAGTGCTTGACTACGTTGGTGACGTATACACGAGTGCGATCTATGCCGGCCTCCGTAAGCGCTGCGTCAAAGAGCCGGCCCGCCGGCCCAACAAAAGGCTTTCCGGTCAGATCCTCTTCATTGCCCGGCTGTTCACCGACGAAGAGAACTTCCGCACGTCGCGGTCCTTCACCAAAAACGGTTTGCGTCCCGAGTTTCCAAAGATCGCAGGCTCTGCAGTCTGCCGCCGCCGCTCGTAACGCCGGCAGAGTGCGTCTCTCTGGAATTAGTCCTTCCGCAGAGCTGTCACCTTTGGTTTTGCTCATGCCAATTAAATCCTATGCTTGCAAACTGCGTGCGCGGCGGCCCGGTATTTAACTGAAGGCTTACGTCGGGCCGGCGAAGTGCCAACGGAAGCGCAAATGGGTCGCTGTTGATGCATACTTTGAACTCATGACTTAACATAGGGCCGATGAAGAACACCTTACAAGCGCAAAACAAAGACTTCTTCCACAGGTGGATTTGCATCGCCTGCGCAGCTTTCGTCGTCGGAGTCCTTCCTGGCAATGCTTTTTCTCAGAATCCCCCGGTTCATCGAACGGATTCCGAGGACGATGTCGTCCGAGTGAGCACTAAGCTGGTCCAGACAAGCGTCACTGTTACCGACAAGAAGGGCAGATTCGTCGATAATCTCAGTCGCGATGATTTCGAACTTCTCGTGGACGGAAAGACGCAACCCATATCTCTCTTTCACGTCGTCAGGACTGCCACTCCTCTCTTAACCTCCGGGTCCAACGGCAGCCCTGCAACGGCGAGCCCAGTTGAAGAGACCAGCGGCCGCACCGTGCTTATTTTCGTTGATGATCTGCACCTCTCCGCTGAGAGCATTGGACGAACTCGCAAGATGCTCGATTACTACATCGAGCAGCAGATGGGCTATGGCGATCAAGTTCTGATCGCCTCGCCCAGCGGGCAGATCGGTTTCCTGCAACAGCTCACTGACAGCAAGGAAGCCCTGCACGCCGCGGTGGCCCGGCTAAAATTCCGCTCTACCACCGCGCGCGACGTCGATCGACCACCCATGAGTGAGTACCAGGCGTTGTCAATCGAGCGTGGTGACGAACAGCAGCTCGCTCACTTTGCGGCTATTGCCATTGCCGAGATTTTTAGTGGACTGCGAAGAACCAATGCAGCTGCCGCGCGCGATGCAGCCGAACGGTTGGTCCATACGCGAGCGCGCAGAATTCTCGCGCAGTCAAATAACATCGTCAGGGCCACACTCGCCACCCTCGAGAACGTGATGCGGTCGGTGATTCAGCTGCCGGGACGAAAATTGGTAGTGATGGTTTCCGACGGCTTTCTACTCAATAACCAGGGAGTAGAAGTTTCGGATAAGTTGCGCGACATTTCCGATGCGGCATTGCGAGCGGGCGCGGTGATTTACAGCATTCAGGCCAGCGGTTTGAATACCAGTTTCGCCGACGCGGCCAGTACCGACACTATGGATGAAAATGGCGACACCGGACGCGCGCCGCTCGGTGAAGATTCGGCGCTGCAAGCGCCGCTTGCTGAGTTACCCGCAGCCACGGGCGGCCGTGCTTTGCTTAACGCCAATAATCTCAATCCTGCAATTGATCGGGCGCTGGACGAGACCGCTCAGTATTACCTGCTGGCATGGCGTCCCGATGAAGACTTGCTTCGCGAGCGCAGGTTTCACCGGGTAAAAGTGGTATTGAAAGACCACCGTGAATTGTCGGCGCGCGTCAATTCCGGTTTCTTCAGCGAAACATCTTCAACGTCAGCGGCCGCGGGCCAACCACCAGTCGTTACTGCGCCCCAGGAACAGTTACGCGCCGCGATCGCGAACGTTTTTTATATCAACTCGTTACAGACCAACCTGACAACCAGCTACATGCAGGTCGCTGCCGGACCGCAGTTGACCATTCTGACGCAAGTTCCGCTCGAGGACGCCAACGAATCAGATCATAAGGAACGAGCCGCGGACATTGTTGGTGTTGTGCTGGATGACAACGGCAAGACAGCCGGGAGCTTTGGCGATCACCTGTCGGCCAACGACAACAGGGTGACCACCTCGCTCACACAGCACCGCAGCATTACTTACCTCAGCCAAGTGATTGTGAAACCCGGCCTCTATGAAGTGCGCGTAGCAGCCCGAGACAGCACCACAGGCGAGATTGGACGCGCGACCCGCTGGATTCAAGTTCCCGATATCTCTTCCGGAAAGCTTTCGCTGAGCAGTTTGTTATTGGGCGAACGTGAGAGCGGAGCGGCCGGCACGGACTTGGCGAAGCTCCCGAAGGCGCAGCTAAAAGTTGATAATCACTTTAATCGGAAATCACGCCTGCGCGTTCTGACCTACGTTTACAATGCCGCAACACCGGGTGGCCCAACTCCGCGCATCGACATAGAAGTGCAACTGCGGCGTCAAAATAAATTATTGGTTTCCAGCCAACCACGAAGACTGGAGATTGTGACGCGCGAGGACTTTCACGAATTCCCCTTTGCTGAAGAACTGTCACTCGCACAGTTGTCGAGCGGATGGTATGTGTTGCGCGTGATTGCGACGAATCGGTTGAACAAGGAAACTGTTTCGCGCGAGACTGGTTTCCGGGTGGAATGATTCGCCGTTGACACGCGGTCATGGTTGAGCGCTCAGTCCACACACAAAATCCCTCTCTCTTGATCGGATGATCACTCGAGTTCAAATCCAGGTCCGGGGAATTGTTCAGGGTGTGGGGTTCCGGCCTTTTGTTTTTTCGTTGGCGCGGAAAAACTCACTCAACGGCCGCGTTCTCAACAATGGATCCGGCGTTTTGATAGATGTCGAAGGTGAACGCGAAGCAATCGATCGCCTGCTCGTCGAGCTGAAAACAAATCCGCCGTCGCTGGCCCGCATCGAATCAATTGATGCCACGGAAATATTCGAGCGAGCGCAATATGACGACTTTCGTATTGAGGCCAGCGTTTCCAGCGAACAGAAATTCGTTCCCATCTCGCCCGATGTCGCCACTTGCGCTGATTGTGTGCGCGAACTGTTTGATCCGGATGATCGTCGCTTTCGCTACCCATTCATCAACTGCACCAACTGCGGACCACGGTTCACGATTGTCAAAGACGTTCCTTACGATCGTGAAAAGACCACGATGCGCGAGTTTGCGATGTGCGACGAGTGTCGCGCCGAATACGAGAATCCACTGGATCGAAGATTTCATGCCGAGCCGATTGCCTGCGCGAAGTGCGGCCCGCGCGTTTCGTTGTTTGCAGGTGCAGTTGAAGGGGCGGACCTGAGTGTCCGCCCTCCTCCTTCCATTGGCCATGCCGCTAAAGAAAATCAGACCGCTTGCATAACGACTGGCAACGCTGCTATCTATCAGGCCGTTGCCTTGCTCAACGAGGGGAAAATCCTGGCTATCAAAGGCATCGGCGGCTTTCATTTGGCCTGTGACGCATTGAATGCAACCGCGGTGACTGAGCTCAGACGCAGAAAGTATCGCGAAGACAAACCATTCGCTTTGATGGCGCCGGATCCGGAGTTCATCAGAGAATACTGTTTGCTCTCGAGTACCGAAGCCGACCTTCTTTCATCAGCGGCCCGACCCATTGTGCTGCTTCACGCAAAGCCTGGCGCACGCTTGCCCGATGGCGTGGCGCCGCGCGTAAGGTCACTGGGTTTCATGCTGCCGTACGCGCCGTTGCACCACCTGCTGTTTGAAAAGTTCAATCGGCCGCTGGTCATGACCAGCGCTAATATTTCCGACGAGCCGATTTGTTACGAGGATGAAGACGCGCGCCAACGTTTGGGCCGGATTGCCGATTACTTTCTGGTGCATGATAGGCGAATTCATATGCGTATGGATGATTCGGTCGTGCGTGTGTGGGAAGAGGACGAGAGGGAAGAGATCGGTGGGACTGGAAAGCGAGTGGCAGGGAAGCGAGGCACGCTGGAAACGTGCGGTCCCAGGGTTTTGCGCCGGTCGAGGGGATATGCGCCGGCGCCGTTGAAGACGGGAATGAAGTTTGAGAAGCAGATTCTGGCTTGCGGGGCCGAATTGAAAAATACCTTCTGCTTAGCCCGTGGAGATTCCGCTTTCATGAGTCACCACATCGGTGATCTGGAAAATCTGGAGACTCTCAGATCCTTCAGCGAAGGAATCGAGCACTACAAGCGTTTGTTCTATCTTGAACCTGAGATCATTGCTTACGATCTTCATCCTGAATATCTTTCATCAAAGTATGCTCTGGCGCTCGACAGCGAAATAAAATTGGGAATCCAACATCACCATGCGCACGTTGCCAGTTGCATGGCCGACAATCAAATTGATGGCGATGTCATCGGCGTAGCCATGGATGGTCTCGGGTTTGGCACGGATGGCCGGATGTGGGGCGGTGAGTTTTTGGTGGCGAACTTTGCCGTCGCCGAACGAATCTCGCACCTTGAATACATGCCGATGCCCGGCGGGGCGCGGGCGATTCGCGAGCCCTGGCGCATGGCTGCCGTCTACTTGCAACAAACTTTTGGCGACGACTTTCTAAAACTTGACCTTCCTTTTGTGAAGGAAATGGATGCTGCGGTATGGACCACTTTGAAAGGAATGATTGCTTCGCGGACTAATTGTCCAGAGACTTCCAGCATGGGCCGGCTGTTCGATGCGGTCTCCAGTTTGCTGCGCCTGCGGGACAAAACCAACTATGAAGGTCAGGCAGCTATCGAGCTCGAGCAGATCGCCGACGTGACGAATCGAGAGAAATATGATCTTGTGGTTTCGGAAGATGGGAGTATCATACGGCCACAAAATGTGATTCGCAGGGCCGTAGAGGATCTGCTGAGCGGCGTTCCCCCCACAATAATCTCAGCCAGGTTTCACCTCGGAGTGGCTGATCTGATTGCCGGCATCAGTCATAGAGTGAGAGATGAGCGGAAGCTCAATCGCGTAGTTCTCTCTGGCGGAGTCTTTCAAAATCTGTTTCTTTTGCGCGCGGCATCAGGAATGTTAAGGGCCGCGGGCTTTGAAGTCTTCACGCATGCGAGGGTGCCGGCCAATGATGGCGGTATTTCGCTCGGACAGGTGGCGATCGCCAACGCGCGTCTCTAGCCGACGCATTTTGCGCGCCGCCTTGCCGCCCTACAGTGCGGTAAGGCTTGGCGTTACCGGGCAGCTTGTTAGAAATGGGTGAGGCTATGCCTCAGCAGAAACAGGGAGGCGTAGCCTCAAACGAATGAACGTGTTTGACGGTAAGGCTGAGCCGGCTGAGCCTTACCGCGCGGTGCGGCGGCAAAGCCGCAACTGATATGAACTCAGTTACCACATTTTCACTGCTGGCTTTCGGTTTCCTCCTGGGCCTGAAGCACGCGGTGGATGCTGATCACCTGGCCGCGGTCTCAACGATTGCCGGCGAGCGCCGCAGTCTGCTTAGTTCTTCGTTGGTCGGTGCTCTTTGGGGTCTCGGGCACACCCTTTCTCTGCTCGTCGCCGGCGTCGCGGTGATCTTCCTGCACTTGCAAATCAGCGCCCGCACC
Source organism: Acidobacteriota bacterium (assembly GCA_025463135.1). GTDB lineage: Bacteria > Acidobacteriota > Blastocatellia > Pyrinomonadales > Pyrinomonadaceae > JAOAPY01. Next base: position 95,236 of record JAOAPY010000030.1, read on the forward strand.
ACCCAGATCCTGGAGCTTTGCGTGGGGATCATGCTGGTCGCTTTGGGAATTAATGCTTTACGCAAACTCGCACGTGGCGGACACGTCCACATTCACGTACATGATCATGGCGGGCATTTGCACGCGCATCCGCATATTCATGAAAAGGCGCAACGTGAGGAGCCGCACACGCATCATGGACTTAGCTTTGGAGCCAGACCTTTGTTCATCGGGATTGTGCATGGACTGGCCGGCAGCGCGGCCCTGATGCTTTTGGTACTAACAACTATCTCGTCGCCGACAATTTCTCTTTTATACATCGTTGTGTTCGGAATCGGTTCGATTGGCGGCATGATGGCGATGAGCACCCTGTTTGCACTTCCGGCCCGCTTTACCGCCCGGCGTTTCCAGCGGGCGAATGTCGCCTTGCGCTGCCTCGCCGGACTCTTTAGTCTCAGCTTCGGCTTATTCATGGTTTACGAGATTGGTTTTGCCGGTCATCTGCTGCGGTGAGGGAGAGCAAAGGGCAAAGAGCAAAGAGCAAAGGGCAAGGTGCCAGCAACCTTTTCAAGCGTTCGTTTAGAAGCGGACTTGGCCGTCGCCGGATTCCCGGGCACAAGTGCCCTGTCTAAACGAAACTCACATGCGCTAATGGCAAATGCAAAATGACAAATGGAAAACCGAATATCCATTGCCGGAAAATCTGACCGAGCTCTCATCTCAAGCCTTCGAACTGGCCGCGGCCCAGGCCACCCTCGAAAATCTGGCCAGCGTATTCTTTCCCACTAGTCTGGCAAACGGCCGCAATCCGCTTTTCGATACTCAAAAATCTCAGGAACAGTCAGAGCTGGACCTTCCCGGCGTCGAGGCGATCTATCGCACTCTGGTTGAGCAAATCCCCGCGGTTGTTTTTATGGCTGTACTCGATAAGGGAATAGGCGAGGCCTATGTCAGCCCGCAAATCGAAGAATTGCTGGGTTTCTCGCAGGCCGAATGGCTTAACGATCCCGTCCGCTGGTATCACCAAATCCATCCCGACGATAAGGATCGTTGGAGCGGGGACGCGGCCAGGCTTTTTCTCTCGGGCGATTCACTGCGGTCGGTCTACCGTGTAATGGCGCGGGATGGTCACGCGGTTTCGTTTCACTGTGAAGCAAAGATGGTGCGTCGCGATGATGGCCGGCCCTGGTTTATTCACGGCGTGGCGTTTGACATCAGCGATCTCAAACGTGCTGAAGAGGCTCAGCAAAAAAGTGAAGAGATGCTGCGTGGTCTCTTTGAATTCGCGCCGGACACGATTGTTGTTGTCAATCAACAAGGCAAAATTGCTCGGGCCAATACGCAGGTCGAAACGATGTTCGGGTACACCCGCACAGAACTGATTGGTGAAACAATCGAGACGTTGCTGCCGGAAAGATTCAGGGGCCGGCATATCGATGACCGTTCGACCTACATCGCTGAACCCCACACGCGGCCCATGGGCGCCGGTCTGAAACTCTATGGAAGACGTAAGAACGGCAGTGAGTTTCCCGTCGATATCATGTTGAGTCCGATGAAGTGGGATGATGGCGGAATGGTGATTGCCGTCATTCGAGACATTACCCGCCGCAGCCAGGCCGAGGAGTCTCTGAGTGATTACGCCGATCGTCTGAAGTTTCTTTCGCGGCGGTTGATGGAAGTTCAGGAAACGGAACGTCGCAATATTGCTCGCGAGTTGCACGACGAGATCGGACAGGCGCTGACCGGCCTCAAGCTGACACTTGAGATGGGAGCGCGCCTGCCCGCCGATGGCGCCCGCGCCAGTCTCGAACAGGCACAGGTGCTGGTCAACGAGCTGATGGCGCGCGCGCGAAGACTGTCGCTCGACCTGCGACCGGCAATGCTGGATGACCTGGGATTGGTGCCGACGCTGTTATGGCATATCGAGCATTACACCGCGCAGACACGCGTGCGGGTTCACTTTAGACACAGCGGGCTGGAAACCCGGCGCTTCTCGGCGGAAGTTGAGACGGCGGCCTACCGCATAGTGCAGGAGGCGCTGACCAACGTGGCCCGCCATGCGCGCGTAGTCGAAGCGACGGTGCGGCTTTGGACTCACGAAGCATTACTCTCAATACAGGTCGAGGATTGCGGATCAGGCTTTGATAGCGAAGCAGCACTCGCCTCCAGCGACACCAGCGGCCTGGCCGGTATGCGAGAGCGGGCAGTATTGCTGGGAGGCCAGTTGACTGTGGAGTCAGCCCCGGGCGACGGCACGCGGTTGACCGCGGAACTCAGCATCGCTGATAGTCCGGTTGCGAACTCAGGTGAAATCCTGCGAGAGGAGCAACCCGGGTGACTGTGGAGAACACCATCACCGTAGTGCTGGCCGACGACCATCAGGTTGTGCGACAAGGTCTAAAGGCGTTGCTGGAAGCGGAGCCGGATCTCAAAGTGGTTGGCGAGGCCGGAGATGGCTTACAGGCGATTCGCTGGGTGGAGTTGCTCAGTCCGCGCATTCTCGTGCTCGACCTGATGATGCCCGGACTAAACGGACTCGACGTGGTGCGCCAGCTCAAGAAGGGCGTGCCTCATACGCAAGTCGTCATTCTTTCAATGTATGCCAATGAAGCATACGTGCTGGAAGCCCTGAGCAATGGCGCCTCAGCATATGTTCTGAAGGACTCGAGTTCCGCGGACCTTGTTCATGCCGTACGCGAGGCCGCCGCCGGTCGGCGGTATCTGAGTCCGCCTCTCTCTGATCGCGCCATTGAGGTCTACCAGGAGAAAGCGCGAGCCGCCACGCTCGATCGCTATGAAACACTGACGGCTCGCGAAAGAGCGGTGCTGCACCTCGCGGCTGAGGGCCATACCAATGCCGAAGTAGCCACGCGGCTGGGCATAAGCGCGCGCACGGCTGAGACTCACCGATCCAATCTGATGCACAAACTGGATCTGCACACGCAGGCTGAACTCATACGCTATGCGCTCCGACGCGGTATCGTACAAATGGAAGACTAGTCCGATCTGGGACCGCAGGCTTCCAGCGTGCCTGGCGTTGCGTAAAAAGCCTTCTTCGATTAGTACCCATCTCCCCCACGCGTAGCACGCAGGATGCGTGCGTCCCAGGTTTCCTTATTACATTTCCGCCACACAAAATACGTAGGTTCGTCAAACTAATTACGTAGATCTACGAATAGACACTGTTCTAAAAAGCGCAGGATAATTCAGCTCTCGAAATACGGTCGGGGAAAGTGTCATTCGGGTTTGTGCGATGCCCCGGCCCGAGGTCTCCCCAGTTGACACGAGAGAACGGTTCTGCGGTTCAATTTGCGCTCGTTTGATCGCTAACATGGCGACTTTTTTCGCGTCTTTCTATACGAACTTGCCATGTCTTCGTCAGTTGGTTGCATTACTAAAGAAGAGGTGATGTGAGGCAGCTGTTCTCTAAATCGCTTAACACGTCAGCAAAAGATCCCGGTAAGGAGGAATAAATAATGGCAGCCGAAACTGTCCCGTACGGCCGGAGCACACAAAAAGCACCGGCAATAAAGGATGTTCACATCCTTTGGATTACCGCCGGGCTGGGCTGTGACGGCGATTCTGTTTCCATCACCGCCGCGACTCAACCGAGTATTGAGGACGTCTTATTGGGAGCAATTCCCGGGCTTCCCAAAGTTCACCTGCACAACCCTGTGCTTGCTTATGAAAATGGCGACGACTTTTTGAAGTTCTGGTATCAAGCCGAACAGGGTTTGATCGATCCTTTTGTCCTGGTCGTCGAAGGATCAATCCCTAACGAAAAAATCAAGAAAGAGGGTTACTGGGCGGCACTGGGTGCGGATCCTATGACGGGCCAACCCATCCCGACCTGCGATTGGATCGATCGCCTGGCGCCTAAGGCAGTCGCCGTCGTAGCCATTGGGACATGCGCGACCTATGGCGGCATCCACGCGATGGAAGGCAATCCCACCGGCTGTATGGGATTGGCGGACTATCTCGGCTGGGACTGGAAATCGAAAGCCGGCTTGCCGGTGGTCAACGTGCCCGGCTGCCCGGTGCAGCCCGACAACTTTATGGAGACAGTCCTGTACTTGCTTTATCAATTGTCAGGTCTGGCCCCGATGATTCCACTCGATCCTGAGCTTCGTCCGACGTGGTTATTTGGCAAGACTGTACACGAGGGTTGCGACCGCGCGGGCTATTACGAGCAGGGTGATTTTGCCGAAGAATATGGATCACCCAAGTGCATTGTAAAGTTGGGTTGTTGGGGTCCGGTCGTCAACTGCAATGTGCCAAAGCGCGGTTGGATGGCCGGCATCGGAGGATGTCCGAATGTCGGTGGCATCTGCATTGGCTGTACGATGCCGGGCTTTCCCGATAAGTTCATGCCGTTCATGGATGAACCGCCAGGCGCGCGAGTCTCAGCCGGCACCATCGGTGTGTACGGCAGGATGATCCGCAAACTCCGCGGCATCACCAACGCCACCGTCAATAAGGAACCGAAGTGGCGCCATTCGCGCTCTGCACTTACAACCGGCTACCAGCCGCGAGCTTTCTGAGGAGGACACAATGAGCACCCAAACCATTACCGCGGCTCCGGCGAAACCAAGAACTCTGGTGGATATGAATTGGGATCCGATCACCAGAATTGTCGGTAGCCTGGGTATCTATACCAAGATCGATTTTGCCAACAAAGAAGTCGCGGAATGCTACAGCACATCATCAATCTTTCGCGGCTATAGCATTTTCATGAAAGGGAAAGATCCGCGTGATGCGCACTTTATCACCAGCCGCATCTGCGGCATCTGTGGTGATAACCACGCGACTTGCGCCATGTACGCGCAGAATATGGCCTTTGGCATCCGGCCACCGAACATGGCGGAATGGATCGTCAACCTCGGCGAGGCCGCCGAGTACATGTTTGACCACAACATTTTTCAGGACAACCTGGTTGGTGTGGATTTTTGCGAACAGATGGTAAAGGAAACAAACCCAGGTGTTTGGGATAAAGCGCAGCGAACTGAAGCACCCCATGCGAAGGACCATGGTTACAAGACCATCGCCGACATCATGACGGCGCTGAATCCTTTTACGGGTGAGTTCTATCGCGAGACGCTGCAAGTCAGCCGTTATACGCGGGAAATGTTCTGTCTGATGGAAGGCCGTCACGTTCATCCCTCCACGCTTTATCCGGGTGGGGTGGGCACGGTGCCGACTGTTCAGCTCTTTACGGATTATCTTGTGCGGTTGATGCGCTATGTCGAATTCATGAAGAAGGTCGTGCCGCTGCATGATGACCTGTTCGACTTTTTCTATGAAGCGTTGCCGGGGTACGAAAAGGTAGGACAGCGACGCATCCTGCTCGGCTGTTGGGGTTCATTCAACGATCCGTACGCCTGCGATTACAAGTACGAGAACATGAACGCCTGGGGTAACAAAATGTTTGTGACGCCGGGCGTTGTGGTTGACGGCAAGCTGGTTACCACGGATCTCGTCGATATCAATCTTGGTATACGCATTCTCCTGGGCTCTTCGTACTATGACGACTGGCAGAACGAGCCGAAATTTGTGGACAAGGATCCCCTGGGAAATCCGGTCGACCAAAGACATCCCTGGAATCAAACCACTGTGCCACGGCCGCAAAAACGGGACTTTAACGGCAACTACACCTGGGTGATGTCGCCGCGCTGGTATCACGAAGGCGAACCGGGCGACAAAAAGTATTTGGCGCTGGATACGGGCGGTGGTCCGATTGCTCGTTTCTGGGCAACGGCGCTGGCGGGTAAGGTTGACATTGGCTATGTCAAAGCGACTGGCCACAGCGTAAAGATTTATCTACCGCAGACCGCAATGAAGCCCGAAGTCGAATTCGAATGGAAGATTCCCAAATGGAGTAACGCCATCGAACGCGATCGCGCTCGCACTTACTTCCAGGCATACGCCGCTGCCTGCGCCCTATATTTTTGTGAACAGGCTTTGAAAGAGCTGCACGCCGGCAATACAAAGACCTGGACCGAGTTCAAAGTGCCGGATGAAGCCATTGGTTGCGGTTTCCACGAGGCAGTGCGCGGTGTGCTGTCGCATCACGTTGTGATCCGGGAGGGCAAGATCGCAAATTATCATCCGTATCCGCCGACACCCTGGAACGCCAACCCGCGTGATATTTATGGTACACCCGGTCCCTATGAAGATGCCGTGCAGAACACACCGATCTTTGAAGAGAATGGACCAGACAAGTTCAAGGGCATCGACATCATGCGCGCGGTGAGGAGTTTCGATCCCTGTCTGCCCTGCGGCGTACACATGTATTTGGGCAACGGCAAAGTGCTCGAGACGAATCATTCGCCGATGTTCGGCATGATGAAGTAACGGGGCACGGGTCCCGCCCGTGATGCTGCATGAATTGGAGTGAAAGGAGCCTGGAAGTTTAGCGCGCGGGGTCATGGGCAGGATGCCCATGCCACGTGATCCACGCGTTGGCAGCCTTGTCCGAGTAACAGCATTTTTTCCGTAGGAGCTTAATGTACATCGCGTGGCGGTTACAGGCATTAGGCTTCTACGGAGTGGTGTCTAAAACGCAAGTTCGCTGGAAGGCGGCAACCTCTTATGACCCAAGACGCAACATCGCGACAGCGCATTCAAAAAATCGAAACCCTAATCCACAAGGTCGAAGGGCTGGCTGACGCGGAGGCCCGCGTGACCACTATCGAGCTTATGCAGGCGCTGATGGATCTGCACGGCGAAGGTCTCAATCGCCTGCTCGAGATTGTCGCAGACGATCCCGCCGGGCTATCGATCATTGAAAAGCTGGGTGAAGAGGAACTTGTCTCCGGGCTTTTAATGCTTTACGGACTGCACCCAATGGAACTGGAAACCCGTGTGGTCAAAGCGCTCGACAAGGTGCGACCGTATTTGAAATCGCACGGAGGCAATGTCGCGTTGTTGGGTATAGATGATGGAGTCGTGCGGCTGCAGATGGAAGGAACTTGCAATGGTTGTGCGTCGTCGGCGGTGACCATGAAGCTGGCCATTGAAGAAGCCATCTACGAGGTGGCTCCCGATGTCACAGAACTGCTCGTCGAAGGCGTGGTGGAAGAGCAAAAGCCGCCTGCACTGGTACCGCTGCAAATCACTCGCAACCAGAAGGATTCGGCGCCTGACACTGAAGGAGGCTGGAAGGAAGTGGTGGGCATTGCTTCGCTGGCCCAGGGCTCGACCCAGGCCATTGACGTCAACGGCCGCCAGGTCTTGTTCTGCCGTTTGAATGGGGACTATTACGCTTACACCTGCGCCTGTTCCAATTGTGGCGAGACGATGAGTGGCGCGCAACTGCAAGCTGAGGCTCTGGCCTGTCCGAATTGCGGCGAGCGTTTTGACGTCCTGCGCGCCGGCCGTGGCCTGGATCGTTCCGATCTACAACTCCAGCCTTTTCCCCTGTTGATGGAAAATGGTCAGGCAAAAATCGCTTTGCCGCAATACCTGGGATAAGACGTTAAAAATTTGGGTGCACACAATCACTGCGAACAAAGGGAGGACATCTCGAGATGGATAACGAATTCGATCAGGACAACGCAGCGCACAGCGCGGGCACTCGTAAGGGCGAAGAGTTGGGCGGCAACGAGGCAGGAAGACACTCCGGTCCCGGTCATCCGGATGATCAGTCACCGGGACGAACGGCGCGTGATGCAACGGGCGTAAATCCGGACAATGCCGAGCCGATCGATCCGGCAATGCCACACATGCCACCCAATTAGATGCGCGAGTAGCGCAGACTTCAGGCCGCGATTTAGGTTTGCATGATGGGGAGAAATCAGAAGAGCCACAGACTGAAGTCTGGGCTACTGAAATGATATGAGCGCAACTTCCAATCCCCGGAACGAATTCGCCGCTTTACGGCGTTTCATTCCGCAGCGGGCGCCGACTGAGCGATGCGATCTCTGCAGCGCGCCGGTCGGCGTCGAGCACGATCATCTGGTCGAACCGGCGAGCCGGAAAATTAATTGTGCCTGCCAGGCGTGTGCTCTACTTTTCAGTGGACAGGCCGGAACAAAATATAAGCGGGTGCCGCGCCGAGCGCGCTTTCTTGCTGATTTTCAATTGACTGATCTGCAGTGGGAAAGTTTGATGGTGCCGATCAGCATGGCTTTCTTTTTTTTCAGCACGCCGGCCGGCAAGGTCGTAGCGCTTTATCCCAGTCCGGCCGGGCCCACGGAATCGCTTCTAACGCTGGATTCCTGGCATGAGATTGTGGCCGGCAATCCGGTATTGCAGCACATGGAAACCGACGTCGAGGCGTTGTTGGTGAATCGCGTCGGGCCGGCGCGCGAATATTATCTGGCGCCCATCGACGAGTGTTACAAGTTGGTGGGGCTGATTCGCGCTCACTGGCGCGGACTTTCGGGTGGCACGGAAGTTTGGGCTGAGATTAATAATTTCTTTAGCGCGCTGAAGAAGAAATCGTAGCGATGCGACGTGGCACGGGTGTCTCGCCCGTGAACCGGCGCTGGCAGAGAGTGAAACGGAAGGCGGAAATTCGCGCGCGGGGTCATGGGCAGGATGCCTATGCCACACGGATTTGAAAGAGTTTATGCCGGATCTCAATTTCACAGTCGAAGGCGCCGAGCCGGTTCTATTTGCCGCCTCGCCTATCCTGGCGCTCAAGCTGCGCGTCAGCAGCACTGATCCGGAAGAGCACATTCACACCATCACTCTGCGTTGCCAAATTCAGATAGAAGTCGCGCGGCGGACCTACAATACGGGCGAGCAGGAACGGCTGCTTGATCTTTTCGGTCAACCCGAGCGTTGGAGCCAGACATTGCGCAGCATGCTCTGGAACAATGTCATCGTGGTTGTGCCGCCTTTTAAAGGCACCACCCTGGTCGATCTTCAAGTGCCTTGTACCTTCGACTTCAACGTCGCCGCGGCGAAATACTTTGCCGGTCTGGAAAACGGAGAGGTACCGCTTTGTCTCCTGTTCAGTGGCAGCATCTTTTATGAGGCGAGTGAGGGGCAGTTGCAGGTAAGCCAGATTCCCTGGGATCGCGAAACGACTTATCGGCTGCCCGTGCGTGTTTGGCAGGAGATGATAGAGATTTACTATCCCAACACGGCCTGGCTGTGTTTGCGACGCGATGTATTTGATCGTCTCAATCTTTACAAGATGCAGCAGGGCATTCCCACCTGGGAGCAAACGCTGGACAGCATCTTGCCCCGGTCTCCCGCGCCTGTGGAGACAGAGGAGCTGCTGTTGGAACAACCTGCGTCGACGCGCGTCCCGGGTGGCACAGTTTCCAATCACGATGACATCGAACTGGCGGCGGACACCCTATCATGAACCTCGACGTAGTCGACAAGATCGTGAACGCCGTGCTCTACGAAGGGTACATGTTGTATCCGTATCGTCCGACTGCGGTGAAGAACCAGCAGCGTTGGAATTTTGGCGTCCTTTATCCGCAGAGCTACAGTCTTAATCAGGGTGGCAGCGAAGCCATAAGTATGCAGACAGAGTGTCTGATGCTGGTCAATGACACGACCGTGCTCGAAGTCCGCATTCGGTTTTTGCATCTGCTGCAGCGTCAGGTTGGCAAAGTCTACGATAGCGAAGAGAAAAGCACTTCCGCTAACACGCCCGCGTCCCAACCGGTAGAGTCCCTTGAAGTAGATGGCCGGCTCTTTCAATCATGGCAGGAAGCTGTTGAGCGAGAGGTCGTAGTTCCGGTTGCGCTGCTACGGGACTTGGAACGCGAATCGCAAAATCTCAACTTCAGCTTTCCCGCTGAAACTCATTACGAACAATTACGTGAGAAGAGTGGGCGTCCGGTGGGCGCAATTGAGCGCCGCCAGGAAAACGTCTCCGGTGAAATCAGCCTGACTGCGAACCGAGAAGCCAGGGGCGTGGCCAGACTCACCGTGAAGATTTCGAACCTAACCAGTCTCGAAATATCGGGCAAGGTTTCAGACCACACTCAATTCAGAAATGATCGCGATGAGGCTTTACTGCGGGCGACAGTTTCGACGCACACAATCCTCGGCGTTAGTCAGGGAGAGTTCGTCTCGCAGCTTGATCCGCCCGACCATTTGCGGGCCGCGGCAGCAACCTGCAAGAACCTTGGCACCTGGCCGGTGCTGGTTGGGGAGGAAGGCGCGACGGACACAATGCTCTCGTCGCCGATCATTCTTTATGACTATCCGCAGATTGCTCCTGAGAGCGCGGGCAATCTTTTTGATGGCACGGAGATCGACGAGATTCTCACGCTGCGCATTATGACCATGACTGAAGAAGAAAAGCGCGAGATGCGTGGGGCCGACGAGCGGGCCCGCCAGATTTTGGAACGTACTGAAACCCTACCCATCGAACAGCTCATGAAGATGCATGGCGCCGTGCGGGGACTAAAAGCGATAAGTAAAAAGTAAGAAGGAGTAAGGAAAAGGTAAGAAGAAAAACAAAAAACATGAAGGGAACGAAACCGATTTTGCGCGCTTGGTTCGGTTTACTTTTGCATCTTTACTTTACCTTTTTCCTTTCGCGAAGCGATGAACGAGTGGGAATGGCAATTGCTTGAAGAGAAAACGCAACTGGAATCAGTGTGCGTTTTTGGTGTCGATCTCAAGCTGGGTGATCGGGTGCGCCTGTGGCCGCGCGCGGGTGGCGACATCTTCGATTTGGCCTTGGCCGGGAAGGTGGCAGTCATTGAGTCGATCGAACAGGATTACGAAGACAAGGTCCACTTTGCCGTGGTCGTTGACGACGATCCCGGCAAAGACATGGGGATGTTGAGACAACCGGGTCATCGATTTTTCTTTTCGCCGGAAGAGGTCGAGCCGCTGGTGTAGAGCAAGCTGCCGGCTTGCGTCGCCATTCTACTTTTAAGTTGATCTGTTCCACGGTACGCAACCCGGCAGGTTGCTTTACAAAAATGGAAATAACGAAGCCACGCATTCTGGTCGCCGGTATCGGCAACATCTTTCTGGGTGACGACGCTTTTGGCAGCGAAGTCGCCCGCAGGCTGCAGCAACGTCAGCTACCCGCAGACGTCAGCGTGGTGGATTTTGGTATCCGCGGATTTGATCTCGCGTACGCGTTACTCGATGGCCATGAAGTAACGATTCTGGTTGATGCCGCTCCGCGTGGTGAGGCGCCCGGAACTCTCTATACGATTGAGCCGGACGTGAGCGAGTTGGATGAACTGAATACCGAGAGTCTGGTGGTGGAAACGCACGGCATGAATCCGATGAAGGTGCTGGCCATGGTCAAATCAATGGGCGGCGTTTTTCGACGCATCTTGCTGATTGGCTGCGAGCCGGCGCCACTGGAGTCGGAAGAGGGAAAGATGGGGATGAGCGAGCCGGTACAGCACGCTGTTGAGGAAGCGGTAAGAATAGTCGAGTCTCTGCTGGAAAAAATACTCGCAGAGCATCGAAGTGAAGCGACGGTCTAGAAAAGGGGAGTACACAATGAGTGAATCGAGACTTGAACAATCGTTGGCCAGACGTAATGAATCCGTAAAGAGAACCAATCACAAGTCAGGTGGCTTGAGTGTTTGGTCCCTATTCGGCGGCGCGGCACTGGTCTTGATGGCTGCCGCAGTGCTGGTGAATCTGCCGGACATCAAGCGCTACATCAAGATCAGCACCATGTAGTGATCTACGCGGCTCGAGTCGGTCGTCAAAATTCGGTAAGCATCGGAGGACAGCTATGGACAACAATGACGGGCACGACAGCTCGAAAGACTTTTTGTATTTTGCCGGCGGGCTGGCATTGATGGTCCTGGGCGCGGGCTTGATTGCTTCGCATCCGGCGATCCGCAAAAGCCTGAAATCGGGTCTGGAGTCGGTGCTGCCGGACGTGCAGAACCGGCTGGGCCTGGGGACCGTTAGTGCGCTGGTGCCGGACATTCAGCGGTACCTGAAGCTCAGGTCAATGTAACGCCTGGGAGCGCAGGCATCCCGGCCTGCTCTACTGCCCAACGGTTGCATCGTTGGGAGTGGTTACTCAACAGACCATACCGATAGGTTCAGCACGCAGGATGCGTGCGGTCGCGGGATGAGGAATCTATGCAGGGAGACTCGGCGGCAAACGTGGCGACTACGGCAGAAGAGCCGGCAGTTTATCGGGTGAACTCTCGCGAGAGTCGTTTTACCGTGCAGGCTTTTGCGGAAGGACTGTTTTCTGCTTTTGGTCACAATCCAAAGTTGAAAGCCGGCGATTTCTCGGGCGAGGTGCAGTTTCACCCGGATAGGCTGGAAGCATCTTCCCTGCAGTTCTCCGTCAAGGCCGATTCGCTTTCGGTGAGCGATGATGTGAGCGAGAAGGACCGCCGCGAGATCGAGCGAATGATGAAAGAGGACGTGTTGGAGATTTCAAAGTATCCCGACATCATTTTCCAGAGCAAGTCGGTTACCGCGGATCGCATCTATGAAGGGTTTTACCGCGTGAAGATTAGCGGCCGGCTTTCGCTGCACGGTAACACCCGCAATCAATTGATCGACAGCCAGGTGCGGTTGGTGGAAAATGGTTTACGCGCGGAAGGCGAAGCAACCTTGGGCCAGAGCGATTTCGGGATCAAGCGAGTCTCAGTTGCGGGCGGTACGCTGAAGGTCAAGGACGAGGTCAAGATCTCGTTCTTAATCGTAGCGGAAAAGTAGGACAGACCTGAGTCTGTGTGACTTGCGATACCACCCCAGCGGCATCTGACGAGCCGCAAATCGCAGATTGAAGTCTGAGCTACTTCTTATGCACGAGCTGTCCATCGCCATGAGCATGATCGAGATGGCCACTGAAGAGGCCGCTGGCCGGGGAGACACGCGTGTGAGCGCACTCCATCTAAAGCTGGGACCACTCTCAGGCGTCGTAAAGGACGCCCTCTTATTTTCCTACGAGGTAGCCAGCCAGGGTACGCCGCTCGAAGGCTCGCGGTTGGTGATCGAAGAAGTGCCGGTGATTGTTTATTGTCCTGAGTGTGACCAGGAACGCATCATTGATTCAATTCAACGATTCTGTTGTCCCGTTTGCGAAACGTTGACACCAACCGTAGTGCAGGGTAAAGAGCTGCTGGTCGTGGCCCTGGAGCTCGAGCCCTGGCCCGTTAATAGCGCAGGCATCGCAGGCGATCAGCCTACCTGGGTTACCGAACTCCCTGCCGCCGCCGGCTCAATGGAAACCGAGATAACATCATGAGCACACAACCCCGTCTGGTCGAAGTACGACAGAACGTGCTGAAGCAAAATGATCTGCTGGCGCGCAGTTTACGACAACAATTTAAGGATGCCGGAGTTCAGGTTATTAGTCTTGTTTCCAGCCCCGGGGCGGGCAAGACCATGCTGCTGGAAAAAATGTTGACGTTGCTGCGGCCTCAATGGCGCGTCGCGGCGCTGGTGGGCGACCTGGCAACCGAAAACGATGCTGCAAGGCTCGCGCGCAGCCAGGCTCCAGTCAAACAAATCACCACCGGCACTGTTTGCCATCTCGATGCGGAGATGGTCCAGCGCGCGCTCACTGATTGGGACCTGGCCGATCTCGACTGCCTGTTCATCGAAAATGTCGGCAACCTGGTTTGTCCTTCCAGTTATGATCTCGGCGAAGAGTTGCGCCTGGTGCTAATGTCTGTGACTGAAGGCGAAGACAAGCCGCTGAAGTACCCGACGATATTCAACACCGCGGACGTGGCTGTGATTACGAAAATGGATTTAGCGGCGGCGACGGAATTTGATTCGGCTACCGCTCACGCTAATATTCAATCAGTGCGACCCGGGATGATCGTTTTCGAAGTGTCCGGAAAGACCGGCACGGGGCTGCCGGAGTTGTTGCAGTATCTTAATCCGCGGCTCGTGCCTGCGGCAATATTCAGTAGTGAATCTCAACTGGCAAACAGTGGCATCCCAGAGGGAGTCTAACTTTTATGTGCCTCGCCATTCCCGGAAAAATCGTCGAGATTGTTGACGTGGAAAACTGCATCGCCAAGGTTGAAGTAGGCGGCGTCAAGCGCAACGTCAATATTGGCATGCTGGACAAGGACGAGGCGCGCATCGGCGATTACGTCTTGATTCATGTGGGCTTTGCCATGAGCAAAGTCGATGAGAAAGAAGCTGAAGAAACCCTGCGAACGCTGCAGGAGTTAGGGCAGTATCAGGAAGAGTTTGAGCAGTTTAGTAGTTCAGACAACTGAACTTGTTCTTTGATCTTTGTACTTTGCTGTTCTGTTATTAAAGTTCTCGTAACAAGAGCGGCTGTCTACTGGACATTTTGGTTTTCGTCCCGCAGAGACGAAATGTTTTTAGGGGCGAAATCGCAATAGCTATCTCAGCTACGCAGGCGCGCAATACGCGTTGCCATCATTTCGCTCCTTCGGAGCTTTAAGTTCTTTAGGATTGCCGGTTCTATAAACATTTCGTCCCTCCGGGGCTGAAAACCAGGAGCTAAGAACTAAAGACGGTTCTTATGACCAAGGCCTCAGAAGACTTTTCGCGAGCGTTTTATCCCTTCCTTCACGGCAACGAGAAGGAGCCGGGAGAGTTGCGGGAGGAATTGCGCTTTTCACTGCTGACCAAAGCACGCGAGAGTATCGAGGTCAAACAGTCGTTCTTTGAAGAGAATAAGGACAGGATCCTGGATGCGGCGATAGCCATCGCGCGATCCTATCAGCGTGGCAGAAAACTTTTGGTTTGTGGGAACGGCGGGTCGGCGACGGATGCGCAACACGTGGCGGTCGAATTCATGCACCCGATTACCGTGGGCCGAAAAGCGCTGCCGGCTATTTGCCTCAGCAATGACATGGCGATGGTGACCGCGGTCTCAAACGATGTCGGATTCGCGGATGTCTATGTGCGCCAGATAATTGCGCTGGGTCAGGAGGGCGACGTGCTGTTGGGCATCTCGACCAGCGGCAATTCCGAAAACCTTTTGCATGCCTTTGCCACCGGCCGGCGCATGGGCCTGACGACCATCGGCTTTGCGGGAAATGATGGTGGCAAGATGGAAGAATTGGCCGCCGCAGGCCTGCTCGACTTTTGCTTGAGTGTGCCTACGGCGAGCATTCATCGCATACAGGAAACGCATGTCACGCTTTACCACATAATCTGGGACCTGGTGCATACGCTGTTGCAGTCGCCCGCGCTGCTGTCCGAACCGGTTGCGGTGACGAGTGAATCAAATGGCAATGGATGAGGATTGCTCTGATCGTAAATTGACGATTGTTTAGAAAGGCCACTTTTGCTTTGCGATCTTTTAGAAAGGCACCTGGGCTTTGGCGATCGTTTAGAGAGGCACTTGTGCCCCCACGTGAGGCGGACAAGTTCGCTTTCTAAATGACTCATCACGACAAAATCGAGAACCAACCACGAAGAGCAAATTCATGAAATACATCGACGAGTACCGACAGGGTGACATTGCGGCCAGGTTGGCAGAGCAGATTGCCGCTCTGACTGATCGGCCCTTGAAGCTGATGGAAGTCTGTGGCGGCCACACGCACAGCATCTTCAAGTACGGCATCGAAGATTTGCTGCCGCCCAACATAGAAATGATCCATGGACCGGGCTGCCCTGTTTGCGTGATACCGCTGGGTCGAGTCGATGATTCAATGTCCATAGCGCAAACGCCGGGAGTGATCTTCACAACCTTTGGCGACGCGATGCGCGTGCCCGGCTCAAAGACGAGTTTGTTGGGAGCCAAAGCGGCCGGCGCTGACGTGCGCATGGTTTACTCGCCCCTCGACGCGCTAAAGATTGCCAAAAAGAACCCGGACAGGGACGTAGTCTTCTTCGCCCTCGGCTTTGAAACCACCGCGCCTTCAACGGCGATGACCTTGTTGCAGGCGGCGAAGGACGACGTGCCGAACTTTACGGTCTTCTGCAATCACATCATGATCGTACCCGCGCTCAAGGCCCTGCTCGACTCGCCTGATCTGAAGCTCGACGGCTTTGTAGGTCCCGGTCATGTGAGCACCGTCATTGGCACGCGTCCTTACGATTTTGTGCCCAACGAATACGGCAAGCCGGTGGTGGTCGCGGGTTTTGAACCGCTCGACGTGCTGCAATCGGTATACATGCTGGTCAAGCAAATTGTCGAAGGGCGGGCAGAGATTGAAAACCAATACGCGCGCGTGGTCTTCCGCGACGGAAACCGCCGAGCACTCGAGGCCATCTTTGAGGTCTTCGAACCGCGGGAATATTTTGAGTGGCGCGGACTGGGGTCGATCGCCCATAGCGGAATGAAGCTGAACGCAAAGTATTCGCGTTTCGATGCAGAGCTGAAGTTCAGCGTGCCCGGGTTGCGCATCGCCGATCCCAAAGCCTGCCAGTGTGGCGAGATATTAAAGGGAGTCAAGAAACCCTGGGAGTGCAAAGTCTTCGGCACCGCTTGCACGCCGGAAACGCCGATTGGATCCTGCATGGTTTCTTCCGAAGGAGCCTGTGCCGCTTATTACAACTTTGGTCGCCTGTCGAAAGTCGCCGAGCGCTCGACGGGGCACACTGGGTAGCATTAGATTTCAGTCTGTGTCGCGTTAAGGTGTCACTCAAGCAGAATCTACTGCCGCGAGCCACAGACTGAAGTCTGTGCTACCACAACAGCAATGGCCACTATATTCACACCATCGCCGCTGTTCGAACGCGTGGAACGCGCGCGGCGCCGCAAGCATAAGCTGCGCGATGAATACATCACGCTTGCCCATGGCAGCGGCGGCAAGGCCATGCACGAGCTGGTCGAAGGACTCTTCCTCGAATACCTTCGCAACCCCATGCTCGAATTGCTCGAGGATCAGGCCGTATTCGACGTAGGCAACGGCAACGGCGCCGCACGCCTGGCCTTTACGACCGATTCGTACGTGGTCACACCGATCTTTTTTCCCGGCGGCGACATTGGCAAACTCGCCGTGCATGGCACCGTCAACGACATCGCGATGAGTGGCGCGCGGCCGCTCTATCTTTCCGCCGGTTTTATCCTCGAGGAAGGATTTCCCATTGCGGACCTAAAACGCGTGCTCGAATCAATGCGCGACGCGGCCGCCGAAGCCGGCGTGGCGGTGGTTACCGGCGACACAAAAGTTGTCGAGAAGGGGACGGCTGATAAGATTTTTATCAACACCTCGGGCATTGGCTTGATCGAAACCCCAGTCAAGCTCTCGGCTGCGAATGCCCGGCCCGGCGATAAAGTGATCTTGAGCGGCACGATTGGCGATCACGGCACCACCATCATGATTGCGCGCGGCGAGTTGGAGTTGGAAACTGAGATCGAGAGCGACAGCGCGCCTCTCCATTCGCTGGTGCAGGAAATGCTGGATGAAGCCGCGCGTGTGTCCACGGTCGAGGCGATTCATTGCCTGCGCGATCCGACGCGCGGCGGTGTAGCCACGACACTGAATGAGATAGCGCTGACTTCGGAGGTTTGTATTCAGATTTCCGAGGATCGCATCCCGGTCCGCGAAGAGGTGCACGGCGCCTGTGAAATTCTCGGGCTCGATCCACTTTATGTTGCCAATGAGGGCAAGCTCGTGGCGATAGTGGCCCCTGAAGTTGCCGAAGCGCTGGTGGCCCGCATGCGACAGCATCGCCACGGTCTGAAAGCCTGCATCATCGGGGAAGTAAAGGAAGATCCACGCGGCATTGTGGCCATGGTCACCGGTTTTGGCGGCACGCGCATAGTCGACATGCTTGCCGGTGAGCAGTTGCCGCGGATATGCTGAGGGCAAAGCTGGACTTTGGTCTTTGGACTTTGGTCTTTGTGCTTCTGCGTTATTCTTCGAGGTTCTTCTCCAGGCCTTTTTCTTCATCCACTAGTAGTCTATTTCCTGGTCCGCTTGGGAGCGCACTCTTCGCGGCTTTACCGCCGCACAGTGCGATAAGGCTCCGCCTTACCGAGCAGTCTCTCATTAAATCTTGAGGCTATGCCTCGATGCTGGAAGCTGAGGCATAGCCTTACCGAAGCTGCGGTTCGCCTTCCTCTCTCATTCTCACCCGGTTTCAACCGGGTGAGAGATGGCCTCTTCCAAATTTGTCTGTCAACCGTTTCAACGGTTTCCCCACTCCTGAGTTACAGACTTGTGGGGATAGACTTGAATGACGAAAGAGGAAACCGTTGAAACCGGGTGAGAATGAGATGAAGCCAAAACTGATGTACGCGTTGAGACACTTGATCAAGGCTTTCTTCAGTGTGTGGATCCACGTACAAAGGCTGCCAGTCTGTAATACAACTCGGCGACAGACTGAAAAGTCTGTGCTACGTGCGGGCCAGGTATTGCGACTGTTATGTACTGCAGGATGCCAGCCTGCAGAGCCCTCGGCAGCGGCATGCCAGCCAGACAGTCGAACTTGAAGAGGCTTCGAACTTCCAACTCTTGACGGACCTTGTTGACGGCTTCGAAGTTTGAAGTTTACGCGAATCTGACTATAGTCAAACCGCTTGTTTGCCTACATAATCACGAACGAGCCAAAAGAAATGCTATGGAAGAAGTTCGAAGGGTAAGCCGTCGCGGCGCCGATTTGTATGGCAAGCTGAGAGCCGGCCGAAAAATTAATCCTGAACCTCGTTGGCCCGCATTGGTGGCGCTGTTGGCTGTCGGTGGATTGCACGCAGCCTTGCCATCATCCCTGGGGTTCGGCGGACCGCGCTGGCTGGTCCTGGGCGTTCTGGGAGGGTTGGTCATCCCCGCGCTCCTCTTTCATCGTAGCGGTCAACATCACCTCCACCACGGCGCGGGCTATGTTCTGAACACGATTGTCACCGTCGTCTTGATCTGGTCGCTTGCGCTCCTGCTGAGGGCCCTCGCCGAACATCAGCTTACGCCGTCTGAGATCCTGCGCTCGGCAGGCGCGCTTTGGCTCTCAAACATTCTGGTCTTCGCGTCGTGGTACTGGCATTTGGATGGAGGCGGACCACATATTCGAGAGTTAACTCCCGGGCATACTGATGGAGCATTTCTGTTTCCGCAGATGACCATGGCTCCGGACATCAAGATCGCTGCCGGCGAACACGAGTGGGAACCGAACTTCGTTGACTATTTGTTCCTGGCCTTCAACACCAGCAGTGCTTTCTCGCCGACCGACGTTCCCGTGCTCTCGCGCTGGGCCAAGCTGCTGATGATGGTCCAGTCACTGATTTCGCTGTTGGTAATAGCCCTACTCGCCGCCCGCGCCGTGAATATTCTTTAGGAGGGAAGGGACGATAGACGTTGGACCATGGACGATGGCGGATGGATCACAGATGATAGCTCGCATCTCTCCACTTAGATTCCACAGTTTATTCGTCTAAGGTCTGCATGAGAATGACAGAGATGGTGGGCCACGCTTCACAATTGCGAAAGTTGGCGCTGCGAAAAGCGGTGGACTCGGTTGATCAAATATCATCTGAGCACCAATTGATTGCCCCTGACGACGTCGCCGAGTTTCTCGCCGCTGGTTTGCCATCAAAGTCGGCTGAGTTGAACGACATCCTGGAGCGGGCGATTGGTCTTGCCCTGCAGTCTCGCCGGCAGAGTCTGGAAGTAGCCTTCATCAGTTTATCCGCGGCCCTGGAGTCGGTACTGACTTTTTTCCGTCGCCAGGATGAATATGAAATCCTGCCGTCAGCGGACTTCAGCGAGTTGGAACGTGATTTGAAAAAATGGCTGAAGCAACACCCGCTCCTGGCGAGTGAGCCTGCCAGGCGCGGCATGATCTACGAAAAGGTTCCCGAGCTAAACCGTTTCCCGTTCTCGTACGTTTTCCGAAAATTCTGCGACTATCATTCGTTGGATCTAACGGATCTTTGGCCGGTAGTGGGGAAACACGCAGAATGGCCGTTGACGGAGATCCGGCATCGCCTGGTGCATGGCGATCCTTTCCAAAGTCGTCCCGTCGAGGCCCTGACTTGCGCGCACGCTCACTTAACCTGGGTGGTAGAAAGAATGTTACTCTCCGTATTGGGGTGGCCGATTGCCCGCTCAAATGTCAGCCGCGACAACCTCAATCGCCTTGGCTACAATCATCAACGATGGCAAGCTGAGCGCGCAAAGTTTGCGTGATGCTTTTGGAGCCGTCACTTACCCGCCGCTATTTCTGCGCGGTGAGCGGTCCACCACTGGTCCAGATATTTGCTGCCTTCGCGACCGGCTTCGCTCAGCCAACCGTAGCCGGCATGACCGAGAGTTTCGTCAATATTCCAGTTCAGATGCCAGACGCGATGCCAATCGTTTTTCTTCAATGGCGCGTGCCAGGCGGTCCATGATGGGCCCTGTCGGTGGAGAGAGTTCTTTATCTCTTCCTCTGTCATGTCAACGGACGTGCTCAACTTTCCGTCCCAGGCGCCATTGGCATGCAAAAGAATTTCCATGTAGGGCCTGGCGCCCTCATCCCATGCGGCGATATCGTGGGGTTCAAGCCGCCATACCAGTTCCCAAACTTTTGTTCCCTCGTAGCTGCTCGAGACCAAATATTTTCCGTCCGCAGTCATGTCCACGGATGTGACCCAATCAGAGTGCTCCAACGATTTCATGCAAGATCCGTCATTTAGATTCCACAGTTTGACGGTTTTGTCCCAGCTGCCTGAGGCCGCGAATCTACCATCCATGGTCAGATGCAGTCCGGAGACGCTTTGGCTGTGGGCCTGAATTGTTCGCAGGCACTGGCCGGTCTTGCTGTCCCAAAGCTTTATGACGCCGTCGCGATCGGCGGACAGAATCTTCGTCGCGTCAAGGCTGATACACACTGCGGTGATTGCACTCTCATGGCCCACAAACGTTTGCACACACTCCGCAGTGATCGGCTTCCATAACTTTAGAGTTCTGTCCTCGCTGCCTGATAAAGCGAAACTCACGTCGACGCTAAGGCACAGGCAAGTGACGCGATCGGTGTGGCCCTCGAATTCGCGCAGACGATCGCCGGTCCAGACATTCCAGATTCCAAAGGTATTGCCGTTGCCATTGCGCAAGGCCAGGGTGCCATCCGAGCTGAGACACAGGGAACTTATGGGAGTCGTAGGCGTGAAGCCATACATACCCCGCAAACCACGACCCGGTCCGATCATTGATCGAATCCATCTTTCATCATCTTCCACGGCGAGCGTCGCGTTAATCTGATCGCCGGACCGCAGATCATCAACCTGCGGACCGTAGTACTCGTTGCTTCTAGCTGTAAAAGTTGTAGTTCCGGCCGGCAGGTAACCCATGATCTCTTCGTGCTTGATGGTGACTTCGTGTTCGATATCCTCGCGTCTTCCGCCCACGCTAACCATGTTCTCAATCTCGCCCCTAAGCCTGTAGGTTTTAACGTTCTCATAGTGAGACTTCTCACGGGTGCCGGCCGGAGGACAAAAGATTTGCCGCAGCGTTTCTCTGAAACTTGCGGACCAACACAAATCCCCGGTGGACATGCTAAAAGGTTGAGCAAACAAAACGTGAGTGGTGTCTCGGCCGATGAACGAAGCGATTAATTCCAACGAGTGCTCGGTCGCGTAAATCACTTCACCCGTTTCCACATCCCAAAGCTTCAGCCAATGCCTGCCCCGCGAGAGCGCGACCGGCTGCCCTGGTCCAATGCCGAACCCAACCGAACGCGCAGCCAGTTGCACTGATTCCGCGCCGCTGACCACATAAGGATCAGATGGCGGTTCGGGAAAACTATGTTTGAGGATCGCTTCCTCGAGATAAAGCTTGGGCCAAAGCGAATACAGCTCAAACAATAATTTAAGTTGCTGCGGATCCCAGCGAGGGTTTTCCTGGGTCAGAGGCGAGGCCCACTCGTACATTTCCCGCAGCAGCTTAATTCGCTCCGGATCTTTGGCGTAGCGCCATTTCCAGCGCGCGGAAATAACGCCATCGACGGCTCTCTGAGGGTTTCCCGCTTCGAAGTCGCGGCGGGCCTCATCCAGATCGGCTTTGAACTCTTCGTGATTCGGCTCCAATCCAGGAACCCCCTATGCTTTCAATTTGTTCGACTCGGCGAATATTCTGGTGCGGCTTGAGCGTCCTGCAAGGCTGCTGAAAAAGTAAGAATTCGATTTTGACTTTTAATTCGCGAATTCAATTGAAGGGGCCAACCGAACATTAGTTGTCGCCCCTCTGGAGCGAAAACGAATTCACCTGTTGCACTTGTTGAGTTCGCCATTCTCTATTGCGCAGCCGGAAAAGGCTTACCACTCAGACTCAACGATTGCAAAAGGCGCGCATAGCGCTTTCAATGCCGGTGTTTCGGCGAGTGTCTGCGCAAAGAAACTGTTCTCGTTGCGCCGATCGAAGCGTCGGCCAAGCTCTTCTGCCCGAAGTTTGAACCAGGCCGCCAGCTTGACCGCGTGATAGCGTCCCTCATCGACAAAGGGTGGGAAAGAGCGTGGCAACCGGAGCCGCGGCTCCGCCAAAGACTTGTCCGCGTGCTCCGCGAGTATCTCAAACATCAACCATGCTGCGCGTGAGAAACGGAAATGATAGAAGGCATCGTGGTTCTTCTCCATCCAGGGATAATGCCTTTCAAAAACTTCGAGGGCTCTCGTAAAATTTTCGGTCAAGGTCAAAAAGATCAGATGATCGGCAATCTTATCAAGGAAGCTCTTGTTGCCGGCGACCAGTTCATAGCCTCGGCGGTGATAAGCCAGCGCGTCATGCTGTCGCCCCAGACGCAACAGCGGCAGCAGAACATTCGCGTAAGTTCTGTGCGGCACAGTGGCGCATTTCTCTTCGCCGTTCAAAAGCGGTCGAGCAAGCTCAAGCGCGCGCTCATCATGGCCGCGATAAATGGAGAAGCCGACCTCGTCATCCAGCTCACACACTGAACAGTTGCTCAATTCATCTTTCGGTTCCGCTTCCATCCTGTGAAAGTACTCGATCGCCTGTTCCCTATTATTCCAGAACCGCTCTGCACGATAGCGATGCATGTGTACGGCGCGCAGGCCATAGCCCGCTCTCAGCGAACGGTCGGCCAGATCATCGAGCATTTGGTAAATTCGTGGTTTTGGGATCTGCGGAAAGTTGCAGATCACACCGACGATCCACTTGTACTTCCAGAGGATCGCCCATTCCGAAAACTGCCCGGGATGCTGATCGAACTGTGCCAGGCACCAGGAGAAAGTTACGAGTCCTTTGTCCGTGGCGCCGCCGAATACACAGGCACGCACCAACAGTTCGCGAATCTCATATTGGAGTTCCAGATCGCGGAGGCCGTCAGCCAACCGCACGGCGGCCTCCAGCATGGAAATCTGCTCGTCACCCTCTTCCAGTTCGAAAGCATCTGTCAGCAGATCATAAATTTCCTGCTCTATAATCTCGCTCATTGAATCCAGCCTTCGAAGGCATCAACCCCCCATTCAATGAAACCCAACAAACCTTCGTTCAATAAAGCCATCTCCCTGGCGTTGAGTGGGCGGTGGCTGAGCAGGATTGCCTGAACGTACAACATTTGCAGCGAAAGGCGCAGCAGCGTCTCGTCCTTTATTTTCGTAATTTTGTAAACAACGGAATTGCGATAGTTGAAACAAAGCTGGGCGCCAGAGTCCGGATCCAACCCTGACTCGACATCATTGAGCACCGCTGACCAAAACGTATCGGTAACTTCTTTGGTCGTTTCAATCGAACGTTTGAACTGTGCGTCGCCGCCGGCAATATACAGGGCCGGCAGCTCGGCGGGGGCAAACGTTCTAATCTCAACGGCACACTTGAAAGGAAGCAGCACCTGATTAGCCACGGCAATAAATTGCGCCACCTCATCCTGTTCATCCAGGGTCAGGTATTCAAAGCTGTGAGTCAGACTGTTGCTGTCAATCGCCTCGATACTGACCTCTGGAAAGACATCGTTGACTCTCTCAATGAGTCTGGCGTCGTAAGTATAGGCGGCGTTGATGACACACAGCGATTGCGATGCAGCTATACGCGCCGTCTGGCGAAACTGATCCAGGTTTTGTACATAGTAAATAACGTCATGGTCCTTAATATATTCGGTCAGGGTCATGGTTCCCATGTTGGTTTCAAACGGCAACCACTTGATAAAGATGCGAAAGAATTCTTCGTCATCAACCGCCAGCGCTTTGATCGAGAGATAGTGCAGTTGAATCAACTGCCGCAAACGATGGGGACTTTCCCGGGCCAGGTCGATCAGGTAGTGCCTCAGCTGCTGGCCCAGGGCGATGCGGGTCGCGGCGAGTTTCGCGTCTTCATAGAATGACTCGCGCGAAGCAGTCGGACGCAGGTCGTTGGCATTTACCACGCACTTCACAAAGAAAGCCCAGTCGGGCAACAGTCCTTCAGTCTGTTCAGAGAGGAGCATGTTCTTCAAATAGACGCGGTGAGTTTTTCTATTCGCCAGGCTGGGCGAAAAAGGAAGCACAAAAGCCACGCCGGCCACGTCGCCGATGCTGGAACGCAGCGGGATATAGTCGAAGAATTCAATCGCAAAGGTTGCCCGCCCGTATTCAAGATAATGCTCGCGCTCCAGTTCGGCATCAGCGAACTGCTCCAGCCAGGGCGGCCGCGCTTCATTAATTACCGTGGTCCCTTCGCCATCTGAAAGGTTAATCGGAAAGGGCAACAAGCTGCCGTAATGAGAAGCGAGTCTGGTCACCGTCTCTGACAGGAAATAATCCTCGGCGCTTTTTTTGCAGAGCAGGCGAACCTCAGTGCCCGGCTCCATCTGCCGGTCCAGGACCGCCAGCGAGTATGTCCCATCAGCGCGCCCGCACCACTCGATGGTTTTCGCATCGCCCTTCGCGGACCGGGTGTTTACCAACACCTCATCGCTCACTACAAAACAGGAAAGCAGGCCCACGCCAAACTGCCCGATAAAGCCGTTTCGCTGCAGCAGATCATTATCGCGCTTAGACGTCTGTCCGATAGTGGCGAGAAAAAGGTGGATCTCTTCTTCAGTCAGACCAATGCCGTTGTCCCTGAATACCAGCGCCGGGTGTTCGCCAAATTGAGCTGGAAGTTCGATATGCATTTCACCGCGATATTCAGGGTCGAGATAACTACGCGCGACAATTGCGTCAACGCCGTTCTGGAGCAGTTCGCGAATGAAGACTTGCGGACTGCTGTAGGTGTGGTTTGAAAGGAGATCAATGATGCCGCCGAGGTTAACCTGAAACCGGTACTCCATAGATCCGATTTGAACCGTTGAGTTCCGACGTGTCAAGCAAGGGTACTGGTTCAGTTTGATGTCCGATAAGCTTCAGCTTGTCGTAACGCCGCGACAAACTAAAAGTTTGTCGGACATTTGCTGCGAAACTGAGGTTTCATGGGTGACCAGAGCGCGGGCGGCTAAGCCGTGGCGCAGGCAATTTATTTAGCTCAAGAGGGTAGAGTCACCACCTCGACCTCTCAGGCCCTGGGCTGGATCCGTGTGGCGTACTTCACCGGCAGCAGATAGTCCAGCAGCTGTTCGAGATGTTGATAGTCAGGCATTCTGGTTATGTACTCGTTGCGCCGCACGCCAACCTCTAACATTGGAGCGGGATCCAACGCCTCGTCATGAGTAACGATCACCACCGGCATGATCTCGAGCTTCGCGTTCTTCAGAATCTGACGGGCCGCCACAATTTCATAGAGTAAGGGCACATCCAAATCCACCAGCAGCAGGTTGGGATGTTCGTACTGCGCGCGTTTGGCTGCATCCTGGCCATTATCGGTATCAATCACCCGATAGCCGCTTAGTTTCAGGACTTGCCGCAACTCGGCTCCCAGGTCCTGGTGATCGCTTACCACCAGCACGACGTGGTCTTCAACTGAAGTAGATACCGGGACGGCAAATTGGTTGGGGGGCTCGGTCCGATACAGATTTAGAGACATAAAACACCTCTTTGAAGGTTGTTGGCCTTGCTTCTGTGGACTGGGCGAAATTATTGAGGGGGCTAGTCTAGGATAAACGCATTGGCTTGGTCTGTGCGGTTGCACACATTGGGCGATTTCTTTGGCATCAATATACCCGGGACATCAAAACCTGGCGAACACTTTCAGTGTAATTGCCTGGTTATGGTGACTGTAACCCAGGGCGATGCCCTGGGCTGGAATTGGAGGACGCCTTCGGCGTCAGAGCCGCCTTTCTATTCAACATTACAGGAGCATGCCGAACGAACACTTGATGCGTCATGTATATTGTTGCCTTTTCGGCCCAGTCTGATTTCAAGGCGAGCACACGCGGCACGACTTGAATCCCGCCGCGAGGGCTTCGGCAGACGAGGCGAAGCTCACCCGGTTTCTCTGTGAGATTTGCTTCACCCAGCCACAGTTTTGCTGGTGATAAATATTAAGTGCCAGGTTGCCGATAATAGGATCATTTGCCGTAATACTCGCGGGCGGAAAACCAGCGGCTGAAGCCGTTATGCGAGGGAACGAAGTCGCCGTACCCGCGGTTCCACCGAGCAAGTTGAGGGGCGATGAATTTCCCTGCAAGGCGGTCTGAGCCAAACCTCGGGCGCGCACAAATCCGTAGGTCAGGCTGAAGAGGGCCAGGCACAACAGCGCCACCAGGAGTGAGTAGAAAAAGTCCAGCCCGATGAATTTGAAACACAGATAGACTCCCCAATACCACCAGATAAAGGTTTTCCTCAGGAACTCCCTGGCAAAGATTCCGGTATTTCTGAAAACTTCGTCGGGATCCCGTATGCCTGAAGGCGCGGTCGCAATCGCGGCGGGCCCGCTAAAAATCGTTTGAAAGGTTGGCGAAGGGGTGCTAATCGGCAGAGTAGATTTCGCGAGCCTGGCCTGCCACGGTTTCCACTGCGAACCTCCGTTCGTCTGGGCGGGTATGACTTCGACGGCTTCGCGAGTTTTTGTCTTTGGCTCCATTTCCGGCGGGGCCGTCATCCAGGCAGGAAGCCCGGATTTTACGTCCACAAGATCAGCCAAAGAGGGCACCGCCGGCGGCTCTCCGGTTGCCGCTGTTGCCAGGATGTCCGCCAGTCTGCGGTGCTCGGGACCCAGCTCTCTGATTTTTGCAAAGAGGCCCGAGGACGCCGGATCGATGAAATCCGTTTTTGTGAAGAGCAGGTTTTCGTCATGATACTCGGCCCAAAGGGCGGGCTGTGCGGCCAGCGAGAGCAGCGAAAGATAAATCACCAGCGCGGAAAAATTATCCAGCGGGGCATCGAAGAAGCGCGCATCTCGACGCGGGTGCTGATAGTGCTGATGGCCCAACTCACTCGAAGACCAGCCCATCATCGCCGGCACAAAGATGCCGTCGTGATCAACTAATCGAAACCTGCCACGTTCGAGAATTATGTTTCCGTGTTGCAGATCGCCATGGGCGATGCGGGCCTTGCGTAGAGTCGCAACCAGTTTGACCCACTCGGCCGCCAGATGCAGCAGCACGTCGCGCCGACCAATCATTTCGTCGAGGTAAAGGTCGAGCGTTGGTCCCTCGATCCATTTCATGAAGAGAATGGGGAATCTGCTTCCTTCGACCAGAATCCCCTCCGGCGCATAGGTAAAGTCAGATAGAAACGGGACCTGATGAGTTTGGATCTGGCGCTGTATTTCCCGATACCTTTGATCGCGATCTCTCAGATAGCCGCGAAAGCAGCGAACAGCAAAGTCGCCTCCGGCGCCGATAGATTTCACCTTATAGACATAGGCGAACTGCCCTGAGGTCACGAGCGGCATACCCAGGCGGTCGACGGCGGGTTGCGTTTGCCTTAACACCGGGTGCGCGAAACAGACACTGGGGCATTGAATCGCCTCGGTGAAGTGCCTTGCTGACGGCCAGTATTTGTGGTTAGTCTCAGGCATTGTAGCTACCGGCAACCAAAGTCGCTCTGTCAGTCCGCGGCAGCGGACGAATGACAATAGCCCAGCAGTTTACTGCTGGGATGACGAGCCAGGTGATTGAAGTCCGTTAAGCGGACGGCCGAAGTCGTCCCCTTCGATACCTGCTGTTTTTCAGTCGTCCGCTTCACGGACTTGGTCTCACAATCGATGCGATCCCAGCAGTAAACTGCTGGGCTACTTTCAGTCGTCCGCCAACGCGGACGGAGGCGCTTAGTACTTTTTGTGCAAGCCGGTAATAGCGCACTCCAATGCGAAATCAGCGAGGATCACTCCGGCGACACTTCAATTCTGATCACGGCGATGTCGTCATCCTTGATTCTGCCGTTAAGACGATCTTTTTCAAAGAGTAGCTGCAGCTCGCTCTCTTGTCTGGTCTTCAGCAGGAGGTCGAAGCGCAAACGCGCCTGCTCGTCTTTTTCCGCCATCATTAAATACCACGCAGCGACGGCGTCCGAAAAAAGCAGCAGCACATCTCCGTGCTCGATCGTGCCGGCTGCGATCACAACCTTCTCCAGCGCCGCCGCTTGCATTGATGGGTGCGAAGGCATGAGCGGCGGCGTCGCATTGAAGTCCTGGTAACGCGAGAGTGGCAGCGCGGACACGATTTTGTTGTGACGACATTGAACCAGACAGGAATCGCCCACTGCGATGGCCCTCCAGCCGTGCGCCGCTCCCTCCAGCTTCTCAAACTGCACGCCAACGAAAGCAGCAAACGATCCCGTGGCGGCTTTTTCTTCGGCGTACCATGACAGGCGGAGTCCGCTCCAGGAATCATGCAGCGACTGGCCCACTCGGGCCAACCACGCGCGGAATTCATCGATAGTTTGATCGACCGGCCCCTGCAGCACCCAATCATGGGCCAACAGCTGTGCCCAGCTTTGAGAGTCAAATGCTTCAGTGGCGCCGTCGGCGACGGCAAAGCGGCCCGCGGGTAGATTTATGCCGATGGCATCTTCGCATTCGGATAATTGATGACCGCTTTTCGGCAGCAGGAACTCTTGCGTCTGAAATTGCCAGGTTGACATGTCCTTCAGGACTCAACGGACTCAGTGCGATCGTCCATCCATTTGTAGGGAGTCATCCCGGTGAGGCTCGTTCCTATCTCATAGAATTGAACGATGGAAGATGGATCGCCATTAAGGACGAAACCCCGGGAGCCGGCAGCAGCCTGCACGCCGAGTTGTGCGGCCGCGGCGAGAAAGTTTTCGGGTAGTTGACTCGAGATTCCGAACAGCGCGCGAGCAAAGCCATCCGGCAGGGAGGCCTCGTCCGCAGGGTACTCGAGCTTGGGATTGCGGCGCGATGAGATGTGGCAGTTGAATAAAAGGACCGAACCATCATCGGTCTTTAGCGACATGAGCTCCTGGCCGATCGCGGTGGGATCGCCATCGCTGGATTCGCCATCCGTGAGATGAAGCACGGTTGGTGGGAAGCCGCTCGGATGCTCTGCCAACCATGATTCCAGGATGGATCTGACCTGGGCCAGAGCTTCACACATCGGCGTCTTGCCCTCGGCCGCCGGCAACAACCAGACGGGAAAGCGCACGGGGATTTCGACCCAGCCACCGGCGCCGTCCGGGACCTTCTTGTAACTGGTCTTGACCTGCAAGGGGTAATCAGCTATTTCAGCGATGGGCGCCAGCCGCCGTTGTTCCAATGGACCACCAAAGGCAGTGCCGACCCGGCGACCATAGCCGATTACGGCAAGATAATAGTAATTACGGACCTCTTCAGTCTTGGTGCAGCGAATTACCAGATCATGAAGAGTGTGATTGACTACCTCGGCGACAAACTCGGATTTCTTTAATGAGGCATCACCCTGAAACGGATCCGACATGGAGCCGGACTGATCGATCAGAAGAACGATGCAGGTTGGCTTAGCGCGCGTAATCTGGGCCGAATACATGTTTTGATTTCTATCTCTTGAAGGATGATTGTATCTCTGAATTCCTGACGGGCCGCTTGCTCTTCGTGATGCTGTTACTCAAACGCCGGAGGCGGCGGCGGTCCGTTACTCTCAATGAACGAACCTGGGCCTCTGGCCTTAAGAATACTTAAATAGATAACCAGCGAAAGGACGGTTGTTGATTCATTGAAGATGTCGGTGGTCATTCCCAGCAAGGCTTGCAACGGCCAAAAAGTAACTCCACTCGCAATCAACATAGTCGAGACGAAGCCGGCGGGAAGGGCGACAACCAACAAAAGTAAGCCGAACACGAAACGCACTCCGAAAATATTTCCTTTATAGCCCTTGGTCAAGCTATAGCTACGCTTGAGAATTTCGATCGGCCCAAGATCCTCCAGCGCTGCCAGCGGATAAATCACTTCAAAACCGAGAGTAAGAATAACGCCCGGGACAATCAAACATATATAACCCAACGTTTGAAGAATTGTGGCCAGCAGCGCGACGACAGCTACTTTGCCGATCCTGCTCAGACCCCAGCGATAAGTTTCATTGAGGCTTGGCGCCACTCCTGTGCGCATAACTGTTATTAGAGCAAAGATGAGCGAGGGCGATACGAGTGCCTTACAGAATCCTGCGAGCAATATGATGCCCACTCCGACCTGCCAGTCGGTCTGTTTGGTTCCCAAACTCAAGGCCTTAAAGATTTCAAAAGGCGCAAAAATGACGACGACTATTTTTGTGATGAGCCAGATATTGTCTTTGAACAACGTGATGGTGGGGCTGAGTGCGGTGCTGATTCCGTCAAACGGAGGGACAACAGGTGAAAATGGTAGTTCTTCCGGGTGCTCAGGCTCGCTACTTTCCAGATCGATGGACGGGAGCAAGTACTCAGCGGTAGAGGTATCGGGGCTTGGCACTGTCGCACTTAGTTCTGCTCCGCAGCTTTCGCACTTTTCGTCGGCCAGGCGATTTATCAACCCGCACTGCCGGCATTTGACATTAGTCATCGTGGGCTCCTGGCTGCGGCAAAGGTCGGCAGGGTTTGCGGACGTTTTGAGTGGTCGTTGTTAGAGTTCAAGTTCATTTCGCGACCAGCACTGACCTAACGGTGATTGAAAGAGAAGTACGTTCGGATACCCATGAAGCAAATGCGGGGCGAGTCGCATCGTGCAAGGAAACGCAAATAATTTACTGAAGAAAGTTCAGCGTAGCAAGAACGATTGAATGGCCCTTGTCCGAATGAACTGATCAACTAGCACCGGAGGTGCGGTCGACGGTAGCCAGGAGCAAGCGTTTCACCCCGCCCCTGGATCCAGCAGGAAAGGTTTCGGGGCCCTGAAAGGACGATAGTAAGTTCCCCCCACGAAACACATGATGAGTTGGTGTTTGACGACTAACCGGCGACGGTGAAAGCCCATCGCTGTGTCGCCATGACAACTCTTTCTGTCGCCCTTTCAGGGCTCGTTGTTTGAGGCGGTGATCCAGGGGCTTCGCGAAGCGCTTGCCCCTGGCTACCTTCTGCCGCGCCTTCCGCGCCAATTTTTGGTGATCGCGCTGAGCTTCTCATCGGGAGCCGGAGCCGCCATCTCACGTTTACGCAGGCGCGACTCGCGGCTACACTCAACCTTACAACTGCAGTTAATCAAAGATGAGTGGCGTAATCAGAGAACCCTGCGACGAAGCTATCATCCTCTCTCGGAGGACCGGCGTTCCCTGCGCGGAACGCAAGGCCCGTTGGATTCTTGCCGCCACGATCCTCGCCTCGAGCATGGCGTTCATCGATGGCACAGTCGTAAACGTCGCGCTTCCGTCTCTGCAACAGCATCTACAGGCGACGGCTATCGGCATGCAGTGGGTGGTCGAAGGTTATTCTTTGTTCCTTTCGGCTCTGCTATTGGTTGGGGGCTCGCTCGGCGATCATTACGGTCGGCGCCGCGTTTTCCTGATTGGGGTCGCTCTATTTGCCGCCGCCTCGGGCTGGTGCGGTCTGGCCCCCGGCATCACGCAACTCATCCTGGCGCGAGCGCTACAGGGAATTGGAGGAGCGCTGCTGGTGCCGGGCAGCCTGGCCATCATCAGTGCGTCTTTCTCCGCGGAAAATCGCGGGCGCGCAATTGGCACCTGGTCCGGATTTTCGGCCATGACCACCGCCATCGGACCGGTGCTCGGCGGTTGGCTGGTCCAACATGTGTCCTGGCGCGCGGTGTTCTTCTTAAATCTACCTTTGGCCATCGCGGTGATTGTAATCTCCCTGCGTCACGTGCCTGAGAGCCGGGACCGAAATGAAAGCGGGCCCATCGACTGGCTGGGAGCGGTGCTGGCTACGTTTGCTTTGGGTGGATTGGTTTACGGCCTGATCGAATCATCGCGTCTCACTTTGTTTGCGTGGCAGGTGATCGTTGCCCTGGGTCTTGGTCTGGCGGCGCTGACAGCGTTCGGCATTATTGAAGCAAGGGTGCACTCGCCGATGTTACCGCTCAAATTGTTTCGCTCGCGAAACTTTGCCGGAGCGAACGCGTTGACTCTTCTGCTTTACTTCGCGCTGGGCGGCGCGCTGTTTTTTCTAACGCTCGATTTAATTCAGGTGCAGGGCTTTTCTCCCACGGCAGCAGGCGCTGCTCTATTGCCCTTTGTCATCATCATGTTTGCGCTCTCGCGCTGGTCGGGAGGCTTGATTGCCCGGTTTGGACCACGACTGCCATTGATAGTCGGACCAACGGTGGCGGCCGCGGGGTTTGTACTGCTGGCGCTGCCCGGTGCGCACTCCGGTTACTGGCCGGCATTCGTTTCAGGCGCAAGCGACGGCATCGGTTTCTTTCCCGGCGTAGTGGTTCTGGGACTGGGTATGGCGATAAGCGTGGCGCCGCTCACCACGACCGTCATGGGCTCGGTATCCGAAGAGCAGGCAGGAGTAGCTTCCGGAATTAACAACACGGTCGCACGCACGGCGGGCCTGTTGGCAATCGCTGTTCTGGGAGTAGTGATGCTCCAGGTCTTCAGCAGGGAACTTGATCGACAACTGTCGAGGATCGACATTCCCGCCGCGGCCCGCACGGTCCTCTATGAGCAACGCATGAAACTTGCCGGCATCGATATCGCACAGGCGCAAAACCCTGGGAACACTTCCAGCGAAGTTGTGCAGCACCAGCTTCAGCAAGCGGTGCAGGAGTCATTTGTTTCCGGGTTTCGCATTGTCATGCTAATCGCCGCGAGCATGGCCCTGGGTAGCGCGCTGTGTACTTGGTTGATGATTCAGAACAAGCCGGCCGATGGTTGAAGTCTTTAATTCCTTCCTCTCATTCTCACCCGGTTTCACAGCCTGCGTAAACTGGGCCCTGGTTTCAAGGAGTCAAGTGCGTCTTGAATAAGTCGGGAAGGGGACGCTGTCCCCGCCTCGAGTTGCGCGACGATCAACCAAGCAAGAGGTAGAGATGCTTTGGCTGCATACACATATGACTTTTCATGAATCTCCCCCACCTGGAGCGGGTACAGGGTCCCCTTCCCGACTGTACTTGTCCAACAGGCTATTAGATCACCCGGTTGAGACCGGGTGTGAATAAGATGAGATGTACACTCATTCGCCGCCCGACAGCGACGCGTGCGGCAGGATCGTATGCGGGATTGGTTCCAGAAATCGTGAGAGCGCCGGGAAAGAATCACTGTCGGCACCGCGATAGACATTAACTGGATAGACGTAATGAAGCTCGCGTCTCGCCCGCGTGGTTGCGACATAAAGCAATCGCCGCTCTTCTTCGAAATCATCAAACTCATCCTGAAAGCGGTTGGAAGGGAACCAGCCGTCGGTCATCCAAATCACAAACAGATTGTCCCACTCCAGCCCCTTGGCCGAGTGCACCGTCGAAAGCGTTACGAAACCGCTGTTACGCCGGGCGCTATTTCCCTGGGCCGCTTCTGACGGATCGAGTGCCACATCTTCCAGCAACTTCGCCGCCGTCTTGTAACGCCTGGCGATTGCCTGCAGATTTTCCAGGTCGCGGCCGCGACGTTGTGCGTCATCGTATTTGGCTTTCAACAAAGGACGGTAAAAGCGCAGCACTGCCGTGAGCTGCTCTCCGGGCGATTTGCTTTCCAGCACGCTCGTCAACACGCGCGCCAGCCGGATCAATTGCGACTGATAACTGGCCCGGGCCGGAAATCGATGCAGCTTCTTGAACAGACCGTCTTTCGTTCTGGCGGATCTGAATTCTTTTCGCTCAACGCCCAGATGATCGAGAATCTGATAGACCGTCGCATCGCCGATATGATCGATCAGTTTAAGAGTGCGAAACCAGGAGAGCGTATCGGAAGGTTTGACTACGACACGAAGAAAGGCCAGCGCGTCTTTGATATGGGCCGACTCGGCAAACTTGATGCCGCCGAACTTGCGAAAGGGAATTCCATTTTTGCCCAGTTCTATTTCCAGATCGAAAGAGTGAGAGCTGGAGCGAAACAGCACGGCGATTTCGCTAAGCGGCACGTCCTGTTCGCGTAACTCTTCAATCCGTTCGACGACGAAACGCGACTGCTCGTTCTCATCGCGAGCGCTGACGGCCATGGGAGGCTGACCGCCTTCGATGCGCGAGAACAGACGCTTGGCATAGCCTTCTTTGACATTTTCAATAATCGCATTGGCCACATCGAGAATGGGCTGAGTGCTGCGAAAGTTTTCTTCGAGCTTGATGATCCGGGTCTTCGGAAAAAGTTTGGGAAACTCCAGCATGTTCTTGTGGCTGGCGCCGCGAAATGAATAGATCGACTGGAACTCATCGCCGACCACGGCCACGTTGTCGTGCTTTGCCGTCAGCAGTTTTACGATCTGCGCCTGCAGCCTGTTCGTGTCCTGATACTCATCCACCATGATGTAGCGATACTGATCCGAAAGCTGATGGCGCAATTCCTCGCTGGCTTCGAGCGCCTCGCGCAGACGCACGAGCAGATCGTCATAGGTGAGCATCTGGCGCGTGCGCTTGAATTGTTCGAACAAGCGGTACAGCTCTTCCAGGCCCGCGCGCTCCTCGCTGAATTGTGGATAACTCTGCTTGAGCACTGTCTTCATTGGACTCACTTTGTTGACCATCATGCTGAAGATCGCAGCGATGGTGCGCTTGCGTGGAAAGCGTTGTTCTTTGGTAAGCCTTATCTGCCGTCGCAGGAGATCGATGAGATCTTCGGTGTCGCTCTGGTCCAGCACCGTAAAGTTGCGTTGGACGCCGGCCTGCTCAGCGTACTTGCGCAGCACTGAGTGTCCCAGGGAATGAAAGGTACCGCCGGAAACTCTCTGACAGCGCGCGTCGGCCAGACCCGCGGCGCGGGCGAGCATGCTGGTTGCGGCCCTGCGTGTGAAGGTGAGCAGCAGCACCGACTCTGGCCGCGCGCCGGTTTCTATAAGCCGCGCGACGCGATAGACCAGGGTGCGCGTCTTGCCGGTGCCGGCGCCGGCGACGATTAAGAGCGGACCTTCCGTTGTCAGCACGGCCTTGAGTTGGGCTTCGTTCAGTTCCTTTTCATAGTCGATCCTGCCGGCCCTTGAAGTCACGGTCATGCGCCGCAATACGAGCCGTGACTTGCTCGCAGCCGGCGCTGCCTTTCCCAGTTCCAGATCGCGTTTCAAGGCCCTGAGTTCGAGGACTAACGCGGCGACGGTTTGATAGCGATCCTTCGGCGCCTTTGCCAGGGTCCGGATCAGAATGCGGTGCATGTCCGCAGGTAGTTCAGGCCTGCCCTTCGTGATCAGTTTCGGTTCCCCATGGAGGATCGCGTGCATCGTGTCGATGCGATTCTTATTCACAAAGGGACAGGTGCCCGTCAACATTTCACAAAGGACGACGCCGAAGGAGAAGATGTCGCAGCGGTGGTCCACGCGTTGGCCCAGCAGTTGTTCCGGCGCCATGTAATTGACCGTCCCCATGAGGGTGCCGGACTCGGTCTCGACGCGAATCAGAGTTTTCTCGGCGCTGTCGACCGCGAGTACGCGCTCTCTTTGTGCCACCAGTTTCGCCAGACCGAAATCCAGAATCTTGGCATAGCCGTCGCGTCGAATCATCAGATTCTCTGGCTTGAGATCGCGATGAATGATCCCGGCCTGATGCGCCTCCGCCAGACCTTCGGCGATTTGTATCGCAATGTCCAAAATGTCCTTGACTTGAA
Source organism: Acidobacteriota bacterium (assembly GCA_025463135.1). Classification (GTDB taxonomy): domain Bacteria; phylum Acidobacteriota; class Blastocatellia; order Pyrinomonadales; family Pyrinomonadaceae; genus JAOAPY01. The sequence continues at coordinate 130,963 of JAOAPY010000030.1, forward strand.
ATGCTTTGGCCCGGATCTTCTGGCGCAGCGTTTCACCTTCGACATACTCCATCGCGATATAGGGTTTGCCATCGTGCTCGCCAACTTCGTAAACGGTGAGGATGTGCGGGTGATTCAGGGCCGAGGCAGCTACCGCTTCCTGTTGAAAACGCCGCCGCCGATCCTGTTGCGAAAGGAATTCCGGTTTCAGAAGCTTGAGCGCGACGACGCGTTGCAGTTTTTTGTCGTAGGCTTTATACACCGCGCCCATTCCGCCTGCGCCCAGCGGCTCCATGATGCGGTAATGTGCGACGGTTTCTTCCGGAGTCGCTTTCATGATATCCCGAATGATTCATCCGCAGATTACGCCGATTACACTGATTTAAAAAGCATGAACTCAAATGCTTCGGAGTGCCAGTCAAAAAAAGTTCTTCTGAATCAGTGTAATCCGTGAAATCTGCGGATTATCTTTTCTGCTTGCGCAGATGCAACGTCAGCACTCGTGGCAGATCGGTCTGGAGCGCGGGCGGATCTCGGAGTTCTCCCAGGTGCACGAGTTCAAATCCGACTCTCAGGCCGGCGTTAATGAATTCGGAAATGTCGTGTAGGTAGGCGGGCACGCGCACCTGCTCGCCCGTCTCCGTGTCGGTGAATTCAGCCTGGCGCCCGGACAATTGTCGCGTCGGGTGTAACTCGCAAACAAAAAATTCACCACCGGGACGCAAAGTGCGGGCAGCTTCAGCGAAGATTGCATCGAGGTCTTCAATGTGCTCCAAGACCAGCATCACGATCGCGACGTCCCCGCCCGCATCGGGAAGCGGCCAGGCGGCGCGAATATCATGCTCAATAAAGCAAACGTTGAGAGCAGGCACGCGCGTCTTTGCCCGGCGTAGCATGCCCGCTGAGAAATCCAGAGCGAAGATCCTCGCAGCTTGTTCGGCTAGCCACTGCGTGTTGTAGCCAGTGCCGCAACCAATCTCAATGACCTCACGCCCGGCTAACTCCAATCCGGATTGTCGCAGCGCTGCTGCTGCCATTTCGCGCGTCTTGTTGGGATCGCTGTCGTAGGTCCCGGCCCAACGATTGTAAGCACTGGCAATCTCGGGAGTATTTGAGGGAACGGATTCCATGTTTGCGTTTGCGTAAGGTTCGAATTGTAGGGTCCGCCACTACAATCATCGCTTCATCGCCAACGTCAGGCCGTCGCCAACGGTGAGCATACTGAGCGCTACCCGTTCATCGTGATATAGCTTTTCATTTAATCGCCGGATCGCTACGGTGTCTTCATCCTGTGCGTTCGGATCGGCGACCCGGCCCGACCAGATAGTATTGTCAATGGCGATCAGGCCGCCAACACGCAACAGAACCAATGCGCGCTCGTAATAGTTTTCGTAGTTTGTCTTGTCCGCGTCGATGAAAGCAAAGTCGAAGGTTCCCTCGTCGCCAGCTTTGATCAATTCATCCAGAGTGGCCAGCGCCGGCGCCAGCCGTAGATCAATTTTCCGATCCACACCGGCTTCCTTCCAGTAGCGCCGCGCCACCGCAGTGTATTCCTCGCTGACGTCACAGGCGATGATGCGACCGTCATCAGGCAGTCCCCACGCGACCCACAGCGAACTATAACCGGTGAAAACTCCGATCTCGAGTGTTTTCTGCGCGCGCAACAGTTGGACCAGCAACTGCATAAACTGGCCCTGGTCCGGCGAAATCTGCATCTGCGCTTGCGCCATCTTTTGCGTTTCCTCTCGCAACCGCGTTGCCACCTCAGGCTCGCGTACGGAAACATCGACGAGGTATTGATAAGTGCGTTCATCAAACGAAAAGTGTCTGGACATTACGTATTCTCCCCAAGCTAACGGAAGACTAATATGACTTTACAGATGTTTAGAATACCAACTTAAGTCGGGTTCTCCTCATTGTACGCAAAAGCCTGACTGAAGTCGGTACTCTGAAAACCTGTTACGAATGCGAAGGCTTGAATTACAATCGAGGCAATATTTTTGCACTGCGAGTTAGTATCTCGCAACTGAGTAACGAGGCATCGCTTTTGTACTTCATCCGTTCTTGTAGGGGCGGACCTAAGTGTCCGCCCTGGTTGTCTGAAGTCCACGCCAGGGCGGACACACAGTTCCCTGCAAGATCCGTCGTTGGAAAGTATCAATCATCAATGGCTATCGATAAGCAGCGAGAATTGGATAAGCAGTTGGCGCAAAAGTACGGCGGATTTATTGACATCTGGGAACCGGGTGGCGAACTGGTTGGCCTGGTCGGTATGGATCTGAGGACCTACTTCGCGATTGGGCCGCTCTCGTCAGTCTATCCGGAGATCATTCCGCACTATACCTCTGATATGTTTGAGACGTTGTGCCTGGAGAAGTTGGTAGGGAGACAGGGACAGCGGGAAGAATACATCAACGTCCTGAACGCCGAGGGAGGGGACCTGAAAACGGCCAACGCCGAGCAGCGATGCCGAGCCTTGCTGAAGCTTGGCTACCGGCCGCCAATGCCAAGCGAGGCTCCGTTCTTTCCGCCCCCGCTTGCCGAGCCGGTCGCTGTGGTTAAGGAAGCTTTGCCGCAACCGGAACTCGAGCCGGCGCCGGCGCCTGAACCTGAGGTTGAACCAGGACCCGATGCTCCTCAACTGCCGGACGACTGGTGGCTTAAGTACGCTCCTGACGAACATGTTCCCATGGCCTTTCAGGATATTAAAGGCGGAACCGAAACGATCGACGTGCGCTGGGCATGGCAGGACAATCTATTCGAGATCGTGCAGACGCCTTTGCGAGTGAATGGTCTGTCGTTGGGTGACTACATCGAAGCCAGATGGGAGGAAGGCGATGTCACTCCTCTCTTCGCGCGCATCCACTCCAAGGAGGAGTATGGAACAATCAGAGTGAATGTGCAGAAGCTTCGTCCGAAGTTGCGACAGCACCTAATAAAATCTTTGGTTGGTCTAATCGGATCTTACCGTCTTGATGGAGATGTTCTGGCGCTTACCTACCGGGGCGAATCCGAAGATGTTACCGAAGTCCTGGACCATGAAGATGTAGATTGGGAATTTGCGGACAGGTTAGCTTCGGACCCAACAGTCGTTTAAGGTACAGACCTCAGTCGGGTTTTTGGTTTCAACCCGGGAGGTTGATTTGGCCAGGAAGGGGTAGTGGGTCAGTTTGATGTCCGATGAGCTTTAGCTTGTCGTAACGCCGCGACAAACTAAAGTTTGTCGGACATTTGCTGCGAAACTGACCCACTACCCCAGGAAGAGCCCGACTGAAGTCGGTACTCTAAACACCTGTGCCCCACCGACTCCTGGCAGTCCAACTGGCAAACACTGGGTGAGATCTCGCAAATCGTCCGGCGCGCATCGGAATATTCCCCAGACCTCAGCGGTTCCTCAATCCCTTAACACTACTGAGGCCTCGAGCCACCTACTCACTTCGAGTGTGAAACACGTGGCCTCGAACTTGCTTCTTTCTTCTCGTAAGGAATCAATATGGGCGTGCATTTTGTCGAAGAGAATCTGGACGAGAGTAAGCTGCATGAGTATATGCAGGCTTTGCTTGCCGATCTGCGCGCACTCGCCTTCATGCTGAGGCAGGGCTGCATTCAGAGCGGCGTGCGTCGCATTGGCGCTGAACAGGAAATGTTTATCGTGGATCGGAACCTGCGACCAGCGCCGCTCGCTATGGAAATTCTCGAACGCGCCGGCGATAAACGACTGACGACCGAGATGGCGCGATTCAATCTGGAAGCCAACCTTACTCCACAGGATCTAACCGGGCGCTGCTTTGACTTGATGCATCAAGAGTTGGAAGAAGTGCTGGCAAAGGCGCGCCTGACGGCAAATGAGTTTGGGGCCGACGTGCTGCTCGCCGGAATTCTCCCGACGCTGAAAGTTTCAGATCTTACGCTTGCGAATCTGACCCCACTGCCGCGCTATCACGAATTGAACCGGGCGCAGACGCAACTGCGCGGCGGACCCTTCTCAATCCACATCAAAGGGCTGGATGAACTCCAACTCACGCATGACAACATGATGATGGAGTCGTGCAATACCTGCTTTCAGGTCCACTTTCAGGTTAACCCGGCGGACTTTGTAGGGACCTTCAACATTGCGCAGGCGATCACGGCTCCGGTGCTGGCTGCCGCGGTCAACTCGCCGCTATTGTTCGGTCATCGATTGTGGCAAGAGACGCGTCTGGCCCTCTTTCAACATTCGGCGGACTCGCGGTCACGAACCCAGACCTCGCGGAGCCAGCCAACCCGGGTGGGTTTTGGTGAGCAATGGCTACACCATTCAGTGATCGAGTTGCTGCACGATCAGATTGCGCGTTTCCGGCCCATCATGATCATCCGCCCGGACGAGGATCCGATGCAGGTGCTGGTGCGCGGTAAAGTACCATTGCTTTCAGCACTGCGTCTGCACAACGGCACCGTCTGGCCCTGGAATCGAGCCTGCTATGGCGTCGATAACGGTGTTGCGCACTTGCGGATCGAGAACCGGGCGCTGCCCTCTGGTCCAACCACGATTGATGAAATAGCTAATGCGGCGTTCTTCATCGGGTTGATGTTATCGCTGCCGTCCGAATACGGCGACATCTCGAAACGAATGGACTTTGACGACGCCAAGGAGAATTTTTTCGCGGCCGCCCGCCATGGCTTGCATGCTCAGTTTAATTGGATCGACGGAAAGAGTTATCCGGCCTGCACTTTGATTCGCGATCATTTGCTGCCGCTGGCGCGGCAGGGATTGGAAAGCGCCGCGGTGGATGCCTCGGATATTGACAAGTACCTGAACATCATCGATGCGAGAGTTGAAAGCGGACAGACCGGTGCACAGTGGATGCTAAAGTCTCTCGCCGCCACGACGGATCCCGGTCCTAAAGACCTGCGCTATCGCGTGCTGACCTCAACGATGTTGCAGCGACAAACGGAGGGTGACCCAGTGCATACGTGGCCGATAATCGAAGCGACGGAAAATGCTGATTGGCGTCAGAGCTATCAAACTGTGGGGCAGTTCATGGCCACCGATCTGTTCACGTTGCGGGCGGATGATTTGGTGGATCTCGCGGCGAGCGTAATGGATTGGCGACATATACGCCATGTTCCCGTCGAAGATGATCAAGGGCGTCTGGTGGGATTGGTCACTCATCGAGCGTTGCTCCGCTTGCTCAGCCGGGGAATTGAGACTCAGAACACCAAACCGCTAACCGTGCGTGAGATCATGAAGACGGATCCGGTAACGGTCACTTCCACCACCCCCACCCTGGAAGCGATGGAATTAATGCGCGGCAACAAAGTAGGTTGCCTGCCGGTGGTGGACCAGGGCCAACTGGTCGGCATCGTCACCTCGTACGATTTTTTGAATGCCTCAGCGCGTTTGTTCAAGGAACAACTCAGTGCCTGAACTAAGAACCGTGGCGCACAGGCGTTCCGAGTACCGACTTTAGTCGGGCTGCCATAGTCCAACAACAGGTGTTTTTCCTTGAACGCGAAGTTGGCAAATTTCAACGCTTTAACCGGTTGACGAGAGCCGCAAGGTGATCCTGCGCGCGGAGTAAACCGTTGAAACGGTTAGGTGCAAAAATTGCTGATGACTATCACCCGGTTGAAACCGGGTGAGAATGAGATGAAGACAAGGCTAAAAGACCTTCGTTTCATGTTCCAGATTATCATACGTCGCGTGTACGTTGAGAGTACCGACTTCAGTCGGGTCCCGGGAACACATGCGTGGTTTCACGCAAAATTGTGAGCAACTTTTGGAAACCTCGCTACCGCCAGGTTCTCACGCAAATTCCACGACTCTGATTCGGCATATTGGTTGCAAAGTGTAACAGTGGAGAAAAGATCAAATTGGAAAGCGACGGACGCGTTGCAGTTTGTTCAGGGAGAAACTGGAGGCTACTATCTGGCTAGAAACGAACGAGACATTCTCGATCGCTCTCAATAACTGCTTGCCGCACCTAGCATTCGTCGTCAGTGACGCGAGTGCTCGTTGGCGACTTCAGCGACATAAAGAGTGGAACCAAGGCTTGCCTCGTTTGGGAGTGGACGAGGGTGATCAGGGAGCTGGGCCAAGTGGCGGCAGCGTCCTCCCAGTCTCTTTGCTGAGAGTAAGCTTCGTCGGCGCTGATCGCGGAAAGTTCACGCTCGCTATTTGAGTACTTCTGACTTTTTCCGCACAATACTTGCGAGTTCGTCAGCTTCGCGAAATAGTTCAAGCACCCGTCTGCGCAGTTCCTGAAGCTGTTCATATTCGGGCAGGTGGTCAGGGATTACATCCTTGGCCCCATATTCTGTTAGATAGTCATTTATGCGTCTCTCTCGTTCCGCACGGAGTGTCTCCGTGATCGGCAAGGATCGTAGGTATGTTAGCCAGTTTTTATTACCCTTTTTTGAATTGCACGGCTTGCAACAAGGCAGAAGATTGCCGAGACGGTGACCGTAGCCACTGAACTTCTTGTCTTGAACTGTAGCATGCACGTGATCCCAGGTCTCAGCCCTGGCACAACAGTAAGCGCACTCTAACTCAGCATCTGGATCTTGGCCCAGCACCGACAAAGCCATTCGTACTGTCGCATCCTCAAAGGAATCACACGGAGCGATTGATGCCGCAAATGCATGGCTAATCGTCGTAGTGCGACTTGCCACCATGGAGTACGGCTTCAAGAAGCGACGAATGTCTTTGTAGCGCATTAGGCGTTCAGTAAAGCATGCCGTCTGTCCCAACCTCAGGTAGTTTTGGTCCTCGGTCTAGCTGCAGGGCGATGGTCAGCGCTCCGTCCTTTTCGAGCTGACTTCGGTCGTTGGATTTGAGATTGCTCGCCCACTACACGATTGAAGACAACAAGGCTGCTTTTGAGCGCGTCAATGATGTCCTGCCGATTGCTATTCAGGATTGACTCAAGTATCCGATGCCACTGTTCGTTTGCCGCCGCTCGCTTGTTCTCGGAACCCTTGGCGAAGATGGACTCGAAATCAGTCGGCAAAAGCGCACGCAATTTTGCTAGCGCCTCTGAACTTGGCACTGCTCCGGCTTCGTAGTTTCGGACCGACGCAAGAGACATCCCAATGGCATCTGCAAGACGCTGTTGGCTCCATCCGAGGCGCTCTCGAAGGTGTTTGATTGCGCTCATAGAGTTTTTGCTTGACAGGTGCTAGCGCTAGCTGCTAGCATTACCCTCGCGATTGATTGATTCTTGGCGAACGAAGAAAGGCTATCATGCCCCGAGCCTTCAGGGACAGAGCACGAGCCGGGAATCCGCTTGTCCGACGGCGGGCTTGAGTCGGGTGAAATCGCGGCGCAGACTCGCGAGCGTTATTTGTCATCTCATCCACGAATCCTTTAAAGGATGGTCTCTAGTGAGCCGGATTTTCAACTCACGGGGTATGGTGGTCATCGACTACGACAAGCGTCAGGTCGAGGGGTACTTAGCCGAGGCGCGGGCCGCAGATTGTCGGTGGATTGCCGTCAACGTCCCAGAGGGTCGACTTCTCTACCTCGGAAATCGAAGCGCTGATGCTTTAGCGGCCATAACCAACGATGATTGCGAGGCCTTTTATGTGTATCCTGTTGAGCTAGGAAAAGCGAGGTCCGGTCGCAGAAAATCGTGAACAAGACTCAAGCACCCTAACAAGACCCTTGGTTGAAAGAGAATGAATCTTGCTGATGATGATCAAGGGCGGGGAGGTAGTCTTCCCAAAACTGGTTAATGAGGCACCCCCGGTGGCCGACAACTTCACGGCAAAACAAAGGAGTGCCCTGCATGCGTGCTGTGCGGGCTCAGGATACAGCTCCGGAAATGCGGGTCAGAAAGTTGGCTCATTCCTTAGGTTATCGTTATGCGCCTCATCGCAAGAACCTTCGAGGGAAACCAGATTCTGTCTTCGTCTCACAACGCAAAATCATATTTGTCCATGGCTGTTTCTGGCACGTGCACACGTGTCGCTATGGAAAGATCTCCCGATGAGCAACATGACCTATTGGGATATTAAAAGGGAAAGGAATAAGCAGTGTGACAAGGAGCATCTTCGATCGCTTCGCGCTGCCGACTGGAGGGTTCTCGTAGTTTGGGAGTGTTGGACTCGCGATATCGCTCGTCTGCACAAGCTATTGGCCGATTTCCTCGACTAAGTAACCTGGAATAAGCGATCGCAACCAAGACCTGAGTGTGATTGAATCTAACAAACCCGACCACCCTCGTTTTCTCAACTTAGCAGGCCCCGTTTCACCCTTCCGTATGTTTAGTGGACGATCGCGGTATCGGCACTGTTCGCTATCCGCGCCTCGTTCCCAAAGATGATGGAGCGGCCGAACAGCTCGCCAAACGCACGCTCACCAATCTACAACGAGCGACCAACCTGGCTCGATCTCGCGCATCGCAAATTAGACGAAGCAGTCTTTGCCGCCTACGGCTGGGAAGCGACTCTCTCAGATGATGAAACTCTCAGCCGCCTGCTCGCGTTGAATCAGCAACGAGCCGCTGCGGAGACGCTCGCTTGATTCAACGGAACCTTGCCCACAGGCGTTAAGAACTCCGACTTCAGTAGGACTTTTGGTCCAACCGGGCATTTAGATTTGGCGAGGAAAAAGCCCGACTGAAGTCGGTACTCTAAACGCCTGTATCCTCTACCGACTGCACTACCGTCACAGGATCGAGATGTGGGGAATTCCTCGCAAACCTCCAATGGAACTGTGGAATATTTCGAGTGACAACCCTTCTGCTTTTTCAGTCAAGGCCAACCTTTCTCAACAAAACGTTATTGGTGGGCCATATGCAGATGCCGATAACCACCGGCACGTTCGTTGCTATGAAGGATCGCGTAGTAACAGGTCAATAAGTGCGATAGCGAACAGACGCACGGGCGTCGCCGGTGGTTAAATCACCACTTAGTTAAAAACTCTGACACTTCTATCGAACGGTGCCGTGTTCAGACACGGATAAGCCCTGCCCCTGCATCCTTCGACTGGCCATCTTCGCGGCACAAAGATCAGGCAGATCCCGTAGCTCGGTTTTTTAATCGTAATTGCGATTGTTCGTCAATTGCACAAAAGTGAGGGCCGAGGATTGAGTTCACATAGTTTCATCAAGTCGCTGCTCGTTTGCGCCGCGCTGGTGGCTGCCATTTCATGGCAAGCCTCGAGCAGTGTGGCGCAATCGGCTAAGCCAACTGACAAGCCGGTCCAGATCAAGCCAACAGCCTACATCGTGGGAGATTACGTAGGCAGTGAAGCGTGCAAAGACTGCCACGAGGATCAGTTCAGGGCCTTCTCGCATACTTCCCATGCTGATCTCTCAACCATCGGAAGTTGGAAAGGCAAGGTCACTGGCTGCGAAGCCTGTCATGGCCCAGGCAAGAACCATATTGCCGAAGGCGATCCGACAAAGATCATCTCGTTCAAGAACAAACCGTCCAAGACGATTTCCGAAACCTGTCTCGCCTGTCATGCGGGCAGGGAAGAGCACAACAACTTCCGCCGCGGCGAGCATTGGCGCAACGACATTGGATGCACGGAGTGCCATTCACCTCATGGTGAATCCACCGAAAAGAACACCGCCGGCTCTAATACTTTTGTGAGCGCGGCTAACGCGCAGAAGCCCGGCTTTTCGACGCTGAAGATGTTGAAAGTGAGCGAGCCGCAGCTGTGCGAGGGTTGCCACAGCGAAGTTAAGCACCAGTTCAATCAGCCCTTCCATCACAAGGTGTTGGAGGGGGCAATGAAGTGCACCGATTGCCATAACGCGCACGGCGGCTTTGAACTAAAGCAGACGCGGCTGGCCACCGGTGCGGATGCTGCGTGCGTCAAGTGCCATGCGGACAAGCAAGGGCCGTTTGTCTTTGAACACGCTCCGGTCAAAACCGAAGGGTGTGTTTCGTGCCACACCCCGCACGGCTCATCCAATCCGCGCTTGTTGAGGACCAGCAGGGTTTCGCAACTCTGTCTGGAATGTCATAGCCAGGATCATGGCGTGGGCGCACAGGAACCAGCCGGACCGCAGCATAACCTGAACGCGCAATACGCTAACTGCACCTCGTGTCACGTGAAGATTCATGGATCGAATAGCAGTCATGTCTTTTTCAGGTAGGGCGGAAGAGTGAGTGGCATTCAACGCGGTCGCCAACTAACAGTTTGCGTTACAGGTGAGAACGCGTGCGACGCCGGTTCAACCGATTGTTGAGCGAGGACGGAGAAATGAAAAGCAAAATAATCAAGATGCTGGGCCTGCTGACAGGAGCAGCGCTATGGCTGGTGCTGCTGGCGGGAACCACGATAGGCCAGCAGCCAGACGCATCGCCAACGCCCACGAAGTCACCTGAGAAAAAGACGACCGCGGCGACGCCAAAGCCAAACCCTGAAGCCGTCGATATGATGGGCGATTACACAATCGTTTCGAGTCTGGAGCTTGGTTACCGCGCGCTGAGCGTCACCGGAGATCGCAACAAATATCAGAGCGATCTGAACAACAGGGCGGGACTGAGAATTTTCGACTCGAGTTTCCTGGCGCGAGCAAAGGAAGGAAAAGGTGGAGCGTTCGACACGTTCCTCGTGACCTCGACCGGTTGGGGATCCGACCCTTATGGCTCGATGCGCGTCAGTGTGGAAAAGTCCAGGTGGTATCGCTTTGACGGAAACTTCCGGCGCTTCAAGTACTTTAACTTTCTCAATAATCTGGCGAACCCCAATTTCGCAACCCAGCCTCCCAACCCGATTACGGGCCAACACGGTTACGATGTGCGGCAAAGCATGGGCGACTTTGATCTGACCCTGTTGCCCAAGAACGAAAATTTCCGGTTCACCCTGGGCGTTTCCCCAGAGCGCTACAGCGGTCCGGCTTATACGACCTACCACGTCGGCGGTGACGACTTCAAGTTGTTGTCAAAATTGAAATCGCGTTCCAATGATTTCCGCGTCGGGGTTGACGGCAAGATTGGCTCGGTTGACATTTCATTTCTGCAGGGCTTCCGCCGCTTTCGCGAGGACAGCTCAATTAACAATGTCGGGCAGAACCTGGGGGTCAACCCGGCGCTCAGCAATGCCTTCATCACAAGTTTTCTACGCAATAATCCCGTGCGCGGTCATGTCAATTACTCGCGGCTAAGCGCGCACACGCTGGTAAATAAAAAACTCGATCTCACCGGCCGGATTATTTACAGCAAGGCCACGACGGATTTTGGATTTATCGAAAACATCACCGGCATCAACTGGAACACCCGGGTTACTGGCGCACCGACGGCCAACACCCTAAATCTTGGCAGCTTGAACATCATTGGCGGATCCAATCGGCCCAATGCCCTGGGCGATTTCGGTCTCACCTGGATGGCCACCGATAGACTGAGACTGTCGAATACATTTCGGGTAGAGACATTCCAGATCAGCGGGGGCGAGTTCTACACTTCCGCTTACTTTCTTACCCGGACTACAGGCGTGGCCTTCCCTCCGATCCTGGCCGGCGGCAACCTGGGGACCAGCACCTTAACAAAGTATCGAAAGATTCAGGACACTGTCGAAGCAGACTACCAATTCAATAACCGCTTCTCGATGCACGCAGGTTATCGCTATGGGACCAGACACATCCAGGACTTTCGCAGCGGCGCCAACCCCGGCGCCCTGGTGCCGTCCGCTGTCCCGCTGATCGCGGAAGACGAAACCAACCACACCCAGGCGGTTTTCGGCGGCTTCAAAGCGCGCCCGGCAAACAATTGGACCATCTACTTTGACGCCGAGCGTGGTTCGGCTGACAACGTATTTACGCGCGTGGGCAATTACAACCACACCAACGTCCGCGCGAAATCAAGATACGCACCGACAAAGAAACTCTCGTTCAACCTGGCCGTAATCACCAGAAATAATTCCAATCCTTCAGAGATAGGTGGGGTCTCGCTTACCGATTTTGGCGTGAACATTAAATCGAGAGTATTCACGTCTTCGGTCGATTGGACTCCGAGTTCCAAACTCTCGCTCAATGCCGGCTATAACTACAATTGGCTTAACAGCGACGCCGTTGTTGACTACTTCTATCTGGCGGTCCGGCATCCCACGGGTCACAGTCAGTACTTCATGAGGAATAACTTCTTTACCGTCGATGCAGTGGCGCACCTTTCCCCCCGAGCGACCCTCTATGCGGCCTATCGGATCAATAAAGATTTAGGACAGGGCAGCCGTCGCGAGGATCCCACCGGCGCGCCGGGTTTCCTGGTGACTTCGTATCCGATGAGTTTTCAGTCGCCTGAGGCACGTCTAGCGTTCAAGATCAATAACCGAATCGACTGGAACGTCGGCTATCAGTACTACAACTATCGCGAGAGTCCACTGGTTGGTCCGGGGCCGCAAAACTATCACGCGCATATGCCGTACACATCGCTGCGCGTTTACTTTGGCAAAAGAGGGTAGTGCTCAGTCTCTAACCGTTCGTTTAGAAAGACTCGTCCGCCGGCAGGGGCACAAGTGCCTCTCTAAACGGAGACAGAGAATTGAGCCGATCTCGGGAGACGACCAACGAAGTGCCCGATAATGTGAAGGCGGCAAGAACACTAAGGGCAGCTGCTTTGGTGGTGATGGCTGTTGTGCTGCTGTTTTCGTTAACCCTCGTGACGGTGACCGCGCAACTTCCTAAAGCGCCGACACGAAGAAGCTCTATGCGAAACGCTGCCTCACACAAGCCACGCATCGACTATGCGCGGTTCTCTCATGACACTCACGTCACCAGGCAGAAACTGGCTTGCGATTCCTGCCACAAGTTTCCCACAAAGAATTGGAAGGATGTGCGTAAGGCCGATATTGCGTTTGCGGATGTGGCCGAATTTCCCGAGCACTCATCCTGCCTCAACTGCCACCGGCAACAGTTTTTTGCGCGGGAACGACCCGCGCCGGCGATTTGTTCGAACTGCCATGTCGGCGTCAGCCCTCGCGACACCACCCGTTTTATTTTTCCCACCCTGGGTGATGTTTCCGATCCGACCAGAAAGCGTCGTGACTCTGTGTCTGAGTTCGTGGTGAATTTCCCGCACGACAAACACATGGATGTGATTGCCGGCAACTTTCAACCCGGAGGAGACCGAAGCGTTCGCTTTGTTCAGGCCGCTTTTCAAAAGGAGAAGCCGAAGGAAGAAAGCGATCCGAAGCTCTGTGTGATCTGTCATAAGACCTATGGTCCTCAGGGTGATTCCGCCGAGGAATACGTGACGACGCCCCCAAAGAATTTGGGTGATGCCTTCTGGTTGAAGAAGGGCATGTTTAAGACGATACCCGTCAGTCACGCTCCTTGCTCGAGTTGTCATAACACCGATGCCGGCATCGAGCCGGCGCCTTCGAAGTGTGACGCGTGTCACAAGCTTTTGCCCGCCGGGAACCTAAGCGTCGATTTTGATCCCAAGGTGGCGACGGCCCTGGGCATAACCGATCGGATCATTCTGGAGCGCTGGCAGCGACGTGCATCCGCGGGAACGTTCCCGCATGAAGGCGGCGCGCATCCGGGCCTTAGCTGTACCACCTGTCACAACATCCCGACGATGAACACCAGTGACCTCAAGACGTTGAAGGTTGCGGTGAAATCATGCGGCGGCGCCGAAGGTTGTCACATCAGCGTGACCAGCGACGAGGGCGGGGCCCTGAATTTCGAAATCGATCAGCGAAAAGCAAAAACAGAATTTCAATGTACGAAGTGCCATTTGGTTTTTGGCGGACAACCGGTCCCGGCCAGTCATCTTGAGGCGATTCCGAAGCCGGTCAAGAAATAAATGAGAAATCTGGATAACGATTTTCGACATGTAGCGTTGATCTGACTTTAGTCCGGCCTTTCAAGGGAGGTTGAGATCAGCGAGGGATTCGCGTCAGCGACGCCTGAAATTAGAACTGGAATCATTCGTCGCTACGCGATGAGAACGGCGATCGGGCCTGATCCCCGGAGTTGAAGCGCCGGGCTGAAGTCATACCGACGCTACACGTCGAAGAAACGTCTCGAGAGCTTCATCCTAATGTTGATGATTAGATTGTCGTCAAAATACCAGCGGCTCCGCCGCCTGATGTGCGGAAGGTCTCTGACCTTCCGACGCGCGGCCATGAATCGGGGCTGCGCCCCAGGTGAGGGCGTAGCCCCCGGACAGATAGTGCACGGTGTACGGTGGGGCAGAGCCGCCACCGCACATCTGGCGGCAGAGCCGCAGGTTGGCATGAGCCACTTCTTGATGGGAACTATCCGGAAACATTTCGTCCCTTATGGACTAATAACCTTCGTGTCGTTTGCGTTTTGCCTCTCACTCATCCGTAGTGCAAGAGTATCGGCCTACTCTACTACCGCGCTCCATCCAGTGTCTCCGAATGAGAGCTCTCTACCGGACCCACAGGATCAGAACATTGACTTCTTAAAGTTCTTTCATAACAACACCAACCATGCGCGTTTGCCTTGTCTGCTTTGTCATCGACGCGAAGGTACGGCGGCGAAACCGACACTGCCGGGCGCTGGCGGACACTTGCCGTGCACGGGATGTCACGCCAAAGAGTTCGCTAATTCTTCGAGTCCTGTTTGCACAATCTGTCATACGAACACTCAGACTGGAGTACTCAAACCCTTTCCCGCGCTCAAGAGCTTCAATATGAAGTTCGATCATTCAATTCACGTCCGCGGCATGAGGCTGGGTTGCTCAAGTTGTCATCGCCCCAATCGAGGCGGCGTGGCGATGACGATTCCGGCGGGATTGAACGCGCACACCACTTGTTATCAGTGCCATGCTCCAGGCAGTCAGGCGAATGGGCGCGATATCTCGTCCTGCGGCACGTGTCATCAACCTGGGGGCTATGCGCGAACGCCCACGCAAGCAGCAGCCTTCAAAGTCGGATTTGATCATGCGAAGCATGATGGTCCACAGAAACTCAGCTGTACTGAATGTCACAGCGTCCGGGCGGCGATGCCCCAGCGCAGGCAAGTCACCGCGCCGCTGGCGCTCAATCATCACGCCCCGGCCGGAACCACGAGTTGCGCGACTTGCCACACAGGCAAGCGAGCCTTTGGCGGCGATAATTTTTCGACTTGCACTAAATGTCATCAGGGACCGCAGTGGCACTTTTGAGAAGCCGGAAGATCCTCTGCGTTTAGAGAGCGCACTTGTGCGCAGGCCGGCGTAGCAGGCAGTGAACAACGAGATCGAACGGACAGCGGACAAGTGCGCTTTCGAAACGGAGGTTGGTGAAGGCCACGCGATCTAGCCTTGCGGAATGTTGCGCACATTTGCGGAAAAGCCCGCAGTTTTTGACCGGTTCGCTTGCGGGTGTCCCTGGAACGGGCCTGAATGTGAGGCTTATCGCTCAGGGGGTTCCCGGCATGGGCATTGCGAAAGAGGTATTGGACGGAGGCGTTGAGAAACATCAGATCTCAATCCTGAATCAGGAAAGAAGGAAACGGAATCATGAGGCTTAATCAAATAAAGAAATTGGGAATAGCGGTATTTGCCGCGGTTACGTTGGCAGGAGTTGGTCTATTGCCGGCTCCAGCCCGGTCCGCCGGCGAAGATGATGCGGCGGCAACCTACAAAACTAAGTGCGTTGCTTGCCATGGTGCGAAAGCCGAGAAGAAATTTGACGCTACGTTGGCTGAAGGCGAAATGGTCAAGACTGTCATGACGGGCAAGAAATTGGAGAAGCCACCCAACATGCCGGCGTATGGCGAGAAAGGTGTTACAGAAGATCAGGCAAAGGCCCTCGTTGCCTACATGAAATCACTGAAGCAGTAACTGGCAGAGGTTTAAGCAGCATTCCGTTTAGTGAGGGCACTTGCTCTGCCTTGGGGCGGACAAGTGCGCTCTCTAAACGAGCGTTCGTACTACGATCTCCCTTGTCGCCAGTATGAAGCAGCGACGAGGGCGGTCGTTGTTGGTGTCAAACAACGAGAGGTAGCCGCAGGCATGGACGAAGAAACCGACGCAGCTCCAAAGATTCCGAGTGTCTTCCACAATTACATCAGCCTTGTGGGTGTCGCCATTGGTACGGCTTGCCTTGCCAGCATTCTTCTGCTGTTTCTGATTGAACTCACGGGAAAAAATAGCAGTCCCTATGTTGGAATCTTCGCGTGGGTGATTCTGCCCTCGATATTGGTCTTTGGTCTGCTCGTAATCGCCGTAGGGATGCTGGTAGAACGGCGCAGGAGGCGAAGTCCGTCGCACTCAGAGCGCGCGGCTTATCCAACAATCGATCTCAACGACCCCAGGCGGCGCCGCTTCTTCCTGATATTTGTAGTGCTCACCTTCGCGTTTGTTTCGGTGAGCGCCTTTGGCAGCTATCGCGCCTACGAGCACACCGAGTCGGTGGCCTTCTGTGGTCAGACCTGTCATACGGTAATGAAACCCGAGTTCGTGGCGTTTCAAAACTCGCCACACGCGCGTCTGCGCTGCGTTGATTGCCATGTCGGATCGGGCGCAAGCTGGTATGTGCGTTCAAAGTTCAACGGCGTCCATCAGCTTTACGCCGTCACCCTGGGGTCTTATGAGAAACCCATCAAGACGCCGGTGCAGAATATGCGGCCCGCGCGTGACACGTGCGCGCAATGTCACTGGTCGGAGAAAAACTGGGGCACGCAACTGAAGACCTTCAATGAATATGCCTATGATGAAAAGAATACGCTGCGCCAGATTCGCATGCTAATCAATGTTGGCGGCGGCAGCAGCGAGTCCGGTCCGATGAGTGGTATTCACTGGCATATGAATCTCGCCAACGAGATAACCTACGCCGCCGCCGATGAGCAATTACAGATCATTCCCTGGGTGCAAGCGAAGGACAAAAACGGGAACATCACCGTGTACGCTGCCGCCAACACTCGGTTCACGCCTGAGCAGGTGGCCGCTGCTCCCAAACATCGCATGGACTGCATTGACTGTCACAACCGTCCCGCACATATCTACAATCCGCCCGATGTATCGCTCGATAGTTCTTTTGCAGCACAAAAACTGGATGTGTCTTTGCCGTATCTCAAGCGCCAGGGCGTAGAAATATTATCCCGGCCTTACACGACTGAAGACGAAGCAATGAAGGCAATCGCTTCCGGCATCGATGGGTTCTATCGAGCGAATTACGCGACTTTGTATACGGAGAAACGCCCTGCGATTGACGGCGCCGTAGGCGAAATTCAGCGCATCTATAAAACTAATTTCTTTCCCGAGATGAAAACTGACTGGCAGGCGCATCCCAACAACATCGGTCACTTAAGATCGTCGGGTTGCTTTCGCTGCCACGACGGCGAGCACGTGAGCAATACAGGGAAGGTTATCAGGAACGACTGCAAGATCTGCCATACCGTCATTTTCGACTCCGCGGGACCGCCTGAAAAGAATGTGAAGACCGGCCCCTTTCAGCATCCGGTCGATCTGGGTGCGCTCGCCGATCGCAAATGCGAGTTCTGTCACAAGTCGGGCAAGCCCTTTCAGCATCCAGTGAACCTCGGCGATATCTCGATGTTCCAGTGCGCCGAGTGCCATGCGAAGAAGTCGTGAGAGGATGAATGTCTAAGGCCGGCCGACACGGACAACCGCGGCATTGTTACTCAGTTAGACTCGACCATCGAACTGCGGGTGCGTGCCTTCCTCTCATTCACACCCGGTTTCAACCGGGTGAACAGAGTGCCCGAAGCTTTTCGTAACCGTTTCAACGGTTTCCCTCATCCCGCCATTCCAAGCCGCAATTGGTGGTTGAGAAACCGTTGAAACGGTTAGATCATTTGTAGCAGCCTCAGTCACCCGGTTGAAACCGGGTGTGAATGAGACGTAGCCAAGTTTCTGCTACCAAGGATGGTCCCATTAAAACACAAGAAATCGGCGTGAGTCATATGCCTATGAATAACGCAACTCGGATTCTCAACTGCGGGAAACTACGCGCACGTGGGTGAAGTTGCGCACTATTCTTCCTCGCATCGCAGTTCTCTAATAACAACCTCTTAAATCAATCGGGCACATCGGTTGCATATCAGGTACTACAAGGCCGAGCAACTGGAGGCCGGGGGTTTGGTGTTGGTAATTGACGACGAGGTGATTCTTATGAGTAAAGATGGTCGAAACATTCTTGAGATCTTACAGTCAGAACTCAGTTTCATCGAAAAAGGCGGCTACGGACGTTCGGTGCGAACTCCCTGGAGGGCCAAGTCGGTATTTCAGGATGCGCCAACCTGCCTCAACTATGCCTATCTCGAGAAGGCCCATCCCTGCAACCGCTGTCATCTTATCGACTTTGTGCCTGACAACAAGCGGGCGGAACAGATTCCCTGTCACTTCATCCCGCTTGACGCTTCGGGCGAGACCATTGACAGCCTGGAGTGCGAAGACAACCAGCAGAAGCTTGAGAGAACACTAAAAGCATGGCTCAAGACAAGAATTGAAGGGATCAAAACCGTTCGCTTCGCAACACAGGAACCAAATCCAGGTTCGTGAAGTCTCCGTTATTCTCTTATAATCAATGTCGTCGTTGCTACTCTCCCAGCAGGCGACTGGAATTGAAAAAGGACACCCTGAAGGATCACAAACAAAAGATTCTTGTCGTCGACGACGAGAAGATGATTCGCTGGTCGCTTGGCGAAGCACTGCGTGGCTGGGGCTACGAGCCCATCGAAGTCGAAACCGCCGCGGCAGCGCTGGCTGCTTTCGATGCCGAGCCACCCGCGGCGATTCTGCTGGACATTAATTTGCCAGACGGTTCAGGCCTCGACGTGCTGCGCCAGATTCGCCATCGCCAGCCCGAAGCTGTCGCGATCATGATCACGGCCAACGTGCTCATCGATGAAACAATCGCGGCCCTGCGGGGCGGCGCTTACGATTTCATAGGCAAGCCAATCAATCTTGAAGAGCTGCAGGTAGCAATTCGTAACGGCATCGAAGCCGGCCGCTTGCGTAAAGAAGTCAAGCTGTTCCGCCGCGAGCGGTCACAACAGTTCACCTTTGCCCAGATCGTGGGTGAGTCTCCGGCAATACGAGAGATGTTGACACTCGCACGAAAAGTCGCCGAGAGCGAAGTCTCGTCGGTCTTGTTGCAGGGTGAATCCGGCACGGGAAAAGATCTCGTCGCCAAAGCAATACACTATCAATCCAGTCGTGCCGAGCAGCCATTCGTGGCGATCAATTGTGCGGCCTTGCCCGGCACGTTGATCGAGAGTGAGCTGTTTGGTTACGAGAAGGGTGCGTTCACGGACGCGAAGGCACGCAAAGAAGGATTATTCGAACAGGCAGAAGGAGGCACGCTCTTTCTCGACGAGATTGGAGAGTTGGAGCTCAGTCTGCAGGCAAAACTTTTGCGCGTGCTGGAAGAAGGATCGTTCCGTCGCGTCGGTGGTTTGAAGGACTTGCCCCTGGACGTGCGCGTGATTGCAGCTTCTAATCGGGATCTGAAGACGGAGGGCGAAGCAGGTCGCTTTCGGGCCGACCTGTTTTATCGTCTCTCGGTGATTCAAATAGATATACCGCCCTTACGCGAGCGTGACGACGACGTGAAGCTGCTGGCGGAACACTACATAAGTAGTTTCAGAAATCGGCTGCGCAAAAGCATTGATGGCATAGCCCCTGAGGCGCTGACAGCTTTTCGTCGCTACAAGTGGCCAGGCAATGTTCGCGAATTGCGGAATGTGATCGAGCGGGCCATGATTCTCGAGGACGAGGAAACGATTACGACAAAATATCTGCCCCGTGGTTTGGTGAGTGAATCGCACACGGGAAACGGAGTGCCCTTCGATGGTGCGAAAGCCGCAGCCCAATTTCATTTGCCCGCCGCCGGAGTGTCGCTGGACGGAGTCGAGATGTCTCTGGTACGGCAAGCCCTGGAACAAAGTGGGGGCAATCAGACCAGGGCCGCGGAGCTCCTCGATATCTCGCGCGATCAGCTTCGCTATCGCATGAAGAAGCTCGAGGGACTTGGCGCAGTGGCAGTCGAATCGGAATAAGGAATGGTCCTGACTCTCTAGAGTTCTGTCGATCCCAAACTCATGGCCAACTCCGCAGTACCAATCCCGGATCACGAACCTGGTGAGGCATACAACTCGGACGATTTTGAACGCTCGCTCAAAGAGTTGGCCGATATCAAGTTCGCGCTTGATCAGTCAACGATCGTCGCCATCACCGACCAGCGCGGGATCATCAATTACGTCAACGAAGAGTTCTGCCGCATCTCGAAGTATTCGCGCGCAGAGTTGCTGGGCCAGGATCATCGCATCATTAATTCCGCGTACCATCCAAAGGAGTTCATCCGCAACATCTGGACCACGATCGGCAGCGGCAGAGTATGGAAGGGCGAGATTTGCAATCGCGCCAAAGACGGCAGCATCTACTGGGTGGACACGACGATCGTTCCCTTTCTAAACGAGGAGGAGAAACCATACCAATACGTTGCCATTCGTCACGACATCACCGCGCGCAAGCTGGGTGAAGAGAGAATTCTGGAGCAGGCCGCACTCCTGGACCGGGCCCAGGATGCAATCCTGGTGCGGGACCTCCACGACACTATCATCTACTGGAACAAGAGCGCTGAGCGACTCTACGGCTGGGGCGCAACTGAAGCGATCGGACAGAACGCGCTGGATCTCTTGTTCAAATACTCACCACCTGAATATGCAACAGCGCAAAACGTACTCCATGAGACAGGTGAGTGGCGCGGCGAGATGCAGCAGGTTACTAAAGACGGGCGGGAGATCATTGTCGAGAGTCGTTGGACGCTGGTCCTTGACGAAGATGGAAACCCTCATCGGAAGCTGGTGGTAAATACTGATATCACTGAGAAGAAGGGGTTGCAAACTGAACTCCAGCGAGCAGCGCAACTTTCATTTGTCGGCGAATTGGCTGCCGGCCTGGCACACGAGATCAAGAATCCGCTGGCCGGAATTCAAGGTGCTGTCGATATCCTGATCCGCCGTCGCGATAAGAACGATCCCGAACGCGAGGTCCTGCAAGGCATGCGGGATGAGGTTGTTAGGATTGATAAGACAGTACGCGTGCTGCTTGCCCGTGCCCGTCCACGCCTTGTCTCAATGCGGGCAACCTCGCTCACTGAAGTAGTGGGACGCGCCGTCAACCTGGCGCGGGCGCAATTGGCGAGTGCCGCTGCGGGCCAACGCGTTACTATTGAATTCGAGCCGGCAGCGGATCCGTTAATCATTTCCCTGGACCCGGGGCAAATCGAAGACGCTGTGCTAAACCTCATTATCAACGCCATCGAAGCGTCAGATGGGAATGGTAAAGTCAAGATTAGAGTAGCTCGCATGCAAGATGATCGCTCGGCGGAATTTGGGGACGAGGTGATAATCGAAGTGTCCGATAATGGCCGGGGCATCGCGGAGGAAGATCTTAATCGCATCTTCAATCCATTTTTTACCACGCGTGAGGCGGGGACCGGCCTCGGGCTTCCAGCAGTTCGTCGAATTGCTCGCGCACACGGCGGTCGTGTCGATGTGAGTACCGCTGCCGGGAAAGGCTCTACGTTCAGCATTCATCTGCCGGTAATCCCCGAAGACAGCTAGCCAACCCAGGCCGGGATCCCCGCGGGAGCCGGCGTGATTTGATCGCCCCTACAATTCGAACAGGGAAGCGTGGTGCGTAAGACGGACGGCACTAAAAAAAAGGAGATGCACCAAAACAGCGTGCATCCCCTTTAGTAGGTGGTCTCTTAAAGCTAACTACTTGACGTCCACCGCCCCACTAATGATGTTGAATACCACGTCACCACTGAGCGATGTCTTCTGGGTCTTTTCATCGAAGAACAGGATACCCGAGAATGTTGCGTAGCCTTGAGAACCTTCCCAGGTTTGCGTGCCGCCGCTAACATTAAGTAAAAGGAAGACGGTGGCCTTTGTTCCGGTTTTGTCCCAATCCATTGACCCTTTACCAACGGTGCCATAGAGCGCGCCGGCGTATCCGGCAGCACCCTTGAGGGTTGTCGTATAAACCGGCAGCGTCCATGCGCCGCCTGTTAACTCGGTACGAAAACCCGGAACTGGAATGACCGGCGAACAGTTCATGGACAAGCTGAACGATCCAGGGAAAGCCCCGGTGGTCCGCCCCAGGAAACTGTACCCAAACAGGGTCTCCGTTTTGGTCGCATCGTCAACACCAGCGATACCGTCGCTAATCTCGATTGCGTTCAAATGCGTGATCGGCACGATGGGTTCCGGCGGCAGACGAATTGTCGCGACCCTCTGGGCCATAACACTGCCTAAGCCTGCCAGTAGCACGAAGGCTGTTGTCAACAAAATCTGTTTGCTTGTTTTCATGAGATATCTCCTTAAGTCAGGTAAATTATTACGCGCCGGCGATTCCAGTGCTCCCTTGCCCGAATAGAATGAAGACCACGAGCTCGCCTGCTTTTGTTTTCCGTCCTCGCCTGGGAACAGTTCACGCTGGGGGCCGGAAAATACATTACGAGTCATCAAAAGGTTAAGCGTGAACTGCGTCGCATTCCTTCAGGTTGCGCTTGTTCACGAGATGCTCGTACGCGACGTGATTCAAAATAGCTATACGTATCGCTGCCCACGTGAAGCGCAATCCTTGTTCCCAAAGAAAGTGCCGCAAAAGACAGCTCCACACGTTGGCGTACTCTCGGCCGTGCGTGTTTCTTCTCATAATTTAGGCAAAAGTCCTCAGCCACCACCGTCACTCCACCTTCTTTCGCGCGTAATTCCCACGACATACACGTTGCGACTTGCAGGAGAAGAAACGGAAGACCTGCGGCTGATGGAAGTTGTGAAAAGCGGTCGCGTCGACTTTACGCCGCTGCTGACACATCTTGTGCCCAACCGCTGGCGGACAAGTCCGCTATCTACAGGGGAAGGTTTTTTAGTCAGCTTTCTAAACGGGAAAAGTTTTCCGATTCGCTTTATCCAGTATCAGTCACGGATCTTGAACCTGCGCGAAGTTGCTCACGAGCTAGCGCAAAAGCTCGCAAGCGGGCCAATCCTACTTACCAATAGCTGGATATTGCAGCGGCACGGTCGTTGCACAAAGCGTCAGAGGAGGCAGGGCCGGGACCCTGAAGAAGTTATGAAAATCGAGTGCATCCTGTGTCCTACCGATCTCTCGCCGGACTCTGACGAGGCTCTGCGATATGCGATTGCCTTAGCGCGATCTTATAACGCGGAACTGATCCTTTTGCATTGCGATCCGATCGATGACGGTCTGGCCACGCCGGCCGCGCACGATGAAGCGGCGCAAACTATCAGAGAGGCATTAGAGAAACACTATGGCTCGGCCGATCTCGAGGGGCTCGATTGGCGAACGTTGATCGTCAACTCTGACGACGCCGGAGCGGCTATTGCCCGTGAGGCCGCCCAGTACGGCGTCGATCTAATCGTCATGCGCTCACGCCGCCGGCCGCATCGCGCGGCGCTAATGGGGTCGACCGCTGAGTCGGTTTCACGGAACGCGCCCTGTCCAGTTCTGGTGATGCACACTGATGAGCGCGATTGGGTACGCGGCTCGGAAACCGGCATCGAACTAAAACGTGTTCTGGTGGCCTATGATTTCTCGGATTACTCTGAGTTGGCGCTTAAATATGCATTATCGTTTGCTCAGGAGTATCAGTCAGAATTGCACCTGCTGCATGTCTTGCCACCCTTCACAGCCAATGAATCGGAAATCTCCTGTTACCCGCTCGGCCGCGAGAGCACCTATCACAAGGCCGCGCACCGTTTACAAAAGGCAGTTCCCCCGGAAGCGCATCTTTGGTGCAACATCAAGCACGCCGTCAGCGAGGGACAGCCCTATCGCGAAGTACTTGGCTATGCGGAAAAGAACAAAATTGATCTGATCTGTTTGGGAGCGCATGGAGCAGGTTTTGGCATGCGGGCCCTCTTCGGATCGAACGTAGACCGAGTGATACGCCAGGCGCCCTGTCCTGTGCTGGTGACTCGCCCACTGAAGCCGGCAATGTCATGCCTGCGCCACGCTGACCATCAAATGGAATTGGCAACCGTGTAAAGTCAGGGTCCGAATTGTAGGGGTGGACATATGTGTCCGCCCTGATTCGTTGTGGGCCACAGGGCGGACACGCAGGTCCGCCCCTACCCTCGGATCACGCCTGCTGCCGGATCGAAAATTCCACCTCCGGCGACTGCCTTTCTTTCCGCTCACAAAAACTTTCAATCGGCTCGTCCATGGCACGGCTTATGCGATAAGGGACCGTGAGACTCCCCGTGTGTAGCAAAAGAAGTCAAATTTCGCTGGAGAGCTTTCATAAAGAGACGCTCAAAGTACTTCTTTCGCAGATGGGACAACGGACCGAGATGCTAACCCGTCTTAATCGCCTGTCAGCATTTATCGCAGTTTGCGGGATGATCTGCCTTGGCCCAAGCGCGGCCCTGGCCCAACACTCGATCGCAGAATTCCAAAAGATCCTCAGCGACCGCGCAAACTTTGAGGAGACCGATTTCGCTGCACTGGAACAGGGTGAGTCGGTTGTTCGACTTTTGCCGGTAAAGGACAAGAGGGAAGTCGCCGTTTGTGGGCTCGTTAACTTGAACGTTCCGGCCGAGCTGTTTCTCCAGTCTTTCCGCGAGAGCATGACGCAGAAAAACAATCCCGCAATTCTGGAGATCGGAAGGTTCAGTGGTACGCCTACGATTGCTGACTTGCAATCACTTACCTTTGAAGAGCGTGATATCGAAGATCTGAAAGAGTGCGTCGTGGGGAACTGCAAGCTGAAGCTGTCGGCGATGATGATCGAGCGTCTTCACGAAGAGGTGAGTTGGGAGGCGGCGGACTATCGCGCTCAGGCAACTCGCCTGCTCAAGCTGATGCTCGTGGAATATGTGCGTGACTATCTGGCGCGAGGAGATGTGGCGCTGATTCAATACAATGATAAGTCGGAAGAGATTCGGATGGCAGAGGAGCAGCGCGCTTTGATGACGGCACCTGGTTACATCAACAAGGTGCTTCCTGAATTTCCACATCAGCTCAAAGGTTTTGCCAAATCAGAACTATCCCTGGTTGAGGATGCCATCGTATGGTCCAAGATCAAGTTTGGCCTAAAACCTGTCATTACCTTCAACCACATTAAGATTTACAGGCGGGTGCAGGAGAGCGGTCCACAGATCCTGATTGCCTCGAAACAGATTTATGCTAACCACTATTTTGATTCGTCACTGGCCTTGACGGCATTCGTGAATCTTCCGGGTGCGAGTGCCGGCTCTTATCTGTTTTATGAGAACCGATCGCGGGCCGACGGACTGGAAGGTGTCTTCGGCAAGATCAAACGCGGCATGGTCGAGGACAAAGCCGTAAACGGTTTGAAGATGATTCTGGAAAATTCAAAAGCCAGCCTGAGCGCGCGCACAGTCAGAGAAACCGAGACGGCCGCGGATGAAGCACCGGGCTGGCGACGATGGAAGTTCGGTAGGGTTCACGTGTTCCTGTTGGGGTTGATCATCACTGCGTTCGTCGCTTTGTTCGCGCTCGGTAATTATGGATGGAAGGGCAACCAACGCGGGACCGCACCACTGACATAACTCGAGGCGCAATTTACGCTTGGATAATCATGAACCGCATAGCAATCAACCGGATGCTTGCTTGCTGAAGGAGGTTTGAAAATGGGCGCACAGACATCCCCTGCTCAGGAGCTGAATGACGAACGAGCAATTCGGGACCTGGTCGACAAGTGGCTTGCTGCCACCAGGACGGGCGATCTCAAGACGGTCCTCAGCCTAATGGACGATGACGTGATCTTCATGGTCCCTGGCCAGGAGCCCTTTGGGAAAGAGGCATTCGCGGCAAATAGCGAGCAGATGAAGGATACGCGCGTCGAAGGAACCAGTGACATTCGGGAGATTAAGATCCTGGGCGATTGGGCCTGGATGCGCAATCACCTCGAGGTGACGATTACACCGCCGAACGGTGATGCCATGACGCGTACGGGCTACACGCTCACTATTTTGCGTAAGAATGCGGACGGCGCGTGGGTCTTAGCTCGAGATGCAAATCTTTTGACGTAAGGGAACTGGCGTCGAGCCGTAGAAAAACCGTAGCGCATCCGCAGTCGATCAGGGGAGAGTAATTTTTCATCGACACACGGAGACTCGCATTCCGAGAATGGTAAGCTGCAAGCCTACTCACAGTCGCAATTGTCGCTGACTACCCTTTTCGCTTGAAGTATTGCACGGCGCGCTCGTGTTTTTCTGCACCCGCCCTCGTATCGAACGTGCCGAGGTTCTTCCGCTTGCCGGTCTTCGGATCTACTTTGCGTGAATAGAGTCGGTATTTACCTGATGGCAATTTTCTAATCATTTGATCTGCCGCCTTACGAACCAGCGGCCCCCTTCTCTTCAACGGAGTCGCGATTGATTAGTTTTGAGAATCCCGATGTGATTGAAGCTGAGCCGATCAGCTTTCTAGTTTCAAGCTTTCGGCCGATCCAATCAGGCTGACGATGGTTGCAATGAGTTCTCCGATCTCCACTGGTTTCGGCACAAACATCTGATAGCCTGCCGCGAGTGCGCGCATTCGTTCTTCAACTCGAACGTACCCGGTTAACGCGATGGCGGGAATGTCTCCACGCTGATCGAGCGGCAATTCTCTGATCTTTCTAATCAAAGTATATCCATCCTCGTCCGGCATGCCGATATCGCTGACGAGTATGTCCGGTCTCCAGATTGGCAGAATATCGAGTGCTTCCTGCGCGGACGAGACTGTTGTAACGTCGGCTCCGAAGCCCTCGAGTGCCACCCTTAACATCTCTCTGGCGTCGGGTTCGTCATCGACTGCCAAAATCCGAACTCTCCGCAAGTCGAGCAACTCAATCCCGCCGGCCACGTCCGGTATTATCGTGGTCCTCGCTGACTCGAGCGCCACGGCCGCAGTTGGGATTGGGCTGGCCATCGGCAGGCGGATCTGGAAGGTCGCGCCCAATCCGCGTCCGGGGCTTGATGCCTCGATCGTTCCGCCGTGCATCTCCATCAGATTACGAGCGATCGCTAAACCTAATCCCAGTCCGCCGTGCTTTCTGGTGGTTGAACCATCGGCCTGCTTGAACCGATCAAATACGAAGGGTAAAAATTCAGCGCTGATGCCTTCTCCCGTGTCCTTCACTGTGACTTGTGCCATTGAATCAAAACGATCAATTGTCACCGTGACTTGTCCGCACGGCGGCGTAAATTTGATGCTGTTTGATAAAAGATTCCAAATGATCTGCTGTACCCGTTCAGCATCGCCTTTGACGTGGTCGCCTACCGGGTCAATTATGATCTGCAGGCGGATCTGCTTGGCGTCAGCCGCGACCTGCACCGAATCCATCGCTGATTTCACTACCGAAGTAAGAGAAATCGGTTTGACGTCAAGTCTTAAGTTACCGGAGATGATACGCGTCACATCCAGCAGGTCCTCAATCAGCTGCGCTTGTGATTTCGCATTGCGCTCTATTGCCTCGATTCCGCGATCAGCGGTCGCCTTATCAAGTAGTCCTTTACGCAGCATGCTCACCCAGCCAAGAATTGCATTGAGGGGCGTGCGCAACTCATGCGAGACGGTGGCGAGGAATTCATCTTTCAAACGAGTGGCCCGTTCAGCCTCAGCCCGCAAAGATCTTTCTTGCAGCAGCAACCGCTCGCGTTCCTGTTCGGCCTGGCGACGATCGGTTATGTCACGCGCAATCTTTGAGGCGCCGATGATTTCACCTTGTTGATTGCGGATCGGAGATATCATGAGAGAGATTTCAATCAGTCTCCCAGTCTTGGATACCCGAACTGTCTCAAAGTGCTCGACACGTTCACCCTGCCTTAGTCGCTTAAGAATCATTTGCTCTTCGCTAAGCCGTTCCGGCGGGATAATCAACGTGACGGGGTTGCCGACTGCCTCGTTGGCGCTGTATTCGAACAGGCGCTCGGCCGCGGCGTTCCAGGAATCGATGATGCCATCAAGTGTCTTACTAATAATCGCATCCTCGGAAGACTCGACAATTCCCGCCAGCAGGGCTTGGGCACGCTCCGATTTGTGGCGCTCGTCTCTGACCAGGTCTTCGCTAATCTGACGTTGTTGCTCGATATGTCTTAGCCTTACTGCTGCGCGCCAGATTGAAAGAAGAAAAATAAGAATGATTATGCTTACCAAAAGCGAGGTGCCAAAACCCAGGTCGAAATAGCCCGCTCGTTGGCCGGCGAGAAGAAGCCAACCCATTGTGATCGGCACGATGATGGCCACCGTTAACAACCGGCGCGACATTATCCCAGCCGCAGTTTCATCGCCAACAATCGAGAGGACTCCTTCATCCAAAGAGGCGGCCAGGATGCCGAGACACAAAATAAATAGTGTGAGTGCGGTAGGGAAGGCAATGCCGGTGTAGCGCGCGATTCCGAACAGGGCTTGGGCCTGGTAAACGTAGCCGATGACGGCCAGGAGCGCCCAGAAGCCGGCGATGAGCGACAACACCTGCGCCGTTGAGATGGCCCGGCGACGATACAAAAGAATCAGAGCTGCACCGAACATTGTGAAGCATGAAGACGATGTAAAACCCATGCGGCCTGGACTTGTTGTTGCCAGGGCGCCCGGGGCTTCGGTGAATATGAGCTGATCGATACGAAGATTCCAACCGGTGAAGTGCTCAACGAGGGTGAGAAACCCGATCACTCCGGCGGCCAGGGCGCAAAGCTCTCCAAATGCTTTATGAGATGATTGAGTTCGACGCGGCAGGGTCCACACTGAAGCCGCCGCCAGCAGTAGGCAGATAGCGGTATTCGCCTTCATGGTGATCTCGCCGTAGATTCGCTTGAGGCCCCCGCTGTCCAGTAGCCAGCCACAGAGGACGAGCCCGGCGACGAGCATCACAAAAACCGCTGCCCCACGCGAAAAGACTTTCGAGCGGGCGGCAAGAGTCGTGGAATTCCCGGAATCGTCGGGCATGCGACAAGCTAAGGGAGAAAGGCGGACATCAATCAGGACTGTAAGAGCGGGGGAACAGCTTTATAGCACACTTTCACCGGCAACAAGCATCGTGAAGATAAAAGTGGCGTCTTATAATTTGGAGTACGTCGACCTGTCGGCGCTTTTCTCTCTGCGACTTGTCGCGGATGGTTGCAAAAGAATCCATTATTTGAGGTAAGTGCGGCGTCGAGCCTCCGCCGGTCAAAGCGGTGACCGCACTCGAAATTAAGGCACTAACAGATAAAACATGGCCTTCATCCAACAGGGTTTTCAGTGGAATCAGGATCTTGCGATGTTGCAGGAGGACCCGCCCCTTGCTTGCCCTGAAGCTTGTGTTCGATGAATCGCACCAATCTGTCGGCGAGTTCGGGCAGAGGATAGATGCTCGTGTCGATGCACAGGTGATAGTTATCGGCACAGGTCCAGTCCAGGTCGGTCATGCGCTCAAAATATCTTTTGCGGAGTTCGTCCGACTCTCCAATCATCTGCCTCGCTTCATGAGCGCCAGGCAGTTTATAAATCTCGATCAACCGGCGCATGCGAAATTTAAGCGGCGCGTGAAAGTACAAATTCACAGTGCGGCCATGATGCGGCAAAACGAAAGCACCACCATAGCCGACGATCACGCAATCCTCTCGCGCCGCAATAAGCTTGAGCGCCTCTACCTGTCTTTCAAATAATTCTTCGTCGCTAAACCTGCGCACGGGAGGTGGAGTGTAGGGCGCATCCGGCGAGAGAAAGGTTACGCCGCCGAACAACTTTTCCCAGAAGGAAGTCAGCTTTTCGTTGCTCGCTTCGACCGCCGCGGCATCGACGCCGAGCGATTGAGCTGCCAGGTACAGGACCTCACGGTCCACATACTTGAGCCCCAGACGTTTGGCGATGACCTGCCCGACGTAAGCTCCTCCGCAACCCACCTGCCGCGCGATGGTGATAGTTGTCAGCTGACCAATTTTATCTGCGTTATCAAATGTCATGCGTTCATTCTCTAATGCATGGCCGCCGAACCACCTCCGCCTCTCACCCGCTTGAAAAGGAAAACGAGCGGGATGCAGGTGATACAGACGAAAGTCAGCAAGCGAAAGTTGTCGACGAAGGCCAGCAGATTGGCCTGCCGCAGGAGCGTGCCGTAAATAGCCGCATACGCCTTTTGCATACTGCCCGCCGACGAGCCCAATGCTCCTTGCAGCTGCTGCAGTCGTTGCTGGAAGGCCGGATCATAAGGCGTCAGATGCGATACCATCGCAGCCTGGTGCTGTTGTGCCCCGCGTGCCAGCAACGTGGTTACGGCCGAGATACCCAGACCGCCGCCGATATTACGCATCAGGCTGTAGATGCCGGCCGCGTTGCCCATCTGCTCGCGTCTAAGCGTTCCCATCGCAACCGTCGTCAGCGGCACGAATATGAAGCCCATGGCAAAGCCGTTGATTAAGCTCGGCCAAACAATGTTCGAGGTGGCGATCTCCAGATTGACACCGGCCAGCATATACATGGAAAGGGCAAGTACAAAAAAACCGAAAGTCATCAGCCATCGGCTGTCGATCTTTCCCACCAGCCGTCCTACGATGATCATCGATGCCATCGATCCTATCCCACGTGGACTGACGGCCATGCCGCTCTGCAGTGCCGGGTAGCCGAGCAACGTTTGCAGAAAGAGTGGCAGTAGCGCCGTCGTACTGTAGAGTACGCCGCCGACGATTGTCATCAGCAGGGTTCCCACGCCGAAGTTGCGATTCGTAAGAATACGCAGATCGACAATTGGGTCATCGACCGTCAACTCCCTGATGACAAAGGCAATCAGCGACATGATCGAGACGACGCTCAGCAGTACTATTTGTCTCGATTCGAACCAGTCGTTCTGCTGCCCGGTGTCCAGGACCAATTGGAAGGTCGCCAGGCAGACGGTCATCAATGCGAATCCGAGATAATCAATCCGGCTTCCCTTAAGCCGTTTGAGATACGGCGGATTCTCGATAAACCACATAGCCATCAACACAGCGGCAATGCCGACCGGGACATTGATGTAAAAGATCCAGCGCCAGGAATAGTTGTCGGTGATCCATCCTCCCAATGTTGGGCCGATGATGGGCGCGACGATAATGCCCATTGCATAGACAGCCATCGCCTGCCCGCGCTTCTCAAACGGAAAACTTTCCATCAGCACGGCCTGCGCCGTCGGCTGCAATACACCACCGCCAATGCCCTGTAACACGCGGGCCACGATCAGCATCGTCATACTCGTGGCAGCGCCGCACAGCGCCGACGAGACCGTGAAAATAATAATGCAGGTGATGAGTAACCGCTTGCGCCCGAAAAAACTGCTGAGCCAGCCGGTGATGGGAAGAATGACGGCATTGGCAACCAGGTAACTCGTCAACACCCAGGTTGCTTCCTCGGTGGAAGCAGAAAGCGTCCCGGCGATGTGCGGCAAAGAGACGTTGGCGACTGAAGTATCGAGCACCTCCATGAAGGTCGCAATCATCACGGCCGCTGCGATCAGCCACGGATTAAAGCTGGGCGTCCACGTTTCAGGCGGGGCCGGCGGAGAGGCTATTTTCCCGCTCGATTCCTTCCCCTGACGCACGGGTATATTGCCCCGATCCGCCACCGCCTCGCTCATTTGATACGCACCTCCGGCTCAACCGACATGCCTGGCGCGAGCAGGTGGCGCGAATCGAGCTGCTCGTCGAAGACAAGTTTTACTGGAACGCGTTGCACGACCTTGACATAGTTGCCGGTGGCGTTCTCCGCGGGCAGCAAGCTGAAAGCCGAACCCGTACCGGC
Organism: Acidobacteriota bacterium; assembly: GCA_025463135.1. Taxonomy (GTDB): domain Bacteria; phylum Acidobacteriota; class Blastocatellia; order Pyrinomonadales; family Pyrinomonadaceae; genus JAOAPY01. The sequence goes on from JAOAPY010000030.1 coordinate 162,586, forward strand.
CTGGATGCTGTCTACGTGCCCTTTAAAAACTTTATCCGGGTAGGCATCCACTTTTAGCTCGACCGGCTGGCCCGGTTGCAGGTTACCAATCTGGCTCTCCTTAAAGTTGGCCGTGACCCACACATCGCCGGACACGATCGCCATTAAGGGCTGTCCGATCTGCACGAGCGCGCCTTCTTCGATCGCCTTTCGCGTCACGCGACCGGATTCCGGCGCGTAGATCTTCGTGTATGAGAGGTCGAGCTCAGCAAGCCGTACGGCAGCCTGCAGTTCCGCGAGCGAAGCCCCCGCGGTTTCTGCTTGCGCCTGGCTCACGGCGACCTGCTGCGGCGCGGTGTTGGCCTGCGCGAGCCGACCGAAAGCCTCGCTCACGCCGGCCTGGGCTCCGCCCACTTGTGTCTGCGCGCGGCGCGCGTTCTCGGCGGCCGTGGCCTCCGCCGCCCGCGCTTCACTTACCTGCGCCTCTGCCGCCAGTACTTTTTGATGTGCCGCATCCAGTCGGGCCGCGGCAGTACGCGCATCAGCGATAGCCTGGTCCAGGCGCTGGCGTGAAATCTCGTCCTTCTGGAACAGTCCCTGATAGCGCGCCACGTCTGCTTGAGCTCGCGTAGCTTCTGCTTCGGCGGATGCAACCTGCGAACGCGCCTCTGCGACATTCGCCTGTGCTGTCGCTACTCCGGCGCCCGCCTGTCTAATGCGACTGCGCTCGGCCGCAGCCGCGGATTTCTGCGCTTCGACACCCGAGCGCGCCTGTTGAACCGTAGCCGATGCCTGCTGGACGTTGGCGCTGGCGGTGGCCCGTGTTAGTTCAACTCCGGTTCGTGCCTCCTGCAACCGTGCCGTACCGGCTGCCAGGGCCGCCTTCGCCTTTTCGAGTTTCGCTTCAAAGTCGCGCGCGTCGATCTCAGCGATTAGGTCGCCCTGATTTACTTCCTGGTTAGACTTGATATAAACCTTCGAGACATAACCGGACACCTTGGGACTCACCTGAACGATGTGCCCGTCGACAAAAGCGTCGTCGGTCGACTCGTGCGCGCGCGCGTAAAGCCAGTAGCGCAGACCAAAGACAGCGGCCAAAATGATCACGATAGCGGCGACCGCGAGGAATGCAGGGCGCTTGTACAGTGGCCTCTTCTTAAGGGGTTGCCGCGTCTCGCTCTCAACGGATTCGCTTTCGCTCGACTGCCCTGCGAAAGCGGCCGCTGAAATCTCACTCGCCACTGTAGCGTCAGTGTGAACTGTCGGCTCCGGCGAACTACCCTCGACCCCTTTTATCTCTTCCGCCATTTTCTTCTCTCTCCAGCAATTGAATCTTTAAATCAAATAGTTACCGCGCGCCGCCGAGTTTCCGACCACCGATTACCAGCGGAAGGTTTCGGCCCGCCCGGTAGCGGCAGCCAGGTTGAGGCGCGCCGCGTTGTAGGCAGCGAGCGCTTCGACCTGCGCGTCACGCGCATTGGCAAGCGAAGTCTGAGCGGTTGTGACCTCCAGATTGTCGCCCACGCCCGCGCGAAAGCGATCGCGCGCCATCTCGAGTTCGCGCTCGGCTAATCTCTCGCTCTCGTCGCTGGCGCGTACTTGCGCCGCCGCTGTTCTTAAGGTTGCCAATGCCAGTCTCACATCCTGCTCAACCTGCCCCCGCACATTTCCAAGTTCGAGTTCCGCCTGTCGTTGACGGCTTGCCGCCACCGCCTCGCGACCTTGCGTCAGTCCCCCATTAAAGATGGGAACGTTCAGCTGAACCGCCGCCCGGCGAGTAGGCAACGCAGTGTTCGTCGGCGTAATACCGCTCACGCCATAGTCACCCACGAATTCGAGTGATGGTAAATACTCACCACGCACGGCTTCGCGCTCGAGTTTGTTCACTTTGATCTCTTCTTCGGCGATACGTAATTCAGGACGATTCTGTCCGGCCTGCTCGATTAAGCTTTGTGGAGCCGGTGTGGGCTCCTCAATAAACCGCAGTGGGTCGGTCAACGTCAGGGACGCACCCAACGTCAACCCGACTACGTGTTGCAGATTTAGCGTCGCCTGCTCTGTACTGGTCTGGGCCCGGGCGAACTGCACCTGCGCTTCGGCGAGGCGCACTTGTGCACGCGTTACGTCGACACCAGTAGCGACGCCGGCATTGCGTTGATCTTCGGCAAGTTTGGCGAGCGCCTGCGCGAGATCTACGTTGGCCTGCGCTGCTGCGACGGCGCGCCCCGATCGCAAAGCTTCCAAATAGACCAGCGCCGTGCCGCTTGCCACCTGCTCGCGCGCCAGCTGTTCCTCGTACTCGGCGAGGCGAACACCCGCGCGCCCCGCCTGGTAGTTTTTGATCGCGCTCAGATTAAAGATGGTCTGCACCAGCCGTGCGCGCGCGTCGAAGTTGTTGAAGGGGCCGATGAAGGTGTTGGTAATCCCGGGAAAGGTACCAGGCTGGAAGCCGAGCGCGGCAATGTTGGCCGTTACACTGGCCTGATATGCCGCTCCGGAAATATTCGGAAGCAAGGCTGAACGGGACTCTTGTTTCTGTCCTTCAGCCTCGCGTTGACGCTCGCGCGCCAACAGCGTCGCGAGGTTGTTCTTGATAGCAAGCTGGATCGCTTCTTCCAGACTCAACTGTGTGACGCCTTGCGTTACGACGGCCGCTCCGGGAATTTGTTGGCCTCTGTTCGTAAGTGCGATGGACGTGCCCCGTGAACCAACATCCGCGCTGCGCCCGCTTCCAGTTTGACTCATTAGGCTGCCCTGCTGCGCGACAACCGGCACACTAATGAAGAGGCTGGCAGCTAAAACTATTTCCCGACGAATGATTCTCACGACCACTCCTTTGGTCAAATTCCCTGCTGACCACTCATGCCTTTCGCGGGCTAGTGGGTCATTTGTTGTCCGATAAGCTTTAGCTTGTCGTAACGCCGCGACAAACTAAAGTTTGTCGGACATTTGCCGCGAAACTGACCCACTACCTTTCGCCGGCGGTTCCTTGACAGACACCGGCAGGTTCGGCGTCGGCGACTGGGTGCTCACGGTTTTTGCAATCGGTTTGATAGCGTGTAACGGCTGACCGTATCGAGCACTAATCAGTCGCACATAGTTCTTAGTCTCTGCGTATGGCGGCACGCGGTTGCCGTACTTCATCACCGCGCCTTCGCCTGCGTTGTAACCCGCCAGCACGAGGTCGACGCGCCCCCCAAAGAGTGCCAGCAGATCTTTCAGATACCGCGTGCCTCCCATGATGTTCTGGGCCTGGTTGTAAGGGTTAGTCACGCCATAGCGCGCCGCGGTTCCCGGCATCAACTGCATCAAGCCCATTGCCCCTTTGTTGGAAGTTGCACCGGAACCGAATCGGGATTCCTGGTGCATGACGCAGTACACCAGGTAAGGATCGACGCCATACTTACCACCGTAATAATTGATCAGGTTGTCTACATTCTTGTTGCCGGTCGTCCAGATATGTTCGCCGGCAGGGGTCAATGCTAATGCGGAGTCAAGCGCCGGCGTATTCATTGCCGCCATCATCGCCACCTGGGACTGTTCCACCTGTTTGCTCGTGTCGTCGACCTTCGCGCGGGCCGCGGCGACGGCGGCATCACTCGCTTCCATGTCCCGGCGCGAGATAAGGCCGTCGGCGTAGAGCCCTTTGAGCTTCGCATTCTGCTCAGTCTCTTTTTTGAGATCATCGGCATACAGAGTGCCGAGCTTCTTGAGGTCGCCTTCGTACTCTCCGGAAGCCTTCACGAAATCCTGCCGGAGCTCTGCGCGCTTTTCGACTGCGACAGTGGGCACTACCCCCGTCGCTGGTACGGCAACTTCTTTCACCTGCGCCTGCACCGCCGCTGAGACCAAAACCAGTGTGAATATGATCGCGAAACTATTTATTAGATTCTTCATCGTTTCTTAAAAATGCCTTTCTTGAAATCCTGAATCAAAAATCCGTGCCGCCCTCAATGACTTCGTTCGTGAAAAGGCAGCAGCCAATTAAAGTGACGCCCAAAGTTTTTCGCAGCCGTCGTATGGCCGCGCCGCTCTCCTCATCGAGAAATGTCAGCCCTTCGAGATCTAACGTGATTGGCCGTCCGCCGAGGTCATCACAGTAGCGCTCCAGCAGGCTGATCCAGTCGGCACTCATGGTGCCTTCGAGACGCAGCGTCGCCCTGTTTTTGTCCGGCTCTACTATCTGTGAAATGCGTAGTGTCATTGCTCGAAAACTCCTGTGACCGCGTTCGTGCCGGGGCCTGGGCCCGATGGCTGACGGGGTTACTAGTGCAAGCGTGTGGCCACACCCAAGCTGGTTGCAAGAATTACGTAAGCTATGGAGAGACAACAGGTTAGGACCAAATTAGAAGCGGGAAATACGAAGGTGTTTTGATGGAAGCGAAATGTCGACGTGATATTTCGCGTCGGCGGCGAGATATCGCGTTCGAGGTTTAGCGGAGGCCGAGTTTCTTCATGCGGCTGCGGAGCGTCGAGGCCGGCAGGTTGAGAATTTCTGCCGCTCCACCTTTGCCGGCGATGACGCCGCCGGTACGTTTTAAGACTTCTTGAAGGTAATGGCGCTCCATCTCTTCGAAGGTCATGAGTTTTGTCTTAGCCGGCGAGGCGGCCTGGGCAGCCTGTTCGTGATTCACGGTCTCGTTCCCAGCCAGTGGTAGATTGATCTTCAACACCGTCCCTTCGGCCAGCAACACGGCTCGCTCCACAACGTGTTCGAGCTCGCGTATGTTGCCGGGCCAGGGGTAATGAAGGAGCCGTTCAAGCGTCTCTTGTTCGATTGACGAAATATTCTTACGGAAGCGCGCGCGGAATTTCTGCGCGAAGTAGTTGGTGAGCAGGCGGATGTCCTCGCGCCGTTCGCGCAAGGGCGGCAGTCTGATTGGAAAAACGTTCAAGCGATAAAACAGATCGGATCGAAATTTACCTTCCGCAACAAGTTTTTGGAGCGGTTGATTTGTCGCCGCGATGACGCGCACATCCACCTTGATGGTTTGCGTTCCACCGACGCGTTCGAACTCTCCCTCCTGAAGTACGCGCAGAAACTTGGATTGTGTCTCGAGCGGAATCTCGCCCACTTCATCGAGAAAGATGGTTGCGCCGTTGGCGATCTCGAAGCGCCCCAGGCGGCGCTGCGCAGCGCCGGTAAAGGCGCCCTTCTCGTGGCCGAATAACTCGCTTTCAACCAGACCGGCGGGCAACGCGGCACAATTTACCGTTACCAGGGGTCGCTGTTTTCGTTCGCTGCGCGAATGAATAGCGCGCGCGATCAATTCTTTGCCTGTGCCTGTCTCGCCGGTAAGCAATACAGTTGCGTCTGATCCGGCGACCTGTGCCACGTCGCGCATTACCTGTTTGAAACTGGGACTCACGCCGACGAGCTCGCTCACGTTGTAAGACTCGTTCAGCGACTCTTGCAGGTAGACCACCTGCGATTCGAGCTCGCGTACACGCTCGTGTTCCTTAGCGAGCTCCAGCGAGCGCTTCTCCAACTCTTCAAGAAAGTTTTGCAGGCTGGCGCGTTCGCCTTTGCTGCGCTTGATCAGCGACATAAACTCTTCGTCGCTGAGCAGGGAATACTCGAGCGCGCGTCGTGCCACCTCACTGCCAGGTTCGATGTTGGTGCTGCCGTAGGCCAGGCAGCGAGCGTCGCCACGTCCGACGCATTCCGTTTCCACGAAAAAAACTTCTTTTCCCAAAACAGCGGATGCATAGCCACTGGCGTAACCCACCAAAGTCCAGCAGACCGGGATGGGACTGACGCCGAGGTGTGACAAATGCTGGTCCGCTTCGTAGGAGTTCACCCACTCTGACTCGGCTTCAAAGACCCCACGCTCCAAATCCACTTCCAGGCGCAGCGGGCGTACCCGGACACTCCCGTCGAGCGAGCGCAACTTCATCCCCAGTCGCCACCAGTCATCCTCGCCCTCTTCGACGAACCATTGTCGCACGGTGAGGGCGCTACGGTAGCCGTAAGCATAGCCAAAGCGCGCCAGCACTCTGCGCGCTTCATGGACCCCAAGTTTCGTGATCAGCTCTCTACGAAGCACGCCGAGCGCATCGGCATCAATAAGAAGCACGCGCCGGTTTTTGAGATAGAGCGTCCCTGCTGCTTCGTCGGACTGTATCAGCTCAAAGAGTTTAAGGTCTTCCGGTTTCATTACGGCGCCATCGTTCGGTTGCAGATTTGCGATCTCGGATTTCGGATTCGATTTTCTTGAGTACAATCTAAAGTCGTCAATCGCAAATCTCAAATCGAATTGACGGGATCATTGAATTCCCAAAGCGCGTTGTACGGCTCCGCTATGCGGTGCAGAATCGCAGCTATGGCTTTCTGGCAAAGATGTACGCGCGCCGACTTTGATGTTCCACGTCTTCTGAATAAGGATCTCTTTCCATCACTTCCTCCAAATCAAAGCCTGCCGACCTGAGATCGTTCTTTACGTCTTCGGTTTCAAAGAAGAAAAAATCCAGGGACACTTCCTTGCCCAGAAACTCATCGAGATGCTTGATTTCATGTCCCACATGAAAAGCGAGCAATAGGATTCCGTTCGGACACAGCACTCGCCTTAACTCTTGCAGGGCCAGAACGACTAAGGGGCGGGGCAGGTTGACGATGGCATAAAAAGCCGCGATGCCGCCGTAGGAATTATCCGGAACATCCGAGAGGGCGAGCATGTCTCCTTGCTGAAAGGGAATATGTGGGCTCAAACTTTGTGCTTCCCGAACCATTGCCGGTGACAGATCTATACCGCAAACCCTTGCTCCATGAGCGGATAAATAACGCGCGATCTGTCCGGGCCCACAGCCCATGTCACAGATGACTCCCAGGTCACCGGCCTTTTCAACCAGCCACTCGAGTAACTTCCGGTCAAATGGCTTCTTGTCCAGTTCATCGCGAAAGTGGGCGGCGTAGTTTTCAGCGACTCGGTCATAAGTGCTTTGCACATCATCGCTCATGGTTCCATTGTACTGTAGCGTGTACGGGCAAAGCAGTCTCGGAGACAGCGGCGCTCTTGCCGAGAGATCTGCCGCAAAAGGTTGTTTAAGATTCTACGAGTGGCAAAGGGCATCTTGCCCATGGATCACGGGCGGGACGCCTGTGCCACGCTTGGAAATTCAATCAACCAGATGGTTCTGAATCGCGTAGTGGGTGAGTTCCGCATTAGTTCTTATCCCCATCTTTTCCAAGATGCGTGCTCGGTAGGTGCTAATGGTATTAGCACTCAGCGAGAGCAGCACGGCAATCTCACCCACTGCTTTTCCGGAAGCAATCAAGCGCATCACTTCAAACTCACGATCGGAAAGGCTCTCGTGGGGCGGGCGATCGCTTCCTCTTTCCAGATTGATAACCAGTTCCTCGGCGAATGCTTTACTTATATACCTGGCCCCGCTTGCGACTTGGTTTATCGCTTTGAGCAATTCCGCTCGCGAACTGTCTTTAGTGATATAGCCTGCGGCCCCTGCTTTGAAAGCCCGGCGCGCATACTGTTCTTCGTCATGCATGGTGAGTATGAGCACGCGAAGCCGAGGGCGGATCTGTCGTATCTCTTTCAAGGCGTCCAATCCGTTCCCCCCACCACCCAGAGAAATATCCAGGATCACGAGATCCCAGTTCTCTTCGCGAACGAGTTTAAGTACCTCCAGGGCGGTACTGGCTTCTCCAAAGCTGGTTTCCTCCGGTTGGTCCTCGAATATTTTCTTAACGCCATTTCGAACCACAGCGTGATCATCAGCTATGAGGACTTTCTTCATTGGTCTCATTATCCGCGGAATTAGAGGAGCAGTTCGAAGCGGGTGCGCCGGTTGAGAGCGGTGCCGTCGAGAGCGGAGCGCTGCTGAGTCGGCTTAACGCAGAGTTCGCGCGCGTTGAAAAAGCATTCGCGGTTCTTAGTCCGAGCTGGCCAAATCTCCCGGCGTGATCTCGGACAGATCGTAGAGCATCGTGCCTTTGACCAAAATCTGACGGAGAAAACGGAAGCCGAATTTGGATTCGAATCGTTTGATGGCTATGTTCTCCGGTTGAGCTAAGCCATAAATTCGATCTAGTCCCAGGCAGGAGAATCCGTGGTTAAGGACGGCGCGGTACAACTCCTTGGTTATAGGATCGCCCCTGAACTCCGGCATGATGCCCAGGCTGACCTCGACACCGCCGGCATCCAGACTCTGAGAAAATCCACACATGCCCACAAACGCCTTGTCGGATTTGCGATAGACGGGCCAGCGCGTGATGCCGTTTTTTTTGTGCTGCACTCGCCAGTAGTGGATCATGGCTTTCAACTGCCGGTCGGTGAATTGTTGATTCCAAAACAGGTAGCGTTTGACTTCAGGATCGTCGGCCAAACGACGCAGATCGCGGAAATGGCGCAACGAAAAAGTGTGCAGGAAGAGGTTGGGCGTCTCAATAACAACAGACGACTTGTGAGGCGGTGAATCCAGTTCATCCACAGTTTCTTCTGATTTCGAAGAGGAGCAACCAACGGGAACCCATTCCTGCTTCGGATTTGCGGTTGTCAGCATCTGTTGCAGACTATTACCCTGCGCCTGATTTGCTGCGACGGTTAGCTCATTAGGACAAACGGTTTTGGCGCTCATTGTAGTTAGGTCCAGACCCTGAGTCGCGGAGTAGTTGAGGGGCTCGTAGTCCGGGGGCGGAGGGAAGGGACCGTTTACCAGCGGATCGCAATAGCGCACGTTAATTGTCCCTTGCGAAAAAGCGACCGTGGCATTGCTGAGATCGGCATTAGTCAGATCCGACTGCGTAAAGTTGACGCCCTGGAGGCAGGCGCCAATCAACGAGCTTGTGATACTGCCTTGCAATGTCGGAGAGAGCTGCGCTTTGGTCAGATTCGCCCCGACCAGGCATGCGTTATTGAATTTGGCGCCCTGCAAGGCGGCGGCGGTAAGATCGATTCCCTCCAAATAGGCATTTGAAAAATCAGCCTGCTCGATCGTGGCTGCGTCGGACATTTGCGTGGCCGCTCCAAAAACGGTGGCGAATGCAAAGCTGACTCCAAATAAGTTTGCCTTGCTGAAGATGACGTTCGGCATATAAGTATAAGAGAGAGTCGCTGCCGCCGTTTTATCGAGGCCGCCCAATTGTGCCGAGGTAAAATCAACTCCCTGAAAGATAGCGCCAACGAACACCGACTGTATTAACGTGGCCTCGATCAGATACGCGTAACTGAAGTCTGATTTGGAAAAATCTGCGCCGGTAAAGTCGGCCTTGGTAAAGTCTGCGTGCAGGTTCGGGTTGGCTGAACCGATCTTGCAGCTAATCCCGGTGGTGTTGTCGAAATGTGTGCCCCTGGCGCTGATGGCTGTGCCCCAAATGACGTTGGAGACATCAGTGCCGGTAAAGAAAGCCCCATCCAGGGTGGCGCCACTAAAGTTAGTCTTGTCGAGCGAGGCGCCGACAAATATCGCATTCGTCAGTGTCGCCCCCGAGAAGATTGTGCCGTCGAGGTTGGCGTTGGTGAAATCAGCCCCAGTGCAGTTTACGCCGCTCAGGTCGGCCTGGCTCAAGTCAACATTTTGGAAGTCACAACTCTGAGCGTTTTTGGAGCTTTGAATCGCCGCCAACGAGGGCGTGATCGTCGTTTGCGTAAAATTGTAGAAGGTGTCGCTGCCGAGGACTTCCAACTCGCCCGCAATCGGAAAAACCAGGTAGGGTAGTAGAACGTTGACACTGTAACGAACAGGCAGCCATTGACTCTGGCCGGTGGAATAGATTTGCAGCGCCACTTGTCCACCGCCTTGATCGATGGTTTTCATGGAATAGGCCTGGTCAATTGAGGTATCGCCGATGACCCATCCTACCGATTCAATCGCGCTCAGATAGAAAAGATCCCCCATCTGGATTGTAAGAGTCTCATCAGCATTCTGATAGACAATCCAACGCTCGATCTCGGTAGCGCTCGGAGCTGAGACTACTGGGTAAGTTTGTCCCAGACGGCTCGAGGAAGTCAGGAACATTTGGGGGCCAGTGGCATTCGTCGATTGAAACGTATACTTCCCGTAAAAAACCATGACTTCTATGCCCCTCCGGTCGGTTTGGTCTTGAAGAGTTCTGCATGCATCGGGTGCCACACAGCGTTCGGGTCGATCTCAACCAGTTGTTTGGACATGAGATACTTAACGCCATCGTCAGCGGCATACTGCACGTCAGAAAGGACGTTGGCATAGCCCGGCGCCAGCGTAATGGTGGCATTGTTGAACAGGAAATTGAATCCCTGGATGCGAGGCAAGGCCACCCCTGCTTGTCCGATCTTTGCGACCTCAGTGGCGTACACAGGTTGCAGGACCCAGTTCCAAATCACGGTGAAATCGCCGCCGTTAATACCGGGGATTGGAGAACTGACAAACGTGGTGGTGGTCAAAGGAGATACGATTTGGAAGGCAAACTGCAGCGTCTGAGTCGTTCCTGAAATACCAAGTACGAACGCCTGCAAAACGTCTGTCTGACTTACGTCAAAAGTGATCACCGGGATGGTCACGCCCGCGTCGACCACGTTCATAACGACTTGATCGCTGTGGGTGACGACCGCGCCCACCACCAGCGCCACACTTTCAATGACGGTCTTGTACTGTTCGGCATTTGCCTGGCCCAGTGTACTAACCAGTTGCGCAAAAAATGTCGGCTCGTCCATAAATACTGATCCCTTGAGCAGCAGCAGGCTGTTGTAAACCGCGAGCGGAAGCTGGTTTTGCAGGCTGCCGATGTTGGCGGCGGTCAGATCGTAAATCTGCTGAAATTGCACCGTGGGCGCGACCAGTGCCTTGATGTTTGCCGTCATCGACATGTTCGGGTAAGCATTGTAGAGGGCCTGCAGCGGCGTGTTGTTGAAGTTGCTCGTGTTCAGGGCCGCCGGGTCGGGAATGTTGCCCGGCGTGGCCGTGGCCACCAGATCCCCGTCCTGAAAAAAGGCCCACATCAGAGCGCTGAACGTGTAGTCCGAAGCGTAATAGTTCAAATGATTGTTGGCGGGAATGGGGGGCAATGACAATTGCGGCGGATTGGCGCCCGCGTAGGCCGTGCCCTGATAAGCCACGTTGCCGGTTACGCCGACGGCGATGCCGCTGTTGCCGGGAAAGGTGAGGCCGCTTGGTCCCACCGGAAACTGGAACACAATATTCGGGGTGATGTTTCCGCTCGAGGGAATCGACTGAAACAGGGGCTTGATCAAGGCTTGGATCGCCGTACTAAAGTCAATCGTATCGACCGCTGCTTTAGTGGCGTTGCTCACCTGAGTTGAGAAGCATCCTGAAGAGTCTTGCAAGTTTACAATACTATTCGACGGTATGTTGGGAGACACTCCTGTGGTCGCCACCGCGGAGCTGATGAAGTTGAATTGCCAGTCGTTGTTGTTGAAAACAAACTCGAAGACTACGGTGATGGTCATCTGCGAAAAGCCGACCGAATATGGGTAATTGTTGTTCGCGTAACCGGTAGAATTGCAACCAGCAGCGTTGCAGTCCACATTGTCGTACGTTTCATTCCAATTGAATTTCGCTTGGAAGTTGTTTGCGAGCAGCGTCAGAGTAAACTGGCCGCTATCTCCCTGGGTGAGCGATTGGAAAGTCGGAGTGAACGAAGACAAGGAACCACTCGACAGGGCTATGACGATGTTGTTGGCCCATGTGGACCCGCCCTTAGTTGACGTAATCAAGATGTCGCCCACGTCAATCACATTGTTGGGTGGACTAATTTTTTGGACCGCCTGGACAATTTCATTGACCAGTAGCACGTTGGTGAAATACTGGAGACCACTGGGCGAGATCGCCACGGTGATACCTTGAAGAGACATGTTCTTTCTCCTTGGAATTTAAGAGCGCGACGCACAAGTTGACGGAAGCTAAAACTCATGGATAGCTCGCTGCGCCTCGCAGGGCTTTTGAAATGACTCTTAGTTGCGCATAGACCGTCGGCCAACGCCATCCGACCATTGTCAACAACTCTCAAGCGCCTCCGGCGGCATTGGTTTTGAAGAGGTCTGAACGGAACGGCTCCCACACTGCGTTCGGGTCGATCTCAACCAGTTGTTTGGACATCAGGTATTTAACGCCATTGTCAGTGACATACTGCACGTCTGACAGTACGTTGGCGTAGCCCGGTTCAAGCGTAATGGTCGCCTGGCTGAATAGGAAATCGAATCCCTGGATACGCGGCAAGCACACCCCTTTCTTTCCGATCTCTGCGACCTCAGTGCTGTAAGGCATCTGCAGAGCAAAGTTCCAGATGTAACTGAAGTCGCCGCTGTTGATACCTGGAATTGGAGAACTGATAAACTGCGTGGTTGTCAAAGCATCTACTATCTGGAAAGCGAACTGCAGGGTCTGGGTAGTTCCTGAAATACCCAGGACGAATGCCTGCAAGATGTCCGTCTGACTTACATTAAAGGTGATGACCGGGATAGTCTGGCCCGCGTCGATTACGTTCAAGACGACCTGATCGCTGTGTGCGACGACTGCGCCCACCACCAGCGCCACACTTTCAATTACGGTCTTGTACTGGTCGGCAGTTGCCTGGCCCAGCGCATTGACCAGACCCGCGAGGAAGGACGGCTCGTCCATAAACACTGATCCTGTAAGCACCTGTAGCTGCGTGTAGACCGTGGGCGGAAGTTGGTTTTGCAGCGTGCCGATGTTGGCGCTGGTCAGATCATAAATCTGCCGGAATTGCACCGTCGGCGCGACCAGGGCCGCGATGTTGGCCGTCATGGGCTTGTCCGGGTATGCATTGTAAAGGGCTTGCAGCGGACCGTTGTTGTAGCTGCTCGTATTCAGCGCCCCCGGATCGGGAATGTTGCCGGGAGTGGCCGTAGCCACTAGATCCCCTTCCTCAAAGAAAGCCCACATCAGAGCATCAAAGGTATAGTCCGAAGCGTAATAGTTCAGATGATTGTTGGCGGGAATGGGAGGCAAAGCCAATTGCGGTGGATTGGTTCCCGCATAGGGCTGACCTTTATAAGTCACATTGCCAGTCACACCCGCTGCAATTCCGCTGTTGCCGGGGAACGTGAGTCCGCTGGGCCCTTGCGAAAAGTCGAATGCAATATTGGGCGTGAGGTTTCCGCTCGCGGAAATCGACTGAAAGAGGGGCTGGATCAAAGCTTGAATCGGCGTGCTGAAGTCGATCGTGTCTACTGCCGCTTTAGTAGCACCGCTTACCTGGGTCGAGAAGCAGCCCGCATACTCTTCTGAGTTTACAATACTATTCGACGGTATGTTGGGAGATACCCCCGAAGTGGTCACCGTCGAGCTATTGAATTGGAATACCCATTGGTTGGTACGGGGACTGAAAAAGAACTCGAAGACTACGGTAATAGTCATTTGGGAAAACCCGACTGAATATGGGTAATTGTTGTTTTGATGATCCATGGTGTGGCAGCCGATTATGGAGCAGAAGACATCGTCGTACTGTTCGTTCCAATTGAATTTGGCCTGGAAGTTGTTTGCCAGCAGCGTCAGGGTAAATTCGCCGTTGTCGCCCTGCGTAATCGATTGAAAAGTCGGGCTGAAAGAAGACATGGAACCGCTCGAGAGGGCAATAACAATATTATTGGCCCAACTGGAGCCGGCTTTCGATGACGAGAGATTAATGTCGCCTGCGTTAATTGAATTGTTGGGTGGACTAACCTTTTGGAGCGCCTGGACAATTTCATTGACCAGCAGCACGTTGGTGAAATACTGGATACCACTGGGCGAGATTGCGACGGTAATACCTTGAAGAGACATGTTCTTTCTCCTTAGCAGTGACGAGTGTTTATGAAGGAGTAGATGGCAGCCAAATACTCACGGATGGTTCGGTGCGGCCTCCGCTGGGCTTCTCGATCATTTCGAAGTTGAGCGTGTAGACCGTCCGCCAAAGGTCCACGGTCAGCCCAATGAGTCAAGAACATTTTGGGCCACTCGGATTCGTCGATTGAAACGTATATTTCCCCCTAAGAACCACGACACTTAATCCCCTCCGGCCGCTTTGGTTTTGAAGAGGTCTGAACGGAACGGCTCCCACGCTGCGTTCGGGTCGATCTCAAGCAGTTGTTTGGACATCAGGTATCTAACGCCACTGTCGGTGACATGCTGCACGTCAGACAGTACGTTGGCGTAGCCCGGTGCCATCGTAATGGTGGCATTGTTGAACAGGAAATCGAATCCGTGGATACGCGGCAAGGCCACCCCTGCCTGTCCGATCTTTGCGACCTCTGTGCCGTAAACAGGCTGCAGGACCCAGTTCCAAATCATGGTGAAATCGCCGCCGTTAACACCCGGGATTGGAGAACTGACAAACGTAGTAGTGGTCAAAGGAGTTACGATTTGGAAGGCGAACTGCAGCGTCTGAGTCGTTCCCGAAATCCCCAGCACGAATGCTTGCAAAACGTCCGTCTGACTTACGTCGAAAGTTATCACCGGGATGGGCACGCCCGCGTCGATCACGTTCAGGACGACATGATCGCTGTGGGTGACGACCGCGCCGACCACTAGCGCCACACTTTCAATGACGGTCTTGTACTGGCCGGCATTTGCCCGGCCCAGTGCATTAATCAGTTGCGCAAAAAATGACGGCTCGTCCATGAATACCGATCCTTTGAGCACCTGTAGCTGCGCGTAGACCGCGGGCGGGAGCTGGTTTTGCAGCTTGCCGATGTTGGCGGCGGTTAGATCGTAGACCTGTTTGAACTGCACCTTCGGTGCCACCAGGGCCTTGATGTTGGCCGTCATCGGCATGTTCGGGTAGGCAGTGTACAGGGCTTGCAGAGGCGTGTTGTTGTAGTTGCCCGTGTTAAGCGCCGCCGGATCCGGAATGTTGCCGGGAGTGGCCGTGGCGACTAGATTCCCTTCCCGACAAAAGGCCCACATCAGAGCATTGAAGGTGTAATCAGAAGCGTAATAGTTCAGATGATTGTTGGCGGGAACGGGAGGCAAAGCCAATTGCGGCGGATTAGCTCCCGCATAGGCCGTCCCTTTATAAGTCACGTCACCAGTCACGCCGGCGGCAATCCCGCTGTTGCCGGGGAATGTGAGTCCGCTCGGCCCCACCGGAAACTGAAACGCAATATCAGGCGTGAGATGTCCGCTCGCCGGTATTGACGCAAACAGGGGCTTGATTAGTGCTGTGATCGGCGCGCTGAAGTCAATCGTGTCTACCGCTTGTTTAGTAGCAGCGCTTACCTGGCTGGAGAAGCAGCCTGCATACTCTTCCAAACCTACGATGCTGTTTGAGGGTATGTTCGGAGACACCCCGGTAGTGTGCACCGCCGCGCTAATGAAGTTGAATGCCCAATCGTTGTTACTGAAAACAAACCGAAAGACCACGGTAATGGTCATTTGCGAAAAGCCGACCGAATAGGGGTAATTGTCGTTTGAGTGACCCGTCATACGGGTGCCCCCATTGGGATGGCTCTCGTAATTGTCGTACTGCTCATTCCAATTGAATGTGGCCTGGAAGTTGGTTGCCAGCAGCGTCAGAGTAAACTGACCGTTATCCCCCTGTGTAAGCGATTGGAAGGTCGGAGTGAAAGAAGACATGGAACCACTCGACAGGGCTATCACCACATTGCCGGCCCAAGTCGATCCACCCTTCCCAACGGAGATTGTGATGTCGCCCGCGTAGATCGTTTTGCTGGCTGGGCGAACCTTTTGGAGCGCGGCGACAATTTCATTGACCAGTAGCACGTTGGTGAAATACTGGATGCCACTAGGTGAGATCGCGACGGTAATACCTTGAAGAGACATGTTATTTCTCCTTAGCCGCTATGAATGTTTATAAAGGAGTAGATGGCAACCAAATACTCACGGATGGTTCGGTGCGGCCTCCGCTGGGCTTCTCGATCATTTCGAAGTTGAGCGTGTAGACCGTCCGCCAAAGGTCCACGGTCAGGCAGGCGGACGAAATGCCGGCTGTCTGGTTGAGCCATGAGCCATCGGGGTTATAGATGTCCAGGCGATAATCGCTGACATTCGCGCCTTCGTTCAGATACTTCAGCACGTAGATATAGCCTTTCGACTCAATGGCAATGTCAAGCAGGGTTACTGGAAGAGTCCCTTC
The DNA here is from genome assembly GCA_025463135.1 of Acidobacteriota bacterium. Classification (GTDB taxonomy): domain Bacteria; phylum Acidobacteriota; class Blastocatellia; order Pyrinomonadales; family Pyrinomonadaceae; genus JAOAPY01. Next base: position 178,610 of record JAOAPY010000030.1, read on the forward strand.
ATCCTTCAAAGCCGCGACGGGAGAGCTGCCGGCAAAAATAGGCGCCGGGTTCCCCAGGAAATCAAATGCCTGCAATCTGGCTCCGGCTCCGGGTAGATTTGAATCCGCAGCTTCCAGGACGATGACGCCGGCGTTGGGCGTTGCGGCAACTCCCAACGGAATGTGAATCAGGCCCGGTCGCGTGCCGTAACCTGAATAAATGTTGGCCAGCGGCGCTACGGCGTCAGCGCCAACGCCATTAACCAAATTGAGTACCTCAATCTTGCTGTTGGCCGTACTCACCCCAACAACGTAACCGGATGGGTGAATGATGGCTGCGTCGATCTGCTCATTGAAGCGACCCCAACTCTGGCCAATGGAGAGATCGAATGGATTGGTGGTGCCGTCGAGCACAACCTGACGGACGTGATAAAGGCCGTTGCGAGGATCGACCCAGAAATTGAAGCCGACGCCGTTTGCGGGGCCATCCAGATCGAATAGCAGCAGTGGCTTCGGCGTAAAACCGTCGGGCACGAATTTGAGACCGTCCTCCGGATCGGAGCGGACGTCAATTGCCTGGAAGGTGAACATCTGGCCCGAGAAAACGCCGGGCTGATCGGCGAGAGGAAGACCCTGACCCGAGGCCTCCCAGGTATAGCCGAGTTCGCTTGTCTGCTGGCTAATGGTGATATTGGTAAGCTCCGCGAGATTATTACCGACGTTGCTGCTGCTCAGGTCCTGGACCGTAGCTGTGGGGGCGCCGCTGGCATTACTCCATTCATGCTGTTGCGTGTTGGCGTTGTAAATCAGCTTCTGATCAAACTGGTAAGTGGTCGAGGATGTCAGTGGCACCAGGTTTTCGGTGATGTTCATTTGTGGAACAGTCAGCAACGTGCCTGGTATGTCGGCATTCAGCAAAGCACTCTTGGCAGAGCCCGCTAACCAACCTGTGTCCGAGAAGAACTTTGCCGTAAACGTCACATTGCCTCCAGCTGGGAGACGATTGCTGTTTTCTGCGTTGAAGTAGACGGTAATAGGCCCGGTTTGTGGGGAGGACTGCATTTGCCCGGTTGTCGAACGGGTGGTGCCGTCCTGGTAAGTGGCTACGACTTCATACGAGGTCGCTTCCAGAGGCCAGGTGTTTTGATGATTGATGTCGGGGAGCAAGGTCCACTGCGCGTCGATCGCCCTTGACGCGGTAAGTTCGAAAGTTGCCGGTGAAAGCGCCACTTCAGCTGAAGTTTCCACGAGTAGCGCGACGGTTGAAAGCACGGAGACAGCCATCGCAATCCAGCCGAAAATGGGCGTGGCCTCTTCGGCCGCGCCTTCGGCGATCTCGGCACTCATCCAGACGGCGAGATCCGTTATATCGAGCAGCAGCCGAGGGATCAAATCGACGAAGGCGATGAGCAGCGTGGTGGTGCCACCGCCCTGGATGCCGGTGGAGACAGCACCTACAATCAGCGTGCTGGCTACATCAAGAATGATCGTAAACGCGCTCTTGGCAATCTCATTGAGTCCTGAGAGCGACACCGCAGCTCCCATCAGCAAACATGCGGTTGGAATTCCAAAATTGAAGATCCCGGTCATTACGGCGCCGCCTGTGCAGACGTTGCTGTCCCAGGCGCCGTAGTAGACTCCGTCCTGCCCTTCGATGCCGCCGGTTCGACCGATTCCGCCGGCCATGAGCTTTACCGAACTGGCATTACTCGGCCAGGTGAATGAGATTTCAGTAGGCTCACCGCCCACGGGGATGGCAAGGATCGTGTCCACGGATGAAAAAATCGCGACATACTTCTTTGTGTCAGTGTCATAAACGCCGGCCAGCGCCGCGGGCAACTGGCTCTGCCATCCCGCGGGCGTGACGGCTGAGCCGTCGGCGCCGTAAAACTCGACATAACCGGAAAGCCAGCGGCACCAGGAATTGGTGAAGGAGATTGTGAAAGTATTGTTCTCAAAAGAAAGATCGCCGCTTTGGCTAAAACCATGTTGCGGTGTGAGGTTATTGACGGTCCAGTAAGTGCTGCTGTCGTCCAGGGCACGGACTTCGGTCCGGGGAGTGGTCGCCGACTGCGGAACTGAGACATTTGTAACGCCCTGCTGGACAGTGTAAACGCCGGCATTCGTGCTGCTTGATTGCAGCGAAGGCTCATTCTTCGCCTTCTTGACGCTGTCGCTTATGGGACCGGTGACCCATTCCTTCGTAATATCCGACCAGTTGTAGTAGTTCGTCGTTGTGGGTTGCAGGTTTGTGTCGAGATAAGGCGTCTCATAGACCCAGTTCTGATTCGAAGGATCTTGTTGATTCAGTAAGGCCTGTTGCAGAATTTGCATGGCCAGATCGCTGATTCCGTTCGAATATTCAATGATATTGCTGACTGTTGCCCCGGTGGTGGCTCCAATGTTGACCAACTCCACATGATGGTAGACAAGCGAAACCGCCGCATCCATGGCCGTCTTAAAATCGTGGACGTCGATGATGGGCGCGGGATCTTCAGCTAAGGTAACCAGCGCACCGTATTGCGCAAGCTTGGGATTGGGAACAGTAACGCACGGATGACAACTCGCGATTCTCTGTTCAAGCACCTTCTCTCTCGCGCTTCGCGGTATATGAATCGTCGAAAGCAGCAGCGTGTCCAACTTGGCCCCTTCAACCGTGGGAGCCGCGGTGACGAGTAATAGCTGAACATACTCCTGCGGCAACTCAACATCTTCCGCGTAGTGTGTAACGCTTTCGTCGGGGATCAAACGAAGCGCCGCATTGCCGGCCCGATGGTTGGCCAGAGTCTGCGGAGTGTGGCGGAGGAGAGGTATTCGCCTGGTCCCCACGTGGAGCTTGACTGGCGCGGATTCCGAGACAAATCCTAAATCGAAATGAAGAGTTGTATTTATTGTCGTCCGGTTCACTGTGAGTCTCCTTTCATCTTCGAGAGAGCTACGCGCACCGTACCCTGAGGCCTGTGCTTCCGAACTATCGCGAGATGTCTAAGTGAAAGATCATTGGAAGAAGGCCAATGGCGAAGTTTAGTTAAGGACTTTAGACGTAGCCTGGACTTGAAAACCAGCGAACGTCTACTGCGAAACTTAGACCGCGGGAGGTAGATGCTATATTGAGGACAGAGAAACTAAAACCAACCGTTCAACTTGAGACGCTGGAAGAACACGGATCAAAGAATCTTGCTGGGGACGCGACGCAATTTATCACAAGGGCTTTACGTAAGACAATAGTGTCCGGGAAAATCTGTGTCTGTGAAAATCGATATCATCTTACATCGACGTTATCCAAAACGCTGTCGCCGCCACTCACACTTGACGATTCAGATCAGTAAAACGTCTATTGTTCCTTCGGGGAGTAACCGAACTGTAACCGTTAACGTAACACTGCGCCCCGGAGCAGCTGAATCAATGTCTCTTTCTTTCGTTCAGGGCCATCAAGATGTGCCTCTATCGAACGGGGCGGAATTCGCCTATCGTGCAAGCGCTGATTGAAGCTGCTGCTCGCCTCTTGGTCACTGGGAAATTTCAAAAAGAAAGGGGGGCGGGCGGCGGGGTGGCGATCAATGGTTGAGTTTACGAATCACAAAGATCCTACTCACGAGCTTCTTCATAGTCCGCAGACCATACGGTCATATCGGATCGGAGCTCCACTGCAATCTAAATCTTAACTATTGCTGAAGACTTGATCATTTCAGATAGTCGGGATTGTTCCCAATCGGCCCGCTTCTAATCAAGTCCCAAGCAGATCCACAGATTCGGATCAATTCCCAAAAAAGTCCTTCAAAGCTGCAGATGTCTCGGCCGGTTTCTCTTCCATCAGCCAATGGCCTGATGGAAATTTTATCGCCTTGAGGTGGTCCGAGATCAGTGCCGCCTGAATGGCGAGCAGACCGTTCATCCCTTTTTCACCCTCAATGACAAGCAAAGGCATCGGCAGTTTGGTCCTGGCGAAATTACGGTTATCTGCGGCGTCCGTTGGCTCGAAAGCTTTGAAATACTCAAACGCATCACGCATTACTCCCGGTTGCGAATAACCCTGCGCGTACATGCGTTTTTCTTCCTCTCCGAATTTCGAAAGGTCGCCGCCGAATGATTGCCAGACGTGCTCGAGAAAGATGCGCTCGCGGCCGTTCACTAATTCAAGCGCAATCGGACTGTTCACGAAATGAAAATGCCAAAGCGCGGGAGTCGTGTAGATCTTTTCCCAAACATCGCCAACGCCAGGAATGGGTGCGTCAAGGAGGGCGAGTTTTTTGACCTCGGCGGGAAACTGCGCGGCATAAGCATAGGCCACCATCATGCCGATGTCGTGACCGACGAGATAGATATCTTTGTACCCAAGGCTCTTAACCAGCTCATGGATATCGACGGCGGCAGTTTTTTTGTCATAGCCGGTTTTTTCTCTGGACGATTGGCCCAAGCCCCGCAAATCAGGAGCAATTATTGTGTAGTCTTTGCCAAAGTCCGCGAATAGAGGAAGCCACATCCGGGCATCGTCACCGAAGCCGTGAATCAGCACCAGCGGTGTCTTGCCGCTGCCGGACTTGAGATAGTGAATGCGAACGCCATTCACATTTGCGAAGAGTGAATCGTAGTTTGGTTTTGCCGGAACGCTTGCACTGCCGGCCTCAACATATTCTGTTCCAGTTGGCCCGTTACCCGTAATCTGAAGCACGACCGGTTCGTTACCGGTCTTCGCGAAATGTGCGACACTGGGCGGCTCGGTGTAGAAGCTGCCCGCGGTCAGCGGCTTTAACTCTGCATCGTCAAACTTCGCACCGTAACCGATGTACCATGTTCCGGAGATGACGGTGGCCACGCGGTCATCTGGGTGGGTATGAGCTTGTATCCTGACATTTGCTGGAATCGTCAACTGGATCGTATAGATCCCCGATTTTGTGGCGTCACCCTTCAAGGTGCGAGTTTGGATTCCACTCACTCCGGATGTCCCGGCTCCCGCGTTAACGCTTGTGAGCTCATTGATATCCGATGGCGCCAACCGCAATTCTTCCTGTGCGTGGACCAAAGAGGTAGCGGCGGCAATTATCAAAGCAGTAGTGAATAGAATCTTCATAATGTTCTCCACAACTTACTGTGCTGCGCCCTTGCCGGATTACGGAGAGTCGCATGGCGCTTATCATCTAAAACCTGGCCACTGCTGTCAAAGTAGGGTAAAGCAGGCGGCCTCAGGCCGACGCGACACCGAAGTCATCAAGGGAACCTGCAAAGACCGTGACAACCTGAGAGCCCTATTTACGAAGCCCGCCTAACAGCCTGATTGATCGCTGTTCGATGCTCGGGAACACATACTAATGCTGTTAGACTATCGGAAGACGTCCCGTCGCTTTGCGGCGCGGCGTCGTAACGGCACGGACGAGTCATCGAGAAGCGTAATTAATAGAAGGAGCAGCAGGCGGGCGTTTGAAAGAAGATTCCCTCAATCATCAAACCGGAGCCTCGCCAGTGCGTCTTGCTAAGTCGGACCCGCTGCCGGTTGGCTCATCTGATCATTTTGATAGCGTCGCTCGGAAGCGTTTGCCGCTCGGCGCGGAATTGCAGCTCGCTCTTAATTTGATTCCGGCGCATACCTGGTACGCGGCCCCCTCCGGGGCGCTCACTTTCCTGAATGAACGCGGTTCAGATTACCTCGGCCTCCCGAAAGACCATCCTATTCGGCTCGGGATCGACACCGGCGCGGCGTGGGATTCCCATATCCCTCTTTTGCATCAGGATGATCGCGAAGAGACACGCAGAGTCTGGTCGGAGTGTTTACGCACAGGCTGCGCCGGTGAGGTGAGTTTTCGCGTGCGTAACGCCGATGTGGGGTACTGCTGGTTCCTCAGTCGCGCCGAACCTGTCCGGGACGCGGACGGAACTCTGCTGTATTGGATCGGGATCAATCTCGATATTGAAGAACGGAAGCGGGCCGAGCAAGAGCTTCGAGACATCGTCGATACGATTCCGGCAATAGTGTGGGTTGCGCTGCCTGATGGCTCTAATACTTACGTGAACAGCCGATTCGTGGAGTACTCGGGCATGACGCCGGCACAAACAGCCGGGTCGGCGTGGCAAGATGCAGTTCATCCCGATGATCTTCAGAGGCACGAAGCCAAGTGGCGCGCATCCGTTGCAAGTGGCGAACCTCATGAAAGCGAAGTTCGTTTTCGCGGAGCGGATGGGGAATATCGATGGCATCTGGATCGCGGTTTTCCATTGCGAGCTGAGGATGGAAACATCATCAAATGGTACGGCATCGTCACTGACATCGAAGACCGTAAGCGCGTCGAAGAAGCCCTGCGGCGTAACGAGCATTGTCTGGCGGAAGCCCAACGACTGAGCCACGTCGGCAGCGTCGGAATGGAAGTCAGTACGAAGCGGATATTTTGGTCCGAGGAATCGGCTCGAATCTATGGATACACACCCGGTACGGAACCGACGCCCGAATTGATTTTACAGCGAGTCCATCCCGAGGATGTGGGCCTTGTTACAGATGCGATCGAGCGTGCGGGACAGGGCGGAGCTGACTTTGACTATGAGCATCGGTTGCTGCTGCCGGACGGTTCGATAAAGCATATTTACAACCTGGCCCATTGCTATAGGAACGAGGCCGGCAACGCAGAAGTTCTCGGCGCGATCATGGATATCACGGAGCGTAGAGTTGCCGAGGAAACGATCCGACGAAGCGAAGCTTATCTGGCCGAAGCACAAAGGCTTAGTCATACCGGCAGCTTCGGATGGAAACCCGACGACGAAGAGATTGTCTGGTCAGACGAAACCTATCGCATCTTCGAGTACGACAGCACACTAACGCCAACAGTAGATTCAGTGGTACAGCGCATACATCCTGATGACAGAGCGCTCGCACAACAGGTCATCGATCGCGCATCCCAGACCGGCACTGACTTCGAACATGAGTATCGTTTGTTAATGGCTGACGGACGAGTCAAGCATGTCCATGCGATAGTTCACGCTGTCGAGAGCACATCCGGTAATCGCGAGTTTATCGGGGCGGTGACCGATATCACTGAGCACAAGACGGCCGAGGAAAAGATCCGGGAACAAGAAGCAGAACTTCGGCAGATGCTGGACTTCGCGCCTCAGCTTATTGCGGTATACGGACAGGTCGCCGAAGACAAAGACGTTGTCGGATGGGTTAGCTCATTCACTGAAGATGGGACCTTCACGGATCAGTCGATTGGCGTCACGTATCGAGGGCCAGACGAACTCGGCCGTACCGTCGAGACTTATGCGACGGCGTTTCCCGACATGCACCGCGAACTGTACAGCTTTTACGTCATCGGAGACACGGTAGTCGTAGAGCTCGCCTTGCAGGGAACCCACAAGGGGCCGCTGGCCCTGCCTCAGGGAACTGTGCCGCCAACAGGAAAGCGGATGGATACACCCTGCTGTGACGTGTTTCGCCTGAAAGACGGCAAGATTCAATCCTTCAACTGCTATCCGTCAGGGACCGTGATGCTGGCGCAGCTGGGCCTCCTGGAAATCTCGACCGGCCGGGATCAACGAACAGATCAGGTGAAGTTATGACATCCACGCAAATCGAGGTGAAAGATTACCGCTACTTCGCCGGCAACCAGTGGTGAAAGGCTGCGGACGATCAGTTTTTCGAAGTTCACGAGCGGCTGCCTGGATGATTTCAGCGACGTGATTTGGATCAACTCGCACAGCGGGCAGCGTCAATATCCTTTCTGATCGAAGAGCGACCTAATTGAGAGTTAAAGGTTCAACGTATTAGAGATTCAAAGATGAAGTATTGGAGGCTGACATGAAAATCGGTGTAAGTGGCGCCAGCGGTCATTTGGGCAGGGCCACGGTTGCGGAATTCGTGCAACGGTCCGGCGGTCACGAAGTCGTGGGGATCTCGCGCACGCCCGAGACCATCACTGCGCCGGCCCAGCAGCGGTTTGGAGACTACAACCAGCCCGAAAGTCTTGCGGAGGCCTATGCGGGTCTCGATCGTCTGCTCATCATTCCGAGCCTCGATGCCGGAAAGCGCGGGGCGCAGAACGTCGCTGCGATCGACGCGGCCGTGAAGGCGGGCGTCAAGCATATCGTCTTCATGTCGGCCGCCGGCGCGCGCCAGGCCGAGGGGCCGGTGCTCGGAACCCCCTACTGGTGGGGCGAGCAGCGTCTCATCGCCACGGCGCCGGCGTGGACCATCCTGCGCATGAACTTCTATGCCGAAAGCTTCGCGCAGCAGGCGCAGATGTCGCTGGCCCAGGGCGTGCTGGCCGGGCTCGCCGAGAACCGGGTTGCTTTCGTGGCGCGCGGTGACGTGGCAGCCGCCGCAGCGGGAATCCTGATCGGCGACGGCCATGCCGGCGCTACCTACAACGCTACCGGCCCCGAGCGCCTGTCGGGTGGTGAACGCGCGGCCCTCGTCGCCGAAATTGCTGGTCGGCCGCTTGCGTTCCTTGTCATCACGGAAGAGCAATTACGCGCCGGACTGACGCAGGCGAGTCTGCCGGAGCAGGTCGTCAATACCGTCATCAGCATCCAGACGAGCTTCGCGGAGGGTGCGTTCGACATTTTGACCGGCGACGTCGAGCGCCTGGGCGGCTGGCCGCCCAAGCCTCTCCGCGACGTGCTTGCCGCGACGCTGAAGTCTCCTTCGGCTTGAAGGTTGAAGATTACCGTCGGCGCCGCCGGGGCGCGATTGAATCTTGGGTACTGGGGTAAATGTGTGTTGCTCTTCGTCGCAGAGCGATGGCTGACTTTAGCCCGGCCTTTTAAGGCCGGAGAACAGGGCGCGAGACTTAGGTCGTCGCGTGAGCGACGATTGAGAGTTCATTCCGTCGTCGCTATGCGACGAGAATGTATCGGTGCTTGTGATCCCGGCCTTAAAAGGCCGGGCTAAAGTCAGCCGTCGCTCCGCGACGAAGACTAACTACAACACAATTACTCCACTACCAAATCTTGAATGATTGCAGATGAAAGGGAGGACCAAGATGTTATCGAACAATAAAAAACTGATCGCCGTGATCGGTGCAACGGGACAGCAGGGAGGCGGAGTTGTACGTGCCCTGCAAGCCCGCGGACAATTCAAGGTGCGAGCACTGACTCGCAATCCAGACAAGCATGGCGAACTCGCAGAGGAAGTCGTCGAGGCAGACTTAGGCAAACCGGACACACTCAAAGCTGCATTTGAAGCGGCACACGGAGTTTTCCTGGTCACCAATTTTCGGGAAGCAGGAGCTGATGAGCTCAAGCAGGCGACGGCGGCCATACGCGCCGCCAAAGATGCCGGGGTCAAACACTTTATCTGGTCAACCCTGCCTAACGTAGAAGCGATCAGCGGTGGCAAGTTCGACGTTCCCCACTTTACCGGCAAGGCCAAAATCGATCAGGTTGTGAAGGATGGCGGCTTTGAGAATTACACCTTCGTCATCGCTCCTTTCTACTACCAAAATCTAGCGGGCGCCCTTGGTCCGCACAAGCAGGCAGACGGATCAATGGGCTGGGCTCTTCCTCTTGATCCGACGCTGCGGGTCATTCACATGGGCGATATTAACGAACTCGGTGATATCGTGGCCGGCGCCTTCGCACACCCGGATGAGGCAGGCAATGGTCAGTATCTTCCACTCGTCGGTGATTTCATGAGCTTTAATGAAATCGTTGAGACGCTAAATCGACAAGGGCATGACTTTTCATACAAGCAGGTCCCAAAGGAAGTCTTCGCGGGTTCCTTTCCAGGAGCAAACGAAATTGCTGAGATGTTCAGTTACTGGGAAGCCCATACTTATCTGGGTTCGGATTCGTCCGATCAAATTGCTCTCGCAAACAAAGCAGCAGGCCGAGAACCGACCCGGTTTTCGATCTGGGCTGGGGAGAATTTTCCCAAACCGCTCAACGCCACTGGCGGCGCACAACACTGAAATTGGTAAGGTTTTTGAAACTATCGAAAAGGAAACGCGAATGAAAATTGTCACCTTGATTGCACGCATTTTACTGGGGCTAGTCTTTGTTGTGTTTGGCCTCAATGGTTTCTTGAATTTTCTCAGCCTGGGCCCGATGCCGGTGGGATTGGCGTAAGGAAAGCAAGCTGTGAAGATCAAATGTGAACGCTACGTTGACGGACTGGAGCAACGCGCTATGTCTGGATGAGCCTGAAGGAGATCATAACAAGCCTTGAGCTGAGGGACGCGATGACGTGCAAGATTGATCGACTACTTACTCCGGATGGCTTCGTCGTCTTGCGCGTAAGTGGACGAATTGACCGTGCTTCCGTCGAGGTGCTGCAGGAATTGACAGCGAATGAGGAGACAGCGAAGGGCAGTCTGGCGCTTGATCTCACACAGGTCACGGTGGTGAGCCTTGAAGCCGTAAGGGCGCTTACCGTTGCGGAGGCCAACGGAATCGAACTTCGAAACTGTCCGCCGTACATTCGCGAATGGATTTCCTGCGTGAGGGAACGTGGACTGCCCGAGTGAACCAATCGAACTGAAGCAGGCCATGCTTAGAATCGCTACTATCACCGCAAGCACCCGGCCCGGCCGATGGGCGAAGCCGTGCCAGGTGGGCTTACGACATCATGCGAAAATTTACCGACGCCGAATTTGAATTGGTGGACATCGGAGCAATGAAAGCGAATTCAGAATTGTGGCGATCCGGGTTATATCTTCAGCCGAAATGCCCGCTCCCTTACTAGTTTTTGCATCGAATCATTTATTCTAAGCCAAGTGTCTTTTGCTGAAGGAAGCTGGGCGAGCAGGTGCCGACTGAGCGTTGCTCGACCCTCGCAGAGAACAGCGAAGCTACGACAACTGTGGAGAAATCAATGGGTAAGCCTGAAGGAAAAACTGCACTCGCTGGCATGTCCGAGTTGCCTGACGATATCCTCGAACTTCAGCAATTGGCCTTCCGCTATTTTCTGGATCACACAAATGCTCGGAACGGGCTTGTGGCTGACAACACTCGCGAAGATTCGCCATGCAGCATTGCGGCGACGGGTTTGGGACTGAGTTGTTATCCGGTGGCGGTGAACAATGGCTGGCTAAAACGTGCGGACGCGGCCGAACGCGTTCTGACCGCGCTGCGATTCTTTGAGCACAGCCCGCAAGGGCCCGAGCCGGATACGACTGGGTACAAGGGATTCTATTATCATTTCCTGGAAATGAAAGATGGTCGTCGCGCCGGACTGTGCGAGCTTTCGACAGTGGATAGCGCGTTTCTGCTGGCGGGGATGCTGTTGGCAGGAATGTTCTTTGATGCGGACGCGCCGGTTGAACGTGAAATCCGCGAAACCGCCGACGCCCTTTATAGGCGCGCCGACTGGCAGTGGGCCTTGTACGGCGTTCCGAGCAACGAGAACGACTGGCCGACCATGAGCGTCGAAGATGTCACGATAGTCCACGGAGGCACACCAGAGACTGGCTTCATCAGTTATCGCTACCAGGGGTACGACGAATCGCTGCTGATGCACGTGCTGGCACTTGGCTCCACAACCTTCGCGCTGCCGCCGGAGTGCTATCGCGCGTGGCAGAAAACGTTCGACTGGCGAAAACATTACGGAATCGAATACCTCCACATGGGGCCGCTCTTTATCCACCAGCTCAGCCACAGCTGGCTCGATTTACGCGGAATTGTCGATGGGTTCATGCAAGACAAAGGACTCGACTATTTCGAGAACAGCCGCCGCGCCACGAACGTGCAGCGCAGTTATGCCGAGGAGAATCCGCGAAAATTCCGAGGGTATGGACCGCTCTGTTGGGGTGTAAGTGCCAGCGATGGCCCCGGCCCTGCGACAAAAACCATCGATAAAGTCGATCGAGTTTTCTGGATGTACGAAGCCCGTGGTGTACCCGACGGACCTGACGACGGCACCCTCGCGCCCGGCGCCGTCGCTGCATCGCTACCCTTTGCACCGGAGCTTGTCATTGACACGCTGAGAGAGTTGGTTCGCGCGCATCCCGGCTTGCGCAGCGAATATGGCCTGCGCGCCAGCTTTAATCCGACCTTCGGCGACTGGATCAGCTCGCTGAATTACGGCTTGGACCAGGGCCCGATCGTCATGATGATCGAGAACCACCGTACCGGTCTGCTGTGGAATCTCATGCGACGAAGCCCGTACATCTGGCGAGGATTGCAGAAGGCCGGGTTCACAGGCGGATGGCTCGAATCAGAACACGAACCGCAATGCCCAAAGGCCGTCAAGGGCCGGTGGCGCGAGCGGGGCACGCCATTCAGCAAGTTGTTCCAGGGCGCGAAGCAAAGCGAACGACCGGATCCACATCCGACGGCAACCATGCGCGCCGCGAGGATCCATTCCTACGGCGATCCAACCGGCGTCAAAATTGTTCGGGCTGCTCGACCAGAGCCGGCGCGCGGTCAGGCACTGATCAGAGTGAAAGCAACTGGCGTAAACCCGCTGGACTGGATGGTCGCCGAAGGTAAGGCCCGCTCGTGGCTCGACCACCGACTGCCGTTGACCCTGGGCTGGGAGTTCGCTGGAATCGTCGAGAAATTAGGCGACGTTGCTGGACGGTTCAAGGTCGGCGATGAAGTCTTCGGTATGCTCCATCTGTCGGGAGATGGCGCCGATGCGGAGTTTGCCGTTGGCGACGAAATCGATTTGGCATTGAAGCCCAGCGGACTCGATTTCCCCAGTGCGGCGGCCATACCCCTCGGCGCGCTGACAGCGTACCAAGCGCTTTTTGACGCAGCGGAACTGCTTGCGGGGCAGACGGTGCTTATCCACGCGGCGGCGGGCGGAGTTGGATCGCTGGCGGTGCAACTCGCAAAGGCGCACGGCGCACGGGTGATCGGCACCGCTTCCGGCGCCGATCACCTCAAGCTGATCCGAAAACTCGGCTGCGACGAAACGATCGATTATAAGAAGACTCGCTTTGAAGATTACGTTCACGACGTGGACGTTGTGCTAGACCCTCTGGGCGCTGATTCGCAGAAGCGATCTTTCACAGTTCTCAAAAAAGGCGGGATTCTCGTGGCACTGATGGAGGAGCCACGGCAGGACCTCGCACGGGAAAGCGGCGTGCGCGCTATGATGATTGGCGTCAAGCCCGATGGCAAGCGCCTCGCGGACATAGGAAAGATCATCGACGATGGCAAACTGCGACCCCTCGTTCAAGAGGTTCTTCCACTGGAACATGCCAAAAAGGCACTAGAACTTAGTCGCAGTCGACACGTCGGAGGCAAGATCGTTTTATCTATCTGACCGACAACATCGGCGCGCTTTCGGAAGATGGCGAGGCGCAGAAATAGATGAGCGAGATCCGGCCGATTGACAACGAAAGAAAGATCAGGGGGCAGCCTAAAGGCCTGGCAACACCTAGTGTGGTGACTCTAAAGTCCTAAACATAAGTGCTGCCTCGCCGCAGAGCGGCGAAATGTTTATAGACAAGTAGCCGAAAATATTTCCTCGCTCCAGAGGAGCATAATGTGCCTTTCGGAAACCCAATGTTTCGCTCCTAACGGAGCGATGAACAAGATTTTCCAACTGTCGAAGGCTATAAACATCTCGCCCCTAATGGGGCGAAGACTACAACCTCGAAATTTTAGACCGATTTGTTGCGCGAACTTTGGAGTCAAGACACTAGCTACGGAGTGTGAATCACTGAGAGCCCGCAATCCGCAGCCCGCTTAGCAGTGTCAACGCTGTTCGTCGCTCAGCACGACATATTAATGGTGTTAGACTAACGGAAAACGACCAGTCGCTTCGCGGCCCTTGTTCCTACCGTTCATTCCAGTGCGCTTCAACCGCTGGAGGCAGGTCTTGTGAGTTCTTGAGGAGGCTTACGAGCTGCCAAATCTCATCGTCTGACAGCATGCCTCCCCAGGCCGGCATGCCGGTGTTTCTGATCCCGTGTTTGATCACCCAGAAGAGCTGCACCTCTGCGTATGGGTACATTCGTGCCGGAAGTTGCGGCGCCGGAGGGTAGAACGATTGACCGTAAACACTTGAGTTGCCGCCGGGCGTGCTGTGACACCTCGCACACATTGCTTTGTAAGTGTCCACCGCAGCTTTCAGATTGTCTTCGTTGAGAGGGACTGGATTCGTTTCTCCAGACGCATGGCGGACAATGGAAGCATGAAGCACCGCAGGCATAATCCGCGCTTCAAGATTTGAGTGAGGGCCGTCAGCGCTTACCGGCATCAAGCCGAGTCTTGTTATCGCGAGAGCTGACAACAACAGAAGCATAAATGTCAGAACTGAACCTAAGAGGATTTTTCTCATGTGACTTCTATTGGCGTTCGGTTATCCGCCACGGACAGGGTACTGGCCTAATTTTGTAATTGAGTGCCTAGAGAGTCTATGAGCGCCATCGCCGAGTTGGGCGATGAAGTCAGTACCGGGAGCGGTAGCGACCGGGTTACTTTCCGGACGAACGCGACCCTGGCGCGACTTGAGACCCGGTCGCTACCGCTCCCGGTACAGACTGCGTAACTCACTCAGTGACGATCACTGTTCCCGTCATCTCTTCGTGCCCATCACCGCAGAACACGTCGCATGAAAAGGTGAACTTGCCCGTCTTGTCCGGCGTGAATCGAATACGACTAACCTTGCCCGGCGAAATGTTGGCGCGCACACCAAAGGCCCGCAGGTTGAATCCATGTTCGCGATCGGCGGAGGATATCTCGAACACCACGGGCTCACCTTTTTTCAAAGTGATTGAATCCGGGCTGAAGTCGAATTTCTTGGCGGTGATGTGAATTACTCTCTCGGCCGGCACCGCGTTCGCTCTCGTATAAATTAGTAAGCCCGAAACAACTGCGCTCACCAACAGCACACCCGTTAGTAGAATTCTCTTTTTATTGTGATTCATTGTTATGCTCCCGTAACATTGAGTTCTTTGATTTCGTACTTCGCTTGTTTTGGCTCAGCTTCGATACTCCTGAGGCCCAGACCTTTATAGGGCGCACTCGCGTCCCACGGCACCGGCGACTTCTTTGGCACCGAACCGGGCGCCGGCAACGGAAACATCAAAGACTTGGCCGAGTGGTGGGCGATGTGCCCCGTCAGGTGGTGGTTCTCCTGATGAATGTGTCCATAGAACACGGTCACGTTCTTGTGCGGCATCAAGGCATCGATTACGGCTGAACCATCCTTGGTGGACCAATCCCAATCTGGGTAGAGATCGAAGAGCGGTCTATGCGTCAGCACCACAATGCGCGCATCAGTCTTTTGTTGCTTCAAGTCGGCTTTAAGCCAGTTGAGTTGCGATTCGCCGACGATGGCGCCCGGATCAGAGACGTTGTCGATCACGATGAAATGGACGCCCTTGTGATCGAAGGTGTAATTCAGTTTGCCGAACGCCTCCTGATACGCGTCGCCACGGTCGAGTGACGCGTCGTGTTCACCCGCCATAAAGTGAACTGTCGGGACTTTCAACCCGCTCACGATTTCTTTGAACTGCGACATTCTGTCTTTGCGGACTTGCACGTCGTCGGTGGTGTGAGTGAGGTCGCCAGTAAAGACTATGAAGTCCGGTTGCTCCTCGAGGCTGTTCACAGCTTGCACCGCTTTCTTTAGCGTGCCTTCGGCATCCGGATTCACCTTTGGGCCGGCAAAGCCCCAGTGCGTATCCGAAAGCTGGACGAAATAGAAGTCGTTCTCAACTTTTGCATTTGCATAATCGACGACCGAGCCGAGGGCATTAAGACCGAAGCCTCGACTCAAACTTGAAGCGAAAACGATTCCACCGCCTAAGCCGGCGAGTTTTATGAAGCCGCGCCTGTCAAACTTGCTCATTCGTATCCTCCCAAATTAGAAGTTATCGACTCTCAAAGCATTCACTACTGACCATTACCGACTGAGCGTCGAAAAAATTCCCGCGCCTTCGACTAAGTTGAATTTGAAATGATTCCATCTGGTTTGAAGACCTCACGCGGCCTTTACATTCCTATTACTGGTTTTCCACAATCAATATTCCCCGGATGAGAGATTGTCTAAAAGCCGGGAATAAAAGAGGACGAGAAACGGTCTTACAGTTGATGTTGTGAAGTAAGCAGGAAGACAGATTGGAAGGGCAAAACAAACTCGCCAGTTTTGAGACAGCAGTCCTGCCCCACCTCGACGCCGCCTATAACCTGGCGCGCTGGCTGACGCGCAATGACGCGGACGCCGAAGATGTGGTGCAGGAGGCCTATCTGCGCGCCTTCAGGTTCTTTGGCGGATTTCATGGGGAGGATGGGCGCGCCTGGCTGCTGGGAATCGTCCGGAACACGAGTTACACCTGGATGCAGCAGAATCGCTCGGCGCAGCTGAACACGCCGCTGGATGACGAAGTGCACGATGTTAGGAGCGACGATATGAATCCGGAAGCGCTGCTATTGCAAAAGGCCGATGCCCAAACGCTGAGACATGCCGTGGAAGAGTTACCGTTGGAATTTCGGGAGGTGTTGGTGCTGCGCGAGTTGGATGAAATGTCTTACAAGCAGATCGCGGCAGTGGCGGATCTGCCGCTCGGCACCGTGATGTCTCGTCTCGCGCGCGCTCGTAAGCGTCTACAACAGATTCTTACCAGTCATACGCAAACGGAGGTCTTGAGTTGAGTTGTCAATTAACACAGGAGTTTCTTCATGCATACGTAGACGGCGAACTGGATCTGGCCAGAAGCCTGGAGGTCGAGCAGCACATGCAGAATTGTCAGGTCTGTGCGAGCGCCTACCGCAACCAAACTGCGTTGCGTTCTGCTTTCAAGGACAGTTCGCTCTACTATTCTGCCCCAGAGAAGCTGGAAAAGCGCATTCGGTCGTCCTTGCGTCGTGAGGCAAAGTCTGAAGCCGGCCGGCGCTGGTTTGACTGGCGCTGGTTCCCAGTTGGAGTAATGGCTTTAATACTCGTGCTAGGGTTGGTCATCTGGCGGACGGCGCCAAGTCTACGTCCTTCAGGAGATGAGTTCATCGCCCAGGAAATGGTTTCCAATCACGTCCGCTCGTTGCAGCTAGAGAGTCATCGCACCGATGTGATCTCGTCCGATCAGCACACGGTAAAGCCATGGTTCGACGGCAAACTCGATTTCGCTCCGCCGGTGAAGGATTTTTCCGGTCAGGGGTTTCCTCTATTGGGAGGCAGACTCGAATACCTTAACAACAGAGCTGTGGCCGCCCTCATCTACCAGCGCCAGAAGCATTACATCAATTTGTATATCTGGCCGGCTGAGGAAAGCAACGCCACGAGTGAAGTAGCTACGAAGCGTCAAGGATATAACCTGCTTCATTGGACCAACTCAGGCATGACTTATTGGGCCATATCCGATCTGAACGGTGTCGAGTTGCATGAATTCGCGCGGCTGGTGCAGGAAGCGCAATAGGCGCCCGGGCCGTTGATCAGTAATGAAAACGGTAACGCAACTCAACGTAGATCTGTCGCGGCTCATCGAAGTGCGTTCCGCCGAACGTGTTGGCGCTGTCGAGCAAGAATCGTCTGTTGGTCAGATTCACGATTTGCAGGGCGACTAGCCAATCTTCTCCGAAGCCTTTGCCAAACGAAGCGTCAAACGTGGTATGGCCCGGCAGATGTCCCGGACCGTCGCCATCGAGAAAGCCCGAACCAAAGCGGACATTTCCAGAAACGTAACTGCGGGATGGAAGATTAACCGTGCCGCCGGTACTCAAGGTGTCGCGCTGATCGTGATCGAGGAAGAAGAGATCTGTCGGCGGAGAGAAGTCCGTCAGCCCGCCATTGACGACGCCCCGTCCCTGCGCATACTGGTGCGAGTAGGCGGCGTAGAACTGGCCACGTTTGAGCAGTTGCGGCGAGCGCGCCGTCATCTCAAACGCACGAATGCGCGCGCGTTCGATGGTCAGGGGAAAGAAGATGTTCGAGTTGCCAAGCGCGTCATGATCAAAGAAGTTCCTCGCGGCAGTATGGAAGTAGCCTGCATCAATAGCCCAACTCTTGATCGGAAGGGTCGCCCCGAATTGATATTCTTCATCGCGTTCGCCGCGTAAAGGAATGAAATCAACGCCCTGTGCGAGTGCGAATTGGAGCAATGGCCCCGAAAGCGAGGACAGTGGAGGGGCTTGATAGAAGCGCCCATAGAATCCGTGCAGGATGATGTTTACGCGTGGAATGCGAATGGCTAACCCCGCACGCGGACTTGTCGCGTTCTCAGTCAGTGAGCCATGAAACCTCGTGAACCGCAGACCGCCGCTCAGCGTCAGCCAAGATATCGGCTTGTACTGATCTTCCACGAAGAACGCGGCCAGATTCCCGTGCGGATTCTCACGTTGCTGTAAGTTGACGGGGTTGGCGTTGGCGTCGAGCCCCTGCAAACTGAAGAGCGCCGAATCGCGTTGCCAGAAACCATAGAACCCGGCCTTGGCATTGTGTTGGCGTGTGAGCGCGCTCAAGACAATTTGCGCGCCGCCGTATTTCGAGCTGCGCTCGTCGCGCGCAATTACAGGTGTGTCCGTCGGCCCGCCGATGAACGCCGCGCGATTGTAGTGATAGAACGGCGCGACGGTCAGAAGCAGTTTTGAGTTGATGGTGCGCACCCAGGAGAAATTTATGAAGGCGTCACGCTCGCGTTCGACATCGCGAATGCCGGCATCCTGCGCATCCTGATCGTTCGGCACCTGAAAGAAATCCCGGCGCACTGCGGCTACCAACCGAAACTGATCTTTCGGATTGGCGTTGAAGATGAAAGAGGCAAAGCCTCCGAAGCCGTTGCTTTGATCATGCAACACTTGCCGGACCGGAGTTTCCAAACCGTAATCACTGCGGTTGCCATTAATGCTGGCGTAGTAGGCGAAACGCTTTGTGTGATCGCCGAAACTCAACTGCTCATTCGTTTGATTGAAGTTGCCGTAAGAAATGAGCAACTCCGCTTCGCGGTCACGTTCGAATCCGCTACGCGGCACGACATTGAACATCGCATAAGTGCGGTCGCCGTATTCGGCTGTATTACTGCCGCGCTGCACTTCGAGATAATCGATGTCTTTGGGATCGAACTGCGGCCCAACTGTATCGGCGATATTTGTGTTGGGAACGGGAACCCCGTCTACGAGCCAGGTGACCTGATGACCACCGCGAATGTGAAGTTGATTATGAGTGACTACAGCGCCGGGTACGTAGTCGGTGATCATCGCGAGGCTGTTCGTGCGACTCGCGCCTGGCGTTTGCGCAATCTGCTTGCGGCTGACGAGCGTGACTGGAGTAGGCGAGCCTGAATCCACCTGTCCAGCGGTGGTCCTAATCTCAACCTGTTGCGACACCGGCGCAATCTTGAGTTGCACGCTCAACCCAGTTGTGCGATCAGACAAGACGATCAGCGCCAATGTAGATTTGCTGAACCCGCTTGATTCAACTGTGACCGTGTACTCACCAATCGGCACGGCGCGAAAAGAGAACGCACCGTCGCTATCGGTTGCGGTCGTTCGCGAAAAGGACGACGTACGAGAAAGCAGACCGACTTTTGCGGCAACAAGTGGATGTTGTTGTGGATCGAGCACAGTACCTTTCACGTCACCAAATACGGACGCGTGAGCTGCGGCAACACTGAGAACGATAAGAACGAAACTGGATAAGAGTCGATTGATGTTCATTACTTCTCCCTCACAAAGAGTCTGCTCCCCGATTGCTGCTGGGCAAGCGCCTGTCAAGAGCAAGAGAAACCCATTGATGATGCGCCTAAAGCGACAGCCGTCCCAGGCAGCGTCGATTATCGATATGCCTGAGCGGACTTCGGCCCGTGTTTATGTTCTGTTAGATCGACGAATCAGGAAGCAGAAATCGGAGGACCGCGTGGACGTGAGCGTCGGCATAAGGCATCCAATGTCTGCGCGCGGCTGAATGAGGAATGCTCATATCCTTCGGTTGAAGGTGGACGCGGTTTGTCTGCGTGAGAGGTTGCGCAGGAGTCGCGCGGGCGGCTCTGACTCGATGAAATAAATGCTCCCGCGCCGCAGTCTGGTTGGCAAGGTCTGCCAAGTGTCGACGTGGACACGCTGGCTGCGTCCTGTGCGCCACTGCCACGCGATCCCTGGGATGAGGCGGCCAGTGTAGGCGCTGCAGATCCTCTCAACGACACCGCTGAGTTTCGGGTTGTGCTTCGCGGTAGGCCGCAGAGTTGCTCAGTTTCGTGAACTGGCAATTGAAGATGAACCTTTGGTTTCTTGGCGCGACCAGTTAAAACCGCATGGCATGAACCGTTCATGCACGAGCCGGCCGCGTGAGGCGCTCTGCCGGCACAGCAAGCGAGCTTGCACGTTGAGCCCCTAGCGATAGTTGTAAGAGGAAGGCTGGCGGACAACAGCGTAAGCAAAAGCAGCGCCGCCAGAATTGTTCTTGCGACAAGTATGGGCGTTTGATGCAGAGGCTTGCTGTACTTATACATTTCCGATGCGAGCAGAGGCGAGATTCTGTCATGGCCAATCTGACGGCGCAAGCCATATCAGACCACAAACCGTTCAAGGGAAATGAGGAGCCGCCTACACAGCAGGGCTCACAGTCGTTCGACTAACGTTCTGCTCCAGACACTATCGATCTAACCAAGCGCCGAGTCTACGATAGCCAGCGGGCGATGTTGAGATTGATCGATCAATTAAGCGAATTTCAGGGACACCACACTAATGACGGGGACACGTCGTTCGACGCATCCTCCTTCACTTCGATTGGTTTTACGTAATTTACTAAAGGACGCGCAGGAAGGCCACGAGATCAGACTTCTCCTGCTGCGTCAGATTCAGTTGCTGAAGCAGGTTGAAGAACTCCACCGCATCCTCGAGCGTCAGTAGCCGTCCGTCATGCAGATAAGGCGGCGATTCCTTAATGCCGCGCAGCGGGAAGGTCTTGATTGGTCCCTGCGCTGTAATCAACATGCCGCCTTCCATCCGCGGTTTGTAGAACCGCTCGACCTTCAGGTCGTGCATTGAATTGTCCGTGTAGAAGGGCGGCGTATGGCACGCCGCGCAATTTGCCTTGCCGAAGAAAAGGTCTTCGCCGCGCCCCTCGGCTTCGGTTGACTTCGTGCGATCGAGCCGACCAAGAATGTTCAGTTTGGGCGCCGGCGGGAAATCCAAGAGCTCCTGAAACTCCGACATGTCATGGACCTGCGAACCGCGGTCGAGAATATTCAGGCCCTTCTTGGTGGCGAGGACCGGGTCGCCGTCGAAGTAGGCGGCGCGCTGCTCGAACTCAGTGAAATCTTCAACGGTCTTGAGCGCTCTTTGTGAACCAAACAGCCGTTGAATGTTGACCCCGCGCAAAGATGGCGTCTCAATGCGGCGGCGGTTTTCCTGTGGACGAATGTCTCCGACCAAATGAAAGGCTCCTGACGTGTGGCCGTTGACGTGGCAATCGAAGCAGGCCACACCCCGCATACCGTCGGCCTTCTCGGTTTTGCGATCGGCAGTAGCATTGAATTGCTGCTGCGGAAATTGTGTTACGAGCAGACGCAGACCATCGAGTTGCTTCGGATTGAGAATCCCATTGAACAGTTCGTAAAAATTATCAATCGTCACGACCTGGCCTTTAGAAACATCGCCGAGATCGGGCCGGGTGGTCAGGAAGATCGCGGCCGGAAATTCCGGCAGGAACCAGTCAGGCAAATCAAAGTCCATGTCGAAACGCTCGAGCCGCGCGAGAGACTTAATCTCGGTCTGCGGAAAGACCATGCCGCCGACCGGATGGTTAACATGTGGCAGCGGCAGAAAGGGAAATACACCTTTCTCTCTGATTTCATCCGGTGACATCCGGCCGAGCAATTCCCAGGTCACGCCGTTCTTGAGTCTGGCAGTAGGCCCTACCGGAATCGGTTTGCCGCGCGTCATCCGAACATTTTCATCGACGTGCCGCGTGAGATTGTAACGCTCTTCCAGTAGTTTGCGATGGGCCGCCATCACGGACGCTTTCGCTGCTTTATCGCGCGCCCTGACGACATCGAACGGCTCTTCTACGACGGGCGTGAAAGATGACGGTTTTGGATCCTGCTGCTTTTGCGCGCGAACTTGTCGCGTGATGAGCGTGCCGGCCACTATTGTCACCAGAATGATCAATGACATTAGAGTCTGTGTTCGCTTGTCTGTAGTCATGGGCGCTCCTTCTTTCTTCGCTGCAAAGTTGACCGTCGCCGGAGAGCAGTCGTCTTGTTAGGACCAAGCCCGCTCGAGCTGTTTCCCTGGCTCACGGACCGATTGGAAATTAGCTCGTTGGAATAACACGCGGGCCTCCCTTTTATTCCGCTTTTCAGCAGCCGTTCATGGTGTTGGAATATTTTGGCGGGTGAAGTGTTGTTATAAGATAAGGCCAGACTAGGAAGAGTGAATGAGCACCGCAACTTTCAGTCAAGCTGCGCTTGAGCATCTGGACTCGCTTTACGGTTATGCGCTAATCCTGACTCGCGACCAAACTGCGGCCGAGGATCTGGTGCAAGAGACGTATTTGCGGGCCGTGCGTGCGTTTGGACAACTCATGGCGAACAGCAACCTGAAGGGCTGGCTCTTTGTGATAATGCGCAACGCCTGGCTCAACCAGCTTCGTCATACGCGCAGTGGACCCCGCTTTGTGGAGCTGGATGACGAAAACGTGGAATCCTTTTACCAGAACGACCGGGTGAACGAAGACCCGCACGTGGTCTATTTGAGAAAGTTGGAGCGAGAGCAGATTCGGCTGGCGATCGCCGACCTGCCTGAACTTTACCGCGAAATAATAGTTCTGCGAGATCTCGAGGGTTTCAGTTATCAGGAGATCGCCACGATGCTTTCGTGCCCAGCCGGTACCGTCATGTCTCGGTTGGGGCGGGCCCGAGCGAAGCTGAGGCGCGCGCTGGTGAGTTGGCAACCGAGGGCGGCTGCGAAAGCGGTTTGAAAAAATAGTTATGAGTAACTGCGAAGAAATTCTCGAGCGGATGAGTTTGTATCTGGATGACGAACTGGAAGCGCGCGAGTGTGGAAAAATAACGGATCATCTGGCTGACTGCGCTTCTTGCCGCGCAAGTTTCGATAGTGAGCGACGCTTGCTTGAAAATGTTCGTGGGTGCGGTCCGCTTCACGTTGCGCC
The DNA here is from genome assembly GCA_025463135.1 of Acidobacteriota bacterium. Classification (GTDB taxonomy): domain Bacteria; phylum Acidobacteriota; class Blastocatellia; order Pyrinomonadales; family Pyrinomonadaceae; genus JAOAPY01. The sequence goes on from JAOAPY010000030.1 coordinate 201,567, forward strand.
ACCGGAATTACGCGCGCGTATGGAAAAGTTGGTGAACGATCGTCCGATGGCGCAGTTCGCTCCGCCTGAATTACGCGAACGGATACGCCGAACGGTCGAGCATTTCAGTTCACGCAGCCCAAGACTCCCGTTTGTGCGCCCGGCAATTGCTATGGCTGCAGTCCTGGCCGTTGCTATTTTGGTTGGCCTATGGCTCCTAAACAGAAGCAACCGGTCACCAATCTTGCACGGCCCATCACAGTTTGCCATGATGGCCGCCGACACTCATCAGAGACATATTCGTGGACAACTCCCGCTTGAGCTCGTCACGGATGTACCCGAGCAAATCTCCAACTGGTTCGCCGGCAAACTCCCTTTCACAGTGAAGCTGCCTAACTATCAGGAATCTTCAGGACAGGAGAAAACCTATCGGCTTGAGGGCGCGCGCCTCGTTGGTTACAAGAACGATTACGCGGCTTATGTGGCCTATCAGATGCGAACGCGTCCGATCAGTTTGGTAGTGACCTCAGACAAAGTCGCGCAGCCAACGGACGGTGAGCAGATAGTCGCCAGGGGAATCACGTTTCATTACAACTCCATAAATGGATTGAAAGTGCTCACCTGGTCTGACCGTGGGCTGACTTATGCTTTGGTGTCCGACCTGGAGGAGCGTGGCCAGCAGTCGTGCGTAGTTTGTCATCAGGGTGTAAAGGACCAGGATTTCATTGAGCCCCTCAAGCCCAGGTGAAGTACGAATCGCACTACTGTCGCGTGTCCGGGATTGGTGCTCAATATGCGTTCTCCAATAGAGCGTTTTAAGATCAGCTGGGACTTGCGAAGTGTTTTGCGACGTTACGGTTGCCACCTCTCACAATGGGACTCACCTCAAGGGGATCATCGACCGCCTCGCCGTCGCCGAGATCATGAAGGACAGCTAACGGAGCACTACCAGAGTGTTTCCAAGCATTGACAAAATATATGTGATTGGTGTCACTAATGATCTGATGTTCGCCGAGTCAAAAACACAAGTCACCAGAGATGGAATGGAATCGTTGATGGAAATCAAATGAGCGATTATGCGAACGTTGGGAAAGAATCCTTAGTCGCTACCCGAGCTAATTTCGACCAGAGTAGATGCTTTCGCGGTCAATTGCATCGTCTGACAGAGGCGCCGCGTTGGACGTGAGTGTGAACATCAATTACGGGCACCGTTGCTACCGCGAGTTCCACCTGTCGCCTGAGATGCGAACTGTCAGTCAGCAGTTCGAGTCCTACCGCACGATTTTCCATCAGATTTATCACTTCTCATTCCCTGCTCGCAACCTCAGAAGCTTGTGCGGCTCAGTCACAACGAGGGGCTGCACCGCGGCTACTTTTGCCTTGCTGCTTCTATCTCTTGATAGTATCGCTGCATTACGTAGAACGCCTTTTTCCTCTCGCCACGGTCAGAGATCAAGCCCTTACGGTTGTGGAAGTCCTGGATGCCCGGCAGGGGTCGGCGCGGCGAACGGAAGTCCATCAGAATCCAGGGAGTCGTCCCACGCAGAAAAGAGATCCGCTTCAACATCTTCACCGTGCGCTGGTATAAATCCTCCTGGTATTCTTCGGTCCACCGCGTCAAAGGATCTCCATGCTTTCCGTAGAGCGCATCGCCGCCAAATTCACTCATGATGAGCGGCTTCTGATACTTCGTTTTCCATTCCAGCCGATCGGTCTTTTCCGGCAGACCGTCGTACCAGCCCACGTATTCGTTACAACCGAGTACGTCCAGATATTCTCCGAGCGGGTCATCGATCATTTCCGTCCGCTCGTCGAGATAGTGACGCTCGAGCGCGGCCGAAATCAATCGAGTTGAATCCAAAGCTCGGGCGCGGTCGACTAGTTTCTTGAGAAACGTGAGGCGCGCCTCGCCAATCGGTGTCTCATTGGCCATCGACCAGATAATGACCGCGGCTCGGTTCTTATCGCGCGCGATCATCTCGCTCAATTGTGTCTGTGCGTTCTCGAAGGTGGCTGGGTTCTCCCAAAGAATGGTCCAGTAAACTGGTATCTCGGACCAGACCATCAGGCCCAGCTTATCGGCGAGGCGCACCATGGATTCGTTGTGGGGATAGTGGGCCAGGCGAACGAAATTGCAATCCAACTCTTTGGCCCAGCCGAGCAGCGTCAGCGCATCTTCCTTACTGTAAGCACGCCCGCCCCGAAAAGGCGCTTCTTCATGTATCGACACGCCGCGCAGGAAGATGGGCCGGCCGTTCAGCAAGATCTCCGAGCCTTTGGTCTCAATAGTGCGGAAGCCGATCAAATCCGGCACCCGATCGGTTTCTGTCTCTATCACTACATCATAAAGTTTCGGATTATCCGGCGACCACAAAGTCAGATCGGCGGTGAAGCTGATCTGCGCGATTCCATTCACATCAGTTTCGAATGATCTGCTGACCCTCGCTTCCGGAATTTGTATCGTGACCTTTTGCTTGGGTTTGTCGCCATTCAGCTTCACCCAGCCACTGATCTGTTCATGCGAGCCCCGCTGGAGCTGAATGAAATAGTCCTGCACGAAAGTTGTCGGCGTCTCGATTAGTTTCACTTCGCGAGTCAGCCCGCCATAGTTCCACCAATCAGTGTTCAAAGTCGGGACACCATCGCGATGGCGCTGGTTGTCTACTTTTACGATCAGAGAATTCGCTCTGTCTCGAACCAGATTGGTTATTTCAAAATTGAAAGGCGTGAATCCACCCTCATGTCGGCCCAGCTTCTCTCCGTTGAGGTAGACATCAGCCAGATAGTTCGCGGCGCCGAAATAGACGAAGAGACGAGTGTTGGGTGTTTTGTGATAGTCAAAAGACTTCCTGTACCAGATGGTCCCTTCGTAAAGCAGCAGGCGCTCTTTTTGAGTGTTCCAATCTCCCGGTACTGAAAGCGATTCAGAGGTGTCGAAATCATATTCAATCAAATCGCTTTTGGTCGTGGGTTTCGCATCTTTGAAATAACCGTTGGCACTGGGGAGATAGCGATAATCATAGTATCCGGTCTCGTAAGGATCGATGATCGTCTGCCATTGGCCATCAAGACCCAGTGCCTTTCGTCCATCACTGTTGGCTATGAGTCCGGTTTGCTGCGCTTGCAACGCAGGCACAGCAAAATACAAGAGTAAAAGAAACAGGATGGATTTCATCTTTCCGCTCCGTTAAGGTTTCGGTGAATTGCCGTCACTCGAATTCTCTGGTGCTTGTCTTGGACGATGGCAGGCCTTTCAACTTGGCCGAGAAGGCGGCGGGGTAAACGCTTGGTGCCGGGCCAGGCGGGGAAGACTCGATTCGAAAGCAGTGAAACGAGCGGAAGTGCTTCTCGTGTGTTCAAGCGTCGGGTTCCTCCCCGCCGCACACCCAATCTTGAAGCTTCCGCTCGCTTCGCAGGTTACTAAAGATCACGCAGTTAGAAGGTAAACCGCAAACCGAACTGCAGGTTCCGCGCAGGGTTTACTGAAGTGATTTGCCCAAGGCTGCTTCCTATCCCGGTCGCCGGATTGCCCAGGTTAGTCCGATTGAATACATTGAATGCGTCCATCTGCAATGCCAGACTCATGCCTTCTCTGGGTAACTTGAAAGCCTTGCGCAGCGACAAGTCCCAATTGTAATAGCCAGGCCCAACGATACCTCCGACGGGAGCGTTTCCGGCTCCAGTCGTCGGCGACACAACGTAGACCGATGGATCGAAGTAGCACACCTTTCCCGCCGGGCATGCGGCCCCGGTGCCAAGACTTGCACGCCGCGTGAAAGAAGTGACTCCGGTCCCTGCCGGCCCAATCGTCTGTGAGCCAGTAACCGTGAGCGGTGCGCCAGATTGGACTCGAGTAATGCCGCTCAGTTCCCAGCCGGATAAGACCGCGCCTGCGGCCCCTTTCAGCTTGCGAAAGAAGGGGACGTCATAAGTGTAAGTGGCCACAAAGATGTTCCGCCGATCGAAACTGAGCGGACCGTAATAGTAGTCTTCCCAGCTCATTACCTGGCCGTTTGCGAGTTGGCAGGTAAACGGACATTCAGGTTCCGGATTGTCGTTAATGCCACTGGCATTACCGAAAGCCCGCGAGTACGTGTAGCTGATCGTCGCTGTCACGTCTCCTTTGCGCTTGGCCGCATAGATTTGCAACGAGTTGTAATTGGAACTGGCATCACTGCGAAATTGGCTAATATCCAGGTACCCGAGGTAAGGCCGCTGCTGGTTCGTTGTCTTGCCCACATTGGCCGCCGCTGATGCGAACGTCGGTGCATTGATATTCGGTTGTCGCACCAGATTGTGTCCACGATTTCCAGCGTACGCTATGTCCAGCATCACGCCGTGCGGCAGCTCACGCTGGACGCTGAGGCTGTACTGTATCGTGCGCGCAACGACAAAATCAGGATCCACCGCGCTCAGGCCATAAAGCGTCGGCGTGCCGGCAGCGCCGCCCGAAGGACTGGACAGATTGCCATTTGAATAAGTCACGGCCTGCAGGAATGGCACCACGCCGGGTTGGCCAAAAATGACGTTGCCTTCCGGCTTGTCGAAGAATATTCCAAAGCCGCCCCGAATTGAGGTCTTGTCATCACCGAATGGCGAAAATGCGAAGCCCAGTCGTGGAGCAAAGAGATTCTCGGGTTTGTAGAAGCCACGAGCCGCCGTCGCCGGCACAACAGTGATGAAGGCGCTGTTTCCGCCTGGCACTCGCCCCAATTCACCGGTCGGCACAGCGCCAGGACGCACCAGTCCATTGATCACGAATCCGTTGTCCAGGAATGGGCTGATGGGAATGTTATTCGTCCCAAACGTTGGCACACGCGTCGGGTCGAACTTGCTGGGATCGAAGTTAACCATGTTATTGGCTTGCGTGTAAGTGGGTCCGGTGTGTACGTAACGAACCCCCAGCTCCAGGCTCAGCTTCCGATTTAACTTCCAATTGTCGTTGATGTAAGCCTCTGTTTCGTTGAAGCGGAAATGCCCAAGCGGATCAGCTGACTGCTGGGTGAAAGTCTGAAAGTTCCCCATCAACGCATCGGCAAAAGGATCGCCAGTGGTGTTCGGATTTCCCGACGTGCCGAAATTGATTGCACCGTTATAAGAATTGGGACGTGAGTTTTGATCCTTGCGATTGCGAGCAAACTGGGCCCCAAACTTGAGGCTGTGACTCCCCACCTGCCAGGCGATGTTATCAGTTGCAGAGATATCCGTGGTTGGAGCGATCAAGGAAAAATACGGACCACTGAACTGCGTCGGTGCTGCGGTCGCAAAAGCGGTGACGCCGGTGTTGGAAAAGGTAACGTGCGGGATCCCATCGGGATAGGTTCCGACAAAACCGAGCGGCGGTGTGAAGGCAAAGCCGTATGTGCCGCGCTGCCAGGTTGTTCCGCTGGGCGGGATGCGCTGTTTGTTGAAAGAGACATTTAGCTTCGCTTCATTCACGACCCGCGGATTGACCGTCCAGACATCTCCGACCTGATAACTATACCCAGGGCGAATGCGGTTAGTAGGAGTGGTCGGGAGACCGCCGGGAGTAAAGGTGCCAAACGCGTCGATCAGGTTCAGGTTATCGTGAATGTAGCGACCATAAATGCTGTGCTTGCCTAGTTGATAGTCGAGTCGAATGATGTCCTCGCGCCAATTTTGCGGATTGTTTGGCTGGAACGTTGCGTTACCGGAAGTATCCGTATTGGTGAAAACACTAGCGTTCTTGGCCGCAAGCGCGTAGACCGCGGCAATTGCTTTGCCGTCGGCCGAGAGGCATTGTGCAGACATTATGTTGTTAACAATGGTGCAGCCAGCGGGCGCGTTGGCCGGCGCATGAAGCGTCACACCCGAGGCGCTGAAGTTGCCGGCCAGTTCCGCCGTAGTGGGCAGAGTCTGGACTTGCGGAGCGGCGAATTGTCGGATTCGTTTCCACTCCTGCCCGGCAAAGAAGAACAACTTGTTTTTCAGGATAGGGCCGCCGAGGTTCCACCCGAAATCGTTGAACCGCAGTGGTGTCCTGACGCCATGGGCCGCGTTAGGCGATCTGTTGGGCGCTGCATCGAACCGGTTGTTGCGAACATATTCCAGAGCGCCACCATGAAACTGATTTCCGCCACTACGAGTCACCACATTAACCGACGCGCCATCGTTGCGCCCGTATTCCGCTGAGTAGTTGGAGGTTTGCACTGCGACCTCGCGGATAAAATCAAGGCCGACATTGTTCAGTTGCGTCGCATTCGAACCCCCATCCAGATTGAAACCGCCGTCCACCGTGAAAAGATTTCCGTCAGCGCGGTTGCCGTTCACACTGGCGGCGGTAGTGGACATTCCGGTAGTGAGTGAAGTCTGATCAAAAACTGTGAGCGCGGCGCCGGGGATCAGCGAGACCAACTGTGCGTAGTTCCGTTGGTTCAAGGCCGCTTTCTGCACCTGTTGAGAATCAATGTGTCGGGCGAGTTCGCCGGAAGTGGTATTCACGGCCTCGGCACCCCCTTGCACCTCTACCGTTTCCGACGCTGTACCAACCTCGAGACTTAGGTTTACCGTTACGTGCGCGCCCGCCGCCAACCCAATTCCAGCCTTATACATTGTCTTGAAGCCGCCTTGTTCGGCAGTCACGATATAGGTGCCCGTGAGCAGATTATCCGCCACATAGAACCCGCTGCCGTCGGTCGTCCCCTTGCGTGCGACTTTCGTCGCCTCGTTGGTGATCGTAATCTTTGCGTTGGGAACGACAGCCCCCGCTGAATCTGTCACTGTACCGGAGATGCGCCCGAAGATATTCTGGGCTTGAATGCCAACGCTGCAACAGATCGTCACTAAGAGTACAGTGCCAATGTAGAAGCAGGGTTCCGATGATCTTTTTTTGCTTCGCATATCAATGACCTCCAAGGAAAATTTCTGAGCTTCAGCAACCCATACGATCCGTACAACGGTGATTGGTTGCCCTACAAGTCCGGCTGAGTCCTTGTTCTCTTACTCCTTGAAAACGAAAAGCGACAAATGCTGTTAGGGAATCTAGGCGACTCGTGGCGCCGCGAAGGTTGGCGCTGCTATCAGGGCCGCGGCTCCGCGCAATCGCGGATATTCTTGGGTAGAAGTTACGCGAAGCGGCGTGCGCGTAGCGGATTCCGTCAAGGCGCGCTCGGCAATCGCTTCTCGCACAGTGTCTTCGATCAGGTCCCAGGCGGTGGTGATCTCACCAGCCAGATAAATGCAATCGGGATTGACGAGGTTGATGATCGTAGCGATGCCCAGACCGAGGAACTGCCCGGTGGCCAGCACGGCGGCCAGTGCTTTGGAATCGCCGCTGCGGGCACGGGCGACCAGATCGAGGACCGTGAAGGAGCTTCTCTTCGCCTCCTTCAAGCATTTTGGACTGCGTTTGGACAAATTCGCGCCAAAATAACGTGACAGGATGGCAAGGTTGGAAATGTAGGCTTCCCAACATCCATTGTTGCCGCACATACAACGTGGACCGTTCGGGTTTAGTGGCATATGCCCGAACTCGCCTGCGATGTGGTCCCGCCCCCGCAGCAATTCGCCGTTTACGACGAGGCCGACGCCGACGCCATCAGAAACGTTGATACAGGCGAAGCTCTGCGGACTCGCGGGGTTATTATTACTGAGCCACATTTGAGATAGGGCGCAGGCTTTCGCCGCGTTCTCGACATATACTGGCAACCCGGTCGAAGCTGCCAACTTGTCGCGCACATCTACTCCGCGCCAGCCCAGCGTCGGGGCGTTGAGAATGCGGCCGGTGCGGTAATCGACCATGCCGGGAACCACCAGTCCAATACCTTCACATCTGGACTCCGCATTGTGTACCTTTACCAATCTGCGAATTCTGTCGCTAAGATCCTTAATAAAATCGCCGATGTCAAAGATGGTGTCAAAAATCTCAAGCGCGATCTGCCGCCCGGCAAAGTCGCTGAGCATGATGTAGCTACGACTGAAACGCACATCAATCGAAACGACGAGACGATCTCGGGTCCGCACATGAAGAAACGTCGGCTTGCGCCCGCGCGCCGCGTCACCGGTCGCCCCTTCGTAGATTAGTCCCTGGCCAATTAATTCATTTACGAGGGTACTCGCAACGCCGCGGGTTACCTTCATCCGGCGCGCAATGTCAGCCCGGGATATCGGCTGATGCTCATGAATCACATTTAAGGCGATGAGACTGTTGATCTCGCGCGAAGTGGAGCGCGTGGCAACACGAAAGTCGCACGTGTTAATTTTGCGCATCGTCGATCTCTAACCAGCTCTTGTTGGTATCTGACTGGTGTTGGTATCTGACTGTATTTTGTCCGGTGGATATACAATATGGGCAAATTGCTTGTCAAGGTTTTCTTCACATATTTTTCTCCACGTTTTCGCACCTTCTCGCTCCTGGCATAAAACCGGCCGCGCTGGCGACACTACCGTTGTCAGATATAGTGCCTGCATGGGATCGCTTTGTAACATTAGCCGGCGCCCAAGTGTTCTCAGAGCTTAACGCACCCACTAGTACAGAGTTCTTGCCGCGAAGATCCGACAGCGACACCGAACGGCTGCCGCGGATCTGCGTGACTCAAGAGCACGACATCGATTGGCGGAAGGTCTTCGAAGCGCATGCCTGGAGCGCGATGTCTCTTGGACCGGCCCAGGTAAACGGACTAGCACGATCTGACCAGATTGGATCGGTCAGGATGTTCAAGCCGGCGGTTTGAATCAAAACTGTGGCGTGGTTGATAAACGTGATTCTTAACTTCTCACCGTCTACACGGTTCGGCGGCGGCGAACTGGGTTCAGCGTCGATCCACTTATTCCACTCACCGGGTTTGCCGGTTAATTTCCAACGCAGAAAATCGACAAACCCGCGTCGAGAGGGACCTTCAAGGTTGCGAAACTTCCCGCCGTGGGCGATTTACCCCCGGTAACACATACTTTGTGGCCTTAGATTATCGGAAAACAAACGGTCGCTTCGATGCGCGGCTTCGTAGCGACGGACGAGTCAGTGAGAGCAAATAATTGCAAGAGGCGGCAAGCGGGAGTTTTGAGAAAACGGTTCCCTCAATCATCAAACCGGAGCCTCGGGACTCGCTGCCAAGTCTGCGTTGAAACCCAAAGTGGAAAGCCCGTTTGACCATGGGAGGTTGGTGTCACGAAGAACCCACTCGTCCGAAAGCTGCTTAAGAACTCCCACTCTAATGAATAAACAATCCTTGGCAGCGTTTCGGTAAACTGCATCACGGATGCAGGTCTTGCACAGCGTTATCGTCTGCCGCAAGGCGCTGTTTGAGCGATGGAACGAGCCAGAGTTGGAAGTCTGGCTGCACGGTGAGAGCTTGCTGCAATGCAGATTCGTAGTACGGTCGCGCTTCCGTTCGCTTGCCGAGCGCATCCAACACCGTTCCCATTACTGCATTCACTTGGGCGGAGTCTGGAGCCAGGGCCACCGCCTGTTGAGCTTCTTGCAGTGCCTCCGGAAGCTTTTTCTCACCAAGGAGGATGCCGGCTCTTTGGGCGTGAGCGAATGCCGCAGCAAGTGGAATCTCGAAGTGTCCGTCATACACGAAGACACTGGAGTCGATGACATCTACAGGCGTCAGATTCTTGAACTGTTCATAGGGATTAAGTGGAGGCGGGCCGAATTCGAATCCCGTGAGATCCACGGCGCTGATGAAAACCGGACCATCGATCGCAGGCGTAGCATCTGAGAGTGTGCCCAGCCAAATTGACTCGACGGTCGGAAGCAGCTTACACGGGATTTTGTAGTAGTCGTAGTCGATCACACCGGTTCCAAAGTAAACGAACCAACAGCGCTGAATGTTACGCTGGTCGGTGTATCGCTTTACGGCGTGCAATTGCTGAGCCCAGTCCGCACTCGAATCGCTCAGATTTCTCCACACGTTCTTCGGGCCACCAAAGGCTTCGTTCGCATAGCCAATGTAGTTGGGAAATGTGCGCGTCACAGAGATTGCCTGAAACAACAATAAGAGTACGACGGCATATAGCCAGTGACGGCGGCTCTTAACCAATACTGAGGTCGCGCCTGCGATCAAGATCGCAAGAAAAATGTAGACAGGCAGAATGTGGCGAATGCCAATGTTCATTCCGCCAAGCATCGAAGCTGCCAGATAGATCAGTGCAGGAATCAACAGAAACGCGAGTTCGCGCCATTTCTGAAGGCGACCGCTCGCAATTACCCAAACGCTAATCGCTAATAGGATCAAGAAAGTAAGGCTCGACTTCACTAGCATTGCCGCTGGGAAGTAAAACCAGACTGCGTGAGGATATGCTTTGCCGAAAGCATAACTGTTGAAACTCTTGGCGCTGAACAATACGTGAGCGAAGCCATAGATGTAAGACTCCGGTAACAAATGCAGCCGTGCAAACTCACCCAACACTCTCGCTTCTGTCGGACTTGGCACCTGTTTGAGTTGCGCCTCCATCGACGGATTCAACTTCAATTCGTTCCCGCGTGCCGAATAGCGGAATCCATACGAGCCCCACAGAATTCCTACTGAAATCAGACCGACGATCAGCAGAGCAGCACCGAGACGAGCAGTGCGCTTACCAATAGAATCTTGCGATTCCATGTCCGCTGACCTTCGTCGGAATACCTCGATCCCTGCGAGCATCACCAGCATCGGGAAGACCAACACAGCACTGTGCTTGGACGCCAACGCCAATCCCACAGCAAGACCTGTGATTGCCAGGCGGCTTACCGAGGGCGCTTTGACATAACGATAGAATGCATAGATCGAAGCCAGCAGGAAACAGGCTTGGATTGCATCTGTGGTCACCAACGCTCCATGCGCGAGCAGTGTTGGGTCAAAGACGAGCAGGCCCAGCGCCACGAATCCGGCAGTTGTGCCAAACATCTCCCGAGCGGTGAGAAACACTATGACCAGCAAAAGTAGCGTGAAGATCGAAGCCGCCATCTGCGCTCTAAAAACAACCTTGTCGGCGTCATTGTGAAAGATGAAATCTCTTCCACCGAGAACTGCCTGCAATCGGTAATGACGATCCTGCAATTCTGGCACATTCAACTGCATGCCAAGCAGGGGTAGCGCGGCAACGAACTTGACCAGTGGCGGGTGCTCGGGATTCAGCCCGAAGTCGCCCTTCCACGACATGTATCCGGAATAGATGTGATCGGGCTCGTCCCAGGTAACGGTGTTCGCGTGTGACGTCAGCGCCAAATGTATGGCAAAGAGCACTATGAATGCGCCCACGCCCGCAACAACCCGCCCACGTCGAGGGTTCTCTCGCAATTGAGTCACGGTTTGTATACCTCCTAGAAAAGAACCCAAAAGGGATTTTCAACGACAGGGGAAATGTTCGGATCCGAGTGCAACGATCACGAGTCTGATAGGTTTTCGACTCTCGTTGTGTCACACGACCGACTAGATAGGCCGCAGATTCGGTTTTCGCTTTGGTAACTTGACCGCTAACCAGGACTAGGTTCCTGTTTGCACTTCTCTCTTGATCATGCCGCAGCTTTCAAGTCCGTTGACATCTTAGCATTCTGAGATCAAGCACGACGACGTCTGGGCGAAGTTTTAGAATCGCATCGATCAGATCTGCCGCATCGGATACGCGTCAGACTATTGGATAACGTAGAGTTAACGGGCGCTGAGCGGTGTAGTCCCAATTGTAACTCCAACTATGTAGTTATCAACACGATTGCTCCTGGAAATGGAACGGCCCGGAAATACTCCGCGCTCATCGCTAAGACGTAACCCAATAGCAACGTTGACTACCCAAACCGTCGTTTGCCAAAGATGCGTGAATAAAACTGAGCCGTAACCGGCATCGAGTTGTTGGTCGATGGCGGCTTGGGTCAGATATAATCGGCGGTGTGCACTGAACGGAGAACGCGATGCAAGTGTGGACGATCTATTGAGAAACAATCTGGAAGCATTCGGCGAGCGCGACGCGGAGAAGCGGCGCATAGCCATATCGACGATCTGGGATTCTGACGGCGTATTCGTCGATCCTGACGGTCTGCACATTGGACCCGAAGCCATCGATATTGCTATCGAGCACCTCTTGCTAAAATTTCCCGATTTCGTTTTCACCGAGTTGGGTGTACCCGGCTCCCATAACGGAATAGGAAGGCTGACATGGGGCTTCGGCCCCGCGTGGAAAACACCGGCCGTCACAGGCCTCGACGTGATTGTCTCGAAGGCCGGCAAGATTAAGGCGCTCTACACATTCGTCGATTCCGTCCAGAGGTCAGCACCACACTAGCGGGACCCGACGACCGCAATAACACGGTCCTATCAGGCACGGAGACGGGTTCCACTCAAAGGAGAAGGCTGTGTCAGACAAGATCACCCTCGTTGTTCGCTTTCGGATGGAAGAGCCCGCGAAGCAGGAGTTCATCGCGAAGCTGCAGGATGTCTTCACAAACATTGTGAAGGAGGAGACGTTCGTTGAGGCCTCGCTGGTCCAGGACTTGCGAGACCCGGAGAGCATTCTGAACTACGAGGTATGGAATGAGAGTCCGGAGTCCTTCATGAAGAACCAGATGAGCAAGGCCTATCGCAGAGAATTCGAGAAAATGATCATCGACCTGAAGATTGATCGAACTCCAGCCTGGTATTCCACCATCGCACATTGGAAGAGAGCCTGAATTCCTGGAGCGAGCGATGAGCAAGTTTCCGATCTCTTACGTAAACTGAAGGAGTAGCTATTATTGGAAGTGACTAATCGAAGGAGGCGCAGTTCGGGGCTTTGAAAGACGTTTCTCTCAATCATCAAACTGGAGCCTCGGCAGTGCGTCTAGCTAAGTCGGACCCGCTGATGTTTGGCCCATCATTGGCAGATGTCTTTAGTGCGCCTGCCTACGACTCCAGAGTGTTAGGTCAGGAACAAAAGCCTGAGTTTGCGGTGACGCGGCTGCGCTCAGGCCCGCGCGAGATGGAGAAGGATTAGTGGTGGAGCAGAGGAGGGTCGAACTCCTGGCCTCCGCATTGCGAACGCGGCGCTCTGCCAACTGAGCTACTGCCCCACGCGGGAAGAATACAGTTTCAGGATTGAGGTTTCAAGTTTCGGGTTTCAGGTTCTGAGGCAGAAGTGCAGTTACTGGATACCAATCCGCAGATCTCGCAGATTTCGCCGCTCGAGCACTGAGCTTGCGCTCAATACTGGTCGCTCAGGGCGTGTTGTCCGTCAAACGGTTTTTATTAATTAGATAGACTCGCGGATGGAAGCTTTAGTCGCGTGCAGGATCGCGCGCGCTCGATCCTTACTGGTCAAGTCATGACAGAGATTGTGACAAAGCACGGGACTCGGGCAATAAAAACGGAGTCGGTGAAAATGCTTTTTGGAGCAAAACAGGTCTTTTCAGGGTTTATGAGGCAAAGCCGTTTATCCTGGCAGTGGGGCAGTGGGGCAGTGGGGCAGTGGTAACTATTGATTATCAGATTCAAATAGAGAGAGCTTTGGCGGCGGACTCGATTGCTTCGTCAAGTCTTTCAACATTCTTGCCGCCGCCCTGGGCCATTTCCGGCTTGCCGCCGCCGCGTCCCTCAATCATTGCGCAGGCGTCGCGCATCAGCGCGTTCATGTCGCCCGGAGCGTCGGATGACCGTGCAAAGACCAAACGCAATGCGTCTTTCTCAGTTGATCCCAGCAGCGCCACCACTCCGGTTTGGACGCTCAGCGCCTGAGCGAGTTGCTTCAGGGATTCGGCATCCCGGTTGTCAAATGTTTTCATGACGACTCGCAGTCCCGCTGCCGTCGTTTGTGCTTCGGCTAGCAACTCTGCCGCCTCCATCCGCGAGGCAATTTCTTCGAGCGCACGCACCCGGTGATGCAGTTGTTTGTTTTCCTCGAGCATGCGCGCAGCCAACTGGGGCGCATCATCACGCGCGGTGCTAAACACAGCGGCGATGTTGCGCGCGGTTGTATTTGCGCGCCTGTAATCCTCGAGGGCCCGGCGGCCAGCAACCCATTCGATGCGCGTCAGGCCTTTCGCTCGTTCCCAGGATCGCACTGCGATCAAACCAACCTCGCCTGTGTGTAATGCGTGAGTACCGCCACAGGGAGTCAAATCAAACCCTTCGATCTCAATTAGTCGCAGCGAGCCTTCGCGCGCCGGATCTTTACGCAGGGGAAGTTGCGCGGCTTCTTCGGCGCTGACCTCTTTAATGTTCAGCGGTCTGTCTTCCCAGATGACGTTGTTGGCCAATTCGACCGCACGCTCGATGCGCTCAGTGGTGGGGGTAAGCAGGTCCACATCAATCTCGCAGACCTGGTCCATAACTCGAAAGCTGCGCGTTGGCGCATCGAATAGAGTTACAAATGCCTGCGACAAAATGTGCTGGCCCGTGTGTTGCTGAATATGATCGAGACGACGGGGCCAGTCGACTCGGCCTTTTATCTGGGCGCCGATTTTGGGCGTTGGTCCCAGTATGACGTGAAGAATAGTGGCTCCTTCATCAGTGCATTCGACTACACGGGCTCCATCCAGCGAACCGGTGTCGCTGGGTTGCCCGCCGCCAGTCGGATAGAAGGCAGTCCGATCGAGTGTGACCGCAGTCCAACCACTGACACGCTCGGTAATGTCGACGACCCGCGCGTCGAATTCGATAAGGTGCGAATCAGAGTAGTAGAGACGTTCGGTTGCCGGCATGGCTACCGATTAATAATCTAACCAGCCGAAGTACGCAAGCGTGTAAGGATGCAGGAATGACCGGAGGTCAGAGACTACTGCAATCAATTAATTAGTTCTGGACCATCAAGACTGAAGTAACAAGAGCGACACAATCTACCAACTCGTATCAACGGCACATGGTCTTTGGTAACCCGGGCTGCAAGGCAGATCTGCGTATTGACAAACCAAGAAGCCTTTCCTAGACTCTGGAACTCTCAAGACTCGCTGCTTACACAGAGACCTCTACTCTTCTTATTAATAGAGCGTGAGCCTGACTGGATCCTTGCGCATTTACTCAATGCAATGGACTTCGTTATTTCAGGATTAACCAGGAACCTACACCGGATCGCGCTTTTTTTGACGATTGGAGTTTCGCTGCTTACGAGCGCGTACGGTTCGGTGGAGATTACGAAAACAATGAAGGATCAAAAAGATGTTGAACTCTACTACGAGTCCCGCGGGGCCGGCGCGCCAATAATACTATTGCATGGATTCGGCGCAAATATTTGCACTTGGCGACACTTGATTGATCCCCTGTCAAAACAACATCAGGTGATAATGATAGACCTCAAAGGCTTTGGAAAATCACCGAAGCTTCACGACAACAAATATAGTGGTCAGGATCAAGCGGATCTCATTATTAAGTTCATCGTTGCTCACCAGCTTACCAATCTTACCTTAATTGGACATTCCTTCGGCGGCGGGGTCGCGCTTCTAACAGCCCTGAGACTGATAAAGGAACAGCCACACTGCCTGAAGCGTCTTGTTCTCATTGATGCTGCGGGTTATGAGCAAAAGCTTCCATACTTTATTGGTATTCTAAGAGTGCCTCCGCTCGGCCGCCTGGCCGTTTCGTTGCTCTCCCCTAAGCAGCAGGTGCGTATGGTATTGAAGAAATCCTATTACGACGATTCAAAGATTACTGACGATCAGGTCGCCGCCTACGCCGCACCCCTGGAATCTGCGGGAGGAAGGTATGCGTTGGTTAGAACAGCAGGATCGATCGTTCCTCGGGACATCCGGCAGATCTCCGCGCGATACAATTCAATAAATGTCCCTACTCTAATTCTGTGGGGAAGACAAGACGCCGTCGTACCAATTCAATTTGCTGAAAGGTTTCACCACGACCTTCCCAGTTCTTCGTTAATCGTTATCGAGAATTGTGGGCATATACCCCACGAGGAAAAACCCGCTGATGCAATCGCAGCAATTTCTGCTTTCCTGAGCGCTCATCCACTAGACGGCAGCGCGAGTCCCTCAAAATGAACTGGCGTCAATGCTATCGGGCAATCGCGCTTTTGCGCTGGCCGCTTACGGTTGGACGCGCTGTCACGAAGACGTAATCGTCCCAAATTTTCTCAGAATACCCTGGGCCTTACGCTCGCTGTAAGAACATTGGAGATAATATGCAGACTTTCTGGATCGGATTCGGAATTCCATTCGTCGTCGCACTGCTCTTTCCATTCTCGGTCGAGTTTTGTCTGCCACGCTCAACCAAACCCACCCGCTGGATACAGAACTGTCCTCCGTTTTCGGTCTACATGCTCGCGGCTTTTCCGATTGCCATGGGTATCTTCACGGCGACTATCTTCAACCTCAAAGAAATTAACGATATTAACGGATTCGCCGTTAAGACTTATGGATCCGTATGGGCGCTTTATGCGTCTATCACTGCCTTGCTATTTCTGTTCGGGTTGGCTTCAAAGGCTGTGCTTCACGATTTTACGTCGCGTCCCGTTGGTCCTTATATCCTGCGCGGGGCCAGGGCTGTTGAAGCTTTTGATAAGGAAAAGAAGTTACGCGACGCAGCAAAGATAATCGGTGTCAGAAGCCGACATGACAGAACGAGTAGAAGAAAACGCGCCAGGGAATCGAAGCCGCCCTCCCCCTCACCTGAAATTAATGCTAGAGCTGAGTATCAGAAACTCGTTCAACTCAAGTCTCTTGGCGAAATATTCAAACACGGTAACCTCGTAGCTGCAGCATATCTAACAGTCGCGTGGGTGGGAACTGTGGGTTGTGTTTTCTACTTCTGGTATGTAGCGGTTCTGGTCCTGTCAAATCAAACCTTGCCCGTCGGAACGGTTACCAAACTGCTGATGGTCTTCATCTTGCTCATCACTTGGTTCCCGATGAGAGTCTACATGGACTGGTATCAAAACTATTTTCATAATCCAGCATGGCTAAAGAACTCGGATGGTTTGATAATGGGAATCTGCCTGGCACTGGCCGGCTTAGTCTTTGTTCTCTTCATTTCGAAGCCCGAAGCGATTGCAATCATCTGTGCCGTTGTGAACGCATTGGTGCTGCTGTTCGTCGGGGTTGCTGGAAGATTCAAACCACATTGGCTGCGTGCCGTTGCAGAGTCTCTTCAATCCCTACCTTTTTTCTATTTCTTTGCGGTCTATTTCGTATTTCTTTGCGTTACAGTCGCTATTGGAGTAAGAATCCTTAAGACGTGATGACTGAGTTCCTGATTGGACAACCGTACTGGAACTATTCCAAACGATAGTTTGGCGCTTCCTTGGTAATGATCACGTCGTGGACGTGAGATTCGCGCAAGCCGGCCGAGGTGATGCGAATGAACCGAGTTTTTTCCTGAAACTCCTTGATCGTGCGACAGCCCGTATAGCCCATGCCTGAACGCAGGCCACCAACCAATTGAGTCACCATGTCGGCTAACGTTCCTTTATAAGGAACGCGGCCTTCGATGCCTTCGGGGACCAGCTTTGATTCGACCTCGGTCATCTCCTGTGCGTAACGGTCCTTAGAGCCTTCGCGCATCGCGCCGATCGAACCCATGCCACGATAGGTTTTGAACGAGCGACCCTGGAAGAGAATGATTTCACCGGGCGCTTCTTCTGTTCCTGCGAACAGGGAACCAATCATAACCACATCGGCGCCCGCCGCGATCGCTTTGGCCACGTCGCCGGAGAATTTTACGCCGCCGTCGGAGATTACCGGCACCCCCGAATCTCTGGCAGCTTCGACACAGGATTGAATTGCGGTTATCTGCGGCACTCCGGCGCCCGTAACCACGCGCGTGGTGCAAATCGAACCGGGTCCGATGCCCACCTTTATTGCGTCGACGCCGGCGTCAATCAATTCGCGCGCTCCATCCGCCGTGGCCACGTTGCCGGCGATTAGATCGGTGTCCGGATAACGCCCCTTAATCTCGCGCACGGCGTCAAGCACGCGCGAAGAATGGCCGTGGGCCGTATCGATAACCAGGCAATCGACGCGAGCATTGACCAGTCCGGCGGCTCGCTCACGATAATCGCCGGTGGCCCCGATAGCAGCGGCTACGCGCAGACGTCCGAGATCATCTTTTGCCGCTGTCGGATACTTGATCGCTTTCTGAATGTCCTTGACGGTGATCAATCCCTTGATGCGCTTATCGCTGTCGACGACCAAAAGCTTTTCAATGCGATGCTTTTGCAAAACGGTCTTTGCCTGTTCCAGCGTAGTGCCTACCGGGACTGTGACCAGCGGCTGTGGTGTCATGACGTCGGAGACAGGAATATCGAAACGCGTTTCAAATCGCAGGTCGCGATTAGTAATGATGCCCACCAGGTGGCCATCTTCATCGACGACCGGGACGCCACTGATGTGATAGCGCTCCATCACCTGCAACGCCTCACGCACCGGGCGGTCAGGGCGAATGGTCACCGGATCGACAATCATGCCTGACTCCGAGCGTTTGACTTTGTCTACTTCCTCGGCCTGTCGTTCGATAGTCATGTTGCGATGAATGACGCCAATCGCTCCCTGTTGCGCCAGAGCAATTGCCAGCGCAGCTTCGGTTACCGTATCCATGGCCGCGGAACAGAGGGGAATCTGGAGTCGAATATTGCGTGTCAACTGAGTTGAGGTGTCGGTTTCCAACGGCAAGACATCAGAACGCGAAGGAACCAGCAGTACGTCATCAAAGGTCAGGCCTTCGGGAATTGGTGTTGTGATCATGTTTGATTAATTACTCCTTCAGATAAAGCCCCGCGGAATGAATACCATCACTATAAAACAGAACCGCCCGCCATTGAAGCGGGCAGAGAATTTGTACCGCAGGCTGCTAGCCTGTAGATGTATGTTGCCACATATCAACCACAACAGGCTGGTAGCCTGTTGTACATTTCGTGACTAATCAGTAGCGTGGCGGTGCGTCCGTCCTCAGAGGCAGCAGAGACGCGTCGTTGATACCAGTGCACCGCGGCGAGCGCACCCAACGTTAGAATCGCCAGAATTACTATGGCCAGAAAAACAGTAAGTAGCGGCGAACGGGTGGCCGAAGCCTCGTCGTAGACCTTTGAATAATGTGGAGTCGTTTCCACGTCATCGACGGATTGACCCTGTTCGCGCATGAACTGCGCATAACCTTCCAGGGCCTGCTTCTCATCAAAAGCCACACAGCGGGCGTAGGCCTTGACGAAGCTGCGATTAAAAATTCCGCCGGGCAGTCGTTTGTAATCGTTGGTCTCGATCGCTTCGAGATAGCGCATGGAAATGCGTGTTTGGTTGGAGACTTCTCGCAGGGCGATGCCTCGCTCCTCGCGCGCGAGTCGCAACTGTTCACCGATCGTAGTTGCCATTGCCAATCCGCGTTAGCCTTAGCGCCGGGCCGGGGTTTGTGGTCACTTGTATTTGCTCTGTCAGAGTTGGAACGGGACCATCCGGAGTTTTGCTTAATCGCTCGCTGAATCCAGGTCCCTTTCGCCGGACCGCCTTAATTTTGGCCGAATCTTACTTGCACCGCAAAACCTTGTCAAACTTTCGAGGCGCAAAACTTTGAGCGTCTCTTGATTCTTCCTGCACACGGTGATACGTTGAGGCTACAAGATCCAAACAGTCCCTTTAACTTCTAAAACAGGAGACCGAGAATGTCGCAGACGTTAGAAGCATTAGGCATGGTCGAAACCAAAGGCTTCGTGGGTGCGGTCGAGGCAGCCGACGCCATGGTAAAAGCCGCCAACGTTCAACTCTTGGGCAAAGAGTATATCGGCGCCGGCTACGTGACGATCTTTGTCCGTGGCGACGTGGGCGCAGTCAAGGCTGCAACTGACGCAGGCGCGGCAGCGGCCCGGCGAGTCGGCGAGCTAATCAGCGTGCACGTTATTCCGCGGCCGCATATCGAAGTCGAACGTGTGTTACCGGTCAACGGACGTACGGGCCTCAGCCCCGATGAGCGCAGTTTGCAGGGCGGCGCGCGCGGACAACTTGGTCAGGGCGAACAAGGACGCACTTTGCCGGCCGGGGCGCGTGATGCAGCTAAAGATCGGGCGAGATAAGTTTCGATTGCCGATTCCTGATCAGGTACTTTGAGCTTGGTTCTTTCTCCTTTGCAATGGCGTCGCGGCTTTCCAGCTTCCCGCGCTAGGAGCGAAGAACAAAGTACAAAGAACCAGGATCGCAGCTCAATTGAAAAAATTATCGAGAACGTTGGGAGCGGGATCATGTCTGTAGATAAAGACCTTATTTCTGTGCAGCAGGCGCGGGATCTGGTTGAAGCCGCACACAAGGCGCAGACTGAGCTGGCACGTTTCGATCAAGCCAGGGTTGATCGCATCTGCGAGGCGATGGCCAAAGCCGCCCTGCGAGAAGCCGCGCGGTTGGGTGCGCTGGCGGTTGAAGAAACCGGATATGGCGTTCCCGCTGATAAGCAGGAAAAGAACCGCTTTGCGGCCGAGGATGTTTGGAACTATTTTCGCGGACTGCGCACTGTCGGCGTGGTCTCGGAAACAAAAGACGTGGTCGAGATCGCCAGCCCCAGAGGCGTCGTCGCCGGCATCATTCCTTCCACTAATCCGACATCCACTGCAATATTCAAAGTTCTGATAGCGATCAAGTCGCGCAACGCGATTGTTCTTTCGCCGCATCCGTCTGCGGCCCGCTGTATCAACGAAGCAGTTCGCGTCATGCGTGAGGCAGCCATTAAGGAAGGATTGCCCGCGGATGCCATCGCCTGCATGACGACCGCTACGATTGAAGGCACCGAAGCCCTGATGAAGCACAAGCAAACGGCTGTCATCTTGGCGACGGGCGGCATTGGTCTGGTGCGGGCCGCTTACTCATCCGGTAAGCCGGCGTTTGGTGTTGGACCCGGTAACGTACCTGTCTTCATCGAAAGAAGCGCTGATGTTCCCAAAGCCGTGCAGGATATTTTGACAGGCAAGTGTTTCGACAACGGAACCATCTGCGCTTCAGAGCAGGCGGTCGTAGTGGATGCTCCGATTGAACAAGCAGTACGCGAACAGTTCAGGCTTCAGGGCGCACACTTCGTGTCGGCCGCAGATGCTGAGAAGTTGGGCAAGATCGTGGCTACGCCGCAGCGCTCGTTGAATCCAGCGATCGTGGGACGGTCCGTAGACGTCATCGCGAACATGGCCGGTATCAGCGTGCCGCCGGGCACTCGGTGTCTGATGGCCGATGTGGGTGGGGTCGGACGCGACTTTCCCCTGTCGATGGAAAAACTTTCACCTATCCTGGCCTTCTATGTAGTGGATGGGCTCGAGCGCGGCGCCGCACGTTGCTTTGAAATTCTGCGCTACGGTGGTATGGGCCACACGGCCGGCATTCACACGCGTTCACGCGAAGCCGCGGTAAGGTTTGGTGGCGAGATGCCGGCCTCGCGGGTAACCGTCAACACGCCGACAACGCATGGGGCCATTGGCTTTTCCACCGCACTGCCGCCGTCGATGACGCTGGGTTGTGGTTCATGGGGTGGCAACGTGACTTCTGACAATGTCTCGCCGCTTCATTTGATGGATATCAAGCGCGTCGCTTTTGAGACGCGACCGGTGAAGAGTGTTCGTCCGGCAGTGGCAACTTCAGCGGTTAGTGCCGCGAAGGCGCCGCCGACTTCACAGCGAGCGCCGGTAACGGCAGCCGCTGGAAAAATTGGGCGGGACGAGATCGCGGCCATCGTCGATCGCTTTCTTGCGGGTCGCCGTGAAGAAGACACGGCTCAAGCACCACGGCAGTCAGCAGAGATAGAAGCCGGCAGCATGGATACAGGCGCCTTTAACCCCGCTCAGAGTTCATCAGCTTCGATGTCCTCAAATCGCTCGGCACCGGCAGGGAATGGTTCAGCGAGCGGCGAGGCTTCGACAAAGCCACAGCGTCCGGCGGATTTTCCTACCAACGGCCGCACGGCGATCGATTTCGTCAGTGAAGATGACGTACGTAGGGCCATGCAAAAGGGCGAAAAGATTTACGTGAATGCCCGCACCATAATTACGCCGGCAGCGCGGGACATGGGTGAACCGGCGGAAGTTTTTGCGAAAGTGTAAAGGGAAGGTCTTTGGTCTTGGGTCTTTAGTCTTTGGTTTTTTGTACCGGAATGAACTCGGCATGGCTCGGAGCTAACTAATAGGTACCAGGAACCAGGCGCCAGGAACGAAAATCCAACAGACAAAGATCAAAGATCAAAACGAATATGTTCTTAGGTAAAGTTGTCGGTACAGTTTGGTCTACGAAGAAGTCGCCTGATCTCGAAGGCGTCCGTTTTTTGATTGTGCATCCCTTCGATCTGGATAAAGAACCAAACAAAAGTATCGTGGTTGTGGCTGATCGGCTGGGAGCGGGAGCCGGCGAGACCGTCATGTGCGCTTTCGGGAAGGCGGCACGCACAGCAATTGGTAATCAGGACATGGCTATCGAGGCGGCCGTGGTCGGCATTGTCGACCGTGTCGACCTGGCCGAAACCGTGTCAGAAGAATTGCGCGCGTCAGCGCGCGAATTGGCACGGGACAATGGGCGGGGCTGAAAGCCCGTGCTTTGCTCTGCCTTGGTTAGAGAACAAAGCACAAAGATCAAAAATCTGAAATTCATAAGACAACAAATATCAATTGCATCTAACTAATGGCCAATGAAGAGTTGATTTACAAGATCACGCGTGCTGTGTATGGACGTTTGGGCATGGGGGCGGACGAACAAACGGTTGAACAGTTGGTGACGGAAGTCTATCGCGAGATTGAGCCCTATCTTTCTGATAACGGCAGCTCCCCACGAAACCCTCAAGGACCAATGCATACAGTGCCGACTGATTCGCGCGGCGAAGGCTCGTCCGATCGGATGGTAATTTCTGTGTTCGGAGTGGACCACCCCGGGATTGTAGCCGGCGTCGCGCAAATTCTGGCGGAGGCCGATTGCAGCATCGTGGACATTAACCAAACAGTGGTGCAGGGAAAGTTCGCCATGGTTATCATCGGCGACACCTTGCGTGCGCGGGAAAGTGCCTCGGAGCTCAAAGAACGGCTGAGACGCGAAGGCGAAAAGCTCGGCGTCCGCATTTATGCGCAGCGCGAAGATCTATTTAATGCGATGCACCGGATTTGAATTTCGGATTGCGGATTTTCCGGAGCAATTTGAGGCTAATCATTCAGATTATCCTGGGAGAAATTTAGCTACGAGGACTAAAAATCCGCAATCCGCAATCCGCAATCCGCAATTCGAAATTCTTCCTGCGGACTTGAATCGGATCTGAAATCAAGGATGCGGAGCGGCAAGTTACAAATCCGCAATCCGCAATTCGAAATCCGAAATTCTTCTTGCGGACTTGAATCGGATCTGAAATCAAGGATACGGAGCGGCAGTTACAAATCCGCAATCCGCAATTCGAAATCCGAAATTCTTCCTATGTCTCAACCTGAAATATTTCGTCGTTGTGCGCACTGTGGCGCCTCATCCAAGCCGGGAGAATTGTTCTGTGCCCAATGTGGCCAAGCGCTGGTGACGGAAAAGATCGAGCAGACGGGAGAGCAAAATTCTTTGACCGAGGAAAGCGATCCAGCGGCGCCCGCGGCAAAGCAACAGGAACAACCCGAGGCAGCAGATTCTAAGCGGTCTCCAAATCCGATTTTGCAACGCAGTGAGGACGGAATCAATGAAGATGCGGTGCCGTCCTCAAACAAAACCACGGCTGCTGCGGTTAACGCGACCGTGGGCCAAAATCCCGGGCTGGCGAGTCAGCGGGTCGGCCTTGCCGCCCGCCGTGGGATGGCAGATCGTGGGAAACCGCGCCCGGATAAGCCGCGTCGTGTTTCCAGCGTCGTTCTAAACGAAGCAGCCTATGATCCGGGTATCCGCTTCATTCTCGTTGTCGGCGTTCTGTTCGTGCTTTTTATCGTACTGCTGTTACTTAGTAAATGGATTGTTTAGCTTTGCAGGTTTCGAATCTCAGTCTCAGTCTCAGATCTCAGATCTCAGATCTCAGATCTCAGATCTCAGATCTCAGATCTCAGATCTCAGATCTCAGATCTGAAACTATAACGACTCTGGTATCTCAAATTAGACTCTCAGATCAACCAATCTGAAATCTGAATTCACCAATCGAACCATGGAATATAGTCAAGCCGAAATTCTGCAAACCGTGGCGATGACGGAGATGGAGCACCTCGATGTGCGCACCGTCACGCTTGGTCTCAGTTTGCTTGACTGCGCCAGCAATTCCATGACGGAAACAGCGGATCGCGCGCGGCAGAAGATTGAACGTGTCGCCGCTCGCCTGGTCCAGACCGTGGACCAGATCGGCGACGAGATCGGTTTGCGCATTGCCAACAAGCGCATTGCCGTCACGCCTGTTTCGCTGATTACGGAAGGCAGCGCCGGTGATCCCATTCAGGTAGCGCGGGCCATCGATGAGGCGGCGGCTACGGTGGGCGTGGATTTTCTCGGTGGCTATTCTGCGCTGGTCCCCAAGGCGGCGACGCGAAGCGAAACGGAATTCATCGACTCAATTGCGGAAGCCTTAGCCTCAACCCGCCGGCTCTGCTCGTCGGTAAACGTGGCGACCACGCGCGCCGGCATCAATATGGACGCGGTGCGACAAGTGGGCCGAGTGATAAAGGAAGCCGCCGAGCGAACACGCGACCAGGGTGGACTAGCCTGCGCCAAGTTCGTTTGCTTTGCCAATGCAGTTGAGGACAATCCATTCATGGCCGGCGCCTTTCACGGCATCGGTGAGGCCGAGGCTGTCATCAATGTCGGCGTGTCAGGTCCCGGCGTCGTTAATAACGCGTTGCGGCATGCTGATGTAAACCTGCCTTTGCATGAGCTGGCCGAGATTATCAAAAAACTCTCATTCAAGCTGGCGCGCGCCGGCGAGTTGATAGGCAGGGAAGCTGCCCGCCGGCTTGGTCTTCCCTTTGGCATCATCGATCTATCGTTGGCCCCGACACCGGTGCCCGGCGACTCAGTAGCGGAGATAATCGAGGCGATGGGTTTTGAACGGGCCGGCACTCATGGCACAACCGCGGCCCTGGCACTGTTGACGGACGCTGTTAAGAAAGGCGGTGCGATGGCCAGCGGTTCAGTGGGCGGTATGAGCGGAGCATTCATTCCCGTTTCGGAAGACGCGGCCATGATCGAAGCGGCGAGGGTAGGCGCGCTTTCACTCGATAAGCTGGAGGCCTGGACCAGTGTCTGTTCTGTAGGCATCGATATGGTGGCGGTGCCCGGCTCGACCTCCGCGGAGACAATCTCTGCAATCATCGCCGACGAGATGGCCATCGGCGTCATGAATAACAAGACCACGGCCGTTCGCATTATTCCTGTGCCTGGGCGCGGAGTCGGCGAGATGGTCGAGTTTGGCGGTTTGCTGGGCAGCGCGCCAATCATGGCGGTCAATGCTTTTTCTTCAACAGCATTCATCCGCCGCGGCGGCCGCATCCCGGCGCCGATTCACTCACTAAGGAATTGAAAAAGGCCGGCCCCCTCGTCACAGCAGGGTTGTCATGAAGCTACTGCCCACGAGATCTTTTGTGGCGTTGCCGCCGGCCAGTGCGGTGAGGCGCTGCCTCACCGATGCATCCCCAAAAAGTTCAGAGGCTGCCCTCTTGTTCGCGGCGTCGCCTCTCACAAGTTTGATACAGGCAGGCGCGGTAAGGCGGACCGTGGCGGAGTCTTACCGCACTGGGCGGCGGCCAGGCCGCGAAAAACGATTACTGTTGGCGCTCATGTTCCAGCGGGTAGGTCACCCAGCCCTTTCGCTTAATCGCGCCCTCTACCAGAGGGTTTTCCACGAGATAAAGGACTCGCAACTTGTATTTTGAATTGATCGGGATCTCGACGATCCTCGAGTTCGCCGGCAGGCTGTCGTTCTTCGTAATCTTTACGTAGAAATAATAGTCAGTCAACGCAACATCCCTGAGATCCGAATCAAGAGGGACCATTTGCGGATGTCCGATAAGCAGATTGACCTTTCTCTCAAGCAGATAATTGAGCGTCGCTCTTCGTTGATGTCCCGGTTTTGAAGCGATGATCTCTCCGTGACGCGCGACCCATACATCGTTGAGTCCCAAAATATCTATGGCCTTCAGATGCGAATAAAAAGGGATCGCTCCGCCGGCGGTAGTGGCGATACTGACGTTGGCATCATAAGCGAACGACTCGCCGAGGACTCTGCCAATCCCGCTCCAATCAGTCCTGTCCTGCGTAAGCAGATCAGAAAGCCCCTTGGTGCTCTCGATGTCGTAGTAACGCAGCGATGGGTTGGTAAACGTGAGTACGTGATGTAAAGAACCAGCCAGCACCAGCAAGACGAGGACGACTTGCAGATTCACTCTGCGTATCGAAACAAAAGTTAGTCCGACGATTTGTATGAAAATAAACGGCAGCACCGGCACGATGAATCTGAATTCCATAAAGTCGCCGCCTACCGCCACAACATAAAGGAGCCACAGGACAGTGAGGAGTAACAGCATCAGCCAGCCCCGATTGTGTTTGTATAGTCTCTTGCCGAAGATCGAAAACAAAAACGGAAAAAGCACAAGCCAATAAGACTGGAAAAACAGGTATACATAGATCGCTCCCCGCTTAAGCGAATTCAGTGATGCCACCCTAACGTAGAAAGTGTTGGGCAGCAGCGAACCATAAAAGCGCAATTTCCATATGAGCCAGGCGCCGACGATCAGCGTCAGGGGAGTGAGGAGGGAAATCGTTTGCACCGACTTTCGCGTTGAGGATTGTCTCCGGCGAAAGATACTAAACAGCACCACAGCTAAGACCACGAAGACCAGGAGCAAAGAGTCAAGCCTGGTTAACACGGCAAGGCTCAATAATACTGAAAGCAATAGAAGTCTGGCCGTGGACCAGTTGTCCTGCGCAACAGGTTCAGTCTTTACCATCTGCGTTAGCGGGCGGGTCTGGGATGCACGGGCGTCCAGTTGCAAGAAGCCACCCGCTAACGCAGGCCGTACTGACTCAACGAGCAGGAGCGTGCAGGCCAGGAACAGACAGGTTTGCAACTGGGTCTCCATCCCGCTCGTGGCGTAGCTGCTAAAGCTGTGATTGGCGCCTAAGAAGATTACCGCCAGCAGAGCCAGGTTCCGCGATTGGAGGAGGGTGTTGGCGAGGCGATAAGTAAAATAGAGCGAAAGCTCGAACAGGCAGAGGCCGAGCACGAAAGCGAACTTCACCGGATCAAGTTTCAGATAGAGCGGGACACTTAGGATTATGGTCCAGAGAAAGTTCGTGTAACCTTCTACTCTGTCGATTGCGTTCCAGACCAGACCCTGGCCATGCACCAGGTTATCTGCATAGCGGAGTGAGATGAAGGCGTCATCCTGGATAAATCTGTTGGACCAGGCCAGGACTGCCAGACCCAGGAACACCAGAACCAGGATCAGCTTGAAATGAGATCGGTAAAAGTTTGCGAGCTTATGCACCACCATTCATTTTTCGGAAGGCCTTTTGTAGTTGCCGTTGGCGCCGCTTATCCTGCTATAAGCTCTGAGAAAATACAAAGTTCATTTCCAATAGGCTGAGAACAAATTTGGAGTGCGGCAGCAATCCCGCTGCACGGGAGACGGCTCCTTGAATCGGCTCAGCGTTAGAAATGAAAGGAAGAATCCAAAGGGCGTCGCTGCCGCCGCGCTCCAAAATGGGTAGCGCTTTGAATGACCAGACAAAAATTCCCTTCGCAGTTGATCATCGCGGCCGCTGTGTTAGAGCTGGGCTTGCTTGTCTATTCGCAGGCTGTTGCCTATTGGGGCGACGAGTCGCTCCATTTGGTAGCGGGTCAGTTGATGAATGCGGGAAAGAGACCCTATCTGGATTTTTTCTATCATCATCCGCCGTTGTTCCTCTATCTCATCAGCGGCCTGATGCGCGTCTTCGGAGAAAACTGGCGTGTGGTCCATATCGCTTCAGCTTTGCTGTCAGGCGGTTGTTTACTGCTGACCGGGTCATATGTCTTTAGCAGGATACATAACGAAAAACTGCGGGTGAGGTCGGCGGCCATCGCGGCGTTTTTCGTCGGTGTCAATTCCTACGTCATCAGCTTTGGAACTGTCGCGCTACCCTATGGGTTCTGCCTTTTCTTCATGACCGCGGCATTCGTTCTTGTGACCGTAAGTGTCGATCGACCGAACAGCATCTTTGCGTTTTGGGGAGGCCTTTGCGCGGCGGCGGCCGCGGCTGCTTACCTGTTAACGGCGCCGGTGATTCTTGTGCTGTTCATCTGGATGATGCTCTATAACCGCAACGGAAAACGGTTCAACAAGAGTGTTGGCTATGTTCTCGGCGCCGCAATAGCTTTCGTTCCGCTGCTATCACTTGCGCGCCATTCTCCGCAGCAGGTATGGTTTGACCTGGTCCAATATCACCTCTTTCACCGCGCCGGCAGCGACTTAGGTCTCTGGTTCAACTTGAGAGAAATTGCGGGATGGTTCATTTCGATTCAGGGAGCGATTCTATTAGTCCTGGCTGCGATCGGAACTAGAGTTATCAAGTGTCGGGAAGAAGCCGATGAGAGGCTGGGTTCGGAATTACGCCTGCTGACCTGGCTCATCGTCGCGCTGGGATTGGTGATCTCGATCGCTCGTCCGACGTCGTCTTTTTATTTTGTATTGATCACGCCCTTTCTTGCCATGCTGGCCGCCTGCGGCGTCTGTCGGATCCAGCTGCGGGTAACTTCGCGGATCGGTTTGATATTGATGCTCCTGATCGGAATGTTGTACGTCGCCGGTCTCTCATCGCAAAGATATATCTGGCGCCGGCAGACCTCCTACACTGACCATCGCATCGTCGCGAATATTGCCGGAAGTGTTAGCGCAGTCACTGCCTCCGCGGGTATGATATACGCGTTTGAAGCAGTTTATTTTGAGGCGCACCGTCTGCCGCCGCCGGGGTTGGAGAACCGGTTCAATCCTAATTCCCAGGCAGACGAATGGTTAGCGGCCGGCCGCTTTGATACCGTTTGCATCGGCTCAACTAATCCAGGGATAGCGACTTCTAAATTGCTGGAGCACTATGCTAAACGACAGACGATCAATATGAATGGCCAGACGTTCTATATTTTGTGGGACAGAATGCAGTGGGAAAAGTAATTACGGAACCGGGAGCGGATAACGACCGGATCCAACGGTCAATCTAATCATTTGAGCCATTCAGTATCGAATGCAGGATCCCGGTCGCTTACCGCTCCCGGTTCTGTAAGTAGCGATTTTGGGCCGGGAGATTCTCGAAGGCGGCAAAACCCAAACTGTACCAGCACTCGCGCGGACAGTTACCATTCAAGCGATACGAAAGATTAGAGTTAGTCAGGAGATTCATATGGAAGAAGCACTCGGCATGGTGGAATGCAGGGGACTCGTCGCCATGATTGAAGCGGCGGACGCGATGGTTAAGTCGGCGAACGTGCGTCTGGTTGGTTGGGAAAAGATCGATGCCGGCCTGGTGACGGCCATCGTTCGCGGCGACGTCGCCGCAGTGCGCAGTGCGGTTGATGCCGGAGCCGCCGCGGCCAAACGCGTCGGCGAAGTCGTCGCTACTCATGTCATTCCTCGACCCCATGCCGAGGTGGACGCCGGTCTTCCGGTTTTGCACACCGGTGAGACCACCCGAAAAAAGATCAGCGGTTCGGTACCTTCAAAGTAATAGCTGCGGTTCCCCGTATCAGGATGCCACCCTGCAAAGCCATAAGTTCTCGTGGTTTTAAGATCATTTTCGCGTACTGCTTTTGGCTGGTGATCCTCTCGTCAAATGCCCGGGCGCAACAGCCCTTCTACACCGATAACGCGGATGTTACCGACAAAAAGAAAATTCACTTTCAGTTGGGTAATGAATTCGACATTCTCCAGCGGGTCGCCTATCCCAGCCTGCGCCAGAACACGACGGTGTTCGAACTTGACTACGGCCTGTTGAATGGTGTGGAGATTGGCGTCGATGCGCCGTTGATCGCCATCTCAAACTCACATGTTGTGACTCCCATGACGGTGGTTGGTTTTGGCGACCTCGATTTCCACGTTAAGTACAACTTTCACAAGGAGCGCGAAGGCTCGAGACTTCCGGCGCTTACTGTGACCGTTAATGTCGAGTTGCCGACGGGCAACGCCCAGAAGCAACTGGGCTCCGGCGTAGTCGACTTTTTTGTTAATGGCATTGCGCAAAAGTCTTTGACCAAAAAGACCACTCTGCGAATGAATGGCGGAATTCTTTTTGCCGGCAACACGACGACTGGCGATATCGGGATCAAAGCGCGCGGGAGAGTTTTTGTTGGCGGTACTTCGCTCGTCAAACAATTTACACCGAAGCTGGATCTGGGAGTTGAAGTAACCGGTGCAGTCACCAACAGTCTGAAGTTAAGCCGTGGTCAACTCCAGTCTTTGGTTGGCGGTAACTATTCGCTAAGAAAAAATATGACGTTCGATTTTGGTGTAGTTGTGGGAAGGTTCGCCGCAAGTCCACGGGTCGGTGCGCAACTTGGGATCTCGCTGGACTTTTGACAGCTACGCAATCACAAACTTCAAGAGGAGGCGATCATGGCGCGAAAAAAAAGTAATAAGCTGGGCCAAATCCTGGAACGCTTCTCGCGCAAAGCCACTGAGGCAACCGGAACATCGTCGGCCTTCATACTTGCTTTGCTGGTGATTATTATCTGGATACTGACCGGGCCGTTGTTTCATTTCTCAGATACCTGGCAGTTGGTAATCAATACCGGCACCACCATCATTACGTTCCTGATGGTTTTTCTGATTCAGCGCAGCCAAAATAAAGATGCGCTCGCGATCCACCTGAAACTAAACGAAATTGTCGCCGCGTTGGATGGCGCCAGCAACAGGTTGATTGACGTGGAAGATCTTACCGAGGATGAAATTAAGACGCTTCACGCCTACTACAAGAAGCTGGTCGAGATGGCTCGGAAGGATCTAAAGTTGACCGCGAGTCACTCAGTTGAAGAGGCCCAGGTCCGCCATGACCTCAAGCATCGGAAGCACAGACACCCTGCGTGAGGCTCGACCTGATTTACTTCGAACCGAGACGTTTTTCCAGCATCGCAAACCGCGCCATCATGTTTTCGTAGATGCGGTCGGTCTTTTCGTGCAGATGGGCCACTTCGAGTTCGGCCTTGATGTTTACTTCATATTCGATATCGGACCGTACCTTATCTTTTTCCGCCTGGCGATTTTGACTGATCAGCACAAAGCAGGCGAGGAATATCGCTTCCAAAGAAACGATCATCGTCAGCAGCCCAAAAGGGAAAGGATCAAAGGCCCGATCTCTGAGGATAAATGTATTCAGTGAGACCCAAATTACAAACCAGAAAGTGTGCGAGATCAAAAAAGGCATACTGCCGCTGAACCAGGCCAGCCAATCTGCGATGCGCTCCAGGAAAGAGTATTGCTGCTCCATCTCCTCATTGACGTTGCGCGAGACGCGTGTGCGCAGCAACTCATCAGCTTTGCGCGTCAGGCCACTGAGGGCCGCCAGCATGTGCAGCGCAGACTCAGGCTTCTTCTGAAACAACAGCACGAGATCGTCACGATCCAGGATCAGTACTTCGGTATCCGTGAGCGCTACGGCGGTTGCCGTACGGGGTCCGGTGTCGAGCATCGCCAGCTCACCAAACATGTCGCCGTTTTGCGCCGTCGTAAGGACTATTTTTTGTCCGGCGGTGTCCTTGATGAAGAGCTCGATCTCGCCTGACTGGACAATGAACAGCGAATCCCCAGGATCGCCAGCCTGAAAAAGGGTGTGACCCTCCGGCACTTTCAGTTCGTCGACAACCTCGGCAAGCTCCTGGCGATCATCCTCATTAAGCAATTCAAACATGTTAATGGAGGCCAGAAAGGCGGGATCACAAGGCATAGTGACTCCTCGATTGAATAGGAAGTATTAGAACCGCAGGATTATAGACTAAGTCCGGCAGATATGGGGTGCCAGAGTTTTGCGCAGGCCGGATATTTATTCGCTGATCTGGTTCTCAGTCCTTACGGGACCGATGCCCGAGCGACCGAGGATTCAGTCTCACAAGAACTTTGGACCATAGCTTTAGAGCTACGGCGACTTACCAGGTCCCGCGGGTGGGCGCGCAGTGCCGGTGCGATTGGTTGGCGCTTGGGGTGCGGCGCCTGTACGCGGCGCTACATAGCCCGCGCGAGTAAGAGCGATGCGTTTATCGCGCGATGGTCCCTCGTCGACTGTGACCCGAACCGCACGATACGAGCCGTCCCGGTTCTTGTTCGTGGGGTTATATGAAAGAACGTACTGCGTACGCAGATCGCGCACAATAGCCGCCGCTATTTCCGGCATCTCCGATATGGATTGGGGAAAAAATGCGCGCCCCCCGGTTTCGGTAGCCAGCTTGCTCATTAGGTTCACCGCTTTTTCTTTCGGACTCTTCTTAATTAACCCGGACTCTTTCTCGAGTTCATTTACGAATCCGATCAAATAAATCTGCACGTCCTCTTCACGCAGGCGTTGCAGCAACTGAGGCTCAGTATAGAAGCTGTGCCTATCCTCGCCATCTGTAATCACAATCAAAGCGCGACGGCGGCGATCGCTGTCGTTACCTTTGCGGTAATCGGCAACGTGTTCCGCGGCCAGATAGACGCCGTCGATTACCGCAGTCTGTCCGCCCTCGAGATAGAGATTATCTATTGCGTCAAAGAGTTCGTCTTTGCTTGCAGTAAATTCCTTTTCGATGTTTATCTTGTCACTGCTGATAAACCGTTCAATAAAGGTTTCGTCGTCACGCTTGTTACTGTTGATGATGGTTTTGGCGGCATCGATCACACTCTGCAACTGACTGCGCAGGGACAGGGAAGTATCGACCGCCAACCCGTAGCTGATCGGCACTTCTTCCTTTGTAAAGGATTCAATTGGTTGAGGCACGCCGTCTTCAAACACGTGAAAGTCACTTTGACGAACGTTATCAATCGGCTTGTTATTACGATCGATCACTCGGACGCTGAGGTTCACTAATTGGGTGTTGATGGTAATCGTACTGTCGGAGCCAATTTCTTCAGATGGAGTCGGAGTTGGCTTTGGTCTGAACTTTGGCGGCGCCGGTGCGTCTCCAAGTTTGGGCCGCCCATTTTCCGTGGTGGTGGGAACCGGAGTCGGCGTCGGAGTTGGCGGCGTCGCGCGCGTGGGTAACGGTTGACTGGCAGGCTTTACCGGTGTTGGCGTCGGCGTGGCGGGCTTTACCGGCGCCGTTTGCGTGGTTCGTCTGGGCCGACCGTCTTGAATCTTTGCGGCACTGAATCGCGTAGCGCTCAGCAGCAAAGTGAGCAGAACAAGAGAAGCTCCCATCAGGCAGAAGTGGCGCGCGGACAGTCGCGAATTACTTTGATTAAGATTCATTCCCAAACAATTTCCTAAAAGTGAAAACGATTAATAGATGCGTTAGTCGAACTTTCCGTTCGATTGAAATTCCCGACGAGTAGTTTAAACCCGGATATAGGATATATCGCCGGGCCCGAGAATGCGAAACGCCGCGCTACCCTGATAAAAGCACGGGGAGCGTGGCGCTAATGATCGATTTCTTTGGCGCTTTGCACGGGCTGGGGCAACCAGCGTCGCGAAACATTGCGTCCACTGCGCACACCACAAAAGATGCTTGAGAAGGGGTGCTTCGTTGCCGCTGCCGGGTATGTGCTTACTTTGGCGCCACCAGCGAGTAGTAGCCGTCTTTGCTGCGCACAAACAGCCGTGGCAAGCCTCTGGGTGGCGTAACTTTGACTTTTATGTGGTGCCACTTGCCGTCATTCACGAAGTTAGGCGGCTTGTAACCAATGGAATACTGGTGCCGAAGTTCGAGCGCGATCTGTTCAAAAATGTCATCCATCTCGGCTGCCGTGCGAGGAAAGAAGGCCTTGCCGCCGGAGACGTTGGCCAACTCATCAAGGATGCCCTGGCCTTCCATGCCCAGCCCACTGCCCGAATCGCTACCGCTCAGGATGCCGATACCGTACAGGACCACATCGGATTCCTTTAACAAGCGCCGTACTTCGCTAAAGGTGTAGCGGGAGTCGTTGTCCTGACCGTCGCTTATCAAAAGCAGGGCACGCTTGGGATGCGCGCCTCGCTGTACCTTTTCAACTCCCAGGTAACAGGCATCGTATAACGCGGTGTTGTTACGGGTCTGCACGAAGGTGAGCTTATCCAGGACAGCGTTGCCGTCGCGCGTCTTGTCCAGCAAGAGTTGCGCTCGCGAGTTGAACGCGATCAGGAAATACTCATCGGCGTTATGACTGGTTTGAATAAAACGGGAAAGAGCTTCGCGAGCTCGCTTGATTTTATCGCCACTCATTGAGCCGGAAACATCAAAGAGAACGCCCACCGAAACCGGAGCATCGTCGTCACTAAAGAAAGCGATGTCCTGCGGTTGCTTTTCGTCCAGCACAGTAAAAGCATTCTTATTCAAGCCGGAGACATAACGGCCATACGTGTCGGTTACGGTAACAGTAAACGTAACCAGATCAGTGTTGGTGATGACCGGGCCATCCAACAGTTTTCCGGTTTTTGGCGGTTCGGTGGTTGGCTTGGGCGCCGCCTGATCATCGCCCGCGGGCTTGTCCTGGGCTTTGCTATTGGCGGACCAGAGAATTGCGGTAAAAACGAAAACTACACAACAGAAGAAGGCAGTTTTTGATGCGTGCCGGTGATTCGAACTCATGTACCTGCGGCTCCTTTCGGAAGCTCCGAAATGACGGTAAGGGGTTCAGAACTCTTTTTAGACCCCAGATGCTGTTTGTTAACAGTGGTCCGTCCAGAGGCTTTTAAAGATTCTTCACCGGAACCGGCTAGCGAGGGAGACTGCCGCGCGCTTGTTCCAAGTTGTTCTGTATCGACGAGTTTCATTGTAGGCCAGCGCGTGGCTACAAGCAAGAAATAAGTGATGTCAGATCTGTGCGCAAGGGCCGGAAAAATTCTTCGGATCGGTCTGCGATTTTTCGTATGCTCCTTCCTATGCTTAACGAGCGCGCCAATGCCGGCGGAATTGATTTGAGGAGTGATGGGTTGGCCATCACTCACGAGTATCTGAACCTTGCAACTTTTGCTATCGCAGAGCGTGTATAGACTCGGGGATTCACCCGGTCTTCGCCGCGGATTGCGTGCTATACTTTTGCGCTCGGTCTCCATCCAAAGCCAGTTCTCAGAAGATTTATTTCAAAGGTTTATTTCATAAGATGGCTGAGTTTATTTGTCGTTTAGGCACGCCTGCCGGTGAAGTCATCACGCGCACGGTTGAGGCCCCGGGTATCCTCGAGGCGCGCGCTCACCTTGAACGCGAGGGGTTCAGGGTCTTCAATGTCACGCCTCCCAAAACTTCCGGCGTCGCGGCGTTAACGCGATTTGGTCGACCCGGCTCCAGCCCGCGCGTCAAGGCAAATGACTTTCTGCTATTCAACCAGCAACTGGCAGCCTTGATTCGCGCCGGCATTCCCATCCTGCAGGCAATCTCGATGTTGCGAAAACGTGCGGCGTCAGCCCGTCTGCGGGCGGTGCTTGGAGATGTTGAGGATCAGATTCGCGGAGGCATGGCGCTATCTGAAGCCTTTGCCAGCCAGGGTGCACTCTTTCCAAGGATTTATACCGCGTCGATTCTCGCGGGCGAAAGATCGGGCGCGTTGGACGATGTGCTGAGTCGCTATGTGACTTACATGCGCCGCAATGTGGCGCTGCGGCGCAAGATTCGCGGCGCTTTGGCTTACCCGCTGTTTTTGCTTTTTGCTTCATTCTGCATGGTTACCTTTCTGGCGATCTATGTGGTACCGCGCATGTCCGAATTGTTTTCAGGTTTTGGCAATCAACTTCCGCTGCCCACCAAGATCGTGGTGGGTCTGTCGAGTTGGCTCGCCGGCAATGTCGTCTGGTTCGGTCCGTTGGTTATCGGAGGCGCAATCTTGTTTTTTCTATGGGCGCGCACTATCGGTGGCAAGCAAAAACTGGACGCTTTCATACTGAAGATTCCGCTGGCAGGTAAGCTGGTGGTGCAGTTGTCGGTGGCCCAGGCAACTCGTTCGCTGGCGACGCTGCTCGCAGGTGGCATTACCATAGTTGAGTCGTGGGAGATCGCCGCCGAGTCGATCACCAATCGCGAACTGCGCCGGCGCAGTTCTGAAATCCTGCCCATGATTCGAGAAGGCCGGTCGTTTTCCGAGGGTTTGGAATCAGCCGGCTGGATTCCGGCGCTCGCACTCGACATGATCGGAATTGGTGAACGTTCCGGTAGTTTGCGCGAGATGCTCGACGAAGTCGCAGTGTTTTACGATGCTGAATCAGAAGTTCGCCTTGAGCAGTTGACGACGACTCTTGAGCCTGCGATCCTTGTGGTCATGGGTGGGGTGGTAGTTACAATCCTCCTGGCCATTTATTTGCCCATCATCGGTTCAATCTCGAGTGGAGGAATCGGGGGCAGCCATTGATGATGGTCACTCCGAAAGCACCACTCAGAGAGTCCTGAGCAAAGATGAAAGAGCTACTCGAAGAACCCGCTGAAATCCTGCCGGCCAAGGGCCCTGTGGCGGCAGCGATCCCGAGCGAGCATGAGCCGCCTGAGGTGCGAGCCGCCAAAGAGCTCGCGCGTCGATATCGTCTGCCTTATATCGATTTGCTGCCGCACGAAGGCGAGTCGCCCATTGATTACAACTTATTTACCGAAGTTCCCGTCGACCTGATGGTGCGTCACCAATTCGTACCACTGCGACGCGATTCCCGCGGACTGCACATCGCCATGGCGGATCCCACCGACCTGGAGCGCCTGGACGAGTTGGCCGGCGCTCTGCAGGGCCGGGTCGTTCCCTATGTGGCGACAGCGGGTGCGGTTGACGTTGTGTTGCGCCGCGGCGATACCACCCAGCGTGTCTTGCAGGAAGCAGCCTCCAGCTTCCGTATCTCGCTGGTCCGAGAGACTGAGCAGGGTGAAGAAGTTCTGGACCTGGATCGGTTGGCGACCGATTCCGATATGTCCCCCATCATCAAACTGGTGGACACGATTATTTATAACGCCATGGAGTCGCGCGCCTCAGACATTCACATCGAGACTCGCGACACCGAGGTACAGGTCAAGTACCGCATCGATGGCGCGCTTTACGCAAAGGTTGACCCGATAGATCTGGCTTACCATCAGACGCTGATTTCACGCATCAAAGTGATGTCCGAACTCGATATTGCAGAGCGCCGCGTGCCGCAGGACGGCCGGTTTAGAGTTCGTTACAAAGGACGCAATGTCGACTTTCGTGTTTCGATCATGCCCACGATCCATGGCGAAGATGCGGTGATCCGTATCCTCGACAAGGAGCAGATAAGCGAAGAGTTCAAGAACCTCAATCTGGACGTGGTGGGTTTTGCGGAAGAGGACATGCGGAAGTTCCGGCGCTACATCGCCGAGCCGTACGGCATGGTGCTGGTTACGGGGCCGACGGGTTCAGGCAAAACGACGACGCTTTACGCAGCCCTGAACGAAATCAGGAATGAAGAAGACAAGATCATTACGATCGAGG
Organism: Acidobacteriota bacterium; assembly: GCA_025463135.1. Lineage (GTDB taxonomy): Bacteria > Acidobacteriota > Blastocatellia > Pyrinomonadales > Pyrinomonadaceae > JAOAPY01. Next base: position 238,902 of record JAOAPY010000030.1, read on the forward strand.
ATCCGGTCGAATATCAATTACACGGCATAACGCAAATACCAGTAAATGAGAAGAAAGGCTTAACATTTGCCCGCGGTCTCCGTTCTATCCTGCGTCACGACCCGGACAAAATCATGGTCGGGGAGATTCGCGATACAGAGACTGCCCAAATTGCTATTCAGTCGGCGCTGACAGGGCACCTGGTATTCACTACAGTGCATGCCAATAACGTCATTGACGTGATTGGCCGCTTTCTTAACATGGGAGTCGAGCCTTATAATTTTGTGTCGTCTTTGAACTGCGTCCTGGCTCAGCGACTGGTGCGACTGTTATGCAGTGTCTGCAAAAGGGCCTATCGCCCTGCGGACGAAGAGCTGCGCGAATCCGGTCTGAAACCGGAAGAGCATCACGGTGAGGTGTTTTATTCGAGCGTCGGCTGCGATACTTGTAACCACACTGGATATCGTGGCCGGACGGCCATTCATGAGTTGCTCGATTTGTCCGACAATATACGCGAGATGATTGTCGAGCGAAGGCCCGGCTCTGAAGTTAGACGAGCGGCCGAAGCCGAAGGCCTCAGGGGCTTACGCGAATCTGCCCTTAAGAAGGTTTTTGCGGGACTTTCGACCTTGCACGAGATTAATCGCGTGACCTTTGTCGAAGAAATAAGCGTCGATACTGCAAAACCCAGGGCTTAAGCAGTGCGGGCATTTTCCTGGCTCGTATCGTCGGAACCGTAGTTACTCAAAAGCGTGTAACAATTAATGGCCAGCGACGTGTTCCCTGGCATTCAACAGCAGCCGATCGCGCTGCTGAATTTTGACCTCCTCTGGGAGAGATTGCTAATGAGATCCACAATCAAGATGCGCACACTGGTTTCGCTGCTTTTGACCGCTTGCCTGCTGCTAATGCCGTTAACGGTCATGGCGAAGAAGGGCGATTCGCACTTCAAGAAAGGTTTGCAGTTCGAGACAGCCCAGCAGTGGGAGAAAGCGGCGCAGGAATTTACGCTGGCTGTAGCCGCCGATCCGGCTAACACCGAGTACCAGTTGCATTTTCGCCGCGCGAGTTTTAATGCGTCGCAGGCTTTTATGCAGCAGGGGCGGGCATTAGCGGAGCAGCGCGATTATGTGGGCGCCTACAATTCCTTCCGCCAGGCGTACGGCTATGATCCGGTAAACACTCTGGCCGTATCCGAAATGGAACGCATGCTGCGGCTCCAGGCCATCAAGGATGGCACTGTACCGCCGCCAACAAAGGACAGCGAGGACAACGGCGGCGCCACGCCTGCACCCGGGCAGATGGCTTCCGATCCGAACGTGGTGCAGACTACGCACACCGAACAACTGAGAGTGATCAGCTACAGCGGCGATCTCAAAACTTTCATTCGCAAATTGGCGGACGAACTCAATCTCAACGTCGTTTTCGATCGGACCTCGTTCGCGCAACCACGCCAGATTGATCTGAATCTCAAGGAAGTTACGACCGGACAGGCGCTGGATTACATTTTTCTTCAGGAAGGTTTGTTCTTTCAGAAGTTGAGCCGCCGCACGATTCTCGTAGCGGATCAGACCAGGCGCGCTCAATACCAGCAGCTGGTACTGCGCACCTTCTTCCTTTCGAACACTGATCCATTGAAGGCCCGCGAGATCGTGGGCCAGGCAATCCCGCCGTCAGTAGGTCGGCCGCAAACCATCGTCGTGCCTGATAAGGACACAAATACTCTGACCGTCCGGGACACGGCTGAAAATGTGCGTTTGATTGGCGACCTGCTGCAGAGTATCGACAAAGAGCGACCTGAAGTAGTCATGGATGTAAACATCTATGAAGTATCGAAGACAGACCTGATGCAATTCGGGAATCAACTCGGCGACAGCACCAGCCTGGTTTCTCTGGGAGGCGTTAGATCAACCGGATTGACATTTGGTGGGCTCACGCGTGCAGTCACCGGCAGTGGGGCCGCCGCCGCGGTGATACCCGGCGCTTTTGGCGCCGCTTTGATCATGCCATCCTCGGCCTTGCAAATGTTCCAGAGCAAGAATAACGCGAGGCTGATTGCTTCGACTCAAGTACACGCCTTCAATAACGAAGAATCGACGGCGCGTATCGGCCAGAGAGTTCCGGTGCAAACTGCGCAGCAGTATCCGTTTGGGGTGCAAACAGGTACGGGCAGCGGCACTGGGACCGGTGGCTTTCCCACGGGTGGATTTCCTGTTATCAATTATGAACCGACCGGATTGACACTTAAGTTCACGCCGTTGGTCTATCCGAATTTTGACGTGCAGGTGAAAATGTCGATTGAGTCAAAGGACGTGGCCGGCGCGAATTCGCTGACCCCGACCTTCACTGAACGCACTATCACCGGGACGGCACGCGTACAAAATAATCGAACCATGATGTTAGCGAGCGTCTCTCAGGACGTGCAATCGAACGGTCGTCAGGGACTCCCGATTCTGGGCGGTCTGCCGATTATCGGGCGTTTGTTCGCCTCGCCTACGCGCGAGAACCGCCAGGTAGATATTGTCATTGCAGTGACACCGCGCGTCCTGCGCGCACCGGCAGTGACGCCGCGTGACGAAGAGATGCGCCCCAGCGGCACCCTGTCGAATCCGACCACTGGCTCACTTGAAGCGATGATCAGGGAAGCGGATCGTGAAGACCAGATCGCCGCTGCGCGTAAAACGCCCAAGACGGAACGGACCGCGCAGATTGAGCCTTCACCCTTCGCAGGCTCTTCGGATGGCCGGAATACGATTCCCAGTACCGCGAGTTCCGAGGCGCAGGCCAGAGCGGTCGCCGTATTACAGCCCACCGCTTCGGTTGAGATTCAACAGAAAACACAGGTCGCCATCGATGAGCCGCCGCCTTATGTTCCGGCTCCGAAATCGTTGATTAACAATCAAGCGGCCAGCGAGGTCGCCGCGGTCAACACGGGAGTCAACAGCAATGCACTGCTGACCAGTTTGACCAACCAGCCGCGGCCCATCGATGTCTCGATGGAAAAGACAGGCCCATCGAGAGTGGCCCAGCTCAAGCTGGCTGGCTCCGAAGAGACGTTGAAGGTTGGCGAAAAGCGTCGCATTGCCGTCGAGCTCAAGTCTGATGTGCCCCTGGGTCTTGCTGTTCTGACTCTGAGGTTTGATCCGCGGGTGATCAAGGTGAATGGCGTGTCCGCGGGTTCGATGTTTGGCGGCGGCAAAGAAACGCTGCCGGGAATCAGCCAATCGATTGATACGAGTGGTGTTTGTATGATCTCCATCTCAGCGCTTGGTGGCCTGGTCCAAATGAAAGGCACGGGAGTTATGCTGTTCCTCGAGGTTGAAGCGGTTGGCTCGGGCGACGGCACCATTCAATTCGATAAACAAAAGACCAATCTGATGGCAACCGATGCGCGCGATGTGGTGCTCGATCTGTCACAGGGTCAAATAGTGGTCAAGCAGTAAATGAACCGACGCAGCGAACAGTACGCGGTGACCGGGCAACGCGGTGACACGATTAAGGTGGTGCGCTCGAGTGGTCACCGCGTTGTCGTGTCCGGTAGCGGAGCATCGGCCAGCCGGGGATTCACGCTCATCGAGCTGGTGATTGCGATCACCGTGATGACGATCTTGACTCTTGGTGTCGTGCCGCTGGTGAAAATGGCAGTCAAGCGACAACGTGAGCAGCAACTACGCGAAGCTTTGCGGACCATGCGATCGGCCATTGACCAGTTTCATCGCGAGGCTTTGATCTATAACTGCAATCTGCAGACGACCGGTCAACAGCAGCAACAGCAGCAACAACAACTGCCCGTCGATCCGCGAATCAAAGTCGCGATTACCGATTGCACGATTTTTGGAGTCGACAATCCCGATCGCTTTCCGCCCGACCTGGAAACGCTTGTAAGTGGTGTCAATGTTATTCCAATTTCGGGAAGCGGTGGACGTGGTCAGCCGGGAGTGAATGCCACTCAGGTCGGGCAGTTGGCAACCAAGAAGAAAGTGTACCTGCGCGAACTCCCGATCGATCCGATGACGGGAAACGCAGACTGGGATCTGCGGTCCTGCTATGACGCGGGTGATTCAGATTCCTGGGGTGGTGAAAACGTTTTTGATGTGCGCTCAAAATCCAAAGGCACGGCGCTAAATGGAGAGAAGTACAGTGACTGGTAAGGCACAGGTGGCAGTAGGCAGCAGGCAGCAGGCAGCAGGAGAACAAGGGCCGCGATTCCTGCCGTTTGCCGTCCGCCGTCTGCCGCCTGGCTTTACTTTGCTCGAGTTGATGATTGTCATAACGATTATCATCATTCTGGCGGCGATTGTATTGCCGCAATATCAGAAGACAATCACCGCGGCGCGCGAGGCAGTGCTGCGAGACGATCTTTACAAGATGCGTTCTTTATTGGACCAATACGCTGCTGACAAAGGGAAATTGCCGCAATCACTCGACGATCTGGTTAGCTCCGGCTACATGCGCGAGAAGCCCGTGGATCCATTTACCGATGAGGCGGACTGGAGTGTCTCGACCGGCGAAGATCCTGCCTCCAACACTGCTGAGTCGGGAGTCACAAATGTACACAGCGCGTCAACTGAGACGGGATCCGACGGTAAGCCGTATAGCGAATGGTGACAGTCGTGAATTGCGAATTTCGAAATGCGTTTAAGATTCAACGGAGATCCTAAAGTGTGCGTTAAATAATTTCGCAATTCGAAAATCCGCAATTCTCCTTTGCCCAAACTCTTATCAAAACTCATTCAGCCCTGGTATCCCGCGACCGCACTGGGACTCGAACGGGGCGTGGCCTCAATGGTGCAGCTCGAAGGCGGGCGCAAAGGCGTGTTTACGCTGCGCCGGGCCGCGAGCATTACGCTGTCGGACTCTCTGATTACGCCCGGCTTTGACGATCCGAATATCGCCGACTTGTCCCAACTGGCTGAAGCCCTCAATGAGCTTGGCACCAGTGCCGGCTTGCTGCGCCAACGCAAGTGGTCAGTGTCCTTGCCCGAAGCGACCATGCGCACTCTGATCCTCACCATGGAAAACCAGACCGGATCAAAGAGCGAAGCCGATGAGGTGCTCAAGTGGAAGATGGAACGCGGCTTTGGCGCGCCGCTGGATGAATTATCCATTTCCAACGAGAGCCTGCCACGCGACAGTCAGGGCCGGGAACGTTATCTCGCGGTCGGCATACGCCTTTCGGTGTTGGCGGAGTATGAGAGCGTTTTCGCAGTGCTGGGCTGGCGCGCCGGTCTTATTCTGCCCCGGCATTTGGGAGAAGCGCGCTGGCTAACCGGAAATGGCAGCACTGGTGATTCGTTGTTGCTGACGGCACATGACGATGGGTTTACGGCCGCTATCTTTCGCGATCGGGAACCGCTTATTCTGCGGACAGTGGTCTGCGAACCCGAAGAGCGCGAAGACGAATTTTATCGCCTGTTATTATTCTATCGTGATAGACGAGCCGCGGAAGTCGAAGGCGCCGCGCAGCCGCTGACGAAGCTGCTGGTAGTGGGCAGAGGGTTTGGCAAAGAGCGAGCCAGCGAGATTGCCAGTGAGACATTGGGCTCACATATTCACGTACTCGGACCTGAAGACCTCGGATTACAGTTACCGGCAAGCGATTTGCGCTTTGATTCAATCGCCGCGCCCGCCGGTCTGGCGACCTTGCATTGGTCTTAGAAAGGTTTTTTGACTTTGGTTTTTGGTCTCTTGCTCTTTCCATTTGATTGTCGCCGTTTTGATAGCGCACTTGTGCGCCTTCGCTGGTAGAAACCAAGCCGGCTTCGACTTTCCAAACCTCCGCGGACAAGTTCTCCATCTAAATGGTCACGGTAAAGCAAAGACCGAAGACCAAGACCAAAGACCAAAATCCCATATTGAAACATTTACTGTTTTCATCGCGTAAAACCTAAACATCATGACTTCGAGTGCAACCTCCGTCGCTTTTACCCCTTTTAATGCTGCGGTCGATCGTGACCTGGTGGCCAGTGCTGTAGCCGGGCATGAAGGCGGCTTTGAAGAATTAGTCAGGCGCTACCAGCGTCCCATCTCCGCGTATGTATATCGCATGGTCGGTGATTATGACGCCGCGCTCGATTTGACTCAGGAGATCTTTATTAAGGTTTATGGCTCGCTGGCTCGCTATCGTTCGGAATTCAAATTTTCGACCTGGATTTACAAAATCGCTCACAACTGCGCCGTGGACCACCTGCGTCGCCATAACGGTCGCGAACAATCCCTGGTGACGGGTGTCGAAGGCGACTCTTACGAATTGCCTCTCGAAAGCGGGCTGCTCAGTCCGGAACAGGAAAGCGAACGAAAGGAACGCCGGCTTGAGATTGAGATTGTCGTGCGGGCCCTGCCCGCAGCCTATCGCGAGCTAATCATTCTCCGCCATTCGCAGGACTTAACCTATGAAGAGATTGTGGAGGTGACCGGTTTGCCCCTGGGCACTGTAAAGAACCGGCTGTTTCGAGCGCGCGATATGATGCGACAGGAGTTTGTCCAACGAGGCATTACCGGCATTTAGGATTATGAGCATGAACATCGACCAGCCCAACTGTCAGCTCGAACAGATAGCCTCCTATCTGGACGGAGAACTGGACAACGGCGCCTGCCGGCTGTTTGAAGCTCACCTCAAGGAATGCTCGCACTGCGCCTTCGAGTTGGCTGGGCAGCGCAGACTGCTGGGTGCGTTGGATTCGGTCCTCAGCAGCGGCTCAACTTTGTCGCTGCCGAAAAACTTTGCCCACATCGTTGCCACTAATGCTGAGAGTGATATGAGCGGGTTGCGCGAGCGTCGTGAGCATGGACGTGCATTGCAATTGTGCGCGCTGCTGGTAGCGGCTTCGTTGGCTCTCCTGGGAATGGCGGCGCGGGCCTACGTCTACAATTTCGTCCTCGCCGTTGGGCGTCCCGTTACGGCGGGTTTCGATTTGGTTTGGACGACGATCTATGATGCGGCTACCGGCTTCACGATCATTTCACGCGTACTAAGCAAAGGCTTTGCCCCAGGGTCGGAGATTGGAGGCTTGCTCGCTTTCATTCTCCTGGCATTCGCTGTTTTACTCCTCTCACGTTTGATTGCCAGCTATCACCGAACGCGCTTTATCGAATAGGACCGGGCAGCCCGGTTAAGGTGGCGAACACCGGCAATATGTCTCTAGCAGCAATGGTAAATGATTTCGGCGGACTAAATCGGGCGCACACGTTTGCGCCGCGCAGGCTTTACCGTCTCGGCGCGATTCTCCTTTTATTACTTCTGACCGTAGTGGCGAGCCGCGCGCAGGTCAACAGTAACGCGCAGACTGATAATAAGAATGTAGAGGTGCTTGAGGGGGCAATCGACGGCAATGCATACGGCATCGGAAAGTCGATTCAGATCAACGGCGCGGTCAAGGACGGGGCCATCGCCTTTGGCGGCGACGTAATCATTCAGGGAACCGTCAATGGCGATGTTGCGGCAATCGGCGGGTCGGTAATCCAGCTTGAAGGTGGCCGGATCGGCGGTGATGTAATCGTCATTGGCGGTACCTATCGACACGCTGACAAAAACCCGAACCGCACTCCCGCCAAAAGGACACTGCTGTATGCCGGCTATGAACAAGAACTGCGCGACATGATGCGCAATCCGACGGGACTTCTTTCACCGGCATGGTCGCCCACATATATCGGTCTGCGTTTACTCGCGGTTCTTTTTTGGTTTGTCATTGCGATGGTTTTGACGGCTGCGATTCCCGGCGCGGTCAGTCGGGGAGTAGCCCGTTTGCAAATGACCAGTCTGCGAGTTGCGGCCATAGGTTTTCTGGGCGCGATCGTCGTCGGCATGGGAGTCGAAGCCTGTTTGTTCCTCCTGCCCACTCCCTTCAGCACGCTCGTCGGATTGATGACCTTGATGCTGATTGTGCTGGCCGGAGTATTCGGTCGCGTCGTCATCTATGCGGCTACGGGACGTTGGCTACAGCGCCGGTTCCTGTCGCGCGGTCACCATTCTGAATCAATAGCGCTGCTCCTCGGCGCTTTGGTCTGGAGCGTCCTGTCTTCTTTGCCATATATTTGGCCATTCATTCTTGCTTTCACTCTCGTGCTTAGTCTCGGGCTGGCCTTGACCGCCGGACGCCGCAACACCTGGAAAAAAGTGCCCGCCATCTGACCTCCTACTTATCCGAAGATCGGACAAACTCGGCTTCAAGGCATCAAAAGGTCGGCGGTCCGGGTAGGTAGCCCGGCTTTTCTGCAACGTTTACTGCCGCGCGGCGTGAATGAGAGTTTGGCGCCCCAAAAATGCTGAGGCCGAGGATTTATTGAGAACATTCGCGGAAGTCGATGCGTAAGACAACAGTGTTCTGAGTATTCCGGCCGTCTTATTTGTCATAAAACCAAATCGCGCGGTGTTAGAAAAAGAGAACGGGAGAGGACTGATGAAACCGCTATTCTTGTTTATTGCATTCGTGTTAGTGGCGGCGCTGAGTGGTCAGCGAGCTTACGGACAGACGCAGCCGGCACCCAGCACGACACAAACGGATTCGGGAATCACCGCGACGCGCGTAATCGGCGAAGTAAGAACAATCGATTCCACCGCCAAACAACTCACAGTGAAAACCGACGCGGGGTCGGTAGTCGCTATCACCCTGGCGGATTCCACCAGCTACTCTCGTTTGCCTCCGGGAGAGACCACTTTGGCCAAGGCGACCAAGATCACTCTCGCTGATCTGGGCGAAGGCGATAGGGTTCTGGCGATGGGCAAGGTTGCCGATGACCATAAGTCGGCGACGGCGCGCACCCTGGTAGTAATGACCAAAGGCGATATCGCCAAAAAGCAGGAACAAGAACGACTGGAATGGCGCCGCCGGGGAATTCTCGGTGTCGTCTCAGCGGTCAAGCCCGACACCAAAGAGGTCACAATCTCGACGCGCAGTGCCACGGGCTCGCAGCCCGTCATTATTCCTATCGCTGAAAGACTGGACATGCGGCGCTATGCGCCGGACTCAATTAAGTTCAGCGATGCCAAGCCCAGCGTCTTCGAAGAGTTGAAAGTCGGCGATCAGGTTAGGGCACTTGGTGATAAGAGTGCTGACGGAACTCACTTTACTCCAGAGAAGGTAGTATCCGGATCCTTCCGCACCGTGGCGGGCACCGTGACATCGGTTGATGCAACGACGGGCACGATCAAAATCAACGATTTGCAAACAAAACAACCGCTCACCATTGTAATCAAAACAGACTCCGTGTTGCGCAAATTTCCCGCCGAGATGGCAGCGATGATGGGCGCGCGCGGCGCGGGTGGTCCAAGTGCTGCATCGGGCGGACCAGGACAAGGGGCGCCCAGCGGCGCCAGACCGGCGCAGGGTTCCGGCGCTGGCACGGGTGGCCCCGGCCAGGGCCAGGGCGGCGGTATGCGAGCAGGTGGTGCGAACCTTCAAGAGATGCTTGATCGCTTACCGACGATTTCCGCGGCGGACCTGAAGACGGGTGACACGATTATCGTTTCCAGCACCAGGGGTGCGGATCCATCCCGCCTGACCGCGATCACACTGATCAGTGGGGCAGACACGCTGCTGGCAATCATGGCTCCCAGACAGCAACCTGGAGCGGGACAGGGGTCTCCGAATCCTACCGCAGGTTTGGGTACAGGGGTCACATTTGGCATTGGCTTGCCATAGTCCGCGATTAATCGGTCGGGTTCAGTCGGGTCAGCAGGGAAATATTTTTTTCGCAGGGCGTTGAGCATTCGTGTTCTACGCAGGCCAGCAAACTATTTACTCCCGGGACTTGTTTATGTTTACAACACTCCTCCAACGCTATCTCAGAACGACTTTGGTGCTCGCGATCGCGGTGTCCGCAGCCTTTGGTCAGCAGAACCGAGCCTCCTTGCGCGGTCTAATCACCGATGAGTTGGGTGCGGCAATTGTGGGCGTATCCGTCACCCTTACTGACGCGAACGGTCAGGCCAAGACGACCATCAGTAATAGCGAAGGCGTCTATCTGTTCAGTGGACTGGCCCCTGGCAAATACATCGTTCGCGCCGGGGCAAAGGGCTTTGCCCCTTCGAGTGATAACGAAGTGGAGTTGAAAGCGGGCGCACGCCAGTCATTGGATTTGACCCTGAAGGTAACAATTGACGAACAGAACGTGACCGTTGCGGGTGAGACGCCGGTGAGCACGGACGCTAACGCCAATGCGAACCAGACCGTCATCACCGGGAAAGATCTGGACGCCTTACCGGATGATCCTGATGAGTTGGCGGCGGCCTTGCAAGCGCTGGCCGGTCCATCAATGGGACCCAATGGCGGGCAGATCTTTATCGATGGCTTCTCCGGCGGCAGTATGCCGTCCAAGAATTCAATTCGTGAAATTCGCATTAACCAAAATCCCTTCGCGGCTGAAAATGATCAGCCTTCGGGGCGCATTGACGTTTTCACCAAGCCGGGCACGGACAAGTTACGAGGCAGCGCGTTTCTCAACTTCACTGACGAGAGTCTCAATTCGCGCAACCCGTTTGCCAATACATCCCGCAAGCGCACGCCCTATCAATTTCGTCAATTCGGCGGCAACCTCAGTGGTCCGCTGGTAGCCGGCAAGGCTTCATACTTTGTGGATTTTGAGCGGCGCGAAGTCAACGATAACGAGTTAGTTACGGCGACGGTACTGGATTCCAGTCTCAATCGCCTGACGATTGGCAAGGGAGTGGTTACGCCCCGACGCTTTATGAATTTCAGTCCCCGAATTGACTATGCGCTGAACACCAACAACACGCTGGTGATCCGATACAGCTACAATCATTCGAACCTGCAGAACAACGGCATAGGTAACTTCTCGCTGCCGGAACGCGGTTATACAGCACTTTCGACGACCCACAATCTGCAGTTAACTGAGACCGCAGTCATCAATCCGAGCACAATAAACGAAACGCGTTTTCAATTTACGCGATCACGCAACGAGAGTTTGGGTGATAGTTCAAGAGGGACACTGATTGTGAGTGGGGCCTTCGTCAGTGGGGGCTCGCAAGTGGGCCACTTCATCAATACGGATCAACGCTGGGAGCTGAACAACTTCACCGCCATCCAGAAGGGACAACACGCTTATAAGATTGGCGGCCGCGTGCGCGGCTTGCACATCGACAATATCAATCCCTCGAACTTTGGCGGCCAGTATGTCTTCACCGGTGGTTTGGTCCCGCAACTGGATGCTAACGGCGACCCGATTCTGAGCGCGGCGCCAATCGCGGTCGACAGCCTCGAGCGATATCGCAGAAACCAGTTGCTGTCGCCCAGGACTCAGCTACCGACGACCGATCCGCGTTATTTATCATTACTGGATCTAAGGGCCCGCGGTGGCGGCGCTTCACAATTCAGTATCAACACCGGTAACGCGAAAGCGTCTGTTTCCCAAGTTGACTTCAGCGTCTACGGCCAGGACGATTGGCGAATCCGGCCGAACATCACGCTGAGTTACGGTCTGCGCTATGAGAACCAGACCAACACGCATAGTCCTCTTAATTTTGCGCCCCGACTCGCGTTTGCCTGGTCACCCGGCGCCGCCAACAGTGCGCATCCACCCAAGATGGTCATTCGCGCGGGCTTCGGTATTTTCTACAATCGGTTTGGCGAGAACCAAACGCTCCAGGCGCGACGCTTTAATGGCTTCAATCAGCAACAGTTCCTTTTCAGAGAGAGCCCGCTGTACGTCGCGGACCCGAATGGCAACCTGGTTTTTGTGCCTCCCGCCAGCAGCAGTCCCCTGGATGCGTTTCCCGCTCTGCCGCAGTTGACCGGCACCGGCACCGGACGTCAGATCACCTATCGAGTCGCTTCGGATCTGAGAACTCCTACAGTTTATGGCGGAGGAATTCAGGTCGAGCGGCAACTGCCCTACAAGTTCACGATGTTCGCCGGAGTCTTTGTCATGCAGATACAGCATGTGATTCGACTCAGGGACATCAATGCGCCGTTACCGGGTAGTATCACGCAGAGCAATGCAAACGGCGTCCGTCCCTACGGCAATGTGGGCGACATTTATCAGTTTGAATCCAGCGCCCGATTCAACCAGAACCAAATTTATATTGGCTTCAACAACCGGTTCAACCGCGCGATCAGCTTCTTTGGCAACTATAGTCTCAGCCATAGCAAGAATGATGCGGATGGGCAGGGAAGCCGGAGCTTTCCCGCTAACAATTACGACTTGCGAGGGGAATACGGTCGTAGCGGATTCGATATTCGTCACCGGTTCGCCTTTGGTGGTACATGGACTTTGCCCTGGTGGGGGTTGAGTTTGAATCCATTCATACTGGCCTCCTCTGGAGCAGCCTTCAATATCATCACCGGCGCCGACACAAACGGAGACGGACAATTTTCAGAGCGACCATCTTTTGCTCCCGCCGGGGTCGCCTGCAGTGGCGCGGCCAAGCCAGCCAACGTCGTCTGCACGCAGTTCGGGAATTTCAATTTGCAGCCCGCACCCGGTGAGACGCTCATTCCGCGAAACTTTGGACAGTCGCCCGGCTATTTCATCGTGAACCTGACCGCGAGCAAGACCTGGGCCTTCGGCACGATTCATTCAGGGAAGTCCGCTGGCAACGCAGCTGCAAGAACGAAGTCGGCGGCAGCCGCTCCCGCCAAAGGACCCGGCACCGGCATTCCCGGAGTTGGACCAGGCGGATTAGGCGGAGGGGGAGGTAGCAAAGAGGCCAAGCGCTACACCATGCAGTTTTCGATCAGTATGCAGAACCTGCTCAATCGCGCAAACCTGCAACCGCTCGAGGGGAACCTCTCGTCGCCGGCATTTGGAGAGTCTTTGGGTTTGAATGGGTTTGGCGGCTTTGGTATTCCGGGTAGCGCCGGCGCCGGCAATCGGCGCGTGATTGGTCGCATCCGTTTTAGTTTCTAATCTCGGCGTTTGAAAAGGATTCTTATGCGCAAAAAAACTCTGTCATTAATGTCGCTCCTTAGTCTGCTTCTGCTCTTGTCGGTTGCTGCCTACGCCCAGAGTGGAGCGCCGGCAAAAACCCCCACCGAGACTGCGACCAGGGCATCGGCGCCGGGGCTAATAACGATAACGGCCACAACCACGCCTGAAGATCTTGCTCGCGCAGCGGTCGCTGCCCAGGGCGGCGACAAGTTCAAGAAACTCACGAGCCTGGTCTTGATCGGCACGGTGGAACTCTATGCCCCAAACTCGACGCAGTCACTTTCCGGGAAGTTTGCCATAGTCACTGCGGGTGATCGCATACGAATCGATGTCACGGCTCCACTGCTCAGTTTTCAGCAGATCTTTGACGGCCAAAACTCCTATAACTCACTTCCCAATACACCACCCCTCCCTCCGCCCAGCACATTTGGCCTGCCGGTTCTGCTCAAGTTCGACCAGCCGGGTTATAAGGTTTCAGCCATACCTGACCTCAAGAAGAGGCGCGGCTTTAAGATCACCGATCCCGACGGCAACGCGACTGACTTCTATCTCGATCCGGCGACTGCTCGAGTGGTTAACTTTCTGACTCAGCGAAGCGGGTACACTTTCGCGGTTGAGAATACCAAGATGAAAGAGGTCGAAGGGGTGCTGGTGCCTTATAGTTTTTCCTGGCGACTCGAGATGAAGCAGGGAGCCGCCTTTGCTGAATACACCGTCAAAGATGCGAAGCTAAATCAACCGATCGGCGATGACGTATTTGCTTTTCCTAATTAAGAGTAAGGTTCCGGTGATCGTGCACCTCGAAGCGGAAATCAGACGCGCAGCCGAAACTCAGAATAGTCAAAGTCAGAAGGTAGGGATGCGTGAAGGAGTTCTAACTCCTTCCATGAAGTCCGCGGCGCCTCTTGTTTTTTGTTTGCGCCTTCTTTTTTACCGGCTTAGTCTCGATCGGTTTCGGTTTCACTCGATCAGAGAGCAGGGGTAGGGGATTGATGGCGCCACCGCCTGGAGTGTAGACGCCGAAATGCAAGTGTGGTGGAGTACCGGCCGCATTCCCTGTAGTCCCGACATAGCCCAGAATTGTTCGCGTTGTAACGTAGTCGCCTTCGTGCAGATCGTGCGCGTAAGAATCGAGATGCGCATAGTAATAGACTCGCCCGCCGGCCCCGGCTACGGAAACGGTCTGACCGCCCAGACGGTTCTCGCCCACATTCAAAACATAACCAGAGGTAGCGGAATAGATGGGTGTTCCCTGTGGAGCGAAGATGTCCTGTCCTTCATGAAGACGATTTCCATCGCGGGGCGCGTGCCATGTATTCGCAACCTGACTGGTTTGGACTTCCGCCAAAGGCATTGCCAGTTTGCGATCCGGATCCTTCGTATAGAGCTCCGCCACATGAACGTAAAGCAACAGGCGGTCGGCAACTCTTCCAGCCCCGTTGGCGACTTGCGGCCAGTTGAAGAGTACGACGATCGTCGTGACTGCGATCGCTAAAGGCAGAAACCACCTTTTGCCCGATACTCGAAGATTGCTCCAAGGCTGTGACATACTTGCCGTCCGCGCACGCAGGCTCATGCTATTATAACGAATCGAAGGGCCGCATGGTTCCCCGTCCCGACCAGTCGAACCCGGGGCTTAATGTAACGGTAGTCGTTTGAGAAAGCCGCCTTCCGCGTCTGCCAACGGCTGAGTCACGATGAACGCCTCTCCATCAAATTCCCGCGCTTCCTTCTTAACTCTGCCTATCTCCAGCCGCGTGACTACACAAAACAGGATATCCTGCTCTGAACCCGAGAGCCCGCCGCGGCCTTTGTAGACCGTTACTCCTCGTCCGAGATTACGAATGATCGCCTGGCGAATTTCGTCGTTCCTGTCTGAGATGACAATAACTGCGGTGTATTAATCGAGACCAGGGAGCAGAAAGTCTACCGTCTTTGAAGCCGAAAAGTACGTCAACATTGAATAGAGTGTCGGTTCAATGCCGAGAAAAAAGGCTGCAGCTGAAAAGATAAGAATATTAAGCAGCAGGATGACCACTGAGGCACAGCAGTCTTCTTAGGTTTTGGCTCGCGGGCATTAAGATTTCTTAAACGCTGAGAATTTCCTGTTCTTTTGATGCCGTCAGTTCATCGATGCGCGCGATATAGGTGTTGGTGAGTTTTTGTACTTCATCAAGTCCGTCGCGTTCATTATCTTCGGAAATTTGCTTGTCCTTGAGCATCTTTTTGAGGCGATCATTTGCATCACGGCGGATATTGCGGACCGCGGTGCGGTGGTCCTCAGCGACTTCATGCACCTGTTTGGCGAGTTGCTTACGGCGTTCTTCCGTCAAGGGCGGCACGGGAATGCGAACCAGCTTGCCATCGTTCGAGGGGTTGAGTCCCAGGTCCGAAGCGCGAATTGCTTTTTCAATGACGGCTACCTGGGATTGGTCCCAGGGTTGCACCGTTAGCAGGTTCGGTTCAGGCGCGTGTACCGACGCCATCTGATTGAGCGCGGTGGGCGTGCCGTAATAGTCGACCGTAATGTTGTCCAACAAACTGACGGCCGCGCGTCCCGTGCGGATGGTCGCGAGTTTGCGACGAAAATCTTCAATGACCGTTTCCATACGCGGCTTGGTTTCTTTGATAACGTCTTTCTCGCTCATAAGAAGACTCCAAGTGGTACGGGCGTCACGCCCGTGGAGGTATCAGTGGCACAGGCCTCCAGCCGTGGGAATTGCTTAAGTCAAAACAGTGCCTGTCCCGCGCAATCACGGGCGAAACGCCCTTGCCACGAGTTTATCTTTCCACGCAAACCCTGGTGCCGATGCCTTCTACGCCTTTGACGACGCGGCCAATATTACCGGCCACCCGCATATTGAAGACCACAATCGGCAGATTGTTATCCATGCACAGCGAGATAGCCGAGGCGTCCATCACCTTTAACTGGCGCTCGAGCACTTCCTGATACGTGATGCAATCAAAGCGTGTGGCAGTGGCGTCTTTCATCGGGTCGGCGGAATACACACCTTCGACCTTTGTCCCTTTCAGAATTACATCGGCCTTAATTTCCAACGCGCGCAACGCCGCGGCAGAGTCGGTCGTAAAATATGGGTTGCCGGTGCCGGCGACAAAGATGACGATGCGCCCTTTCTCGAGATGGCGAATCGCGCGGCGGCGAATAAAAGGTTCAGCGAGTTGCGGCAGATCGATCGCTGTCACCACGCGCGTATGAACGTCAAGCTTTTCCAGCGCATCCTGTAACACTACGCCGTTCATGACCGTGGCCAGCATGCCGATATAGTCAGCGGACGAGCGATCCATGTTGCCCGCGCTTTTGGACACACCGCGAAAAATGTTCCCCCCGCCCACGACGACGGCAACCTCGACTCCCATATCCCGCACGCCCTTCAATTCTTCGGCGACAGTGCGCGCGACATCGACATCGATGCCGTAATTCTGTCCGCCCATCAGGGCTTCGCCGGAAATCTTCAAAAGGACGCGACGATAGGCCGCGCCTTCTGTGACAGTTTGGGAGTTCTGTTCGATCATTTTGAACTAGCCCAACAAGGCAGCGACTTCACCACCGAAATCGTCACTGCGTTTGTCCAGTCCTTCGCCCATCTTATAACGGCTGAAGCGACGAATGGTGATTTTTTCTCCCGTTTTGGCCACCTTCCCAGTTACCAGTTCGCCTACAGTGTGGGCCGGGTCTTTCACAAAGGGCTGGTCCAGCAGAACAAACTCTTCGTGAAATTTGTTCATGCGCCCTTCCACGATTTTCTCGATGACCTGATCCGGTTTGTTGGCATTTTTCGGATCGTTTTTGGCCTGGGCCAGAGAGATTTCCCGTTCCTTATCGAGGTCTCCCTTCGGAACATCTTCACGCGAAACGTAGCGTGGTTCGGCCGCCGCGATGTGCATGGCGATGTCTTTGACCAGCTGCTGGAATTCGGCGCTGCGGGCGACGAAATCAGTTTCGCAATTGAGTTCCACCAGCACGCCTACTTTGCCCCCCATATGAATGTAGGAACCGACAGCGCCTTCAGCGGCGATGCGACCTTCCTTCTTGCGCGCCGATGCCAAACCACGTTCGCGCAAAATTTCAACCGCCCGTTCCTCGCTGCCTTCAGCTTCGACGAGAGCGTTTTTGCACTCCATCATGGCTGCGCCTGTCTTCTCTCTCAGGGCCTTTACTGCACTTGCTTTTATGTCTGCCATCTTTCGAAATCTCCTGATCTTTCCAGAACAAACTCGAGTTCATACTCACGTAAAATAAAATTCCGCAGGGCAACTTTCATTCGGCGACTTTCATTCACTGAAAAGCGCAGCCCGGCGGAACTCCGCTTGAAGGCTGCGCTCGCCGATTTAATGAAATATTTTTAGCTGCTTAGCTCGCTGCGACTACGGATTCGGCATCCAGCTCCTGCTCTTCTGCCGGTGCGGTGGCCGGCGCCGCGGGTTCAGTCGTCGCGTTCGGAACTTCCGCCGCAGGAGCTTCGCTTACAGCCGGCTCGCTGCGATCCACCTTCGCGTCCACTGAAGGCGCTCTGCCGCCGTTCTGCGCGGCTTCGCCGGCTGACGCTTCCGGTTCCCTGGTCGGCGGGATACTCGCCGGTTCTTCTTCATCGCCGGTTTGTACCGCCGTGGCTCCCTCAGTGGCAATCTGCTGACCTTCCAGAATAGCGTCCGAAATACGCGAAGTGAATAGTCGCACGGCGCGCAGCGCGTCGTCGTTGCCGGGAATTACATAATCAATTCCTTCGGGTGAACAATTGGTGTCGACTACCGCGACGATCGGTATTCCAAGACGGTTCGCCTCGGCCACCGCGATTTCTTCTTTGCGCACATCGATGATGAACACGGCGTCGGGCAGGCGATTCATGTTCTTGATGCCGGAAAGGTTTTTGTTCAAGCTTTCGCGTTCGCGATCGAGCTTGATGCGTTCTTTCTTGGTCAGCTTTTCATAGCGACCATCCGTCTGCATCGCTTCCAGATCTTTCAGCCGCTTAATCGATTTCTGAACGGTTTGAAAGTTCGTCAACAGGCCACCCAGCCAGCGCTGATTGACATAGTACATGCCGCAGCGTTCGGACTCTTCGCGAATTGCGTCCTGAGCCTGTCGCTTGGTACCAACAAAAAGAACAGTCTTCCCCCGATCCTCAGCAATGAGGTTCGAAACGAAACTGATCGCGTCGCGGAACATCCGCTGCGTCTTTTGGAGATCAATGATGTAAATGCCGTTGCGCTCGCCGAAAATGTACTCCTTCATTTTCGGGTTCCAGCGCCGCACCTGATGGCCGAAGTGGACGCCCGCCTCCAGCAATTCTTTCATCGTAACCGAAGCCAAACTAATTCTCCTTCTAGTGAACTGGTTTAATGTACTCGCCGCGGCCTTGTGCTCCCTTCACTGGAGGGGCAACCAATCCGGGTCGCGGCAATGGCGTTAGAATTTCGGAATTCGAAATGCGGATTTCGAATTTCTATCAATCAACTCGCAACAACTGACCGGATTGCAATTCCGAAATCCGAAATGCGCAAACCGAAATTCCCTTTATCGTTTCGAGAACTGGAAGCGCTTGCGCGCGCCCTTCTGACCGTACTTCTTGCGTTCCTTAATGCGCGGATCGCGCGTGACCAGTCCGGCTTGCTTTAGTGCCGGTCTTAAATCCGCATTGAACTCGAGCAGGGCACGGGTAATGCCATGCCGAATTGCACCCGCCTGGCCCGCCGGACCACCGCCGGCAACATTGACTACGATATCAAACTTGCTGGTGGTGTCGGTGAGTTGCAACGGCTGCCTGATGATCATTCGCAGGGTTTCGTTGGGAAAATATATGGCAAACGTCTTCTTGTTGACGGTGACGTCGCCACCACCGGGTCGCAAATAAACGCGGGCGGTCGAAGTTTTGCGCCGTCCGGTACCGTAATATTGAATCTCAGCCACTGCTTATCTTTCCTCTTTGACGTTAAGTCCTGGTTAGTCTGAGTTGGGAGTTTGTTCGTAGGGTCGTGGGCGCTGTGCGAGGTGGGGGTGTTCGGCTTCAGCGTAGACCTTCAATTTCTTGACCATCGCTTTGCCTAGCTTGTTCTTTGGAAGCATACCCTTCACGGCAAGTTCGATGATGCGCTCGGGATGCTTTTCAAACATCTCTTTGACGGAAACCTCTCGCAGACCACCAGGGTACAGCGTGTGACGCCGGTACACCTTCTGCTCATTTTTTGAGCCCTTGAACACCGCTTTGCGGGCGTTGACCACGATCACGTGATCACCCATATCAAGAAAAGGAGTCCAGCGTGGGTTCCGTTTGCCGCTTAGAATAGCGGCAATCTCACAGGCCAAGTGACCGACGGTACGCCCGTCGGCGTCCACCACAAACCAATTTCGATTTCCAGCGAGCTCCTTCCCACTGGGAAAGTATGTTGACATAGTGAATTATTCCTATTTTAAGCGTGCAGAACGCGAACGGCTAGAATACAAATCACCCAGAAAGTTGTCAAGTTGAGGCCCGGGTGGGTAGTGCTCCATTAAGGTGTTGCTAAAAAAGGGAACAGTTCGAAGGCAATGAGGGTCAGTACCACCTGCGGTAGCGGGTGGGTCTGCTCCCGAACAAGATCGCTGGGCAAACCAGATCCTCTCGGAGTTATTGGTGCTCCAACGACAACCCACCCGCTACCGCAGGTGGTCCTGACCTCATGCCTCGCAGTAACTTGCCGGGCAGTCCTTTCTTTCTCAGCAACACGCTAACGGAGCTTCTCGCTAAACTCATAAGAAAGAGGCCCTTCGATTTTCACTCGAAGGGCCTCAGGGTAAACGTTAATCCAAGGTTTTCAGGGCTGCGGGGTAGGAGTGGGTTGGGCTGGATCGTTATTGCGCTTAAGTTTTGGCGCGCCTGTATCCTGCTTTTCGGCCGGCTTCTGCTCGGTGCCTGCCGGCACAGTTGAGTCGTCCGGTGTCGGTTGGCGGCGTTTCAAAGTCGGCCGTCCGGTGGGGCCATTCTCGCCACCAGCCAAATCGCCTGCGCTCGAGGCCC
Organism: Acidobacteriota bacterium; assembly: GCA_025463135.1. Classification (GTDB taxonomy): domain Bacteria; phylum Acidobacteriota; class Blastocatellia; order Pyrinomonadales; family Pyrinomonadaceae; genus JAOAPY01. The sequence goes on from JAOAPY010000030.1 coordinate 258,782, forward strand.
GCGCATTCGACAGCCGCAGTAAGCGACCTTTTACCCGCTGAAATTCAGAACTGCTGATTACGTACTCCTCATGTTCAGGAAACCTCGCGGCCAGGGCCAGCGCCGCGGCCCGCCGTTCGGGAGGCGCCGGATGAGACGCAAATGCCCTCGAGATGAGTCCCGGCTTCTTCTTGTTCTTGGCCTCGAGTTTTTCAAACATGGTGGCCATCGCATTCGGATCGTAGCCGGCCGCGTACATGTATTGCACCCCGAGCTTGTCGGCCTCCTCTTCAGCACTGCGACTGAATTTCATGAACATCCCCATCAAACCCAGACCGGCCGTGTTCTGGTAAATCATTCCGGGAATTCCACCGATGAAAATCGATGCGCCCATGGCAAGGTATTCTGCCAGGGTGGCCTTGGTCTGGTTTTCCACCGCGTGGCGCGCCGCCACATGACCAATCTCATGGGCCATTACACCGGCCAGTTCCGCTTCATTGTCAGCCGCGAGTATCAGACCCTTGTTAACGTAGAAAAACCCGCCCGGAAGTGCGAACGCATTAACTTCGTCCGAATCAATTACCTTAATAGTGAATGCGACCTTCGCGTCTGAATGCAGCACGATGTTCTGGCCAACCCGGTTGATGTATTCAGTGACAAGCGGATCGTCGATGAACTTGGCCTGGCGATCAACCTCGGCCGCCAGTTCGCGCCCGAGCCTTACTTCCTTCTCGGTCGAGCCGCTCATCTTGGCTATCATACCTTTGTTAAGGTTGCGCTTGCCGATCATGTCCGGGTCTTCGTTAGTGGAGAGTGGTTTGCCGGTGCCTGGTTTGGTTTGCGCCGCGGGCTGAGCTTTTTTGTCGTCCTGGGCTGGAGTGGCCTGGCCCTGGCTTTTCGCCGGTGGCGTCTGACCGGGATCCTGGCGTGTTAGCGTTCCCGCGAAAGTCGAAAGCGAACTCGCAAGCAGGGAAGACGTCAACACCAACGCAGTTAGCGGGCGGGAGAAGCGACGATTCATGTTCGAAACCTCCAAATCCGATAGCGTGGCCCGAAGGAAGGAGGCACTCCCTCCGCAAAGCCGCGAGTTGTTTTTCAAGGCGCAGGGCGAAAACATCCAAATGGGGGTATGTTCGTGCGAGAAACTCAGGGACCGTTTAGTTATTTTCAGGCGCGCACCCTATGATGCATCATTTTGGCTGGATGGTTGCGCGACCTGGGAACTCCCTTTCAAACCAAACCACGGCGACAGTCTAGTAAATCGAACCTGTTATCTTTGACGGTGGCGGCTTGGTCGCCATTATAATGCAGCGGCATTGAAAAGCCTATGAAGTGGCTACGAATTTTGAGTGCGGTGATCTGCCACCGCTTTAGTCCGCAGCGGATCGCCGCCGCGTTTCGTCAACGAGGGCTCTCTTACTAAAGCTTGCTGCGACATGTTGCAGCGGCCAAAGCGACGACAAGCGGGGTCCCCTGCGCGGCAGGCGCGCTGGGCTGCTCACGTCGTCGCACTCCAAACCGGCGGTATCAGATGCCCAGGACGACACCAAAAATCAAACCTACAGTCTCGATCATCGGTGCCGGGCGCCTTGGGACCGCTCTGGCTTTGGCACTTACTTCATGCGGTTACTCAATCCAGGCCGTGGTGGCGCGGAACCTTGGTCACGCCCAAAAGGCCCGGCGGGCGCTCGGCAAGCGAGCTTTGTCCTTATCTGCGACCCAACTGGACGAATTGCCACCCAGTCAAATCTTCCTGATAACCACACCCGACGATGTGATTGCATCGGTGGCACGACAACTGGCGAAATCGCAAAAGGCGCAGCCCGCCGGCCGCATCGTGCTTCATACCAGCGGAGCGTTATCGTCGGAAGTGCTGCGGCCGCTCGTGGTCTCTGGTTTCCATACTGGTTCGCTCCATCCGTTGGTTTCCGTAAGCGATCCAACGTCCACGAATTTCCGCGAAGCTTTCATCTGTCTTGAAGGCGATGCTGAGGCGGTCAAGGTAGGGCGCCGCCTGGTGCGCGATCTTGGCGGACATAGTTTTTCGGTCGAGCCCCGGAACAAAGCTCTCTATCACGCCGCTGCGGTCATGGCTTCGGGGCACATGACCGCGCTTTTCGATATCGCCATCGAAATGCTCGGGCGCTGTGGCTTGTCCGGTGCACGCGCTCGCCGGATCCTGTTGCCCCTGATTGAGAGCGCAGCGAAGAATCTGTCCGAGATGGGGCCGGCGAAGGCGTTGACGGGAACATTCGCGCGTGGTGATGTCGAAACAGTCCGCAGACACCTGGCCGCGATCGAGGCCCAATCGATACCCGAAGCGCTGGCCGTTTATGTATTACTCGGCCGACGGTCCCTGTCATTGGCCTCACGAAGAAAACCGCGGGCTCCGGCTTCGGCCCGGATTTCCAAATTGCTCAAACTGTCAAGTAAAAGGAACCGCAAGTGATCAGCGCGTTAGTCGCGATTTGATGTTTAGCAAGCGCACTTGTGGCCTTGCCGTTGTAACGCAAACTACTAGTCTGCGTAGCCGCTCGCTTTCTTTTGAACGCCACCGCAGGGTAAGACCTGCGTTACATCCAGGGCCGGCGGACAAGTGCGCTGTCTAAACGGGAGGATTGCGCCCGGAAAGTTGCACCCCGAAGGGTTGCAGACGCTTCATCGCGGCGCTACAGTTCTTGAACCGACAGAATTTTATCTTGATACGAAAAGGATCCATTTCAATTACCAATGGCTAGCACACCCAGCGCCAGTTACAGTCTGACTCTGCGCGTTAAGTTATCCAGCCGGGCGGGAACACTGGGAGAGTTGACGACGGGTATTGGACGCGCCGGCGGAGACATCGGAGCCATCGATATCGTCTCGGCCGCTCGCGACTTCGTCATTCGCGATATCACCGTCAATGCTGCTTCGAGCAAGCACGGCGAAGAAATTATCAAGGCTGTACGCGACATCGATGGTATCGAAGTCATCAACATTTCCGACCGCACCTTCCTCATGCACATCGGCGGCAAGATCGAAGTTGTTTCGAAGATGCCTTTGAAAACGCGCGACGATCTTTCGATGGCCTATACACCCGGGGTGGCGCGCGTCTGCGAAGCCATTCGCGACGATCCGGAAAAGGCCTTTACCTTGACAATCAAAAAGAACATGGTCGCGATTGTTTCCGATGGCACCGCAGTGCTCGGGCTGGGCGATATTGGTCCGGCGGCAGCCATGCCCGTGATGGAAGGGAAGGCGATGCTTTTCAAGGAATTCGCGGGTGTCGACGCCTTTCCGATATGCCTGAACACGAAAGATCCGGACGAGATCGTGCAAACGGTAAAGGCGATCGCCGTCGCTTTCGGTGGCATTAATCTCGAGGACATTTCGGCGCCCCGCTGTTTTCAGATCGAAGATCGTTTGAAGGAAGAGCTCAACATTCCCGTTTTCCATGACGATCAGCACGGCACCGCCGTGGTGGTGCTGGCGGCTCTGATCAACGCTCTTAAGATTGTCGGAAAGAAAATGGCCGACCTCAAAGTTGTTGTCAGTGGGGTGGGCGCGGCCGGTGTAGCTTGTTCGAAGATTATCCTGGCAGCGGGTGTAAAGAACGTGATTGGCTGCGATCAGCTCGGTACGATCTATGAAGGCCGGCGCGAGCACATGAACTGGGTAAAGGATTGGTACGCGCGAAATACGAACCCGAATAAAGAGCAGGGAACCATTCACGATGTTATCCAAGGAGCGGATGTATTTCTTGGATTATCAGTGCCGGGAGTGATTGGCATCGCAGATCTTCAGCGCATGGCTGTTAAGCCCATCGTCTTTGCCATGGCTAATCCCACGCCGGAGATCATGCCGGAAGAAGCCGAAGCCTATGTCGCGGTTATGGCCACGGGACGCTCCGACTATCCCAACCAAATCAACAACGTGCTTTGCTTTCCCGGAATCTTCAAAGGAGCGCTGGCCTGCCGCGCTTCGCGGATCAATGAAGAGATGAAGCTGGCCGCCGCGCACGCCATTGCCGAAATAATCACTGAAGACGAGCTCAATCCCGAGTACATCGTTCCGTCAGTGTTTGACAAGCGAGTTGCCGAAGCCGTGGCTCGGCGTGTTGAGGAAGCGGCCTACAAGACAGGAGTTGCGCGACGCGAGCGCAGCGCAAGCAGCATCGGCGATTTGCCGGAGATATAACTCAACTTGCCCTCTCATCGTCCGTCTAGAAAGCATACCTGTCCGCCACCGCCGATAGGATTCGACCTCTACTGTCCGACAAACTTCAGTTTGTCGTCGACTTGTATTACAAACTGCAGCCTGTATTACGTAGCTACAAACTGGAGAAAGCTTGGATCAAGTGAAATGCGAACATCGGTTTGGCTTCATCTCATTCTCACCCGGTTTCAACGGTGATGACAACTTGATTCATTTGACATGTGCTTTGCCCCAAGGGGCTACAGCCAAAGCCCGGAGTGGGCGCCTAAGGCTTTTTCTTTGGCTTAGTCTTGACGGGCCGTTCGGGCGGACCATTCAGGCAATCTTCGACCAGGGCCAGCGTGGTGAGCGCGCGCAGAGGTTTGTTCGCAAAGGTGCCCGCCAGGTACGTTGTGCCGTCGAAGTCGAATTTGGCGATCTCACGAAATCCATTTTCAGGATTGAAACCCGGCGTTTGCATCATGGCGTAGGCGCCGAAAGCCTTGCCTTCGATTCTCCTACCTGCGTCATCGGATGAGAAGTCAGGCGAGTCGATGTGGTTGATTGATTTGACCGCGTCGCTCAGCACTCCCAACGACCGACTGGGCTCGATTTTTGTATAAAGGTAAGCGATACCCAGCAGGGCCCGGGCTTTGACGACAGTGTCGGGAGCTTTGGCTGCCGCCACCACGACCTCCTCCAGCAGTTCGCGCGCCTGTGTATCGTCGGTGGTGCTTTTTAATGATTCTTCGGCGATCTTCAAATACAAATAGGCTCGCTGGTCCAGTTCGCTAACTTTCGCTGCGAAGCGTCTGGCCTCTCCGAGATTTTTTTGCTCCGTAGCTTTCTGTGCTTGTTCAAAGTATGCCCAATTCAGCAGCTTGTCGCGCAGATCCTGATCCCTAATCTTTTCAATCGCACTGATGATCTGATCAAACGGCGGATCCGAAGGACGGTTGGAATGGGCGCTGGAAAAAACTGCCATGGCCAGTCTTGCGTCACGGAAATCGGGATCTTTCTCCTGTTCAGCAGAGGCCACCAAATGATCAAAGGAAAAGGCGTCGGGCTCTCTGTCAGCAGTACGATCGACTCTCTGTTGTTCTGACTGATTCAGTACCGCAAAGATGCTGCCCTTCGCTTGCCGCAGCGGTGCAATCAAGTCCGGCAAACGCTGCTCAACCTGAGTTTCCAAACGCGTACAGGCCATCCAGATTTGTTGGTTGTCGGACAAGCGGCCCTGAACCGGTGTCGTCCCAGCGTTCTCCAGAGCCAACTGCGCGCGGCGCAAGAGTGCTTGCACGAAAAGGCGTTCCAGATTGGCATTGGGTACAAAGTCTTTCGGCACCGCATACGGAGCCATGAGCGGCGTCTGACCCGCATCCTCATCGTTCCCGAAAGGATAGGAAGACAGGTAAAGAAATCGTTCCATGATTGCGCCAGCGTAAGCACCCAGAGCTTCCTGGTAAAGCCCGTCCGCTGCCGGCCGGTTAATTTCTGACAGCTTATAAAGGAACATGGGCAGCCAAAAAGTAGGCGGATAACGCAGGCTGCTCCGGGCAAAATTAAGTGCGGCGCCTTGATCCGTCGCCAACAAAGAAGTTGCGGTGCTCAGGAGCTTTTCAGCGGTTCGGGCGTCCTGCTCCTCATCCTTCGTGGACTTTTCTTCTGCTTCCCTGGTTTCATCCTTCAGCATCTGGTCCGCAAGTTTGCGCGCCCATACAGCATCACGTTTCGCAATTGTGGCGATGACCGCATAGCGCTGATCCGGTACCGAGTCAATCAGATGCCCTACCTGTATTGGTTTGTCGCCCTTGTCTTTGAAATTCTGTTTTGCTAGATCAAAGGCTTCCGAAAATCCCGCGCGCGCGTGGTCCTGTTGATAAGGCCAGAGCATGTCGGCCGCGCGCAGCAAGACGGTGATGCGCCGGACTTGATCGTCAAAGGTCCTGGTGAAGTCAATCTGCTGCCGAATAGTCTGCAACGCGTTATCACGGCTGCAAAGGCCGGAGGTTCCCAGGGACTGTTTCTGTTGGGCAAACGCAAACAAGGGCGCCGCGACTAGCGTCAAAATAATGAAGAAGTGCGGCTTCATTTTCATAACGGAACGACAAAGTCAGGAACTGACGATTGCTTTCAGGTCCTTAGCGATTAATGGCACCACATAACGCGGCACATCGATCGCCGCTTTTATGTGACGAGCGTTGGTGAAGTGTCCAGCCACATAAACTCCGCGCACGTTGGTTTCAAAAGTTTCCTGGTTGTAAACCGGCAGCTGGGTAAGTTTTCCTGAAGTGATCTCCACTCCCAACTTCCTCAACAAGGTCAGGTCCGCATCGCTGCCCACGAGCACGAACACAACATCGTTGGGGAGCGTAAGCGATTCATCCTCATCGGACGTCAAAGTAACCTCTGACCTCGTAATCTCGTCGATCCGTTTGTAGAGAATGACGCGTAAGCGGCCTTCCCGAATCTCGCGTTCGAGCGGGGAACGCACCCAGTGCTTCATCGCTCCCGCTTTGGGATCGCGGTTTTCCCAGTCTTCGCGCCAGATCGCCATCGTAATGCGGGCGCCTTCTTCAGAAAGAAACAACGCGGCTTCGGCGGCGCTGTTCCCTCCGCCGACTACCAGGACGTTTTTCCGGACATAGGGATAGGGCTCAACAAAACGGTGGTGCACCTTGGGCAGGTCTTCACCCGGAATGTTCAGATGGCGCGGATGGGCCATGGCCCCGATGGCGAACAGCAGCCGCGCTGCCTGATATTCATGGCAGTTCGTGCGCACCAGAAAGCCATCGACCTGACGTTGGGCATCCACGACTTCTTCACCGGTGTTGATCTTCAGATCGTGGTCCAATACGAAGTGCACGTAGTGGGACAGGAGCTCTTCGCGCGTCGGCTTTTCGCGCACAGGCTTCAGACTGCCTTCGATCATTTCCAATTCGTTTGGCGTCGAGAAGAGGGCCCGGCCCACCGGGTAATGACGAATCGTATCGGCAATCGTGCCTTTCTCAATCACTAAATAATTGAGGCCCTCGCGGGCCGCGGCATAGGCCGCGGAGAGTCCCGCCGGACCGGCGCCGATGATTAGAAGATCGAGTTGGTTATTCATAGCCGACAAATGTTGGGTCACTCGTGGACAATTGGGCGGCGGCAGAGCCGCAGAGTTTCCGGACTGGACCAGATTCAAATTAGTAAATCACTTCGCCATTAGCCACGACGATTGATGGTCCGCCCACTCGCACCTGCTCAACCACGCCGGGCTTACCCGTGATTTCAATATTGATGCGGCTGGGCCGCTGGATAAAATCGCCTTGTTCGATCACGAAGTTGAACTTGCCGGCAATCGGCTCGACGGCAATGGCGTTGTGATGGATCAGATAAGCTCCCAGCGCGCCTGAGGCACTACCGGTAGCCGGATCTTCAGCGATGTTATCGGCGGGAGCGAAAAATCGCGCGTGCGCTCGCGCGGCGCCGACTTCCATGGTCTCGCGAGTAAACGCATGGCAACCAGTCGCGCCGGCCCGGGTGTAGATTTGCCCCAGGAGTGCCGCATTCACTCGGCACTGGCGGAGGTCGGAAAGAGATCGGATAGGCACAGCCAAAGAAGGCAAACCGGTTGACACAATCTGAATCGGAAGACTCTCGTCCAAATCTTCGCGGTTGAGTCCCAGGGCGCGTGCTATCTCAGCTTGTCCTTCTGAGTCATCAATCTCACCGATAACCTCGAAGGCGCCCTGAGTCATCACGACTTGAACGGGCTGGCCGTCCATGAATTCTATATCGACAGGCAGCACGCCGATGCCCACTTCATGGAATATTCGCGACCAGCCCTGACCCCCTTCGGGAAGCGGAACAATCCCTTCTCTTGAAAGCGCATTCCAGGTGCCGACTATCGGGTGACCAGCAAAAGGGAGCTCACGCGTGGGAGTAAAGATGCGTAGCCGCCGCAAAGTCTTTTCATCACGCGGCGGCAAAACAAAAACCGTTTCCGATAGATTCATCTCGCGCGCGATCTTCAGCATGTCCTCATCGGTGATGGTGGCGCTGTCGGGAAAGACTGCGAGCGGATTGCCGGTAAAGGGCTGGTCGGTGAAGACGTCAAGTTGTATGAATCGATGTTTCGCCATGGTTCGAAAAGGCCCAGTCATTCTGATTATTAGCGAGTTGTTTGCTGCTGAATCATCAGGCGAGATACGAGTCTTCGTCAAGGCCGATGATTCGCCGATGATTATCTCTGAAACGTTTTCGCACTTTGCGGCATAACGAGTGAAAGAACAAAGTTCCTCGCCCCATCGAGCGCGCTCGTTAGACGGAACCGGTTCCGCGTCACCTGGGATGAAAGAACTACGAAACTTGCGGAACAATTGCGTATCACAATTGTCTTGACAGCTTTATTGCCGGGGAGTATAAGGCGCGTGTCCTCGTCATCTCTTAAGAGGTACACCATCAAACGTACTCTTTCCTTGACCACTAGACGCTTTCGCCAACCGTTTTATTCCACCGACTGCGATTGCCGCTTCTACGCTTACCTGGAGGTCCCAACGGATGCCTGGCGATGAAAATGCTCCGGTCCTGATCGAGACGGATCCAAAAAGTGAATCGCAGAACCAGATTGGCGTTTTTTGGGCTTCGCTGCTGGGACTCTACCTGGTGGTGATGTCAATCACCCTTTCATACATGCTCTACAACTTGTGGCCGCCACAGGTACGCAAGGTTCCCCCGGCAGCGCAGACCAATACACGGGCCGCCGCAGATACGGACAGCGCCAGCTCGCAGCAAAACGATACAAAGACTGCCGCCGAAGAGGTGCTGCCGCCGGTGATCCTTTTCAGAGGCGCTTTGTATTTGCACCATTCAGTTGAAGTCAGACTTCTATTGCTGGCGATGCTTGCAGGAGCCTTGGGAAGCTTTATTCATGCGGGAACCTCATTTGCCGATTATGTGGGCAACAGGAAGTTGGGTGGCAACTGGATCTGGTGGTATCTCCTGAGACCTTTCATTGGAATGACTCTGGCGCTGATCTTTTATTTTGTCGTGCGCGGCGGCTTTATCTCGCCCAGTGCGGGCGGCGGCGATATGAACCCCTTCGGCATCGCCGCGATGGCCGGACTGGTAGGCATGTTTTCAAAGCAGGCAATCGACAAACTCAATGAGGTGTTCAACTCGCTGTTTGGTTCGAAAGGTGACGAGAAGAGAGGCGATAAGCTGGTGGCGCCCAAGATAACCGCTATTAAGCCCAACTCGGGTCCAACCGCGGGCGGAACGACGGTGGTGCTGAGTGGGTCAGGTTTTGCTAGCGGTGCGAAAGTAATGTTTGGCGGGGTACCAGGTACTTCGGTAGCGGTCGACGCTAGTGGCAACTCTATCTCAGCGATCACGCCGAAGCATAATGCCGGTGCGGTTGATGTTGACGTGATCAATCTCAACAATCAGAAGGTCACGTTGCCAAGCGGATTTACTTACCAGGACCAATGAGAAATGACTACCGACAGCTGTTTGCAAATATAACCCTCGCCCGCAAACGCCGCTGTCACCTCAAGGGCCGATTCCGATTTCTCGGTTAGGGTTCACAACTACTCGAAAGATGTTCTCGGGAGCCTAAGCCTCATAGTCGCTTCATTTTCCGATCACGAAAGGAGCACCAGTCATGAACCAAATAAATCGAAACTTGTACAGGGTTGCCAATGGTGAAGTGGTCAACGTGAAGTTGGTCCCGACAAACATTGGTGACAGAGCTGTATTTACAACAGCGCCGGTCGATTCTCAACAGATATCGCCAAGTCCCCGCGAGTATCAATTTACGGCGCAGGGAAATCCCAAAGACACCATTTTTGGCGCAGTCACCTGTGATTTTACCGGCGCTGACAACGGCGCAAGTTTTTTCGTAATAGTTTCGAGTCCCGGGTCTGGACCCTTTGATGGTCCTACCATAAGTAAGGATGACCCAGACTCAGAGGAGCCGGTTTCTGTGGATTTTAAGCTTCCGTGATTGTCGGTAACTACGGCGCGATCACTGATGATTTCCCCGCGCGGACGTCTTACCGTTGCCAGGAATGTGCGACGAAGGCAGGGAAGATGATCTACTTAAAGATGGAGGTACGCACGATGTCTAGATTAGGTGTTTTGTTTTTCATTTGCGCGCTCGCATTCATGCCAACTTACCCGGCTTGGGCCCAGCAGCCGGATTCAATTAACCAGCTGAAAGAACAAATCAAACAAATGGAAGCCATAGACCGTGATCCGGCCATACCCGCCGACACAAAAAGTCTGAACCGTGACTTTTTGAAAGCTCGTCGCAGCCAGCTTCATGATCTATTGGTGAAGAACCTCGAGGCTTTACGAAGGTACCAGTCGAACCTTAGTTCGTCGCTTACGGTGGAAGAGAGCAGAGTGGTTGAAGACTCAATTCACGATTTTGAACAGGCCTTGCAGGAAGAGAAAGAAGCGTTAGCTTCATCGGCTAATCCATCTGAACGTCCGGTAGGCGACCCGTCAAGAGTGTCCCAGTCCGCCCGGCCTGCTAGAGCCACCAATAACGTAGTCGATGTCGGTCCGCCTCGGACTGAAACCAGGATGCCGCGAGCGGCCATGAGTTCTGTAGCGGCTCGTTTAGATGGAGCGCCTGCTGTACCGCCATCTCTGTGCACTGTCGGCTATCCCGATGTGCCCCCGCGACTCGATCAAATGGCGGAGGCAACTGCCATTCTCGTGGTTAGAGAGGCTGTAAAAGATCGGGCAAAAGGTCTTCCAATTGAAAAGGATACGTTGGACATACCTGGCGCGTTCCAAAGACACTATGACGAAATGGTCTACCTAACAGTCGCTAACGCCCTTTTTACGGACGCTGAGCAGGCCGGCCTGAGCGAATTGAGGTGGCAGGAGTTTACCGCCGAAAGCCGGCGCACAGACAAACAGAACGGAGCCTCGTCCAGAGCCGGTGGTTCAACGAGTGCTGCTGAGAAGCCCGGGTTCTCGGATCTTCTGGCATTTGCCGTTGAACATGGAGCAATTCAGAAGGAAGTCAACCAGACAAGTTTGACGCTCAGTTCATCACCTTACGCTCTAATTGCGGCAACTCAGGGCGATACATCGGAACTCTACCGCAAATATGATTTCTTTAATCGCATTGGTGTGTCGGCGAACTTCAATCTCGCTAATCAGAATAATGCGCTGGCGAATGCCACTCGCAAGCAACTCAATGAATGGTCAGTGAAAGTAAGGCTCAACCCTGACCGTACGGCGCGGGGAAAAGATTTCCAGGCCTTTTGGGACAAAAATATCCTGCCGAAAATCGCACAGCGGGCCATTATCCTGACTAAAGGCTTCGATGCGGCGTTCAATAAAGAGGACGACTTAAAAGCCTTGCATGAGAATGTATTTCTCAGGTTTGACGGTCCAAGCGGCTTCGTCGTGAGCAACCTGGCAGGCACTTCCTCCTCCGCCGAGGCTGATCAAGTCGCCGCTCTGAAAAAGGAAATTCTTTGTCGCTTAAGATCGGAAGTCTACGATCCGGTTAAAGCGGGAACAACGATCAAGGTCAGTTCAGGGTTCAAGGAGTTCCTCAACAACTCAATAGTCGAGTTTGCCAGGGCACAAAAACTGGCCGAGGAAGGACGGGATGCCATGAGGAAGGAAATCAAGGAACTGAATGACAAGCCGACCTCATCCGTCTCATATACCAACTTGCGCCCAGCCACGGGTTCCTATTACTCGGTCTTCAAGGGTATGTATCTCCAGAAGACTTTTGATCCCATGAAGCTGCTCGCAAATGCGGAAATCGCCTTCTATCACAAACCGGATCCAAAGATGAATCAACAAAGGATACGGGACATCATCATCGCGCTCTCTTTTGAAGGAAGCGCCGGCCCAAGCCCGTTCATCACAACCGAAAGGGACGAAAGTCAGGTCACCTACTCATTCACGGGGAGTTATCAAAGAATGATGGAGAACCGGCATGTGGCAAACAAGAAGGCTGATATTGGGGCAGCTCAATTCAAGTTGGAGATTCCAATCTCTACCGGTTTCAAACTACCTCTGTCTATTACCTATGCCAACGGAAGCGAAGAGAAGAATAAGAGCCATTTTCGATTCAACTTTGGCTTTGGTCTTGATACCGATAAGTTGGCTGCACTCTTACGAGCAAAAAAACAGAACTAGTAGGCGACCGGTAACCGTCATATCTTCAGGAGTCACTCTTTGTCCAAATGAGGAGTGTCCGTACCTGCTTTGTTACCGTCTGCGCTCCCGGATATAATGCCGCCTCTTGAGTAATAGGCATAATCATCAAACCAACAATTACTTTTCAGCCGCGCTTTCTCCGTCAGGTTTGCGCGGCATCCTTTTGCCGTTTCCGACTCCGTTCGATTTCGCGGACGAGGTCGATCCAGGCGCCCTGCGTTCCAACCTCGAAAGATGGAACGGCACCGGCATTGCCGGTTACGCCTGCCTTGGTTCCACGGGCGAGCGTGTGCATTTGCATGAGCGAGAGTATTTAGAAGTTATTGAAGCCGCTCGTGAATCAGTGCCGGCCGATCTCGCATTCATCGTCGGCGCAGGTCAGCAAAGCACGCGCGGCTCGATTGATGAAATAAAAAACGCAGTCACTGCCGGCGCCGATGCGGTGCTGGTAATCACTCCTTCTTTCTACCGCTCGGCCATTACCCAGGCTGCCCTCATCGAACACTACACGGCAATTGCGGAGGCTTCACCCGTGCCGATTATTCTTTACAGCATGCCGGCGCTCACCGGGATTAAGATTGAGCCGCCGACCATAGCGCAGTTGGGCCGGCATCCCAACATCATCGGCGTCAAAGATAGTTCGGCCGATATCGAAGCGCTTGCGGAGACGGTGAGACTGGTGCGCGGTAACTCCGAGCAAAGCTCAGACCCTCACGCAAGTGAAGAGGTGATGGATTCGCGACGGGACGATTTCGCCGTCTTAACTGGAAACGGAACCGTGCTGTACCAGGCGCTTCGCGCTGGAGCCGACGGGGGAATTCTCGCTGTAGGATGCGTGGCCCCGCAACTTTGTCTCGATGTGTTTCGGGCCGTGAAAGCTGGCGAAAACGAGACTGCGCAGTTGCTCCAGGAAAAGTTAACGCCACTCGCGCAGGCCGTCACCACTAAGTACGGTATCGGTGGTTTGAAAGCCGGCTTGGATCTCATCGGCTACTTTGGCGGACCAGTGCGGGCGCCCTTGCCAGCGCCGGATGAAGCAGCACGAAGTGAAATTGGGCAACTCTTGGAAGGAATAAGCAATAATGGAGAATGAAAATTTTCTTCAGTCCGGGTTCGCCTGTATATCTTAATCACAGACTGAAGTCTGTGCCACTCACTATTCATTTGCTATCGTGTAATGCATGACCACCGATTCGAAGACCGCAATTATCGCGGCCATCGCCGGCAACCTGGCTATCGCCGCGACTAAATTAGTGGCCGCATATCTTACGGGCAGCTCGGCAATGCTCTCTGAGGGTATTCATTCCATTGTGGACACCGGAAACGGCGGACTGTTGTTATTCGGCTCGCGCAAAGCAAGGAAACCGGCGGACGTAAACCACCCGTTCGGTCATGGCATGGAGCTCTATTTCTGGTCGCTGGTAGTGGCGATTTTGATTTTTGCTCTGGGCGGCGGCATGTCAGTCTACGAAGGCGTCACGCACTTGACGCATCCGCATCAGTCCGATCCCACTTGGAATTATGTGGTGCTTGGCTTTGCAATTGTTTTTGAGGGCATCTCGTTCTTTTTTGCGTACAAGGCATTTCGCACAGAGATGGGTAGTCAGGGAATTTTCCAGACTATACGAACCAGCAAGGATCCGACGACATTCACGGTTCTGTTCGAAGACACCGCCGCTTTGCTCGGCCTGCTGGTCGCGTTCGCCGGCATCTTTCTCGGCCACTTGTTGCACAATCCTTACCTGGATGGCGCGGCCTCGATTGTTATTGGTCTAATCCTGGGGGTGGTGGCAGCGTTTCTGGCTTTTGAAAGCAAGGGCCTGTTAATTGGCGAAGGCGTGAATCCGGAGGTGCTCGCGAGTATTCGCTCGCTCGTGCGGGGCGATGTCGCGATTGAGGAGGTCAGAAAATCGCTCACCATGCACTTTGGGCCCAGCGAAGTGTTGTTAACTTTGGACGTGCGTTTCAAAAAGCATCTGAAGTCGAATCAAATCGCCGCGGCCATCGACCGGATTGAGAAGCAAATTCGCGAGAAGCATCCCGAGATCAGACACATCTTCATCGAAGCCAAGTCGCTGAGGGAGCCGCACGCTGAGTAGGTGAATGAGGAACCCTTTTGTAGGTCGGACTTGAACGATCCCCAGTTCCCGGTGGGGGCATTCGGCAATCAGTTCACAAAGCGTCTTAGCTGCACGCTGATCGCGAACCCAATCGCGATGAAGGTGGCGATCAATGACGCGAGCCCGGCGCTCATAAGCGGCAAAGGTACTCCGATCACCGGCAGTATGCCGAGGGTCATCCCTATATTCACGAAGACTTGAAAAGCGAGACCGCCCACCACCGCCATAATCACCAGCATCCCCATGCGGTCGGAAGCGCGGCGCGCGCCACTAATCAAACGTGATAGTAAGATCACGTAAGCAATCAAAACCATAATGCAACCAACAAAGCCTGTATGCTCCGCCGTGACCGCAAAGATGAAATCGGTGTGCGGTTCGGGCAGGTACTTCAAACTGCTCTGCGATTGATCGGACGAGCCATGGGCGCCCAACAACCCGCCTTCACCCACGGTAAGAATTGATTGCCAGGTGTGGTAACCGAATTTACGCTTGTCGGCATTCTCCGGATCCAGAATGACGTTAATGCGTTCCTGCTGATAGTTCTTCACCAGATGGGTCTTTACTCCTACCCAATATGCCGCCGGAATAGCAATCACGCTCAAGGCAACCGCGGCGACCACCAGACGCATGCGAATGGCTGACAGGAACAGGACCACCAGCAGGATCGGCATGTAAGTGATAACCGAGCCGACATCAGGCTCGAGAAGTATGAGGGCTATGGGCAAACCCAGAATCAGGCCTCCGATGGCGGCTTCCTTTACGGACAAGACACTCTGACGATGTTTTCCGAAGTAACGGGCCAGCATCATCGCCGTTGTTACTTTGACGAATTCGGATGGTTGAAACTGGCCTAAGCCGGGGACCTTAATCCAGCCCCGATTGCCATTAATCTTGAGCCCAATTCCGGGTATCAAAACAATTATCAGAAGCAGCAACCCGAAAATGTAAAAGGCCGGCGCGGCGTTGAGCAGCTTGCGATAATCCGTAAACGCAACCGCGAGCATCGCCACCAGACCTATACCGAGACCAATTAATTGTTTGATCCAGAAACCCTGAGTTGGCTGGGCGTTGCGAATTTGAAAAGTGCCGAAGGCAACGATGCCAATGGCCAACAGGGCCAGTAGCCAATCAAAATCCCGCAGGTTACGTCGTTGAATTGCTACTACCATGTCTTAGGTCCGGCGAGCTTTAGCTTGTCGTTGAGTTTGCTCAGAAAGAGTTTGATCAGAAAAAAGTCCAGGTATCATTACTAACGACAAACTGAAGTTTGTCGGACATTAACGTGTGGCGGCTATCTGTGGCGGCTTCTTGTCGGGTGGTTTCGTCGCTACGGGTTTCGCAGATTTTTCCCTGGCTATCTGCGCACCGGGTGGATCTTCATGCCGCGTCTTGCGATAGTAAACATCATAGACAGCGCGTACGGCCGGAGCCCCAAAGCGCGAGCCCAGCCCTGCATTTTCGATCAGCGCCAGCACGGCAATCTCAGGCTTGAACGCCGGCGCATACGAAACAAACCAGGAGTGGTCTTTATTCACGCCTGTGTCTTTGCCCAGGCTGACCACCTGTGCCGTACCGGTCTTTCCGGCGATATCAAACCCGGCCATGCGAATCCCTGCTCCCGTACCGGCCTCGTTGACCACCGACCACATGCCTTTTATCACCACCGCACTTTGATCGGCGGGAATACCAAGGTTCCTGGGCTCGGGATGATCAAAGACTCGCGCCGGACGTCCGGGGCTGTAGTCGGGATTGCCGGGTTCGCCAACCGCGGACGTAGCATGCAGCTCCTTCATCAGGTGCGGCACATACATTCTGCCGTTCATGGCGATCGCTGCATGGGCGCGGATTAACGCGATGGGCGTGAGCACGTCCTGTCCCTGGCCGAAAGAGGAATAGACCGTGTCAATATCCTTCCATTCGGGATCGCTCGGAATATATTTGGCTTTCTGCTCGCGCGACGGTGTCAGACTGACGATCTCGTGCGGCAGGTCGATGCCGGTGCGCTTGTTCAGCTCGAACTCATTGACCATCTCCTGAATGCCTTCGAGCTTCATCTTCAAGCCGAGACGATAGAAATAACCATCGCAGGATTTCATGATCGCCATATGCACATCAGGTGAGCCGTGATTGCCCCCCATGCAACGTGTGAATTTGTTGCCAATCGTAATGCCACCGCCGCAAACCAAATTCGAATGAGCGATGGTGATCGCACCTTGCTGCAGTCCCGCCGTAGCCATTAACGGTTTCCAGGTTGAGCCCGGAGGAAATCGTCCCTGGATGGCGCGATTGAGCAGCGGCTTTTTCGGATCGGCAAGCATCGCCGCGTACTCGGCGCGACCTGCCTTGCTGGCAATACGTTGCGAGAACAGGTTGGGATCGAAAGTCGGCAGTGAAGCCAGGGCCAGCACCTCGCCGTTGTTGGGATCCATTGCGATGATCACACCGCGTCCCTGTGGCGACTTGCGAAGTTGATCTTCGGCGACCTGCTGCAGATCGAGATCGATGGTGGTCACCATGTCCTGACCAGGCTGCGGTTCGATGCGCTCTACCTCACTCTGGATGTGTCCGCGACTGTCCACGATAACTTTGCGATAGCCATCCTTGCCGCGCAGGTAATCGTCGTAGACTTTTTCGATGCCCTCCTGGCCAATGATATCGCCCGGCTTCAGGCCTTTGTCTTTATAGCTCTGCTGGTTGAGTTGGTCCGGGCTGACTTCGCCGACATAGCCGAGTACGTGCGCGAGCATACCGTTGTTGGGATAGATACGTTGCGGCTGTTGCTCCACACGCAATTCAGGAAATTCAAGTTTATGAGCTTCGACCCAGGCAATGTCGCCGGGGTTCGCATCCTGTTTCACAGGGATCGATTCAAAGGCGGGCTGCAAGCGGACCTGTTCAAAGCGATCGCGCATGATCTCAGGTTCTATGCTGAGGCCTTCGGAAAGGGGCTGCACCAGGGTGCTGAGGTCCCCCTTAAAATCCTGGCGAGACAAAATCACTTCATAGATGGGACGCGAATCGACCAACCTGTTTCCGTTGCGGTCAAAAATCGCTCCCCGGGGTGCGGTAATCGGTAAGAGTCGAATGCGCTGATTCTCAGCGGCTTCGGCGTAATATTTGCCGCGCACGACCTGGAGGACATACAGGCGGACGGCGAGGACGCTGAGCAACAGCACGACCAGCACATTAACAATGCTCAATCGTCCACGGAGATTTTGCGCGGTATCCTCGAATTTCATAAAAGGTGTCAGTAGTTAGTTGTCAGTAGTCAGTTGTCAGTTGTCAGTTGTTCGTCGTTAGTTGCTCGTTGTTTGTTGTCTGGTGTGTCAGTTGTTCAATTGTAATTTCTCAACGCGGGATGTCTCAACAAAGTCCAAAGTCCAAAGACCAAAGACCAAAGACCAGAGACCAACAACCGACAATTCTATCTTCTTTTGGGTATCCCGGAACTTCTTCTGGCGACGCGGCGGCGGTCGGCGAACTGCCGGCGCTGGCGGGCCTTGTCGCTCAATAGATTATCTAACATTAAAATCGTCAGCGTGCCAATAATTGTTGTGCCGATTATTCGGTAAGCAATTGTTTGTACCACCGGCATCGTTAGCGGCTGGCCCAACAACCGGTGCAGGCCGACATAAACGCCGGCGTCTAACGCGGCCGCTGCTGCCAGGATCGGAATCCGCAGTAACGGGTTCTCAAGGTTAACCCTGGTCGCGGCAAAGAAAATAACGTAAGCAGTCAGCGTCTTTGAAAAGCCGCCCGATCCAATGACGCCCCCGCTGGCAGCATCGACAACCAGACCCGCGAGTGTGCCCGTGATTAGTGCTTGCCATGCTTCGCGCTGTAAGGCCACATAGACAACGACCACCAGCGGAAAATCGATGAATACGAGTGGGGGCCACACTTTTCGCAGCGAAAGCTGCAGCAGGATGGCCAGGGCGAGTACTGCCGCGATTCTAAGCTGTGGCATGCAGGGATTTCCAATTTCCGATTTCAGATTGCCAATTAGTATCTGCCGTGAATTGTGCGATAAAGCGAATAATCAATCGGCAATCCGGCAATTGGCAATGATCTTACTTTTTCCCTTTGTCGAGATTTGGTAGCGACTGGTCGGGGGCGGGCCGCTGAGGCGGATGGTAACGCAGTACGGCGACGTGTTCTAACTGGTCCAGACGAGCGGTGGGGCGAATGTAGATCACATGCGGTTGCGTGGCCGTGCCATGTCTTACTTCGATAACCTCGCCGACACTCAAGCCCGCGGGATAAATACCATCCTGTCCGGTCGTCAGGACATAGTCTCCCACTTCGACTTTTTCAAGACCGGAAACAAAGCGCATTTCGGCCAAACCGCGCTGGCCCAATCCTTTCACCGGACCCAGGGCGTTTGATTGACCAAGTTGACCCACAACCGCACCAGCTGCGGCCTGTTCATCGGTAATCAACATGACCTGAGCAGTCCAGGGACTCAGCGCTACGATTCTGCCGACGATCCCGCTGCCCGTGACGACGGGCATGTTGAGTTCGATCCCTGAGGAACTGCCTACGCCGATAGTGACGGTGTTGAACCAAACGGAAGGATCGCGAGCGATGACCCGAGCAGGGACCACGTCGTAGCCGGATTTCTCCTTGAGATCCAGCAAGCCCTTGAGTCGCTCGTTTTCATTCGCCGCATCCCGCGACTTGCTGAGTTCCAGTTCGAGTTTGCTGACGCGGTCTTTTAGCTGTTCGTTCTCGGCGGCAGCGCCCCGAAAATTCAGAATCTTTGTCACCAGACCCATGCTGGCGCCGCCGGCCGAAGACGTAACTCGTTCAAAGGGCGAAGCCAGAGTTTGCACCCAGACGCGGATAGCGCGCTGTTTGCTGGAAGTATCGCGAGCATCCACGGCCATGAATGCGAAGTTAATCAACAACAGCATCAACAGCCAGAACGGCGCCCGTTGCCTGATCTCTTTTTGTGTTCGTGTGGCCGCCATTGATTAGTTTCGAGTTCCAGGCTTCGAGTTCCAGTTCGGAGCTAATCCAACACCAAAGACCAAAGACCATGAATCACTGTCGCCGATCTCAGCTCTGAAATCTACATCCCACTGGTCATCGTATTGTCCCACTTGACCCGCTTCAACAGGTCAAAGTCGGACAGCATTTTTCCGGTGCCCAGTACGACCGAGGCCAGCGGGTCGTCTGCCAATGATACCGGCAGTCCGGTTTCAATTGTCAGCCGCTTGTCCAGATTCTTCAATAGCGCGCCGCCGCCTGTCAGCACGATGCCGCGCTCGACAATGTCAGCCGAAAGTTCGGGTGGCGTACGTTCGAGTGCTACCCGGACGGCATTAATGATCGTCGATATCGAGTCGGCGAGTGCCTCGCGGATCTCGTCATCCGAAATCGTGATCGTCTTCGGAATACCTTCGATGAGGTTGCGGCCACGGACTTCATAAGAGAGCGGCTCTTCGAGGGGGAACGCCGAGCCGAGTTCGATCTTAATCGCTTCCGCGGTCCGCTCACCGATCAACAGGTTGTATTTTCGTTTGATGAACTGAATGATTGCTTCGTCCATCTCGTTGCCGGCCACGCGTACGGATCGCGAATATACGATGCCGCTCAAACTGATGACCGCAATATCAGTTGTGCCGCCGCCAATGTCGACAACCATGTTGCCGTGCGGTTCGGTGATCGGCAATCCAGCGCCAATTGCCGCGGCCATCGCCTCTTCGACCAGGTACACCTCTGAGGCCTTGGCGCGATAGGCAGAGTCTTCGACTGCGCGTCGTTCGACCTGTGTGATCTCTGACGGGATGCCGATCACGACTCGGGGACTGACCCAGGTCTTTCCGTTGTGGGCTTTGCGAATAAAGTGCTGGAGCATTTTCTCAGTCACCTCAAAATTCGCGATCACGCCGTCTTTCATCGGCCGGATGGCGACGATGTTGCCAGGCGTTCGGCCAAGCATGTCTTTGGCCTCGCGGCCGACGGCTTCGACCTGGTTAGTGACTTTGTTGATTGCCACGATCGACGGTTCAGACACGACAATGCCGCGCCCTTTTGCGTAAACCAGAGTGTTTGCAGTGCCCAGGTCAATCGCCAGGTCACTGGAGAACAGACTAAAAATGGATTTAAAAGCCATCTAAATCATCACTTCCCATGGATGTCGGAATGAATGTTTCGAACGAAGGTGGGCGGTTATTCAGCATTCGCAATCCCGTAATGGCGACTACACCGGTCGGAAACAGCTCACCGCAAAGGACCAACTTATTAAGATACACGAACGATCGGTTGCACGCTATCAGGAAATAGAGGATTTGGTCGGAAAAGCCGCGAGCGGGGAAACATTTCAAAGCCGCAGAGCGGCTTGATGTTTCGTAAAGGCCTTACCCATCAAGAGATCATTTTCTCGGATTGGGCATCATTCACTTCGGGTTCGTCGGGAAGTTTGATCTCATCGCGCGTGCTCTGAACCAACCCGGGGGCGAAGCGCACGCAGTTTTTCTGCGCGGCTTTGGCCTCGTACATAGCGCTGTCGGCTGAAGCGATTAGCTGTTGCGGAGAAGAGGCGTGCTCCGGAAAGGCGGCCACGCCAAAGCTGGCCGTCAGGGAAAGTTTGAGCCGGCGACCGCCATTAAACTCGTGACGAGCAATCTTGCCGCGAATGCGTTCGGCCACCGCACCCGCCAGCTCTGTGGCCGTATCGGGCAGCACGATGACAAACTCATCGCCGCCATAGCGCGCTACCGCGTCGGTATCGCGAATAGAGGACAAGATCACGCCGGCCATCTCCATCAAAACATGCGAGCCCACCAGGTGCCCGTGCACGTCATTAACGCGCTTAAAATCATCAAGATCCAGAAACAGCGCGGCCACGCTCGATCCATAACGCCGGGCGCGGCGGATTTCGTTGAGTAGAAACTGTCTGAGATAACGTGCGTTATGAAGTTTGGTGAGATCGTCCGTTTGCGACAGGCGTTCCGCCTCGGCGATGCGTACTGAGTTGGCAAGTGCCGATGCGATTGGCCTGGCCAGAGCATCCAGCAGCGCAACCTCGGCCTTGCGAAATGAACGCGCATACTTACCAGTGCGCTTTCCCTCGAGCACACCCAGAATTCTTTCGCCGCAAATCAGCGGCACGGCGACAACATAGTCACCCTGCTCCTTCTTTTTGATGGTCCCCATTCCCGCGGCGGCCCGCTCGGCCGCTTTTGATTCCGATCTCGGGGGCAAGGTGCCGTCGTTCAGTAGCAGCCGTCGCCAGTCCTGGTCCATTGGATCACTCTTGTCGCCATGCTTGCGGGTGGCGATGGCTTCAAGTCCGGAAGCAGCCGTTTTCGAGTCTGAGATCAGGTAGATGGTCCAACGATCTGTCGCTACCAGCGGCGCCAGTCCGGCCAGCGCAGCAGCAGCGGCGCTGGTTTGATCGCCGATGAAGTGAAGCGAAGAAACCAAATCAAACGCGGACCGCAGATTTTTGGCATTGAGTTTAGCGGGGAGCGAAAAGGAACCAGAATCGAAGGGACTCTGCAGTTTCTCCGGCAACTTCAACTCTGCCGTTACGCCCGGGCCCTCGACTTCGCGTAGCAGTGCCGGCAATTGAGCGGCTTTGTCGGCTATGGCGCGAAAGCCGAGGCGCTTTAGAGTTGCGCCGTCGAGGTTACGAAGGTTCAGACTCTGATAACCGTTGGATTGGCGACGACAAGCTACCAGGGGCGCGCCCGGCCAAAACGCTTTCGCGTGCTCAACCGCCGCTCGCAATTCGACTAAATCCGCGCCCGGAACTACCTCGTAAAGCACTGCCAGCGGTGGCGGCCCGACCATTTCGGATAGCTCACTGGTTCCAGGGCGTTCCTGTTCTTTGCCGCGACGCGCACGCGCGAGGGCAGCCTCGATCTCGACATCACGTAGCCCTTCGATAAGTGTTTTTACTCCCGCAACGCGCAACGCCTCGATTAGTTCGTAGGCCGGCGCTTCGTGAGCATCAGTTAGAAGTATTACGTATTTAGACATACTCTAAGATTTCTTTACCCACCTGCTGACACAGGTGGTACTGACAAGAGTGGCTTATCCACTTTTGCCGCGGCCACCACGCAGCGAAACCTTGTACTGACTGCTGTTGCCCTGGGGATCCTCAGCCTCCAGAATGACCTCACCGGCGCCCTCGCTGACAGTAATTTGCAGTTGGAAAGACTTATCAGTGGCCACGAGCATTTCTCGATCGGCGATCCGCACGGTGGTTCCCGGTTCGGCGCGGCCCCGTACGAGATAGATGTTGCCGCCCAACAGTTCGGCGGCGAGGTTTGAGACCGGCACTGTAGCCGTGCCTTTAACCGCCACTACAAATTTCTGCGCGTCACACCAATCGCTGGTTTGTCCCGATTGTTCCGTTGCGCGCACGCGCCAAAAGTAAACTCCTGGGCGCAAATCGCTGGCGGCAAATTCGGTGGCCACCAACTGGTCGCGTTCGACTACTTTCCCGTTGGCCACAAAGAATGGCGAGGTTGCCACTTCCACGCGATAGTAGGCCGGGTTTCCCGATTGCGGCCGCTGCCATTTCAAGTTGACATTGGCGGAGCCGTTGCCGCCGGCGAAGATCTTTTGTAAGTCTTTGGGTCCGGATGGCGCGGGTACATCCAAGAGCTTTTGTGGTCGCGACAGCGTGCCGGCAGGATTGACCGAAACGTATTGACCACCACTCAGCGTCGTTTGTTGGCCGGCGCGATCGGTAGTTTGGACTGCTCCGGTGTTGACCCGAATCTCTTCTGTGCCTTCCGGGGTCACGCCGAAACTGGCTCCGGTTTGGCCTCCAAGTTTGTTCTTTGTCTTGGGCGTCTCGACGACATTGTTCGTGCCCGCGGGTTGTTGTTCGGTGCGTACGTACATCTGGCCGCTGTCGACGACGACGTGAACATTGGTTTTCTTACCATCATCGGTGCTGGCATTGTCGCGAACGATAATAGTGCTGTCGGGACGCACGACCAGGGTTGATCCGTCCGCCATACCCAGGCGCGCCCGGCCGCTGGCGCCTGTCTGCACCGTGTCCCCCGGATAAAGCTCAGTATCGCTGCCCGCTCTGATGTTCTCTCTGGTTGCGGAGCGAATGATGTGCACATCGCCTTCAAAGGAGATGAAGCGAGCACCGGCGCGAGGCTTGAGGTTGGTGCCGATGTCCTTCAGCGGATTGCCGTACTTCCAGACATAGAGCGCTGAGGCGCCCGCCAGCCCGCACACGAGGAGGATGGCGACGAGGAGATAGATCATGCGCTTTTGAATGACCCACCACTCGAAATCGAACCGGCTGTTTTTAGTAGGCATCTTTACGGTAGTACTGTGAACTATGGACCGCGGCCGTTTTATCAGGCGGTGTCGACGGTTCCGGCCGGGCCAGGAGAAGAATGATTGGGGCTACTGTAACTTGCGCTTCAAGGTGGGAAAGCCAATCCCAGCGCGTCATTGCGTTCGCTCGCGTCGGGCAACAGCACGGATTGGCTGCCAACTCGAAATCTAACACACGCGTGGATCAGCGTTCAAGCACTTGCTGTCGGGTCAATATTAGTAGCAGCGCATCTTGCGCGTGTTCACGGGCGAGACGCCCGTGCCACACAGTTTGAGGGTCAACAATTAATCGAAGACTTCAACAGCGCGCTGGCCGCGGATAACAAAGTAGTTTCGGGCGTGAGGTGCGTCCGCTGTGTCGAACCAGTATTCATATTTGTGGCCCTTTTCGAGGGGGCGGGGCAAGCCGTTTCGTGGGTGGATCTGCTTGTAACCGGCCGGGACGATACCGTATTGAACGGCGCCTATCTCTTCAACTCTGCGGCCGCCGGCGTACCCGGCCGTCGGCTCAATCTCCCATAACGCTTCGCAGATCACTTCCTGACCGTTCTCCGTGTCCGTGTCTTTAGCGGCATAGATCACCAGGTGTGCCAGCATCCCCGTACCTGAGAGATTGAAAACTGGAGGATTAACCCCTTCGAGCTTTACCTTCGTCGCCACTACGATGACTTTGGGCCAGATAATAGAAGCCAGGACGGAAGCAGAGAGCACCGCCAACACTACCAGCAGCGAAATCCAAATGGGAATATGAATACCACCGATGACGATCAACATTTTCACGCCGATGAAGGTAAGCACCGTCGCCAATCCCATCCTGAGGTAGTGGAATTTGTTGAGGACGCCGGCCAGCAGAAAGTACATCGAGCGCAATCCCAGGATCGCAAAAACATTTGAGGTGTAGACGATAAAGGCGTTGGTAGTGACGGCAAAGATGGCGGGTATCGAGTCAACCGCAAAAACCACGTCGGTCACTTCGACTATCACCAGTACGAGCAGCAGCAACGTACCCACCTTGCGTCCATCGATGCGCGTAAAGAACCGGTCCTCATCATAATTGCGGGTGATGCGGACATAGCGCGTTACCAGCCTCACGATTGGATTTTTTTCCGGTTGGATGTCTTTGTCGTCTTCCCGAAACATGCTGAGGCCGGTGTAGACGAGGAACGCGCCGAACACATAAAGAATCCATTGGAAGTGCGTTATCAGGGTCGCGCCCAAAAAGATCATGGTCAGGCGGAAAACCAGTGCGCCCAGCAATCCCCAAAAAAGTACGCGGTGCTGGTAACGGGCCGGGACTTTGAAGTAGGAAAAAATAAGGATAAAGACAAAGAGGTTGTCAACCGACAGTGAAAGTTCGATTAGATAGCCCGTAACAAATTCGAGACCGCGCTGTTGGCCCTGACTCCAAAACACAATGCCGGCAAAAACCGCGGCCAGAGTCACCCAGACGGCACTCCAAACGGCGGCTTCGCGATGATGAATTGTGTGGGCTTTGCGATTGAAAAGGCCGAGATCCAGACTCAGCATGAAAAGAATGAGGGCTGAGAAACCAATCCACAACCATGTCGAGCTTGAAAAGATGTCCATCGGAGGGAAATAAAATAGCATTCGCCGTCTGGAGCGAGCAAACGGGCGATTGGTCTTGCGTATCGGTCTTTGGTTTTTGGTCTTTGGTCTTGGATTGGTTGCCACTCTTGAGGGTTCTCATGAAGACTGACTGGTCTGCTATGAGCAAAGACCAAAAGCCAAAGACCGAAGTCCCCTCTGCTGCTCGGTTGCGTGTCCACTGTCTCTCACTTACAATCAGCCGCTTCGGAGAAAGGCAAATTAATGCTCAAACAATTAAGCCGGCTTAAACATACACGCAACATCCTTATTCTGGGATTTGTCTTCTTCATGGCAATCTCCCTGGTAATTTTTTATCGACCGGGAAGCTCGGGAACTCTCGTCGAGCCCAATAAGAACACCGCGGTGGTGGCCAAAGTCAGCGGCGAAGAAATTACCGTGGCCGACAT
Source organism: Acidobacteriota bacterium (assembly GCA_025463135.1). Taxonomy (GTDB): domain Bacteria; phylum Acidobacteriota; class Blastocatellia; order Pyrinomonadales; family Pyrinomonadaceae; genus JAOAPY01. The sequence continues at coordinate 284,562 of JAOAPY010000030.1, forward strand.
CGCGCAGCTTAAAGAGAATTACATGCAGATGTTGGGCGGCCAAATTAGTTTGGCCCAGCTCGGCGGGAACAAGCGTTTTCTTGACGGCTTGATTCGCGATCGGGTCGTTTCGCAAGAGGCCGCGCGCCTCAATCTCTCAGCCTCAAAGGCGGAGCTAAAGGACCGACTGGTCAAGCAGTTCACTGATCCGACTGGAAAGTTTGTCTTCACCGATGCCTCTTCCGGCAAAGTCGACCTCAAGAAATACGAGGATGCGGTCAATAACCGCTATGGCGGCGTGGAACGATTTGAACGCAGCGTTCGTGATGCTATCGCGCAGGAAAAACTGCGCGCGTTTATCACAGCCAGTGTGACGATCTCGCCCGAAGAAGTGCAGGAAGAATACAAAAAGAAGAACACCAGCTTCGACCTTAGTTATGTGATCGTGAGCGCCGACAAGCTGGCTGAGAAGATCCAACCCACGGATCAGGATCTGCGCGCGTTCTACGAGCAACACAAGACGGACTATCGCATCCTCGAGCCGCAGAAGAAGATTCGTTATCTATTCATCGATCAGGAAAAGGCAGGGCTTAAGCTGCAAATCTCAGACAAGGAACTGCATGACGAATACGACCGGCTCACGCCAGAGAACAAGCAGGCCGGCGTCAAGGTGCAGCAGATCCTTTTGAAAGTTGCGCGCAAGGATCTGGACACACAGGTCGAAGAGAAAGCCAAGGAGTTGATAAAAAAGGCTCGCGGCGCCACCGGACAGGCTACCGAAGAAGCGTACGCACAATTGGCCCGTGGCAACTCTGAAGACCCGGCGACCGCGAAGAACGGTGGCTTCCTTTCGCGGCTCATAAAAAAGAACCCAAACAAACCTGACGCGCTTTATGAACGGGCGGTCGATATGCAGCCGGGCGATGTTTCGGATGTGCCGATCAAATACGCCGGGAACTATTACATCCTTCGTCGTGGTGATGCGGTCCCCAAAACTTTCGAAGAAGCAAAACCGGAGTTACTGGTGTCGCTGCGCAACCGGCGCGGCTATACGGCCGCCGCGGGAATAGCACAGAAGGCCAGGGAGTCTCTCAAAAAATCCCACGACGCGCAGAAGGTCGCGCAGGAGTTGGCCGCTGAAGCCAACATGAATCCGGCTGACATGGTGCGCGAGACGCCTTATATCAAGCAGGGAGACGATGTGCCGGGCATCGGCAGCAACCAACAATTCGAAGCCGCGATTGCCCCTTTGAATAATCCTAATGATGTCGGCGAGCCGGCTGGAGTAAAAGGTGGCTTTGCGGTTCCCATGTTCGTTGACAAGAAAGAACCGCGTATTCCGGAATTTGACGAAGTCAAAGACAAGGTTGCCAAGGCTTTCAAACTGCAGAAGGCGAAGGAACTGTTGGACCAGAAAGCGCGCGAGATTGCTACCTCCGTGAACAGCGCCGCTGATTTAAAGGCCGCGGCTGAAAAAGGCGGATTGGAAGTTGCGACCGAAGAGGCTTTCAAGACCGGCAAAGGGCTCGGCAAACTCAGCCCCAGTTCAGCTTTGGACGAAGCTGTTTACTCGTTGAAGCAGGGGGAAGTTTCCAAGTCACCGATCAAAGTAGGCGATAGCTGGGTAATTGTCGGCGCGACCGTGCGTAAAGAAGCAGACCTTGCGGAATTTGCGAAACAGCGCGAGCAGTTGACTGAGACCGCGTTGAGAAGTCGTCAGGATCAAGTCTATGAAGATTACGTGGCGTCGGCGATTGCGCGGATGAAGAGTGAAGGGAAGGTCAAGGTCTACAAGGACGTACTCGATAGTATTGAAGAGGACGAGCCGCAGGTCGCGCCCGTGCCTCAGCGCCGTTCATTCCCGGTCCCAACCAGATAAGGAAATTCTGGGACCGGACGCATCCTGCATGCTTACGGTGGAGCAACAGCTTTTTGCATCGCAGTAGACAGGTCCCGCAACCTCAGCACGCAAGATGCGTGCGGTCCCAGGAATAATGCGAATCTCACTTCATCAGGGTCGCAAGTTGCGCCTGGGCCACCGCCGTCCTTAGCTGTAATTCATTCCCAATTGTCGTGATCTTCAGGTTACCCAGCGCTGCGCGGGCCAATGCTCCTTTCGCCGGCGACAGCATGCCCGCGTAAATCGCGCCTAACTGCTTAAGCGTTTCCAGGGTTTGGCTAAGGCTTTTGGCCGACTCAACATTCAATGCCCGCGCCGCCAAAAACATCTCAACATCTTTTTCGGTGACGCCCACAGTGCCGTAGACCTGCCGGATTTTCGAAACGTCTTCCAGCACTGCGTCGTTGCTTACCTTGATACTTTGTATTAACCGTGGGGTGACGTTGCCGCTAAAGCCGATGGCAGCGTTGGGATCTCGCGTCGCCAGGGCAATCAACTCCTGGTTCAGGCCGCGCGGTCCTTTGCTCGCATCGATCGCGGTCCGAACCGTAGCCGGTGTGCCCAGCGCCAACATCGTGCCGTTCAAAGCCGTCACCGCCAGGTCATTTATTTTGAGATTGAGCAAGCCTAGCACTTTCACTTGCTGGTCCAAAGTAAAGACGTAGATCGTACGTCCCTGATACTTCTCTTCACGATACTTTCCCTTGTCAGCTGTGCGGCCAGCTGCCACCAGTGACGCGGTATTGAAAGTCCCACTGGCGAGCACGACCGATTCGACTTTCGCAATACCAGGCGCCGGATAGGTGTAGTGCATACCTAAAGCGACCTGATCAAACGAACGCGGATCAATGCCCGTCTTCGTTTTGAATTTATCGATCTCAGCATTTATTTCAGCGAGCTTCGCCGGGTTCTCAGCAAATATCCTGGGCACCGCCTGGTCCAGGAGTTGCCGCAAGTTAACGATCCCCAGCGCGTCAGATTGAGGCAGCGCAACGAGCAAGTTCGGAGTCGGTTTTGGTTTCGCTTCAGACGTCGCGCGGTTCCTTTGCGCGACCCCAGTAGTTGCGATTCCCGACAGCGTCAATAACAAACTAACAGTAGTAACTAACCATTTTATTTTCACGTTTCAAACCTTTTCCTTGAAATGTGGCACGGGCGTCCCGCCCGTGATCGTTGCCAATTATCAATTCTGCAAATCATAAAAACCCTTACATGTGACTCTCAAACCAACAAGCTCCGATGCCCTGATTGACCCTCACAGTTGTTTCAAAGTTTTAACGACGCGGTCCCTTCATTGCCCGCAAGTCCCAAAGTAATTCCTGATTCGACAAAAAAGCGGCGCTGATCAACCTTCCGGTAGTCCTTTGGCAACTCAAATATTCCTGAATCGACAGTCTCCTTCAAGTCTCGTAGTTCCATGGTAAGTGTCGCAGGATGCTCGCCTGCTGTCGAACTAGTCTCCGAGCGGACGGGCATACCAAGCGCATCATCAATCCAGATCAGGGACACGGTGGCCGTGCCGGCGCCGTTGTTTGTTTCTCTCGCAGTGACGCGATACTTCGTCGTGTTTCGTTCATTGATCCTTTCACCACCGAGATTCTCATATCGCGCAAGCGTCGGCGTTTCATTCAAAAGCCGTTCAGGAGAATAGTCAGGAACTCCCGTTGGGCCATCACCGGCGCCGTCGATGCCGCTCTCGGCCTCGGCAGCATTCAGATCGGCATACAACTTACGACCAGGAGAGAGTATGAAATGCCCGGCGGGAGTTTCCAGGTAAACCAAAGCGTCCCCCGACGCGCTTTGATAGTCTTCGCGTCGCTTGTCGCCATCGCGAGCGATTAGAGTCGTGTTGGTGGTCGTTGTTGGTTGGGCATCCTGATACTCGACGCTGGTAATGATGCGCTTGCATTGATAGCGGTCCGGCTCTTTGGTTGAAAAAGGAGGGACGGAAAGGAAGTCGGCGGTATTGGTGGAAGCGGGAACGATCTTACTTTGCGATGTAATCGTACGCCGGCGCGCCCATCTGAAGGCGCCGATTGCACTGGCGATAATTACACTGCCAAGAATGATTGCCAGGAATGCTCGCCGCGGTGAAGTCATTTGAGAACACAGGCGTTACGCAGCGGCCGCTGAGTGTCCGGCAAGCTTCAGCTTGTCGTCGCGCTGCTGAAGTACCTTCTAACCAGGCTAACAACAAACTGAAGTTTGTCGGACATCATACTCGCTCAACCAGCAAGGCGATGCCCATGCCGCCGCTAATGCAAAGCGTTGCCAGGCCGCGCCGCGCACCTCTTTTTTTCATCTCGTGCACGAGTGTCGTGGTAATGCGTACTCCAGTACAGCCGATCGGGTGGCCCAGGGCAATCGCACCACCATTGACATTGAGCTTGTCCGCATCGAAATGAAGTTCGCGATCGCAAGCAATGACCTGCGCTGCGAAGGCTTCGTTCAGTTCGATGAGATCGATGTCGGACAACGACATTTTTTGTCGCCCGAGCAGTGCCCGTATAGCCGGCACTGGACCAATGCCCATAATATCGGGCACAACTCCGGCGATTTCATAGTCGACGATTCGCGCTTCCGGCTCGGTGTTCAGTTCCTTCAGCATTTCCTCGTCCATCACGACAAGGGCCGCTGCGCCATCGGTGATCCCTGACGAGTTACCGGCGGTCACGCTTCCGTCTGTAGCAAAGACCGGAAGCAGCTTTTTCAGGCTTTCAATGGTCGTCTCCGGTCGTGCATGTTCGTCGCGGGCAAAGTTGGTTGTCTCTCCTTTGCGTCCTTTGAGTTCCAGCGGCAAGACTTCTTCGGCAAAGCGGTTTGCTTCAATTGCCGCCTGCGCCCGTTGTTGCGAACGTAAAGCGTATTGGTCCTGCTCGTCGCGGGAGATTTCGTAACGGCGCGCAAGGTTCTCAGCGGTTTCTCCCATCACCAGGCCCGACAAGGGATCATTAAACCCATCCCGATACATACCGTCCACGAGTTCCATGTTACCCATGCGCATTCCCCAGCGGGCGCCTTCGGCAAAGTAAGGCACACGTGACATGTTTTCAGTGCCACCAGCAAGAACCGCCCGCGCGCGTCCCAGCATTATCTGTTCAGCTGCCAGAATGATCGCACGCAGGCCAGACCCGCAGGCTTGATTGACTGTGAAAGCGGGAACCGTTTCAGGAACGCCCGCGCGATACGTAATTTGGCGAGCAACGTTTGGACCACCACCAGCCTGTCGCGCGCAGCCCCAGATAGAATCCTGTATCTGATTTGCCTGCAGGCCCGCGCGGCGCAGAGTCTCCTGTGCCACCGTCACACCCAAATCGGCAGCCGTCCACGATGCAAGCGAGCCGCCAAAACGTCCAATTGGCGTGCGCACGGAACCAACGAGATAAACGCTTTTCATCTGAATCAAAATCTCTCCCGACCGAAATCAAGCCGTAGAATCATTGACTTGAAATGGTAGCACACGGTAGAAATAAAGTCCGAAACCACCCACCTTGATTGTTCGGCGCACGTAGTGAGTAGCACAGACTTCAGTCTGTGTTCTGTGCGTCTCGAAACAACAGACCGAAAGTCTGCTACTTAACTGCGCAATGTTTCAACGCCTTGCTCACGCCAACGAAGTAGAAAGTGCCGCGCGGACTATGGCGGAAATAGTTGCCGCGCATGCCGAATGGTTTCTCACTCAAGGTGACGGCAGCACCGCCGCCATTCGCCGCACCGAATTGGACCTTACCATCTCGCACGGCCGTCTAATCCTTTCGTCATGGACTGAAAAGGGAACGCGCTCATGGAAGATCGCCGCCTGGGAACTCATCGGCGACAAACTATTGCTGCAAACATCCCGGCGCATGGGAGCTGAGAGGCCGCTGCTGGAGTTGATCCCGCGCGCCTCAGCGAGTGCTATTACGGCTACAGTCAAAGCCGCGCGACAACTGCGTTGCGAACAACTGGCGCGCCTGGCCGTCGCGCTTCAGGCGGGAACAAAGCTTGAACGTGCCGCACTCAGTCCGGGAATGCGGCGCGGCCAACCGGGAAGATATGCGCGGATCATCCTGCGCAGTAAGCAGGAACGCATCGCGGTGACGGCCACCGTCGCTTCGACTCAGAAGAGCGATGTTGATAGTCAGCTCTCGGCCGCGCTGCTCTGGTTCATCAACACCAGTGCGCGCGCCCGGCCGCCTTACATTCAAAAGCTTTGGCTGATCCTGGAGAACAGCGTGATCCAGGCGGCGATGGATAGAATCGCACTGCTGCGTGAAAGCGTGAGAAGGGTGATCAGCGTTTTCGAGATCGACGACGATTGGCAGCAACTCAGTGAGGTACCCGTTGCTGATCGCCGCGAGGCATTCAAGAAACGTCTGGCGCGGTTTCCACGCGCGGCTGCGCAGCCGACAAGCGATTGCGCCAAAGGCTTAATGTCGGAGGCCCCCGAAGCAATCGATTTGGTGCACGCACGGCACGGCGAAACGCTGCGCTTTTACGGACTGCCGTTCGCGCGCGTGCGACATTTGATGGGCGTCGATCGAGTTTGGTTCGGAACCGATGGCACGCGGCGGCGCCTGCTGGACAAGGGCGCCCAACATGATTGGCAGAAGCTCTTGCGGGACTTGCGCGAACATCGGGCAGCGAACGCCTCGGATCATCATCATGCGCTGTATCGCACGGCGTCGGAAAGCTGGCTCGAATCATTACTTCGTCGCGACATCACGAAACTGGATCCGGGTCTTGTCATCGCACCGTTGCATGCACAATTCCGCACCGCGCGCGGTGGTCCATTCGGTGTGCGACCGATTGATCTACTGGCCCTGCGGCGTGACGGACGTTTGGTGGTGATTGAATTGAAAGTCTCCGAAGACCGCGAACATGTATTGCAGGGCGCCGACTATTGGCGACGCGTCGAAGCGCACCGCCGCCGTGGACACATCACGCGCGCCAGGTTGTTTGGTGAAATGAAGATCAGCGACGAGTCGCCATTGGTCTACCTGGTAGCGCCCACCCTTCGCTTTCATCCATCATTCCCAACGATGGCGCGCACCATCGCTTCCGATATCGAGATCTATCGCTTTGACATCAATGAAGACTGGCGCTCCGGCGTCCGCGTCATGCGGCGGACCCGAGTGAACTAGCTCGAAGAACCTACGATCATGCGGTAGCTGCTCCAAGTCTGTTCGGTCCTCTTAAGATCTAGTGCTTCACGATCAGTGATCGTTCGTCGGCGGGTGTTGCGGTACTCGAACGTGTTGGCGGCATGCCTTGTGTTCCTTCCATCGCTTGTTCGGAAGAGAGAATGCCCGAGACGCGCATCCGGAATTCGTCGGCATTGCTGGCGTTTCGCAGGGCTTCGTCCATCGAGATCAGTCCTGATTGGAAAAGATTGAAAAGCGATTGGTCGAACGTCTGCATGGCGTACTGCGAGGTTCCCGCCGCGATGGCTTCGCGAATCAAATTTGATTTCTCTTCATTGATAATGTAATCGCGAATCAGGCCGGTGGTGATCATCACTTCGACTGCCGGCACACGCCCTCCGCCGCGGGCCGCGCGCACCAGGCGCATCGAGATCACAGCTTTGAGTATTCCAGCCAACTGCAGACGCACGGACTTTTGCTGATGTGAAGGAAACGACGAGACAATGCGCGTAATGGTTTCCGTAGCGTCCAGTGTGTGCAGAGTCGAGAGCACCAGGTGCCCGGTCTCGGCAGCGGTCAAGGCCGTCTCGATAGTTTCGTGATCGCGCATTTCACCGACCAGAATTACATCGGGATCCTGTCGCAGAGCTCCGCGCAGTGCTTCGGAAAATGACCTCGTGTCTACGTCGACTTCTCGCTGGCTGACAAAGGCTTTCTTGTCCGGGTGAAGGAATTCAATCGGGTCTTCGATGGTGACGATGTGCCCGCTGCGGGTGGCGTTGATGCGATCAAGCATTGCGGCCAGCGTGGTTGATTTGCCGGAGCCGGTCGCCCCGGTGACCAGGATCAGGCCGCGTTGTTCATCCGCGATTCGATCAATGACCGGGGGCATGCCCAGCTCGTTGGAGCTTTTTGGGTTATCGGGAATAACGCGGAGGACAAGACTTACTGAGCCCCGCTGCTGAAAGATGTTGGCGCGAAAGCGACCGAGGCCCGCCACGCCGTAGGCGATATCCACCTCAGAGATCTCTTTGAACTTTTGCTTTTGCCGGTTAGACATGATGGAAAAAGCCATGTCCAGAGTGTCTTCGGGCCGCAGACGAGGGGCGTCGGCGATGGTATGCAGCTCGCCGCCAATACGCATGACGGGAATGGCCGCCACTTTCAAATGCAGGTCTGAGGCGCCATGGCTGGTGGCGGCACGCAACAAATCGTCAATCTTTATGGGCATTGGAACACACTCTCTGTGGGTAAGAAGCTCTTGCTTAGGTTGTCTGTGTAGCGCATGAAGGGAGGCGCTGGAGGGAAAACTCGCGCGGCTGGGTCACTTTAAAGGAGGTGCCGTGACCGGTTTCGATAATAGCCCGTCAAATCGGCAAACGTCAACGATTTGATTTTAAGAAGTAGCACGGGCGTCCCGCCCCTCTGCCTGCCCCGGATGCCGGTGGCGCGCAAATCATTCTGCTTGGGAGTTGGCAGCGTCGTAGGCAAACGAAAAGGGCACGGTAGCCGTGCCCTATTCTCAAAGCGAATTGTCTTTCGTTGGCTTCAGTCGCCGCTGGCTGTCTGATAGACCAGGATCGCCTGCGAATCATCACCGGATGGTTCGTTACCGGCATGGATGCTACCGCCTCGGGATGTGCTGTTTGGTTGCGCTTCCTTCTTTTCGTTCACATACGTGAGCCATTTACCGGGGGCCGCGCGCTCGCCCTTGGTGATTTCAAAGAAGGCATTTTGAATTTTGGTAGTGATTTCGCCGCGGCCGCCGCTGCCCACCGTAATGCGATCAACGGAGCGAATCGGCGTGATTTCCGCGGCCGTGCCACTGAAAAAGAGTTCATCCGCGACGTACAGTGCCGCTCGCTGAATGCTGCGCTCTTTTACGTGGATTCCCAGCTCGTTGCAGATTTGAATCACGCTGTCGCGGGTAATTCCGGCCAGTATCGACGAGGAAAGCGGCGGTGTCAGGACGGTATCGCCGGTTACCATGAAAATATTCTCGCCTGAGCCTTCGGAAACGTAACCGCGATCATCCAGAGCTATGCCTTCCGCAAAGCCGTTAACCAGGGCTTCCATTTTGATCAGTTGCGAGTTCATGTAGTTGGCGCCACTCTTGGCCATCGCGGGCATCGAATTGGGCGTCAAGCGGTTCCAGGTTGAAACGCACACGTCTACGCCTTTTTCAATCGCTTCGTCGCCGAGATATTTCCCCCAGTCCCAGGCGCCGATATAACAGGCCAGCGGATTCGGAAAAGGATTGACACCAAACGCTGGATGCGCTTCATCAAGACTGCGGAAGAGGATTGGTCGGATATAGCATTGCTCCAGACCACTGCGCCGTACCAGTTCCACCGAAGCGTCAAACAACTGATCCAGCGACAGGCCATGGTCCATGCGGTAGATCTTTGCTGAATTCAAAAAACGCTGCATGTGTTCACGAAGTCGAAAGACGGCCGGGCCACGTTTGGTGGCGTAACACCTGATACCTTCGAAGATGCTGGAACCATAATGAAGAACGTGGGACATCACGTGTACGCGCGCATCGTTCCACTTAATAAACTCTCCATCATGCCAGACGACGTCACAAATTCTTGGAGTGCTCACGTCTTTCGCTTTGCCATCTTTTGCAAACATATTTTGACTCCTTCAGGGAAATCAGACCGGGCCAGACAGGGGCGAGGTTCCCAGATAAGATGCTGTGTGTGTTCTCCTATAAAAGCGGTTCACAACTTTTGATGTTGGGCCTGTGCCGCGCTTGTTTTCGGGACAGGGCACAATACCGTAAATGAGTTTCGATTGGCAAGGCGTCCTTGATTTCAGGAAAGTCGGCGACGTAACATCAAAATGCTTTTCGATCTGGAGAAAATAATCAATCGTTGCGGCTTTCCTGTGAATCTTAGCCAAACTGCTTTCCGCTGGTTGTTGCCCGCGGCAGTGGCAATCCTTTCATTTTCGTCTTCTAACTGCAAAATGCTGGAAAAACCCTCGAACAGTTCTCCCAATTCTATTTCTGAGCCGGCCAAAACGGGTTCGCCGGCTCTGACTGACCCGGCAGCGATTCACCGGCAGGCGATAGTCATCGACCTCCACGCAGATACGACGCAACGGATGCTCGACGAGCGAATCGATCTAACCCAGCGCTTGTCTGACGGCCAGGTCGATACGGTCAGGGCCAAAGAAGGCGGACTTGATGCCCAGTTTTTTTCTATTTGGGTAGAGCCGCAGTTGTATGGCGCCGGCGGTTCAGGTGCGATGAAGCGCGCCGACGAGCAGATTGCCGCTGTTCGTCAGCTGTCGGAAAAGCACCCCGAGTTGTGGGCTATGGCCACTTCTGCAGCGGACATCCGGCGCATCGCGGGAGAAGGAAAGTTGGCGGCGCTGCTGGGTCTTGAAGGTGGCTATGCGATTGACGAACGGATTGAGAACGTTGAACGCTATTACCATTTGGGCGTGCGGTACATGTCGCCGGCCTGGACGGTGAGCACAAGCTGGGCCGGTTCTTCCGGCGACGAGGCCGGAAAGACGCGCGGCCTGAACGAATTCGGGAAGCAGGTAATTCGCGAGATGAACCGGCTGGGTATGATGGTCGATGTTTCACACGTTTCCGATAAGGCCTTTTGGGACATTGTTGCCACGTCTACCAAACCCGTGATCGCCACTCACTCCGCCTGTCGCGCTATCGCCAATGTGCCGCGCAACCTTGACGACAATATGATTAAAGCCCTGGCAAAGATGGGCGGCGTGGTTTGCATAATTTTCTATCCGCCGTTTCTCGAACCGGGCTGGAGCGCGAAAAAAGATCAGGTTGACACTGAAATCCAGGACCTCGTGAAGAAAGCGTCGGAGAGAGAGCCAGGTGACGTGGCCCATAAGAAGCTCGCGCGCGATCGAGCGCGCCGCGAAGAATTCCTCAAGCGACTGCCGCCGGTATCAGTATCGCGCGTAGTGGACCACATCGATCACATTGTGAAACTGGTTGGGATAGATCATGTGGGTATCGGATCTGATTTCGATGGTGTCCAGGCCGCGGTGAGTGACCTTTCCAGCGTTGCCGAGCTGCCGAACCTTACGCGCGAGTTGTTAAGACGCGGCTATTCCGCCGGCGACGTGGAAAAGATTCTGGGCGGCAATGTTTTGCGCCTGATGGAAGATGTGGCGAAGAAGTAGGGGCGGGACCTGTGTGTCCGCCCGAGTCGCGCTAATCAAAGCGGGCGGACACACAGGTCCGCCCCTATATTCTCATGAGCTCCTTAAAGACTTCGATAAAACGTCCACGCATTGGATTTCACGCGCCGATCAAAGGCGGTCTGCATGAAGCTTTGGTCATCGCCAAAGAGACCGGTTGCCAGACTGTGCAAATCTTCTCTCGCAATCCGCGCGGGTGGATGGCCAAGCCGCTGACAAAAGAAAGCGTCGAACTGTTTCGCAAGACTCAACGAGAGACGAAGATCTCACCGGTAGTAATCCACTGCAACTATCTTGTGAATCTCGCCGCGGCAGACGAAGCACTGCTGGCAAAATCGCGCGCGTCATTTCGCGAGGAGGTTGAGCGGGCGCTGCTGCTGGGTGTTGATTATCTCGTGGTCCACCCAGGCAGCGCGCGCGGCGCCTGCGAAGCCGAGGGGATCGCTATCTGCGCCAAAAGCCTGAAGCTTGCATGCAAAGGTTTAAAGCTTGGTGCCTTCCGCATCCTGCTTGAAAATACTGCCGGCCAGGGCGAATGTATCGGTCACCGCTTCGAACATCTTCGTGCCATCATGGATGCCTGTCCAAAACTTCCACTCGGCGTTTGTTTTGATACAGCGCATGCTTTCACTGCCGGTTACGACATCCGCGAAGAGGATGGCTTGGAAGTGACCATTCAGTGGCTGAACCGGACCGTGGGCACAAAGAACGTTCGTGCAATTCACTTCAACGATTCGCGCGCACCTTACAACTCGCGCGTCGATCGTCATTGGCATATAGGCGAAGGACATATCGGACTCGACGCGCTGCGGCGTGTGGCGCAGCATCCAAAGCTGGCGCACGCGGCTTTCATTCTCGAAACTCCTTACGACGATCCCCGCGCTGATCTGAAGAACCTGCAAACGCTACGGTCGTTTATCAACCGATCCTAGAATCCTGATAGCGCAAAGTTGATGCAAATGAGTCAAGTTTTTCGCTCTTTCTTTGTGGCTTTGCGTCTTTGCGGAAAATACTTTGCCGCCATTAAAGAGCCTCCCGCAAAGACGCAAAGCTCGCAAAGGAATCTTCTCGAGGTACCGCAGAAAGTTGGACAGTTTTCATCATCTTGGCTAGAATGCTTCGCATGACGACCGCTGGACACAAGTTACTTGCCAAACTCCTCCTAACGGTGCCGCTGCTGCACCGCGCCTAATAACCGCGCCAAACGCAGAGCGGCGAAAATAACAAATTCAGCAATTGGGATGCGCCCGCGGAAGTGCTTTAATTGAGCTTTGCCCGCTGCGCCCTTGATTTATCAAGTGCTCTAAGTGGAACAGGACGAACGATGGACGAAAAATATTTTCCCGAAGCGATAGAAAAGAAATGGCAACAGCGCTGGCAAGAGACGCGCGCTTTTGAGGTCAAGTCGGAAGATGCGCGGCCAAAATTTTATTGTCTCGAGATGTTGCCTTACCCCTCGGGCTATCTGCACATGGGCCATGTGCGCAACTACGCCATCGGCGATGCGCTCTCCTGGTACAAACGCCTGCAGGGTTTCAATGTGCTGCACCCGATCGGTTGGGACAGCTTTGGCCAGCCCGCGGAACAGGCCGCGATCAAGCGTGGTGTGAACCCACGCGACTGGACCGAAGAGAACATCAAGCACATGAGCGGGCAAATGCACCGGTTGGGCATCAGTTATGACTGGTCCCGCGAGATTGCCGCGCACCGGCCCGACTATTACAAATGGGACCAGTGGTTTTTTCTCAAGATGCTGGAGCGCGGTTTGGCTTACAAGAAAACTTCCGCGGTCAACTGGTGTCCCAAAGAAAAGACCGTCCTGTCCAATGAACAGTCTTCGGGCGGCGTCTGCTGGCGTTGTGGCACGGCTGTCGAAAAAAGAGATTTGGAGCAGTGGTTCCTGCGCATCACCGACTACGCGGAGCAACTCGTGAATGACATGGCCGAGATCGAAGCCAACTGGCCCGAGAAGGTCCTGAAGCGGCAGCGCGATTGGGTTGGTCGTAGTGAAGGCGCCAACATCGACTTTGCCGTCAAAGACAGCGATAAGAAAATTCGTGTCTTCACCACGCGCATCGATACAATCTATGGCGCCACTGCAATCGTGTTGGCCGCGGAACATCCACTGGTGGCAGAACTTCTCGAAAGCTCGGCGCTGAAAGCGGACGTGCAGGCGTTTGCGGAGAAAGTGAAAGCCGCAAGGGCTGCCAGGCAAGACCTCACCGTGGTCGAGGAAAAGGAAGGTTTGAATACGGGCGCTCTGGCCATCAATCCATTTAGCGGTGAAAGCGTTCCCATCTGGGTAGCGAATTATGTGCTGATGGACTATGGGGCCGGCGCCGTGATGAGTGTGCCCGCGCATGACGAGCGAGACTTTGAATTCGCGCAAAAATATACCTTGCCGATCAGACAAGTGATTGCACCGGCGTCACATTCGCAGGCCCAGATTGAACCCGTTACCGGGGCAATGGACCAGTCCCGTGAAATGCATCAGGCCTTTACTGACTACGGCATATTGATTAACAGCGGTGAATGGGGCGGGAAACTTTCAGAAGTTGCCATTCGAGAGATGACTGCTTACGCCGCGGAGAAGGGATTCGGTGCGGCGGCGGTAACTTATCGAATTCGAGACTGGGGCATCTCGCGCCAGCGATTCTGGGGCGCGCCTATCCCGGTGATCTACTGCGACGACTGTGGCATGGTGCCGGTGCCGATGGACCAGCTGCCGGTTGTCTTGCCTGAGACTGCCGAGTTTACAGGCACAGGTGAATCGCCGCTCGCCAGCGTGGCGGAGTTTGTTAACACTACTTGTCCCAAGTGCCGGCGGCCCGCGCGGCGCGAAACCGATACGATGGACACCTTTGTTGATTCGTCCTGGTATTTCTTTCGCTATTGCGATCCGCGTAACGATAAGGCGGCATTCGATCCGCGGCTGGCTGCGCAATGGACGCCGGTGGATCAATACATCGGCGGCGACTCGCACGCTGTCATGCATTTAATTTACACACGGTTCTGGACCAAGGTCATGCGCGACCTGGGTTTGGTTTCTTTTAATGAGCCGGTTAAGAGACTGCTCACTCAGGGTATGGTCACCAATCGAGTCGAGGGCACTGACGAATGGAAGGCGATGTCCAAGAGTCTGGGCAATGGCGTCGATCCCGATGAGATGATTGCGGCGTATGGCGCCGACGCGGCGCGGCTGTTTGTCCTGTTCGCGGCTCCTATCGAAAATGAATTGCGGTGGTCCGAGGCGGGTGTCGAAGGCGCCATCAGGTTCCTGCGTAGAGCATACACCATGGTCTGGCGTTGGCATGAACGTCTCTCTGATCCGGCCCAGCATCGAGTTGGGTTGGCGAACGATGATTTCAGCGCGGGCGCGCGCCAGCTGCGACGTAAAACGCACCAGACAATCGCGCGCATCACAAAGGACTTCGATCAGCTGCATTTGAACACCTCGGTGGCCCAGCTGATGGAGTTGTTCAATGCGCTGATGGATTTCAATGCTGAGCCGTCGACGGCTACTGATCCGGACGTTTTTGCGGTGCGCGAAGCGCTGAATGCACTGGTCCTAATGCTGACTCCCTTTGCTCCACACGCGGCCGAGGAGATGTGGGAAAGTCTGGGTCACCAGAGCGGCTTACTGGGCGGCGAGGCGCGCTGGCCGGTCGCCGATCCTGAACTCGCTTTGCAAGAGGAGTTGGAGATTCCCGTTCAAGTAAATGGCAAAGTTCGCTCGCGGGTCATGGCGGCGTTGGATGTGACTGATGATGAATTGAGGGCGGCTGCGCTGGCGGACGAAAAAGTGCTGGGCTCTATTGCGGGTCACGAGGTCATAAAGGTGATTGTGGTGCCGCAGCGACTTGTCAATGTAGTTGTACGGTAGGCTGATACTCGTAATCTGAGGTAAGGTCAAGACGATCCACGGAACCGACAGATACTCCGATTTGGCTTGAATCTCATTCTCACCCGGTTGAAACCGGGTGAGCCAAAGTCGCCTTTGATGTTTTGAAAATCACATCGGAACTTCGATCACCCGGTTGAAACCGGGTGTGACTCAGAAGGTGGAAGTTCGGCAGAACCAGTACCAACCAAAGGAGTTACTTGCTAGAGAGCTTCTTAGTAGCTAAAATCAAATGCCAACGCGACCTTTCTCATGCGAGTAGCCTTCTCGTTTGGGAATATCAACCGCGGAGCTCGTGGTGACACGCAGCGCTAGCCGACTCATTTTGGTTATACCGTTGTGTGCTTCGGAACCATTAAACCCTACCAATCGCCGGCGGTTGTAGGGCTAATAACAGAGCCGCGTATTGGTCGAGCCAATCAATGAAAGAATGTCCAGCCTGTAGGCGCTGTTTCCCCGACGACATAATTCACTGTCCCCAGGACGGCGATGAAACTCTGCCGTCATTGCTCGGTGATCCGATTCTTGACGCGCGTTATCAGCTTGAGCGACGTCTGGGACAGGGTGGCATGGGTGTAGTTTTCCATGCCCGTCACATCTTTCTCAAAACACAGCACGCCATCAAAATTATTCTGCCGGATCTGGTTGGCAACGATCCGATGCTGGTAACGCGTTTCCGTCAGGAAGCGCTGGCCGCCGCCGCGATCAAACATCCGAACATTATTGCCGTAACCGATTTTGGTGTGGTGCGCGGGACCATGCCGTTTCTCGTCATGGAGTTTGTCAAAGGTCGCTCGTTGCAGGAAATCATGGCCGAAGAGGGAGCGATGCCCGCGGCACGGGCCTTTGAGCTGATTTGTCCGACGGCGGCAGGTGTGGCGGCAGCACACCGACAAAATATTGTGCATCGCGATCTGAAGCCGCTCAACATAATGATCTGCGAAGACATGCCTGTGGCTGAGGGTTTGAAGATACTTGATTTCGGACTAGCGAAAATCAAATCGGGTGAATTGCTCGGGTCATTCGTCCAGGCAAAAACCAGCGGCTTGATGGGCTCGCCATTCTACATGGCGCCTGAGCAATGGTCAGACGAAGAACCCGACTCGCGTGCTGACATCTACAGCCTGGGGATCATTCTTTATCAAATGCTGGGCGGCGATGTGCCCTTCAAGGGTTCGTCGATTCCCTCGATCATGAAAAAGCATCTGACGGAATCTCCGCCACCCCTTAAGTCGATGGGTGCAAATGTTCCGCCGGAGATTGAAGCAGTCGTGCGACACGCCCTCGCGAAAGATCCCGGCGAACGCACACCTTCCGTTGAAGCCTTTCTTAAGGAACTGAAAGATGCAGTCAATAGTGCCAGTGCGTCGTTGAAGACCACGGGCGACACTCCTGAAGTTGCCTGCGTTGATCCCAACCAGACGATTGCCGTCACTCCGGCAATCTCGGCCACGGGTTCGGCTACAACTCCGGGCTCGCGAACTCAAAGTTCCGGATTTGAGACAAAGTACGATCCGGTTCCGAGGCGCGGCGTTCCTGGTCTGGACGATCAATTCAAACAACAAGCGTCGATAATGGGCGAAGCGCTGGAGCGCGAGGAAAAAGCCAAGGAACGCTTTGCTCGCGAAGAACTGGCCCGCGACGCCGAAGCCCGCAAGCGCAGAGTTGGCGAAGACGACGAGCGCCAACGCAGTGAGCGCCTGGAGAGAGAGCAGCACCGGGAACAACTCGATCGGGTAGCCCGTGTGGCGGAAGAGTTGGAAGAAAAACTGGCTCGGTTGACCACCAGTATTCCCGGTCCGAGGACGGCGGTTCTTGATCCTGAAGCCACTCAGGTTCAGCAGCACACCATGCCGATCCAGATGATTGGTGATAGCAGTTTGGCGGGTGCGTCAGGGACTGCCTGGCAACAGGCATCGATGCCGATTTCCGTAAACGGTCAGAAGAAATCCGCGGCCATGTTGATTGGCGTCGTCGTGTTGCTGGTTGTGCTCAGTGGCGCCGGCATCGGTGGTTATTTGATTTTCAAAGGCAAACAGACTGTCGTTACTGGGCCAAACGTAAATGGGTCAAATCCGGGCAACCCCGGAACGCCTCCAGTGGTCTTCAAGGCCGAGTTGATCCAGATTCCCGCCGGTCACTTTCAAATGGGAAGAGACAAGGGGCCGCCTCAGGAAACTCCGTCACACCCGGCGGACGTGGCCGCGTTTTCAATGGATAAACAAGAGATAACCAACGGAGAGTATGCGGAGTTTGTCCGCGAGAGTAATAGCGCCGCCCCCGGTCACTGGAATGGCACCAAGCCGCCCATTGGCCAGGAGCAGTGGCCGGTGGTAAACGTGTCGCTGGACGACGCCAATGCATTTGCGAGTTGGCGCTCAAAACGCGACGGCGTTACCTATCGTCTCCCGACCGAGCCCGAATGGGAATATGCGGCACGGAATGGCGAAAGCGCTGACCTTTATCCCTGGGGCAAGCAATGGCAACCGAAACTGGCAGTGCTCGACGAAGGGACACCCGCGGAGGTCGGGTCGCATCCAGGGGGAAACAACAAGTGGGGTGTGCAGGACTTGATCGGCAATGTTTGGGAGTGGACCTCCTCGAAGGTAACTTCATATCCCGGGAACCCGGTGACGGTACCCACGTCAACTCAGGATTGGATCGCGATTCGGGGCGGAGCCTTTATAAGCAAAACAGCTGACAAGGATAATCCGGTGTCTTCCTGCATGCGCACGTTTCTTCCCGCAAAAACTCGGAATCCACTGCTGGGTTTTCGTCTTGTAGTTTCCGCGCCTTAGAGCTGGATGCTATCGCTCAGTAAGACGCAGTTATTTCTTCTGGTCCAGGCTCGTCAGTAGGAGAAGATTATGAAATCTAACGCAATAGTTCGTCGAACTGTTTTGCTCTCGTCTATCACTTGTTTTATTGCGGTATCGTTTTGCTTTTCTGCGCTGGCCCAAAACGTGGGCGGCGACATTGGCGGCGGCATCTTTAGACCGAAGAATCCCGAAACCAAAAGAAGCACGAACAAGATTCCCCGCCCGGCAACCAAGCCATCGCGCACTGCGCCAAAGAGAAACGCTAATGCCGAGCTTGAAACTCGCATTGAAGACCTCCTGGACAAAGGCAATGACGCGCGAGACGCCAAGAAGTATGACGACGCCCGGGCCGCCTACGCGGAAGTGCTAAAGCTGAAAGCCGGCGATGCACGAGCAGCGTACGGTCTGGGAAATGTTTTTACGGATCAGAGACTCTGGGAAGATGCAGAAAAGAACTATCGCGATGCCGCCAACTGGGGGCCGACCAACGTCGACGCGCTGGTCGCGCTCAGCGTTGTGCTGGTGCAACCGCTCGCGGGCGCAAACAACGCGAAACGTTTCGCGGACGCTGAAAGTTTTGCGCAACTCGCCGTCAAGATGGATCCCAAAAATGCGGTTGCCTGGGATCGGCTGGGAGTAGCCTTGCAGTCGCGCGGTCAATTCAACGCCGATACCGAACATGCCTATCGCCGCGCGGTTGAACTCGACCCGCAATTTGCCGCCGGCTACGCTCACCTGGCTCGGGTGCTTAGAAAAATGGGACGCGGAGAAGAGGCCGCACCGCTTTACGATCAGGCAATCACGCTGGCCAAAGATCCGGCCACGCTGGTATTGATTGCCGATAGCCTGCAGTCCGAACAACAATGGGAGAAATCGGAAGTAGTGCTCCGTAAGGCTTTGGAACTTGATGCGCGGAGTCCGAGCATCCTTTACTTGTTGGGTCGGGCGCTCAACGTGCTCAAGCGTTATCAGGAAGCGGAAGGTTATCTCAGGAGCGCCATCGAACTCAGTCCGCAAGCGTTTCAGCCGTACACGCTTTTGGGTCAGGCTTGTCTGGCTCAGGGACATTTCGAGGACGCTGAGAAGACCTACAATAGCGCAGTGGATGTGGCGTCTGCCGGCGAGCGTAAACAACTAGTAGGCGCGTTTGGTTTCGAAGGGGTTGGTGATGGATATCTGAAAGCCAAGCGAAAAAGCGATGCGATGCGCGTTTATCAGCGAGCGCTGGAGCTGGATCCCGGCAATCCCCAACTGGTGAAGAAGATTTCGCAGACTCATTGAATACGTCGTTAGACTTTTGAAGGAGAGACCCCGGGTATGAAGCGTTGTCCCAAGTGTAGTCGCACGTTTCCCGATGAGAATCAGAAGTTTTGCACCATCGATGGTGGCTTGTTGCGCGCCGATCAACCGCCGACGGTACCGTTCGATCCAAACCTGACGGTGCGCGCAACGTCAAAGGAACTTTTTCCACCGCCCGGAGTCGACGATCCGGGGGAAGCGCCTACGAGCATGCATCTGGGCCCATTGAACGAAACCATCACCTCCTTTGGCTCGTCCACTTTCAGGGAGACCTCGCCCACCGGTTCTCCGACCTCAGCCGATCTTTCACCTCCCGCAGAGTCAGCGCCGACTTCGCTGGATTTGGGCGCCTTCGCGCCGGCAGTTGAACGCGCCGCGCCGGTGACGGTTCATTCGTCGGCGAACCTGGCGCCGCCAGTTTCCGAAGCCCAATCACCGGCGGTGAAAAAGAAGAAATCAATTCTGCCCTGGGTTCTGGTGGGATTGGTCGTGGTGCTTTTGCTGGGTGGTGGCGCCGCGGCGGCAGGGTACTTTTTGGTACTCAAACCCATGATGGATGCGAAGCGTGGGCCGGTTGTCGTCAATGAGAACACCAACAAAAATACAAGTACGGCGGCCACGCCGGAAAACACAACGAATCCAGTCAATGCGAATACCGCGGTCGAAACAAAGAAGGGACCGGAGCCTTTCGTAGCGCCCGCGGACGCGGTTCAGTTTACTAATTCGGCTGCCAACCTGGACGGCGATCTTGCCGCCCATTATGTCGGGTTCTCGTTCTATTATCCCCGGACCTGGACCAAGGATCCGAAGTCCGGCGTGAGCGGCGCCAGCAGCTTTGCCAAGATTGATAATCAGTCAAGCACGGACGAAGGACTCAAAGAGCGCGTCCTCTTCAATTGGTATCCAAGCAAGGGCACCTATGAAGCGGACACTTCAGTATTTCCCGTGAGCGCTAAGAAGGTTACGGACCAATTGTCGGGGGCGCTGCCCAACTTTGAAGAAGTTTCGCATGGGGAGACCACCGTCAATTCTTACAAGGGATACGAAGTCCGATTTAAGGGAGCCTACAAGGACCCTGGTAAAGAAGATATTCCTTATTGGGGTCGTGTGATATTCCTGCCGCCGGGATCGGCAAGCGACAAAGGCGGGGTCGCCATCGTGATGCTGGCCACTTCGTTGGCTAAGGAGATTACGAGTGCGGCCGACATAGGAGTCAAGGGTGACATGGCTTTGATTCTCGACTCGTTTAGATTTGCCAGCCGCTAAGACGGAAACCAGGACGATGAAGATCGTTTTTCTTGAAGAACGCGCCGGGCAGCCTTATCCCGAACGCGCGTTTTCCGCGGAGGTCGTCAAAGTCGGTCGCGATCCGCTCGCCTGTCATATCGTTTTCGATCAGGCTGAGTGGCCGATGGTTTCGCGCCGACATGCCGAGTTTCGTCAACGAGACGGTCGTTGTCTGCTGGCGGATACCGGGTCAAGGTTTGGAACCTTTATCGATGGCCGGCGCGTCACCGATCCCACTGAGATTCGTGTTGGCGATCGCGTTCAATTCGGTCCCGGCGGTCCCCTGATGCGCCTGACGGCGATCGAGCAAACAGCGTCAGCAAAAGCACCTCAGTCCGATGGCTCGTTTCGTGATCGAACCACGTTACGCGATGAGCCTGTTACCTCCGAGACACCTCGCGATCCAACCTCCCAAGAATAGTCATTCAATAGATGTGCTGTGATTCCATGAATGGGCTTTTCATGGTCCAGAAAATCGCTCTACAAATTCCAAGAAATCCATTAAGCCTGGCGTTCCAGCTCAGTAGTCCCCTACTAGATTATTTGCTGAAGGTAAGCCTTCTTTGGGTTGAGACATGGTTCGTTTATTGCTTACAAACATATAGGTTTCATGCTTGCAGCCATTACAACGTGTAATGTACCATGTCACTGACATAGTTCTAGAGAGTCAAGAGACTCGCTAGAGTTGGAAATAAGAGCGAACGATTTTATGTTGAACTTTCTGACATTTATCCTGACAGCAATCTTAGCAACAGGCGCCGCAGCGGGAATCTTGACGCTCGTCATCGGATTGCTTCAGAGGGGCGATCTTAATGCCAAGTTAAAAAGCAATGTGCGGCACGATAGTCAGAGAGAAGGCGCTGCGAACCTGAGCGCTTCGGCCAGTCGAAATCCTTCCTAGGCAATGAAACACAAACCCTGCGGTTACCCTCGATACCCAACATAATAAACTAGGGATATCAGTACTATTCCTGATATTCCAAGGCAGAGGTCTATGAAGCCAGCGCCCCCGCCGACCATCCCTTCGCGGTGCTTATTTCGATATATCAACAAGCTGGCAAAGAGCAGATTTATTAGGACAATTAAGATCCCAAATACAGCTGTTCCCTCACCCCACTTAGCCGTCAACCTGGGATTTAAGAAAAGTGCTCCGGTCGCTCCGACGCTTATCAGGATTAAGTCCAGAGCCACTTCATTGCAACTATTCCAAGAAAGTCCCTCAGCATGAGTTGCCTGCACAAAGAACACCAAAGCAAGTCCGGCAACAACGGGTATAGCTATGTGGGCGAGCAAAGCAGTTAACAATGTTAACTCCCGGCATCTAAGCTTAAATTGCCAATACCAGCTCTTCCAGAAGGCGTTCACATTATCTATGCTCTCAGGCCAACACGCAAGCTCTGTCTTTGCTGTAACCCACTGATTCCGTTTCACTTACTGTGTCACTGACATACCAAGTGACATAGAGGCTTAGTTGAGCGGCCCGGATGGCCATCGGTTCTTTCCTCAGCAACAATCTAGAAGAGCACTACCTCCCGCTTACCTCCCGCTCTTCGCGCTTGACCAATCGGTATGAATTGTTATGTACTGCAAGCGCAGGAATTTGGATAACTAGTTCAGATAGATGGTTTGAAAAATAAATGAATTCTAATCACGCACTCCATAACCGAAGCGCGCATTTTTGGACTCCGAGGCGGATTGTTTTGACTGCCGTAGTCGTTTCATTGATTGCCATAGGTGGCCTCTCGAGCTGTACTTCGTCCGATGAAAAGACCGACCGTTCCGCGAAACAGGTAGCGAATCAACCAGCCAAGGCGCCGCGAACCACCGCCACCCCGACCCAGGAAATCACTTCCTTGCCGGCCAACATCATGGGCGCCAGGTTAAAGACGGTGGATGGTGGAACGATTTCCCTCGGAGATTTTTCGGGCAAGGTAATGCTTGTAAATTTATGGGCCACCTGGTGCGGTCCTTGCCGGAGCGAAATTCCGGAACTCGTCAAGATTCACAAGGAGTTTCAGGCGAAGGGTTTCGAGATCGTGGGCCTGTCGACTGAGAACCCAACAAGTTCCGCGGAGAGTGTGAAGAACTTTGTAAAAAGTTTTCAAATGGATTATCACGTTGGCTGGGCCTCTCCCGAAGTAGCTGTCTCGTTCATGCAGATGACCCAGAGGGACGCCATTCCCCAGAGCTTCATAATTTCTCGCGATGGCCGCGTGCTGAAACAGTTCGTCGGTTTCAATCCGATCGGTACTCCTCCCTTGATTAGACAAGCTATCGAGGAAGCGTTAAAGGGATAACGGTGGATCTGCTCCCCCATAACGAAATCATCGGTTGCCATTTGTGGGTTCAGGCTGATCGTTGTGGACGCAGTGAGGACTGAAAGCTTTTCGCACTTATTTTTCTGGTGTACGGAACAGGTAAAAACTGGTTAACTCCTGAACGCTGCTCACACTCGCCTGTGGCTGGTATCAAAAGAAAAATAGTCAGGCAACTGTCAGGTTTCGCACTCGCCCTGTTCCTTTTTTCCCTGTACAGCGCCAACGGGGCAACCCTGCCCACTGGTTTCATAGAGACCCAGGTGGCCATCGGTCTTTCAAGTCCGACCGCGATGGCGTTCGCTCCCGACGGCCGGTTGTTTATTTGTGAAGAAGCCGGGACGGTGCGGATCATCAAGAACGGCGCACTATTGCCCGCACCGTTCGCCACTCTTAATGCTGATCCGTCGCACGAACGCGGTTTGCTGGGAATCGCGATCGACCCGAATTTCTCTGCCAATCAATTTATCTACGTTTACTACACGGCGCCATCGCCCACGGTCCATAATCGCGTCAGCCGTTTGACCGCGAGTGGCGACGTGGCTGTAACCGGCAGCGAAGTAGTTCTTCTCGACCTGAACCCGCTGACTACCAATAGTAATCACGCCGGTGGCGGGCTTCACTTCGGCGCCGATGGAAAGCTTTACATTGCGACCGGTGACGACAATGTTGGCGCGAATTCTCAGACGCTCGCCAACTTATTCGGCAAACTTCTGCGCATCAACGCCGACGGTTCAATTCCCAGCGACAATCCATTTTTTGGAACAGCCGCAGGCGCTAACCGAGCCATCTGGGCCCTGGGTCTTCGCAATCCATTTACGTTTGGATTCCAGCCCGGCACCGGCCGATTGTTCGTGAACGACGTCGGTGACAGCCTGGCGGAAGAAATAAACGATGGGATCGCCGGCGGGAATTACGGATGGCCGAATTGCGAAGGCCCTTGCTTACCAATGAATTCCAACTTTCGCGATCCGATTTTCGCTTACAGCCATGGCAGTTCCGGCACGACCGGCTGCGCGATCGTCGGTGCAGCGTTTTACAACCCTCCCACATCGCAGTTTCCCGCCGACTACACGGGAAAATATTTCTTTGCTGATTTTTGCTCCGGCTGGATACGTCGCTTCGATCCCACCACTAATACCGCGACCGACTTTGCCGCGGGAGTCTTATCACCGGCGGACCTGGCCGTGGCAACGGACGGCAGTCTGTATTATCTGGCCCGCTCGGGCGGCACGGTCTATCGCATTCAGTACAATCAGCAGACGGGAGGTGTGTTCCAATTCAGCGCTCCCGGTTACAGCGTGAACGAGTCGCAAACAAGCTCTCTGATTACCGTAATGCGAACGGGCGACACGTCCACGGCCGCGTCCGTGAATTATTCAACAAGCGACGGGACGGCTTCGGACCGGAGTGATTACACTGCCGCACTCGGCAGGTTGAATTTTGCCGCGGGCGAGACTAGCCACACTTTCAAAATACTGATCAGCGATGATGTTTACCTGGAAGGCGACGAAACTGTAAACCTGGCTCTCACGAACGTAATAACGGGCGCCACGGTTGCCAACAGTGTGCTTACCATTCAGGACAACGACACCTCCACGCCCACCACCAATCCCGCGGATGAGGCGCCGTTCTTTGTACGTCAGCATTACTATGATTTTCTGGGTCGCGAGCCGGATCCGGACGGCTTTAGCTACTGGACCGGTCAGATTTCGCAGTGTGGCGGTGACATGGGCTGTCTCCTTACGAAACGTATCACTGTCAGCGATGCTTTCGTCTTTGAGCCAGAGTATCAACAGACCGGCGCCTACGTCTTCCGACTTTACCGCGCCGCTTACGGCAATAGCCAACCATTCCCCAATCCAAATCCTGACTCCGCGCATCCGGGAGAGGAAAACAAAATCCCGAACTATGGCGTCTTTTTGGGTGACCGCGAACGAGTCATTGGCGGCGCGAATCTGGCGCAAAAGTTGTTGGAGTTGGCCACCGCATTCGTGCAGCGTCCCGAATTCTTGTCCAGATATCCCAGCACTCTGGATGGTCCTGGCTTTGTTGATGCCTTGCTGCTTACGATTAGAAACGATCTAGGCGTTGACCTGACCGCGCAACGCAACGCTCTCGTCACACTGTTCAATTCCGGTGGTCGCCAGGCGGTGCTTTATCGCCTGGCTGATGACAATCAGAGTAACCCCATCAATAACGGCGCCCTGATCGACGCCGAATACAACCGAGTGTTCGTCGCCACGGAATACTTTGGATACCTGCGACGCAATCCTGACATGCCCGGATTTCTATTCTGGCTGGACCAGGTGAATGGCGCGCCGCTGCGGGATATTTCAAAACAACATGCAATGGTCTGTTCGTTTATTACCTCGAACGAATATCAAAAGCGTTTTAGTCCCATAACGACTCACTCAAATAACGATTGTCCGCATTGATGTTGCAGGAACACGCGAAAACCATTCGGCCAAAGACGGCGGCGGCGGCGGCGATTTCGCGACATGAAGCGGAAGGAAAAGCAGGATAAGCAGAAGGGTAGTTAACCTGCCAGGTGCGGGCGCTTCATATTAAGGTGAGCCCCGCCGCCAAAATCTCTCCGCTGGCCGATCAGTTTCTTAACTTCATACATACCTAAACCCATCAGCACTCATCATAGTGAGCACCCGATCCGGCGACGAGCAACAGCATTGCTTTTTAGCCGTCGGCCCTAATGCCGTCGTTCTCATTTCGAGGGAAATGAGTGTAGTATTTCAACACTTTGGCATAACAAACAGTTGGCTCGCGGACGAGGACTGCTTGCTATGACTTTTGATGTCCGACAATCTGCGTTAGAGAAGTAATTAGAAGGGGGAAGACTGATGAGATCTTTACTGCGAACTACTGGCTTGGTCACGGTGTGCGTGACCCTGGCGCTGGCAACATTTCCGCTGCAAACATCGGCGCAAAAAAAATCAAGGATGCAGGACGCTGCCCGACATTCGCGCGAAGCGGCTGAGGTCTTTACGGAAATCATGAATATCAAGGAGAAGGCAATTCCCAAAGAGCTGCTAGACAAGGCTGAAGCAATTGCCGTGTTTCCCGGTGTGATCAAAGCAGCGTTCGTATTTGGCGGCCGCGGCGGCCAGGGACTAATCAGCCGGCGCGTTCGCGGGGGCTGGAGCGCGCCCGCTTTCTTCAACCTTACTGGCGGCAGTTTCGGCGCCCAGATTGGCGCGCAGAAGAGCGACTATGTTTTGCTGATCATGAATGACGCCGGTCTCAACGGTCTGCTCAAGGACAAATTCGAGATTGGCGGCGAGGTCGGTGTTGCCGCTGGACCGGTCGGACGCGAAGCGGCGGCATCAACCAATGCGACTCTTGATGCTGGTATCCTCTCCTATTCGCGATCCAAAGGCGCGTTCGTCGGCGCCGCCTTGAAGGGTGCGGCGATAACTCCGGACAACGATCTCAATGAGGCGGTCTATGGTAAGAAAGCCAGAGAGGTTTTGACCGGGAGGAATCCAATCAAGCTGGGCGCAATGCCGGCGGAGGTGCGTATCTTTCCGCGAACCCTGGCGCGCTATTCAATTCGTTAAGTGATCTTAAAACGCAGTTCTCACCCCGGGCGCGCAAGTGAAAGCTTGACGCTTTCACATGCGCGCCATAGAATGCGTCGTCACTTGTCACTCGTTGTTCTCTTCATTAATCGAGGATTGCGCAAAGGTTATGCTCCCACGCACGCAACGACAGAAAGATATTCTCGATTACATCATTCGTTATTCTGGACAACGCGGACACGTACCCTCATACGCACAGATCGCCAGATACTTTGGAGTTAAATCCAGGGCTACAATCGCCAAGCACATCGCCGCGCTCGAACGGCGCGGCTTGCTCGAACGGCGTCAGGAAGATGGATCGTTTGATCTTGCCGTAAGAGTTGATGATCTTCCCTCAGATGCACTTTGCGAGGTACCGCTGCACGGGCACATTGCCGCGGGTGTTCCGCTGGAGGTGGTCCACAATTCTGAGATGATAGCGGTGCCGCGCTTTCTTTTGGGCAGAGTGCGGCCGGAAAAGATTTACGCGGTGCGTGTGAAGGGCGATTCAATGATCGACGAACATATCTGTGACGGGGACATCGCCCTCATTGAGAATCGCACCGACGCGCGCGACGGAGAGATTGCGGTGGTCTTTATCGATAATGCCTATGCGACTTTGAAACGCATCTATCGACGCGGCGCTGAAATTGAACTCCGTCCGGCTAACTCACAAATGGAGCCCTTCAGGGTTCCGGCTTATCAGGTGGAAATCCAGGGGATTTTCCGCGGGCTGCTGCGACCCACAGCATAGCGGCCCACGCTGTTACTTTGCGACGAAGAACGCCCGGCATTCGCGCCCCAGCAGAGCTGCTTCGTAAAGACTGCCGTTGCAACAATCAGTGCCATCGCGTCCCACAAAAGTTCCCGCGCGACAGGCCCCGGATAGCAACTTGGTCCAGGTTTCACCCTGGGAGTTTCTGCCGGTGCCGACTTTTTCATAAGCACACTCGTTGCTGCGTTGCCGTGCTGGTTGATCGCGGAAGTTTCTGTTAAAGGCCGTCTCCCCCATCTCCTTGCATTGATTGTATAAGACGTCATCCGCTGTTTGTTGTTGTTGGGCGACAGTCATAATCGCGGTGCATCGCCGATCATCAGGTGTCGCCACGCAGTTCACCAGATTTCGCAGCCTTGCTATCGCGGGAGCGGCACTTTGGCACTCTTTGCGGAAGGCAATGGGCAATTCGGATTTCGAACAATTCTCTTCGTAGAACGAGGGAGTAAAATCAAACCTGCCCGGCGAGGGTCCGCCGCCGCGATAGAGAGCGGTCATGCAGCTGGCCGGATCCGCTGAAAAGCAGATCATGCAGGGCTTCCCTGATTCGCATTTTCCCGGGGAAGATGAAGTGGTCGAAGGTGCAAAGGCGTTTGCAGTTCCGTTATGCGAGTTGTGGAAGACTACATGAGCGTCGCAGTCGTGCGGACAAGACTTGCCGTCGTCGTAGATGGTTGGCTTCATGTTCCTGGCGCGCGGTCTCAAGGGCCGGCCAATTGTAGCCACGCCCGCAAGGCACACCAGTATGAATATAAGGCAGGTGACTGGTCGCATACTTGTCATTTTGGAAACTGGAAAAGTATTGTTGAGTTGACTGCGGAGCTGAGCGGGCTGTGGAACCAAATAGTTGCCGGCGAACAAGAACGCTGCCGAATCAATCGCATTCGCGCCCGTTAAGGCTCTAAGAATAGCGGTGGAATAAGGCTTCGACCTTGTTCGCCAGCAGTGAGTTGTGAGGGTCGCGGGGGAGGAACCATGATGCCGAAAAAAGTGTTTCTGACTGGGGAGTTATTGTTGTTCCGCCCTGGAAACCTGGCGACTATTTGGTTTCAAACAGCTACGCAGCTACAATGACCTTGCAAGAGCCCAGTTTATGTGCGGCCTTTGTGACCACGATCCCGACGTGCTCACAATAGGCTGGGATTCACTCCAAGTCCTAAAAGAGACCTTAAAAAAATATTAGAAAGAGAGAAGAATGCCCGCCCCATTCGGCGAGAGATACCAATTCGGCGAGTTTGAGCTGGAAACGACGGAATTGGTCTTACGCCGGAAGGGCGAAATTGTGCCTCTCACGCCCAAGGCGCTTCAGGTTTTAGTCCTTTTGGTGCGGGACAGCGGTCGAGTAGTCTCACGCAAACACATCCTCGAATCCCTTTGGCCCGATTCCTTCGTGGAAGATTCCAATCTTACTGTAGCAATCTCGATGTTACGCAGGGCGCTCGGTGGTAGCGAAGATGGCGATCGGTTCATCGAAACCGCGGCCAAACGCGGTTATCGGTTTGTAGCAGCCGTGAAGTCCGCCAGCAACTTACCGCCCCGACCCGAGGCATTCGGAGGCATGCAGATTACGCGGCTTACCCACGACGGACTGATAATGGATGTGGCGCTCTCGGCGGATGGACGATTGATGGCTTATGTCCAAATTGCGGCAGGCAAACAGAGTCTTCGGATCAAGGACCTTCATTCCGGTGAAAAGTGGCAGCTGCGAGCCCCCGATCCCGCCCTTTGCTGGGGCTTGCGTTTTACGCCGGATGGCAAGAATCTTTTTTTTATAACGACTCAACCCAACAGCACCATTAGCGTGTTGTATCGGATGGCAGTCAGCGGCGGGCCCGCGCAGAAATTGGTGGTGAATATCGATGCGGGAATCGCTTTGTCGCCCGATGGGATGGAAATCGCCTTTGTTCGCAGTTTTCCCGGACAACATCGGGACGCCCTGGTTGTCGCGAACGTGGACGGTTCGGCCCAGCGAGAGATTGTCTCGCGCCAGCACCCTGACAAGTTTTCCTTTGCGACTGCGTCATGGTCGCCAGACGGGACCATGATCGCCCTGGGTGCCAGCCGCTATAGCGCGGTGGAATTTGCCATACTCGGCGTGCCGCGAAGGGGAGGTAAGCCTCGCGAGTTAACTCAATGGCATTGGAAAGCTATGTGTGCGGTAGCCTGGAACGATGACGGTACGAGTCTCTACTTTTCCGCGATGGCCTCGAATTCGAATTCCTTTCAGATCTGGCGCTTGACATATCCCGAGGGTCCCGCCCAGCGAGTAACGAACGATCCAAACAATTACGAAGAGATCAGTCTCGCGGACAAGGCCAACACGCTGGTGACGATGCAAACGGAAGTGCGTTCGAACTTGTGGCTGGCCTCATCGACTGGCGCTACCGCGCCTGGTGTGGCTCGGCGTATTACTCAGGGCCGAACGGAAGGATTTGAAGGATTGGCGCTTGCGCGTGGTCGCGCCATTTACGCTGCGACTGAACACCAGCAGGCAGACCTGTGGAGCGTGAGTTTCGCAGGCTCTGATCCCCGGCAGTTGACGGATGCCGGTGGCTTTCTGCCTTCCGCTTGTCTTAATGAGCCTTTAATCGCATATGTCTCGGCACAGAGCGGCACGCACCACATATGGTGTATGGATGCGGACGGTGGCAACAAGAGACAGTTGACCGATGGCGGTGGTGAGAGTTTCCCCAGCATTACCTGTGATGGAAAATGGGTTGTGTTTACGTCGTTGAGCAGAGAACGCAATACGCTCTGGAAGATTCCCACGCGCGCCGGTAAGCCTGTGCAACTGACGCACGACAACCTCTGCATCAAGCCGGTCGTCTCGCACGATGGAACGAGGGTCGCATGTGCCTATCGCCGGGACGAAGCGGATATGTGGAAGATTGCTGTCCTCTCAATCGATGACGGCACGCCGCTCATGATTTTGGATTTGCCGTATCCCTACAATCAAAAAATTCGCTGGACCGCTGATGATCAAGCGCTTACCTTTCTTGAAAAGCGAGATGGGGTGCACAATGTCTGGCGGCAACCACTGGACGGCACGGCCGCTACGCAACTTACCCAGTTCACCGAGGACCTCATCTACTTCTATGATTGGCTTCCAGATGATGATACGCGACTGATTGCTTCGCGTGGCATCAAGACCCGGGACATCGTTATGATCCAGAACTTTGAGTGAGGGACGTAGCAAGGCTGCCAGCCTGTGCCCTTCGCGCAACCTGACAGGCTGGCAGTCTGGCGTACTCGTCGAATCGACAGCCTCTGTTTAGAAAGCGCACTTGTGCGCCGCTGGATTGAATATCGGGCTGACCCGAGCGGACAAGTCCACCTTCTAAACGAGAAATGAAATTGACGTGTGCTACGCAGGCGGCCAGGTCCGCTTTCTAAACGGCGTAGAAGTAAGGCTATTCAAAACCGCGCAAGGGCATCGCTGTGGACCGTTGCAACCAATTGTCGGCGGGATAGTCGGAGTTGCCTCCGATCATGTGCAGAGTGTAAGCATGTCGCGACTTTGCGGATTTGTTTTCCAAACTCTTGTGCGGGAGCAGGCCGCTGAGCAAAATCAACGTGCCTTTACGAACTTCAAGCGGCACCAGCCTTTCTTCAGGCCAGGGAGTCGAGTCGAAGACTTCGAAGTGCATGCCGTCCTGCGAGCGCTGCCATCGGGACTTCAGCCCAATCTCATGCCCGCCCGGAATGGCCCACAGACAACCGTTCTCGACAGTGGCATCTTCAAGCGCAAACCATAGCCCTGCGATGCTCATTGGTTCGGTATAGATAAACGTGCTGTCCTGATGGCAGGTTACTTCGCCGCCAATCTTCGGTTGCTTAAAGATGTACATCGACTGCAACAGGAGTGGTTGCTCGATGCCCAGGTCGGCGGATAGTTGCTTCAATTCAGGCGTACGTGAGAATTTGTCGAAGACCGGATCGAGGTCGTGCAGCGCGTGCCCAATCTTGTTAATTGACCGATTCTTGCTGTGACGGAGGCTGCCATTCGGAAGGAAAGCGTTCTCTTCAAAAAAGAAACGAATCTTGTCCCCCGAACCGAGAAAATAATCATCAGCGCGCCGCGATTGTTCCCTGGTCGAGAAGATCGAGATCGCCTCCGCCGGATCAAACTCATGAACCAACGCTTCGGCGCGTACGCGTAGACGATCGCAGGCGCCGGCATCAACAAAGCTTTCGACAATGAGAAACCCCTGTCGCTTGTAATCAGCCTGTTGTTCCCGAGTCAGGTACATGGTTGCGACAAAGCCCCATTAGAAAGACGAGAGTGCCTCGCACTTCGTGTTTTATGTTATCTCTTATTAGTTTGCTAAAGTGGAGCCGGCTGCCGGAGTTGAACCGGCGACCTTCTAATTACGAATCAGACGCTCTACCAACTGAGCTAAGCCGGCTTGAAAGCTGCAACTCGCGAGCAGAGTTGCACTATACGAAGCAGCACTTTGCAGTGTCAAGCAGGGCAATTGTAGCGTAGGGTGAACTTTGAGAGGTGTAGTCGGGTCTTTGGTACGAATCACGAGCGGGACGCCCGGGCCACTTTTTAAAACCGACGACAAAGGCATACGACACAGTGAAAGAAATAGTAGTAATTGGTGGTGGTTTCGCGGGAGTTGAGGCCGCCTGGCAGGTCGCACGCGCAGGAATAAATGTGCGCCTGTTTGAAATGCGGCCCGTGCAACAAACGCCCGCACACCGCACCGACAAGCTTGCTGAAATCGTCTGCTCGAATTCTTTGAAATCCGACGAGCCGGGCAGCGCATCGTACCTGCTCAAAGAAGAACTGCGCCGCGGCGATTCCCTGGTAATGGAAGCGGCCAAAGCCACCCGTGTCCCAGCCGGCGCCGCTCTGGCTGTCGATCGCCACAAGTTTGCCGAGTACATTACGGAAAAGATTGAGCAACACCCGCGTATCCAATTGGTGCGCGAAGAAGTAACCCGCATCCCCGAAGACGAGATTGCCATCATCGCCACTGGCCCGCTCTCTTCGGAAGCCCTCACCACTGAGATCATGAAACTCACGGGGAGCGATCAGCTTTATTTTTATGATGCCATTGCGCCCATCGTGGCTGAGGACTCGGTGGATACGACTATCGCCTTCAAGGCCGCGCGGTACGGCAAAGGCGGCGATGATTATTTGAATTGTCCTTTTGATAGAGAGCAGTACCAGCGCTTCTATGATGCATTGGTCGAAGCCAACAGCGTTCCCTTGCAGCGCTTCGAGGAAACGCGTTGGTTTGAATCGTGTTTGCCGATTGAGGAGCTGGCGCGACGCGGAGTCGACACGCTGCGCTTTGGACCGATGAAGCCTGTCGGTCTGCCCGATCCGCGCACCGGCCGCGAGGCCTACGCGGTCGTCCAACTCCGCCAGGAAAACTTAATGGCGGACGCATACAGCCTTGTGGGCTTCCAGAATCATCTACGTTACGGTGAACAGGCAAAAGTTTTGCGGCTGATACCAGGGCTGGAGCAAGCCGAGTTCTTACAGTATGGTCAAATCCATCGCAATACTTACATCTGCTCACCACGTGTACTCGGGGCTACGATGCAGATGCGACGCTTACCCG
The DNA here is from genome assembly GCA_025463135.1 of Acidobacteriota bacterium. GTDB lineage: Bacteria > Acidobacteriota > Blastocatellia > Pyrinomonadales > Pyrinomonadaceae > JAOAPY01. The sequence continues at coordinate 317,296 of JAOAPY010000030.1, forward strand.
ATATTTTTTTCGCGGGCCAGATTACGGGAGTTGAAGGCTATGTCGAATCGGTGGCCATGGGTTGGCTGGCTGGCATAAACGCTGCGCGACTGGCCAGCGGTCAGAACCTGGTCGAAGCGCCGCCGGCAACCGCCATCGGCTCTCTGGCGCGTTATGTTTCGCACACGGAAGTCAAAAATTTTCAGCCTGTAAATATCACTTTTGCGCTGCTACAACCCCTGACTCAGAATCAGAGGGAGCAACAAAAGACACGTCTGCAACGTAAACGCGACAGACGGAATCTGCAGGTCGAGCTGGCATTGAAGGAATGGGATACGTGGCTTCAGGAAATCGAATTTCAGACGGCGCCGCTGTTGGCGGGTGCCAAGTGACCGCCCAGCCGGCCCCAGCCATGTTTCGTCTGCTGGTCCCCTTACTATTTGTACTCGCCCTGATATTTCCGGTTCAGGCGCAATCGGGTCGTCGCAGATCGGAACAGAAGCGAACGCCCTCACCTATCGATACTACGAAAGCGCCAACGTCCAGCGCCAAGACTTCAGGTCAGAACTCGGGAACGACACCGGAAAAAAAACCTGCTCCCAAAGCGCCGGGCAGCGAAATCGATCCGGCTGAAGTGCTAAGCATCTCTTCGAACCTGGTTCCCGTACCCGCTTCTGTATTTGATACTCGAGGCCTGGCCGTAACCGACCTGAAGTTGGAAGACTTTGAACTAAAGGTAGATGGAGAGGTCAAGCAAATTAGCCAGTTGAGCCGATCCGAATCACCGGTGCGCATGGCGATGCTGTTCGATAATAGCGGCAGCCTGCTGGCTTCACGCGATCTGGAGAAACAAGCCGCCAAGCGATTCTTTAGTCACGTATTGCGTCCATTCGATCAGGCGGCCATCTATTCGGTTTCGACTGAATATTATCTCGCTCAGCCATTGACCAGCGACGTGCGCCGGCTGGAACAAACGATCGAGAGTTTCGGCCGGCCCGAGGGGGGCACGGCTCTCTTTGATGCGATTGTGGAAGCCGCAAATTATCTGCGCCCCAATCCAGGCCGAAAAGTAATCGTGATTGTGTCCGATGGCGCCGACACTATCAGCCGGCTGGACTTTGAGACGACCATGCAGCGAGTACTCAGGGAGGACTGCGAGGTTTACGTGGTCCAGACCGGTCTTTACACAAGTGCGAATGTTCGCGACCTGGCCGCCGAGAAGCGGATGGAAGCGATCACCTCGTTGACCGGCGGCGCGGTACACTTGCCGCGGGAACCCGGCGATTTGGAGGAAGCATTTATTCAAATCGCCGCCGATCTGGCTCAGCAATATGTCCTGAGTTATTACGCGACGGAAGAAAGACGCGATGGCCGGTATCACACCATCGCCTTGAGCGTTAAGACGCGCAAAGGGACTCGCGTACGTTCCCGGCACGGATTTTATGCGCCGCGGGCCTGAAGTAGCACAGACTTCAGACTGTGGTTAGCTTGCGGCAACTGCTAATTGGCAATGGCAAAAATCACAGACTGAAGTCTGTGCTACGTCTTTAAATGATCGACGAACTTCAGACTCAGTTCCTCGAACACTTGCGCTACGAGCGCAACGTCAGCGAACACACGCTTCGTAACTACCAAAGCGACCTCGAACAGTTCCGCGATTATCTGGCGCCGGCGGATCCGCAAACAGGCCGGCGCAAAGAACCCAACATCAAGCAAATCGATCATCTGACCATTCGTGAATGGATGGCGACGCTGCATTCCGCGCAGAAGAAGAAAAGCTCAGTGGCGCGCAAGCTGGCGGCCCTGCGAACCTTCTTCCAGTTCCTGGTGCGCGAAGGAGTCGTCGAGCTGAATCCTGCCAAGCTCGTTTCCACTCCGCGCCTGGAAAAGAAATTGCCAAAACATCTGTCGGTCGAGGATGCAATTCGCTTTATCGAAACGCCGGACCTGGAAACGGATCTGGGCCGACGGGATCGTGCCATGCTCGAGTTGTTGTACGCGACCGGGGTGCGCGTCTCAGAATTGACTAAGCTTAACGTGCATGACATCGACTTTAATAACAAGCTGATTCGCGTCATCGGCAAACGTCGGAAGGAGCGGATTGTGCCTTTTGGCGATCCGTCGCAAGAGGCACTGCTGAATTATCTCGCCATACGCGCGCAGTTCCTCAACCAGGCGCCGGTATCGCTGCGTGAGCCGGAAGCGCTCTTCCTGAATTACCAGGGAACGCGCATTACCACGCGTTCAGTGGGGCGCATGGTTGAGAAATACATCCGTGTTTGCGCCGGCATGCACGACCTTAGCCCGCACGCTTTGCGTCATTCGTTTGCTACACACCTGTTGGATAGTGGCGCGGACCTGCGCGACATCCAGGAGTTGCTGGGACACGCCCGCCTTTCGACGACCCAGATTTATACTCACGTCTCAATGGAAAAGTTGATTGAGGTTTACGACAAGGCCCATCCTAAGGCCTGAATCCGCACGGAAGCATTGCGCTTACAGCACAACTGCAATCTGTTTGAAACCTAACGCTGATTGGTTCCGACGTACCATTCGATCTCATCCCCCGCAGTGTTCTTATTAGAGGTGAGGTCGACTTCACTTGACCACATTTACACGGACTATTGGCGTCCTGCTGCTTGTCTTTTGCGGGAATTTTCAGCCAGTGCGCCCGGCGGGGGCGGGGGGCGCTGTTGCTGTCCGCAGGCATGCGTCAGCAGCGACGCGCGCCAATGCCAACCTGTGGGTGCGTAGCGCCCACTCGACGGAGCTCTGCGATATTGGTCGCGGGAAGGGAATTGTCTTCAGTCCGGATCTAAGCGAGCCGGGCAATCGTGAGTTTTTCCGCGCGCTTGGCTTTGCTTACTTTGAAGATCCCGATTGGCGAAATGTTCTGAGTCAACTCAAGTCTTATAACCAAAGTCACCCTTCCAATCCCGTCGAGGTGCTGCTGATTCAATCGCATGGCACGAACGGAGATGCCCTAAAACTTCAAAACGGATCTCAGGCGGATGCTGCGCGTTCATATATTTCGGCGGGAGCATTACTGGAAAACCTGGAAGACAGCGGAGTGCATACCTGCCTGCTGGCAGCTTGCAATGCCGGCCGACTATTCCGGCCAGAGAATGTCAAAGCTGTAAAACCGGGAGAAGGGAACAAGCTTTTTGAGCCCGCCACCCTGGGGATTATCAATGCCTCATCGGCTTTTGATCTGTCGCAAAGCGGCGTCACGGCCGAGCGTCGTGCAGAGAGTCATCTGGAACTCATCAACGAGTGCCATGTTTCGGAGTTCTCTCCGGTGGCGCGTGCGGCATTGGTCGAAGGCAGCAATGCCAGATTAAAAGCGGCAACTCGCATCGCGGTTCCGGAAATGCTTATTCAACTTCTTTTGCACGATGAGCGGCTGCACCTGGTGTCTGAAGGATTTGAGGTTGAGAGGTCTTCAGCGGAAACGGACGATAGCTATCGCGAACGGCTTATCTCCCGCTTCCTGAATTTTGTCAACGCGGTAGCAGCCAGAGAACGACAGGCCTCAGAAAGTTCACCACGCGCCGACTAGGAACGTCATAAATCGATCCACGAAATCACACGAAACGGAGAGTAAACGGCGCGTTTCTATGTGGTTTTGCGGATCGATTTTGTTCAGGGTGTTAGTATCGCGGCGAATCGATATCAAAGACTGGGATTGGTGTCATCGCCATTTTCGGCTTCGATGAGGGCCTGACATTTGGCATCGTAACGCGCGGTGGGTACTGCTTCCAGCCGCCGTTCGTCAATAACCTGACCGCAACGGGCGCAGATACCATAGCTTCCTTCTCTTATTCTGAGCAGAGCCTGATCAATATCCGCAACGGCTTGTGATTCGCGCTCGCCCAAACGCAGCGCCATCTCTTTATTTACATCCATGAGGGACATATCCACGCTGTCCTTGACCCCGTCGTCAGTAAGGTCGAGAGCGGCGGCTTGATCGTCGCGAATGTGCTGCGTGTGCTGTCTTAGTTGATCGATAAGCAGTCGTTTGAAATGTTCTAGTTTCTCTGAAGTCATCACGATGATACCCAGCGCATCCCTTGCGCCGCTTTCTCTGTATTAGAAATGGTGAGCGTTAAGTATAGCATAGGGAAATTCTGTTGCGTGCTATGCACGGCTTCAGAAAGTGTCCTCGTGGGGCAGCTCCGCTGGGGAGGTCTTACAGCTGCGTTACAAAGAAACCAGGGACACCACCGCTTCAGAATCTCGCCGTCAGTGCGACACGCACGCCACGAGGTGACCCTGGTGAAATATTGTTATTGCCGTCTGCATTGACGAAGTAATGACGGTTTAGAAGATTTTCAAAGTTCGCCTGGAAGCGCCACTTTTCAGAAAAAGAGTAGTAAGCCGCAGCGTCGAGTTTGATGTATCCGGGTAAGACAACAGTGTTATCGATCGCTGCATACATTTCCGAACGATGGAGGATGCCCAGTCCGGCTCCGAGTTTTGGCAGAACCTGATAATGGTTCCAAAATGAAAACGTGTGATGCGGTACCTGGGCAACCTGGGCGCCGGCTCGCGCCGCGGTGGTTGCACTAGTGATGAACGCATTCTGGTAGGCATACCCTCCAGCGATCCGCCAGCCACGGGTCATATTTCCATTCAGCCCGAGTTCAAATCCATTCGTGCGTTGACTGCCGGTTTGTAAGATCCTGGCCGGATCGTTTGGATCCGTGGCCCGCGTGTTGGCGCGATTCAGTCGATAGAGCGCCAACGTAAGCGACAGGTGGCCGCGAGCATCCCACTTGGCCCCCACTTCATAGTTATCGAACTTTTCCGGCTTCACCTGTTGTGTGACAGTCGTCAACGATGAGAATTGGTCTCCGGAACTCGGCAGGTATGACACGCTGTAGTTGCCATACAGCGACAATGAAACCATTGGCTTGAGCACCACGCCCAGGCGCGGCGATATCAACTGGTCGACGCGGCGCAGGTTATCGCCGGTGCGATTGTTGTGATACAGCAAATCAAAGTAGTCATAGCGCAGGCCCGCAATCACCTGTACGTATTTAGAGATTTCAACCTGATCCTGTGCATAGGTCGCGCCCAGCTTGACCTTTAGATGATTGTTGGCATCCGCTGCGCTCTGTCGGAAGACTACGGAGTTCTCGACTATCGGATCTGCCAGCGGGATCATAATGGACAGGCTCAGGTTGTTGAAGAAGCCTGTATTGCGAAAGTTGTCGGTTAGTTGGCGCCCTACTTCGACCCCGGCCAAAACAGTGTGTTTGATGCCTCTCTTCTTGAGTGAGTAAGTCACATCGGTTTGATTGAAGATATTCAGCCGCCTCGCGGCGTTGTTGTAAGCAGAGAGGGCCACTTTCGTTTTATCCGCCGTTACTGCCCCCGGTACAAAATTCTGATAAGACCTGTCGTAGTCCCCCAACATCGTTCGATTGCGAATATTCAACCGCCCCACCTCATGTTCCACCGTTGCGTAGCCCAGGTTTACGGTGGTCCGAACTCGGCTTTCGTTCGGATCGCCAAAAAAAGTTGAGATGGGGATGTCAATCGGTCGTCCCTGAAAGGACGGAAGGCCGCGGTCGGCAACTCGGCGGTCACGGAAGTGTTCGTAGCTGAAATTAATTTTTGTTTGAGGGTTGAGAGCGATTGTCAACGTGGGATTGATGCCATAGCGCTCAAGATTTACGAACCTCCTGAAGCTATTTGAGTTCTCATATACGCCATTGACGCGAACAGCCAGGCTGCGACCAAAGGATTGATTGAAATCAATCGTACCGCGCCGACTTCGAAACGAACCGGCTTGAAAAATGATCTCGCCCAATGGTGTAAACCCCGCATCTTTGGTCACACGGTTAACCACGCCCCCGCCTCCACCTCGACCAAAGATCATGGCGTTCGGTCCTTTTAAGGCTTCGAGGCGTTCGACGTTGTAAAGATCTCGATAGTACTGAACGTCATCTCTCACACCATTCAAAAAGAAATCCGCGCTGGTGCTGTTACCGCGAATTACCAGTTGGTCGCGATTGTTTTCCCCCTGATGCGCGGTGATGCCCGGCACATAACTGACGGCATCAGCGATGCTATGCATCGATTGCTCACTCATTTGCTCGCCGGATACCACGGTTATTGATTGTGGAATATCGCGAACGGGCGTCAGCGTCCGCGTAGCGCTATTGATGGCCCGAGGCTGGAGTCCGGTCGTATCGGTAATGGTGACCGTGGCGGTCGCACCCTCGAGCTGTAAAATAATTTCCAGTGAGGGCGAATCAAGCTCTCTAATGCGAACTCGCTGGAGCGATTTTGAAAATCCTTCAGCGACAATCTGCAGGGCATATTCGCCCGGGTCGAGTGTCAGAGAAAATGCACCATCCTGATTGGTCGTGGTCGAACGCGAGGCGGCGACAATGCCGGTAGCTTCAGCGGTGATGGTGGCGCCTGAAATTGCCGCCCCATGCGGATCCAAAACGCGGCCGCGCAACGAATTTTGAGCGAGCACGCCCTCCGCGGACAAGAGAAATACAGTGACGCAGAGCAGAATTTCCGGCAAGTAAGGACGGCGCAATAGTTTGGAAGACATCAGCGCTCCCTCAGTATTAGAATTCGGTGTTAAGATGAAATTGAAAACCGTTTTCAAAACGGATTAAGAATATAGACGTTGGGTTCTGCTTCGTCAAGAAGAAACTGGGCGCGAAAATCCTGTTTCGTAGGTTGAAGGTGCTGTCTCCTGGCCTTGGCGCCCTTAGGGTTCACACCACTTCCGAAACGGAGAGTGCTCGAGCGGAAGGATGTTTAGGAGACCTCGCGGGAGATTCACTCACCGCAGTGGTGACACTTACTTATCAATGCCGCAGATCAGTTGCGCGGCCAGCAGGGGAATGGTGAGCTCAAAATGCCCGGTGATCGAATAGCCGTGGCCGGCGCCATTCGCTGTGGGCCGGCGTACCACATTTGTCAGCGGGCGATATGATTGGATGAAATCAAAATTCGCAGTGGTTATGTCGGTCAGCGGGTGCCCGAGATTTCGCACCAGCGTAACGCATTTGAGAAAGACTTCGGGAAGGGTCACTGCTGAGCCCACATTCAAATAGACGCCTCCACCATTCATCCGTCGAACCAGTTCGGCGAGGAGTCGAAAATCAGTATGACTGGTAGCGCCCAACGCGGCGCCATCGGCGTTCGGATGAAAATGAGCAATGTCGCCGCCGATGGTGACGTGCGCAGTGAAGGGAACTTTTGCAGCGTAGGCTGCACACAGCAGCGAATAACCACTGTGCTTTGGATTCAGCGCGGAGAGGGCACGCCCCATCGCCTCACCGAGTCCAAGACCATCGCGCGTGCCATCGCGAGCTGCTCCGTTCAATAGCTTCCCGGTTTCACCAGCACCGCCGAAGTTTCCTTCGCCCAGGGTTGCGTCGACATCCTCGGAAGTCGAACCGACCATCGCTATTTCGGCATCGTGAACCAGCACCGAGCCATTGGCGGCGATAGCGGTAACAAAGCCGCGCTTCAGCAAATCAATGATGACCTGCGCGAGACCCGTCTTAATCACGTGCCCGCCAATGCCCCAGATGATCGGCTTCTTAAGTTCGCGTGCGCGGTGCATTGCCTCGGCAAGGCTTCGCAGGTTTTGAACCGCGAGAATGTTCGGAAGCGAGGTAAGGAAATCCTTGAGTGACGAGTTTTCGTCAACAGGTTGACCGAAATCTTCAAGGGCCACTTTACTTTGACGCGATGCGAGCGGGTATGTGCGCACGCGTTCAAGTTTCAACGGCTTAAGTTCGTCTTCGTAGATCGTCACAGACGTCGAACCTCCCTTCGCGGATTGTGAGATAGCCTTAACTCAACAAACTAATGAATCTGGGTTCGATGGAGAAGGCACGTTAGTCTCGTTTACTCTCTTTCTTTCATTGCCCTCACGACCCCGGAGTAGCCTGGAAATAGAGCAGCGGCATCGCCACCCTCGATTGCAAGGACATCCGTCAAATCAAAGAAATCTACAATCATTGCAATCTCAAAACCAATTTGCTGCGCATTATTTCGACCGTCTCCATTAGCGTTAATTAACTCCCTGGGTCGAAGGGCGCTCGGGATAAGCGCAAGTGAGTCAAGTTTTGCATCGGACTTTCTTTGCGTGCTTTGCGGCTTTGCGGGAAATTCTTTGTCGCCATTGAAGAGCCTCCCGCAAAGACGCAAAGCACGCAAAGGAATCTTGTCGGTCTGAGGCGTAGCCTCGCTGGTGATTGGTCTGGCATTGGAACTGAGGCGGCGTGATTCAGTTGAGCGTCTAATTGTAGAACTCGCTTCGATGTCCGATCATTGCAGAAACCCTTTCCAATTCATCTCTTCGGGCACGTTTCACGCCAGGGATTATATCATGCGATCTTCTTATCATCGCGGCGTCCGTTGCCGTTCTGAATCAGCCGACCGTTCAGCAAAGGGCGGAGGACATGACCCGTGTGCGAGCGGCGGGCGCGGGCGACTTCTTCAGGAGTACCACTGGCGACGATGCGTCCGCCGTGCTCGCCGCCTTCGGGACCAAGGTCAATGATGTGATCGGCCGACTTGATGACGTCAAGATTATGTTCGATCACCAGCACGGTGTTGCCGAGTGAGACCAGACGCTGCAGCACGTCCAAGAGTTTATGTACGTCCGCAAAGTGAAGACCCGTGGTTGGCTCGTCAAGAATATAGACCGTGCGTCCGGTCGCACGCTTGGAAAGCTCTTTGGCCAGCTTGACCCGTTGGGCTTCGCCGCCGGAAAGCGTGGTGGCGGATTGGCCCAGCTTGATATAGCCGAGGCCGACATCGAGAAGTGTCTGCAGCTTCTGCTTGATCTGTGGAATGTTCTCGAGCAGCGGCAGGGCTTCTTCGATGGTGGCATCGAGCAGACCGGCGATCGACTTTCCTTTGTACTTGACCGAGAGTGTTTCGCGGTTATAGCGCGCGCCGCGGCAAACATCGCACAGCACATAGACATCCGGCAGGAAATTCATTTCGATGCGTTTCATACCGTCGCCTTCGCATGCTTCGCATCTTCCCCCCTTAACGTTGAACGAAAAACGGCCGGGCTTGTAACCTCGTTCGCGGGATTCCGGCAACATCGCGTAGAGCTCGCGTAGAGGAGTGAAGAGACCAGTGTAGGTCGCTGGATTTGAGCGCGGCGTGCGGCCAATAGGCGATTGATCGATCTCGATTACCTTGTCAACGTGTTCGAGTCCTTCAATCGCAGTGTACGGCCCGGGTTCGTCGAGCGAACCGTATAAGTGACGCGCCATCGCGCGGTAAAGAATATCGCCGACCAGGGTTGATTTGCCGGAACCAGAGACGCCGGTAATCACTGTAAGCAGGCCCAGGGGAAAAGCGACGTCAATCTCTTTCAGGTTATTCGCTCGCGCCCCGTGAATCGTAACTGACTTTCCATTTGGCGATCTTCGTTCCGTGGGCACCTCGATGCGCCGGGCGCCGCTGATATAAAGACCGGTGATTGAGTTCGGATTGTTCGCCACATCTTCCGCGGAACCAAACGCGACCAGTTCGCCGCCATGCGCGCCGGCGCCCGGCCCCAGATCGACCACGTAATCCGCCTGGCGAATCGTTTCCTCATCGTGCTCGACAACCAGCACTGTGTTGCCCAAATCGCGGAGGGCGCAGAGTGTTTCCAGCAATCGTTGATTGTCCCGTGGATGGAGTCCGATCGAAGGCTCGTCCAATACGTAAAGCACGCCCCGCAGTTGCGAACCGATCTGTGTCGCCAACCGAATGCGCTGTCCTTCGCCGCCCGATAAAGTCGCTGAGGAGCGATCAAGTGTGAGATAGCCCAACCCTACCTTATGCAGAAAGCGCAGACGATTCTTTATCTCGCGCAGGATGAGGCCCGCAATTTTTTCCTCGCGCGGCGTCAGTTTGATGGCCTCAAAAGCCTCGACCGCGTCTTCGATGGGGAGCGAAGCATATTCGGCAATACCACGACCGCCCAAACGCACAGCCAGAGAATCTGAGCGCAGGCGATGACCCTTACAGTCGGGACAGGTCGCCGGTGCTACTAAATCCTCTAATGCCACGCGCACTTTCTCGGACGGTGCTTCGTTCAACCGCTCACGCAACCAGCGCAGCGCGCCCTTCCAGGGACTCGAATAGGTGTATGGACCATGCGCGAAATTCAACTGACCCCCGAGGCCGTTAAAAAAAGCGTCGCGAAGATCCATGGGCAGGTCCATGAAAACAGCTTTCGCATCTGCCTTGAAGTGTTTGATCAAAGCCTGGAGCGCGCTGCGCAAGTAGGCCGAGCCCTGGCGATCGGCCGGTCCCATGAACTCCAACTTATCGGCTGCAGCTTTGCCGTCAGAGATCACTTTGGCCGGATCGACTTCGAGCACCGTACCCAAGCCGTGACAGCGCTTGCACGCTCCATATGCCGAATTGAAAGAGAAGGAGCGTGGTTCCAGCGGCGGCACGTTAATACCGCACATCACGCACGCCATGCGTTCTGAATAGAGCTTCTCTTCGCCGTCGACAACCGATACCAGCACAGCGCCGTTAGTGAGTTTCAAAGCGGTGCGAACCGATTCTGAGAGTCGTTCATTGATGCCCGGCTTAATCAGCAGGCGGTCGACAACTGCTTCTATCGAATGATTGCGGCGCTTATCAAGTCGAATTTCTTCGTCCAGGGCCAACAGCTCACCATCGACCCGGGCCCGCAGGAAACCATCCCTGGCCAGCTTTTCAAGTTCCTTTTTGAACTCGCCCTTGCGACCGCGCACAATTGGCGCCAGGATCATGACCCGCTCGCCTTCAGGCAAAGCGAGCACGCTCTGCACAATTTGTTCGACGCTTTGACGCGTGATGGCCGCGCCGCAAACATGACAATGCGGCAAGCCAATCGACGAAAACAGCAACCTCATATAGTCATATATTTCGGTGACTGTCCCGACCGTCGAACGCGGACTGCGCGAGACTGTCTTTTGCTCAATCGAGATGGCCGGTGACAAGCCGTCTACCGAATCGACGTCTGGTTTTTCCAACTGATCCAGAAATTGACGAGCATAAGCAGAGAGTGATTCGACGTAACGCCGTTGTCCTTCAGCGTAGATGGTGTCAAAAGCGAGGGAAGATTTGCCGGAGCCGGACAGGCCGGTGATAACCGTAAACCGGTTGCGCGGTATTTCTACATTAATGTTTTTGAGGTTGTGTTGGCGTGCGCCTCGAACAGTGATGCGGTCAATAGCCATTTCTAAAACAGGGTTTGTCCCTACAGACGCGAATTTCGGGCTGCAAAGAAATGCATATTCTAGCGGAGCCATGCCCGCGGGACAAGTGAGCAACACTCGAAAATAGTGCGTCATCTTGATGTCCGATAACTTTAGCTTGTCGAAACGCCGCGACAAATTAAAGTTTGTCGGACATCAAACTGACCCACTACCGAAGCTCGAAGACCTGGTCAAAGTCCTCTTACTGTCTTTATCACTACAATGAATTGGCCTTGGATGTGACCCGTCAAGGACCAGGACTTCGGTCACAACAGCTCTTCGCCGTTCCAGCCTCCGTCGTGAACACTCTGACGGTTATGATAAAGGGCATCGTCGGTGCCTACATAGAACAGCTCCATCCGACCGTCTGCATTCTTTCCCACTGCTATCTGTTTGGCGTAGCCTCCGAAGAGAGCTTCTCCGTTCCACCCGCTGTTGGGAGTAACCTGCCGGTTGTGGTAAAGAGCGTCGTCAGTGCCGACATAAAACAGCTCCAGCCGCCCGCTTGCGTTTCGTCCCACGGCGATCTGTTTGGCCAGACCGCCAAAGGGGGCTTCTCCGTTCCACCCGCTGTTGGGAGTAACTTGCCAGTTGTGGTAAAGAGCGTCGTCAGTGCCCACATAGAATAGCTCTAACCGCCCATCTGCATTTTGTCCGAGCGCGATCTGTTTCGCTTGACCGTTGAGGGTGACTTCGCGGCCCCAACCACCCGCGGTCGCTGTCTGCCACTTGTGGACAAGGGTGTCGTCACTCTTGATGTAGAACACCTCCAGCCGGCCATCGGCATTCTGTCCCAGGGCAACCTGCCTGGCGTCACCGGCAAACTCTCCTTCTCCACGCCAGCCCCCGTTGGGAACCTTTTGCCAGTTGTGGTAAAGCCTGTTGTTCGTACCGACATAGAATACTTCGAGTCGGCCATCGGCATTCCGGCCCACGGCAATTTGTTTGGCGTACCCGCCGAGCGCTGCTTCTCCATGCCAGTCACCACCAGGAGCGTTCTGCCAGTTGTGATAAAGTTTGTTATTGGTGCCCACAGAGAAGACCTCCAGCCGACCATCCCGATTGCGTTCGACAGCCAGCTGTTTTGCCGCGCCGCAGAGCGGTGCATGCCAACGAGCACTTGCAGTCCGCCACTTGTAATAAATCCCATCGTCGAAGTCCGTATAGAACACGTCCAGCCGTCCATCTTCGTTCTGACCAATAGCGATTTGTCTGGCGCGGCGATCGCGTTCAAACAACTCGTAGCGCATATGGGCATTTTCATCGCCGGCTCCGCACGTATGCACTGAACGGTAACTCCCCGACTCAGGACCACTAAGGGTGGCATTACATTCATTGCTGCCCGCGAATGGATCATTCCAATAGATCGTGAAATTAAAACCCTCGCCGCCATACGTAACCTTTCCCTCAGTTCCGGTGGCGATGCTGTTTGAGCGATTCTGCGAACCAAAGATGTTTGCATTTCCGTGGGGAATTTCCGCCACCGGAGTTTCGGCGAATCCGCCGTGGTCATGATGATCTGCCACCCGTCGCAATGTGAGGGTCGTGTTGTTATCAACTTCCAATACAACAGATCGTTTTCCGTTTAGAAGTTTCACTACATCCGCAATGGCCTTAACCATACCCACGCCGTCTGTGATGTCGGTAACGAGAGGCATTTTGATTTCTCCTTTTCTTTGCAGTTGTGAAAACTCAATTCTTATTCTTTCCTACTGACTACCTCTAAATAAGTAGGATTCCACACGGGAAGGTTTAGCCGCGGTGAAAAATAGTTGAGAAGGGTGTGTTCTTAAGAACGTGGGCCGCGCTCTGTGGCGCTGTTATACTCGCTGTGTGAATGGCACTGCCAAAGATCCCGTTGAGTTAATTCGCGAGATCAAACAGGGGCTAAATGTGGAAGCTAACTTCCACTGGCTCTTTGAGCGTCATTACGCCCAGATTCTGCGCTTCTTTCGACGCAAGGGATTTGATCCCGAAGACTGCCGCGACCTCACCCAGGAGACCTTCATTTCCGTCTATAAAGGTTTAAGGGATCTACGCCAGGAAGAGCAGTTTGAAAGCTGGCTGTTTGCCATCGCGCACAATGTCTGGTGCAGTTGGATCGAGAGTCGCACCGCGCAGAAACGATCTGCCACGGTCATGTCACTTGAGGCAGGAGGTGAGACTGACGATCGCCTGCCCCTTGCGGACCGGGTCGTCGATGGGAGCGCCGACCCACTCACTCTCGTACTTGAGAAAGAGAAGGTGGAGCAATTCCGCGACGCCCTGGAACACTTACCCCAACAAATGCACCGCTGCGCGCACTTGCGTGTCGTTCACGATCTGTCATATGCAGAGATTGCGGCGCTGATGGATATCTCGGTCAATACCGTCAAGGCACATCTGCATCAGGCGCAAAAAGCTTTGCGTGCGCAGTTGAGTTCATATTTTGACGAGATGAAAGTCTGAAGCTCAGGAGATCGGATGACGAAGGAGGAAGAGTTTCGCGCCTATATGAAAGCCGCCAATAGCACATTGGGCAATCATGATAACCGTCATGTGAGCGAGGAGCGGATGGTCGCTTATTGCCGCGGCGCAATGCCCGCAGCGGAGCGCGAAGCGGCGCAGGCACATCTGATCGATTGCGAGCAATGCATCGCACTCTTTCGTAATGCAAACGACTTCCTCGAGTCCGCGCGCGCCGGCGACGAAGCAGTCACCGCTGCCGAGACTGACAAAGCATGGCAATCGCTTTTGCCGCGCCTGCACATCACGCCTTTGAGAAATGCCGAGGAAGAGGGAGCAAGGATCATGCAGCCCGAGTTCCGGCGCCCCCTGCTCAAGGGTCTATCGGTGGATTCCCGCATTACACTCGCGCTGGCGGCGAGCTTGTTGATCGCTTTTGGCGCGCTGGGTTCGTTGACCTGGCGATTTCGGCAGGAGCGAGAGTCCCGCCGGCAATCGCAACAGATCGCAGTGCAATTAGAGAGTAAGCAACGCGAAATTGAACAGCGCCTCTCGCAGCTGGAACAAAGTGGCGGCGACCAACTCAAGAAGGAGCAGGACCAGCGACTTGCTGCTGAAGCGAAACGCGATCAACTCCAAAGTGAACTTACGACCCTGCAGCAAGCCGGACTAAACATTCCGGTCTACACGGCCATGCTTTCGTCCGAGCGGGGTGCGCAAGATGACCTGCGGTTGAACTTCACCGCTGCCGCCCCGGTGACGTTGCTGCGGTTGATGATCGGCAAGCCTTACGAATTCCCCGAGTATTCGATTGAGTTCGTCGACGAACATGGGAATATGGTGCGAGAGATTTCCGGACTCAGGCCGACGGGTGACGATGGGGCGTTGAGCACTCTAATCAATCGCGCAACATTCAACGCAGGTAAGTACAAGCTACGACTGTCTGGCCGGCGGGGAAAGACGCGGAAGCAACTTGGCGAGTACGATTTGTCGGTAACGATGCGCTGATCTGCCACTAGGACCGCACGCATCCCTGCGTGCTGCCTTAACCAAAGGACTTCTTACAAGAAAAGGGAAGGGTTGTGACAGAGATGCACGCAGGATGCGTGCGGTCCCGGGATGGTCACGGGTTGCCGACTAATACGAACGGCGCCCAGTAGAACGGAAAGCCGTTGTCTCGAATTGTCTCCAACTGCGCCTGTCGCAGGGCCTCGCTCTTGCTGTTCCCTGTCTTCAGGTGTCGATAAAAACGGATCATCAGATCAGCCGCGGTCTCGTCGTTAACGTTCCACAAGCTGACCATTACGGATGGCGTTCCCGCGTACATGAAGGCGCGAGTTAAGCTCATCAAGCCCTCGCCCTTGACCTCTTTACCCAGGCCGGTCTCACAGGCCGAGAGCACCACGAGATCGGCCTTCAGCTTCAAGTTGAAAATCTCGTACGCGGATAAGACGCCGTCTTCCGAGTGCGGATTGCGAACCGCGGATTGCGGATTGGCCGCCGATGGGCGTTCGGTTGCCGGCAACGAAAGCACGAGCCCGGAAAAACGCGGCCTCATTTCATTGAGGTATCCGTGAGTTGAGAAATGGACCAATCGATAGTGGCTTAATCGTTCGGGAGTTTTTACGTTCTCTTCGCTGGCGGCTTCGCCGAAAAAGAGTGCGCAGTCATCTTTGGCAAACTGTTGCGCGATACCATCGATTTCGATATGGCTGTACGGCAGAGGTTGGAGGTTGAGTCGTCCGCCGCCTCCCAAAGCACGCAGTGTGGCCGCGCTTGTACTTTGAGCGTTCTGCTCATAGACCGGATCGCCAAACGCGATGAAGCCTTTTGGTGCAGTTTCGCGCGGCTCGTTCCGCAATTGGGCCAACACGCTCGCGGACGGCGCATAGCTGATGGCAAATTGCCTGATGAGGAACGGCAGCTGTCGGAAATCGCCCTTCGCGGAAAACCCCGGCCGGAACAACACTTCGAAAGGCAAGCGATGCAATGCTCCGTCGGCTACGATCACCAGCGCTCTTTTGCCGGCGAGCGTCTCGCTGCCTGGTAATAAATGCCGGGACAAGAGCCCGGCCAGACGACGATATTCATCCGGTGCAGTGTGGTTCCTGTCGCTAATTGCAGCCAGCAACTTTTGCACGCTTTCGGTGAGGATCGCCTCCGACGGCAGGCGCTTTACCTGAAAACCATCGTGGGTGACGACAAACAGAAACGATTGCGGATCGGCCAGTGAATAGCTCAGCAGAATCGTTTTGTCATCGAGCATTCGCTGCGCTGCGACGAGTGTGATCGGTTCGGGATACTTCAACGCGGCGTAGCGCGGGTTGCGTCGTCGCAACTCTCGCAGCCAATTGCCCAAGTCCAGGTCGGCCTGGCGCAGGCCTTTTTCCAACTCACCGATGCTTGCCTGGTCTTGCTTGCTTGTTTCCTGCGAACGTTCCTCGATCAATTGGTCATTCAGCTGCTTGATGCGCAACTGCAATTCCTGTTTTTGTTTCAGCAAGTCTGGTGCGGCGTTCTGTTCCGGATCAACCCTGGCTTCGGCCAGCAGATCGAAGAACGCTCGGGCGCGCGCGCGTTCCGTGTAATGGAAGGCTTCGGCACCAGCTTGTTCGCTCTTGCCTGTTCCCTGCATTTCTACCAGGAGGCTGAGGAGTTTCTTGTAAACGTCGATCTTGTCTGCAAGGAAGGTGGCGCGATCTTCAGGGATGCCAATCCGTGCCCGCACGTCTTCTATCGTTTCGATTGCCTGCCTATACTGCTGCGTTGCCTGCTCGAGGTTCCCTTGGTTTTGAAAAACGGCGGCCAGTCCGGCCAAAGCCTGCCAGATAATCTCCGGCGCTTGTATCCTCTCGCCAACAGCTAGCGCCCGGCGATGAGCGTCCATCGCTCTCACCTGGTCGAGCATTGAGAGGTGGATTCGTCCTAACTGATTCCACGCGCTGCCTTCTTGAAACTCGATCTTTGCCGTCTGCGAAATTTGCAGCGCGGCTGAAGTTAGTTCCAACGCTCGCGTATGCTCGCCGGCTTGCTCATGGAGCGCACCCAGACGAAGTAACACGCGCAACTCCATGGCCTTGTTCGACAGGTCCCGTGCCACTGCCAGGGCTTGCTCCAAATTAGACTGCGCCTCAGCTCTGTTTGGCAGATGGTTAGCGATATTGGTTAGCAGAGCAACCTGATTGCCTTTGTCGAGTGTCTTTGGCTTGCTCGATATCTCCAAAGCCTGGCGGTAGTAGTTGATTGCCTCCGTTGTATCACCAAGACAGGAGTAGGCATAGCCGACATTGGTGAGGTTCCGGCCGATAAAACGCGATTCAAGTTCGTTTCCCAAAGTTAAGGCGGCTTGAGCGTGGAACAGCGACTGCGCGCAATTACTCTGACGACCATAAACTGATGCCAACTGACTGTGCACGTTTTCTTCGAGCACCAGATTGCCTACTTCGACGATACCGCGGTAGGCGGAGTTCAAATCTTCGAGAGCCGCAGTCAAATTTCCATTCGCCGTCTCTGCGGCCCCCTTGATGTTCAAGCCCGTGAGCCTGAGTTCGATCTTTTCGGGCTCGGTTGCTTCCAGGACCAGGGTTTGGGCTGCTTGCTCCGCTTCGGTGAAACGAGCCAAAGAGAATAGACTCTGTGCCCTGGTCTTGTGGGCCTCGGATAAATGCCGATCAAGCCTCAGTGTTTGCTCGGCCAAATCGAGGGCCTGCTGATAGTTGCTTTGCGCGTAGCGCAGGTAGCACAGTCCGTAGAGGGACGCCGCATTCCGGGGTAGTGATTGTATGAATGTCTCGACCTCGGCAAGTCGGCGGAGTGACTTAGCTGCATCGACCAGGGCGATAGACGCGGGTACGAACTCGGGAAACGCCTGCAAGCACAGTCTGAACTCTTCGATTGCGGCGGTTTGGTCACCTCGTTCGCGCTGAATCAAACCGAGACCAAAGTGCGCCCGCCCGTTGTTCATTGGCGGTGCCAGCTGTTTCCTCAGGAACGATTGCGCGTGTTCCAAATTCCCGCCCCGCTGGGCCGCGTTTACCAACTTTTCGTAGGTGAGTGGAAAGGCCGGATCATCAACGATGAGGGACTCGCTATCGGCGATCACCCGTCCGTATTCTCTCTTGCTCAATGCAGTCAGGAGAGTGAGATAACGGTCAGCGGTAGAGCTTGAAGCAGACGCTTGCAGAGGGAAGCAGAAAGCCACTGATGACCAGAGGAGTGTAACCAACAGCAACCATTGAAGAGTGTTTGATTGGGTCGGAGAACTCATAGTTTCAATGATGAACCTATGGTGGGCCGAGATCGCAAACGCGCTCCAGCTCGCTTAGTCCGGCGTTTGCTACCGTGACTGGTAACCAAATCTAAGCCGCAGCGGCCGACTGGAAGTAATTTGAAATCGCTCCGCGGCTTCCGCTGTGAACATCCAATCAGGACACTTCACCAAATACACCTCCCGCTCCAGGAGCGAGTCACGACCACGCGGCGGAATGGGGCAAGGGTCGTTCCTAAGCAGCCCGGCTCCGCTCTCGCGAAGGTTGCAAATCGAGACATCCGTTGTTGTGGAGATGGTCTCATCGATATTGACCACGCGCGAACCTGCTACCCAGGCGAGTTTGCGAATCACTTCCAGATTCGGGCCAGAGACCTTAACGGTAACCATCAGGGTTTCGTCTTCCTTAAGAGTCGTGCCTTGCTGTGGATAATCAACATGCAACTCAAGTTTGTCTCTTGAAGTGATACGGTTGGCTGAGTCGATGCACTTGCGGCCGCAGGGACAAATACGGAAAGTGTTGTTGGTAGCAGTCTGCCGTCCCTGGCTGTCCTTGAAGCTGCGAACCGTGCCAAACGGGCCAATGGAAATGCTTTGTCCCAGGTGATCCTTGAAAGTCCTGGTGCCATCGCGCGCTTGCCCCTGAGCACATAGCGTGGCGAGGGTTGTTGTGATTGTGAGAACCAGCAAGTTTCTGATCTTCATTTCTCCTCCTTCTTGATTCAGCGCCGTTTGCCGACACCCGCCAGCTTCGCCAGCCTTCAACAAGAATGATCGTCAGACGGTGAGACCCAGCTTCTAAACTGCAGCAGCGGCGGCGGTCATCGGCCACATTCGCCTGAACGAGGCGGGCACTCTTCTGAGACAGGGAAAATACTTAAAGGTTTAGTGATGTCCGCAAAAAAAGATCGCTCGCAAAGAGCGCCCTCTGACGCCCAACCCGGAATCTCGTACCAACAATGTCCCGCTAATTCGCCTGGATGATTGAGCCCTGCGCGTCTCGCTCGCTTGAGATGTGATGGACCGTCGGAAAGGCGCACGGCTGTTGCTTTCAATTTGCAACGGCATTCTCTACGCCTCGTAGACCTTTTTCAAGCCTTAGACACGGTCTTAGATTTCTTGATTGCTGAGGGTTAGGGCCGCCGCGAAGTTGATTAGGTCTTCATACGCCGCTGGTGTATACCGATACGCAGTGTTCACCTTCGTCGAATCCTCAGTGTTCAAAAGGATCCGGTATATCTGGACGATGAAGCGTTAACTGGCTTGCGGTCGGGGCTCGCGGCGCACTCAGAAGTTGAAGCGCGTACCCAGTTCCATCCGCCGCGGCATTTGCGCCGAGGTTGCGTGACCAAAGAACGGTGAAGTCTCTACGCCCACAAAACTACTCAGATTGGTATGGTTCAGCAGATTGAATGCTTGCGCATAGAACTCCAGGCGGAATCTCCTGGTGCCCCCCGAAGGCATTGAAGGCGGCGCGGCGCCTTCGCCGGCGCCCATTCGTACCATCCTGATTTGCGGGCCGCCCGTCTGCTTTTGCTCTGGGCCAAAGTTTTTCCCCCAACTAACTCGTGAACCGATCTCCCAACGCCCGGCGCCGCGCGCACTGTTGCGTCCCACACCTGGAGGCCGATCGTTGATTACAGTGTCGCCGTTATTATCAAACCCGGTCGTAATGTTATAGGGCAGAGCTGAGGTGGCATTCACGATGGCGGAAACAGCAAACCCCTTGATCAGTCTGCGACTGGCGAAGGCCGAGAAGAAGTGGCGGATGTCAGTGGCCGTGGGGCCGCGTTCAGCTCGCAGGTTCGCGTTGTCTACGGGCAGGCTAAACGGACTGTCGGCGTCGTTTGTGCTTTTCATCAGAAAGTAATTGGCGCTCCAGAAAAATCCGTTGACGAATTTCGCGGGACCCACACCGATGGACAGCCGATGCGTTGAAGAATAGCCGGATGAGGTGATGTTCGTGACGTTACCGGCCGTGGCATCCGGGCGGCCGACACCATTGATCGGGGCATTGATATTTTGTCCTCGCAGCAGGTGAACGCCGCGTTGATATGTATAGTTGGTCGTCAGCCGGAACCGCTTGAACGGAGTTGTCTCAACACCGATCGAAGTTTGCATGACATAAGGCTGCTGGAGGTGGGGGTCGCTTTGAATGCGACTCGGCGGCAAGATGGTCGGAGTGCCGCCGCTGAAGGGATCGGGATAACCCGGATTCGTCACAACCAGGTCGCGCTGGCGCCGGCCATCGACGCGAAGAGTTTGTTCAAATGTCTGCGCTCCGAACCAGTCAAAAAAGATACCGCTGCCGCCACGCAACGTTATCGAACCGTTCTTCTTGGGCGACCAGACAAAGCCGAACCGTGGCGCCAAATTGAGCTTGCTGCTCATATTCGTTTGTGACTCGTGGCGCACGCCATAGCTGATGGTCAAATTCTTTCGGACACGATAGTCGTCCTGTAGATACCAACCCAATTGATATTGAGAATAAGAGACGTTGGGGTCGCCAATTCGTTGAGTGAATTGCGTTGGTCGCCCCGCCTGAAAGTCTGCCAGATTGGCGAATTGAAAAGTTCCCTGGGCGTTTAGTGAATCATCGCTGTGATAGCGACCTGCCTCGAGTTGCACCCCAAAGCGCACGCCGTGCTTTTCGAGCGCGTAATCAACATTGTCGTCCACTTCGAACTCCAATTGGCGTCGGCCGCCGCTTCGCTGGGCACTGCCGCTGTTGAATGAACCCGGCACCAAAACCGTCTGACCTTCCGTGAAAGACCGTGCCCGGGCATCCAGCCAACGTGTTTGCAAACGAGTTTCATTAAAGAACCGCTGGCCGATCACACCTGAATCTGCAAAACGCAAGATCTGTTCGGTCTGATTCTGTGAGAAGCCACGTGACGGCAAATCAAAGTCGCCGGCGCCCAGATTATTCTGAAGCACGGCGTTCCGCTGATATTGAAATCTCGATGTGTGGGTCTTGTTGAGGACGTGCTCGACGCGCGCATCCAGATTCAAGCGCCGCGACGGACGAAAAACAAGGTCGGAAACGGTCCCACCCGGAAGCGTGGCGACGATCGTCTTGGCATCGAAGAACAGCGAACCGTCGGCGTTAAGAAAAAGCGAGGTGCGATTCTTCCAGATTGGACCATCCAGCGAGAGGCCAAACCGCCGTTGCTGTTCCGGACCGCGAACCCTGGCGAATGCCTGCCGGCCACTTAGCGACTCGTCTCGGAATCCGAAGTTGAATGAACCATGCCAGGAGTTGACCCCCGGCTTGGTAATGATATCGACAAAGCCATGACCCGCATCGTGATTCTCGGCAGCATAAGGATTGAGTCGGAATCGTATCTCGCGGATTTGCGACTTGGGCGGCAACTTTCCTCCCTTGAATCCGTTGACGCGCATCTGTGCGTCGGGTCCAGCAAGCTGGTTGATCGCGTTTTCGAATTCATCCGGGTCGTCCGGCAGTTGGGCTATCTGATCCTGAGTCAGCACGTTGGTAAATGCGGGGCCATTTGGATCTGAGTTGCGCTCCCTGGCTTCTCGCGACACCTCTACATCGGCTTTGATGGGATCGATCTCCAGCGAGACCTCCGTTCGATTTGATCCCGAATGGAGCTCGGTCAGTTCCATATCGCGCGGTTTGAAGCCTGGGGCTTCGATGTGTATCTGCGAATGACCAATGATGATGTGAGCAAAGCGTGCTTCGCCTTTTTGATTTGTTTGGGTTGAGGCTGCGGTTTTCCCGTCCTTAATCAACTCCAGACGAGCGTTGGCAATCACGGCACCCGAAGGGTCCCTAATCACGAGTTCCAGGTTGGCTTCGGCCAGATTCTTTGTTTGCGCCAAGCAGAGGCTGGTGAACAATGTCAGAGCAATGAACACACCTATGGCGTGCGAATAAAGACGGGCGAGTCGCATACGTCTTCGGCTCCTTTACTGCTTTTGAAACTTGTCGGACTTGAAATGTGGATTCAGTTGGTATTTAGAGACAGCAAATTCCTCAGAGACTTCTGTCTCAGTCAGAAAAGTCAGCTTGTGGGGCAGCAGCAGTCCGTTCACTCTTTTGTAATCGGTGAGTCGAATAAAGAAATCCACGTCTTCAGGTTTGGCTGCTCCCTCGGCGGCTAGTTTCTTATCCGCTTCTTCCCGCGCTTTCTTGATTGCGTCTTCTGAGTTTGCGCCCGTGGAGCGAGCGAACGAGGTCATGATGCGTTGCTTTCTGCCGCGGTAACTCAACAGCAGGGGCATGTGTGTTTGCTTATCGAAGAAAAGGCGCACAGCGAAGTTGTCGGGTCCGCGTACATCGATCGCTTCAGCATGAGCGTCTTCAACATCTGATTCACCTGCGTAAACGTACTCGACGCCCAGTGACGAAGGCGGTGTCAACAGAATGGCCAAGAGATAGCGAGTGAGTTCCATGCCGTACTGCCTGCGGAACATCGCTTCCATTTGTTCCGGTGTCGCTTGCTGCTGTCCACCGGGTCCGGCCATGCGAATTATCATGTGGCCGCCACCGCCGCCGCTTGATCCATTCCAGGCTCTCTGACCATTTAGACCTTTGGTATTGATAATCGCGGTGCTCAAACTACCTTCGCTTAACGAATCTTCGATCAAATACTTGTCGGGGAGCAGAATGCTGAGGTCTCGATCTCCGGACAGCTCTCGATCCCCCATGATGCGCCGGTACTGCCCCTTGAGGACCAGGCCCTGGATTGTCTGCAGGATTTCCTCACCGCCAATCGCGGCGCGCGCCTGCTTTAGAATTTCCTGCGCCCGTTGATCATCGGCGACGACGATACGGGGGCAAATCAGGGCGCCAACTATCAGAAGAAATAAGAGTGCAAGGTTCTTCATACTGATTAATCCTCTCGTGCCGTTGATTTGGTTGCTCACTATGATGAGTGGCAAGTTGGTGCAGGCTCGGTTCCGGTGAGCCTCAGTTTGGCTGTCAGGATATATTCATGAAAGCAGAGCAAATGGTTCCAGAAAGTTTTGAAAGAGGGTAAGCAACTAAGCATAGCGCTGAAGCTGGCAACGGTTGAGGAGTCTTAGCGCGAGAGATGAATTTGATCAGCGCCTGCCGAGGTTTTTAGTACCCTTAGGTATGAAATTTTTATGGCGCAAAGCGTCCGAAATCATTAAGGCCATTGTTCTAAAAACATTTGGCTCCTATGGAGTCGAGGCGCTATTGAGTGATTGTCCCGTTCTCATTTTCTCGTCAGCTTGGTCAAGGTCCCACGCACTGAGCGCTCGGCCGAAACCGGCGAAGTTAAGTAGTGCTCCGTTAGCGTGTTGCTGAGAAGAAAGGACTGCTCGGCGAGTTACTGCGAGGCAATGAGGTCAGTACCACCTGCGGTAGCGGGTGGGTTGTCGTTGGAGCAGCAATAACGCCGAGAGCATCTGGTTTGCCCAGCGATCTTGTTCAGTAGCAGACCCACCCGCTACCGCAGGTGGTACTGACCTCATTGCCTTCGAACCGTCCCCTTTTTTACCAACACCTTAATGGAGCACTACCCGAAGTTAATAACCGTTGACCGTCTTGACACTGTTTGAAAGCAAGACCTACACTTCGAAAACCAAGCAACTTTCCGAGCCATCAATCCGATTAAGCTTCAAGGCGGTACTGCCGGGTGAATCTGCCAAACTTCCTGACGTTGTTGCGCATCTTTATTGTGCCATTGCTGGTTGTGGTGCTGCTCACGCCTCTTTCTGAAAACTGGTTTGGCGTGCCGCGACACCTTTTGGGAGTTGCTATTTTTTTGGGTGCCGCCTTGACCGACTATCTTGATGGCAAGATTGCCCGCAGTCGGGACCAGGTGACGCGGCTGGGCCAATTGCTCGATCCAATTGCCGACAAGCTTTTGATCTCAGCGGCCTTGATTTCCCTGGTGGAAAATCAGTTGGCGCCTGCCTGGGCGGTAGTGATTATCATTGGGCGCGAATTTGCGGTGACGGGGCTGAGATCAATTGCCGCGGCAGACGGCGTCATTATCTCCGCTTCGAAAATGGGTAAGTTCAAGATGTTGACTCAGGTCGTCACCGTAGCATTGCTGATTGTGGCGAGTGTGGCGGGAAAGCCTCCGGTGGCAAACTTTGGCCACCCTTTCCCGGCAATTCAGTTTTGGACCGTACCTGAGTTGCGTGGGGCCTGGCACCACCTGTTTGGCGCTGGGCCACTCAGCTCGAGCGATATAGAGGTCCTTCTATATACCGCCGGACGCGCCATGCTTTGGCTGGTAGTCGTTTCGTCGTGCTGGTCGATGTATAGCTATTTTCGGTCTTTTTATCACTCAGTATTGGCGATGAACGCGCAGCGGCGTGAAGCTAAGCCACCTACGGCGGCGACTGTTAGTGATTAGTTGCGGCTTTTGAAAGCACCGTATAGGCTGTTTTTTTGCTCAGAGCGCCCTCCGACTGTGCTCCCGCACAAGACTTTGGCTCCGTTTCCCCTGGATGAAGGAGGTTTGAGCCTACCGAAAACCTGCTTCATTCGCGTAACGCACGCCTAACTTGCGTTTTTGATAACGTGTTGCTAGTATCCGAGTTTTGTCGGAATGCGCTATCGCGCTCTATAGCGGGCCGGCGTAGCTCAGTTGGTAGAGCATCTGATTTGTAATCAGAGGGTCGGGGGTTCAAGTCCCTTCGCCGGCTCCAACAAGCACTTGACAGAACATGCAGGGGTGGTCGAGTGGTTAATGGCACCGGGCTGTAAACCCGGCAGGCTAACGCCTTACGCAGGTTCGAATCCTGCCCCCTGCACCAGGAGTGAATTTTCGGAGTTCGGATTGTGGAGTTCGGATTGAAGAAGCGGGCGGCGACCAGGGTTCATTTCGCAATCCGAAATCCGCAATCCGAAATTCGTGGGCGGGTGTAGCTCAGTTGGTAGAGCATCAGCCTTCCAAGCTGAGGGTCGCGAGTTCGAATCTCGTCGCCCGCTCCAAAAGCAGGGATGAAGTATTAGGGATGAATTGCGCGGGCTCGAAGGATTTCTTTCCTCCTTCACCCTTCCTACTTCATTCTTAAAATGCGCCCGCGTAGCTCAGGGGTAGAGCGCCTCCTTGGTAAGGAGGAGGTCATGAGTTCAAATCTCATCGCGGGCTCCATTTGAGATTTAAGAAGTGAGAGGCGATTACGATCTCAGGCGCATTCAGGTGATGCGCGGGCAATGTTAACCTTATCTAAAAGAGGTCAGGAACAGAAATGGCAAAGGAAAAATTTGATCGTTCGAAGCCGCACGTAAACGTGGGGACAATCGGGCACGTAGACCACGGTAAGACGACGTTGACGGCGGCGATCACGAAGGTATTGCAGAAGCACAATCCG
>JAOAPY010000002.1 GCA_025463135.1 Acidobacteriota bacterium
AATGGCTTGCCGTTAATCCGTATCGGGCCTTGAGCCACATAACCAGTAAGAAATTGCCCCGCAATTGCGCGCCGCCGTCAATCTGCTCTCGCGCTCGCGCTGGACCCGGAGTTTTGCAAGAGGCTCTTCAGATTGTCGTTCAGGTTGGATCGACACAACGTGAGAAGGACAAAGCAGGCCGTACCAATTGTATTTAATCGGCTAACAGGCCACTTCCCAAGCCTTCGACAAACTGAAGTTTGTCGTACACCATCATCCAAACACTTCAATATTGCATACGGCAACCGACAGCTCGCGATCATCGTTACTGTCCGGATTTGTCGCGCACGGTTGCCAGGTTCGCGCGGCGCAAATCTCAAAAAGAAACCCCTCGGGACTGCCGGACAGCGGCCTAACTAATTTGATATCGATCTTCGCCCAGCCGTTTTGAATCAGGCAGACACCGCCAACATTTTCATCATTCAACCGGAATTCCAACTCGAGCGGCTGTTTTGCCAGCTCGGGCATGTGGCAGGTCAAGTCAAATCGCAAACGCGACAAACAATTTGCCTGAAAACGAATCTGTCCGGTGCGGGCCATCCAGCGTGCCACCGGCGGCAGAATCTCGGCCGCGTACCAACCACTGTTAAAAGACGCTTGCGCTGTCTGATCCAAAGCGCGAGGATTATTTTCATCGGCAGTGACCAGGTTGGGAAACAGAGCATCTCGCTCGAGGTGCTCGCCATAAAACCGTCCCAGCGGTCGGTCCGAAGCCTTGACCAGCAGGTAACCACTCGCCGGCATCTTGATTTGGTATTCCGAGATGCGCGCGAACACATAGCCCATCGCCATGTTGAAAGCGCGTCGCTCGTTGAACGACAGGCCGCGCAGGTAGTCGAGAAAATCTCTGTCGCAGCGCGGCAATCCGTAATCGTCCGCCAACTTGAGCAATTCTTCGCAGGGCACACACACTGAATAGCGCGGCTCAGTGCGAACATGTCCAAAGAAGCGAGACCAACGCGCCAGGTTGGCTGCCTCGTCCTCCATACCGACATGGCCGTCGACAGCGATGAAGTGGCGCAGTTCTGTTTCGCTCATCTGGTCATAGTCTTTTTGCTGCTCGCGGTTCATGCACTCGACGCCGTGCAACGTCACGCCATCCGGCCGCAGCACACGCTTGATCTCAGCGAGCACCGCATCCTTGTCTGCGAACTCGACGTGGCCCATTACGTCCAGGCTCACCACATAATCAAAACTGGCAGCGGCAAACGGAAGGGCAGTCAGGGCGCCGGCCAGAGCTGAGCTGTAGCCGTTGCCGCGCGCTACCGCGGCGCAGTCCCGCGAGATGTCGATGCCGGTGACGCTCACGTTTTTGCGTTCCAGCAAAGCCAGCAGGCCGGCGCCGCACCCCAGGTCGAGCACGGACGAGCCGCTGCGCACGTTGTCATAGATCCACATGGTGCGTGACCAGCGAATATCAAAGCGATTGATCGCGTCAAAGTAATCGGCATCCAGCATTTCACTCGACGCATAGCGCAGCCGATAAAACTCTGCCAGGTCATCAATGCCGGCAAATTCGTACAGACGCGGGGTCTTAACTTGATCAGTCACAGTAAGTATTGTCTTTGCGTCTTCGCGCATTTGCGGGAAAGCACTCTAAGAAATCCGCGCAGAAGAAGTTCCCGCAAAGGCGCGAAGACGCAGAGTATTCAAGCTGTCAAACTCAAACTACTAATTCACTATCAACCAAGGGTTATGCAATAGTAGCATCTTTGTCGGGGGGGCAAACCAACCACGTGAAAGAGCGTTTGATCCAATATCTGCAATGCCCTGAGTGCGCGGCCGCTCTCGATCTACTCGCAACGCAAAACGACGGCGCGGAGATCATGGAAGGCGAACTGCTGTGCCGCAGCGGCGTTCACTGCTTCCCGGTCCTCCGCGGCATACCCCGATTCGCCAGCCTCGATCACGTCGCCGCCGACAAAGCTGAAACCGCCGCCAAATTTGGCTGGCAATGGACCCATTTCACGCAGGCAGACGAACGCTATGCCGAACAGTTCCTGGCCTGGATTGCCCCAGTGCGTCCGGAGTTCTTTGCCGGCAAGGTGGTGCTCGAAGGCGGTTGCGGCAAAGGCCGGCATACGCAACTGGCTGCCGGCTGGGGCGCGCATGACGTGATAGGCATCGATCTGAGCGAGGCGGTGGAATCCGCTTTTGCCGCCACGCGCCACACGCCGAACGCACACGTGGTTCAGGCCGATATTTTTAAACTGCCGTTTCCGCGAATCTTTGACTACGCCTTTTCCGTCGGCGTGCTGCATCACCTGCCGGATCCGCGTGCCGGTTTTAGATCGCTGGCTGGAAAAGTAAAGCCGGGCGGCCACTTGTCCGCATGGGTCTATGGCGCCGAAAACAACGAATGGATCACGCGGTGGATAAATCCTTTGCGCGAGGGAATAACTTCACGCATCAATCCTCGCGCCCTGTTGCATCTGTCAAAACTCCCCACGGCCGCGCTCTATCTGGCTACCAAGTTGATCTATCGTCCGCTGAACCAGGTCGGCAACGGCGCGGTTGCGCAACATCTGTTCTATAACGATTACCTGCAGGCCATTGCGAACTTTGGCTGGCGCGAGCAGCACACGATCGTCTTCGATCACCTAATCGCGCCCACCGCTTTCTATATTTCGCGCGGGGAATTCGCCGCGTGGTGGAGCGATATCGATGCACGCGACGTCGAGATCAACTGGCACAATAAGAATAGCTGGCGCGGCTTTGGAGAGTTGCCGCCGCACTCGAGCGCGCTTTGATTGGAAAGATCAACTGAGTTCCCCGGTTGCCGGATCCATCGGCGTTTAGAAAGCGCACTTGCGCACCGTGCGTTGAATGCCGTGCCAGGCCGGGCGGACAAGTCCGCTTTCCAAACGAGAATTGACCACAGCAAGGCCGCAGGGCAGACGATTGAAGATCGCACCACTCAACAAAGGCGCTGTCTCACGACCCAACAATATCATTGGCGTCTTGATCTTCATCGTCGCATTTCTCGTCTTCTTGTTTTCACCCGTTCACCAGGTAAGCGACTCTGACTTTTCCATGCTGCTCAGTCAGAACCTGCTTGAGCACGGGAGCTTTAAATTAGACCAGTACCAGAGTCCTCGACCGCCCACGGTGGCCCGCGATGACTATGTCGAGGTCGGCACTTATCAACTGGAGCTTGTGAACGATCACGTTTACTACTTCTTTCCGCCCGGCAGCTCGGTCCTTTCCGTGCCCTACGTCGCCCTGCTCAGGCTGTTTGGCGTCAGGGCCAAAGACGCCGGCGGCACTTACGGCGAGATGCGCATCCAGACCAGTCTCGCCGCCTTGTTGATGGCCGCGCTGGCCTTGGTCTTTTTCTACACCGCCCGATTTCTTCTCGATACTTTATGGAGCAGCGTGATTGCACTCGGTGGTGTATTGGGGACGCAGGTTTGGAGCACAGCCTCGCGCGGGTTATGGACGCACACGTGGGAGTTATTACTGATCGGGGTCATTATTTTTCTGCTGGTCAACTACGAAACGCGGAGGCGGAAGTTAAGGCCCGTGTTGCTGGCGACCTTACTGGCGTGGGCTTACTTTGTGCGGCCTACCAGCAGCATCACCATCGTGGCCATCACCGTTTACGTCTTGCTTTATCATCGTCGTTTGTTTTTCTGGTATGCGTTGACGCTCGCGCTTTGGTTGGCGGGCTTCATCGTTTATTCCTGGCATAATTTTGGCAAGCTGCTGCCCAGTTATTACGCTGCCACACGGCTGAATTTTGGTGTGTTCCCGACTGCGCTCATCGGCAATCTCGTCAGCCCTTCGCGCGGCTTGCTGATCTATGTGCCGTGGATTTTGTTTACCGGATATTTGCTCGCCCGGTATCGTCGCGATTGGGAATTCCCACGACTCATCTGGTTGTCGCTGGCGTGCGTGACCGGAAATCTGATCGTTGTTTCCAGCTTCAAGCATTGGTGGGGTGGCGTAAGTTATGGCCCACGCCTGACAACGGACCTGGCGCCCTGGCTGGTGCTACTTACGATCCTCGGTGTCAGGGCCATGCTGCGCGAACCAGTGCAAAGGACGGCCCGCCGGCGCAGCGAACTTGCCCTTGGCGCTTTGCTCTTAGCTCTTGGCATCTTCATCCACGGTCGCGGCGCCACTTCAGTCAGCACGCTGCGCTGGAATGACTATCCCAAAGACGACGCCGGCATGGAGGCAAAGATCTGGGATTGGCGGCAGCCGCAATTTCTCGCGGGCCTGATTCAGAAGCCGCCTCCCAAAAACCATCCGCGGCTTTCGGGCGAGACTCGGATCGATATGGCGACGACGGCGGCGGACAAATATTTGTGGGACGGTTGGGGCCGACCCGAAGCCGGCTTTCGCTGGACGGACGGGCAGGATGCGAATGTTATTTTCGCTTTGGATGAGATTAGTGATCTGGGCTTGAAGATTAATGTTGCGCCGTTAATTGTTCCGGGATGGATCAGCGAGCAGATACTTCAGATTGAACTCAACGGACAAGCTGTCGAGACCGTGACACTGAATCAGCCGGAATATACGGAGCTCGATCTAGATCTTCCGAAGGCCGTATTGCAGCACCAGAACATCCTCACCTTCCACCTCCCGCACGCGACTTCGCCGGCAGCTTTGAAACTCAGCATCGACCAACGTCAGCTCGGCCTCGCGATAAAGTGGATCGAGTTTTCGCCACCTAAATGATTCGGCTGTGCCGTATTCGCGCTTGAAAAAACCAGGGGGCTCAGCGCCAATCATATTTTGAGCAGTCAACGGAAGGGCGTAGCCGCTTCCGCACATCGGGCCGCGAAGACGTAGCCATGATTGCATGGTTGTCTAATCACTAAACCGAATCCCTTTGGCTGTTTGCCTTTGCTTTTTTCCGTCTTTGCGGGAAACTGCCTTAGTTTCAATCGCCTTGATTGATAAGCGACTGAGCAGCCACTCCCAGCCGCCGCGATGCAACCGACGCATTCAAGTTGGCGAGCCCTTCAACAGGCGGCGCGCAGGCCACGTTGAAAAAAAGCACGCCGTCGATCCAGTCATAACTGATCCCGTCCTCGCTGTGCACCGCAAACGAAACTGAATAGGCATCCGTGCCCAGCCAGCAATCAAAAGCAAACGACACCTCAACAACTTCACCGCGTTCAACTTTGCCGAGCTTCGACTGCTTCTGTTCTGTGTTCACGCCGTACGCGTGTATGCCCAGGCGATTGCGAATGAGAAAGCCAAAGACCGGATCCACACACGCGCGCGAAAACCGCACCCGCATTTTGGCGACGAGCGGGTCGCCGGTATCGACCAGCTCGGCGTTCTCGCGCGCCGCATTCAGCAATTCGGCCGCGAGGACTTCCGCGCTGCCATCGCCATGACGAAAGGTGTAGCGCAGCGTGGAACTTGGCCGGCCCAGATCCTCGCCTGCCACCGCCGCGTGCTCGTCACCCATCAAGCCGCTGGATTTCACCGCTTCCTTGCGGTCATAGGCTTCTTCGCGCTCCATAATCAAACCCTGGTAACGATTCAAAACATCGCCGGGTTTGCCGTCCGTATCAATCCGTCCGCCATTCATCAGGATCGCGCGCGAGCACAGCGCCTTTACCGCCGAAGGATCGTGCGAGACGAAGAGGATGGTGGTGCCATTCTCCTGCATCTGCTTGATGCGACGCAGGCAGCGATGCTGGAACACCGCGTCTCCCACTGAGAGGGCTTCGTCGATGATCAGGATTTGCGGTTCAGTGGAAACCGCTGTCGCAAAAGCCAGGCGCACGTACATGCCGCTGGAGTAGGTCTTGACTGGTTGAAGAATAAAGTCGCCAATCTCTGCAAAGCGTTCGATCTCAGGCAGCAGCCGCTCGGTCTCTTTGCGCGAGAAACCCATCAGTGCGGCATTCATGAAAACATTTTCGATGCCCGTGAATTCCAGATTAAAGCCGGCGCCGAGT
This sequence comes from Acidobacteriota bacterium, assembly GCA_025463135.1. Classification (GTDB taxonomy): domain Bacteria; phylum Acidobacteriota; class Blastocatellia; order Pyrinomonadales; family Pyrinomonadaceae; genus JAOAPY01. The sequence continues at coordinate 5,961 of JAOAPY010000002.1, forward strand.
TCCAACAACGCCGCGACTCGGCCTTGATGCCAGACATTACCGTGCGTCGGTTCGAGTGTGCCGGTGATGATTTGCAGCAGCGTGGATTTGCCGCTGCCGTTTGGTCCGACGATACCCACCGTGGTGCCGGCTTCGATCTCGAAACTGACATCGCTCAGCGCCCAGAACTCTCGATGCCACTGCCAGCGCCCGCGCGTGAGCGACTCTTTCAGCCTGTCACCCGGATGCGAGTAGATGCGATATTGTTTGGCAACGCGCTCAACGCGCAGGGCAATTGGCATGGGAAGATTAGAGCATAAGAAGTGGTCAGTAGTCAGTTGTCAGTAGTCAGTAGTCAGTAGTCAGTTGTCAGTAGTCGGTTGTTAGTAGTCAGTTGGACTTGGTCCTGGGTCTTTGGCCCTTGATTTTGGCTGTTCTGATCTTGCTCTCTGGAACGGCAAGTCAGTTACCCATCGGGCAGTCAGGAAGGGGACTGTCCCCGCTCAAGTCCCACCAGCATCCAAGCCGCCATTACATCTCACAATCTCAGCACTGGGCAGTCAGGAAGGGGACCCTGTCCCCGCTCAATCTTAAATACGTTCACACTGCGCGGCATGTCTCAATCTTCCTCAGCTCTTCCTTTTTTCAAAGCTATACCAACCCATTTCTTTCATTGCCTGGGACAGCTTCTCCGAATCATCAGGCCACCACCAGTCATGATCCACTGCCAGGGGCATATCACTTCGTGAGTAAAATGATCCAAAGCCTGACCAATAATAATCGCTCGCAGATTTGACTAGACGCGCCTTGACCGGATTAGCATGGATATAATCTATTTTCTGTCGAATCATCCATGCGCTCCATAACGCGACATCTTTGAAGCTCTCTTGCCATACGTGATGGCCTTCATCCGTCTCCAAAAACTTGAATCGACTTTCTGCGCGGACGATTGCTTTTGCGGCGAGTGCTTTCAACTCACCGGTAAATTCCTGGATGCGACCATCCCGAGGATTGGCAATGAGGTGAAAGTGATCCGGCATCAGTGCGTAAGTGATCAGCCTTGCAGGCCACCTCTTAATCAATTTTCGAAGTTCATCAACGAAAGCTTGACAGCATTTCTCGTCATTGAAAACAGCAAGGCGATTGAGGAAATTGCCGCTTACATAATGGAGTGCTCCTGGAAGATTGAGGTTCGACCATTTGCGAGCCATGCGAGATCTCCTCTTTGGTGAAGTGAATGCTCGAGTTTAGATCAGCTTTCTGATTTGAGTAAGAGCGGGGACAGGGTCCCCTTCCTGACTGCCCGGTGTTTGCTTGCGTCGACTTCCGCAAAGTTCGCGATCAAAGTGGTCCAAAGTCCAAAGTCCAAAGTCCAAAGCCCAAAGCCCAAAAACCAAAGTCCCAAGACCAACTGACAACTGACAACTGACAACTTACAATGCTTTAAATGATCTCATCGCAAACAGCCCGACGCGCCGTGTGGCGACCTTTGTGGGAATTGCCGCGCCGCTGGGAGCTGGTGCTGTCCCTCTCGCGCCGGCAGCTGATGGCCCGCTACAAAGGCTCGGCACTTGGTGTCATCTGGGCGGTGCTGACCCCGGTGGTGATGATCGTGATCTTCACTTTCATCTTTGCGGGAATTTTTGGTGCGCGTTTTGGGGTGCGCAGCTCGCCCTGGGACTATGCCATCTATCTCTTCTGCGGGCTGCTGCCCTGGAACATGTTTCAGGAGTCGTTGATACTTTCCGCCACCACCATCGTCTCGCATGCAAACCTGGTCAAGCGCGTGGTCTTTCCGTTAGAGACTCTACCGATTGCCCAGACGCTGGCCGCGCTCGGCAACCAACTGTTCGGCACGCTCGCGCTGCTGGTCGCCACCGTTATCATTCGGCATGAGCTGCATGCGACAGTGCTGTGGCTGCCGGTGGTTTTGCTGCCGCAAGTGATTGCGACCCTGGGCGCCGCGTGGTTGATTGCCTCGCTGGGGGTTTTTCTGCGTGACATTGCCCAGGGCATCTCACTCGTGCTGATGGCCTGGATGTACCTGACGCCGATCCTCTATCCCGAATCGATCGTGCCTGAGCGTTATCGGTTCTATGTCAACCTCAATCCCTTCACGCCGCTGGTGCGCAGCTATCGCCGCATCTTGATCGAAGGCTCTGCCCCCGACTGGCCCGGCCTTGGCTACTTCACAATTTTCGCACTCGTCAGTTTTATTTTTGGCTACTGGTGGTTCGCCAAGACCCGCAAGAACTTCGCCGACGTGATCTAACGGATCTAGAATCCTTGTAACGCAAACTTGATGCAAGTGGGTCAAGTTTTGAATCGAAACTTTCCTTGCGTGCTTTGCGGCTTGCGGGAAATTCTGTGTCGCCATTGAAGAGCCTCCCGCAAAGACGCAAAGCACGCAAAGGAATCTTGTCGGTCTGAGGCGCAGCCTCGCTAGTTATTAGCCCAAGGCGTTCAGCAACAGGCGTTCAGAGTACCGCCTCTAGGCGGATAGTTTGAGTGGCGAAAAGCCCGACTGAAGTCGGTACTCTGAACACCTGTTGGTGAACGCCGCTGCAAGGGTCAGGGCTTATCTCCTTTGCCTCGGCCGCCTGGACGTTGTGGTGGAGCGGCCGGGCGCGGTGCCGGTGGTCCGGGCCTGGCTTCGCGTTGCGGTGGGGGCGCAGCACGCGGCGCCGGCTGGCGCGGCTGCACTTCTTGACGCGATTGACGTTCGGGAGGCCTTGGTTGACGAACTACCTGCGGTTGAGGAACCACTTGCGGCCTCTGCGCTTGCGGCGCGCGAGGTTGCGGGCGCGGTTCAAAACGCGGCTGCGGTGGCGCCGCTCTGCGCGATTCCGGTTGAACGCGAGGTTGACGCGCTTCCAGACGTGGCTGCGGTGGCGCCGCCCTGCGCACATCCGGCTGCGCGCGTTCGATGCGCGGCCGCATCATTTCTCTCTGCGGTTGTTGTCGTGCAGCCTCTCCTACGCGCTGTCCCTGCGGTTGTTGCAGAGTCTGACGCTGCTGCATACGTTCCGTCTGGGTTTGTTGTCGTCGCTCCTGCTCAAGCTGCTGCAACTGCTGGCGCGCGGCCCGGTTTCCTCGTGCTGCTTCGGCAGCAAGCGCAATCTGCTGTCTACGCGCGGCATCCGCATTCGCCGCGACCGCAGGAGCTTGATTCGAGACTGCTCGACGCTCATCGGTAAAATTCAGCTTCTGATTCCTCACCGTCTCCGGCAATGACTGCACGCGTAATGCCCGCGCCAAATCTTTTCTAAAAGGCGGAGCCTGCGGCGCAGCAGCCACCAGGACGGGCCGATCGTTAAGTCTCTTTGCAATTCCCGGCGGCAGATCTATCTTCCCCCTGCCCCAGGCTGAGTGTAGCGCTGCATTTCGCAGCGGAGGCAGTGACAACGGATCGAGCGCGGGCCTGATCTCTGCCAGGCGCCCTCGATCAATCTGATGAATAGCTCTCCGATCGATATCACGCCCGAAATCGTTCACTGAAATAACCGTGACTGCTCCCGGAATATCGAAATTAATAACCCGGCGTGGATGAATGTCCGCTCGCGTGAGGTAATTGGGTCTCCAGTTTCGATCGTAATAGCGCGCCACATATGGATCGCCGGGAGCCAACGGTACCCAGCCGATCTCGTTCGCGTCCGTCAGCGGCACAAACGCAACCAACGCCGGCGCATATCTCGGCGTCGCGTGCACTCCGTCAGGGACCCAAAGCCATTGACCTGTGTTGTTAATCCAACGGCCGTAATGGTAGGGAGCATAGCCCCACGCCTCAGAGGAGACCCACGTTGGTCCATACGGATAATCATTGGCCCAATAGCCTTGTTGGTACGGCGCCCATCCGGTGTCCACGCGCGGCCGCCAGCAGTGGCCATAGCCGCTAACATCTTGCCAGTCGCCATAATAATCAAGGTCATTCAGTCCGGGAATGTACGACGACGCATACTGATAACTGACGTCGCGCTGATAAGGATCGTAGTAATCCGGGTTGCTTAGGTACGCGTCGTAATCCTGGTAACGGCCGTCATAAACATTCGGATACTGGTAACGATAATAATCATCCACCACATATCCTGCGTCACGGTGATTCAAACGTGACAATGAAACCGGCGTCGTCTTCTGGCATGGGAGCGGCAGCGATTCGCCTTTGTCAATGTGGCCCGAACCTCCGAGTCCCACAAGCTGCGCCGTGCCATTTAATGCTGAAACCAGAACACTGCCGGTGTCGTCCAGCCCGACGTTGTAAAGGCCTGGTTGTTCAAAGTCGACGGCGCCGCACGGCGTCGCTACTTCGAACAGCCCACCATTGTTTAGGTTGCCAATGTCGAAAATTGCCGAACCATCGCGCAGCGCCAGTTGGGTGCGGTCATCAGAGAACTCCAACATGTCGAGTTCGGTGTTGGGATTGAGCCGCGCGAAATTGCGTCCGGTGAAAGCGAGTGATGCGTGTGCATTCTCGCGTGTGTAGATCCGATCGCCAACTGAGAAGGACTGGTTTGGTGTCGCGGCGACCCATTGTTCATTGGTTTGGCTGTTTCCGTTATTTTGGGGGCCGGGGTTGAGCGCGTCGCTGAATGCGACTTGGCCGTCAAGGCGTTGAATGCGTGCGGCGTTTGGCAAGGCCTCAGCCTGCACGGTCTGTTCATGTTTGAAATATAATGCCACCGCTGCTCCCGCGATGAGAGCACAAAGTGCCGCAAGGATAGTCATGTGCGGCCAAACTTTTATTTGATTCACGATTGCTTTACCTCCTGGCTACCTCCGTTAGCGTACTGTCAGTACCACCCTGCGTTAGCGGGTGGGTCTTCCACGCGTCACTAGCCGGTTTCTCAAACGGAGATTTCGCAAGAGCCATGCCCCGCCTCTTCATCACTTTTCTTACTTGTCTCGGTTTGCGGTTCACGATTTACGGAAATCACCTGAATGCTGGGGTGGTGCTAAAGACGTTAGAAATTAACCACCTTCTCGCAAGAGTATTGTTAGGAAAAAAGGAACCGGCGTAGGGAAGAGCGCAGCGTTTGGACTGAGGGGAACGCACGCCATTTGCGGACATCACGTACCCATCTGGGGCATCGCGGCTCCGACCCCGGCGTCTAACATAGCGCCATAGGTGTTCGGCAACAGGCGTTCAGAGTACCCGACTTCAGTCGGGCTTTTCGCCATTCAAACCACCCGCGTTAAGCGGCGGCTAAGTCCATGGATAACTGTTCGATAACACCGCCAACAAGGCACATTAATCTCTCTTGATTCCTCTCCTTGTCAGCGTCCTCTTCCCTCGCTTACCATATGCCTTACAAGTTAACCCGTTTCACCCGACCTCATCTGAAGGGAGTTTTGTATTAAGTGACCCGTGACCGTGGCCCAGCACACAATGGTTCAAACGGAAGTGGCGAAAGTCCGTCTCCTACCTTTATCGATCTCTTCGCGGGTTGTGGAGGCTTCACCCTCGGAATGGAGCGCGCCGGATTCAACTGTCTCGCCGCTATAGATTCCAACAAAGAGGGCATAAAAGTTTTTAGGAAAAATTTCCCTCATGTCACCCGTGCGCTTAAGAAAAACCTAACGAAGTTTGGTCCCGAGAAGCTTGCCAGGAGAATTGGCGACATAGACGTCGACATTATCGTTGGAGGTCCTCCTTGTCAGGGTTTCTCAACTGTTCGGCAGCGCGATGGCGCCAACAATGGACCTAGGATGATTGAAGACAAGCGCCGTTATCTCTATCAGGAGTTTCTTCGCTACGTAGAATACTTCCGCCCGAAAGTCTTCGTCATGGAAAATGTGCTCGGCATTAAGTCGGCCGATGGCGGCCGCTATTTCACGCGGGTTCAACAAGAGGCGCGAGCCATTGGATACCGCGTGCATCCACAGACTGAAAAGGCCGTAGATCTTGGTGTTCCGCAAAAGCGAATCCGCCAGCTGATCATCGGTACTCGCTTAGATATACCGAACTACTTTTCCACCGAGCTAAAGGCTGCACCCCGGGCTGTGGAATCACCGACGTTAGGAGAGGCGATTAGCGATCTGCCAAGGCTAAAAGCAGGAGCCGGTCAAGAAGAAACAGAGTACGACATGGCGCGGCGTAAGGCTCACGTAAGGAAATACGGAAAGCGATACATTTACCAAACATTGGAAGTTCATCGCGCACTCAAACTCACCGCTCATCGCGCTCGGCCACATAGCGAACGTGACTTAGGCGACTTCTCCAGACTTCGCGAAGGTGAGCACTGCGCACAGGCGATGAAACGTGGCGAGAGATTCGACTTCCCCTACGATAAGGAAAATTTCAAAGACCGTTACACGCGCCAACACCGCAACGAGCCTTGCTCCACCATCGTTGCGCACTTGAGCAAAGACGGACTAATGTTTATCCACCCAACCCAGAATCGTTCTCTCACACCGCGTGAGGCAGCGCGTGTGCAAAGCTTTCCTGACTGGTTTGAATTCCCGATAGCCCGCACTCACCAGTTTCGGGTAATCGGCAATGCTGTACCTCCACTCGTCGCTGAGGCCGTGGGAATTGCGGTCAATTCTTACCTGGAGTTGACAATGAGAAAACAACGAGCCCTTCGTTTTGATTTGAACCCGTTGCCGTCCAACCAGGATGAAGCCGTCCAGTGGCTTCTCGATCTCGTGCGTGCAACGGACAACAAGACGCTTCGCCAAATTCCTGCGGCGCTTTTCAAGCGCGGATGGTACTCGATCGGCTTTCTCTATGCGGGACTTCATCCGGATAGTGTTTTTGAACATGGCAAGGAGTTGTCATTTGAGGTGGATGACTTTCCGGAAATACAAAAAGTAGAGCCGCGATTGCTTGCGCCTCGCTACGTTCAAAGCGGCTGGCCGGTGGTGCTCGCTCCGATCGCGAAAGAGGCGTGGCGCCGGTTCGTCAAGAAAGAACTCAAGGATGATGAGTTCTATTGCAGCGAAGCAGTCATTGCGGGAATGTGCAGCCGCAGTCACGATCTTGCCGATGAGGTTAGGTGTGAAAGGGAAAACGCGCACGCCTAAGACACGTCAATATCTCCGGCTTAAACGGGACAGCACAGCCAGATTTCGACGGGTTACCTCATTCCGTCCCTGACGAATTTGGCGTTGCCAAGATTAGTTGGCGACTATGGGAGGACCGTGGCGCAGGATAGCACAAGACATGAGGTCATTCCTTCGGCGCGACGCCTTATCAGGTCTCTCCGCGACTTGGGTTACGATTTCGGGGCGGCAGTCGCGGATTTGATAGATAACTCAATTGCCGCTGGAGCTACATTCGTTACCGTCGACGTTGAGTTTGACGGCGATGATTCAGCTGTTCGCATTCTTGACAACGGTAGCGGGATGACTCCCTCCGAATTGCGGGAAGCCATGCGGTACGGTGCTGAGCGGAATTATGATGAAGGTGACCTGGGCAAATTCGGACTAGGCCTCAAGACAGCATCAATGAGCCAATGTCAGCGATTGTCCGTTGCAACCCGAGCAAATCCTAATCGCGCTGACATAACAACGTACTGCTGGGACCTTGCGCACATCGAAAAGAGTAATCGATGGGAAATACTTCCTCTTGGGGTTGGCCCTAAAACTCGTCAAGCTCTCAAGAACACGACGGGAACTGTGGTTATGTGGCAAAAACTAGATCGCATCTTGGGTTATAAACATCCTTACGGGGAGATGGCCCGGAAACGTCTTCTGTATATGTGCAGACAACTGGAGGAACACTTGGCGATGGTCTTCCACCGGTTTCTATCTGGCGAGGTTCCACGAAAGCGCTTGAAGATCTCTATTAACGGAAATCCGGTTCAACCATGGGATCCATACTGCCGCAAAGAAGCGAACACCAAGAGCCTTGGCGCGGCGATAATACCCCTTGACGAAGAGGGGGTGAAGGGAGAAATTAAACTGGAGTCTTTTGTACTCCCGCACAAGGAGAAATTCAGTACGCCCGTTGCTTTTGCTGAAGCTAGCGGACCGTCGAAATGGAATCGTCAGCAAGGATTTTATGTCTACAGAGCCAATCGGATGATCCAGAGCGGTGGTTGGTGTAATCTTCGCACCATTGATGAACACACAAAGCTCGCGAGAATCGCTTTGAGTTTTCCCCCCAAACTCGATGAGGCGTTCAAGATCAATGTCGCAAAAATGCGGGTGCAACTCCCTCAACAGATCCGCGAACAAATCGAACAAGCTGTGACCCCCGTTCTCAGAGTTGCTCAAGAGACTTATCGGAAGGGCTCCGCCACATCTGATAGCAAAGTAAGAGTCGCTACTACGCGGGTGGGAACGACTGAAGGAGTAATCACTCCCTTCGGGTCAAAGCGTTTGTGGACGCTCGACGATTTGCAGAAGCAGATTGAGCGAACCGCTGAACCAGAAGAACGTCCGGTCGTTGATAAAGTTTTCCGACGCTTCCGAGATCAAACAAACAGTTAGGGGTGTCATGACTCTTCCAGAAGCCATCGGGTTAGTACGCTTGATGATCGATCGAGGTGTCCCGCGAGATGCTGCGATTGAGAATCCTGCGATCCCACAAGAACTGCGTCAGGAGATCAGCGAAACACTGGCTCGAGAAGACAACATAACTCTGGGGCCAGCACGCATGATTTTAGCTGAAACGAATCGCGACGAATGGTTGCGACAAGTCGATCGTTCAGCTTGGTATTATTGGCCCACACTCCGCGAATATCTACTCGGAACGAAGAATTGGTCGTCCACAGTCGTGAGATCACTGGATGAGATTACTGATCGCATCTTGGGACAGCTCGCACCACCAACGGAGGAGCGGTTTGATGTTCGCGGATTGGTTCTCGGCTTCGTCCAGAGTGGCAAGACAGCGAACTATACTGCGTTGGCGGCCAAAGCTGCTGATGTCGGCTATCGACTCATTATCGTACTTTCCGGAATTGATAACGGTTTACGTCGTCAAAGCCAAGTGCGGCTGAAACGCGAATTGGTCGGATATATTGATAACCGACCTGGAGCCGTCAGGCTACCCCCGTTGGGTCAGCAATGGCACGAATTCACTACGGATGACATACATGGTGATTTCAGGCCGGGCTTCGCAAATCACGCAGCACTTCAAGGGTCGCAGCCCGTGCTCTTAGTGGTCAAGAAAAACGGGCCTGTTCTTAGGCGCTTACTGCGCTGGCTGGATGAAGCCCCTGAAGAGGTGCGTCGAACAATTCCGCTATTGATGATTGACGATGAGGCCGACCAAGCTAGCGTTGACACCCGCGGAAGCTATCAAACTGAAGATCAAGAACTTCCTGATGACTATGTTGGGCCAACGGTAATAAATGGCCGAATTCGGGAGTTACTACATAAGTTCCAGCGCCGGGCGTACGTCGCCTATACCGCAACCCCGTTTGCCAATATTCTTATTCCGCACGACACGTTCGATCCCCAAGTTGCAAATGATCTTTACCCAAAGGATTTCATAGTAGATTTGCCGAAACCAGATGGCTATTTCGGCGCGGAAGAACTTTTCGGCCGTCTCGATCCATCCGGTGAGGACGTTACCGGCTTGGACATTATTCGTGATGTGCCTGACGAAGACCTGCGCGCCTTGGACGAGGGACTCATTCCTCAGTCACTTGAAACTGCCCTGATCGATTTCGTGCTAGCGGGTGCCGCACGCGCCCAACGCGGGCAAGGCGATTTACCGGCGACTATGTTACTTCACGTTAGTCGGCTCGTGGTTGATCAACAGCGCATCGCGGCTAACGTAAGGCTAAGATTCTCTGAATTTCGGGATGAATGGCGATATCAACGGCAACACGGTATTCGTGAACGCCTTCAACAGCGGTGGGATGCTGAGTTTCGTCCGCTGACACATATGATACTCGGGAGTGCTAAGAATTCATTCGAAGTGATCGAGCCTCATATCGGGCCTTTTTTTGAGGCCGTCGCGCAAAACATAAGGGAGATCAATAGCGCTACCGGTGAAGTCTTGGACTATGAACGCGAGCCATCACTGAAGGCGATCGCGGTAGGGGGTAATCGATTATCCCGCGGCCTAACGCTTGAGGGCTTACTTGTCAGTTACTTCGTCCGACGCAGTGGTATGTACGACGCGCTTATGCAGATGGGCCGTTGGTTCGGTTTTCGTGGTGGTTATGAAGATCTCACGCGAATTTACACAACAGCCGAATTGTCCGGTTGGTTTAGCGACTTGGCATTCGTGGAGCATCGGTTGAGACAGGACATTAAAGTTTACGAAGAGCAGGGTTTGACACCGTACCAAGTGGGAATGCGGATTTGGCAACATCCGGCGATGCAGGTGACCAGCCCACTCAAACGGCGCTTCTCATCGAGTACAACAATCTCCCAGTCGTATTCGTTTGCGTTGGAGCAGACATTCAAGTTTCCATTACGTCGACCGCAGGAACTCGCTTCACAAGCGGAAGGAAACCTTCAAACAACTCGGGAGTTTCTAAGTCTCATCGGCGTGGCACAATGGTCAGACAAAAAGGGCCCAGTCTGGCTGAAAGTGCGGGCCGAGGCCGTCGTGGAGTTCCTGCGCCATTTTCAGTTGGACACTGAGGCAAGAAGTGTTTCGATTCCCCTGATTTGTTCTTATATCGAGAGGCAGATGGAACTGGGCGAGTTGATGCGTTGGACAGTTGCTGTCCGAGGGCGTGAGACGCGCGACCGTGAGTTGGGGGAGGCCGATTGGGGACGCTTCAGTCACCCGATTTTTCAGATAAGTCGCACTCGAATCCAAGAAACCGATTCTCTGGGCGTCATTACTGATCCTGATGATGAGTCGGTAGGTCTACCGTCAGATGCCCTCGAACGAATGAACAAGCTTTTACAAGAAGGGAAGAAGTCTGGGCATGCGGCGCGTGAGGCGCGTTCACCTGAGGAGGGACTATTAATGCTTTATCCAATTAGCCGAAACTCGGGCTACAAACTTCGTGCGGGACAGAGGGATATACGACGACCACTATATGGGAATCCAGACGACTCGCGTGCTAGGGACCTGATTGGGTTCGCGATTTCCTTTCCCCGTTCGAGCCAGCCTCAACAGGTAATGGCGTATCTGGAAGGATCCGTAGGTTGGAGGCCAATCGAGTGAATCGTCTCGATCCAGAAGTTTGGACTCGGTTAGAGGAAGCGCGTCCGCTCGGCGAAAATTTGACGGCTCGTTTAGCGGACCCTGAGGTAACCCAACGTCTACAGTGCGGAATCGATGCAGAAGGACGAAGACATCTCCTGGTCGCGTTGGACGCAAGTGAGGAAGAGTTCAAAGATAATCAAAGCCGAGGTGTGACGATAACTACTCGCGATTTGGTCGTTCATGGTCAACCTTCCGTTCGATATCTAGATCTTGAGTGCATCGATGCTGGAGGGCATTCTGCATTTGACATCATAGGACGCGAACTCGCGGAGGAGTTGTCACAAGCCGAACGATCACCAGCCGAGATTGCGAGGCGCCTGCTCGCTAAGTGGCGGCGTTTCTGGGGCGACCTCCCAAAAACCATCTTATCCCGCGAGCAGGTGCTCGGCCTTTTCGGCGAGTTGTGGTTTCTTTCATTTTGGCTATTGCCAAGAGTTGGAGTAGCGCAGGCGATACAGCGCTGGAGGAGCCCCTTTGGTGCACGTCACGATTTTGAGTGGCGAGGAAAGTCCATCGAAGTAAAAGCTACAACTTCAACGCGCGGTCGGATTCACCTCATCAACGGAATCGAGCAACTCCTTCCACCAGAAAATGGGGAGCTTTTTCTTTTCAGCCTTAGGCTGCGAGAAGAAGCTGGCGCGGCCAACACTCTTCCAAGCTTAATTGGTGAGTGCCGAGGTCTTGTCGAGTCTGATCCTGATGCTCTCAGTGCCTTCGAGATCGGGCTCGCACTTGCCGGATATTCGCCGGCACACGATGATGATTACGATGAGACGTTCTTCCGAGTGGCTGAAGAGGCGGTTTTCGCGGTCAAAGATAATTTCCCCCGAATCACAAAGAATACGTTTGTTGACGAAATTCCTGAAGGGGTTGAAGCTCTTGTTTACGAGATTAATCTTAATACCTTCGATCATCTTCGAGTTGCCAAGTCCGCCAAGGAAGGGACCGTTTTCCTGTAATTAGAGTTTCGATGGCTGATGTTCTCACTCCAAAACAGCGCAGCTTCAATATGTCGCGCATCCGCAACCGCGACACCCGCCCTGAGATGATCGTCCGATCGATTGTTCATCGGATGGGTTATCGATATCGCCTTCACAAGAACGATCTTCCCGGCAAGCCAGACGTGGTGCTTGTTCGTCACCGAAAGATTATCGACGTGCATGGTTGTTTCTTTCATATGCACAAGTGCAGGTACGGAAGTGTGGTGCCCGCGACAAATGCGGAGTTTTGGCAGACGAAGCGACTCTCGAATGTCGAACGGGACCGGCGGAACCTCAACGCACTCAGACGCGAGGGGTGGCATGTGATGGTGGTGTGGGAATGCGAAACGAGGAATTCTGAACGTCTGGCCAGGCGGCTCGGCAGGTTCCTTGAGTCATGAATCTTGAGTCATGAATCGTTGCCAAACTATGCGCTTGCCTTAACCTATCGATACCCACCAATCATATACAAAGGACGGATGGAGATCACAATCTGTGATCTCCACGGATTGGTGTACCACATGGACAGAACCGTCGTAAGAGTTCCTGTTGAACGAGTTGAAAATGCGATCCTCCTAATTCGCGGTGAGAAAGTAATTCTCGATGCGGATCTCGCAGCGTTGTATGGCATCGCAACCAAGCGACTCAAGGAGCAAGTCCGCCGCAATCGTGAACGATTCCCTGAAGACTTCATGTTTGAGCTAACCGCTGACGAGCAAGCGGGTTTGCAGGACCAAATTGGCGCCTCAAAACTTGAGGTCGCAGATTGCGACCTCAAGATCGCATGGCGGTAGGCGCTATCTATCGTTTGCATTTACTGAGCACGGCGCGCTCATGGCGGCTAATATCCTTAGTAGCGAACGAGCCATTTAAGCAAGTGTCGAGGTTGTGCGTGCCTTCGTTCGCTTGCGCCAGATGCTCGCTTCAAACGCTGAACTAGCGCGCAAGTTGGAACAACTCGAAAAGAAATACGATCGCCAGTTCAGAGTTGTATTCGATGCCATTCGCCAACTGATGATTCCTCCTGAACCTCCACGAAAGCAAATCGGCTTTCATACAAAAGCAGGAAAGCGATAGAGATTCAAAGTTGATTGTCGAAGGCGACCGACGGAACCTCTTGAAAACCCCGCCGTGTTCACGGGGCTTTCCCGCAGGGTTAATAGGCCAGCCCCGACGAGTCGGGGCTGGTACGGAAGGAAACAAAGAGGCAAAGGGAGCTTGAGCGTCCTTTTTCGTGATTGGCTTCAAAGTGAGAAACCGTTGAAACGGTTGCAGAATCGAGAGGAATACGCCTGCCCACCCGGTTGAAACCGGGTGAGAATGAGATGAAGCCTAAGTCTTTGCAGCAATTTGCTGTTAGCAAACAGGCCTGGGTTTAGTCCTCCCAAAGTTCGGCTAAGCCGCTCTATCCCAACCTACTGCCCGCTCGTCACAAAACTCCGCTTTCTGGTCGCGCGCTTCGTAATGTCTCAAGAAGATTGCTGTTAATGATCCACTGAGAAGATTGATGAAGGGCAGAACACTATGCGACATTTAATGACCGGGCTGTTGATCACCGTTATGGTACTCGCATTGGCGATAATGCCCGGGCGAGCCGTTTTGGCAGCGGACACATATGCCATCGACCCGGCCCATTGTCATATCGGATTTTCCGTGCGACATCTGATCATCAATAACATTAGGGGACGCTTCACCGACTACACGGGATCGATAGTCTATGACGAGCAGAACATCAGTAAATCGTCTGTCGCAATTACCATCAAAGCTGAGAGCATCAATACCGATGTCAAAGCCAGAGACGATCATCTGCGGGCTGCCGACTTTTTTGAAGTAGCGAAATATCCCGACATCACTTTCAAGAGTACCCGGGTTGAAAAGCGCGGCAAGGGCCTGGCGGCCATCGGCATCTTCACGATGCATGGAGTGTCCAAAGAGATCACGCTGCCGTTTAAGATAAACGGCAAGAGTAATTTTCAGGGCGAGACACACCTGGGAGTTGAAGCGGCGGTAACGATCGACCGTCGTGACTTTGGCATGAACTGGAGCGCAACCCTGGACACTGGCGGGTTGGTGGTGGGTAATGATGTGGCTATCGAGTTGAATATCGAAGCAGTGAGGAAATGAGTGCGCGGGTAGTAGGTAGGGGTTTCTCATTCTCACCCGGTTTCAACCGGGTGGTGATCAAGCTTTTCTTAGCTGCTAACCGTTTCAACGGTTTCTCTAGTCTGAGAAGCAAGAGAGAAACCGTTAAAACGGTTCTCGCAACCAATTCAGCCGCAATCACCCGGTTGAAACCGGGTGAGAATGAGATGAGCTTTTGCTGACTCTCTTATGCGGTTGGGTAACGCATCTGTTAGAGAAATAGGAAAATTCGATCACGCTTGGAAGAAGCGAAAGTAAGGGCTCGGGTAGAGCCAGAGTTCAATTAAGGAGACACTCCTGATGAGCAATTCAACACGTCGAACATTTATGGTGCAAACAGGTTTGGGGCTTGCGGCACTCGGTTCCATGGAACTGGTTTTAAGTGCCTGCGCGCAGCCGACGATGGGTACCGTCAGCGGCGAAGAGGCGAATCGCGTTTTAATTCAAATGGGCGCGGTCCCCAAAGATGGGGCGCCCGCCAAAGGCGTGCTAAAGCCCACCACTCCCTTGTCCTCTGGACCATTTTTCAGGCCGGGTGCCCCCTTTCGAGGAAAGCTCTCCCTGCCTGGCGAGCCGGGTACGACCTTTGTTCTGTCAGGCCGCGTCTGGGCACTCGATACCAAACGCCCGCTGCCGGGCACGGTCCTCGACTTCTGGAATGTTGATATGAACGGCAAGTATTCGGATGGTGTTACCGACTTCAGAAATCGCGGGCGGCTGGTGTCCTCTGAGACTGGATACTATGAATTAGAAAGCATTCGCCCGATTCCCTACAGGACCAACCCTGGAGAGTCGCCGGAATACTGGCGTTGTGCGCACTTTCATCTGGTGGCGGTTTGTCCTGGTTATAAGTCGCTGGTTACTGAGATTCACTTTGTCGGAGACGTCCACAAGTCCGATTCGATGTATCGCCCGGAGAATGCCATTGCTCCGGAAAAGCACACGGTCAACGGCGCGAGCTTTGAAAGTGGAGTGTTTGACATCGTGCTCGAGCGGGACTCGGCAAGCTCTTGAAAATAGTTGGGCGATGAGGGTTGTTACCCTCCACGGAACAAGCCCGGGGCATCTGTGAGAGTCACTGCGGCTTTTTTGTAGCTGCCTAACGTGAAGGTCCACGGCACAAGGCCATGGCATCTAACCCGGTTTTGACACCGGCTCTAAAACGCCTCATAAAAAACTCGCAGCCTTACCCCCTTCACACCTTTCCGAAAAGTTTCCGATGTTCTTCCGAATTTGCGAAGGACGCCGTGGCGGAGGCGCGCGTATGGTTGCGAGCGAAGGCAAGGGGAAAGGGCAAAGGTGAGAGATCTTCGGTCCCAGCGGGACGAAATGTTGATGGACCACGCTCGGCCCGATCCACTCTGAAGCTCTGAAGGAGCGAGATAACCAGCTGAGAGATGAATTACGCTCCTCTCGAGCTAAGACCTCTCTTCACGAGCTGTATCTACAACATTTCGCTGCTCCGCAGCTGAGACCTTCGCAGTTAAGACCTCGCATTCTGTAACCGAAACTTCGTTTGGTTTGGCGCGAGAGACTTCACTGTTAACCCAGAGAAAACCAATGTCAGGAAGTTTGGGACGACACCAATCGAACTAGATAAACACCCGATAAGGGAAAGGAAGAATAAAATGATGACATCAACTAAACCGGCTGCGCTCGATGCCGTGATCCGGAAGCAACTGGCGGACTCGCTCGAGCATGCCGCTAAGGACGCGGGTCTTTCACTGTTGTTGGACCAGCTCACCTGTGACCTGGGCAACGGCTTCACGATTCTCTCGGCGCCCATTGCGCATGCAGAAGGGCTGACGGCACAGGAACTCTCAAAGGGTACTGGCCTGGTCTATGCCTATCTGGCGCACGCTGAAAGCAGAGAGTTGCCGGCTGGCTTTTACACCATTCGCGTGGCTACCAGCGGCTATGACTTTAGCGAAGGGACTTTGAAGATTTCCTTTGTCGACGCGCAGGGCAAAACAGCTTATTCTTTTGCCGGCGAGTCTGCACAGCTGAGGAAAGGACCGGAGCAAAGTGCGCCGACACCTGAAGAATTTGCCGCGCGTTCACTTGGCCATGGCCGCATCTGTGGCAGCAGAAAGTGTTTCAAGTGGGACCGCGTGGGTCCCGGGAAATGGGAGTTTGGTTGCAGCGATCTGGCGGGGAATGCAACGGCGTGTTAGGTAAGAGGGCTTTGGTCTTTGGTCTTGGGTCTTGGGTCTTTGGTTCTTAGTTCTAGATCTGAGATCTGAGATCTGAATCTGAGATCTTGCTTCTTGGATTCTAAGTTCCAAGTTCCAGGTTTTCAAAGTACAAAGACCAAAGACCACCAAAGACCAAAGACCAAAGACCAAAGACCAAAAACCAAAAACCAAAAACCAAAAACCAAAAACCAAAAACCAAAAACCCTCTCCCCACCTTATGTCCCTTAATTTGCAGGAATGGTTTGGCGGCATCGACATCTATCTTTTCGATCAGTTGTTGAAAGGCAGGATTGTGCCCGGTATGCGAGTGTTGGATGCCGGATGCGGAGGGGGCAGGAATCTTGTGTATTTGCTGCGGAGCGGGTTTGAGGTTTGTGGGGTGGATGAATCGAGCGAGGCGATCGCGCAGGTGCGGCGGATGGCGAGAGAAGAGAAGGCAGACGGCAGGAGCAGGAGGCAGGAAGAAGAAGGCAGTAGGCAGAAGGCCGAAAGCAGAAAAAGGCAGGAAGGCGAAGGAAGCGACGAGCGGTTTCAGACAAAGAGGTCTGTCGCGGCAGACAAGCACGCCGGAGGTATGGGGTCCCAGGTGGCGGAAGAGGAGGCAGACGGCGCGAGCACGAGGCAGGAAGTGCAGAGTAATTTTCGCGTGGAAGCTGTCGAGAAGATGTCGTGGGGGGATGAAAGTTTTGAGGTGGTGTTGAGCAGCGCGGTGCTGCACTTTGCGAGATCAGAAGAACAATGGCGGGCGATGATGAATGAGATGTGGCGTGTGCTAATGCCCGGCGGAATCTTTTTCGCGCGGCTGGCATCGACCATTGGCATTGAGAGTCAAGTGCATTTGATCGAAGGCCGGCGTTATCGATTGCCGGATGGGAGCGATCGGTTTCTGGTTGATGAAGCGATGTTGCTGGAAGTGATGGCGGCGTTAAATGGAGAGTGGTTGGATCCGATCAAGACGACGGTGGTGCAGAATATGCGATCGATGACCACGATTTGTTTGAAGAAGGGTCCTGGGTCTTTGGTTTTTGGTCTTTGATTGTTTTGGTTCTTTGGCTTATTTCTGCAGACGGTAGCAGGCGCCCGTGAACGTTTCGCCCGACGGGGCTGAATGAAGTAGTTAGCAGAGAACCAAAGGCCAAAGACCAAAGACCAAAAGGACTAAAGACCTATTCCTGCCGGGCGAGCACGATCACCGTTCCCATAAACCACCAGAAGACGAGCGCGACGATGCCGGCGCCGAAGTTGTAATTGACCAGCGAGCTCACAAAGAAACCAACCAGGGCGCCGGTAGCGCCGAGCAGCACTCCATGACGATTGGTGTCGCCGGAATCGCGTGTTGCTCGTTCGCTTCGTGACACGACCTTCCAGAACACAAACATGATCCAAAGCCAGAAGACCAGCGCAGGCAGCCCGCGATCAAAAGCAATCTGCAGCGGTGTCGAATGAAGATGAATCAACAGGGTGCCGGGAAAGCCCCATTCGCTCCAGTGCTGTTTCACTGCGTCCATGCCGTGACCAAATATCGGATGGACCAGCACTCGCGCAAGACCAACGCGGGCGACCTTCACGCGCAGGGACGAGCTATCGTCACCGAGTGAAAGCGCCTGGTGTGCTCGCGTTTGCCAGACCACAACCACTCCGAAGCCGAGGATGAAGGCAATGGCCGCGGTCACCAGGAACTTTGCCGCAGCCCCTCTTGACGCGGCGCGCCAAACTACCACACAGCCGCCAATGGCAAAGGCCACCAGCACGGTACGCATCGCGGTGAAAGCAATACCAAACGCCAGCAAGCCGGCGGCAATCAACGCCAATTTGAAACGGCGATTGGCGCCATGATTTTGAAAATTCGCGAGCGCCAGACCCAGCGCCAGCTGCGCCAGCATCTGCAGGATCTCGGCGAAGTATGCGTAGTGTGTGGTCCATCCTGAAGCGCGAAAGCGATGCAGGCTGCCGCTGCCGCTTACTCCCGAGGGCGAAGGTTGTGCCTTCATGTACCCGCTGACTACAAAGCCCCGCCACTCTGCGTGCTCGCCGTGAGTGATCACGCTAACGGAAAGATGTTCGTACACCTCTGCCTGTCTGATCACTTCATCTATGTCAGCGATTGAATAGACACGATGGCCGCCCACTCGCCAGATGGCGTCTCCTTTTTCCAGCTTAATTGTCGCTGGTTCGGGCAACACTCCGGGGATCGAATCGGTCCCGGTTTGAATTTCGCGAAACGGACTGTCAGCCGCCATGGCCTCCACGACCACGCCACGCCCGCGCACCAGATCAAAAACACTCCACAGCGTTCCGGCTACACCGGAGAGGATCATTAACGAGACTAAAAGGACCACTTTCCGACGGGTAACAATTGCCTGTGTCAGGTAGAAGACAAAGAGCACGCAAACCGATTGCAGCTTGGCGACGCTGATACGCGGTTCGGTCGAGAGCACGGCCGAGAAGATGGTCCAGAGAAAGAACAACCAGATAGGTAGATCGAGTTTCGTTCTGTGGAATCCTGTCTGTCGGGACGCAAGTGTGCGGACCAGCCAACCGGCAGCCGCGATTCCCAAAGCAATTTCGGCCCCGGCGATGGAGTGCGGCGCAAAGGCGGCGAAGAGAAAGAAGCCGACGACAGCAACGCGTTGGCCGAGAGCCGCGCCCCGCGCCGTCTTAAGATTGGAAGGTTGTGTGGTTGACATAACGACAAGGGCAAAGAGCCCAGCGGAATACCAGCAAAGGTCAACTTAAGTAGACCCCCTCAATACAGAACCGGGAGCCTTAGCGACCGGGTCCAACAAGCACTGACACGCACTCAAAATGAACTTCTCAATTAACTCTTTTTAGAGTTACTTGTCTAGCTGTATGGAGGCTGTTGCTATGCGCCTCGATTTAAGAAAGAACCAGCATTCAGAGAGTTAGAAACCGTTTGTGCTGCGAGCGTTTCAGCGTTTACAACGCGCAAAAAATAAATTGTCACTACTCAAAGGAGCGCCTTGTCTCAACCTCATTGCGAGTTCAATGATGATCATACCCCGCTTGCTTTCATGATCTCGTTTCGTTGCTATGGTACCTGGCTCCATGGTGATTCACGGGGATCTGTTGATCGCTTTCACAACCGGCACGGATCGCCGTTAATCGCTCCCAATCGCCGTTGGTTGCAGCACAATCAACGTGCTCTAAAACGCCCACCCGTCAATCTCAGTCAGCGACGCCGGGCCGCAGTAAAAGAGGCTATCAATGAGGTCTGCAGAGTTCGCCGATGGCAATTGTGGACCTGCAATATTCGGACAAACCACGTGCATTCCGTGGTGACCGCGAACTGCGACCCGGAAATAGTTCTGAACACCTTCAAAGCCAACGCAACTCGCAAAATGAGAGAGGCGGGTTGTTGGCAAAGCGAAGGCACGCCATGGGTCAGGAAAGGTAGTAAGCGTCGCCTTTGGAGGGAGCCGGACCTGATCGCCGCTATAGTCTACGTTGAGTGCGAGCAGGGAGACCCCTTGCCGTAGATTGCCAGTATTTGCTTGCACAACCGATGGATCCAAGCGTGAGACAATTACCGCATGGTGGGTCATTGTCCGTCGATCTGTGAGTATTTGGTGACTCATGTTGAACCCGGTCGCTAAGGCTCCCGGTTCTGTAGTTGAAGGTCCACTTGGAATTGGACTGTGCTCAAGTTTGAATTTCAGAGACTGATGTGGCTTTGGCCAACGCCTTCGGCGTAAACAGACGATCAATCATTCGTTTAGTAGTTCTTCCGTTGAGCCCTTTAGTAGTTCTTCGATTAAGCGCTGGTCACAGACGACTGGTCTCCACTAACAATTAGAAACCAAGCGCAAAGACGAAGGCCTGGCGCTGCTATTTTCGGTTTACGGTTCACGGTTCTCGGCCCTTTAGAAAGAACTGCGTTGACACTCCTCAATTTCGCGTGTTAGCGTATTTGTTCGAACGGGTCGCCCCGCCGAGTCGTTCGTAAGAGTTGTTCAGGCATTAGCGACTGCAACTTTCCACCCGCCCTTTATTTGATTCCGCCAACACTAGGGGACACATAATACACGCAAATGGCTTTCGAAAAGTCTAAGGTCTTAAAGGCCGCGGAAAAATTCCTCTCGCTGGGGAACATTGCCGCCGCGCTCAAGGAATACCGTCAAATTGTCGAACATGACGAGAGCGATTTTACCGCTCTTAACATGCTGGGCGATCTCTGTGTGCGCACCGGCAACAAGCAGGAGGCCATCAACTGCTTTGCCCGTATCGCCGAACATTATCGTGAACAGGAATTCACCCTCAAAGCGGTGGCGATGTACAAGAAGATCGATCGCCTGGACCCGCGCAATCCGGAAATCGCCGAAAAACTTGCGAGCCTGTACGCCGTCCAGGGCTTGGTGGTCGACGCCCGCGCGCAATACATGATCGTCGCCGAAGCTCATTCACAGGCAGGCGATGCCAAGAAAGCGCTCGAGGTGCTGCACAAGATCGCCGATCTGGATCTTCACAATACTGATGTGCGTTTGAAGTTGGCTGAGGCCTATCTCAAAGGGGGCTTGCAGTCGGAAGCGGCGCAGGCGTTCGGCGAGGCGGGTTCGCGTTTGCTGGAAAATCGGTCCCATGAAAAGTCCCTGCAGGCATATTTACGGGCCCTGGAAATACTGCCGCATTATCAGCTCGCCCTGGAAGGAGCGGTCAAAGCGCACATTGCTTTGGGTACCGCTTACGAAGCAGCCGAGTTGGTGGAAAAGTTGATTGCTGATCGACCCGACGATCCGGCGTTAATTTCGTTGCTGCTTACTTCATACCTCGAAGCCCAGGACGCCTCGGGCGCCGAGCGGGCCACTACGCTGCTAATGACGCACGACGCGTCGAACTACACGCGCTTTCTGGAAGTGGCACGTTTGCATTTGAACGCCGGAGATATTGATGCCGCGGCCAGAGTTCTCTCTGGTATTACGGAACGAGCGCTGGCCGGACGTGAAGAAGTACAGTTGCTCGAGCTGGTGAACGAGGTGTTGGCTCGCGACCCCGAACAGATTGCCGCACTGCGCCTGCTGGTGCGAATCCATTGGTGGCAGCGCGATACCGAGAAGCTGCGCGCGGCGCTGGAGCGCTTAACTGAGGCTGCCGAAGCTGCCGGTCGCACGGATGATGAACGCTATGCTCTGACTCAGTTAGTGCGCTTGGTACCTGATGAGCGCCGTTATTCAGAACGCTTGCAAAAATTAGGCGGCGCACAGGAAGAAGAGCCGACTGACGAGGCCGTGCCGCTGCCGGATTTCAATGTTCAGCAAGTGCCGACCTTCGAGAGTTTTGCGATTGTTAAGGAAGATGAGTTTGGCGGAGGGCCGGCGAGTGCGGCCAACGAGGAATTTGAATTCAATTCCGTAGCTGAGACGGCGGAAACGATTTCCGATCCGAGCGCGTCGTTTGCCGATCTGAATGAAGAGTTTGAGCGAAACGACACAAGTGGCGCAAGCTTTAGCGCGTTCGAAATCCCGACCGTACCGTTTGCATCAGCAGGTGGTTCAGGCGATGGTCACGAATTTGACGTGAGCGGCGCTATGTTCGAGGCCCCGGCTGCCGCCGCTGACGCGACAACTGAATCGGCCCCGGACGTGGAACGTCGAGAAGCGATGTTGCGTCAGGAGCTGGAAAGCGTCGACTTTTACATCAGCCAGGGCTACGCAGATATTGCTCTCGATACGCTGGAGATGCTCGAGCGTCAGTACACCGGGAATCCGGCCATTGAAGAACGGCGGCAAAAGTTGGGCAAGCCAACTGACATCAGTCTTTCTCCCTCTGGGCAGGCTTCGCAGGCGCATGAATTCGGATCGGTGGCGGCCGAGCAACCTGGCGTGCTCGTGCCCGCGAGTCCAAATGGAAGTGCTCCCGCGGCGCCGCGCGCGACGATCGATGCCGGCCTCGCCGATATCTTTGAAGAGTTTCGCGTTGCCGCCGAAGACGAAGAGGAAGGGCCTGCCGAGGATTACGAAACGCATTACAACATGGGGCTCGCCTACAAAGAGATGGATCTGTTGGACGAAGCCGTGCGCGAATTCCAGACCGCGGTGGGATTAGCAATGCCCAAAGACGGCACGCCCAGGTACCTGCAGTGCTGTAATCTGTTGGGACATTGTTTTATGCAAAAGCAACTGCCAAAGGCGGCGGTGATCTGGTTCCGCAAAGGGCTCGAGGCGCCGGGGCATAACGTTGACGAGTATCAGGCGCTGCGTTATGAGTTGGCCTCAGCGTTTGAGCAAATGGGAGATCTGAATCAAGCGATCGATGCCTTCACAGAAGTTTACAGTGTTGATGTTGCTTACCGCGACGTCGCGGAAAAGTTACAGGACTTACAGGCCAGGAAGACGGTGAAAGCGTAAAGCCGTGGCAAGAGGGTCTTAGGTCTTGGGTCTTAGGTCTTGGGTCTTGGGTCTTTGGGCTTTGTTTCTGAGTACTCTGGTCGCTGGAGCCTTGGAACTTGAAATCCAAAGATCCAAGAACTAAGAACGAAAGAACCAAAGACCAAAGACCAAAGACCAAAGTCCAAAGCCCAAAGTCCAAAGCCTCTCGGGTTAGGTTGACTCTTATCGTTTCCGCCCCGTACCATCTCCCTGCAAATTATGTCGGCCAAGCTCAGCGTCATTTTCTATATCATCCTCTGTCTTGAGATCGGACTGGTGTTGACCCTTGCCCCGTGGATCCCTCAGGGTTTTTTTGGCTTGAGCGATTGGGGCAATAACTATTTTTTGCTATATGCCGCGCGCAAAACCGGGTTCTATGCTTTACAGACCGTCGTTGCTTCCGGCTGGGTGCGCGGAGCAGTCACGGGCGTGGGCCTTTTGAATCTGGGCATCGCCTTCTGGGAAATATTCACCTTCAAGCAGACTGTAAGCGCCTTGCAGCGAGAGGTTGCGGGCTCTGGCAGCACGACGAAAGATGGAGCTCAACCTCTCTCGACCAATCACGTACCTGATAACCGGCGGTGAGACGACGGCGGCGACAACGCCGTCAACTGACGACTTCACGCGTCTCCTCAAGCTCATCTCGGCCGCGGTTGCCGCCGGTATTTATCTGATCCAGCTTCGCGAAAAAGAATTGAGTGCGCGTGTGCTTTACGAGCTAACGCTGCGCGCGGTTGCGTTTACGCAGGGCAGCTCGACGCGGCTGCTGGTCAACGACCGTGCGGATATTGCGCAGGCCGCAGGTGCCAACGGGGTTCATTTGACAGCGAACTCGCTAAGCACAGAGATTGTGCGTCGCACTACGGGATCTGACTTTCTGATCGGTGTTTCGACTCACTCAATCGGCGAGGCCTGCCGCGCTCGTGATGAAGGCGCCGACTTTGCTGTCTTTGGACCAGTGTTTCAGACTGCCTCGAAGCGGAATTATGGCGAGCCTTTGGGACTGAAGCGGTTGGCAGAAGTGACATTCGCGCTGGCTCCTTTCCCGATCTTAGCGTTGGGTGGTGTAACGATTGACAATGCCCCCGACTGTTTACGCGCAGGTGCGGCGGGGCTTGCAGGGATCGGGCTGTTTCACCAGTCGAGCGATTTGCAGCGCGTAGTGAGTGTTGTTCGAGCGGTGTAACGCAAACCTTTAGTTTGCGTAGCTTGTCATGTTACGTACTCGGTTAGGCAATCAACATCGCTTAAGCCCTTCGGGCCTCAGGCCGACTCGGTTCACTTATGTCTTCGCACGAAATCACTCCGCCCACCGCGCTAACCATCGCCGGCCTGGATCCCTCGGGCGGCGCGGGTGTTATCGCCGACATCCGGGCCTTCACAGCTTTTGGTTGCTCTGCTGCGGCCGCAATAACCTCGATTACATTTCAGAACGATAGGGAATTTTTCGGCGCCGACCATTTATCTGTCGAAACCATTCGCGGCCAGGTGATGGCTATTGTCGATCGGAGCATAGTCGCGGGCGTGAAGACAGGTATGTTGCCGACGCGCGAGATAGTGCGCGAAGTCGTCCGCCTGTTTCGCGAAACCGGTTTACCGGCGCCGGTGGTCGATCCAGTGATTTGCTCGACATCGGGATTCGCTTTGATTGAAGAGGACGCCCTTGAAGTTCTACTCAATGAATTATTACCGGTGGCGTGCGTGGTGACGCCTAATATTCCCGAAGCGGAGCAGATCACCGGGTTGCGCATCAAGGATTTGGAGGGGATGCGCGCTGCTGCGGACGTCATGCGAGCGCGCGGCGCGCGAGCGGTGCTGATCAAGGGTGGCCACCTGGGACCGCAGGCATCCTGCCTGCCTGAGTCGCAAGGGAAGACAGCAGGGGTTGAACTTACAACCAAGGGTGAACCGGGAGCAGCATCAGCACGCAGGATGCGTGCGGTCCCAGGGGAGGCAATCGATCTGCTCGACAACGAGGGTCATGTGACTGTCTTTCGTGGAGAATGGATCGCCGGCGCCAATCTGCGCGGTACCGGCTGTTTGCTCTCGGCGGCAATTGCGGCCTGCCTGGGGAAAGGACAGACTTTGGAAGAATCAGTCAGCCAAGCCAGGCGCTTTGTCGCGGATGCTATCAAGGAAAAGCAACACACCCGCGGTAGCGCAGACTGAAGTTTACTCTGATCAAGTGTCTCAACGCGCACATCGGTTTTGGCTTCATCTCATTCTCACCCGGTTTCAACCGGGTGACACATGCTAGCCTCGATTGGATCTAACCGTTTCAACGGTTTCCTTTCGCGTCAGCTAAGTTGAGCACTGCAAACCTCTAACCCAGTGCCTGGAAACCGTTGAAACGGTTGACACGCTTGGGAAAGGCACTCTCTCACCCGGTTGAAACCGGGTGAGAATGAGAGGAAAGCGAACCACAGATTCCTTTTGAAGCACTTGACCAGAGTCTCCTTCAGTCTGGGATTCGATACCGACGTAATCGCAGACTGAAGTCTGCGCTACTTAAACCCGCATTCAATGTTCACAGGCGACAACTCAACGATCGCGAACCTGACGCGCCGAAACAGAATTGCTCTGTTGGTTTTAGCTTTGGCAACGCTGGTGGGTGTCTGGTTCGGCTGGCGCATGTTCTGGTTCCTCACCGATGACGCTTTCATCGCCTTTCGCTATGTCAGCAACAGTCACTTTGGCTACGGGTATGTCTGGAACCCGCCACCATTCCGTCCGGTCGAGGGGTATACAAGTTTCCTTTGGGTGGTGTTGCTGGACTTAATTTGGCACGTTGCCGGAGTCGAGCCGCCCGATGCCGCAAATTATCTAGCTTTGCTCTTCGCTTACCTGACTCTCCTGGTGGGCGCCTTGATGGTCCTAAAGATGGATTTGCGCGCTGAACTCGCAAAGTATCGAGTGCTGTGGCTCGCGCTGGTTTTCGCAGCCGTGATCACCAACCGCACCTTTCTGGCCTGGACCAGTTCCGGTCTGGAAACGGCAATGTTCAATTTCTTCTTAACGTTGTGGGTCTACTGCTGTCTGTATCTTCCAGATGGCAGCCGGCGTTGGGTCTTTGCCTCATCATTATCGGCGGCGTTGTTGACGCTCAGTCGTCCCGACGGACTTTTGTTTGCGCTTGTCACCGGCGTCTTGATCGCCAGAACGGTGTATGCCAAGGCACCGATATCCAGATCGGCCGCTGTGTGGCTGGCCCTTTCTGCTGTGCCGCTATTCATCATTCCGGCTCATCTGGTTTGGCGGCGCAGTGTGTACAAAGCCTGGTTGCCAAATACTTACTACGCAAAGACGGTGGCCGGTCGCATCTGGCCGCAGAGCGGTGTGCGGTACTTTCTGTCATTTGTGCTTGAGTATTCCTACTGGGTTTGGCTCATCGTTTTCATGGTCGTGTTCCTGCTCGCCGCGAAACGCTTATGGCGGGAAAAGAAACTTTACCGAGGCTGGCTCAAAAAAACCGCGGTCTGTCTCGCGTTGTTCGGGCAGTTTTTTTACTACACGGTGGTCATCGGCGGCGACCACTTCGAGTATCGAGTCTACAGTCACCTGGTCCTGCTGTTGGCGATTTCACTTCTGTGGATGCTGAATCGTCTGGAGATCGACAGCAGGCGCACGTTGCTGCTTTTTGCAATCTCCATTGTGTTGTCGTGGCCCATCCCCTGGATTCATTGGGCCGCCACACACAACCTGACTGGACGCAATCGCACTGTTGTGTTGCGGGCGCCGGTGGCGCGAGCGATCCAAAAACAATTTCCCGCAACGCCGACTTTTCTGCTCTTTTATCCGCGGGCTTTCGATAACTTGCAGGACTGGCTGATTGGACATTACGTCTGCATGCGCCACCAGGAACATAAGAATTTTTATCTTTATTTGAAAGAGACACTGCCGCCAAGAGAGAAGGGCCTGCAACTCTCAGACTCCGGCTATCCGGTTTTGCCCGTAGGTTCTGTAGGCGTTATCTCGTGGGTACTGCCAAAAGTCAACATCATCGATATCCTGGGACTGAACGATTACGTGGCGGCGCGCAATAAGGAATTGACTTCTTTCATCGTGATGGCCCACGAACGACGGCCACCGGACGGTTACCTGGAATGTTTCAGTCCCAACGTCGCGCTGGATCAGGATCATTTTGTGATTAGCGAACGCCCGGTTCCTTTGACCGCGGAAAAGATCAGGGATTGCGAACAACGCTATGCGGCTTTGGTTGCCGGCGGCGGCGGCAAGCGACAGCCGTCCGTGATCAGGAATCCCATCGACGACGCGCACGCATTCGTCAGCCAGCAATACCGCGACGTGTTGAATCGCGAAGCCGATCCGCCGGGACTTGAATATTGGGCCGAGCACCTGAAGCCCTGCCCGCCCACCAGCGACTGCTTTAACGATAGTCGCGTCAAGATCAGCATGGTCCTTTTTGGCGCCGATGAAGTCCAGGAGACCGCCTTTCTCAGCTTTCGGCTGAATGATGCCGCGTTCGGCACTGCTCCGGGATTTGCTGACTTGATGCAGGACCGAAAGTTACTCGAGGCCCTGCACGTCAACGATTGGCGCGATCCGGATGATCTGATTCCGGCGCAGCGTTCCTTTGTCGAGGGGTGGATTAAGCGTGATGCTTTTCGCGCGATTTATCCCGACAGCATGAGCGCGGAAGAATTTGTGAATCGCCTTTATGACAAAGCGCAGCTGAAACCATTCACACAGGAACGGATCCGGCAGATTGCCGCCGTGCGCGCGGGCAAAAGCAGGGCCGAAGTGCTGAGAGTGATTGTCGAGACGCCGGAATTCAAACGCCGGGAAGGGGAGCGAGCAATGGTGTTGATGCAGTTCCTGCTCCAACTGCGCCGCGATGTTGATTATCAGGATCCGAGGTATAAACCCCTGCTCGAGAAGCTGAACGCTTCAGAGCCGGTCGACGCGCGACACGTGATTTGTTTGCTGCTTACTTCCGAAGAGTATCAGCGACGGTTTGGTACCGAGGTTACACATCACAATGACGAATGCCGGTGAGTAGTCAACGTCCGACAAACTTCAGTTTGTCGCCGGCTGACGGAAGGCTCTTCTCACGCACATCAGCGACAAACTGAAGTTTGTCGGACGACCGGAAGATTGCGAGCCGGGCGGACAAGTCTTTCTAAACTGGACAGAGAAGAGTTCACGGCTTGAATCCCACGCTGCGCCAAAGTTGTGCGCAATCGAACATGCGGCCGCCGGTGATCACAGTTTTAGCGCTGCGGATATTCCTGATGTTATCCAGTGGATCGCGTTCGAGAATGATCAAATCTGCGCGCTTGCCTGCCTCAATCGTACCGATTTCATTTTCGAGTTTCATCACCCGCGCCGGAACGAGAGTCGCTGCCTGGATTGCTTCCATCGGCGTAAAGCCTGATTTGACGTACAACTCGATCTCGCGATAAAGGCTATGGCCCGGCACCACCTGATCGGTACCCGCTACGATGATGATGCCTGCTCGATGCAGAGCGCCGACAATCGCCAGGTAACGTTCCATGATGGCGGTCGTTTGCGGCACCGCGGCTTCCGGCACTCCCGTGTTATTGATTGCGCCCGCTAGTTGTGGCGGCACTTTCGCCGCGCCCGGCTCGATACTGGCAAAGGGCTTGGCGGCCGGATGCAGCGACCATTCAAAAATCGCCAGCGTGGGATCGATTACTGTGTTGTGAGTCTTGAAAAACTCGATCGCTTTTTGTGCTTCGGGCGTCTGAAAGTCGAGCGGCGGCGGCGGCGCTCCCTGCAACGGGCGGAAAGTTCGCGGGCGCAGAACGGGCAGTAAATATTGAACGTGATTAATCTGGTCCATGCCGGCTTCGACACCCTGAATAGCATTCATGCCGTCGGGAATATGGCCCGTGACAGTCATGCCAAGCTTGTGCGCCTGATCGCAAATCGCCTGTACCACCTCAGGCTTGACTGAGCTGTAGATTTTTATTTGTTGAAAGCCGGCCGCGTGATAGCGAGTGACTACTGCCTGAGCTTCGGCGGCGGAACTCGCGCGAATCAATCCCCACGACGTTTTGCTCTCGCCGTCGATAATGCCGGCCAGCAACAAACGCGGTCCCAGGCCTCGTCCCTCTTTGATAGCGTCGCGCACCGCGGTGATGAACTCAAACTCGTTACCGACGTCACGCACGGTCGTTACCCCGGCTGCCAGGTAAGTTGGTCCCCATTCGACCTGTTCAAAGTGCGAGTGCATGTCCCACAATCCGGGCAGCAGGTACTTGCCGCGCGCATCCACGACCGTTGCCCCGCGGGGAATGGCGAAACTATCACGTGGTCCAACCGCCATTATGCGATCGCCTTCGATGAGTACGACAGAGTCAGGAACCGGCGCGCCGCCTCGACCGTCGATTAAAGTCGCTCCGGAAATCACGAGCGGGCCTTTGCGCTCCGGGCTGAGACGCCGTGAAGTATCCGCTAACGCAGCCATGCCGTCGGCGACGGCCCTGGTAACGAAGAATGACAGCGCCGACTCATAACCATCGCGCAGAGCTTCGAAGTGATCGAACTCCGCGTCGACGGTGACCGCCGCCACCAGATTCTGCGCCTGGTCGAACCAAAGCGATTCGCGACCCCAGATCAAACCGCTGACGCTGTAGCGATCCAATTCCACATCCTTGTCGCCGGTTCTGATCTTGTCTTTGCCGCGATGTTCGAGGGTTACCTCGCCGCCGGGGAAGGTATGAAGCGGGCCGCTTACTTTGTGAGACAGCAGATAGCGGACCAGCATCATCTGCACTGTGGTGGGAGCGTAACCACTGATGGTGAAGAAGCGCTCCGGCACGGCTGCCTCGCGCGTCGCGCGGTCTTCGCGAATGGTCGCGGTGTGGTCCTTGATATCGACGGAGGAATCAATTGTCGAAAAACGTGAGACGCTGCCCTTGATGCTGAAGTTTACAGGTGTCAGGTCCTGGCGCGTGCGCAATACGGCCGTGAGCGGGACTTCAGTGCCGCGATCGGTGAACGCGAAGGTAACAGTGGTGACGAGGGAATCGCCGTCGCGCCTGATCGTATACGACTCTTCGCCGATGGGTTGTTCAAATTTGTGAAGACGAAACGTGCCGGATTCAATTGACTGCGTTTGCGCCTGAACGCTCAGGCCCGCGATCGAGAGCAGGAGAAGCAGTAGCAGGACGCGATATGAATGCCTATCAGTCGATGTTGCTTTCATTGGATGTGTCCGCCCAGTGTCCGACAAACTTCTTCAGTTTGTCGTTGTTCCGGCCAGAAGGATTTCCGGGGAAACAGACGACAAACTGAAGTTCGTCGGACACTTAACAGTGGAGTTGATTCCTACTCTTCGATCGTCACCTTTTCCATCTTCACTTCTGATTGTGGACGATCATTACGGTCTCGCGGTGACTTGGCGATGGCATCGACGATTTCCTGGCCCTCGGTGACGCGACCAAAGATCGAATAGCTCGGTGGCAATGGATAGTCGACATGCATGATGAAGAACTGCGAACCGTTGGTGTTTGGTCCAGCATTGGCCATGGCTACGGTGCCGGCCTTGTAACCCCGTTGATAGACGTGCGACTTTGCGTCGATTTCGTCCGGAAATTTTCCACCCCAGGCCGATTGGCCACCCGCGCCGGTGCCGGTGGGATCGCCGCCCTGGATCATGAAGCCGTCGATCACGCGGTGAAAGATGATGCCGTCGTAATAGCCGCGTTCTGCGAGCGTAATAAAATTCTCAGTTGTTTTTGGTGCGTCCGTTTCGAGCAACTCGAAACGGATTGTCCCCTTGTTCGTTTGAATTACCGCGGTGCGATTTGCCATTTGTTCTCTCCTGTAGGGACGGACCTGCGTGTCCGCCCTCTTCGAATGTTGAGCGATTGATACGGGTGGGCGGACACGCAGATCCGCCCTACAAGTCTGAACTCAGAATAAATTTTTCAATTGCCAGCGCCACGCCATCTTCATCATTGGCAGCGGTCGTGTGCAATCCTTCTGTTTCGCGCAGCGCCGCTTCGGCATTACCCATAACGACTCCCGTGCCGGCGTAGCACAGCATTTCAAGGTCGTTAAAGTTGTCTCCAATAGCCATGACTTCGCCCGCTGTGATCTTCAGTTCGCCGGCGGCAGCGGCAACGCCGACACCCTTTGAGGCGCCGGGATGAAGCACGTCGAGCAGACCGAAGTCGAGTTTCGGATACATCGTACTAAAGACCTTCGCTTCGGCGCCGAGGTCACGTTGTAACTGCTCGTTCAGTTCGTTCAATGGCCCACAGCCGCCGGAAAACGTAAGGTGGATCGGATCGTGATCAAGAAAGCTCTCCAGCGATGCAGTCTCCTGCACTGCTCCATCATCGCCGTGAATGCGACGCGCCCACGCCACGTATTTCATCAATGCCGGATTGTCACCGTTCAAGCGATCGAACACAAGCACGCCTAGTCCGTCTCGATCATCACTCAAGAGCGGGTTGGCGCCGGCGGCGCGTCCAATGGCGAGTGCCTTTCGCGCAGCCGCCACCGGTAAGGGAAAGATAGCGATGGTCTCCAGCGTGCGCGTGTGTCGGGTCAGCGCTCCGTTGTGAGAAATCAACGGTACGTCGAGACCAAGTTCGAGGGCAATTGGTCGCGCGTCGCGAAAGCGCCGACCGGTAACCACCGCCACCTTCACACCACGTTCGCGGGCAGCGGCAACCGCGCGCGCGTTGCGCTCGGACACTTGTCCATGAGAGTTAAGCAGGGTCCCGTCGAGATCGAGTGCGAGTAAACGAATAGGCATAGTCGAAGGCAGGCAACGGTAAAGGAATTGAAAAGAAAAGGCAAAGGAGCGTGATGTTCGGTAGTGGGTCAGTTTTATGTCCGATGAGCTTTAGCTTGTCGTAACGCCGCGACAAACTAAAGTTTGTCGGACATTTGCTGCGAAACTGACCCACTACCTGATGTTCGGTTGGCTTCGTCTCATTTTCCACGCGGTTTTAACGGCTTCCGCTCTTTAGAAACCGTTGAAACGGTTTACCGGAGTTCTTGTGAGCTCATCACCCGGTTGAAACCGGGTGTGAATGAGATGGGAATTTTCTAAACTAACGCGAGTATTCCTTTTTGCTGCCGCAGGATCATTACTCCAACAGCTAACAATTGCTAAGATGATCGCTCCACCTGGAAACTTTTTTGTTCGCGAATTGCATCTCCGGTCAGCGAAGTTCTAACCATAAACACTGGAAAAAGGGCCGAATACTATGAATGTCACTCATTTGGAATGCGCAAACTGTGGTCTTCGTCACGAGGCACGGCGGTTGCACAACCTATGCTCGTCATGCGGAAAGCCGCTGCTGGTTCGTTACGATCTCAAGCAGGCAGCGCGCACTCTGACCAAGGAATCGTTATCTGGTCGGCGCGCCGATCTCTGGCGCTATCGCGAGGTCCTGCCGGTCGACGCCGACGAGAACATTGTTTCTCTGGGAGAAGGGTGGACGCCGCTTTTGCACGCCGACCGGTTGGGTAAGCAGTTAGGACTGACGAAACTCTATATCAAAGATGAATCACAGAATCCTACGCAAAGCTTCAAAGCACGCGGCATGGCGGCGGCGGTATCGATGGCGAAAGAGCTTGGAGCGCAGAAGCTTGCGGTCCCTTCAGCAGGCAACGCCGCCGGCGCGTTAGCTGCTTATGCAGCGCGGGCCGGCATGGAGGCATTCATCTTCATGCCCAGGGACACGCCGCGCGCCAACATTATCGAGTGCGAACAAACCGGCGCCCACGTGACGTTAATGGATGGATTGATAACCGACTGTGGAGCAGAAGTGGCGCGCCGTAAGGAAGCAGAAGGCTGGTTCGATGTTTCTACTTTGAAAGAGCCCTATCGTGTCGAAGGCAAGAAGACCCTCGGCTACGAATTGGCTGAGCAACTGAATTGGGAGTTGCCCGACGTAATCATTTACCCAACGGGTGGCGGCACGGGACTGATCGGCATGTGGAAAGCTTTTGACGAAATGGAACAAATGGGCTGGATTGGATCGCAACGGCCAAAGATGGTCACTGTGCAAGCTGCCGGTTGTGCTCCCATCGTGCGCGCCTTTGAAACAGGACAGCGATTTGCGGACGAGTTTCCCAATGCGGTAACCGCTGCCGCGGGTCTGCGCGTTCCGAAAGCGATTGGAGACTTTTTGATTCTCGATGCGATACGCGCATCCGGAGGCACCGCGCTGGCTGTGACTGACGAAGAGTTGATTTCCGCAACAGGCGAAATCGGCGCCACTGAGGGGATCTTTTGCGCCCCCGAAGGCGCGGCCTGCTTGCCGGCCCTCAAACAACTCATGACAACGGGCATGGTCACTGCCAACGACTGCGTGGTGCTCTTCAATACCGGATCAGGCGTGAAGTACCTGGAATGTTTTAGCCATTAGATGAAGACTTATTAAGTGGAGCTCTAAAATGAAACGTTTACTTGTCAGTTGCCTGGTCGTTATCAGCTTTATCACCGTGCCGCCGGCGTTCGCGCAGGAGCAGCCGCCCGCGACTCAGGTACAAATCAAGATGCTGAGCGAAACGGATCAGGCTCGCCTCGATGCACTCCGTGCGAGTGGGTTTGAGGCGCTCTTCAATCTCGATTACGAAAAGGGTCGTAAAGACTTTCGTGAGATTGCGCGCCTGTTCCCGGACCATCCCGCGGGTCCACAATTCCTGGCGGCCAGTTTGTGGATTGAGACCCTTTACGAGACTCGCCGCCTGCAAGCGTCGCTCTACAGTTCCGACTCTTTCTATGCGCCCAACGAAGACAAAGCCAATCCGAAAGTCGTCGAGCAGTTCCGCGCCTGGACTCGAGAAGCGAAGAAACTCGCCGAGGCGCGTTTGAAGCAGAACCCGAAGGACACTGAGGCGCGTTATTTTCTCGGCGCGACCGCCGGTCTCAAAGCTTCATTTGAAGAAGCAGTTGAGCGCCGTCATTTCGCGGCCATGCGGGATGGGTCGGACGCAGTCGATCACCATCGCGATGTGATCAAATTGGATCCAGCTTATCGCGACGCGGAACTCACTGTCGGCTTGTACGACTATGTCATCGGCAGCTTACCCCTCGCGGCAAAAATTCTGGTGGGAGTTACGGGCGCGCGAGGTTCTAAGAAGCGCGGCCTGGCTACTCTCGAGCGAGTCACGAAAGAAGGAAAATGGGCCCGCGACGATGCTCGTACGTTATTGATTGTTCTATACACGCGCGAACGTCGCTTTGCCGATGCCCTGGCTTTTGCGCGCGAGTTGGCCGTCAAATATCCGCGCAACTATTTGTTTCGGCTGGAAGCAGCGGACGCGCTGGTGGCCCAGGCGGCCGTGGAACGCAAAGCAAATCATGCGGCGGCAGTAGACACTGCCGAGCGAGAAGCCTTCGCGACCTTCGAAGACCTCTTGCATGATCGCACGGTCCGGGACACGGCGGCGCGGGCGCTGGACCTGATTCATTTCAAGTACGGCGAAGCATTGTTGACGGCCGGTCAACCCGATCGCGCGGCAAAAGAGTTCCTTGCCGCTATGAGTGTACCGCGAGCCGAGCCCGGACTCGCGACAATGGCCTGTCTCTACGCAGCCCACGCTTATGATGTCGCCGGCAAACGCGAGGAGGCTTTGACCCAATATCGAGCGGTGCTGGCTCGCCCTAACGTGTATGACTCGCATGACCTGGCGCAGAAGGGGTTGCGCCAGCCCTTCAAGATGGAAGCAGCCGCGATGAGCGGCGACGAAGGAGAGTGAATCGATTGTTAACGGGTGTTTAGAGTACTGACTGCCTGGGATAGAGCCCGACTGGAGTCGGTACTCTGAGCGCCTATTGCAATCAAGGTTCTCACACTCATATGAACAGCTCACAGACACGCCCACGTCGCTTGCTCCTATGCCTGGACGGCGTGCCCTATGACCTGATGATCCAGGCGAGGGAGCGTGGCTTGTTCGATAAATTCCATGCTCCGTCACGACTGCTCTCACCTTTTCCGACGATGACCAACATTGCGCTCTCAGCCATGCTGGGAGCTTCGGTGCCTCTCGGTTACGAGACTATTTATTTCGATCGGAAAGCCCGGGCATTGCGCGGAGGAGTGGGTAAGTATGTGGGCCGTCGCACACCGGACAAGGTACCCTCGACTTACATGGACCAACTCGATTATCAGGAGCCGCTGCCTTTTGAGTTTCTTGTTTACATCGCTCCCGAGACTATTTGGCGAGCGGACATGAGGCGTTTTCATGAGCGCTTCCAGACTGCCCCACGGGACCGGGACTATTTTGCTTTTCTCAAAGGCACTGACGGTCTGCTTCACATACGGGGTGCTGAGAGACTCAACGTGGCCCTGGCGTCGCTTGATGGACTGCTGCGCAGGATCCAGGCGTGGTGTGGTTCAGAGACGGAGATGGTCATGTTCTCAGATCACGGAATGAGCTTGCAGCCTAACATGCGCGTCAATCTGCAGGAGCATCTGCGCCGTTGTGGCTTTCAGTTCGCCAAAAGTTTGTCGGAAGTTGGTGACAGGCAGGTCGTATTGCCGACCTTTGGACTTATCGGGTTCGCCGCCCTCTATTGCGCCAGGGGCGGCGAGTCGCAGCTGGCAGAAGCGCTGGTGCCGCTCGAGGGGATCGACTTTGCTCTTTATCACCAAGACGCGTCGGCGATAAATGTGAAAGGCGCCCGGGGAAGCGCGCGTATTCACCGGCTGGAGCATGATGACGGCAGCGTGCATTATCGTTACGAAATGTTATCGGGGGACCCGTTGCAACTGGCTGCGGTGCTGAGCGATCTGCGGAGGAAAGAGTTATTGACGACCTCAGGATATGCACCTGCGGCGATTTGGTCCGAACGCACCGCGGCCCATATTTATCCTGACGCGCTGGCTAATCTTTACACGTCGATGATGACGACGCGTGTTTGCCATCCTGCCGATGTGCTGGTGAGCCTGCTCGACGGTTATTACTATGGCTGGTCGGCGTTCGAGTATGTCGTGAATCTGGTGGCCACCCATGGTAACGCCATGCGGGCCAGCTCAAGTGCGTTCCTCATGAGCACTCATCGAGAATTCCCTGCATACGTTTTAGCCGACAATGCTCACGCTCTGTTGAGGGGCTAATCTGAATACCACAGGCTGTGCAATGAAGTTCAGCTAATTGATATCCCGGTCTAAAACTTCAGCGGGCGAGAGAGTAACGCTCTCTCGCCCGCTGAGTTGTTTCCAGTGGTTGTCAGCCAGCTATGGACAGAGGGTGCCATCGCTTTCAAAGATCTCGATGGAGCCGAGATCGGCGAACTGACCTGTTTGGTCACGGAAGACAGTGGCCTCAATCCAGTAAACGTAATTGCTGAAATCAAAGTCAATGTTCGGCGCCAAACTGGCACTGGTAAAGACATTCCCGGCGCTTAAGCCATCGCTGTTGAAGGTAAAGGTGATGTCATTACCGCCAGTAAGAACACTGGTGCGATGGATCTCAAACTTCACCCGTGCATGCGCACCCGCGTTATCGCTGTTGCGGAAGCGCACATAGACCACTGACTGCGTAGCGGGACAGAATGCGGAAATGCCCTGCGCGGCCGTGATGTTATAGCGCACGGTAGCCGTTCCCGTCAGACCATCCTTGAGTTTGAAAGCAAAGTCATCAAAACTCACCAGACTCGCACTGTCTTCATCGGGTGTCCCGGAGGAGCCGGTCGTGGTCCAGGAACGTGGTGGTTTAACGGTTACGGTGAAATTGCAACTCGAGCTGAGGCCACCGGTAGTATCCTCGCATCCATGGACATTCATCACGATGTGCATGTTAGGAAAGCCCAGTGCAGTGGTTGTAGTCGGACTATTAATACCGCAATCCGGCGCGCTGAGATAAGAAGGGCCAGTCTCGGGCGCCGCATTGGAACCGATAAAGAACAGGTTCCCGGCGGCCGTGCCGTCAGGCGTGAATAGCTCAACCACCAACTCAGAGCCGGCCGGCACATCGGCGTTGATGGGAATATTGAGAATCGTTCCTGACTGGTCCGCCACGTTAAGCGACACACTGGTCAGGAAGTTAAGAGTGCCTCCTGGGAATGCACCCCCCGTGTTTGTGTGCAGGAGCAGGGTAACCTGCTGTCCACCTACTCCCGCCGGTGCGTGGCCGCCTTTGCGTTGCGTGGCTGAACGGTTGTTACGGGAAACGGTCGACGGTCCTCTCGTCGGGGCCATTGCGCCGCCTGAGGACGCCTGCTCGATGCCAATGTCCACTGATTGCACATGATACGTGTTGTTGATTGAGAACGACGGCAGACTGAATGCTCGCCAGTAATGATTGTCGGTGTGTCCGACTCCATTGTTGCAGGAAACAGAATTATTCGGAGTAATCGCCTGACTACTTGAATGCGTGATCGTCTTGCTGGTGCAACTCGTGCCTCCTGCCGTGCAAGTGACCGTGGTTACCCCGATCGGGAAGAATGATCCTGACGCCGGATTGCACACCGGGGCGGGCGCTCCGGGACAATTGTCCGTCACGGTTGGCGCCGGGTAGTCTACGTTGGCGCCGTCAAATCCGGGCGCGGCGGGTACGGAAATATTCGCCGGGCAGGTAATGCTCGGTGGTTGCGTGTCGTTAACTGTAACCGTAAATGTGCAAGTCGAATCCGGACTGTTAGCACTTGCATCACTGGCCGTGCAGGTAACGGTCGTGGTACCGACAGGGAAGAATGATCCCGACGCGGGCGAGCAATTGACCGTTGCCCCTGGACAATTATCACTGACAGTCGGTGCCGGATAATTAACTGTGGCGCCACATTGGTTCGGATCATTTGACTGCGTGATGTTGGCCGGGCAAGTGATGGTTGGAGCTTGTGTATCCTGCACCGTCACTGTGAACGAGCACGTGGGACCGGCGGTTGTACTGCAGTTCACCGTGGTTGTGCCTACTGGGAAGAACGATCCGGACGCGGGCGAACAAGTAACCGCGCCGCAGGTCCCGGACGATGTTGGCGCCGCATAAGTGACGACCGCTCCGCATTGGTTCGCATCATTCGCTTGCGTGATGTTTGCCGGACAGGTAATCGAACACGCCGCGCATTGCGCGCCGGCGTCGGTGTCGCAGACGAGGCCCGCCACATTAACGCTATAGCCGCTGCAACCCGTGCCGGCGGTTATTTCCTGAACGTTAACGACCAACGCGGCGTTGGCAGGCACGTTGACCTGGAACGAATTGGTTGGAGCCGGACTGCCGCCGGGGTCTCCAAGGTAATTCGTGCACAGAGCCGTCCCGTTAAAGCTGGTCAGATAAGCCACTGTAATGATCGGATTAGTGGCGGATGAACACGTTGCCGTGGTCGTGATGGTGACACAAGCCGCCGTGGGACCATTGGTAAATGTGTAAAGGTCGTACGCGTGCTGGGCTGTATCGCCGGCAATTGCGCCGGGACAGACCTTGGTTACGCCGCAAGAAGCCGTAACAGCATCGCGTCCCATGCGCCCGGTCTGCGTCGGGTCGCCGGCAGCCAGAACGCCATTGACTGTCGTGGACGAACAGGCGCAGGTCGGTAGGGTAAAGTTAATCGCATTCGAGCCGCCGGCGTAGGTTACCGTCAGTGTGAAAACTATCGGAGTTCCGCAAACAAAGCTCGGCGAAGTGCTTACTGAGAAGGGAACGGTGTTTGTCCCGTTGCTTCCAACGGTTATGTTTGGATAGGGCGAGTTAGGTTGCGAGATAGTCACGTTCGGAGTGCTGGTAGACAGCACCGCCGTCACATTACTGGCGGTAAGGCACCCGATGTCAGTTATCGTAACGTTCAGGTTGTTGCACTCGTCCTTATCGATAACTCCGTTGCCGTTCCCACCGGATATAGCACTCGAAACAAGAGCGGTCTTCGGTGTGCCAGTTAGACAAGCGTTTTGGGTAGTCGTGGCGCCATTATTAATTGTCAGGTTAAATGGACCAGCAGTACCACAGCTGTGTGGCGCGGAAGAAATGGTGACCGTATAGCTGCCTGGCGCCAGGTTCATTGAGTAAGTGCCATTGGGGAGAGTCGTGGTAGAGAATCCAGCCGAAGGCCCGCCGGAAACGGTCACTGTGGCCCCGTCCAACGGAACGCCGCTGTCGCAGGCGGTGATTGTTCCTGCCAATGTTCCCTGTGCGGGAGCATTACAGGTCGCGAACTTAAAGGTACCACCTCTCGTGCGCCAGTTGAAGGTGGAAGCAGTCGTGGTGTAGTACTCGCTTGTAAACCAGAATGTGCAATCGTCTTTGGGATCAACCTGCAAGGCGCTGTAATCTCCCCAGCGATTGGTTGTGCCGCGCTGCACGCCAGTGCCCGCGAACAAAACGCCCTCACCCTGGAAAAGGCCGCCCGAAGGATCGTTGAATGCACGCGCCGCATAATTCAGCGAAGGGAAATGCGCAGCTGTAACACCGGACAGGGAGTAGCCCACGGCCAAATTATCCTGACTATCAATGGCGGCACTGCCCAGCCAGCGATTATCGCCGCTGGCGCCATTTCCCGCTCCGGGCGCAAAGGTCGCCTGCTCGGCAACAGCATAAGGCGCCGCCGGCGAGGCTTTGCGTAACTCGAAGTAGCGGAAGCCGGCTTGATAGGTGGCGGCACTGCTTGGTGTCACTCCGCTCACGTTGACAGTAAAGTTGGCCACCAGCGACTCGGTGCCGCCGCGATTGAAATACTGAAGACGGTACATCGTATCCGTGGAAATAGAGTCGAGTCTGTCGGTCGCGTTATTCCCAGCCGGCGGTGGCTGCTCGATGTCGCCGCGCCCCCCGGGATTTCGTCCATCAAAGGCCGCCAGGGCCAAGGGCGCCGCATAAGTGCTTTCGGGCCGTTCGGTAAAAGTAGAATTTGCTGGAGTGTTGAAGTCCGCGTGGAAGTCAAACAGTCTTAAGCCGTCCGCCGGATCACCAAACTGATCGTCGGTGAAATAAAGGAAGGTGTTGGGTGCGCCCGCCGGTGGTGGTAGTAGACCATCGTGGTCAGAAGGCAACATGCCGAAAATGCCTTCGGGGTGCGAGGCCAGGTCCAGATTGAAATAGATGGCGGTTGCCGTCGGATCGCCAATCAACATCTTGGATCGTTGAAAAGAAAAAACGCCGCCGCCGTCGAATGATCCGCCGTTGTTGAACTGATTGGTTGTCATGTAGTAGCCATCCGGCCACACACCGAGCTTTGGATAATCGGGAAACTCGGTACCCGGTAAGACGAAGTCGTAGAGAAAGTAAGCTCCGGTCGGATCCGGACTCTTCGAGATGGCGACGCACTCGTGATAGGGCGGAGTAGTCTGGCTGGTAAAGGCAAATTGAGTGAGAAGCCAACGATTGGCCAAACGATCGTAGAGCACCACCGGATCGCCGTTATTATTAACGGAACAGATACCGCCTAAAGCGCCAAATAAACTGCTTTGCGTGAAAGCCGCCCCGCGCGCGTTGCCATTCTTATCCCAGATTCGCACCCGATTGTTCACAGTCTGCACGTAATCATTCGGGCCAACATCACCATTGGTATCAGGCGGCGCGACGGAGTTGCCCTCGTCAGCGGCGTCGATGCCCTCGAAGGTAAGTGAAGGACCGGGAAGTACGGTTGGACTCAGCGGTCCCTTTTTGGATCTTAAAGAAGTCTGCAATGCGCCATCCACGGAAAGCCCGGGCAGGTTTGCACGCACCTCGGTACTATTAAGAGGATTGATCTCGCGGCCCTCCGTTTCACCCTCTTCTCTTTCCAGCTCTGCCGGACCAGGTTGATTGGCGGCAAGGATGCGCTGGGCAGGGGAAAAAGTGCGCGCGGGCGCGCTTTCAGCGAATCCCGCGAGCCGGACGACTTCAGGAGCCGGCCCCGATTTTTGTGGCGCCATACTTCTTAGCTTCCCGCTTAAATCGCTTTCACCCGCAACGTTCGAATCTGTGTTTCCTCGCTTTTGACTGCCCCTTTGCGCTTCACTGCGTTGAAAGAAGAGTGTCGAAACCAGTAATACAAGAATGCCTAAGATGATCAATCCGCGATAGCGACTCATTTACCGACCTCCGTGATGTATGGGCCAATATTTTTTGGTTTTGCAGGACTTAAGATCGCTCGCCATATTGCATTTACTTCACTGCCGTCACTTGTGCAATTTCTGGCGAACCTGAACAGGCTTATTGCAAGCGGCGCTCATGCGGGGGCGATTGACGACTATTTCTTTGAATGAC
Source organism: Acidobacteriota bacterium (assembly GCA_025463135.1). Classification (GTDB taxonomy): domain Bacteria; phylum Acidobacteriota; class Blastocatellia; order Pyrinomonadales; family Pyrinomonadaceae; genus JAOAPY01. Next base: position 46,891 of record JAOAPY010000002.1, read on the forward strand.
AGCGAAGGAGTCTATTTGATTGAGAGGAAAGGGTCAACGGAAATCGACTCATGAGCCAAACAACTCGCAGGTGAAGGCGAGGAAAGACCGATCAGTTGCTCCTATGTCGGTGAAGAAAAAGAAAAGGGCGAGGTCACCTTGGAAGTGACCTCGCCCGGGGTTAGTGGTTAGAGCAAGCTACGGACAGGGTGTGCCCAGGCTTTCGTAGATCTGTATGTCGCCCAGATCCGCGAACTGCGTAGTCTGGTCGCGGAAGATCGTGCCCTCGACCCAGTAGACGTAGTTGCTGAAGTCAAAGTCAATGCTCGGAGCGGCACTGACCGTTGTAAAGGCATTGCCGGCGCCCACTCCATTGCTGTTGAAGGAGTAAATGATGTCATTGCCACCATTCAGAACGCTGGTGCGGTGAATCTCGAACTTCACCTGTGCGTGCGTGCCCGTGTTATCGCTGTTGCGGAAACGCACGTTGACCACCGATTGCGTAGCCGGACAGTAAGCGGAAACGCCCTGCACAGCCGTGATGTTATAGCGCACCGTGGCCGTGCCTGTTAGTCCGTCTTTCAGTTGGGCTGCAAAGTCATCAAAGCTGACTATGCTGGAACTGTCTTCATCCGCGGTGCCGGTTGCGCCCGTTGAACTCCAATACCGTGGCGGATGTACCGTCACCGTGAAGTTGCAACTGGGACCGGAAGTAGTCGTGCAGGTCACCGTCGTGGTGCCCACCGGGAAGAACGAACCCGACGCCGGAGAGCAGTTGACCGTGCCGCACGAACCGGTAGTGGTAGGCGCGGGGTAATTGACGACAGCGCCGTTCTGGCCTGGGTCAGGACCGCGGGAGATATTGGCCGGACAGGTAATCGAACATGAGCCGCACAGGTTGCCCCGCACGGTCAGTGTGTACTGGCCGCCCGTCTCCCCTGGATTCGTGGTATGAACCACCAGCACGACGCTGTGACCGCTCGGTACCACGAAAGACATGTTGGTCTGAGCTGGCGGCGAGCCGCTGCTAAGTCCCGGATCTGCCAGGTAATTGGTGCAGATGTTTGCGGGATTGTAGCTATCGAGGTAAGCGTTCACCTGATAGTTTGCACCCGAGGCCGGAATAACGTCCAGGCTGGCCAGGGTACAGGCATCCGCGCCGCTATTGTTTGCGAACGTGTATGCGTCATAGGCTCGTGCGTTTGCCGGGTCGAAGATGAGACAGCTCTTGGGAGCCGCACAACTGCTCGAAATCCCGTTGCGGTTGAGTCGACCGGTTTGATTACCGGTGGTGAAAGTATGGTCAGGACTGCCACTGCCCAAAGTGCCGTGGATGGTAGTAGTGGGGCAGGTAAAGACCTGGCAATTGATGGTAGTCGTCAAGCTACCGGTGTCTCCAGCAAAACCGCCGGACTGGATCTTGTAGGTCTTACCCGGTGCCGCAATGAAGGTCAGGCTGGATTGGAACCCATCGCCGCACGAGTCGTCATTGCAGGCGACTGCGACGAAGGTATTGAAGTCGCAGGCGGCGCCGGTCTGTTCCCAAACCTGAATCGCCGTATCGAAATCACTGGTGCAGGTAGCGACCGTCACCAGTATGTCATTGGCGGTTGTGTTGGTATAGCTGTACCAGACGGACGCACCTTGATCGGTGCAAGTCGACTGCGGCTCACCCACCTGATCGGTGGCGTTGGTTGTGTCCCGCGTGTCAGTGAAGCCGCAATTTGCCGGCGTCACATTGATGGCGTTGGCGCAGTCATCGTTGGCGGGAGCTGTCCCACCAACGGGAGCCGTCACAGTTACCGTAAAGGAGCACGCGGCAGCGTTTGCTCCCGTCACGTGCACCGTGGTGGTGCCCACCGGGAAGGTTGAGCCGGAAGGTACGTCGTAACCCAGCACACCGCAAGCTCCAGTCGGAGTTGCCGCCGGATAGTTGACGACCGCGCTGGTGCCACCGCCGTCAGCTGGGACGGTGATGTTAGCCGGGCAGCTGACTGTACACGTTTGCGTGTTACATACGGGCTGCGTGGAAATCAGTGTCAGGTCCCAGCCACCGGCGAAGGTGCCGATGTCCGTACCTGCGTCATCGACCACGTAAAGGCTCCAGGTCCCATTCGGGTTGAGCCCGTTGAACACTGCAAGTGTGTCTGTGCCCGCCGTAGCCGGAGTCAGATAGGGCGCGGCCGGTGCGGGAGCGGGGAACACGTCCCCGGTGCCGTAATTGGTCGGCTTGAAGGAACCAGTGGCCGGCGGAGTGCCGCTGCTTGGCAGGAGCGCCGCCGCAGTGTCGTCAAACGTATAGGTCTGGCCGGTCCAGTCAGTGCCGCCAATCACATCAGACATCACGATGAACTTCACGCCGGTTGGACCGACGAGCAGCACGTCGACATCGGATGGGAACGTGTGACTAATCTGCTTGAGCGTGACCTTGACCTGGGTTACAGGGGCAGTCACCCCGGCAACCGCAATGTTTGCCGGATAGGGAGTCGCAGGCGCTCCCGTCGTAGCTCCGGTGCCCGTTGCCGGAATCACGATTGCCGTCGCGTTCGAGAAGGTCTGCGTACTGGTGCTCGTCGTACCCAACTGGAACGTATACGCCACCGTACCAAGGTTGACCGCCCCATCCTGTAGTTGCAGGGTTGCGGTGACAGTGCCGCCACAGGCGCCGCTGACAACGAACGTGAATGGCCGGGACACAGCAGGGCCGGCCGCAACCACGACGCCGTAATTGGCGGAGGTTGTCACCGGTGTTACCCCACCGCTGTTTTGCAGAGTACCCACGAGGTTTGTCGTGTTGCCGTCGCCGGTGTTGATGATTGGCAAATTGGCCGTTACCGTTTCGCCCGGATCTGGTGCGTTGTTGGCGGGAGCAATACTTTCTGCTACGAGTACAGCAGCGCCGCCGGAAGCAATCACCGGCGTACCGACCACACCACAACAGATGTATGGTTGTCTCGAGATTTCGAGCGTGACGCAACCGACAGTGCCCGTGTCGAGCGCCGCCGCGTCGCTAACGCGGAGTTTCCATGTGCCGGTGATGGTCTTGCCGTTAAATGCCGACAGCGGCGTCTCGGGTTTGAACGTGCCTGCAAAAGGCGGCACGCCGGTCGAGATCGAATTTGCGGCCGCGTCGTCAAAGATGGTTGGCGTGCCGGCGCAATCGTTGGTGCCCGTACCGTAGTTGTCGCCTCCGTCGTTCGGGTTGGAGCGTTGGGCCGCCAGCGTGACGATTGTGTTGTCCGGCGCAACCAGTGCGATGGTTACGTCCCCATCGAACGTATGGTTCAGACGAACGCGAACATTCACGTCGGAGACAGCGCCGGTCGCGGCGATATTGATTGGAACGTCGACCGAGCTCAGGTCGGGAATCGCAACGGCGATGTTGCCGGTCGAGTAAAGGGCCGTGCTCGGAGCGCCCAGCGTACCGGTGCGAAGGCTGTAAACAACATTGCCGTAATTCGTCGCACCGTCCTGTAGTTGCAGCGTCATGTCAACGATATTGCCGCATGTGGCGCTGACGGTGAACGTAAACGGTCGCACGACGGCAGGTGAGCCCTGCGCAACTGCGCCGTAGTTCTGCGGGCCTGAGGGGGACGATACGCCGCCCACTGCCAGCAGGGTTGCAACCAGATTAGTCGTGGTGGCGCCGGAGCCGCCGTTATTAGCGATCGGGAGATTGACCGTTACCGTCTCGCCCGGATCCAGGGCGCTGTTTGCCGGGGCGCAACTCTCAGCGGTGATCGCCGGCGTGCCGGGTTGCAACAGGTTCTGCGGTACGAGCGCGACGTTTTGCGTAGTCGTGTTGCCCGTAGTGATCGTGACGGTGGGGACCGTGGCGGTCACATAGCCGGTGGCTGAGACCGTCTCAGTGTAAGTACCTGAACCGATTGGGTCGATACTGTAGATACCGCTGGCGTTTGAGTTTCGGATGAATGGACCGGCTACAACGCTCGCATTCGCAATCGGCGCGCCCCCCACTGTGCTCGTGATCGTGCCGTTCAGAATACCTTTTTGCACGGCGGGACAGGGACCGAATTGGAATGAGCCTACGCGTGTATGCCAGCGAGTATTATCAGGGGCTGACGCGCCGGTGACATATTCCTGCGTGTACCAGAAGGTACAGTCGTCGAGGGGGTCGACCGTCAGATCGCTGTAGTCACCCCAACGGCCGGACGAGTGCGTCTGGGAACTGGTGCCGGCCACAAGTATTGCCTCTCCCTGTCCCAGGCTGCCCGCCGGATCGCCTGCCAGACGGCCGGCGTAACGAATTGACGGGAAAACTGTTGCGCTCGAGACGGAGTAGCCAACTGCCTGGCTGCCCGCCGCATTGAGCGCCGTACTGCCCATCCAACGATTTGAAGTGTCCCCGACACCGCCTGCCATGGTCGCTTGCTCATGCACCGACCAGGCCCCCGCCGGAGTAGTCTTCTGTATCTCGTAATAACGTACACCGGCACGGAACGCCGGGTTTACCGCCGCATTGACGGTGTGATTCATGACCAGTGATTCGTGAGAACCAAAGTTTCGATAGGCCAGACGAAACATCAGGCGGTCGGAAATTGCATCGACCGCAATGCCCGCCGGTGGTTGTGGTATGACGTTGCGCGAGCCAGAGGGAACTTCGCGCGGATCGAAGGCCGCCACGGCCAGCGGACTGCCGGTGCGTTCCGTGACGGTTGAGTTAGCCGGAACCGCAAAATCCGCGTGGAAATCAAAGATGCGCAAACTGTCAGTCGCACCGAACTCGTCAGCGTCGAACTGTATGACAGGAGCGGCAGCGCCCGACGGTGGTGGGACAAAGCCGTCAATGTCGGCAGGCAACATACCGCCGAACAGGCAGGCCGCTGGACAACCATCAGCCTTGTCGAAATAAATGAAACTGGCCGACGGATCGCCCGCGATCATTTTGGTGCGATCGAAAGCAAAAAGACCAGCGCCTAAAAATTGCGTGCCGGCCTGGTTAAACTGATTGTCGGTCATGTAGTAGCCGTCGGCCCAGACGCCAAAATGCGGATAGTCGTTGAACTTGTTGTTCGGCATCATAAAATCATAGAGATAGTATGCGCCGGTCGGATCGCCCGTTTTAGAGATGGCGATCAACTGGTGGTTGTTTGGGTTCGCCACCGTGCAGAATTGTGACAGCAGCCAGCGATCGGCCATTTGGTCATACATCACGATCGGATCGCCACTCTCATCGCCGGCGCAGGGGCCCGGAATCGTGGCCCAGATGGCGCCGATACTGGTTAGCGCGATCAGGGGTGTCCCGGTGCGGTTATAGATTCGGTAGGCGCTGTTGACCATTTGCACAAAGTGGTTTGGCCCGATCTCGCCGACAGTGTCGGGAGGTAAAAACCCCTGACCCGGCAGCGCGGTCGTGTCAGTGAGGGAAATGGTTTCGAAACTCACCGTTGGCCCGGGCATCACCTGAGGTGCCAGAGTGCCGTTCAGCTTACCTGCGGGTACACGGGCCAAAGCAGCGTCGGGAGCAGATTTGGCGTCCGGATCGACCTTGCGAATAATCTCGCGATTCATGTCGTTCTTGACGAACAGTTGCTCTTCCAAAGATTCAACCGTACGTCCGCCTTTTTGCCCGTCACTCAGGGCATTCTCTTCGCGCTTCTCTTCCCGGTTCCTGATATTTACCTGGGAGGTATCTGTTACGGTCTTTTGCGACTGGGCCAGCTCTCTAACGGTCGGAGACTCGCCAAAGTAAACGGCCTTGGAGGAGCGCGGGCCTGATGACTTCTGCTGTACTGCGGTCTTCCCGGTCTCTTCTGACTTACCTGACTGTCCGGTTTTTGTCGCACCGCTGAGCGGTGCCAAAATCAACGCCGCCAGTAACAACGCGAAGGTCATACAGAGCCAAAATAACTTTCTCATGCCAGATCTCTCCTTGGTAAAAGCAGCCTTCAGCGCAGGCCGCACGCTAGACGCAATCATTCCCGCTGAGGCGAGCATCTGACTCGCTTTTCGGGTGACCGCGACGGGGATTGAGTATTTTCAAAACGAAATTCGCTAGTACTTGCAAAAAACCTGAAGAACGCGGCCGGCTTCTTATAGATATTTCAGGGAATCCGAAGCCTTGCTGTCGTTGAGTCCTGGTCTTGTGCTTAATTCTTTGAAGAGGGTGTCCTGCAGTCTCGCACCGCCAACCGGTTCGGACGGGGACGCCTCGGCGTGACACTTAATTAACTTTACCTGATGGACACGATGCCGAAAAAGATGACCGACGATGTATGATTCGGTTACCCGGGACAACCTGGAAGGTGTGGGGGCACGAACGCTTAACGAATCATTTGGATAGACCGCTAAAATTCGCCGGAAGTCTATGGTTTTTCGGATCGAGAGTCAATGAAATTATCGACGTAGTTTCATTGCGCCGGATAAATTTTAAGGCGTCGTTGCCCCCATTCGACCGGCTCAAGGGACCTCAATTACCAACTCACGGCCAAAAGTGAACGTGGGACGTTTCCGACCTTTCATATATTTCGCGGCGGTTTGTGAAAGAGCGGTCACCAGAATGGGCAGCGCAATCGTTGCATCGCACGGCACGTAAGCAGTATGGGCACCCCGCGCCAGCTTGCCATAAATCAGACCTTCGTCAAACGAGACGGCGTTTGAACGCCCGCCGGGATGCGGCGTGTCGGTGGAAATCTGAATTGCATACTTATGTCCGTGATGATGATCCTTCAGAATCGTCGTCGAAACCTCGGTTTGTTGCAGGAAGCTCTTGCTGGTGCCACCACCAAGATTGATAACACCGGTGACGCGGGCGCGTACGCTGATCTGCATCATATCCAGAACGTCCTGGACGATATCAAAGAGAAAATTATTTTTTTTCTCGAAGCGGGCCGCGGCGATGCCGATGGCAATCCCGCTGTCGGCTATAGCGGGGCAAAAAATCGGCACTCGCGCTTTATAGGCCGAGGTCAGCACACCGTCTTCCGAAGCAATTTCCGACAGCTCGCGGCCAAGCAGATGTAGAAACTCCCGAGTGGAGTACGGACGCGTCTGATCCAGTTGATTGGTAAAGCCACCCACCCATTCATTGGCCTCGTGATATTCCTCGTCGCTGGCCAGCAGGTCCCACATGCGACTGATCTGTGAAGCTTCGAGCTCTGCGTCGGTCATGTTGGGATGGGCCTGGAAATGATAACGCCCCAGCGTCTCGTGCAAATCGTGAAACAACATCGATCCGGACAGCACGAGCACATCAACAAATCGGTTCTTGATCACATAAGCCAGCAGGCGTCGCATGCCGGCGGGAATGAGCGCGCCTGAGCCGGCCACCATGATGGTGGTATTGTCGCCTAGCATGTCGAGCCAGATGCGATGGGCCTCGGCCAGCTGCCGCGCACCAAAGCCGGCGCCTTCCATCTTTTCCAGCAGTCCTGCCACTGATCGGTCGCGGTCCACCTGGATCGGACGTGTAGGTGTTATGAGGTATTTCGATGCTTTGGGTTTTCGCTGCGTGACCATACTCAACCTCTCGCCTCGTGGAATTTCCCTGACCGGATAGCGCAAGTTCAAGCTTGCGCGCTAAAACTGAGGAATCGTGTTACAAAAATATCTGACAACCTGCGTTCGCTGCCTCGCAGAGGTTTGGATTTCAATCGCCCCTGCGTCGCGATCGGGTGCGCGCGCCGTTGACTTCAAGGTAGGTATAGGCGCCGTACCGTGATTCATAGAATTCCGCCAACTCGGTGCCCTCGGCTTCGGTCAGCTCGCTGTCCTTGACGCGTTGATTAATGAGCCGGCGAAAACCATCGTGCAAAAACGAGCGGTCATAGCGAGCGCGCTCGGCAGCTTCGCCAACCGTAGTGCCGCGAATTACTTTCTTGATCAGATAGCCTTCATCATCAATGTGTATGTGGGCCTCATGGGGGGCGCCAAACAGATTGTGATTGTTTCCCATTACTTCCTGGTACGCTCCGACCAGGGCGAAGGCCAGATAATAAGGTTCGCCCGCAACCAGCGGGTGAAGCTCGAGTACGTGCTTCACATCATGAAGGTCTACAAACTTATCAATTATGCCATCTGAATCGCAGGTTATGTCGCAAAGCGTCGTGTACTCAGTAGGCGGCTTATTCAGGCCGTGAATGGGAACGATCGGGAACAGCTGATCCAGCGCCCAATGGTCAGGGACCGAACGAAAGACAGAAAAGTTGGTCAGGTACTTCGCGCACAACAGCCGCCGCAGATCGTCAAACTCCTCGGCGACATACTTTGCCTGCTGGGCATATTTATCGGCGCGCTCGCACACGTCCCAAAACAACACCTCACCTTTGGCGCGATCTTCCAAAGAGATCAGCCCCAGATTGAAGAGCGTGAAAAGTTCTTCGCGGTGTTCCAGGGCGTCGTGATAGTACTCGCGATAATTTTTGACGGTGATCGATTCACGCAGGTCGCTCAATTCGATTACCACCTGCGGATCGTCGTCATCGAGTTCTATCGGCGTTATATCCTCGACCACAGTTTCGATCTCGTCCAACACGTTGGTCACGAGGATGGCGTGATAGGCTGAGAGGAAACGCCCCGATTCCTGGATGATAGTAGGGTGTGGCACATTCTCGTCGTCGCACACCAGCTTGATTGTATAGATAACATCGTTGGCGAACTCCTGGGCGCTGTAGTTCGCCGATGAGTCGAACGCGGTCTTCGAGCCGTCATAGTCGACTGCCATGCCGCCGCCCACATCCAGCAGATCGATGGGCACTTTCATCTGGTAGACCTTGGCATAAACGCGCGCAGCCTCTTTCATCGCGTTCTTGATGCGCTTGATATCCGTAAGTTGCGAGCCGATGTGAAAGTGCAACAACTTCAGCATGTCGATGCGGTCGGCCTCTTCCAGGCGTCGAATGACTTCCAATATCTCGGTTGTAGTCAACCCAAATTTCGCCGCTTCGCCACCGGACTTTTCCCAACGACCGGATCCCTTTGAATAGAGCTTGACGCGTATTCCCAACATCGGCAGCGGACCTTCATGGCGCTCCGCAGTATTCAGAACGTGGTCGAGTTCATTAAGTTTCTCGATGACGATAACGACGCGTTTGCCCACGGTGGCGCCGGCGAAAGCGAGTTGAATAAACTCCTGGTCCTTGAAACCATTAAGCACCAGCAGACTGTCGGCCGGCTGTTCCAGTGCCAGGGCTGCGTACAGCTCAGCCTTCGATCCCGCTTCGAGGCCAAAATCGTAGCGCGAGCCTTCACGCAAATACTCCTCAACCACTGAACGCTGCTGATTGACCTTCATCGGGTACACGCACATATGCGAACCCTGATATTCATATTCGCGGATGGATTTGCTGAAAGCGCGCTGAAGCTTTCGCACCTGCGCAGCGACCAGTTGCGGGAAACGAAGTAACACCGGCGCGTTAATCCCGCGTCGGGCGAGGTCTTCGATAATCTCTTTCAGATCGGCGGAGCGCGCATCGCCCTCGGCGGGATGGATAATCAGATTCCCTTTGCGATTAACGTCAAAGTAGCCGGCGCCCCAATTTTCGATACCGTAAGTTTCGAGCGTTTGCTCAATTGCCGTCGTCAATTCGCGATCTCCTGCCTGGCCTGCCTAACTTTGCGCTCGTGACTCTAGTGGTTGAATCGTAGATAAATATCATCCGAGTCGTATAGCGGAGATTATTCAGGATGGAAAGCTTAGGTCCGCAATGTATCAGATAATGGAGGGTGGGTCTATAACTTTTTTTGGGGACAAGCGGCACAGTCGTCGGGTTAAGTCTCTCTCGCCTAAGCGTTTAGCTCTCAAGAACCAAATTAGGTCGCGAGGATCAGGGGCAAGCCCACCGGCCAAACCTTGACATCCTCGCCGGCCTAACTATAATGCAAGCTTTTTTAGCGCCGTCGCTCTATGACGCCCGCCGCATTCCGCAGACCGAGCAGGGTTCTCAACCACTTCGCGCCAAACACCACGCCGGGGCGAAGAGCACCCCTAACACTCCCTACAACCTTCAGGAGACAACATGAACGCAAAGACAGTCTTGAAATATGCCTCTGATCAGGAGGCGAAATTTGTATCGGTGCGCTTTACAGATCTTCCGGGATCGTGGCAGCACCTGACCTTCCCCATCAACCAGCTCGAGGAGGGAACTTTCGAAGATGGTTTTGGCTTCGACGCTTCCTCTATTCGCGGGTGGGCGGCCATACACGAATCAGACATGCTGCTGGTGCCTGACCCCGCGCGCTTTTGGATGGATCCTTTTTCCGAAGAGCCGACCCTGTGCCTGATCGGCAACGCGGTCGACCCGATAACGAAAGAAGGCTATGCATTCGATCCGCGCGCCGTAGCGATTCGCGCCGAGAGCTATTTGAAATTCACCGCTCTCGCCGACACTGCCTACTTCGGACCGGAAGCCGAATTCTTCGTTTTTGATTCGGTCAAGTATCACAACGACCAAAACTCCGCGGGCTATAGCATCGATTCGGACGAAGGCCACTGGAATACTGGTCGCGATGCTGATGAATTCCGCGGCACGAACCTCGGTTATCACATCCGCGCTAAAGAAGGGTATGTTCCGGTTTCCCCCATCGACACGTTGGGCGATCTGCGCTCTGAAATTTCCCTGATCCTGGCCACGTGCGGCATCAATGTCGAATGTCACCACCATGAAGTGGCTACCGCCGGACAGTGTGAAATCGACTTTCGCTACTCAACCATGTTGGGTACCGCTGACAACCTGCAAATTTTCAAATACGTCGTTCGCAATACTGCCTTTCAATACGGCAAGGCTGCTACGTTCATGCCTAAGCCGCTCTATGGCGATAACGGGTCCGGCATGCATTGTCACCAATCCCTTTGGAAAGGTGAGAAGCCGCTGTTTGCCGGAGATGGTTATGCCGGACTCTCCGAAATGGCGCTCTATTACATTGGCGGACTGCTCAAGCACGCTCCGGCCATAGTCGCCTTTGCAGCGCCCACCACCAATAGTTACAAGCGACTGGTGCCGGGTTTTGAAGCGCCGGTGAATCTCGCTTACTCAGCACGCAATCGTTCCGCGGCTATACGTATTCCCATGTTCCATACGAATCCCAAGTTGAAGCGGCTTGAGTTCCGTCCACCGGATCCGTCATGCAATCCGTATCTCGCATTTTCGGCCATGCTGTTGGCTGGTATTGACGGCATTCAGAATCGGATCGATCCGGGTGAGCCACTCGACAAGGACATCTATGATCTTTCCCCTGAGCAACTGAAAGACGTTCCCAGTCTGCCGGGGTCGCTTGACGAGTCGTTGAAAGCGCTGGAGAACGATCACGACTTTCTGTTGAAGGGTGACGTCTTCACGCCACGCATCATTGAACGCTGGATCCGTTACAAGCGCGAGAAGGAGATCGATCCCTTGCGCTTGCGACCGCATCCGCTGGAGTACAGCATGTACTTTGATGTGTGATGGAATTCTGTTCGAAACAAATGCCGCGGCCCGGAGAATCCGAACTCGGTTTCCGGGCCGCTTTCTCTCTCAATACGAACCGCAAACTGAGGTTGTATGTTTTTCTATCTTCATGACTTTCAATCCACCTCCAACAGATGATCGCAAGAGCCGCCAAAAAGATTCAAGCCTCGAACAACTTCATCATGCAGAAGGGTCTGCGCCGCTCTCCGGACAAGGATCGCAGACAGGAGGAAGCTCTGATCAAGTCGTCAACTCCGCTCCTCGCCTCGTAGAGGCGAAATGTTTATAGCCGCGCGTGTGTCTGGATCTCTCCGCTCCGTAGGAGCGAAATGTTCCTCCGTTGCGCTCCTACGGAGCTCAGGAAATAAATCACTGTGGCTTGAGCTATGAACATTAGGCTCCTTAGAGAGCAGCGCATGCAGCGCCATTGCAGGCCAAAGACAGTCCTTTCCCGGATCACGACAAATTGAAAAGTCTCTGATACGAATGACGACGACAAACTCAAGTTTGTCGGACGTGGTGGGCCGCGTAATATAGCGGCGTGCCCATCCTCGATGAAAAGCTAACAGCTCTCCTACCGGACCTGCCGGACGAAAAAGGCGCGCGGCTTTTTCTCGATCGACTTGCGCAGGAACATCCTCGCGTCCTGCGCAGTCTCTTAAAACAACCCGGCCTGCTTTCCGACGTGCTGGCGCTGGCCGCGTGGAGTCCGCTGCTCGGGACCACTCTGGAACAGAGTCCCGATTATGTTTCCTGGCTCAATCGGGAAAGACAAAATTCCAGGGTGCGCACGCCTGAAGAACTCAAAGAATCGCTCGCCCGTTTTGCGCTCACGCACTCGTCGCTGGATCCCCAGGTCCTGCTGGCGCGGTTCCGTCGTCGCGAGCTGTTGCGTATTTATCTGCACGATTTGCGCCGCACGCACACAATCGTGGAAACCACGGAAGAGCTGTCGAATCTTGCTGATGCGATTCTCGATTATGCGCTCAGCCTGGCGCGTCAGGATCTGGAGAACAAATACGGCACGCCCCAATTCGTTGACGAGCGTGGCCGCGTAGCGACCGCGGAATTCTGCATTGTGGCACTCGGAAAACTGGGTTCCCACGAACTGAACTACGCGTCGGATATCGATCTGCTTTTCCTTTACTCGGACGACGGAAAAACTTCCGGCACAGGCCGGCGCGGTGAAGTTACCAATCGCGAATACTTCGTCAAACTGGCCGAGGCGGTGACGCGGTTGGTGGGCCAACCAACCGGCGAAGGCGCCGCTTATCGCGTCGATTTGCGTTTGCGACCCTTTGGCAGGGATGGAGCATTGGCGTCGTCACTGCACGAAGCCGTTCGCTACTACCACGAAAATGCGCAGCGCTGGGAGTTGCAGGCCTTGATACGCGCGCGCGCGGCCGCAGGCTGGCCGGCACTCTATGCTCGTTTTGCGCCGGCGGTGCGCGGTCAGATCTTTCGCGCCGACGTTTCGGTGCGAGATGCGCTGGCCAGCGTGCGCATCGCCAAACAAAAGATTGACGATCAAGAGAGCCAAAAGAACCGGGGCTTCAACGTCAAGCTGGGACGCGGCGGGATCCGCGAGATTGAGTTTGTAGCGCAGGCCCTGCAACTGGCCCATGCCGGCCGCGACCCGTGGCTGCGCGTTCCGCACACTTTGATTATCCTCGGCCGCCTGGCCGATCGCGATTTGATATCTGAGCAGGAACGCAGTGAACTCTCAGACGCCTACAGTTTTCTGCGCATGGTGGAACATCGAGTGCAGATGGAGCATGGCCTGCAAGCCCACAACGTGCCGCTTGATGTTGCGCCGCGCACATTACTGGCGCGTCGCATGAACTTTGCCGGCGCGGCGGCACTTGCGGAGTTTGAGGCCGCGCTGGTCCTGCACTCGAGCGATGTTCGTCGCGCTTACGAAAGAGTTTTCGGCAAGGGTGCGGTTGTCGAGGACAGACCCGATTCGAAAAGTGAAGTGTCACTGATCTTTGAAGCGAGTTCCGGCAGGCCCGAGATGGCGGAGTCCGCCGCGGCCTACTCTGCCGCCAGTGTATTTGCGTCGCGTCTTCCGCGTTTGATTCCGACTGAGGCGCGCGTTGAAGCGCTGGCCGGCTTGCTTCAAGACGAAGCGTCCAGTTCCCTGGATCGGCATCGCGCGTTAATGCTTGTGGCGCGCATCGCTTCGTCTCTCGATAAGTCCAGCAACCAGGTTGTGATCAGTGAAGGGAACCTGCGTTCGCTCGTGAAGCTTTGCGGCGGTTCGGAACTCTTTGGCGAAATGATCGCCGCCAACCCGGATCTGATTTCGGCGCTTGCCGGCGGCCAGATTCGGTCGCGTGATTACCGCGCAATGTTGCGGGCCAGTATCGACGTTGAGAAAAATTTTGCGGCGGAACTTTCCACGCTGCGCGGGACCTGGTCCAGGTTGCTGCTGGAGATAGGTAACGCCGATGCCGGTGGCGAACTTTCCCTGTTCGAATCGAATCGACTGCAGACGGAGTTGGCGGTGGCCAGCATCAATGCCGCTTACTTGATTGCTCGTCGCGAGTTGGCTCGCAGGTTTGGCAATCCGGCGGGTGGACCGCGCCTGGCCATTCTCGGATTGGGACGGTTGGCGAGCAGCGGTGTCGATTATGGTTCCGACCTCGACATCATACTCATTTACGATTCTGCGGTGCCTTCTCCGGTCGCTTCGTTAACTCAGGACGAAGCCTACGCGCGATTGGGCGAGATGATGATTTCCGCTCTTTCAAGCATTACCAGAACCGGTCACCTCTATCACGTTGATCTGCGTTTGCGTCCGGACGGGAACGATGGTCCATTGGTCAGCAGCTCTCAGGCCTTTCTGGATTACCTGCGGCAGCGCGCCGTTGTCTGGGAATGGCTGGCATACGTGAAGCTGAGAGCGGTGGCCGGTGACCTCGAGCTGGGGAAAAGTATCGAGACAGCGGCGAGACAAATTATTCATGAGGCTGCGTGCCGGATTGCCTGCGAGGAATTACAAAGCGAGACCCGGCGTGTACGCGACCGTCTGGAACAGGAAACGGTCAAGCCTGGCCGGCGCGGGGTCCTGGATATCAAACATGGCGAAGGCGGTATGCTCGACGTTTATTTCGCCACGCGTTACCTTCAGTTGCGGCATAACGTACCCGACCAGGGTAAAGATCGTTCGACCCTTTCGACTCTGGCGAGTCTTAAAACTGCCGGAACTCTAAGTGCTGAAGACTATGAGGTGTTGAACCGCGGATACAGCTTGTTGCGCTCGGTCGATCACGAACGGCGTTTGTTACAGGGACGCTTGGCTCGACTGCCGGCCTTCGACCATCCGACGATGCGCGACATAGCGAAAAAGCTGAAGTACGAATCAGCGGTTGAATTGATCAAGGCGCTCAGCGAAAACATGGCGAGCATCCGCGCCGCGTATACGCGGATTACGCAAGCGCCAGATTTGTAGGGCAGACCTGTGTGAAGGATGTGAGATTATCCTTCAATGGCCTTCGTCTCATTCTCATCCGGTTTCAACCGGGCAAACTAACAGTTTGTGTTACCAGAGTCGGATTCGTACCAGCAGCGCGGGCACCAGCGAAGCAGGGTTTCTCGTTCCGACTGCGTGTGTTCCCTGGCGCCGGGCAGACGTTTGACGACTTGCCGCTGGTCCTCATCGAGTTCGGCCCAACCAAGCAATCTTCCTTCACCACAGCGTGGGCAACGACTTTCTGAATTCATCTCTTGTTAACACTCCAACCATAAACCGGCTGCGAATAACTTCTTTGTTTACGAGAGCGCCTGCATCGTGTAATTTAACTTATGTGTGCTTTCGGCAACTAACCGGAAAAGCATAGCATCTCCATAACTGAGACCAGCGGCCAGGGACCAACGAATGTTTCGCATCAAAGCAACCTACAAAGACCAATTAGAATTGAAAACAACCATCGAGCGCGCGCGCGAGTTTTTCGGCGAGTTGCGCAATTTTGTTGACCTGATGCCGGGTATCGAGGGCATTCGCAAAGATGCGAGCGGCATCATGCGCTGGATCGTGCGAGCCGAAGTCCCGGTTATCGGAGCCGTTCATGCGAGCTTTGCCGTGGAAAAAACAGAAGATGAGCCGGATCGCCTGGAATGGTCGCCGGTGCCTGGCGAGATGAAGAATTATTTACGCTATGCCGCCGCGTTTGAAGAACGAGGGCACAAGGTTTTGATCCGCATCGCCCAGCACGTCGAACTGCGCCGGCCGCACGCCAAAGACCTGCATCTGCTGGCCGGGCTGATCGGTGAAGGCGCCATCAGCGCGGAAATGCAGAAACGCGTAGGCGAGATGATTCGCACGTTTCTGGAACGCGCTCGTGTTAAGCTCGAGAGCCTGGAAAGCGAAACAACCCTCGAACAGGAAGCGGAAGCCGTTTAGCCGGTTGACCTCCGAAAATTCCTGCCTACCGGCAAATGGGCCACCGATAAACACGGATAGAACGGATCTGAAAAGGATTTAGACAGTTCTAATGCTTTGTGATCGGTGTCTATCCGTGTAGATCTGTGGCCAAGAGCTCTTTCATACTCACACCGGTTATCGTCCAACCCATATCGTGTTCTCGAAAAGATTCGGCTCAGCCAACCATCACAATTGCTGGACTCTTTCGATCATTATTCCTCGGCACGATTGTTGTAAGTGCTTCTTCGGAGGTACTCATGAATACAACTAAACTACGCAATAAAATCGGTGGCTTCATTCTGGCATTGGCAGTCGTACCAGGAATAACCATCGTGGCAAGCGCTACTGCGCAAGCCCAGAACAGGGCCCAGAACAGAGATCAGGATCAGGAGCAACGGAGCGGCGATTGGCAACGCGAGGGCCGGCGAAATCGCAATCGCAGCGATCGAGATGATCGGAACCAAAGTCGCAATCGCGACGATCGCTATCGTGACCGCAACCGCGACGACCGCAATCGTGATCAAGACGATCGCTATCGCCAGAATCAACGGCGCGGTACCTACAATAACGGCTCATACGGCAACGGCTCGTACGGCAATGGTGGCTATGGCAACCGTGGCTATGGCAACCGCGGCGGTTACGGCAATGGCTCACAGGCTGCACAGCAGGGGTTTCAGGATGGCTTGAGCACGGGCGCAAGCGATGCGAGTCGGGGTCAGAGTTACAACCCGCAACGGTCGCACTTTTATCGCAACGGGAACAATGGCTATGGCGACCAGCAGTCCTACCGCAATGGCTTCATTCAAGGATATCGGGAAGGCTACCAGCGCAACGGCGGCTACGGTCGCGGCGGCAATAACCGCGGGCGTAACATCGGCTCGCGATTTCCCTGGTAGGAAATCGCTTAACTGCAGAATATGAAAAGGCCGCGGCTGTTTACGCCGGCGGCCTTTCTTTATTGGTGCGATTTCGTTTCCATCGTGGGTGGCGTCCGGGATTTGAGTTGTTACAGAACCGAGAGCGGTACGGCTCCCGGTACTGACCTCATTACTCAACTCGCACCTCTTTGAAGGCAATGAGGTCAGCACCACCACGCGGGTCGTGAGGTCCGTCGGATCGGCAGTATGAGGTCAAGTACCACCACGCGGTAGCGGGTGGGTCTGCTCCCAACAAGATCGCTGGGCACAACCCGGGTCTTCTCGTGCGGAAGAATCGACTGCGGGTTGAGTGGGTTCTGTAAGTAAAGTCGTGATGAAGACCCGTTAGGCTTCGTTCAGTCGGGTCTTTTTTTCAAAGACTGCCAGCAGTTTACCCGTCTCCATCTCGCTTTTTTCCTTGAACTCGCGAATCCATCCGGTCACGGTTCGGGTCATGGTCCTGGCTGAATCCTCTTCGGTGAGAATGTCTGGAGGTGAGGCCGCAACTTCCGCGGCGCGGCTGAGTTCGTCTTTCTTGACGATTCTGATTGTTGATTTTTTGGTCACGATGTTTTTGTTTGTGCCCGCGCATATGCGCGGGCGTAATGATTTAGATTTAAGTGAGCCGCAGCCGATGGGAGAGTGTGATGCGCCCGTCTGTCACGACTCAAGCCTACGCTCAGGCGCTGACTGGGTTAAGTTGTTCTTCGATGATGCGCACTACCGATCCTTCCGCCGTAGCTCCGACCAGGCGCTCAGCTTCTTTGCCACCTTTGAAAACGATCATGGTCGGAATTCCCTTGATACCAAAGCGTTGGGTGACCGATGGGTTATCGTCAACATTCATCTGCACGATCTTCGCGGTGCCCACGAATTTCTGCGCCACGGATTCGACAATCGGCGTCATCGCGCGGCATGGTCCACACCACTCGGCCCAAAAATCAACCAGCACCGGCAGGTTGCAATTCATAACTTCTGCTTCAAAAGTGCCATCGGTAATGTCTTTCACATGTTCACTCATTATTCTTACTCCTCGATTTACTGTTAGTCACTACAAAGTTGGTCCAAAAGGTTAGCCAGCCTTCGCCGGTCAGGCTCGGGTAAACATTTGAGCAGGGCACGCTCTTGTTCTTCGAGTACCTTCGCTCCCGCTGCATAACGCCGGCGGCCCTCGGCCGTCACGTTCGCGCGAATGCTGCGTCGATCGCTGGGATCACTGGTGCGCGCCACCAGCCCATCCGCCTCCAAACGATCCATAAGTTGAGTTATGTTGGATTTTACGCAGCTGATCCGGTCCGCCAAGCCGCTTAGCGATAAAGGCGCACCCGCTTGAATGAGGTGATGCAGGATCCCCAGTTTGGTAAACGAGAGTCCTGACCCAGCCAGCGCGGATTCAACGCGTGATTCCAGCCGTTGCGCGACGCCCAAAAGGGTACGAACCAGCGGGTCAAATCCTACATCCTCGAGGCCGCAGATTTCGTTCACGTGTGAACTATACGGCTCTGAACCAAATTCTGTCAAGTGCTTCCGCGCCGCGATACCTTGACCAAAACCCAATGCAACCACACATCTGACTGGGTGATGGCCAATCAAAAGCGCAAATTGCTGGCGCGCTGAACTTCATTGCCCCTAGAATGGTCGCTCAACAGAGTGGACTATCTTGCACCGCGGATTTTCCCAGGGAAACGTAAATGAAAATTGCCCTCAAGTACGGTTTGCTGATTACCCTCGTGGTGGTGTTGTGGGTCGTCATTGCCCGCTTCCTGTTGGGAATCACGCCGGAGTCAAAGGCTGACTTGCTGGCGCCCATTCTCTTCAACCTGGCCGCCATTGTCTCAATTTATGCAGGCATCAAGGCGAGCATGAATGAACGCGAGGATCCCTTTCGTTTCAAAGATGGTGTGAAGACCGGATTCGCGATCTCGCTTGTTTATGCCTTCTCATCCTGCCTGTTCTTCTTCATTGTGTTCCTGGTGAGCGGGCCTGCTTTATTGGCCAACGAGCCAATGGCCAAATCGCGACCGCTGTGGCAGGTGGCATTGCTTGCTTATCTTGGTTTGTTTGTGGGCGCGCTGGTGTTCGGGTTGATCTATGCGACGCTTATCTCTTTCTTTTTGGTGAGACAAAACCAACGTGACGCTACCTAGTCAGGGAAGTAATAGATGATCGTTTTGATCTCACGGCACCAGCACCACTTTACCGATGTTCTTGCGGGCTTCCATGTATGCGTGAGCAGCGCCAACCTGATCGAAGGGAAATGACTTGTCAACGTGAGGTCGGATCCAGCCTTCCTGGACGCCATCGAGAATTACTTTCATCCACTCGGCAACTTTTTCCCGCTCGTGCCACATGTGCCCCAGATTGAGGCCGAACACTCCCTTGTTCTTATTCAGCAATCCGAAAGGATGAAACCATGGCGTCTGCCAGGCGGCTTTGGCCATCGCCAATTTACCGCGCAGGCCATCGGCTGAGGCAGTCGAAATGCCGAACATTCCCAGCCGCCCGGTTGATCTCAAGGCCTGGTAACTTTTCTTCCAATGACCGCCGCCCAGGGGATCGATCACCAACTCAACGCCGCGGTCGTTTGTTAGTTTTTTCAGAACGGCCAGCCAATTGTCGTTGCGATAATCAATCGCATGGTCCAAACCGCGTTGGCGCAGAAAGTCATGCTTGCCGGGACTCGCCGTACCGTAAGTCGTGGCGCTAAGCCTTTTGGCGATGTCGAGCGCCGCCAGACCAACACCACCACCGGCATTGTGAATCAAGACCGCTTCGCCTGGTTGTAACGAACCCATCACCGCCAGCAACGCGTAGGCAGTTAAGTAGTTGACGGGAATCGCTGCTGCCTGTTCAAAAGTCAACGAAGCGGGTTTCTCAAAGATCTGATTGCTCTTGACGACCACGAGATCGGACTGACCGCCAAAGTGCGTCAGCGCCACGACTGCCTTTCCGAGCACACCCTGGTCAACATCTTCTCCCAGCGACTCGACAGTGCCGGCGACTTCATAACCCATCACGCAGGGTTTCTTAGGCGCGTCCGGATACAGACCCTGGCGCGCCAGAATGTCGGCGAAATTCAAGCCCGCGGCTTTTACACGAACCAGCACCTCGCTCGAGCCGGGTTTCGGATCCGGCCTTGTCTCGACCTTCAGCACGTCGATGCCGCCATTCGCTGTCGTAACTATTTGTCGCATGTTCTCCTGCGCATCATCCGAAATCACAATTTTCAGGGGTACGGTGCCGCGGTGTTTTATTCGGATTCTCTAACCATTACGACTTAATTAGTCTCTGATATTCGTCGTGTGACCCAATCCAAAACCAGTAGAAAGTGCCTTCGTGTTCTCGTGCTAATGCCCGCCAACCGCGTGTGATTCGCACCGACCAGAAATCTGCCTTGCGTTCAAAACGAAGAGACGGATGGCGCGGGTTTATTTTCCAAAGTTGATATGCCTTTCGAGCTTCCGCCTGAATTTCGGGCTGAGGGGAAAAAGGCGCAGAGCTTGCTGGCTCTGCGCCCTGGGTATCAGGAGTTGGGTTCAACTGCCGACACGACGCCACGCTAAATACTTATTTACGAAGCGCCCTTTGCGACCGTATCCGTCGTGGTCTTATTCGGCTGGGGTGTAATTCGAAGATAAGGCTTCGGTGCTTTCCATCCTGCCGGGAATTTCGCCTTGGCATCTTCATCCGACAACGAAGGCACGATAATCACGTCGTCGCCATCTTTCCAATTCACCGGCGTTGCGACACTGAAGTTCGAAGTCAACTGGAGCGAGTCGATGACGCGCAGAACTTCGTCGAAGTTGCGACCGCAACTGGCTGGATAAGTGATCATCAGCCTCACCTTTTTGGCAGGGTCGATGATGAAAACGGAACGCACGGTGAACACGTCACTAATCTCCGGGTGGATCATGTCATAGAGCTCAGCAACTTTATGATCCGGATCGGCAATCACCGGAAAATTCAAAGCAGTACCTTGAGTCTCCCTGATGTCTTCGGCCCATCGTTGATGAGAGTCTGTCTGATCGACGCTGAGGCCGATTACCTTCACGTTTCGTTCGTCGAACTGAGGTTTTAGGCGCGCAGCCTCTCCCAGTTCCGTCGTACAAACGGGAGTAAAGTCCTTGGGATGAGAAAAAAGAACAGCCCAACTGTCACCGATCCACTCGTGGAAGTTAATCGGACCGTCAGTGGTGTCTGCCTTGAAATCTGGAGCTATGTCGCCTAAACGTAAAGCCATGGGTTTGTTCCTTTCTTCCTTCGTTGATAAGCCCGAAACCTCACCGCAAAGTAGAGGCAACGGGGGATTGTTTGTGTTGGTTTTGTCTGACGCGGTTTTACAACTCTTGCGTCTCTAAGTCAAATAATGGAGTTAGTTCCTGGTACTTTGTCCCTTGGTCCTTTGTTCCTGGTTGTTCGATCGACTGTTCCTCAGATTCATGCGCCGAAGAGACAAAGGACAAGAACAAAGTGCCAGGACCAAAGCCCAAAGACTCCCTCACTGTCAGCATTTCGCACAAGCTATTCCGGGATGCTATTATTTATTCCCCTTAAATCCCCGGTATTACCTGCGTTCCTTTTATTTCCCCACAGCGTTTAGCGCTCGTTATGTCTAACTACGTTCACAACCGGAAGGATTCATCAACCTCGACCTTACAGGCTGAGCCAGTGGCCGAGCTTTACAGGGAAATCTTTACTCATTCGAGCGACGCCATTGCGATTATCGATCCCGAAGGCCATTACCTGGAGCAGAACGCGGCGCATCGCAAGCTGATGGGCTATTCGGATGAAGAGCTTTACGGCCAGACGCCTGCGATTCATCTGGGCCAGGATAATTTCATCTTAATCGTGCGTGAGCTTGCTGAGAAGGGTGAGTATCGCGGAGAGGTTTCCAGCCACGCGAAGAACGGCCAGGAACTGCAGATCGAGCTGTCGGCCTTTGCCATGATGAGTGCGTCAGGTGCTCCAATTTGCTATGTCGGAATTAAGCGCGACATCTCCGCGCGCAAACGCAACGAAGAGGCGTTGCTGCGTAGCCAGAAGGAACTCTCCAATTTTTTTGACACTGCCTCGATCGGTTTGCATTGGGTTGGTCCTAATGGAATTGTCATCCGCGTCAATCAAGCAGAACTCGATCTGCTTGGCTATACTCGCCAGGAATACATAGGGCACCACATCTCGGAATTCCATGTCGATCAGGATGTGATTGACGATATCCTTACTCGTCTGCAGCGAGGCGAAGCAATTAACGAATGCGAGGCGCGTCTTCGTTGTAAGGACGGTGGGATAAAGTATGTCCTCATCAACTCCAGTGTGTACCGTGAGAACGGAGAGTTTATTCATACGCGTTGCTTCACACAAGACACCACTGATCGCAAACGGGCCGAGCAACGACTGGCTTTGCAATACGCAGTTACGAGGACCCTATCTGAATCCACAGACGTCGCTGAGGGCGCCAAGGGCATCCTGCGCGTAGTGTGCGAGAACCTGGATTGGCAGGTAGGTATGTTATGGCGAGTCGAACGGGAAAGCGACAAGCTGGTTTGCGTGGGCCTTTGGCACACGGACGATGTCGCAGTCGATGAATTCGAATTGGTTTGCCGCAACATGAAGTTTGCCAAAGGCGTTGGGTTGCCAGGCCGAATATGGGCGAGCGGCGAGCCCAGTTGGATTCCCAATGTCCTTGAAGATGACAATTTTCCCCGTACGCCGATTGCGATAAAGGCGGGACTTCATGGAGCGTTTGGCTTTCCGATTCTGCTGGGACGCGAAGTGATTGGAACGGTGGAATTCTTCAACCGAGAAATCCGTCAGCCCGATCCAGAACTGTTGCGCATGGTCGCCAGCATTGGCGGGCAGATTGGACAATTCCAGGAGCGAAAGCGCGCTGAAGGAGAGTTGGCCAGGCTATTGCTGCTCGAGCGCTCAGCCCGTGCGGAAGCAGAGCAAGCCAATCGCCTCAAAGATGAGTTCCTGGCAACCGTTTCTCATGAGCTGCGTACGCCTTTGAACGCGATGATGGGTTGGGCGCGAATGCTGCGCTCCGGGCGGCTGGATACCGAGAGTCGTGACCACGCCCTGGAAGTGATTGAGAGGAATGCCTGGGCACAAAAACAAATCATCGAAGACATCCTTGATGTCTCACGAGTGATCACCGGCAAGTTGCGGCTTAATCTTTCTCCGGTGGATCTCAGGTCTGTGGCCGAGGCAGCGCTTGATGCCGTGCGACCCGCCCTCGAAGCAAAGGAAATCCAGATCAAGCATACGATGGATCCGCGCGTAAGAGTCATAGCCGGTGACAGCGATCGGCTGCAGCAGGTGATTTGGAATCTGCTCTCGAATGCTGCGAAGTTTACACCCGCCGGCGGGCAGATCGAGCTTTCCGTGCAGCAGACCAATACCAACATTCAGATCCAGGTCAGTGATACTGGATCGGGAATCGATCCGGACTTTCTTCCCTATGTCTTTGAGCGCTTTCGACAAGCTGACGGATCAACGACGCGCACACATGGCGGCCTGGGACTGGGACTGGCGATAGTGCGTCACCTGGTCGAACTGCATGGAGGTTCGATCAAAGCTGAGAATCGCAAGGAGGGTCAGGGCGCGACGCTAACCGTTAGTCTGCCTTTGCCCAGTGGTGAATTGCGGATCGAAGACGTTCCGGGAGCGTTTGCCAGGGACACGGAATCATCGCCTGAATTTCCGGATCTTAACGGTGTGAGGATACTCGTTGTTGACGATGAAGCCGATGCTTTGGATTTGATCGCGATTGACCTCGCTGCTTGCGGCGCCAGGGTAACCTCCTTTGTCAGGGCAAGTGAAGCGTTGGAAGCCATCGAACAATCCGAGTTCGATCTGCTGATTAGCGACATTGGTATGCCCGAACAGGACGGCTATCAATTCATCCGCAGAGTGCGAGCGATTGAAGCGATGGATCAGAGACCTAAAATCCCTGCCGTGGCTTTGACCGCTTACGCGCGCGTGCAGGATCGTCTGCGGGCCCTGATTGCCGGGTACGATACTCACGTCGCCAAGCCCCTCGAGAGCGGCGAACTCGTAACCGTGGTGGCAAGTCTTGTCGACAGATTGGTTAAGAAATAGGCAGCCTGATCAAAAAATAGCCAAAAAGGGCCTCGCGCGCTATTCTCTCTACAAATGCTAAAACGTTGCGATTGGGCCAGGAGCGAGAAGGCGATTGCTTATCACGACGGCGAATGGGGTGTGCCCCTGCACGATGATCGGAAGCTGTTTGAGTTTTTGATTCTTGAAGGAGCGCAGGCAGGACTAAGCTGGGAAACGATTCTGCAAAAGCGAGATAACTATCGCGCAGCCTTCAACAACTTTGAGCCGCAAAAGGTTGCGCGTTACAACGCTGCGAAGCTCGACAAGTTACTCCAGAATCCGGGTATCGTTCGCAATCGTCTGAAAATCGCGTCCGCACTGCAGAACGCCAAAGCTTTTCTGGCGGTGCAGAATGAATTCGGCAGTTTTGATGATTACCTTTGGCGCTTTGTTAACGGCAAGGCGATAAAGCGGAGGCCGAGACAGCAGTTATTAACTCATACTCCCGAGTCTGATGCGCTCAGCAGCGATTTATTACTGCGCGGATTCAAATTTGTCGGTCCGACGATTTGTTATGCTTTCATGCAAGCGGTGGGCATGGCTAACGATCATGATCCGAAATGCTTTCGCTATGACCAGATAACATGACCAGATGACATGATTGCCACTCGGATGATTGGTCAAACAATGGAACTCGCGGCTAGGTTTGGCTTCAGTCCCTCTGGGACTGAAAACCAGAACCCCCGAATCTTCAATCGCTTTTGTTACGAGAACTTTGGAGACACCAAACCGGCCGGTGTAGAGGTTGCCCCTTTACCGTCGGACCACGTTCTGCCCTTCAAATCGCGCCGGAGCCAGTAACTCGTGGGTCTTGTTGACCAGAGCTACAAAACCAAGGCCCAGAGCGGCGGACAAAAACAAAGCCAGAAGGCTGCTAAGAGAGTTCCGCAACCGCGAATTTGTACCAAGAGGCTTTTTCATTGTTATCGTCTCCGCGGAATGACAGTTGTGCGCACTACTATCTAAGACTGATCCAGAGCCCAAATTGTTAACAGCGATGAGGCGAACGTCTCATTAGACGCCCGCGAAACCCAAAAGTTCCAACACTGCTTCCGGCGGACGATTGACGTTGATTGGTGTCTCGAACTATTGTGCGAATCCAGATTTCTGGAAGTCGAAGAGGAGTCCTACCATGCACAGGCCCCTGACGTTTGGTTTGTTTTTATTACTGACCTGCACTGCTTTCGCTTGCCAGTCTTACACCAGGACCTTGCAGCAAAGTGTCGAGCGAGCCGACGAAACCGCGGCCATCGGCGCTTTACGATCGACCTTTGCCGCGCAGCAGACTTACAGCGTCAGCAATAACGGAGGTTATGGGAACTTCGCGCAATTGGTGCAGGGCGGTTTCCTTGATTCTCGCTTCGCCGGTGAGAACCCGAAGTTCAAGGGTTATGTGTTGTCGATGGTGGTGAAAAATGGCGGAGGCTCGGCGGAAGGATCATTCGCGATCAATGCTGACCCTGAACCACCCCAGCAAGGCCATCATTTTTATATGGACTCGAGCTCTGGACTGATTCATTCGAACGCAACGCAGCCGGCCGGCGTGAGTGATCCATCTCTTGATCAGTAGGCGTTTGCCTGCATCCATTAAAGATCAACGCGTGCACTTCCCTGATCAAAGGAAAAAAAACCATGCGGCGTTTGAAGTTGATCCTGATAATTGCACTGCTTGGCCAATCAGTCTTCGCACAAACGAACCAGGACAAAATCAAACAATACCGGCGGACAAATGAGCATGAAATCCTGCGAGAGTTCGTCAATCTTCTCTCGATTCCCAACGTAGCTTCGGACCACGAGAACGTCCGCCGCAACGCTGCCTTTATCTTTGAGATGATGAAGCGACGCGGACTGGAGCCGCGATTGTTAGAGGCAAAAACCGCGAACGTGCCGCCGGCCGTGTATGCGGAGTGGAAGACACCAGGGGCAACTCGCACGATTGTCCTGTACGCTCACTATGACGGCCAGCCAACCGATCCCAAACAATGGACTGGAATGTTACCGTGGCAACCAGTACTGCGCTCTGCCGCACTTGAAGCCGGCGGAAAGTTGCTCTCATTGCCGAATATCAGCGAAAGCATTAATCCTGAATGGCGACTTTACGCGCGCTCTGCCTCTGACGACAAAGCGGGAGTGATGGCCATTCTCACGGCGTTTACCGCGCTAAAGGCCGGCGACATCAAGCCCACCTCGAACATCAAATTCTTCTTTGAGGGCGAAGAGGAAGCCGGCTCGCCTCACCTTGGCGAGATCATTAATCTTAATAAGGACCTGCTGGCTTCTGACGCCTGGATTATTTGTGACGGTCCCGTCCATCAATCCGGTCGTAAGCAGGCAGTCTTTGGCGTGCGCGGCGACACGAATGTGGATGTTACCGTTTACGGCGCCAAACGTCCGCTGCACAGTGGTCATTACGGCAATTGGGCGCCGAATCCTGCCGCGATACTCACGCGCTTGCTGGCTTCGATGAAGGATGATGCGGGACGTGTAACCATCGCCGGCTGGTACGATGATACCCAACCGCTGGGGGAAGCTGAACAACGCGCCATTGCCGAGGCGCCACAATACGATGCCGAGCTTAAAACGCAACTGGGCCTGGCAGGCACCGAAGGCAGCGGCAAGAGCCTACTGGAATTGATCAATCTGCCCTCGTTGAATATCAATGGAATGAGTAGCGGCGATGTTGGTTCCCTCGCGCGCAATGTCATCCCAACGACCGCCTCCGCTGTACTGGATTTACGTCTGGTCAAAGGCAACGACTACCGGCGGCAGGTGGCACGACTGACCGAACACATTCGCCGCCAGGGGTTCTATGTTATTGATCGCGAACCGACCGATGAAGAGCGGCTCAAGCACGCGCTGATCGCGAAAGTTGTGCATCGTTCAGGCGGTTATAACGCAGAGCGCACGCCGATGGATTTGCCCATCTCGCTGGCGGTCAGCGAGGCGGTGCAGGCCACCTCTGCACAACCAATCGTAAGATTGCCCACGGCCGGCGGCAGTCTGCCGCTTTCAATAATCACTGAGAATCTGCGCACGGTCACCGTTACCGTGCCGATCGCCAACTACGACAACAACCAGCACGCTGAAAATGAAAATATCAGATTGCAGAATTTATGGGATGGGATCGAAACGTTTGCGGCGTTGATGACTATGAAACAGTGAAAGTCGGGTTCCGACAAAAAGATTTGAGGCCAGACCGCGCTCTCCCCTTCGCAGCCTGGCCCCAGTCAACGGTCGTTTGCAAAAGCGCGCGACCGATCCTTTTGAACTTTATTAGTACCGGCGATATCGATTACGAATCTTGTAGGTGTAGAGTGCTCCACCGCCTGCACCCGCCAGCGCGCCGATAGCCGCACCTTTTTTGCCACCCAGAATCGCACCCAAAAGCGCCCCGGCTCCCGCACCACCAGCCACCGTCAGCTTGTCACGATGCGCGTCCCAAACATTTTGATTGCGGTTGCGGTAATCGTAATAAGAACGGGAATCGTATGCTCTGCCAGTCCGTGTGGAACTGCCGTAGTAGGTTTGATTGCGATTACTCCGGCGGTCGCGCCCCTGCGCGAAGGACGGCATTGCGGCTACACTCAATAAAGTCAGGGTTAATATGATTGCGAAAAGTTTTTTCATTAGTATGACCTCCGCAGTTCCTTGAGCAACGACTGTGCCAATGCCGGAAGCCACGAGAAAAGAAGTTGAAAACACTCCATTACCGGCAAATTTAGATCAGGGGGGCGGTTAGAGAGCGACATTGGTTCCAAGGATGTAGGATATGGTAAGTGGGTTAGCCCGATATGGGATGAAGGGCGGTACAGAAGCAGGAGGCAGGGAGGCAGGCTGTCAGTACCACCTGCGTTAGCGGGTGGGTGATGGGCAAGACAGACAATCCGCAGATTCCGCAGATTACACGGATTCAAAAGCCAATACTGAAAAGCACGAACCAGACAACCGGAAAACCAGAAAACCAAGAACTAAGAGCGAAGAACAAAGTACCAAAAACAAAAAAAGATCATTCAGCCTGATTAACAGCTCCGCTATTCAAATTGTTTCTTGAACTCTTCAAATTGGCTCTGCAGACTCAGCATTTCGCCGCTAATCCTTTCAACTTCTTGTTCGAGGTGGGCAATCCTTTCCCCTGTTCCTGAACGGCTCGCGCCGCCTTCCCGCGGTGATTGCAGCTCGGCGGCAATAGCCTCGACATCGATTTCGCCGGCCAGCAAGTGCATAAAGCGCGTTTCCTTTTGTCCGGGCTGACGCGGCAGTCTGACGACCAGTGGTTCCGGATCTTTCGCGATCAATAAATTAAGCGTCTCTTCAACGTCTTCGAGACCTCTGAAATCAAACAAGCGTGCCGAGCGGCCGTGTAATTCACCGACAGTCTGCGCCCCGCGAAGCATCAGGACGCACATAAGTGAAAGTTCAGAATGACTAAGGTGAAAAATTTCCGGCATCACGTGCTTGTATTTAGGCACACGACTATTGCTGCCATAAAACACGTAGGTGAGATTTTTCCCGCGCAAACTCTCGACCGCCTCGGCCACGGTGTTCTCAGAGTAAGCCGTCACAGGATTGCGGTTATTCTTCTGATTGCAAGCCAGCATCAGCGCGTTCAAGGTGAGCGGATAATACTCTGGCGTGGTTATCTGCTTTTCGATTAGCGAGCCCAGAACGCGCAGTTCAACATCGGTAAGTATGGTCAGCATAGTGGATGCTCACCTTAATAAAAGAGCGTGAGGAGCGCAAGTGTGGGTTATGGAACCGGGAACGAAGTGTGGTACGGGCATCCTGCCCGTATTTGCGGGAATGGAAAGACACCACGGGCAGCATGCCCGTGCCGTTTCACAGGTTCGGAAACGCGTTTACGCGGTTCATCCAACCCTTTAGAAACTTGCCAAGCTTTGGGTTTTTCTGCACCAGGTTCTGGTAGTAAGCAATTCGTCCCTGTTTGTAGTTGCGATAGACCTGCGTCTGATCCAATCCCGCCAGTGCCTGCATCGACGCGGGTCCGATCCCGCCGTCCACGACCAGATTGGCGCCCATGTCGTTCAACACACGCTGCAAAAGCTTGGCCGCATTAACGCCCGCATTCACGTAAAAGTCACAAACGATATTTGCCAGGTCCTGCAACGTAATGACATCCCCCTGGATCTTGTCCCAATACTGTACCTTGTAGATAACTCCTGCCTGTTGATCCGTTAAAGCTATTAAGTTGGCAGAGGTCGGAGCGATACCCAGCAGTGATTGGGCAAAAGCCCGGAAGGTGCCGATGGTGATTCCTTTGTTGGTTTCGCCGCCGGGATCAGCCGGGTCGTTGACATACCCACCTTCGAATTTCAGCAGCGTCGGAAGGAACAAATCAAAATCAGCCATTTAATGAGCTCCTCATAATCACAAGACAAATCTTTCTCCAAACTAAAGCCGACACTTATCCCCACTGCACCTGGGACACGACCTGGGCAATTCACCTTCGACGATCTATAACGATGTACCAGTCTGAAGACACACGCCTGATCTTACTTTTTAATAAAGCAATTCTGTGCGCATGTTATATACCGCTTCATGCAGAGAGCGGGATTCACGCCCTTGGTGAGACATACCATGTACTGCTTGAAACAAGCCTGAAGGCAGGCGGCCGGAATCGGAGGCGGAAAAATGCCACCGGCGGCGTTCTTCGCAGACTTCTTCGCGACGGTTTTCTTTGCGGCTTTTTTAGCAGGCATCGTTTTGACTCCTGGTTTGAATTAGAAACCTGGGTTAAGGCCTGTCCTACCCTCGAGTAAATCGGAGGTTAGTTATCGCTTAAAGCAATCCGCCAGATTCTTCATATAGCGTTTCGTGCAGAGGGCGGGATCAACGCCCTTCTGGAGGCAGCTCATGTACTGAGCGAAAGCCGCCTTAAGGCAGGCAAGCGGGATCGGAGGCGGAGGAAAGCCCGCGGCTTTCTTCGAAGCCTTTTTCGCTCCGGCTTTCTTTGCGGCTTTCTTTGAGGTCTTCTTTGCAGCTTTCTTTGCAGGCATCGTTGGCTCCTCGTTTTGGGTTAGAGGCCTTGGGTAAGGCACGTGTCGCCGTTGAGTAAGACGACGAGTTCAAGCAACCTGTTGGCCGCCGCATCCTAGCGGTCCAATCGATCTCGTGTCAGGTCGGACGCAAAGTATTTCAATCGCGCCCGCCAGTCAAGAGAAATCTCAGTTGAGTAGTGCTCCATTAAGCTGTTGCTAAAAAAGGGGACGGTTCGAAGGCAATGAGGTCAGTACCACCTGCGGTAGCGGGTGGGTTGTCGTTGGAGCAGCAATAACGCCGAGAGGATCTGGTTTGCCCAGCGATCTTGTTCGGGAGCAGACCCACCCG
>JAOAPY010000003.1 GCA_025463135.1 Acidobacteriota bacterium
CTAACTGCCCTCAGGGTAGTGGGTTAGTTTCGCAGCAACTGTCCGACAAACTTTAGTTTGTCGCGGCGTTACGACAAGCTATTTAGTTTGTCGCGGCGTTACGACAAGCTAAAGCTCATCGGACATCAAACTGACCCACTACCTGCCCTCAGGGTAGTGGGTTAGTTTCGCGGCAAATGTCCGACAAACTTTAGTTTGTCGCGGCGTTACGACAAGCTAAAGCTCATCGGACATCAAACTGCCCCACTACCTGCCCTCAGGGTAGTGGGTTAGTTTCGCAGCAACTGTCCGACAAACTTTAGTTTGTCGCGGCGTTACGACAAGTTAAAGCTCATCGGACATCAAACTGACCCAATACCTGCTCTTGGGAGTCTCTTGCGCCGCTTTCGGTTTTCGTTATAACCTCTACAGCTTCTTGGAATTGACACCTCAAGCTCAAGTGGGAACAGCCGACTGTCGGCATTCAGCTCAACGTCTACCTTTCAGATAGGAGAACCTCAAATGGCAAGCACACCTACGTCAATACCTTTCACTCTTCTAGTCGAGGCGACCAACAACGTCACTCAGTCTCCTCCACCAGCGCCCTTTGATGCGGGCATGGCCTATCTTCTGGGCCAATGTTGCAGTCTAACGTATTCACAGTTTGATCAGGATTCAATTAGTACAACAGATTTCTCCGTCTTTAGTCTTCTTGGCTCGCTGCAGGGGTACACGATAAGCGCTTCCAATTTACAGCCGTTCACCGCTTCTGAGGCGAATGAGCCAGGCCCCACCACTGGAGACGTTGGCGATTATTATCAAGTGATGGCTGGGTTCGCCGTACGGTTGACGTTGACTCCACCCAACAACGGCAGTCCTCAGGACATAATTGTTTTTGCCCTGCGCGGCACGCGGACGTGGGATGAATGGCTCGACGATGCCGACGGTTTTCCCGTCCCCTTCGCGGGCATCACCGGACTTGCTGACGGTCTTGGATCAGTGCACGCAGGTTTCTATTCGTTCTATACAATTGGAACTGACGGCCACGTGGCAGCAAGCGGTGAAGAGCTAAGTAGGAATATTAGTCAGCGTGCTCCCGGCTCGATTGCGGCTCAAGTGGCAGAGTATGTTACGAGCTTCCCATCTAAGCTTCCGACTTATGTGACCGGGCATAGTCTGGGTGGAGCCGTGGCGACGCTGTGTGCGCTCGATCTCGCCTATAACTTCGGCCAGAGCTATTCCGAACTATACATGTATAGTCTTGCGAGTCCGCGTGTCGCTGTGGGTATCTCTGATTCGTTCGGTATTCCGCTTCCCACGCTGGGTAATCAGCAGGGGTTCATTTCGAATTACCAGATTTATGTCCCGAATAATTATCAAATCGTCCACGCCGCTGACATCGTGCCCATACTTGGTCCTTTAGTTACCAATGTTGGTCCATTGATCTTGAGTTGCGCCCAAATCACAGATCCATATCAAGTCGCGGGAAGTGGGGCGACGGCAACGGCAACTATCGCCAATGGCGCGGTTACCGGGATTACCACCAATAACGATAAATACACAGGCTATCTCAGTGCGTTTCCACCGAGGGTAGGATTGTCAGGAGGTGGTGGAGTTGGGGCTACCGCAAAGGCTTCGGTGGACTTATTAGGATATCTCAGCTTCGCTATTACCAACCCGGGCTCCGGCTACACGTCCGCGCCAAACGTGGAGATTCTCACGAGCGGATCGTTCTCTCAAAATGTTGTAAACTTTTGTGCCCAGACTGGAGACATCGGCGGTAATCATGCCTGTGTGAACACCTACGTTCCTTATCTGTTGGCACTGGCGAATGATTTTCAATAGCTACGCCTGGGGCCGCACGCATCCTGCGTGCTGAGGTTGGATTGATAGTCCTATCCATTGCAGAGAGGAACTAGCGCCACTACAGCACGACAGAGGGGTGCTGTCCCAGGAATTCAATTCTTACCGTTTTCCCCTGGCGGGGTTGCGGTTGCGATGTAGCTATCTCGCGCTCGGACCACGAGATTGGGAACGCGGACGCGGACCTTGATGTCGCGCTTTTCACCGGCGTGCACCTGCCCTTTCGGGTAATAACCCAAACTGTATTGTCGTCCCAGTTCGTCCATAATCGCACCGAATGATTGCTGTATGTCGACCAACGTGTCCGCATTGTATAACCGGCCGCCCGTCTCGTCTGCCAGGGTGCGGAGATAGCCGGCGCCGATCGCGTACTCCTTTTCCATTTTGACCTGCACGCGCGCGCGGATTTTGGGATCCACAATCTGGCCCAATCTTTCGGGAAGCTGCGGGAGGGTGTTGTACTGTACGGTATAGATCATCACATCCGATTCGTCGGCGTCGTGAAGGTTTTTCTTTCGCGAGCCGCGGGTGCTGCCCTGGTCCACTCCATCCGTCAAGAGAACCACTGCCTTGCGTCCAGGAATTGAGGCAAGCCGCTGATTGAGGACGGTATCGACCGTATCGTAGAGAAGCGTGCCGTCATTTACCGCATCCAAACGAAGCCTGACCTTACGCAGTTGACTTACCGTCACCGCTTCCGTAAGAACATTGATCTTCCCGTCAAAGGAAATGAGGAGCAGCCGATCGTTCGGACGAAGACGAGCAATGAAAGCATTAGCAGCGGCGCGTATTGCCTGCAGCCGTGTTTGCGTTGAGCCGCTAACGTCCAGCAACAAGGCGACTGTGAAGGGCTGTTCGACCGAACCAAAATAGCTGAGTTGCTGTTCCACTCCGTTTTCATAGATCACAAAGTCGTCCTGTCGGAGACTGCCGATGAAGCGACCATTGCGATCCATGACCTGGGCCGGTACCGTGATGAGACTGGTGCTGACTCGCACAATATCTTCATCGCTAACTTCGGGCGCAGCCAGGGCATGCGGCTGCTCAGAACCGTTCGTGCTCTCGGCCGCCAACATCGATGCCGCACTCAATTTCCTCAGGATAGGTGGGGGCGGCGCCGCGCCGAGAATATTGGTAGCGCCCCTCAATATTGGAGACACTGTCGGGGAATCGGGCACTGTCTGCGCCGTTGCGGCTTGACTAAACACACAGGCACAGATCAGGGCCACGAGCCCGGATAAGATCGTTCTCATAAGCGGGGACTCCAGGTATTGCACTGCCCGGTAGAGCATCTTTCGGGCCAAGTGCGTTGACAGTTACGTTCGCTTATGAGAAAGAACTAAAGCCACGAACATCCCAGCTTTGCAGCGACGGCAAACTCCTGCCTTTGTTTGGAAAGCGCACTTGTGCGCCCCCGTCTAAGAAATCAGGCTTCATGTGAACAGCAGACGGATAAGCCGCTTTCTAAAACAAGAGACGAATTATTTTAAACAGGACGGTGGGACAAATTGGGACTGGTCGGGGATAATTGACCCGGCATGAAGGTCTCTTACACACCGCGCTATTACGCAGACATCGGCGAGGGCCATATATTTCCCATTCGAAAATTTGAGTTGGTGCGCGATCGATTGCTGCTCGAGGGGACACTCACAGCTGACGACCTGGTAGAACCCGAGCTGGCGGCGCTCGAGGATGTCCTGTTGGTCCACACTGAAGACTACGTGTCGCGCCTCTGTCATGGCCAATTGACACCCAGGGAAATTCGACGGCTGGGATTGCCGTGGTCCCCTTCTCTGGTGCAGAGGTCTTTCTATGCTGTGGGCGGGACGATAGCCGCCAGTCGGTCTGCCCTGGAACTGGGTTTCGGATCGAATTTGGCCGGTGGTACCCATCATGCGTTTGCGGACCGCGGCGAAGGCTTTTGTGTATTGAATGATGTTGCTGTCACTATTCGGGTCTTACAGCGCCAGGGTCTGGTCCAGCGAGCCGCTATTGTTGATTGCGACGTTCATCAGGGCAATGGCACGGCCACCATTTTCGCCGGCGACAGAGACGTCTTCACCTTTTCTATCCATGGCGCAAAGAACTATCCTTTGTTCAAAGCACAATCGACCCTTGACGTCGAATTGTCTGACAACACAACCGACGATGAGTACCTGAAGATCCTGGCTGAACAGCTGGATCACGTGCTTCGGCATGAGCCTGACATTGTCTTTTACCTCGCCGGCGCCGACCCTTACTCGGGAGACAAGCTGGGTCGACTGGCGCTTTCAATCGCCGGCTTGAGAAAGCGCGACGATGATGTCCTGCAGGCGTGTTATGAACGCGAGCTGCCGATCGTCACGGTGATGTCAGGTGGTTATGGCGAGCAGATCAGTGATACCGTGGAGATTCATTGCAATACCATTCGCTCCGTGCGCAACATTTTCGAACCTGAACGGCAAGCAAACACAAATATGGGATTGGCCCACACCTCTCAATAAAGTTGAGCAGCGCAGCAGCTGATCACCGCGGCGTCTGCGAGCGGCCCAAAGCAAATGAAAAACCACGATGAGAGCGCGAAGAATTCTTAAGATGATCTTACTGATACTGGCCGGGCTGATACTCGGCGGACTCGCGTACCAGGCAATCATGTTTGTGCGCGTTGCGCGGCTGAGTTCCCGGAATCCAACCTCAACCTCGCTGATGCTGGCCCGCGTACAGGAAGCCCAGGCGAAAGGTCAAACAGCGGTGCACGCCCAAGTATGGGTGCCTCTGGATCGAATTTCACCGAACTTACAGCGGGCGGTACTGGCCGGGGAAGACACCAACTTCGCCACGCATCACGGTTTTGATTACGAAGCTATCCAGAAGGCCTGGGAGCGGGCCCAGCAGGAAGCCCAAAAAGAGGCGAAGAAAGAGGGCGATGACGAACCGGGCTGGTTTCCAGACACATCTGCTTTTAAACGCGGCGCGTCGACCATCTCGCAGCAACTTGCGAAGAACCTTTATCTGTCGTCGCAGCGATCATTCCTGCGCAAGGGACAGGAAGCGATACTCACGATCTTCCTGGAGCGCGCGCTGTCAAAGCGGCGCATTCTGGAGATTTATTTGAACGTTATCGAGTGGGGTGACGGAATTTATGGCGCAGAGGCCGCGTCGCAGCACTATTTCCATAAACCTGCAGCGGCGTTGAGCGTCAATGAGGCGGCATTTCTTTCAGCCATGATTCCCAATCCGCGAACGGTCTTGAATCCTCAGGTGAATCCGCGGCGGGTAGCACGCAGGCAGCGAATTATTCTTCGTGGCATGCCTTACGTAAAACTGCCCGACAAGTGAGTTGTCGAAGCTATCATCAGATCAGAAGGGTGTGATGCTGCGCCTGGTCAGAATTTGTCGATCGATAGCGAGCCAAGGAATTCCAAAACCTGCGGATCATTTTCAGTCCCGTTCAAAACGCCAAGTAGGTAGATCTCCAGATCGTCTCCGTGACGTCTTGTGAACACGCGAATGAGCCCGGGTGTATCCGGCCCCGTGATGTTGTATTGCCAACCTGCATAGGGACCAAGCTTTACCGCATGGTGGCGTTTCGCTTCGTACTTTACGTCACTCGAGAATTTATTTCGTCCAGCCTCCAAGCCAGCCACCAGGCCATTGGTAATATCCTCGACGATCACCTCGTCCGTTCTGCCATTGACTGGACCCTTGCCCCAGAGAACAAGATATGCCGCACTCCCTCGCTGGCCGCTGCAGTAGTTGACCTCGGCCATCTTTCCATCGAGCGTCGGCCTGGTTGAGCCTGCGTCATAAGCATCGCCGGGTACCAGCACTGAGAACTTTCCGCCTTTTGGAGCGAGAGTCTTCCATCCCGGATCCAGTGAGCTGCGGCGCCGGCTGAGAGGCGATCTGGC
Organism: Acidobacteriota bacterium; assembly: GCA_025463135.1. Lineage (GTDB taxonomy): Bacteria > Acidobacteriota > Blastocatellia > Pyrinomonadales > Pyrinomonadaceae > JAOAPY01. Next base: position 5,733 of record JAOAPY010000003.1, read on the forward strand.
AATCGTTCCACTACGTAGTAGGTCGGTGCTCGAGAGCGATGAGCGATCTGACTTCGTCCACTCAGTGATCGGACTAGCTGCAAGCTTCTGACTGATTTGTTGTTCGCGTCGGAACTCCCACGGTGTCACCGGGGATTTATCTCGCCATAGACCGCGTGCCTCGCTACGCGCCGCTCTTTCACTATCTACGTATGTTTCTCGCTCAGTATCATTCAGATCGGTCGCCTCTCCCTTGTTGTACCAGGCCACGCCATCCCGAATCATCTGCGCGCCAACGTCCATATCATCCAGTACTACGCGGCATCGCAAATAGCCGTCCGGTTCGAGACCAGAGCATCGCGCCGTTACATATTTGCCGGAAATCAGTTGAGAGAGATGCTGTGCAGCGACGTCGGCGTATACCTGGCCCTGGGCGGGCGCAGCAATACCGGCCAGCTTGACCTTTAACGGGTGAACCACACTGATGATCGTAATTCGTTCGCCGTCAAATACGTCAACTACCTTTCCATGTAAAGGCGAAGCGCTACCCTGAGTTGAAAGACTCAGCGGTAGCGCCAGCAGAAAGAGTATTCGGAATATGCGAGGAGACTTCATGTGCGTCTTCAGACTTCTTTCTGATGATGTGGGCTGACAGTCCCGCAGGGACCATAATGGTCAGACAGTAAACTCCCTGGCCAGTTGCAGCTCTGCTTTTCTTAACTCAAACCGGGCGCGTCCAAGGTTACCCTCCGGATTCAGCGCCAGGACAATAAAATAATCGCGGCTGAGCAATCGCATTACCACTGTAGAGTCGTCAAGCGATACGACCAGCTCTCGTAAATTGCCGAGGCCGAGGTCCGTTCCAGTTCGCTGGGCACCGCGAACTAATGACGTAAACTCGGCCGCCGCAATATCGAGATTTGCATCCTTACCGTCTTCGGCAAGAACCTTCTCAACCGCGATGCCGTCGGTTCCCATGATGAGCGCACCGAGGCTTCCCTCGATGCGTTCAAGTATGGTTTCCAGCAGTTCCTTAAACATGTCAACCTCTATTTACTGGTGATCGCCACCAGGCTTTTGCGTCGGCGGCGACGGGTTCGACTGGTTCGAGGGGTTTTGCGCCGGCGCCTGTTGCTGAGTCGGCTGTACCGGTGCTGTGTTGCTCGGCGGATTGCCCAATGGCACTGGTTGCGGAATGGTAACCGTGCGGTTTCCGGTTCCGACCACTGAGGTGGTGGGCTTACCCTGATAGTCAGGGCGATAGATCCGCGGAGTTATGAAGAACAGGATCTCGTTCGACTGGCGCGTTATCAATTTGCGCTTGAACAAATTGCCCAGCACTGGAATGCTGCCGAGGCCCGGCGTGCGGTTCTGGATTTCATTCTCGTTCTCTCCCAGTACGCCGCCCACGACGGTCGTACCACCATCCGGAACCAACACTTCGGAAGACATGCGCTGAGTATCAATACCCGGCGTACCGTTAATCGCGATAGCCGTGTTGACGCTGTTATTCTCGGCAACAATTCGCAGGATGACAGTACCCGCATCCGTGATCTGCGGGGTCACCGACAAGCGTAGCGGGACGGAAACGAACGTGGTCGTGAAGACCAGAACGCCGCCGGTACCACCAGCGCCGGTTTGCGGTGTAACGACAGGTATTTGCTGACCACTTTCAATCTGCGCCGGACGGTTGTTAAGCGCCGTGACCCGCGGGGTCGCGATGATTTTTACCTGGCCCTTGCTTTCGGCGGCGGTGATCAGCGCGCTGATTTGCGCCGTGCCAATCATACCCGTGGTTAAGCCAATTACCGTACTTGGGAGATTGGCTCCCAACGCGCCAGACGGATCCAGAATTCCCTGGGGAATACCCGAAGGTCTGAGACCTATTGTATTTGCCGAGCCGCCGGTCGAGTTGGCGAGTGGCGACGGTTTTGCCGTTCCGAATCCAGCGGTAGCGCCGGTAGCCGTATTGAGGGCCAGAGCATTTAGCTGAAAACCGAGATCGCGACTAAAACTCCGGTTCGCTATAACGATGCGGGTCTCAATTTCGACCTGCGGTTCGGGTTGATCCAGCAGAACCACGAGCTGGCGTATCGAATCAATATTTTCCTTCACGTCGGTGACGATTAGGGTGTTAGTGCGCCCGTCAACCTCGACGCTGCCGCGCCGTGAGAGCCGGCGTTGAATGATCGGCAGGATACCGAGGCTGGCATCATTGGAGCGAATCGAGTTGGCGCCGCCGTTGTAGGCTTCCTGCATGTACTGTGAATCTCTGCCAAGGCCGCCGGTGAACACCGCTGTTCCGCCCGAAGCCCCGTTCAGACTCTCCAAAGCACGCGCGTAGTTCAGACGAATGATCTCCGTGACCAGGCCCGAGGCATCGAGACGCGATTCTTTCAATACCTTCTGAATGTCTGATTCTTTCGCAAGCACCTCGGTGGTGGCGACTCTCAGAATGTTGCCGCTGACTTCAACGCCGAGGCGATTCGCTTTCAAAACTGCATCCAATGCTAAATTCCAGGGCACGTCCTGAACATTGACGGTTACAGAAACTCCGGTAACCGACTTGTCGATTACGAAGTTGATACCGTATTGCTCAGTGATGTAGTTCAAAAGGTCGCGAATATCCGCGTTCACGACGTTCAGGTTGATTGGTTCTCCAACAAATCCTGATTCACCGTAGTGCTGGCCCTGGTCCGGCTGCTGCCGTCCCGGAGAGGCGACAAGCGCAGGACGCGGAGTTGGTGACGGCGAAGCCATCGGCTGCTGAGCTGTGGCTGCACTCGCCGCTGTGGTGCCGGCAGTTGAGCTCACGTCCCTCACCACAGCCGCGGGGACTGTAACTAACGTCGCCTGGCGGGACGCTGGGTTGGTGATTGTAGGTGGTTCTTTTGGCGTAGCCACCGCCAGCACGCCATAAAGGCATACCTGAAGCAGGACGAGCGTTGTCCGCCTAATGGCTGTTGAGAATCGAGGCTGATGAAGCATTTTCCCCTCCTTAAAGGGAACTGCTGGACATTACTGCCACGCGCTAACGCTCATTTGCCTCGCAGCAAGAAAGCGCGCGCCGCACTGTGCCGTAATGGCCGGAGTGGATTGTCAAACTGCGCACGGTCCCTTATTGAAACGGTTCTCAGTAAGTTGCGCGCGTGGAGATGCTTTGGATTTGCTCACCCGTTGATGAGTCAACACCAAAGCTTGAAAAATCTGGCTAGGGTTTGTCCGGGGGAGAGGGCTTGTCCTCGGACTTCTTTTCCGACTCCGCACCTTCTTTGGCAACGGGAGCGATTTTGACTGCTGCCAAAGCTTCGGCCGAACTCTGTTGACGCAGGGCTTTCATCTCAACCGTTCGGTCGTGTCGCCCATCGGTCCACAAAAGATCGCGTCGAAACACCAGGCGTGTGTCTTCAATGGCGACGAGCTGGCCATCGTAGAGTTGCTCGCCGGGATAAATTACGTAGGACAGCTTGATCGGAGTCGCTTCGACGATCGCCGCGTATCCCCTGGGAGTGCGAGTTATTCCCATCACCTGAATCTCGCTCAATAACAACGCGGTGGTCGGCTTAGGCGCCGGCACGTGCGCACTCATGGCTGCCTGTTTCTGTGCTTTGTAGCGATCGATGCGCTCCTGCAGCGACGGCGGTAAGACCGGCAGACCGGCAATCGCTTTCTTCGCAGCCGCCAGAGGGACTCCCTTGTACTGTGCAAATGGGTCACGCCCGCCACGGGGTACTTTCTTTGCCGGAGCCTCAGTCTTCCTGGGGGCCTTATCGGGCTCCTGGGCTTGTGCGGTCAGGCGTGAACCGAGCAAGACCGACAGCACTAAGGTTAAGCTTACGAATCCGTATTTGATTGCTTTAGCGTGATGCATAGTGATTACTCTCATTGAAAGCGTCATGGTTGAACAAACTTGATGGTCGTTATTTGGGCTGGGCGCCGGGCGCGGGGGCGGTTGCCTGACCGACTCCCGCGGGTTTCGGGGGGGCCTGCTTCTGGAGTTTCTCTGCTGAGACGTAATAGGCCGTCATGTCGAAGGTCGCATTCACAGTCTTGCCTGCGCTCAAATCCTTGGCAGCTTCTACAGTGTTAGCCATCTGCGTGATATTGAAATTCGTGATCGAGACAATCCGCTGGTAGTGGGCCATCTGATCAAAGAACGATCGCAAATTCGCAAACGAACTGGTCAGGTCCACCTGGATATTCTTGCCACTGTAAAAATCCTGCTGTACGTCGTCCTTTGGCAGAAACTTTTGCACCGAAAGGCTCGTGTTATGGGCTCGGTCCTGAACACCTTGCAAGACGACTGTCAGTTCACGCTGCTCGGGCAACAGTGCTTTCAGCTCTGCGTATTCTTCCTGACGCGCCTGATACACTTTGCGAAAATCGCTCAGACGCTGCTGCGCGATCTGCGCCTGCGCATTACGCGGCAGCAGTTCCGCAATCTTGACGTTCAGCTCTTTAGTTTCCTTGCGCGTGCCGCGAGTTACGAAGTAGAAGAACCCCATATAAAGCGCGATGGCGACGCCGCCAAAGATCGCGAGCCGAACGTACCAGGGTTGTGTTTGCAAGTTACCGATCTTCATATCTTGTCCTTTGAACTGAAGTTCTGTGCCTGGGAGATGGGTTAGGTATTAGGCAGTATTACTACTAGTTGTTCTTTGCCACTGTAGTCGCGGGCGCCGCCGGCGTTGTGCTCGCCGTCTGGCTGGGTTTGACGCCGGCGTAGTTGCACTTGACCGTGAAGTTTATGACTTCCGGCTTGAGCCATGCGGGCGCGTCCCTGGTCGATTGAACCTGGCCAGTAGCGGTATTACTCACGGTCATCGCAGTAAGACCCTCAACCTTTTCTTTTTCTCGCAGCGTTTCAATGTGTAGGTCCGTGAACAAGCCGGAAGAAAATTCCAAACTCTGTCCAAAGCGGGTTACCGCAGCTTCATTGGGCGATTCACCTGAGATGGTTATCTCGCTGCCCTTCTGCGCAATACTCTTCAGATATAAGCCCGGAACCTGATCGAAGCGCTGCGTTATTTCTCGCAACACTGCTCCGGGTCCTTGCTGTGACGCTTTCAACTTTTGGATTGCGTCAATGCGAACCTGAATGTCCTGGGTCTTGGTCTTCAGTTCCTGTTGTTCTTTTTCGACGGCCAGCATTTCCCGGTTGATGCGTTGCTGCTTGTCGAGTTCCACCTGGGCGGCCGAGTGCGCTGAGTGAGCGCTGGTATAGTCATAGCCTGCGCCGAGCACCAGCAGGGCGCCTACGGTTAAAGCCAGCAGCATCGTCTGGATGCGAGGACTGGTAACCCTTTCCTCCATCATGGCGGCTCCACGCGGCGTATCGGTAATGGAGTCAAGAAGATTTATCTTTATCATTACGCGTCAACTCCTCTCAGCGCGAGTCCTACAGCAACCACCATCTCGGGAACTACTTCGCGCATGTAATCCGGATCGAATCTTCTGGCGTCCACCTGTATTTCCTTGAAGGGGTCGAAAAACTCGACCGGCAGTTCGAATCGTTTGGCTAAGTACTCTGACAGACCGGGCAGCTTTGAGCCGCCACCGGAGAAAAGTATTTTCTTGATTGCCGATTCCCCGTCTTCAGCAGTAGCTCTGTAAAAATCCATCGTCTTTTGAATTTCAAGGGCCAGGATGTCTGACACGCTTTCGATAATGGGTTGAATGTCTCGTCCCTCAACACCTTCAGGTAGCGGCATACCGCGTTTCACAGCTTCTGCTTGTTCGAAGGTCAGTCCCAATTCTCTCTGCAACAGGCTCGTATACTGATTGCCACCTACCGAAGCGTCGCGAGCAAAAACCGAACGGGTGCCGTTCAGAATATTGATATTCATGGTTGCCCCGCCGATGTTCAGCAGCGCCACGACATCGCCTGGGGCCGGTCGATAGTTGACTTCGTAACAGTTCTGGAGGGCAAAGGCGTCGACATCGATTACAACGGGGTTCTTGCCGGCAAGTTGAATTGCCTGTTTCACGTTGGCAATCTTGTCGCTCTTGCAAGCCGCCATCAGGACCGCAACCGATTCACTCGAGCTGCCCGTAATGTGGTAATCAAGATTAACGTCGGCGATGTCAAAGGGGATGTGCTCTTCCGCGTGCCAGCTGAATGACTCGTGCAGTTCTGCCTCGCTCATGGGCGGCACCACGATGTTCTTGACGATTACGGAATGTCCGCTGACGCCGGCGGCCACTCTCGTTGTCTTAATCTTATGCTCATTGAAGATGCTGGAGATGACGTCAGAGACGTTGTTGAGCTCCATAATTTGTCCATCGACAATGGTGTCTGTTTGTAAATTCTCAAAGCCGAGATTTACAAGCTGGAGAGTGCCACCTTTCCGTTGCAGTTCGACTGCTTTTACGGAACTGGAACCGATGTCCAGACCTACCAGATTGTTTTTGCCAATACCTTTTTTAAACATGATCTATTTGTTCCTCGAAATCAGTTGAGAACGCAGGCGATGTAATCTCCGTAGACGAAGGCGGGCTTTGCGCGCTCTTGATGGTCGGAGTTTCAAAACTGTCGGTTGGGCGGGAGCTTTCTGAGTATTCAATGGGATGTACCTGCAAGCAGGAAAAGCGGTTGGGCCGTAGAGGCTTCACTGTTGAGACATCGGTCATGACCGAGGCGCATCTGCTCGAATGATCGAGCACGCTCCGTCCTGTCGAGTGATGTCGTGACAGACTGTCAAAGGAAGGAATCGAAGCCTATCTTCGGTAACCCAGCCAAGTTGGACTTGCTGCCGCCCAACTCCCGTGGCTTTGCGACCTCCGCTCACGCGAAGTGTGCCATTTATCGATTAGGTTCAAAGAGACGCGAGTTACTTTGCGATCAAGTACCGGTCAAGAGGCTCAAGGGCGAGCACTCCTACGTTGTGAGCGCAATGGCCCTAACGCGATACTGAGATTACATGACGACCTAAACAATGTCAACCCATATTTTGCTTTGTTTAACTCTTCACCTTGTTGAGGATATCTGCATTAGAACAGATTTGCTGGAACCTGCCCGCCTGTGTTTTGGAATCGGCGGACGGGTGTTCCTGGAATCCGAGGAAAGGAAAGCAGCAACTCATTCGGGCGCCACCAGCTTGGTGATTGGGGTCTTGAAGGGTGTCCGGATTTGTAAATGAAACGACCCTTCTGCCGCCTGAAAGCAAGTAAGGACTATCCCGCTAGTCGGCGGCCGTCTTAATCTTTTCAGTCTTGGTCTTGACGGTCCTGGCCGGCACACCGACCTTAATGTGGTAGGGTTCAATGTCAGCCGTGGCTACCGCTCCAGTACCCAATAAAGCGTTCTCTCCAATCTGCACTCCGGCCAGCACCGTCGCGTGATAAGTGATTCGCGCCCCATCGCCAATCCGTGTAACGCGATTGTAGACCTTATTGATGTCGTCCAAATCGTGAGTATGTGAATAGATGTTCGCATAGTCGGAAATAGAGACATTGTTGCCTATTTCAATGCCGCCACGATCGTCCAGCAATACATTTCGATGAATGACCACGTTGTCCCCAAATGAAAGATTGTACCCAAATGACCACTCGACATTTTGCCAACACTTAAAGTGCTCTCCGACTTTTCGAAAGATCAGAGGCGCGAGCATGCGGCGAAAGCGATGGCCCAGCAGTGCGTTGCGACCCAGGGGTAACTGATCGAACATCTGCCATAGCCAAATAAACGGTTTGCGTTCCAAATAAGCACTGGCATCTATCTCTGAATAGTATTCAGGCTCAGTGGTGACGTTTCGCGGATCAAGGGTATGCGCCAGCGAGCGAGCGGCCAAAGGCAGGCTGGTAACATCCGGAAGTCTTTCGTGATCAGATGCCGGCTGACGGCCGAAATACAATTGATACAACGTGTCCCGCACCACGTCGTTGGGATCCTGGCGACCATCAGTCAACGCGCTGAAAAGCTTTTCGAGGAACTCCGTGAAGTCACTCTCCGCCTGGGGTTGCGCTGTCAGTTTCCGATAGACCATCTCTTTGGTTCTGCCTTTGACGGAATGCGTTCACTCTTTCCGACGTGCCGGTGACTGGGCCAAAGTATCACAGCGAAGAATTCGCTTCAATCGTAACCGGGAACAAGCGTTGTCGAGTCTTCGGCGATGGTCGTCTTGCTCAGGTGCCATGCTTAAAGTTACGATGCCGGGCATAATGCGCCGACTCCTTCGGTTGTTCGTCATCATCATTGCTCTCTTCCTGATTGCCATTCTATGGTTTTGGTGGAATCGACCGACGCCAGTCGACATGGCTGCGAATGTACCTGCCGATTCTTTAGTCTATCTCGAGGCGAACAGTCTGACGGACGTCGCCTCGGCAGTCTCAGAAACCGAAACCTGGCAAAGCGTAGCTACGCAAATTGGTTTCTCCGCGACTAAAAGGCCAAATGATTGGCTGACATATTTGATCAGAACAACGGGACTTGGCTCCACGCAAGCTGTCATAGCGGCCCGTTCCCAGATCGCGTTTGTTATGCTCAATCTAACTGCCGCGGGCAATGGTGACGCGCTGGAATTCAAATCGCAGGCTGCACTCGTTGTCGACACCCATACATCTGCGGCACGGGTCAAACCGGTAGTGGAAAATGCGATCGGTACACTTACTACGCGAGTGTATCTTCACCCAAACATTGAACGTGTAACAATTGAAGGTAGCGAACTCACCAGATGGATTTCTCCCGATGGCCAACGGCGAATTGTCATGGCGGTGGACGGTTCAGTGGTCGTCATCGGCAACGAAGAGCAAGCGGTGTCCGCATGTCTGGCGGCGCGTCACGGTCAGCGGCCGAGCCTGTTGCACAATACGGAACTCGACGCAATGCGAGCCCGGCTGAAGGCGAACGAGGCACTTGCGTTTGGGTATGTCTCAGCTGCTAATGCCGCGCGCCTTGTCGCTGCGGGCGCTCCTATCCTGCTCGGCAGGCTGCCTCAATCTGAGCAGCTTCAGAAACTGCTCGCCGTGGGTGCTGCGAACCTCCTCGGCAATGTCGGTTGGAGTGCGCGGTCCTTTAAGGGTGGGATCGAAGATCGTTATTTGATCGACCTTAAGCCTGAGGTTGCGGCTCGATTGCAGGCAACCTTCCTGAGTTCTGAGCAGCACGATCAGGGCGCCTGGGAATTTGTGCCGGCCTCGGTCGATTCAGTGACGAGCTATAACATTCACGATCCTTCGGCAGCCTGGGACTCGTTCAATGCGGCGATTTCTTCGCACCTTGATGTTCTCTCCGCAGTGGTCTTCACGACTGCGTTCAGGGCAGTCCTTGCGCCTTACGGCATAGACGAACCCGACAGCTTTCTTAAGAGCATTAAACCTCAGGTGTTGACGGTACGCACAGATCTTCGGTCGGAACGCGCCACAGTTATAGCCCGAATCGGAAACGCAGAGGCGCTGCATCAGTTTGTGTCTCGACGATTTGGCGGCCACCCTCGTCTTGAAAAAGTCGGCCCTGACGAGATCGTGATTTCAGCTGACGAAAGTTTGGCTGCGAGCTTCGTTGATGATTACTTCCTATTAGGAGAGCCGGAAGATGTTCGTCGCTGCCTTACGGCACGGGCTACGCATGCTGCGATCACTTCGGTGCCATCCGGCGAGCATCGTCTAAGGCACTATCTAGAGCAGCCCAGCACCGCCAACGTTGTTACCTTTGCCAAAGAATCCGAACGTGCGCGCGCTTTCATCGCGACTGTTGCTGTGTTCCGTGGGACGCGATCGCAGTTGCCCAGCGCAATCGATGGCGTAATCGCAGCTTTACCCTATGCAGTTACGGAAACTACTCTGGGCGACAATGGTTTTGAGCGAAGGACACGGTCCGCCTTTGGGCAGTTCGCCTCTCTCGTTTCATTTCTCACACCTGAGCCTGCTGGTCCGGCTCCATAATTTGCTCGGATTGGAACTGAAAGAACTATGGATAGTGGACCTAAGCTGAGACTTTTGCTGGGCACTTACAATGCGGGCAAGGCGGTCGAGATATCCAGCCTGTTAAGTGATCTAAATATTGAATTCTTAACGCTGCGAGATTTTCTGCAAGCGCGAGTGGTCGAAGAATCGGGTGACACCTATGAAGAGAACGCGATCCTCAAGGCCCGGGGCTACGCACGCCAGACCGGCATTTTGACGTTAGCCGACGATTCGGGGCTGGAGGTTGACGCATTGGGTGGTGCGCCAGGTGTTTTATCTGCTCGCTATGCGGGCGCAGGCGCTTCAGATGGTGAGCGAATTGAACAACTCCTAAAAGAGATCCGCAGAATTCCTGGCGCCGCCCGCACTGCACGCTTTGTGTGCGTCGTGGCAGTGGCGGACTCTGCCGGCAAACTCATGAAAGTGGAACGCGGCACTTGTGAAGGAACCATAACTAACATAGCCCGCGGCAGCAATGGCTTCGGCTATGACCCAATCTTTGTGCCCCATGGATTCGACTCTACCTTCGCGGAGCTGCCGTCTGAGACAAAGGACCTGATCAGCCATCGCGCCAGGGCGCTGCACGCCATGCAACCTTTCCTGGCGAGATTGATTAGCCGCAACTTGACCCGTGGCGACGCAAACTCTTAGAATCATTCGCAACCCTGCAAGGCACCATGAACATTTCGGGGCGTAGCACAGCCTGGTAGTGCGCTCGGTTTGGGACCGAGAGGTCGGAGGTTCAAATCCTCTCGCCCCGACCAAAACTCTGAACGGACAGAGCTGAAAGAGGCTGCCATTCCTGGCGGCCTCTTTCATTTCCACCTACCTGCCAGGCCGCACCCATCAAAGAAAGAGGAAGCACAGTTCTAATCGTCGTTTCCTGACTATTCAACGTCCGGAAGCGCAGCATTACGAATAAGGAACCTCGGCGGCGGCCCCGTCCTGCCGGGTAAGGAGCAGTGTGGCCAACAACAGTCGTTCACATCGACCTCTCCGGGGTCTACAAATATTCCTAGCGATTGTCATTCTGGCCTCGGCCTCGTTCATCAACGCAGAGACGCCTTACTCAGAAAGAGTTTCCGCCGAAAAGCTTTCCGTATTGAAAAGAGCTGTAGTAATCATCACGACTGTCGACAAACAAGACAAACCGTTGTTACAGGGCAGCGGGTTCTTCGTTAGGTCCGACTGTATCGCGACCAACATGCATGTCATTAAGGACGCAGGTCAGATTCGCATCACGACCTTTGCCGGCAAAACAAGCACCATACAAAGCGTGATAGCTACGAATGAGAAAGACGATCTCGCTTTATTGAAGGTCGAACGCTATGAGTCAGACGATATCCTCGAGCTGGAACGTGCTACACCCGTCGAAGGCGAAACGATTTTAGTACTCAGCAACCCGCAGGGTTCGCCCTGGAAGGTTACCCGCGGCCGGATGGGCCTGCTTTGGGCCTTCGGGGGGTTCAGCGGTCGCTTACAAATCAGCGCGACAATCTCTCCGGGCAGCAGCGGTGGACCTGTTCTTAACGAACAAGGGCGCGTCGTTGGCATAGCCGCGATGCATATCCCAAGCGAGGAGGACCTCAACTTCGCAGTGCCTGTTGAGAGCTTGAAGGCGCTCCTCCAGTCGTCAACGAATCTGTCAACAAACGTGCAAGTATCATTACAAGGTTCAGGACTGCCCACACATCCGAGGAACCTATCGAGTGCTAAGCGATCGCCTACCGTCAGCTATTGATACATCAATCTGAATGAATCTTCTTTCATCAGAGTCGATTGGTCAGACCAGCCGCGTCGCGTTCGAGGTCGAACGGCAAAACCTAACTTTTTCTGCGTGAATGCGCCTGAAACTTGCGATTTGGAGAGACTTTGGGCCTCGTGTGTGATATACCTCTTCCCGTTAGTTTTCAACTTATTGGCGGAGGTACCACACTAGAAAATGGCGACTGCAACTGGCAAGAAGCGCATGACTCAATCCGAAGTAATTAACCATTTCGCGGAAAAGACCGGAATGAAGCGCGCACAAGTGAAGGAGTTCTTCGAGGAGATCTCTAATTTGGCTGCTTCAGAAGTCAAGACGAACGGCGAGTTCGTTCTTCCTGGTTTCGGAAAGCTCGTAAAGTCTGAACGAAAAGCTCGTGAGGGGCGGAATCCGGCGACTGGCGAGACAATCCAAATCCCGGCCAAAACCACATTGAAGTTTCGCGTGGGTAAAGGAATGAAGGATACTGTTCTACCCAAAAAGTAGATCGATCTTCGCTTCTTCGCCTTAATTCCTGGCGCCGCTTACAGGTTCACTACTTCGTGGACACTGGGGCGGCGCTTCCGTTTTTTCCAACCAATACTCAATAATGTTTGCGCGAATTGGTTTTCCCGCCAACTTTCCGAAAAGGGTCTCAAGCTATAATCGAGAGAGTGGAAACACTGATCGCCGATTGAAAGGGATTCCGGCGCGAAAGCCGAACTAAATGGTTGTCAAATCCAGTACGGTCCATCCTGCTCGTCGCCAAAGGCCTGCAACCCTTGCGCGAGCTTCGGCGAAAATCAGACCTATAACTATTCCACGTGACGTTAACGACGTTGAGCTGGAAATTGGGGATCGCCGCGTAAAGCTGACAAATCTTAATAAGGTTTTTTGGACGCATCCGGCTATCACCAAGCGTCAACTGCTCCAGTACTACGCGGACGTCGGGCCATCTCTGCTACCACATCTACAGGACCGGGCGATGGTAATGAAGCGCTATCCCAACGGCGCGGCCGGCGAGTTCTTTTTCATGAAACGAGCGCCACAACCACGACCCGATTGGATTGAAATCTGCTCAATAACCCACCCTTCAAGTAATGTAATTGATTTTCCCATAATCCAGGATCTCCCTTCCCTTCTCTGGGTGGTCAATCTGGGTTGTATTGACTTAAACCAATGGTATGCGCGATGTGACGATGTCGACCGGCCCGATTATTTGCATTTCGATCTTGATCCTGTTCCGGGGGCGAATTTCGATCGGGTCAGGGAGACGGCCCTGGTGGTGCGTGACGCTTTGTCAGCGCTAAAGATGCCGAGCTATGCCAAGACGACCGGGTCCAAAGGAATCCACGTCTATGTTCCGATCGTGCGTGGGCCAACTCAAAAGGAGGTTTGGTCCGTGGCAAAGGAACTTGCGCGGATACTGGAATCAACGCATCCGAAGCTGATTACGGCCGAGTATAAGATTGCCAAGCGCCCGCGGGGCAGAGTGCTGGTGGACTACAATCAAAACGCCTGGGGCCGAACGTTGGCGTCTGTTTACTCTGTACGGCCAAAACCCGAGGCAAGTGTGTCTACACCGGTGAGGTGGGAAGAAATCGAAGCAGGAATAAAGATTGAGGACTTTAGGCTGGACAACGTGCCGGCAAGGCTTCGCAAGCTTGGTGACCTCTGGAAGCCAATAATTGCCGCGCGCGGCCGTTTTCATTTGGGCCGCTATTTGGCCTGAGATCTTTTGCAATCGGTAAGAGGTTCAAAGCTAAACGGCCACCTGGTCGTCGTGTGCAGATCAAGCTGAAATAGCCATATAAAAAGTCTGCAAAACGCTGGTCATCCAAAATGCAGAAGCCGGCGTGGATAGGACTTGCAAGTGTTCCACCGTCACCCAGCCACTCACACCAGCATCGAAGGCAATGTGACAGTAGACCCGAGGGGAAGCTGTGTCGTTGACGCAGGCTTGATCGAGGGTGCCACGCGACGCAGTGCCCTGAGTACCCACGGCCCCATAATTTATTGATGGGCCGGATCTCACGAAGACGCCGTTGATGTCCATGGTTACTCTCGATCCAATGGGTGGCCCCAAACCAGGGGTTGGCGTGGGAGTTGGCGTCGGGGTGGGAGTTGGCGTCGGCGTGGGAGTTGGTGTCGGCGTTGGCGTGGGAGTCGGCGTAGGAGTTGGCGTTGACAGAACGACCAAATGATCAACGGTCAACCAGCCACTGACTCCGGCATCGAAGCCAACATGACAAAATACTCTGGGGGAAGCAGGATCGTTGAGACACGACTGATCAACTGTGCCACGCGACGCAGTGCCCTGTGAACCCATTACAGAATAATTTATTGACGGGCCAGATCTGATGAACACACCATCGATGTCCATTCTTACTCTGCTCCCAATTGGCGGCCCTAAGCTCGGAGATGGGGATGGGGTGGGGGTTGGTGTCGGAGTTGGTGTTGAAGTTGGAGTTGGTGTCGGAGTCGGAGTTGGAGTCGGCGTTGGCGTCGGTGTTGGCGTTGATAGCACCACCAGGTGATCTACCGTTAACCAACCGCTCACGCCCGCGTCGAAACCCACATGACAAAATAAGCGGGGCGAAACTGGATCATTCATACATGACTGATCAACCGTCCCGCGGGATGCGGTCCCCTGAGTACCCACAACCCCGTAATTTATTGAAGGACCAGATCTGATGAATACACCATCGATATCCATACTCACCCTGCTCCCAATGGGTGGTCCCAGGGCGGGATTCGGCGTCGGTGTAGGCGTCGGATTGCCGACCGGGATGGTGACTGAGATGTCAACGAACCGGGGAGTCGTTCCTCCAGTTACCGTGGGATTAATCTGAACACCATTAGGGTCTGTAAACGTCTGTCCGATCAACAAAGGCGCGTCAGTAAAGCCTCCCGCTGAACCGGGAGTCATATCGAGGAGCTGTAATCCTCCCCAGTTTATCAACAGCCCTGACAGTCCGTAGGTCGCGTTCTGTCGGTATTCTATCCAGTAAGTCTTACCCTGATATCCGGCAACCTTTAGCCCGTAATATCTCCCATTCGTGACCGAAGTCTCTGCGTCATGAGCATATATCCGATAGGTGCCTGAGGCGGCTGCGGTCTGGAAACTGGCATCCGGGAGCCAGCCCACCACATTCTTATGATAAATACTGTAATTGGCAGTGATCTGTTCAGTGCCGAAGACATCATAAGGATCACCATTCGGAACTGCTGAGCCCGCTGTTCCAAACACCGTGTTGTCTCTACTCAACCAGGCATCAGCGCGCGCGCCCATAGGGAAATAGAAATCATCTATGAATCCCTCAACGCCGTATGGCTGATTCAGGATGTTTGTCGGCTCCAACCAACTATACGCGGCACGGCCAATGTTAGATCCCTGGTAAGAACTAAACACGCCATAGAACTGAGGGATATAGACTATATCCAGGTCATAGGTGGCGTGGTCATACCCCAGGTTCGCGGCTAGCGCATGCGCGTCAGCCAAAACGGTCGTGGTCCGAGGCGGGTGAGCATTGTAATACGCCGTCGTCTGCGGCAGTGTAACCGTAGGCCCAAGGGTCCAATCAAATGAAAACAGGCCGTACGAGTATTTGAGAAAGTCAGCGTTTGCTGTACCTGCGCTCCAGTCCAGGTTGGCATTGGTAGGCAAGGCACCGCCCGGATCGTCGGGAAATCTGGCTCGGATAAACAACAGGCGTTTATGACCGCTGGCATTCGTATTTGGCAATGCGCTTACGCCATTGAGTGGTGTATTGATGTTAAGCACTTGCGCGCTGCCCTCTGCGCTGATCGAGAGGAGACCGCTGTTGCTGAGGCTGTCGTAATTGCCAAGCCGGCCTCTGATGGTAAGAAGACCCCCGCCGTTGTAGATTGAGCCGGCTTTAATCAAAGCGCCGTCGATGAAGAGCGAGCCGGCGTTGGTCAGGTTGCCACCGGCATTGATTTTTAGTGTCCCACCAAAGTTAATGGACACGGATGTTCCTGGTGTAATCGCACAAACGCTTCCAGCAGTGATGTCGACCGTGTCTCCGTAATTAACGACTGTGCCTGGATAACCCGGGCTCCAAAAGGCGGAGTCCGTCCACCGACCAAGGCCGTTGAAGGTGTAGTTACTCGCAAATGCCGCTGGTGTCGCTAGCAATAAGAAACATACTGAAATCAAAGTTTTCAAGAGGAAAGATCCGGGGGCTATTATCATTACTTTAGTTCTCACACTTCTGATTAATGAATCACAAATGGATCCGCGATCGGTAGTCGGATCTCTTTGTAGTCCCAATCCATGACGAGCCTATCCGTAAGAAGCCTCTAATAAGACATAGAAAAGGCATCCGACGAAGAGTCTCATCGACAGATCGTGCCGTTCAATGAGAATTTTTTATTATTGGAACAAAGGCTAGGCCTGCCGGGAACGGGAATCGCAGCGACTTAATGTACTAGCGCGGCGACCTTGCGTGGGCTATTCTCATCCAATCTTTAAAATTCTTAAGCCCTCAAATGTCGAGTGGCTTTATGTTCACCTTGCCGGGCAAATTTGTGTGCTTCTAAGAGCTGCACTTAATGGGGCGGCTAGTGGGACTTGAACCCACGACCTCTTGATTCACAGTCAAGCGTTCTAACCAACTGAACTATAGCCGCCACAAAACCAGGAAATCTTTTTAGAAGTAGTATTGCCCCCGGCAGGACTCGAACCTGCGGCCCTCTGCTTAGCTTCCAGCATCAAGTTTCCCTGACCTCCCAAAACGCGGGGTTGCTGGCTGGACTATATCTTGGACATCTCAGTCCCGACCCGTATAGTCTCTGAGGATCCCACCCGAAAATACAGAGCGGTTTCCTGCGGATTACCCAATCCTTCCGGATTGTTACTCCACCTGAGAAGTACCGAAGGCTCTAAGGGCGTTCCCGCATATGGGGTCGTCCACTCAATGGGTTCCTGATAAGTCTTCCTTCCCCATTAAGGCTCCTACAAGGCAGATGCTCTATCCACTGAGCTACGGGAGCACACATCCGTTTTTGCTGGCGGGTGATGTTAGCATGCGAACAGGTCGAAAGGTCAACCGGGACGCAGGTACATACCTGAGGCGAAACTAAAACACGGCACTTACCGCAAAATAAAGAGACCGCTGGTTTGGACCGGCGGCCTCTAGGTCAAATTTCGAATTGGAAAGATGGCTTAAGCGGCCCTCGGGCGCTCCGCTGATTCCGCAAAAACGCGTCTGCCATTTATCGCATCGTCGATGATCTCACGGACGGCGGACGTATCAGGATTAACATCCATACGGTCGCAGGCACGCAAGTGCCGCACAATGCCTTCATTCGCAATCTGTTGTGCCACACCGGTCAATTTTGAATACCGACGGGCCTGAATATGGTCGATTCTGAGAAGCCGCTCATCCAGCGGCAGGTTTTTACCGAAAGTCACGATTGCTATATCTCCTCCATAGAACTCGGAAAAAGACCGAGTATTTGATTTCAAAACTTTAGATGCTTTGCTGCCATATTGGGATGCAGTTTGATTGCAAAACCCATACTTGTCTCTCACCAGAGCGGTTCCTCCGCTTCAGGTTGCCAATAATCATGCTCAGCAAAACTTCGAATTATACAGAAGAGACCTCGAAAACAAAAGAAAAATTTTTAGGCCGGGCTAATAGCGGGAGGCCGTCGGGATCGGTGAGGGTCAACCTCTGTTATAGCAGAAGTTAGCGGAAGCTTGCGGGAGACGCCGTTTGTCGTTGCCCCGAAGCAACGTTGAATGAGTCAAGTATTTCATTGCCGTTGAAACCGGGTGAGAATGGAGATTCGGGACCGATCTTTAACCGACTTGAACTCCCCGGCAAAGTGACGCAGTACCCGCAGGACCCCTTCTGGCTAATCACCAGTAAATTGGCTAGACTTCGCCCAGCCTTTTTCAAAAGCAGCGAAACGATAGGAGTTCGACGATGCCTGACGAGCAAAGAACAGCAAATAATTCCCAGACCTATTTGGTGGATGCCGACGAGTTTAGCTTTGAAACAATCGATCAAAATAACGGGCAAGCGACGGTCATACGTTTCCGGATGGAGGATCCGCGTTATCACGCAGGGGATATGCTCCTGGTTCTCTCAGGGAGCGATATACGCTTTCACGGCATGATTGGCAGTCTGCAAGAGGGATGGGCTACGGCTTCGGATAACCGCGGCTCTCTGCTACCAGCGACCGTTCAGTAAACCGCCGCTTAACGGATGTGCCCGCTCGGATAGCTCAGCTCAATTCCTGGCGTCAACGACCGAATCTGCAGGCGGTGAAAGCCCTTGCGTGGGTGAGTCGAGAGAAACGTCACGGCAAGCTGTTTTTCAAGAATCCCATTCAAATCCTTGAGAAAAGGGTCAAAGCTCACGGGTGCGCCAGTTCCCTGAAAGAAGGCTTTGCCACCTGTTTCGCTCGAGAGTCTTTCCAAAGCACTCTGCGCATTGCCAATCAAAAGGTGGTTGTCGCTTTGGCTCAGGATGATGCTGGGAACGAAGAACGAATAGACGGCAACAGACCTGCGCTGCGCCTGGTTTATCGCCCTCTGTAAATCAAGACTTTGCCCCGCCGAACTCGAGTCTACTCCCCGGGAAATATCCAGACCATCCGAAACAAGCAGCATTGACCGGCGTCCGGACGGTTGAGATTCAAATCGATTGGTTCCTTCAATAACTTCAACATAGGGGTTATAAGGTGAAGCCGAAGCGACTCCCAGCGGGATTCGTAGCGCACGAGCGGCCTTTTCAAGATCATTAGTGAACCGCTGACGAATCTCAAGTGAGCCAGTTCTAATGTACCCCACCATCACGCGAGAGCCTGCCGGCAGATGGCGAATGAATTCGCCTATGGGTTTGATCTCATTAGCAGCTGACGAGACCAGGTCATCCTGGATAAGGACGGCCAGTGTGATGGGAGAATTGGTTGAGATCGCGCGGATGGATAACAACGTTTGGGGCTCGCCGTCTTCACTTATGTTTAGGTCCAGCAACTGCACTTCTGGTCCGGGCTTGCTGTGAACTTTGATGCCTACCGGAATCGTCACTGGCTTTGCGGTGCCGGTCGGTTTCTTTTTGTCTCCATCCCCCTGCGGCCGTCCTCCTGCTCGGGCCGGGCTGGAGGAAGCGACCACGCCGAGCGCACAGATTACTAAGACTAATGCCAGTAGCACCAATTTCCCACTCTTCATAAGTCTCCTCGAATCAAACGCGGCAATTCCGACACTGTTTCCCAATTGATCCACACACACTTTGCCGCCACTGGCGCGGCTGTATCTGAAGGGATAAGATTGTTTATCAAAACAGATTTTGGAGCAAGTGCGCCATCGTACTGACGATATGCCCCCACCAAACTCAGATGGAAAGCTTACAGCGCGTGATAAGACTATGGCGCGGCTGGTAACCTGGCTACCATGGCTGACCTTCCTCGGCGTCAGCTTACCTGCTCCGATCATCTTCCTGCTGCTCTTCGTTGCTTCGAGTACGACCGAATCCGCCGCTGTTTACCTTTTCCTAACTCTTCTGGGAGCGGCACTTGGCGCCGGCGCGGCGATTATCCTGCTCCTGGTCTTACTCTTCTATCGCAAGCGATGGCTCAAAAGACTGCGCGATAGATTGGCGTTGGATGGTATCACAGCTTCCGAGGTCCAGTGGTTCATACCCGAATTGACTACTGCCGAACGTCAGACCCTCAAACAGATGCAAGCTCGCAGTCCGCTCCTGGCAGATGCATACTCCGAAATCCTCGCGACGCGGCTTATGGCGACCAGACTGTTGAGTCGCGCCAAGCGCGATCTCCTGCTGGTTGAGCGACGCCTGAACCGTCTGGCTCTGATTCAAGGGGCCAATACCACTGCTTTGAGAGATGAACTGCGAGAAGATCAGGTGCGTCTCGGAAATACCAGACGTGAGGCCGCGGCTCGACTTGCCGAGACGCAAGCCAGAATGCAGATGATTGAAGCGACAGCTAGTCGTGACCTAAGCCACGGTGATACATACGCTATGCTGCAACGCCTATCCGCGGCGCAACAACACCTGCCCCTGACTATTGAAATGGCCCAAATCGAGAGGCGAGCCCTTGAAGAAAGCGAAGCGGAGACTAATCAAGTTTCCTGAGCCGGTACACACCCGGTGCCAACCGCACCGCGAATCCTTCGTCAACCAAAGCCCAATTCCCCAGTCCGGCGTCCGGCGCCGAAAGGCCTGTGACACTAGCCAACTCTCCGCGCAGCGTCATCCCCGCACCGCTCAAAAAAGTGCGAGCTATCTCGCGCAAGGCACTCTCTCGATCAACGGTTTCGGCCAGCTCTTCAGGGAAACGGCCTTCCGCCAGCGTCCAGATGTAGGTGAACTTTGGTTTGTAAATAACTTCTGAAGGAATGATTTTAAATGTGCGCTGTAGCTCATCCATAGATCGTAAGAAACGCGCACGGTCGGTTATGCGACTCGCGTCCTGCAAGTCTCGGGTGCCCATTTCCCATTCGCGGCGCATTACTCTTAACACCGCCCGAGATTCGGGAGATAACAGCGAGCCTTCACTCTTTTTTGGTATTCCCCATACGGAATGAAAGTAAGGAATCAATCTTCGCGAAAGAAAAGTTGCCCGCCCCCTGGCAAGCTTGCCGTAAAAGACTTTTCCGCGACTCATGATTTCATCCTTTAGCACCCAGGTCAGGCTGCTCTCAGGATCTTTCTGAACATTGCGCGGCAGATGAGCGTCACGTCTGCCGCATACCGCAATGAAGAGGGACGGACCCGGGCGGCGAGAGTCCGTCAGTGTCGAGCAGAAGCCAATCGACTCTGTGAACTGTTCCGCGGCGTTAACGTCCTCGACTTTTCGGTCCGGCTCACGACGCCACCATCGATCACGATGGGTCTCAATATCTTCGGGCAACAAACCTTCGCGCATAACGATTCAGAAAGCGAAAAAACAGCGGCAGGATTAGTCCGATAGTATGGACCAACCCTGCCGCTTCGTACAGGTCTAGTTCTGGCTAATTTATCGATTTGGCCCTGTGGTCCGGATGGTAATCTCCGTTCCCCGTGGCAGATCCAGATCGTTGCGGCCCTGAACGTAGACTGATCCAGCCCCGCCACCAGCGCCGACCACTGCACCGATAGCTGCGCCCTTTCCACCACCGGCAATCGCACCGATGATTGCACCCACGGCTGTTCCAATCGCCGTGCGCTGCACAGTTTTTTGGGACTGGCTGTCCTCCTGAATTGCGCCTTCATTGTCGATCTTTGCCGAATCACCATTTGGCATTCGCACAGAATCCAGGATTCCGGCGAAGCGATAGGATTGACCCTCTCGCAGGCGGATGCGGTCAAAACTGAAAGTAAGTTCCGACCGACCGGTTACCCGACCGCTACGCTGAATATTTGAAACGTGTCCTTCAATGACCGCGCCTGCGTATTGTGTGGGCGAGCGGACAGTAGCGGTAAAGGTGTCACCATCTCGAGTCGTACTTGTCGAGATGGGATCATTAAGTTCGGCTACAACCGTCTCGCCATTCCGCAAAATAAACTCGCCGTTATTTTCTACCGACGGAATATTTTGAGGTCCACTGAATACGTCGAATTGGGCTACGTCGGCGGTCTTCTCATAGAAACTCTGGATTTCGATCGGAGTATTCAAGCCTTCCGCGTAAACACGTCGCGTTACTCTCAGTCCCCCATTGTCAACCGGGCTGAAGATAACGTTGAACTCAGTATTTCTGTCGCCGGTAGTCGTGACAGTCAGTTGGTTTCCGGTGAGCTCGCTTCGCACTCGAATCGTGCGACCACTATTTGTGGTTTCGGTCTGCTCGCGGCCATCAGCTTCGAAACTGACCTGCGCCGCCCGCGTGGAAGCCAGCGTTACCGTGCGACCGCGGACATCGATGGCAATTTGATTAGGTGGATCCAAACGCCTCAGCAATTGCTCGCGTCGCTGTTGCCGGTCCTGGTAAGGCAAGGATCGCAAGGCCCTATCGATCGCAATGCCCGGATCTTCAGTACGCGTCGAATCGAGGCGATATGTGCCAGTCAAACGAAAAGCTGAGGGAGGATTTCGATAGCCCCGATTACCACGACCAGTTTGCGTCCAGGTAAGCCCATAGGTTCTGGCCAACTCATTCAAGTCTACTTGCAGGTTAGACCAATAACGCTCCGTTTGAGCGTCCCCGCTGCGTCGACTTATGAAATTACCCAACTCGCTCGCCCGGTCAAGAATTTGTTGGGCGTCAGCCGCCGTTGCTTCACGCTGGTTGAGTCGCAGACGAAACTGCTGCACACCCTCGCTTAAATTTGCCAGCAATGTGCCCGGATCATTTTGTTCGCGTGAGTTGTACACCGGTCGCTGGTCGCGATTGTTGGAGACCGGATTACGATTTGGCGTAGCCGTAAGACTATTCCGCAAAAGGTCTATCCGATCATCAATACGACGCAGAAGTTGCCTTACCCCCTGGGGATTGGTCTGCGTCCCGCTGCGTATCTGCGCCTGTTCCGATACCGCAGCCATTGTTAAGAGCAGCGCCAGTCCCATTAGTCTTCTAAATACATTCATCGTCTTTCCCTCCAGTATCCTGCGAGCCAGAATCAAACTTCTCTCCTGTAAACCGATTGTTTTCGTTCAAGTGTTTTGAAGCTTATTAGCGGGAGAACCAATAACCTTTCAACCCGCGTGCCACCGAACTCTCAGTCTAGAGACTGACCTCAAATAAACTGTCAAAGGGTAAACAATGTTATTTTGAAGGCTGGAATGCCTCGTATTTTCTGAGGTCCAGAACACGAGCTCCGCCCGCACGGTTCAAATAGAGTACGCGTTTGGGACAAGGTGTACGGCAACGTTACGAGCATCAGAAACTCCAAACAAGAGGCCCGCACCTCTTTGCGCACAGGGCCTATGTTATTCTCAACTCGGAGGCGCCCAGGAAATGACGGAAGAAGATAACAAGGCACTTATTCACTATGCCGGGAACGATTTTTTTATCGGCTTAACACCAACGAAGCACGCCCTGACGCTGGACACTGACCATGATCGCTCTGCGGCGCCCACCCCGATGGAGTTGCTGCTCATTGCCTTGGGTAGTTGCACGGCCGTTGATGTCATCAGCATCCTGCAAAAGAAACGCGAGCAGGTTACCGACTATAAAGTTGAAGTCCGTGGCGAGCGACAAACAGATCATCCACGAAGTTTCAAGCGCATGGAGGTGACACATATAATCACGGGCAGGAATGTCTCGCCCAAATCCGTTGCCCAGGCGATTGAACTCTCGGAGACAAAATACTGCAGCGTCGCAGCTACCCTGCGACCAACTGTGGAAATCGTTTCGCGCTATGACATCATCGAAGTACCGTCATGAGGATTTCTGAAGTCAGCCAAATGCCCGGAGTGATTGTCAGTTCCCTGCTGTTGACGCTAAGCGTTATGAAAGTGGGAGCTAGCCCACTTCCCGCCCCTGGTTTGCCCTTACGCATTACTCCCTCGACTGTCTTTCAATCGGCGAGCGATGGCAGCCTGGCTGCCGTTCGTCAAAGTGATCGGCTCGTACGCACGCCTGGCGGCAAATTGTCCAGGCTGCCGGCCAGCGAACATTTGCGGCGCGCCAACATCTACATGACCAATAGGGCCTTCGCCGAAGCCCGTGAACACTGGGAGGCCCTGCTTGGCTTTTACCCGGAGGACCCTGGTATTCCGTCGGCGTTACTTGGTATTGGCCGCTCATACTTTCAAGAACGCCGGTACCAGGAAGCTTTCTCGGTCTTTGATCGGCTCCGCAACGCATACCCGCAGACAAAGGATGGACGTGAGGGGTTGAACTTCAGTGCCGCGGCCGCTTTGCGTATGGGCCAACCGGCCGAAGCCGCGGAACGATACCGCCTGTACGTAACTCAATATCCCGACGGCGAGCGCGCCGACAGCGCTCATCTCAACCTGATTGACGCCCTCCGCGAGGTTGGTCGTCCAAAAGAGGCGGTGCAATGGATCGCTCGCACGCGGCAGCGCTTCGCGAACCAGCCGACAGAAGTGAATGCACTGTTTGCCTATCTCCGTCTGGACGTTGCTGAAGGAAATTGGAAGCATGCGATTGCGACCGCCGAAGAACTCAGCAACAGGCGATTTCAAAAAGGAGTGTTAACGACAACCTCCGAGGTTAGTTACCTTAAGGCCTACAGTCTGCAGCAGGCGGGACGTACAGAAGAAGCTATCGCCGCCTATTTGAGCATTCCGGAAGGAGTGGATTCATATTATGGTTGGCTGGCAACTGATCGATTACAGAGTCTTATCGATGACCAGCGCCGCCCGCTGGTGAACCAGCGCTCTGAACGCGTCGGTTCCCAGATAGCACTGGTGGCAAGTACTTATCCCGCGCCCTATCGAGAAGCAATTCTGCGCACTGCGCGTACAAGAAAACTCGACCCCCGTTTTATTCTTGCGATCATGAAACAGGAGAGTGTTTTTCGACCGCAGGCGAAGTCCCCTGCGGGCGCCCGCGGATTGTTACAACTGACTTTGGATGCCGCTCAACGTTATGCGGCGAGTGCCGGACTCAATACGCTGAGTGAGAATCAGCTCTATCGGCCAGAGACTTCAATCGTGGTCGGAGGCGAGTATCTTGCCGAGCTAAGCCGGCTGTTTCCCAACCAGCTCGAAGCGGTTGCCGCCTCGTATAATGGAGGCGAAGACAACGTGGCGCGCTGGGTGAAACGATCCAAACAAAAAGATCCCGGCGTTTTTACCGCCGAGATCGGATTTGACGAAACAAAAGCGTATGCGCAAAAAGTGATGGCTAACTATCGCGCCTATCGACAACTCTACACCGCCGACCTCAACCGTAGGTGAACGAGTGAGATCTTGTCAGTAGCACCTGCGTTAGCGGGTGGGTTCTTGTTAGTCTCGGGCCAATTCAGGTGGTACTGACAAGTCACGTTAAGGCTCTGGGCTAAATCGCCTGTCTTCAAATCCTCTCGCGTCTTCGCGTCGCTTTAAACTATCAGGCCGTTGATATACCCGCGGCAAGATTCCCAATCTCACCAGCCCCTGATAAAACTCATAACGAATCGTCACATCAGAGAACGGCCGAGATTCCAACTGCATATTCACCCAACGGACATCATTCGAAACTGATCGTCCGATACCTGTCGCTGCCGATTCATCGTCCGGCGCGGGGTACGACTTCCTTCGGCTGTCTTTGCTTTCGGCTACTGTTGGCGCATCCGCACCGCGATTGCTCGACGCGCCGTTGTCTTCGTAGGTGGGTTGCCCCGAACGCGGCGATGGCGGTGGCACGACTCGGACCGGAACAGGCTGGCGCTCGCGGAAGAAGACCGCCGAAATTACCCCCAGATTCGCAGTCTGGCCCAGCTTCGCGCCATACGAATCCCGCTCAGTGGTGAAATAAAAATGGCGCGCGCGCGCGGTACTGACCTGCCAGCCGCTGATGTCGATCGTTTCATATGGTCCCATCACCCACTTGCTGGCATCCCAGGCTGTCGTGTGTTTGGCGTCAATGGTGTTCAACCCGTCGACTGATAAGGCCACCGCAACGCGGAAAGGAAACGGATTGCGAAGGCGCAATTCATACTCGCGTCCCTCGAGGGCCTCGACGTAGGTGCGGCCCCGGGCGGCGTACTCATCCAAAGGTCTGCCGTTCATTAATACCTGCACGTCAAATTCAGGCCTGATAATGTCAGGCCGATCAGGAGATTGAATTTGCACTGTCGTGCTCGGAACCAGCGGCGCCGCACTAGCCTTTGGCCGCCCGGTTGAATATATGAAACCGCCGGCCAGAAAAGTACTCAGGCCGGCCACCGCCAACAGTAAGAACTCCTTCTTCACCTTCATTGCCCACGTCTCCCTTCGCTGAAATATTTCCGCGACCAGCATGGGAACGCTTCGGCTCGCCGATTCTTGCGCCCGGCTGATTGGAGGAGAAGTCTTTTATTTGGTGCGTTGAACGTCATCAACGTTCCACTTGCCCTTTTGCGGGGTTTTTCTGCAGATACCAATTGGGGTAACGCTTATGGAATTATCGATTGGTCCATCCAGGCTTTTTGATATTGAGTAAAATGCGCCTTAAAGGCTACAATACCGCGCCAGGTTCTTCCCCAAATTGTTTTCGCATTTATTCGCTGGAAGGCGCAGCTCTGAAAACGCGCCATGTAGGAGAAGCTGATGGAGTATGTACTGACCGCGACCAAGACCGAAGCGCGCGCCGGATCCTACTATGACAAGATTTGGCGGCTTTATGATCTTACCTTTAAGCTCAACGGGTATGGGCGGTCGTTGGATCAGTATTTCGCCTCTCATCCACCACCGGTTTCGCGCGGCTCAAGCATCCTCGATGCGGGTTGTGGCACCGGGTTGTTGACGCTGGCTCTGCTACGCGCGGTGAATTTTCCTGTAAGTATCACTTCCCTCGATTTGTCAGCCTCGTCAGTGACGGCCACACGAAAAGCAGTGGCCCAAAGCGAAGGCCGCCGGAGCGATGTAAATTTCATGCAAGGCAACGTTCTCTCGCTTCCCTTTGCCGACAATTCATTCGACTTTGTGGTTACCTCAGGCGCGTTGGAGTACATGCCGCTTGAAGACGGGTTAAATGAATTGGCGCGTGTAATCACACCCAGAGGCCACCTTTTACATCTTCCAGTCCGCCCTTCACTGACCAGCACGATGCTCGAGATCGGGTTTCGCTTCAAACACCATTCACCCAGGGATGTGATGCAGAAAACCGCACATCACTTTAAGGTGGTGGACCATTTCAAATTTCCTCCATTGCAGGCCATTGGCTGGTCCAAGACTGCGCTGCTGGCGCAAAAGATCTAGTCCCAGGTCTCATCAATCCCGCCCAAAGACAGGTCTATCCGCGAGCCGCACTGAACCCGGTTTGTCGAGTGGATAATAAATCCGCTGTGCCGAATTTCATCAAAAACGGTTCCGTTTAGAAAACGCACTTGTGCGCCTTACGCGTGAAGGTTCAAATCAAGTTGAATGTTGCGTGCGTTGAGCGCACGAGCGCGCTCTCCTGAAGTCCGGGACACCAGCGGCGGTCTCATTTATTGCTTTGGCAGCAAACGCTGCAGCGCCTCACGGATGGAGTGTGGTATTGGGACTGGCCGCCGCGTTTCCCGATCGACAAAGACGTGAACAAAGTACCCCATGGCCGCAGCAAATGTTTCGCCGTCCTTGAAAATCGAGAGTTCATAACGAACACTCGAATTACCCAGGTTGCCTACCCGTAATCCGACCTCGATCACTTCCGGAAAAGCCAACGCCTGCAGGTACTGGCAATGCGATTCTGCTGCAAAGCCAATGACCCGGCCTTGGGTGATATCCAGTCCGCCCTCCGCGATCAGATACTGGTTGATTGCGGTGTCAAAGAATGCGTAATACAGAGCGTTGTTGACGTGTCCGTAGACGTCATTATCCATCCAGCGAGTGGACAATGTCAGAAAGTGAGGATACTCCGCGCGTGTAATTTGTGGTTTAGCGGCCATCTATTTTCCAGGCGCTAAGCGAAGCTGATCAACTGGCGTACAGCCTGGGCCTGGGCCAGGCGATCAAATCCTGTGTTGATCTCGTCGAGTCGCAGAGTATGCGTGTGCAGTTTATCGACCGGCAGTATTCCAGCCTGGTACATCGAAATGTAGCGCGGAATGTCACGGCGCGGAACCGAGGATCCCATGTACGAGCCTTTGATCGTGCGCTCTTCTCCGACAATACTGAGTGCGGAGACGGAAAACATTTTATTTGGAGTCGGCAGTCCTATAGCGACGGTTGTACCGCCGCGCTGGGTGGCGAGGTAAGCCTGAATCAATACACTCTCGCTACCGACACTCTCGAATGCATACTCGGCGCCGCCTTGTCCCAACTGCTTGATGGCCGCAACCGGATCGTCCTGACGAGCATTGATGGTATGCGTAGCGCCCGCTTCGCGCGCAAGTTCCAACTTGTCCTCGACCAGGTCCACGGCAATTATGGGATAGGCGCCCACCGCACGCGCGCCCATCACGGCGCTAAGGCCTACTCCACCGAGGCCGAAAACAGCAACCGAGCTGCCCGCCTCGACCCGCGCGGTATTGACGACCGCACCCACACCGGTCATTACCGCGCACCCAAAGAGCGCAGCCTTATCAAGCGGCAACGATCTGTCGATCTTTACCAACGACTCCTGCGCCGCGACCGTAAATTGTGAGAATGCTGAAACACCGAGATGATGACTGCAAACGCGCGCCTGTCCATCGGTAAAGCGGCGCGCACCACTGAGCAAGGTGCCGTCGATATTCGCTTGTACCCCGGGCTCGCATAAAGCACCGCGTCCCACGGCGCAATAGAGGCAGCGTCCGCAGACTGGGACCCAGCTAAAAACTACGTGGTCATCGGCCACAAACTCAGTAACCCCAGGACCCGCTTCCCGCACAATCCCGCTGGCCTCGTGACCCAGGACCATTGGGAGTGGACGCGGCCGAGAGCCGTCTACAACAGAAAGATCAGAATGGCACAAGCCCGCGCTGACTATTTCGACCAGGACTTCGCCAGGGCCCGGCCCATCCAGGGAAATGTCGTCGATCACAAACGGCAGGCTCTCAGAGTAAGGCGACGCAGCGCCCATCTCGTACAACACAGCGGCTCTCGTTTTCATAGTGATCCTGTCTTCAATCCGGCAAAAGCGCACTTCATAGAATGTCCTTACAAACGGAGAACGACAGATCCCTCGGCGCCTTCACTTAACCGGAACCAAGCGTATGATCCGCTTGTCGGCGGCGGTTGGAGCCCAGGGAACCTGGAGATTGTCAACGACAGTTTCTACGTGGAAGTTGGCCTGAGTTGATGGTGACCTGACATTCTCTTCGCTCCCGATCATCCTAAGTCGAGAAACGGGCCGCTGATGTTTTGCTCTTCTGCTTTCCATTTGGCATTTCTCTCATCAGTCAGTGAAGAACGATACCCTACTCTCCAAAATTGCCGTTGATGACCGATGGGAAATGTCCAATGACAAATGAAAGATGAAAAAGATCTACTGCGAGATGTATTCGT
This sequence comes from Acidobacteriota bacterium, assembly GCA_025463135.1. GTDB lineage: Bacteria > Acidobacteriota > Blastocatellia > Pyrinomonadales > Pyrinomonadaceae > JAOAPY01. The sequence continues at coordinate 34,396 of JAOAPY010000003.1, forward strand.
GTAACAGCTTCAGCTCGTCTCCCTGCTCACTCAATTCCACGCGCAGCAAATCGCGTATCGACAGCATACCCACCCAACGCTCATCGTCGACCACAGGCAAATGGCGAGTGCCGATGAGTTCCATGCGCTCCAGCGCCTGGTGCGGAGTCTCGTCACAGCGAATGACGGCCCGCAATTCACTCGTCACTTCCCCCACCTTGAGCAGATTGGGATCGCGTCGCTGCACCACTACCCTATTCATCACGTCACGTTCAGAAAAGACACCCAGGAGTTTACCCTCGTCGTCGACCACACAGACGGCGCCGATGTTCCGAGCAGCCATAAATTCCGCCACCTGCTGCACCGTGGTTGAAGGGTTAACTGAATACGGCTCGCGGTCACGGATGACGTCTTTGATTAACATCGTCGCTTCGCCCTCCCGGATAAGAATCAAATTGTGTTGCGGGTGCGGCCATTATAGACAAAGCAGGGTGCTCTGTCTCTAGTTGAATAGCGAAGCCTGCGCGGAAGGTCTGCGAAAAGTATTCCGGGAAGCATCGTGCCGGGGCCGCGCTTTGTTGAAGCCCAGGCGCTCGCAATGAATTCTGAACAATCTCTCAATCGCTTCCCAATACTGGCCTTTTCCTTTCATGCGCTCGCCAAAAACGCTGGAATTCATTTTCCCTTCACGTGCTTCTCTTATGCGATTCAGGATTCTGTCGGCTTTGGTGGGTAACAACTCTCGCAGCCGCTGTTCGAAGTAGGGCGCCACACTTCCAGGCAAACGCAGCATGTTGATAAAGGCCTGATTGGCGCCGGCCTGTTTAGCACGCTTAAGTAATTCAGGAATATCCGTAGTCAATCCGGGAATGACCGGCGCGATTCCGATACCCACCTTGATGCCGGCCGCGGCGAGATCGGCCATGGCGTGAAAGCGCGCATCAGGCAGCGGTGCGAACGGTTCGACGGCACGCGCAGCTTCGCGGTCGGTGAACGGGATAGTGAAGAAGACCGAAAGGTGCGCCACGCGCGCCAGTTCTTTCAAGACATCGAGGTCGCGGCGGATGAGAGCTGATTTGGTAATGATGCCCACCGGCTGCTGGAATTCCGCGCACACCTCCAGACAGCCACGCGTCAGCTTGTAATTCGCCTCCAGAGGAATATACGGATCCGAAGTGAAGGAAAAGACGATCTCGTCGCCTTTCCATGATGGCTTCATGAGTTCTTTCCGCAGCAATGCGGGAGCGTGAATCTTGGCGATGATCTTTCTGTCAAAATCGGTGCCCGCGCCGTATCCAAGGTATTCGTGCGTTGGCCGGCTAAAACAATAAGTACAACCATGAATACAGCCCCGGTAACAATTGACTGAATGGTCGAAGGAAACATCGGGGCTATTGTTGGTCGAGATAATCGAGCGCGTCGCGGTCTCTTCAAAGACCTCGAGCTTCGATTCGGGCGGCTCGCCGAGCCATTCAACCGAATGCGTCAACCAGGGATTTGGCGGATTTTCGATGTAGCGCATATGTGCAATCTTGTGCTATGTATGCAACAAGGCTAACAGAGTCAGGACATTTTGGCGAGCGTGAAAGATTCCCGGTCGTGCTCCATTAAGGTGTTGCCAAAACAAGGGGACGGTTCGAAGGCAATGAGGTCAGTACCACCTGCGGTAGCGGGTGGGTTGTCGTTGGAGCAGCAATAACGCCGAGAGGATCTGGTTTGCCCAGCGATCTTGTTCGGGAGCAGACCCACCCG
>JAOAPY010000049.1 GCA_025463135.1 Acidobacteriota bacterium
CAGCGATCTTGTTGGGAGCAGACCCACCCGCTACCGCGTGGTGGTACTGACCTCATTACCTTCGAAGAGGTGCGAGTTGAGTAATGAGGTCGGTGCCGGGAGCGGTAAGCGACCGGATTCCACCATCAACTCTCTAAAGGTCGTTTTAACGCGACTCACAGGTTGAATGAAAGATCCCGTCGCTTACCGCTCCCGGTTCTGTATTAATCGTGCCACTTGTGACGCTATGAAACTCCGCCAAGAGGGAAGACCTTAACTCTTCACCGGCGAGCGTCTCAGCAACGAATAGACAGTCGGAGTGACGATTAGCGACAGCAGGAGCGCGACAGCCAGGCCGCCGATGACGGCGATGGCCAGGGGTTGCAAGAGTTCAGAGCCGGCGCCGAGCGCCAGGGCCAGCGGCAGCATTCCCAGCATGGCCGCGAGCGAAGTCATCAACACCGGACGAAAGCGCCGCCGGCCGGAGCGCAACAGGGCCTGTCGCAGTGTGTCGCCCGCCGCTAAATGATCCTCAACTGCATCGAGCATCAGGATGCCGTTTTTAGCGACAATGCCGACAATCATGATCATGCCCATCAGTGAGACCACGTTGAGCGTGGTACCGGTGATGAAGAGGCCCAACAGCACGCCCCCCAGTGCCAGCACGGCGCCGGTAACAATCGCGATCGGATGCGCGAAGGAACGAAATTCAATGAGCAGAGTCAAAAAAACCAGTACTACAGCCAGGATGAGTGAAATTGCCAACTCGCGAAAACTTGCCTGCTGCTCCTGATACAGACCGGCGTATTCGATCGTCATGCCGGGCGGGAGTTTGACCTCGCGGGCCAGCAGGGTTTTGATTTCCGCAATCGCGGTTCCCAGATCCTTACCCTCCAAACGTCCGCTGACGGCTACCGTTTGGCGCAACCCATCTCTCTCGATCTCCGTCTGCCCCTTGTCGTATTCGATGTCCGCAACCTGGTCCAGACGGAACAGCGCACCCGAAGCCGAGCGCACCTGCAAACCACGCACCTTGTCCAGCGAAGTGCGCACGTCGGGCGGAAATATGACCCGCACAGCGATCAAGCGATCCTGCTGCAGGATTGAAGAGGCCGCGTCGCCGGACATCGCAGTGGTTACAGTGTTCGCCACGTCCGTGGCCGTTACCCCGAACAGGGATGCCCGCTTGGGATCAATATTGAAAGTGATCGCTGGACCACTAACGACCACACCACTCTTGGTGTCTACTATGCCTGGAATTTTTTTGATCGCTGCTTCAATCAGGTCTGCCTGGTCGTGCAGGGCATTCGCGTCCTCACTGAAGAGTTTGATCTCGATGGGTTCGGGAGAGCTGGTCAAGTCGCCGATCACATCAGAGAGGATGCCAACGAATTCGACATCCAAAGCAGGTTCTGAATTTGTGACCTGCCGGCGCACATCGGCGATCACTTCCTCAGTGGAACGCGCGTGGCCGGGCCTTAACTTGACCGCGAAATCGCCGCGGTTTGGTTCGGTGATGAACAGTCCCAATTCCAAACCGGTGCGTCGCGAATAGCTCTCAATTTCAGGAGTCTGGACGAGTAGTTTTTCCACGTGCTGGAGCATGCGATCGGTTTCCGCCAGCGACGCGCCCGGCGGCGCCCAGTAGTCGAGAATGAAAGCGCTCTCATCAAATACCGGGAGGAACTCCGAACCCAATTGCCGGTAAAGCAAATACGAGCCCGCCAGGACGACCGCCACAATAACCAGAACGAGCCAGCGATTGTCGAGGGCATGGCCCAACAACCAGTCATAGCGCCCGATGATCGCGCCGAGAAACCTGCCGTGTTCTTCTTCTTCTTCGCGTTCATTGGCCAGTGACTCATGGTCGTGTCTGCGGTCGGGATCTTCTTTCCAACCCTGGCGTCGTTTGGCTCGCACGAATTTTTCGGCCAGCACCGGAGTGAAAGACAAAGCGAGGACCAGTGAAGTGAGCAGCGCCACGGCCATGGTCAACGCGAGCGAGCGAAAGAAACTGCCGGTCACGCCGGTCAGCAACGTGAGCGGCAGAAATACTACGACCGGGGTAATCGTGGAGCCAATGATCGGCACCGTAATTTCCGAGACTGCGCTTTGGACGGCCTGGCGTCGCGATTGCCCGCGCGCCATGTGCGTATAAATGTTTTCGACCACCACGATGGCGTCGTCGATTACCAATCCGATCGCGGCGGCAACTCCACCCAGCGTCATCAGATCAAAGCTGAGCCCGGCCAGCCACATCGCCAGAAACGTCGTTAGCACTGTTACGGGAATCACCAGCACCGCGACGAAGGTTGTGCCCCAGTTGCGCAGAAAGGCGAACAGGATCACCACCGAAAGCAGCAGACCGATCAGAATCGAATCGCGCACCGAGTTCATCGATTCGCGGACGAGCAGCGACTGATCATAGTAAGGAGCGATTTTGATATCTTTGGGAATCTGGCTGCGCATTGCCGCCAGCTCGGCGTTGACCTCGTCGACGACGGCGACAGTGTTTGCGTCGGGTTGACGATTGATATTCAAAAGCACGGCGGGCTTTCCCGGATAAGCACTGACGAGGGTGTATTGCGGTTCTACTCCTTCGCCGACAGTAGCGACATCGGCCAAAGTGACCGGCGCGTTGTTGACGGTGGCCACGACGATGCCGATCAGTTCTTCAGGCTTCTTTGCCTGACCGCTAATCAGGGCGAGTTCGAGCTGATGATTCTCCTCAATCAGTCCCGGGCTGGTAATGATGTTCGAGTTGTGGACCGCGTCGACCACCTGTTGTACCGAAACGTTGTGGGCCACCAATCGCTCCGGATCGATGGTGATGTGAAATTCCCGTGCTTTACCTCCGGCCACGCCGACAGTAGCGATACCCGGCAGACGAGCGAGTCGCGGACGAATGGTGTAGTTGGCGATGTCGCGCAGGCTGGCCAGGTCGCGAGTGTCCGAGGTTAGACTGTAGCCGGTCACCGGAAAGACGGCGAAAGTGAGCCGCTCAACGTGCTGGATCCGCGCAGTAGACGGCAAGGTCGAAGCCAGCTGCGAAAGACGCGCCTGGACCAGTTGCAGCGATTGAACAATATCTACATTCCAGTTGAAAAACAGGCTTACTTCCGACGAGCCGCGCGAGGTCTTTGACTTGATGCGCTGTATGCCCGGAATCCCGTTCATCGCTTCTTCGATGGGACGGGTGACTGAGACCAGGGTTTGTGCCGCCGGCGCCACGCCGTTATCCACGATGATCACGACGCGAGGAAAATCGGTTGCGGGAAAGATCGCAATCGGCAACTGCAAGGCCGCATAGATACCGGTCGCGCATAACAGAGCGACCAGCACCATGACCGCGCGCGATTGATTGGAGATGAGACGAGCGAGGGTCATTGGTTGTCTGGTGGCAATTGGATTGACGCCGCAAGCAAGCGATCATTTGTCATTTGGGATTTGCAGACGTGCATTCGCTTATGAGCGTTTATAAGTTCAAAGTATCGCCCACGCATATAAGTTCAAATATCCGCGGGCGCATATAGGTTCAAACTATTATGAGTTCAAAGTATCGCCGGCCCACCAGGTACGGCTGCTGACAATGACAAATGAGAAGTGTCAAACCTCAAATGGCAAATTTCAGGGCTCATCAGCTTACGGTTTTGCCGCATCCGCCTTCGGTTCCTCTTTTGCCACCTCAACTTTCGTTCCGTCAGCCAGCGCAAAGTTCCCTTCGATCACGACGGTCTCGCCGCCATTTAAGCCGGATACGATCTCGATTTTGTCATTGGTGCGAATGCCAATCGTGACTTTCGTTTCATGAGCCACGGAATCCGCGCCCACCACCATTACTGTGCCCTCGTCGGCGTTGCTGGCTTCAAGTGAGACAGCGGCGGCGGGGACGACGATCGCCTCATCCTTTGAGTTAGCGGAGATGGTTACCTGTGCCGCGCCATTGGCTCGCAAGTGACCCGCGCCATTGGCCAGGGTTACCCAGACTTCGACCGTGCGATTGGTCGGATCGCTGGCGCGGCTGAGCAGCGTTATTCGTCCTTTCATCTCTTCACTTGAAGAATCGGTTGGCAGGACGGTGGCGGCGTCACCAACTTTCAGTTGGGCGACGACGGTATCGGCAAAAGGGGCTTTGACAATCACTTCGCTGATGTCGGCAATGGTGACCAGCTTCCCACCGGCCGCGGCAAACTCGCCTTCATATTGAAATTGATCGGTGACTATGCCGGTGATCGGCGCGCGAATCGTGGCGTAACTCAACTGAGCGTCCAGGGTGGCGACGTGCTGTTGTGCCGCCTGCACCCGGGCGGCGGCCAGGCTGCGATCATTTGGATTGAGTGACTTCGCGCGCAGAGTGATCGTTTGTTCGGCGAGCCGCAATTCGTTCTCGGCAGTGGTCAGGTCCAACTGCGAGGCGTCCAGATCTTTTCTGGAGATGCCGCCCTTTTGATAGAGCGCCAGCCGGCGTTCGTAAAGGGTGCGAGCGTTGTTAACTTTGGCGCGCGCATCGCGAACCGCCTTCTCATCCTGCGCGTTTGCCTGGGGAATCGTGCCCGTGGTTACACTGCGCTCGTTGGCCAACTCCTGCTTCAAAGCCGCCACAGCTTCGGCCCGCTGAGCCTGCAAGTCGCGCGACTCGAGTTGGGCGATGACTTCTCCCGCTCTGACGATCTTATTCTTCAAGAGCGCCATGCGTTTGATCTGAGCACTTACCTTGGCCGCGACCTCGGCCTTCTCGCGCGGGAAGATGGTGCCCACGGCCTGTACCTGAGCGGCGATGGCTTCCTTTTCGGCTTTGGCGACTTTAACACTGACGATGGGCTCTACCTCTTTCTCCGCTACAGTAGCGTGCTTCCAACGCCACAGCAGTACGCCGATAACGATAATGACCACGGTGGCAAGTATCGCCGTGACCATCAGGATTTGCCTTTGTTGCGGAGTCAACGGTTGATTACGACGCAGGCGGGCACGCTCATCGACGGTGAGCGCATGGTCCGACCCTGCCGTCTCGTCATGCGTTTTTTTGAACTCGTCTTCTGGCTTCATTGTCCTGTCGCCTGTCGCAGACGCGCGAGCGCCGTCTGATAGTCAAAGATTGCCTGATAAAGCGCAGAGCGCTGCGCCGCCAGAGTGGTCAACGCGTCGGTGACTTCTATTATCTGCGCTTCGCCGGCGCGATAGCGCGCAATTGAAGCGCTGAGATTGCTTTGGGCCCTCGTGACTCCTGTACCGGCCAGTCGGATGCGCGTGGCGGCGGAAGTTATCTGCGCCTGGGCCGCATAAAACTGTTGTGTAAAGCCGCGCAGTGCCAGTGCGTTTTCATTCTCTGCGATCTGCGCGCGCAACCGCGCCTGCTTTTCTTTGCTGCGGATCGCGCCCCAATCAAAAATTGGTATGGTCAAAGAGACTGCGCCCGATACTCCGGTGTGTTCCTTGAGGTTTGGAGGTCTAAACGAATCCGTGTCAAAGCCGCCGAGGAGGGAATAAGAAAGCTGCGGCAAGCGTTCGGCCCGAGCGATGCGCCCCTCTTGCTCGGCGGCGCGGAGTTGTGCTTCGAATTGTCGCAACTCGGGCCGCCGGGAAATGTCTTCGACTCGGAACTGCTGGTACTCGGAACCGACCGGCGCTGCCAGGGCCAGGTCTGTTGTACTGATGGGCGTCAAGAAATCATAGCCCACCAGAACGCGCAAAGATCCCGCCGCCACTACTTCACCGGCGCGAGCACGTTCCAATTCGTCGCGGCGCGCGAGTGTTTGTAATTGAGCGCGCGTGAAATCAACTGAAGCAACTTCGCCGCCGGTCAAGAGCAGGTAAGTGACCTGTTCGAACTCTTCTGCCGCTGACAAATTTTCTTCAGCGGCGATTCGCTGGGCCGTAGCCAGGGCGAGGCCGTAATACGATTCAATAACTGCCTGGGCCAGCGCGCGTCGCGCGACTTCAGTCCCCGCGTGCGCCGCGATCAGGAGGGCGCGATTTTTCTCGAGCGTCGCGCGCAAGCGTCCGGCGATATCAATGTCGCCGGCCACGTTAACATAAGCCTGGTACTCGTTGATGGCGTTATTGGCGAGAAAGCTCTGCGTCCGTGGTGTGCCCGGCGGCAAGCCCAGCGCCGGCGAGGTGTAGAGATAGCTTAGCGGCGCACTGACGCGCGGAAGAAAAGCTACCCGCGCTTGTTTCACATCTTCAGCGGCGATCTGTTCGTTCAGAGTTGCCTGCTGATAACCGGAAGCCAGACCGTTTGCCCGACGTAATGCTTCATCAAGCGTAAGCGGAGGAACATTCTGAGCATTCTGAGGTGTTGACCCTGCGATGGGTGATGGAGTTGCCGCGGCTGCCGGCGTATTCGAATTGACCGGCGATGGACCAGGCAAGCTCGGTCCGGCAAATGGAGTAGATTGGGGCGACGGTTTGGCCTGGCTGGATGGAGTTGCCTGCGGAGATGTGGTGTTGGCCGGGGTCCCTGCGGGCGACGGATGTGGGGTTGGTCCAGCCGGCGTTTGGGGCACTGGGGTCGGTTTTGGCGGCGCGGTTTGAGCCGGCATTGCCGGCTTAGAAGGTTGGCCCGGCGACGACGGCTGTTGACTTTGCACAGTCACAAAACAAGCCAGCACGAATAGAACTAGTAAGAATGCCCGCCATCGCCGCCGCAAACATTTTTTTTGAAAGCAGAAGGCGCGCATGATCACAGTCGTACTCACCAGGAGCAATCTTCAAATACTTCGTTTCTAAGGGGAAGCCGTAGTCTAGCATAGGAAGATAAATCATGGCCCGCCCCCCAGCAGGAAAGTGGCTGACATGGCCCACGGAACCATGTCAGCCTGCATATCTCAAGTGTTAACGGAACCGCTATGGCTTCTTTTTAGCATCTTTGCGCTTCTCGGCGGCTTCCTGTGCTTTGCTCTCGTGCTCGACGCGCACGACCTTGCCGGTAATGGCGCTCACCTGAATTTCCGTGATCGTGCCCCTGGCGTTACGAATGTCGAATGAATAGACCAACTTGCCGTGCTCCCGCTCAAGTTCGCCTTCCTCGACCGTTCCCGGTGCGCGCTTCAGAGCTGTCTCACGCGCCTGTTCCAGCGTGATCTTTGCCTGACGCTGAAGCTTATCCTGTTCAGCTTTTTTGTTCGCCTCGACGTCCTGGCCATTTGCGGCCCGAAGCGAAGCGGCCGTCGCCGTCATCAAGCTGCCGGATAGAAGGATGCCCACGGCAATTGCGAGTAATAGTGAATAGCGTTTCATATATCTCCTCCTCGAATTTCTCGAGAGCCACACAGTTCCGTGGCGCCCTCAGTTGTTAGGGCTGTCATCTTACATTAGCGAACATTACGGCAAGATGAAGGTGAGTCCGAATATGAATGGAGTTCCAGAGAGCTGATGCCAATGCGGTAGTTCAGATGCCCTGAAAAGTCTTCGACCTCATTCTCACCCGGTTGAAACCTGGTGAGAATGAGAAGAAGCACCCTCAGCAGTCCGGCTCGGGACTCCGGTCCGCTCCCGGTTCTGTAACTGCGCTCCTCCAGACACTCTGCGAACCTGCAAAGCCACTCCATCACATCATGTCGCCCTTCCGTCACAAAGCTCCGCTGTGGGCCAAACACGATTCGTAATGTCTTTCCTACGTTGCCTGGTCTATTCACATTTCCGATCTGCCGTTTGAGATTTGCAGTCTCAGGTCGAGATATGAAGACAAATTATTCGCCGGCGGTTACGGGTTTCGCAACGGAGGTGCGGTCATGCTACACAATCGACATTCTATACTGGCAAGCGTCCTCGCGGCTGTCCTGGGACTGGGTAGCCTGCTCAATCTCGCAGAAACGCGAGCGCGGCAAATAGACGATACACTTGCAAAAGAAACCAGCCCGCCAACTCAATTAGATCCGGATTTCGAACCGGCCGCGAACCCCGCTCCCGCCGGCTCCGTCACTGACACACGCGCAAGTGCCACGATTCACGAAGCGCCTGGGCTACGCGTGCCAACCTGGCTCCGCGCTTTGGAACTACCATCGTTGGCGAAACTTACGACACTGGATAAGGCTTATCTCGACGCCTTCAGCATCCTGCGCGAAGACAACGATTGCAGTCGCTTCTACGGCGGGCCGCGCGCTGTTGAAGCTCTCAATCAATTGAAACTTCAGTTGAAGATGTCTTACTTCGATCGCTCGATCGGATTGCGGATGCATGGCAATACCTCATATACGACCAATAATTTATCCGGCCTTGCTTATCGTTTGTTTGAAAAGGCGGAATTGAACATCAATGGTCCATTCTATAAGACCAGCATCTCTCCACTGGACTCGAAGATTCCACGGATAGGCGAATTCTCGCCGAACACCAGAGAAGCTCGCGTGACCATCCTGCTGCATGAACTGGGTCATTTGATCCTGACTTCGGACAATCAATATTTGCTTCCCAACGACGGCAGCGATTCGCAGGTCAGCAGGCAAAATACGGCGCGCGTAATAGAAATTTGTCGCCGGCAAATTAAAGCTCAAAGTCAGGTCAGCTTTGAGCACGCTCTGGCCTCCTTGCAGGCACCTTCCAATGCAAAGCGTTCTCAGCTCGCGGCCATTACTGGGCCGTCTGGTCCTGGAGGGACCAACATCAGCCGCAGCACTCCCTGATTTGATACGACAAATTGGAAGTCACGGCGCGGAACTCGAGAGTCCAGGAGCGAGGAAATCCAAATCTCGCAAGATCGCGCGCGAGCAATATCCAAAAGAGAGAAGTTCCGAATGAAACGAAGCAAGGCTTACCTCTCAAAACCGCTTGTTGCTCATTCAACTCTTTACTCGTTGATGGACGACGGCATGGACATTGCGCTTGGCAGTATTGGGAAAAGAGGGCGAGTGGCGTGACTTACGAGAATGCGTAAGCCACGCGGGTTCCCGGCATCCTTCCCGCATCTTCGACAGTAGCAACAGTAGGTAGCAACAGAAGGACGACAAGCTGCTCTGGTAGTCCAGTGGACGAGTTACCAAAGAGTTTGACTTGTCGAAAGGAAGCAAAGACCAGGAGAGGAATGAATATGAATAAAACTACACTGAAAGAATTTCGCGCCGGTGCTTGTCGACTTGTATTGGCATTGCTGGCGTTGACGATGATAGTTGGATCAGCTCTGGCCCAGACGGAAACGGGGCAGATCAACGGTAAGGTTGTCGACCCTAACGGCGCGGTGGTTGCCGGCGCCACAATCTCCGTCAAGTCCGTGCAGACCGGTCGCGAAGTGACCGTTACTTCTGATAACCAGGGTCTCTATACAGTCACGTCGCTGCAATCCGGACTCTACGATGTGACGACCCAGGGAAGTAGTTTCAAGCCAACCACACAACGTGTGCAGGTTACGGTTGGCTCGAGAGTCTCCCTGGAAACTCCGCTTTCATTAACCGAGGTTAGCGGCGGTACCATCAACGTGGTAGCGAGCGAAGGCGTTGAGGTCAATACGCAAACGCAGGAGCTTTCGAACGTTGTCAGCGGCACGCAGATTCGCCAGTTGCCGACGTTGACGCGTAATCCCTATGACCTGGTCGGACTGTCCAGCAATGTTGGTAGTGACGATCCCGGTCCGCCGGTGCCGGGCATCGGCGCAACGGGACGCGGCGCAGGGTTCACCATCAATGGACAACGCGCATCGAGCACCAATGTCCTGCTCGACGGTGTTGACAACACCAACCTTTACTACGCCGCCGTCGGCCAGAACATTCCGCTCGACGCAGTCGGCGAGTTTCGCGTCATCACCAGCAACTTCTCAGCCGAATATGGTCGCGCCTCGGGTGGCGTGATTAATGTTTCGACGCGTGGCGGCAGCAACAGCTTTCACGGTTCGGGTTTTGAATTCAATCGCATTTCTCGATTGGCTGCCAACGGATTTAACAACAATGCAAACGGCGTCAATCGTGGCCTCTTCACCCGCAATCAATATGGCTACACGATCGGTGGGCCAGTCGTTAAGAACAAGCTGTTCTTCTTCAACAGTATTGAATGGACCAAAGTGCGCAGCACGGGTCCGGTGCTGTCGGTGGTGCCGACTCCGCAATTGATTGCGGCTTCAGCAGCAACGACGCGGAATTACTTCGCCCCGTTCAATATGACGGCAACTCCCACGGGCACCGTCTACACTGCCGGCCAGGTCAAGGATCTCTTAATCCCCGCCGCCCAGCAGGCTGGGAACGCCTTTGCCGCATTGCCGGCCAGCTTACCCGCGTTCCAATTAGTGCAGTTCAATACGCCGGTAAATCTCGGGGGTGGTAATCCACAGGACACGTATTCGATGGCCACGCGCATCGATTACAACCTGAGCAACAAAACTTCACTCTATGGTCGCTGGGCGCGTGAGAGTATCAAGAACCCAATCGGCAGTTCGGGCTTCAGCCCATACGCCGGGTTCAGTACTCCCTTCACGCAACTGCGCAACAACTTCATCGTTTCGATGAGCCACACGTTCTCGTCGAGTTTTGTCTCTGATACGAAGCTCGCTTTCAACCGTCTGGTCGAGGACTCGCCTTACGGTGATCAACCAATTGGTCCAGGTCTGTTCATGTTTCCCGGTGTTAGTGGCACGATCGGCGGCCAGGCAATCGCGTTTCCAGGCTACTGGCCCTATAACGCTGCGAGTTCGCCGGTGGGATTTGCCGGGGCGCAGAACATGGGACAGTTTTACCAGGACTTCAGTCTGACCCGCGGTCGTCATCAGTTCAAAGCCGGCGGCGTGATCTATTACATCCAGGACAACCGCTTCTTTGGCGCTTACCAGAACGCAGTTGAAAGTCTGGCCTCGACCCAGAATAACTATTCACAGGCGCTGGACAACTTTGTCAATGGCAGTGTCCAACAGTTTCAGGCCGCCATTTATCCGCAGGGAAAATTCCCCGGACAAAGCGTGAATCTGCCCGTTGGTCCGCCGGACTTTACGCGCAGTAATCGCTATAAGGAATGGGGCGCTTACGTCAACGATTCATGGCGGTTCAATAATCGGTTAGTACTGAACCTCGGTCTCCGCTATGAGTATTACGGCGTGCAGCACAACAAGAATCCCAATTTGGATTCCAACTTCTATTTCGGAAGCGGCAGCACGCTCCAGCAGAAGATACAAAACGGTAGCGTGCAGATTGCGCAAAACAGTCCGGTCGGCGGATTGTGGAAGCCCGACAAAAATAACTTCGCACCACGCGTGGGTTTTGCCTGGGACGTGTTTGGCGATGGCAAGACAAGCTTCCGTGGTGGTTATGGTTTGGCCTATGAGCGGAATTTCGGCAACGTTACTTTCAACGTGATCCAGAATCCGCCCAACTACCTGGTCCTGTCCCTGCAGAAGGGCGTCGACATCGCGGCTCTGCCGATAACCAGCAACAACTTTGGACCACTGGCGGGCAACACGCCGCCAACCAAGGTGATTCCCAAGGGAAGTCTGCGCCACGTTCGTGAAGACATCACCAATGCCTATGCTCATTTCTGGAGCGCGGCCTTGCAGCACGAGATGTTCGGCGGCGGCAACGTCCTGTCATTGGAGTATTCAGGATCCGCAGGACGCAGTCTCTACTCGATCAATCCCTACAACCAGGCAGGTGCAGGGGCCTTTTACCTGGGCAAAGCGAACCCGACTTCTCGGCTGAATGATCAGTATTCGGGAATCAATGCCCGCGGCAACGATGGCTATTCGAACTACAACGCGTTGATCATTAACTTTGACGCGAATAACTTCCGCCAGAAGGGCGTTCAGTTTACGGCCCACTACACTTACGCCGCAAACAAAGACAACCTGAGCACCACCTTTAGTGAAGGGGCGTTTAACGGAAACCTCGGCTTGACCAATCCCTTCAATCCCAGTCTTGACTACGGTTATGCCGATGCCGATGTCCGGCACCGCTTTGTGGGCAGCATGATTTGGGACGTCCCACTCGGGAAGACCGGTGATGGCTGGAGCAAGCAGGCGTTGGGCGGTTGGCAGGTGACGACTATCTTCAATGCTCGGACCGGCACGCCGTTTACGATTTACGACTCGACAAATGCGCTGGGATCGTCACCTCGTTTGGTGGCCAATGGACCGTTGAATGTAAACGTTTCGGCGAGTCCGACCCAAGCTAACTTCTTTAATTACATCAACCTGGCCGGCCAACCAGTAGGTGCGTTCATCAATCCGGTGTGCGGCTGTTCAGACTTTGGTCCGTTCCCGGCGAATATGACGAAGCGAAACCAGTTCCGAGGCCCCGGCCTATGGAACCTGGACGCAGGTGTGTACAAGAACTTCAAGATCAACGAGCGATACAGCCTGCAATTGCGCGGCGAGATGTTCAATGCGCTTAATCACGCCAATCTTTATCTTCTGGTCGGGACCAACGACGTCGCCAATGGCGTCGTCGGAGCCACCAAAGGCTTGACCCCGAATGGAAATCTGGAGCGGCGCAACGTTCAACTCGCAGTCAAGTTCATCTTCTAGATAGACAGGATTGCGAGCCAATGACTCGAGGAAGAGCCCGCAGGCTCTTCCTCGAGTTTCACACTTTTCGATCCCAGATCTCAGATTTCAGATTTCAGATCTCAGACTTCAGATCTCAGATCTCAGATCCGAGACCACTAAATCAAAGACCAAAGATCAAAGATCAAAAATGCGCGGATTTCTATTCGCAATTCTAATTCTTACTTTCCTTCCCACTCTCTCCAGGGCGCAAAACTCCGGATTGGATCCCGACATTGGCAACCCGGGACTGGGAGGCAGGAACACGATCCAGGGCCGTATCTATTACCCTTCGGGTAAGCCCCTGGATCGACGCCTGCGGGTGCGCGTCAACAGCGTCAGAGGTGGTCCAACGACCGTTACCAGCGACGATAACGGCGCCTTCACGATTTATCGACTGACGGACGGCAACTACGATTTGACTGTAGACGTCGGTGGAGATTATCAGCCGACCAGCGAGTCCGTTCAAATCATTGGGAGCGGTTTAAGAGGGAGCCCCGGACAAATAGCCTACGTTCAGATTACTCTCAAGTTAAAAGAGGCAGCCACCAAACCCCCCGGTGTGCTCAACGCGGCGTTCGCCGGCGTTCCCAAGCCGGCCCTCGATTCCTATCAGCAAGCTATCGTGGCGGCACAGAAAGGCGACCATAAAAAAGCTGTCGAACACTTGAAGAAGGCGATTGCCGCATTTCCCGAATTCATGTTGGCGTTTAATGAGCTGGGTCTCGAGTATTTTCAGCTCAACGAATTGGACCATGCTGCCGAGTCCTTGCGCGTCGCGCTGAAATTAGCGCCTGAAGCTTTTCTGCCGCGTCTGAATTACGGCTTGGTGCTGCTGCAACAGAAGAAGCCTGTGGAGGCGGAGGCCGAGCTGCGGTTGGCGATCGCGAAGAGCGATGCTTCAGCTTCCGCGCATGAGTATCTCGGACGGGCGTTGATCGGTCTTAAGAAATTGGAGGAAGCAGAGAAGGAGTTGTTGCGAGCGTTGGTGCTCGGGGGCGAGCAGGCGGCAAATGCGCATCGGTATCTGGCCGCCATTTATATGCAGGTTGGCGAGGACGCGCGCGCCCTTGCTGAACTTCAGGAATATCTGCGTTTGCAGCCAAAGGTCAAAGATGCGGAACAGATAAAGCAGATTATTAAGGAACTGAGTGCGAAAAAATAGGTCTTTGGTCTCTGGTCTCTGGTCTCTGGTCTTAGGTCTTAGGTCTTTGATCTTTGATCTTTGACCGGGCGTGGGGCGATTCGTTTAGCGTGTGGAGGCGATCGTTTAGATAGCGGACTAGTGCGGCACGCGATGAAATCAGCAAGCCTCGAGGCGCTCTCGCCGTAAGACGGGCGCACAAGTGCGCTTTCTAAACGGCCGTCGTTGCAAAACAAAATTCCAGGGACAGAGGATTAGATCTCAGATCAAAGATCAAAGGTCAAAGATCAAAGATCAAAGACCCAAGAGCCGCCTGCCCCTTCGTCCCGTTCATAGGCCTGTTGGTCACAAAAGGATCGAGGGAGTACTCTAAATATCGGATAAGGGTAGGTTGGCAAGGAAAATTGATTACACCCCCGCTTCTGGTTCAGTCTTTGCCGGATGAAACCTTCCTACGCATTATCTCGTTTCAGTAGGCGCATATGGACAACACGCTTGAGTTTCCGGCTATTCCGTCAAAAACGGTTCAGCGACTCCAACGCCCCTTGGTTCGCTTCGGATTAATTTTCGTGGCGTGGACGTTGGTCGGCTTGTTTTTCACCAGCCAGGTCCTCTTTAACAGCATCTACATGGAAAAGCGCATGCCTCTCGGCTATGTGTTTTTTATGCAGATGAGCATCTGCTACCTCTGGGCCCTGACAACGCCATTGGTGCTCTGGCTGGCGCGGCGATTTCGCATTGATCGTGCGAATTGGCCACGGCGCACGCTGCTGCACGCTGTCATGAGCGTGCTCTTAGTGGGGTCGATGTCCGCCATTCACTACGTGCTTTTCATCAAATATTTCGGCAAAACCGAATTCCTGACGCTGTTCAGAGACTTGCAGTATGTTCTCTACAATCTCGATCGCCAGTTGTGCATTTACTGGCTGATGCTACTGTTCAGTCACGCTCTTAATTATTACCAGAGTTATCGACGGGGTGAACTCCGGGCCTCGCGTTTGGAGACGCAGTTAGCGCAGTCGCAACTCGAAGCGCTGAAGATGCAGGTCCATCCGCACTTCCTCTTCAATACGCTGCATTCGATTTCGGCCCTGCTCAACAGAGATACCGAAGCCGCCCGCCGGATGATTGCTCGCCTTGGCGATTTTCTGCGCATGACTCTGGAGAACGCCGGCAGCCAGGAAGTAACGCTTCAGGAAGAAATGGAATTCCTGAACGGATACCTTGAAATTGAACGCATCCGTTTCCGCGATCGTCTGACTACTCACGTCGATGTGGATCCGAGCGTGCTCGATGTTCGCGTACCCAATTTGATTCTGCAACCGATTGTTGAGAACGCCATGCGCCATGCGATCGCCAGCCAGCATGATGGAAGAATCGAGATCAGCGCCTTTCCGCGCAATGGCTGCGTCAGGATCCAGGTCAAAGACAATGGACCGGGTTTGACCGACGAGGGCCTGACCAATCAATTCGGCAAGGGCGTGGGGTTGGCTAATACAAAAGCTCGCCTGGAGCGGTTATATGGCGCCGAGCATCGCCTCGAGCTTGCCAATGGTCCTCAGGGCGGATTGATCGTCACGCTTGAAGTGCCGCGAAAGACTTAAGGTCGATCTCTTCGGACGAAACACGCCTCTCCATTATTCCGGATTTCTAATATCAAATCGTGGATATCCTGCGTTGGAGATCTTGAATAATCGATCTCTGGCGAGTCCAAACTCTGTTTCACTCCATCCGCTAAAAACTTGGGATTGCGATCTGAAAATTTGTGGACCGTCCCACCGGTGGCACGAATACATCCCGAAATCGGAACTCGGCGTTGAAAAATCCTGCTTCAGGTAAAAGAAAACAAACGTCGCGAGCGGAACCTGCATCAAAACGCGCAGCAGCGACGACGTCCTGGTAGTTCAGTTTTTCGGAAAGCGAAATCAGTGTTTCGTGCCGCCCGGCACGAAGATAGCATGAACTATTCGCATTTCTGATTCGTAGGTGGCACCAGACGAAGCTGATATCGGCAACTTTCCTTCGTCATACTTTTTGTCACAAAGCGATCGGTAGTGGTGTTCATTGGATAAGGCACGGTTTCTGCATCCAGGAAGTCGGTGATCTCTATACTTCGACAATCGGGCAGGAGAAAATGTGACAAGCGCAACCAGCATTCGCGCGTTAGTCATTGACGACGAACCGTTAGCGCGCGAGATGATTCGCGAGATGCTCGAGGGTGACTCGGAAGTCGAGATCATCGGCGAGTGTGCGAATGGGCGTGAGGCGGTGGACGCTATTCGCTCGTTGTCGCCCGACCTAATCTTTTTGGATATTCAAATGCCGGAGCTTGGAGGTTTCGAAGTACTCGAAGCCCTCAAGACTGAGACGGTGCCTTACATCATCTTCGCCACGGCGTATGATCAATACGCGGTGCGCGCCTTTGAAGTGCACGCCCTGGATTACCTCCTCAAACCATTCGATCGCGAACGGTTCGAAGCTGCCTGGAAAAGAGCTAAGGGCCTGATTCGCGATGACCGTTTCAATCAGCGCGATCAGCATATCCTGGCATTATTGGAAGAGTTGAAGGCCGGCCCCCGCTATCTCGAGCGGTTGGTAATCAAGACCGAGGGGCGAGTTTTCTTTCTGGATATTGACGATATTCACTGCATCGAGTCCGAAGGGAACTACGTTCGCGTTTACAACGGAAAGAAGACCTACCTTTTGCGGGAAACCATCAGTGGGCTCGAGTCGCAGCTTGATCCGAAAAAGTTCCTCAGAATTCACCGCTCGAGCATTGTACGTATTGACAAGATCAAAGAACTGCAGCCGTGGTTTCATGGCGAGTATCACGTGGTCCTCGAAAACGGCAAGCAGCTGACACTCAGTCGCAATTATCGATCGAACCTCCAGGAAGCCGTGGGCAGACCGTTGTAAGAATTGCGGATTGCGGATTGCGAATTGCGGATTTCAAGATGGAAGGCTCGATCGGAGAGCTGAGAGCTGCGTTCTGAGATCTGGGATCCCCGATCTGAAATCCAAAGAGCAGAGAGCAGAGAGCAAAGAGCAAAGAGCAAAGACCAAAGTCCAAAGACCCTACCCTCGTTCTCCAATTCCCCCAGAACCAGCAGCTTGTCTTTTGCAGCAGCCGACCCATCACAAGTTTTAGCCGTTTCGTCACAAAATCCGTCTGTGCGGAAACGAACCTACGTATAGTTACCATTACCGACACCCGCGGCAACGCGAACCATGGGAAGTTCATTAAGTAGTGCAAGCGGGCAACACGAACAAATGGTGGATCCCCAGCCACACATTGGGCAACAGGCAACGACAAACGTTGCAGGAGGAGAATAGATGAGCAGTTCAATGATGTGGAGATCGGACGAGCCTGGCGCCGGCGATGCTGCGGGAGCGGCCGTCGTACGGAGTGAAGTAGCGATGGACAACAGGTTGAATACCCTGCGGGAAGTTGCGCTGACTCTGTTGCGCGAGGTCGAATCATTTAGAGTTTCACAGCCGGCCACCAAGCGGAGCGTCAGGCTGCACGAGGAAGTGCGACGGTTCGAGATCGATCTTATTCGCAGCGCCCTAAGCCGCACCGCCGGCAACCAGACTCGCGCCGCCCAGTTGCTGGGTGTGAAGATCACTACGCTTAATACGAAGATCAAACGCTATAAGATAGCGCCGGTCGGCTATGAAGCAGTCGAGGACGAACTCCAGAATCAATCAAACGCCGCCTGATTTCCACGTACTCGAACACCCATCTAAAAACGAGGGGGCCGGCAACAACGCAGGGCCGGGAGCAATCCCGGCCCTTTGTCGATGTGATTGAACTTTGTCTTCGGTCGTGACGCCCGGGGGCGATCGAACACTTCGCCGTTCTATTTTCCAGCCGGCATTTTATCATCTGTCATTTGTCATCGAGAAGACCGGTCGTGTGAACCACCCAACCCTAGCCGCAAATAAATGAGAAATGAGAAATGCCAAATGGCAAATGAGAACGGAAACCTGAGGACCACAAGCAAGAATGTTTAAGATCAGAACCTTCCATTTATTCGTACGTGCCGCTTCAAGCGGTTGAAGACAATATCCAAAATCCTCAACTTCGACACTACCCCGAATCCAATTCCTGCAATCTCGAGCGCGCCTTCCGGTACCGATCTGAATAGAAACCGAATTCTTCTTCAATGTAAGTCTGAAGGAATACCCCTTGCACTTTACCTGAGTCGTAATCAGGAACCCTGATCAGTTGTTACGAACTTTCGGAAGGTCTGGAGTTACTGGTCGGTGGTCCCGGTTACAGGTTGAAAGATAATTTTGGAAATTGGAATAGGAGTTCATGTATGAGAACAGCGATGAAACTTTTTCTGGTACTTTGGCTGGCCGCGTTGCCGGCCTTTGGGCAATCGAGCACCGGCCGCCTCGTCGGCACCGTCTCGGACGCCAGTGGCGTCATTCCCGGCGCCACCGTTACCATCAGGGACAATCAGACGAGCAAGGAGCGCAGCCTGACGACGAGCGGTGAGGGCATTTTTAACGTGCCTCAGCTCGATGTCGGCTCGTACACCGTTACCATTTCCGCTTCGGGTCACAAGGCCTTCAGCGCCACCGATGTGAAGATCAATATCGGCCAGGAATACTCACTCAATGCGATCCTGGAAGTAGGCCAGGTATCCGAAAGCGTGACCGTCATTGCGGGTGGCGATGTAGTCAATTCCACCAACGCCGAATTGAGTAACACCATCAGCACGCGCCAGGTGCTGGAGTTACCGCTGAACGGGCGCAACCCGCTGGCGTTGCTGAACACCGTGGCCGGCGCGAATCCAACCAACGCTTCAATCAATGGTGAGCGATCGTCATCCGTGAACTTCACGCGCGATGGCGTCAACGTGCAGGATAATTTCATTCGTACCGGTGGGTTCGTACAGGATAGACCGACCGTTGATGATACCGGTGAATTCACTGTGGTCACTCAGAACGCCAGCGCTGACCAGGGTGGCGGTGGTTCTACGCAGGTGCAGTTAGTCACTCCGCGCGGCGGCCAGGAATTTCACGGCGCGCTCTGGGAGTACAATCGCAACGTCAAGTTTGCGGCCAACGATTTTTTCAATAACGCAGCCGGCATCAGGAGACCGTTCCTCAATCGTAATCAGTTCGGCGGCAAAGTTGGCGGCCCGCTGCCGCTGCCGCGCTTTGGCGAAGGCGGTCCTTCGATCATTAAAGGCAAAGCTTTCTTCTTTGCTTCCTACGAACGTTTCATGCTGCGTCAGCAACGTTCGATCACGCGCAACATTCTGTTGGGTCCGGCGCGGACGGGAAACTTTACCTATACCGACAACAGCGGCGTTACGCGCACGGTAAATGTCTTGAGTGGCGCGGGCTTTACGGGAGCGATTCCGGCGTCCGCGGGCGGCGTCATCGGCGTCGACCCCACGATTCAGGCCCGCGTGCTTAATGGCATGCCGGCCGTTGGCAATTCGACCATTGCCAATAACGGACTCACTCAGCTCTTGCAGTTCAATCAGTCGGACAATGATACCCGCAACGGGTTCACGACGCGGTTTGACTTTGACATCAATCCTAAAAACAGCCTGAACTTTGTTTACAAGTACAACAACAATGGTGACGAGCGGCAAACGGATACCGGAGGATACGGTACGCATCCGTTTGTGACTCAAAGTGGCCCAACCAAGTTGTACATCCTGTCCTACCGGTCGACTATCACTTCAAACTTCGTGAATGAAGTACGCGGCGCCTTTGAGCCGGCCGAACCATTCTTCAAACAAAGCGCACTGCCCGGCGATTTCATCATCGGCCAGATTGCCGCGAACGGTTTGCCGGCATCCGGTTTGCCGCTGACGTTGAGCAGCCCTGAGGCGAGCTTTGAAGATCAAGGCCGCAATACGAGACAGTACACCTTCCAGGACAACGCTTCGTATAGTTTTGGAAATCATTCGTTGCGCTTCGGCACAGATTTTAATGCGCAGCGAATTCAGGTGATCAGCAACTTCAACAAGACACCGATATATTCGATTACCAACACCAACAACACACTGACGCCACGTCTGCCGGCGGCACTGTATCCCGGCGGAATCAGCGCCACTCAGCGAACTCGGGCCGATACGCTGCGCTACCTCTTGGGTGGGTTCATCGGCGCCGGATCGGTAGCCGCGAATTTTGTTAATCCCAGCCTCGGCGCGCAACTACGCGCTCCACTGATTCAGCAGCTCAACTTCGATACCATCGGTTCCTACGTCAGCGACCAATGGCGCATTACACCCAGGCTTACGCTCAACCTGGGATTGCGCTACGACATCTTTACGCCGTTGACCAATCCCGATCGAGTGTTTCTGGAACCTGTGATCCCCGCCGGATCAAATCTGGTGGATGCTTTGACGAATCCGAACGGTCGTTATGATCTGGTCGGCACCAACTCCGGCGTGCCCGGACGTTTTTACAAGACTGACAAGAATAACTTTGCTCCGGTACTCAGTCTTGCGTACGCTCCGGAATTCAAGAACAAATTCCTGAGTTCGCTGATGCCCGGACAGGGGCGCACCGTGATTCGCGGTGGTTTCCGCAGCAGTTATGTCAACGATGAGTATGTTACGTCGGCGCTTAATGCCGCGGGTGGCAATGCGGGTTTGAATCTTACCGGTCTGGCCGGGGGCGCTGTGAACGTGAACGCGCGCTTCAGTAACCTGCCGAACCTTCAGCTGCCGCCTTCGCGAACGCCGCCGATTACCTTTGCTCAGGCGAATGCCGACAACGGAACTTTCTTCAATACCGTGTTTGCCATTGATCCGAACATTCAGGTTCAGCGCAATGACGAATTCAACTTTGGTATTCAGAGAGAGATTGGCCATGCGACCGCAATTGAGATTCGGTACGTGGGCGGGCGCAGCAACAACATGGTGCGCGGAGTAGATCTGAATCAGATCAATATCAACGCCAACAATTTCCTGCGAGATTTCAACGTCGCACGGAACAACTGCCGACTTCAGGGAGCGACCCTTGCCGGGACCGGCGATCCGCTCCAGCGTTGCACGGATGCGAGTTTCAATCCGGCGATTGCCGGCAGCCAGCCGTTGCCTGCTTTCAATCTCCTGCCATTTGGCGCATTTCTGAATAACTCGGCAGTAACCTCACCGATTATCAACGGCACTCCAGCGGACCTGGCCCTGATCTACATTACCAATGGTTTGGATTTCGATCCGACCACCAGCACGGGCATCAACTTCCGCCGGAATATCTTTGCCGGGCCGGTTGACCTTTTGGTCAACGGCGGGAAGTACCGCTACAACTCGCTGCAGGCAGAGGTTCGCCGTCGCTTTAGCAACGGCCTGAGCTTCCAGGCTAACTACACGTTCCAGAAGATTCTTTCGAACATCGAGACGGATGGCCAATCACGCTTCGATCCTTATCTGGACAACGGGAACAAGCAGCTGGACTATGCACGTACCGATTATGATCGCACGCATAGTGTGAACATCAACTCGATCTATGAGCTGCCGTTCGGCAAGGGCAAGTCGTTCCTGAGCAATGGCACGGGAATCAATCGCCTGTTTGGTGGTTTTCAGATTACCTCGTTGATAAATATCAGCTCAGGTACTCCGATATCGGTGCGTGACTTGACCGGAACGCTGAATCGCGGAGGACGATCGACGCGCCAAACCGCCAACTCGAATCTGAGTCCGAACGAGATCAAGAAGCTGGTGGGAATCTACAAGCAGAACGGAAAGATTTATTTCATCAATCCCTCGGCGATTGCGCCGGACGGCACGGCCACCGGAGGCAATCTTGGAACATCGCCAACCGCTGGTTTCCCCGGCCAGGTGTTCTTCAGGGCACAGCCGGGCCAGACCGGAAATCTACCGCGCACCTTCATCAACGGACCGAGGTACTTCAATTGGGACGCCGGCTTAATCAAGAACGTAGCGTTCAATGAAAGGGCCCGACTTCAATTGCGTATGGAAGTCTTTAACGTTTTGAATAACGTCAACTTTTTTGCT
Source organism: Acidobacteriota bacterium (assembly GCA_025463135.1). Taxonomy (GTDB): domain Bacteria; phylum Acidobacteriota; class Blastocatellia; order Pyrinomonadales; family Pyrinomonadaceae; genus JAOAPY01. The sequence continues at coordinate 21,566 of JAOAPY010000049.1, forward strand.
CCCTCAGGCGGCAATGCGACGAGCCTTGGCGAGGACAGCAATATCTTCAACATCAACAGCGCAACCTTCGGGCAAATCACCAGCGGCAATGCTTATCCGCCGCGCATTATCCAGTTTGCCGCAAGGTTTGAGTTCTAAACAGAGTCAGAAAACCTGACCGCAACAATCGGGCGTTGCTTCGCAAGAGGCAGCGCTCGATTTTTTTGACCTTGATATGACCTTGATAGGACATCGGCTGCGTTTCATGCGAGGCGCTATCGAATGTTTCCGAAAAATTGTAAGCACCCCAGTGATCATTGCATTGCTCCTATCCTTAATTCCCAAGTTGCAACTGATTGCTTATCCAAATCTCACAACGTAAGACACGCAAGAGGCGCCCTGCCACAGTCAAACAACCACCCCACTTACAGCGAGTACGCAGATTAGTGTTGGCAGAGTATAATCCCGCTTCGCATCGCTTAAGATCTCCGAAACTACAATCGAATAAGACCCGCACTTGTCACTGAAACTTCTGAAGAATCTCGTCAAAAACCTGGCCAAAATCGCCGTCGGCAGTTTTGTTTTTGTGCTCTTACTCGAAGGCGGAATCAGAGTAGCGTACAAGATCCGAAACTCGCGCGTGCAATACGTGCCTATTCCTTATCTGGTGCGCAACCCTGGTCTGTCGCCGCCGCCCTGGATGGATGGGTTGCGCATTATCGAGCCCGATGATCTGCTGCTTTACCACGGCCGTCCCAATGCCCATCGAACGTACCTTGACCTGTTCTGTCCCATGCCTTCGGAGGAATACCGCCAGGGCCTGCTGCGACGATTCAGCTCTTCAATTCCGGAGGAGCTCAGAAACAATCCGACCTGGGATGTGAAATTGAATTCTCAGGGGTTCCGCAACGCGGAGTTCTCAACGGTTAAGCCGCCCCACACGCTGCGCATCGTTTGCATCGGGGATTCCTGGACCTTTGGGCACAACGCCGACCAGGACAAGACATATCCAAGTCGCCTCGAGGCCCTGCTCAAGGAATCGTTTCCCAACGTGGCCATTGAGGTGATTAACCTTGGCATGCTGGCATCCACTTCACATGAAGGAATCGAGTTGTTGCATCAACGTGTCCTGGGCATGAGCCCGGATATTGTCCTGATCGGTTACTCAATGAACGATGCATCTATCTCGGGCTGGCATGACAAGGATGTGCTGGGACCGAAGATCCATAAATTCAAACTGCGAAAGTTTCTCACCGAGAATTCAGAGTTGTATAAGCTGATGACTTATCTTGGTCAGGCGAAAAAGTTTGAAACGATCACGATGACCGACCACTTGAAAGCCAGCAGCGATCCTCATGGGCAATTCGTTTATGAATCGTGGGTCAGCGCTGAAGCTCTGGAAGCGAAGGACTATGAACGATTGGAACCGCGACTGCGAGTCACCCCGTCGGATTACGAAAAAAACATCAGGGAGATGATCCGGCTGGTACGCGAGCACGGATCACTTCCGATCCTGCTGCATAACGAGCTGCGAGCGGGTAGCCCTTATCAAGCGGCGCTGCGAAAAGTCTCGGCAGAAGAGAAGGTCGCGTTGGTAGACAATTGCGAACTGTTAGGCGACGCCCGGCGACAAATCGAAAAGGACATTGAGCAGCGGTTGGCCCTCCAACCACCGTCCGCACCGCTTGAGACAAAACAACCTGAGGCTGTTGAAGTTGTGTTTCGTGTCTATCTTGAAAAGACGGTCGTCCCCAGGGCGATGCACATCGCAGGTCCCCATCCGCAGCTTGGGAACAGCGAGCCTAATAAGATCGTGATGTATGACGATGGCACTCATGGGGACCAGAAAGCCGGGGACCAGGTATGGTCCACGACGGTGACATTCTCTCCAGGGCAGAAAGTCTTCTATGTGTACACCAACAGCGGTGAAGCAGGTCAGTGGCAGAACCTTGATTTGCCAAAGGTGCGCATGTTCACTGTACCTTCGAATGAGGGAGGGCATGTCTACCATCCGATTGAAACTTTTGGCAAGCTCTATCTACAGGCGGATGGTTTTCACACGAATGTCCAGGGATATGAACTAATCGCGCGCGCAGTTCGCGAGGCCATAATGCAAACTGAGAAATTCAAGTCGGCGGCAACTCGCCCGGCGCCGGTAGTGCCGTAGTTTGGCGACCAGCGTTCAGAGTAACGACTTCAGTCGGGTTTTCTGCTGGGCCAAGACCCGCCTAAAAGGCGGCACTCTAAGCACCCGTGAAAATCTAAGACACCGCGGAGTGGCGCAACGGCCCAGGCACCACCTGGCCCTCCCCTTTTGGACAATAGCGGCGGAATTCGGTAGGTTAATGGTTTGCATAGAGTTCCTGGATTTACGGCGTTGTTACCGTGAGCAGGAGTCAGGATTTGGTAATGAGTTTTCTTAAGAAGGTCTGGAAAAAGTGGCGAGCGTTCGGCCAGATAATGGGCGACTTTGTCGCGCGCATTTTTATGACCGTGTTTTATTTTACGGTGGCTGTACCGTTTGGTATTGGGGTGCGGCTGTTCAAGGATCCGCTGAACTTAAAATCGAAAGACTCGGGTTGGTTGCCGCGCGAAACTAAACAAGAGACGCTCGAAGATGCAAGACGGCCGTATTGAGGGGGTAGGGGAAAGGGGCAAAGAGCAAAGGGCAAAGAGCAAACCCAAGAACTGAAATCCAAGAACTAAGAACTAAGTAGGAACTAAGAATCAGGAACCAGGAACCCAAGAATTAAGAATTTAAGAATTAAGAGCGAATTACCAGAAGCCAAAGACCAAAGACCAAAGACCCAAGACCCAAAGATCAATGAATATTCTAGGCATTTCCTGTTTTTATCACGACGCGGCAGCCGCCCTGATCCAGGACGGTGATCTAATCGCGGCCGCGGAGGAAGAACGTTTTAGCCGTAAGAAGCACGACTACGGTTTTCCCGATTTGGCCGTTGATTTCTGTCTGGAACAGGGCGGCATCAAGGCCGGCGATCTGGATTACGTGGTCTTCCACGAAAAGCCTCTGGTCAAGTTCGAACGCATCCTCATGACTGTGCTCGGCGCCTTTCCCAGGACTTCAACCGTCTTCCGCGAAGCGATGGTTGCCTGGTTCAATGAAAAGCTTTGGATCAAAGGGCGCATTCTCAAGAAATTGAATCTGCCGCCGGATCGCATCCTCTTCAGTGAACATCACATGTCCCATGCGGCCAGCACACTCTTCTGCTCATCGTTTGAAGAAGCCGCAATCATGACAGTTGACGGTGTGGGCGAATGGACCACCACCACGCTGGGACGCGGGCGCGTGGATTGGCAGGGCGGTGGGGAAAACCGCATCGAGTTGTTTGAAGAGATCAAGTTTCCGAATTCACTGGGATTGCTCTATTCAGGCTTTACCGCTTTCCTCGGCTTTGAAGTGAACGAAGGCGAGTACAAAGTGATGGGGATGGCGCCTTACGGCGAGCCACGTTACCTCGACAAGGTATACAAGCTGGTCCAGGTGAATGATGACGGCAGCTTTCGCCTGAACATGGAGTACTTTGCTTTCCATAAATCGACGGAGCAGACCATTAATTCAAAGTTCACCGATCTGTTTGGCCCGCCACGCCGCTCGGATGTTGATTTCTATACCGCGACGACCCATCCAAATCGCGACCATCCACAATGGGACGATCGCATTGCTGAAGAGAATCAGATGTATGCGGATGTGGCGGCCAGTATTCAGCGCGCCACTGAAGAGATTCTTTTAAAGATGGCCAACCACCTGCACCAGAAGACTGGTCTGAAAAAGCTTTGTGTCGCGGGTGGTGTGATGCTCAACAGCGTCGCCAACGGACGCATCCTGCGAGAGACTGCGTTCGACGATATCTTTGTGCAACCGGCCGCCGGTGACGCAGGTGCAGCGTTAGGCGCCGCGTTATGGGCCTATCATATTGTCTTGCAGCGTCCGAGAAAGTTTGTAATGGACCATTGCTATTGGGGCGATCAGTTTTCCGATGCGCAAATTGGTGATTTCCTGCGCGCAAACGGTATCCCGTACGAGCACATCGATGACGAGGAGCGCATGCTGGATCGCGTAGTCGAAAACATGATGCAGGGAAAGGTGTTCGGCTGGTTCAAGGGCCGCTTTGAATGGGGACCGCGCGCGCTGGGCAATCGCAGCATTCTTGCGGACCCGCGCTTCGCGGCAATGAAAGGCATAGTAAACGAGAAGATCAAGTTCCGCGAACCATTTCGGCCATTCGCGCCGGTGATCCTTGACGAGCGTGTGGATGAATACTTTGATTTGCCCGAAGGCAAGAACCATCATGCCGCGCGGTTCATGCAGTTTGTTACGCCCATACGTAAAGATAAGCAGGACTTGATCCAGGCAGTGAATCATCAGGGCACCGGGCGGCTGCAAACAATTCAACGTGAGGTCAATCCGTCGTACTACCGCCTGGTGGAAAAATTTGGCGAGGCCACCGGCGTGCCGGTACTGTTGAATACATCGTACAATCTGCGCGGTGAGCCGATGGTGTCGAGTCCGGCGAATGCGTTTAGCACTTTTAGCAACAGCGGTTTGGATTTGCTCGTGATGGAGAACTTTTTAATTAGGAAGTAGAGGCGTTCCACTCCTTCGGAGCTTAAGAGGGATTTTGGTAACGCTTGATCTATAAACATTTCGTCCCGCTGGGACTGGTAACAAAAACACTTGGGTCGTTCGTAAATTGCTGTTGCTATAAACATTCGGCTCCTCCGGAGCTGAGGCGATGAAGACGCAGCTAAGCAGTTCAGTATAATCTCGAAAGCGCTCAACACCGCGACAGCCAAAAATTGGGTAGTGGGTCAGTTTCGCGGCAAATGTCCCACAAACTTTAGTTTGTCGCGGCGTTACGACAAGCTAAATAAAGCTTATCGGACATCAAACTGACCCACTACCAAAAATTGATACACGCGACGGTAAGTCCTAAGAATGAGTCAAATGAAAAAATGGTTTCAACGGCTTGGTGCTAACGCCGGCGTGCTGGGCGATTTTGTGGTCTTCCTCTGGAAGCGAAAAATGTGGTGGCTGATTCCGATGGTTCTGACCCTGCTGATTTGCGGTCTGCTGCTGGTTTTTGCGTCCTCGACGGGATTGGGACCATTCATTTATTCACTTTTTTAGATCGTGGCATCGGCATCCTGCCGATGTTGCGGTGCGGTTACACTCTATCGGGCTTTACCTTCAACGACCACGGGCGAGATGCCCGTGCCACGCTCTTGCCCACAACTAAAATAAAGACTCTGATCATTGCCCTGATAGGCGTCGGCGGCGTCCTTCTGATGCTCGCGGCCACGCGTTATGGCATTGGCGTCTATCCTGATTCAACAGTCTATCTTGATGCGGCGCGAAACCTGGCTGCCGGCTCAGGCCTACGCGTCCTCTCAGGACGCACTGGCGAATTGATACCACTCACGCATTATCCCCCCTTGTATTCCGCGGTTCTTGCCCTAATCGCCGAGGGCGGCACGTCTTTAGTGAGCGCTGCCCGAATTCTCAATGCCACTCTCTTCGGCGGTAACATTATCCTTACCGGAATAGCAATCTGGTTTTACGCGCGCGACTCATTTTGGCTGCCCGTGATGGGCTCCATTCTGGCGTTAACGGCGGTCGACGTTGCTGGTGGCCACTCAATCGCGTTGGCTGAACCGCTTTTTGTTTTTCTCACAATCATTGGGTTGCTTTCTTTGGCGCGATACCTCGAGCGACGGCAGCGTCGTTGGGTGCTGGCGGCCGCACTGGCGACTGCTTTGAGTCTGCTGACCAGATATGTCGGCGTCACCACTGTGATCACTGGCTGTCTGGTATTACTTGCCGCCGCCGCGCGTTTGATGCGTGCTGAAACACCGCCGCCATCCGGTCGCAATGGACGGGCTCTGCGCCGCATTTTGCTCGACACACTTCTTTTTGGCGTCATCTCTACTTTGCCGATCCTTTCGTGGGCCGTTAGCTTCCGATCGGTTTTCTCAAGCGCAGGCGATCGCCAGTTTGCTTTTCATCTGTTTAGCCTGCGGCAGTTTGTCTCAGGCTCTTCCACTGTTGCCCAATGGTTCCTGCTGGGGAAAGTATCGGGCGGCTTGCGAGTAACGGGGTTTCTGATCCAGATTGTGATCGTCGGTGGTCTGATTGTTTTTTTGAGACGTGGTGACCGCGTGCCGTTATCTGTGGAGCTTGCCGGCAGGGCCACAATGCTGCCACAGATTCTCGGCGGCTTCATCTTGGTTAATATTGTTCTCCTTGTTTTCACTGCCTCGTTCGTTGATGCCGACACGGTGTTCGACAGTCGCAGTCTGCTGCCAGTGCATTTCGCAACGATTATTTTGGGTCTTGTTGTGGCGCGGGATATCTACGTTCGCTCCCGAGCGCAGCCAGCGCGAATGGCGTTGGTTGTGCTGGCTATGCTGCTCTTGTGTTCGCAGAGTTTGCGGCTGGCTGGTTGGTTCATAAGGACCAGCAGTGATGGGCAGGGATATGCCAGCCGCACCTGGATTGAATCGGAAACGATAAGGGCGGTCCAACAACAACCACCGAATATTCTTATCTATTCGAATGGGTACGATGCCATTCATTACCTCACCGGCCGATCGGCTCGGTTGATTCCGGAGAAAATCGTGCATGGTACAGGGCGTGTGAATATCAACCATGATAGGGAACTCGACGAGATGAAGAATGACCTCAATGAGCACCGTGGCATGCTGGTCTATTTTCACAACCTGAGCGAGCGTACATATCTGCCTTCCGAAGACGAGTTGCGAAGCCGCCTTTCGCCGCAGGTTCGCAACTTGAATGATGGATCGATCTTCGAGATCCTCACAAAGTAATACTGCTGTCGGTTAACCCGGGTGGAGGGAATAACAAATCATGACAACTCAATTCACGGCCATGCAAGTGATGTTGACGCTGGCCTTCATAGCCGAAGCCGGTGCGCTGATCGATAAGAGTGAGTGCGAGTCGGAACGCGAACTAAGCGGGACGATCGCCAAACATCTGAACACCATGGCTCCGGTTAAGGGTAACTGGCAGTTGGTTTGGGGTCCGTGTATTTACAAGATTCCGCTGATCGCAAAATACAGCGACAACACGGTCTATGTAGTGCAGAACACGAGCGATCGATCTCAATATGTGCTGGCGCTCAGTGGCACCAATCCTTACGAGATCACTGACTGGGTGTTTGAAGACCTGTTGGTTGGCACTACCGCATCGTGGGCTTATGGAAATCATCCACCAGGCGCCCGGATTTCAACTTCGGCGGCGCTGAGCTTGTCTATTCTGCAAAACATGAAACCGTGTCAGGGAATCGCCGGTGCGGACACGCGTTTGATCGATTTTCTCAACAACACAGCGGGCATCTCAAAACTTATGATTACGGGCCACAGCCTGGGTGGCGAGATGTCTACGACCGCTGCGTTGTGGTTGGCGGATACTCAGGGGCTCTTGTGGGACATGCAGAAACGGGTCCAGGTTTCGTCCTACGGCTACGCGGGACCGACTGCGGGTAACAAAATTTGGGCCGACTATTTTCATCAAAGGTTGGGAGACAATGCGCACCGCATCTGGAACAACCTGGACGTGGTGCCGCATGCGTGGCAGCTCAGTGATCTAAAGCTTATCCCGAATCTTTATCGTCCCCAGATTCGCGCGCCTTTTTGGGTAAAGCTGGCGTTGGATGCGGGAGAGTTGGCGGTGCGAGATATAGACTATACGCAGATTGCGGCGGTGGCAGCGGACCAGCAGCCGCTAAAAGGTAAGGTCAATACTGCTGCGCCCTGGGACAGTTTTACCGGACAGATGACTTATCAGCACGTTAATGCGTATGCGGAGATACTGAACATTCCGGATGTGAAGGTGATAACAGATATGCTGGCGGCGTTTGCGAAGCCGCGAAAGCTGGCTTGATGATGTGGCACGCGCATCCTGCGCGTGTTGCGGCGCTGTCGTTCTTCCTTCGAATGACCACGGGCGGGACGCCCGTGCTGAACGCATCACTTCACGATTTGTTCATAAGCCTCGAGATATTCCCGCGTCACCGCCGCCGCTGAAAACTCTGCCGCAAGTCTCTTGTTATTCGCACGCATCGCCGCTCGTCTCTCTGCATCGCCAAGCAGGTCTCGAATTCTTTCGGCAACGAGTTCAGGGCTCCTGGGCTCGACCCACAAACAATTGTCCGGTTCTTTCAGATAGTCAGCCGCGGCGCGTATGCGGGTGGTGATAATCGGCAAGCCCGCGGCAGCGGCATTGAAGATCACCATCGGAAATCCCTCATAGTGGTAAGTGGGAAAGAGCAGCGCAGTGCTGTTGGCATAAAAGCCCACCGTTTCTTGTTCCGGAATGTACCCCGGAAATCGAACATGGTCGCGCAGTCCCAAACGGGCCACTTCGTTTTCCGCTTCTAACCGTGCCGGACCGTCACCCACCGCCAATAACATAAATTGTTGACCGCGGTCGCGCAGCAAAGCACATGCTCGAATGACGTCCAGTAATCCCTTCGCGGGTATGAAGCGCCCAATGAAGAGTAGCAATGGCAAGCCTTTTGATAGATCCAACTGCTGGCGGAATTCTTCGCTGGGTTGCTGCTGGTTCCTAGCGACCACATTCTTGATCACAAAAACTTTCTCTTTTATGACGCCGGCCCGCAGGAAATTCTCGCGCTCTTCCGATGAAAGAAGTCCCACGCCGTCTGCGTGGGATAACACGCGGCGCCGCGCCAGCACGAGCGCCGGATTTTTCGTCTTCAGCAGGTCGGCGTCAGAGCCGTGAAACTTCAAAAAGATTTTGGCTCTGCCGCTCTTCAGGCGCGGCACGATGGCCGCGTCACGCAGGAGGGCTTTGGTGTCGAATGAAGTATTTATGTGAACCAGATCGTAGCCGCCGGCGTCAACGCGTTCCTGAAAGCGTCGCCCGGTGCGCATCACTCTGGCAATTCTTTTGGGCAGGGCCGATTCCGATGCGGAATAGGCGTAGATGTCTTCGTCGACTTTGTGGCCCAGGCGGCGAAGTTCGGCAATGAAGGGTGGTTCGCAGGCGCCTGGACCACCGCGCGAACCCCTTTCGGGCATGCCGACTAGTATGCGCACCGAGATTCGGGGCGGAAGTTGAGGAGAGTGCTTTTGCGACCAGTGGATTTCAATTGGTTGCGGGCTTCAAGCGAATTTCGAGCACCTTCGCATCAAAGAGACGATAGGTACCTTTACGGTCTGGCCGAGCTTATAGTGACCCAAAGTGATGTCCTTTTTGCCGGCCAACACCGTCTTCTTGTCTGCTCGTATTTTGGAGTCGTGGTTAACGAACAGCTTAATCGGTTCCACCTCACGCTCGTTAATCACAATGTAACCTTCATATCGATGCTCCTGGAGGGTAAGATCAGTCCCGGGAAGTGGTCAGCGGCCTTACGATACTCCCGGTCGCGAGCAGGCGTCAACCGAGATTCAGTCGCAGGCAGAAGTTGTATGGCCCATGCCGGACAGCCAATCGTTAGCAGTTGCTGCCATGTCGCCCTCAGTGCATTATCTCACTAGTTCGCGCCCAACGACGACGATACATTCGATTGAGGCATTTTTTCTCGTAAGACATCGGCAAGCATGTTTCCTAACCTGCGCGAAGACCTGCGACGTTACGGTGGCCCATGGCAGCGGCTGAAGGCACTTGTGCTTGCGCCGAGAGTCTGGGCCATCGTGGCTTTTCGATTCGGACACTGGGTCCATACTGCTCGATCCGCTGCAATCCTGCGACTGCCGTTGAAAATACTTGTTTCGCTAATCGCAGTTTTCATCGAGGTGGCAACGAATATCGATCTACCCCCTCAGGCGGCGATTGGGCCAGGTCTGTTTCTCCCGCACCCTGGCTATATCGTTGTGGCTTTCAATGTAGTGATCGGAAGGCATTGCACCTTAGCGCAGGGTGTCACCATTGGGCACCGCAGTGGCGGGAGCATAGGGTCTCTTGCAGGACCGGCAATCGGCGATCGAGTTTACATTGGTCCCGGAGCAGTAATCCTTGGACCAATCAAGATCGGCAGTGATGTTTTGATTGGAGCGAATGCCGTGGTGACTCGCTCAGTGCCGGATCGCGCGGTCGTCGTCGGTAACCCGGCGCGTGTGATTTCAATGAAAGGTTCGTTCGACCTCATCAAATACGATGGGATGGACCGTGACGGGCCGCGAGTCGCGGCGTTGGCCGAAGGCTCGCCCAAAACAAATGAGCAAACGATTGCCGAAGATTAGTATCACCGCCTGCTTAGCTCGAGAGTGAAAAGTACAGCTTCAACAACTTCGCGATATGCGTCTCAATACTGTACTGCTTGATGGCCCACACCTTCGCTAGTGAAGCCAGCCGTGCGCGATACTCGCCGTCACCGGCGAGTTGGATTAACTTCGAAGCCAGATCGTCCGCGTCGCCGGTACGAAAAAGAACTGCGAACTCGCCATCGGCAGAGACTTCTTTGAGCGGAGTAATGTCGGAGAGGACTGTGGGCACCCCCAGCATCATCGCCTCAATCGCAGAAATGGGTGAACCCTCCCAACGAGAAGACAAAACAAAAAGATCCAACGAGATGAGCACATCCGGAATATCCGAGCGCTGGCCCAGAAAATGAACGCGATGGGAAATGTTTTGTTGCCGGCAAAGGCTGACGCACTCTTCCATAAGGGCAGGAGCAGTATTACTGCTTCCGACAAAAACAAACTGGGCCCGGGGATCGCGATTGAAAAACTGAGGCAACGCCTGGCAGACTGTTAACTGATCTTTTCGCCGGTCCGGGTAAAAGTTAGCCACCATACCGCACAGTATTGCTTCGTCGGCCAATCCCAGCTCGGTACGAAGCCTTCTTCCGGTGACTACCAATCGTCTCGGATCGACACCATTGTTGATGACAATGAAGTCGGTTCCTACATCAATACCCTGTTCCTTGCCCAGCCAGGCTGCCAATTCTTTGCCCAGCAGCACGCGCGCGTGCAGGCGTGGAAGGACGAATCTCAGGGCCAGCGTGTTCTTCGCACCGGCATAGACTCCGTGAAGAGTCAGTACCCGCTTGACCTCGGAGCCACGCGTCGCCAGATGAAGATGCAGGGCTTCGACTGGTTGATGGCTGTGGACCACCTCAATCTTTCGTTCGGCGATGATTTGGCGAAGTTGAGAAGCGAGGCTGAGGTCTACGGGGAGCCGCCGATTAAGGCGTATGAATTCAACGCCGGAGTGGCGAAAATCGTCCTCCAAATCGCCGCCGCCAGTGGCGACAAAAGTAAGATCGAGTCCGTTCGCGCCGGCATTGCGGCATAGATCCAGCGCCATGACTTCGGCGCCGCCGCGATTCAATGAATCCAGGATGTGCAGGACTTTTGGCAAGATGTTCTTAACCCACCGTTTAGAAAGCGGCTTGTCCGCCTCCGCAATAGGGGGCCACAAGTGCTCTTTCTAAACGAATCAGTTATTTGGGCCCCACCGTTGCGATTTGTAATCAGCTCGCGAATAAAATATAAGGTCATGACTTCTGCTCGGCCAATCCGACAGCTTGCTGATTCGCGCCGTTTGCCACTCAGATGAAACAGACTGCTACTCTCGCCCTGTTGGCCGGCACTAACATCCTGGTCATATTGCTGTTTCAGTGGTACGTCATAACACAACTGGGTGTGGGAATCGAAACGGACGCGTTGTTTGCCGGCATGGCGGTGCCGCAATTGATCCTGACAGTTGTCGGCAGCTCGCTGACACATGTGCTGGTACCGTTGTTGGCGACCGAAGACGCCGGCACCTTTCGCCAGAACGCCTGGGGATTTTTCCTGGGCATCTCGGCTATCTTCACCGTGCTCGCGTTGGGCCTTTACGTTACTGCCACGTTCTGGGTCGCGTGGCTGGTGCCTGGCTTCTCAAAGCCGGCGCAGGCGCTTACTGTCACTCTGACGCGGATTCAACTTGTCAGCATGATCTTTACCGCCTCTGTCTCGGTCTTGTGGTCGGTCTATCACGCGAAGCAAAAGTTTATTTGGGTCGAGTTGTCAACACTACTTTCCAGTGTGATAGCTCTCGGCCTATTGATTTGGTTGTTGCCTGCCTACGGAGTAGCGGGCGCGGCACTCTTGATCGTAATGCGCACCGGTCTGCAAGTAGCATGGTTAATGCCGGGCTTGGGTCACTGGGAGTGGCCCGATTGGAGTTCGTCCGCAATGCGCGAGGCTTGGCGTCGCATCAGGCCGCTGTTGTTGGGAACGGCTTACTACCGTACGGATCCATTGGTTGATCGCTACCTGGCATCGATGGCCCCGGCGGGAGGTTTGTCGCTTCTCTATATTGCGCAACAGATTTATGGCGTAGCGAATGTGGTTGCAGAGAAAGCCATAGCCGCACCCATGGTCCCGCTGCTGGCACGGCAGGCGGGAGCCGCGAAATGGGCTGCGTTCCGTCATGTGTATCGAAGACGATTGCTGGCCATGGGTGGCTTGACGGTGCTCGGTTACCTGGTCCTGCTGGTCACCGGCGAGCGGATCCTGAACCTGCTGATTGGACACGGCGGCGTTACCGCGAACAACGTTCACCTGCTTTGGGTGATCATGGTGGCGCTGGTGGGATTCTTCATTGCCGGGGCCATGGGAGTCGTGACTTCCAAAACTTTCTATGCCATGGGGGACACGAGCACGCCTACAAGAATGTCGATTGTGACTTACACCCTGTATATTCCGGCAAAGGTGTGGGGCTTTTATCGTTATGGGCTGGTGGGGTTGGCAGTAGTGACCAGTGCCTATTTATTTTTGAATCTTGTTATTCAGATTCTGCTTTTAGAAGGCTACGTAATTCCCAAACGAGAGCGAAACTCGGATCTTAAAACTCAAAACGAAGGTCTCCGATCGCAAACGAGATGATCAAAGTAACGGCGTTGACCGGCAGCAAGCATGATCCTTCGAGCCGCTTTCGCATTAGGCAATTCATAAGACCCCTGAGTGCGCTTGGAGTCGAGGTCGCCGAATACTGGCCCCTTATCAGTCGTTATAAAATTGAGCCGCTACCATGGCTGGTGACTGCGATGCGCGTCCCCGGGCTGTTGGCGTCACGCTTCAGCGATATCACGTGGCTGGGTCGCGAGTTGATTTCGGGAAGGAGTTCCTTCGAACGCCTGGCGGGAAGCAAACGCCTATTTGACGTTGACGATGCCATCTGGCTTTCTTCCAACAAAGACTTCTCAGCCGAAATCGTCAGAAGCTGCGATGGTGTAATCGCCGGAAACCGTTTTCTGGCAGAGCATTACGAGCAACTCGGAGCAAAGGTGTGGCTGGTTCCGACTTCGGTGGATACTGAATTGTGGCGACCGAGAACAACACCAATCGAAAATAAATGGACCATAGGCTGGAGCGGCTCGTTCGCCAATCTGCAATTCCTTTACCCCATCGAAGACGCGCTGGCGGATTTTCTAGCGCAGAACCCAGACAGTCGTTTGCTAATCGTTTGTGATCGTCGCCCGCTATTGAAAAAGCTGCCTGCCGGCAGTTGGGAATTCGTGGCGTGGTCGATTGCAAACGAGATTGAGCTTGTACAGCAAATGGACGCCGGTCTGATGCCGTTGGCTGGTTCCGAACTCGCGCGTGGTAAGTGTGGATTCAAGATGCTGTCGTACATGTCTTGTGAGATCCCGGTGGTGGTGAGTCCGGTGGGCGTCAACAACGAAATATTGCAGCGTGGCGAGGTTGGCTTTGCCGCGGGAGTACCGGACGAATGGTTCGCGGCGCTGACAAACTTACACAACGACAGGTCGCTTTGCGCTCGGCTGGGGACTAGCGGGAGACAGGTAGTGACAGAGCACTATTCGGTTGCCAGGAGCGCGGTACTGCTGGCTGAAATTTTCCGCGGTGTCGCAAGGGGCTAAGGAGCGCCGGTGACTCTCTTCTATTTTTCTGCGACGCGATAAATTTTCACGACGCGCCGCGGTCCTTCCTGATGATGAATGGGAATGCCGGTGCTGTAATAGCCGAGCATTGTGCCGAGCGGCAGACGGTCCCCAAACTCCAGGGTCGTCACCGGCTCGAGGCGATAGTGGCTGATGTGCTCGGTCACGGCTTTGGTATTGGCGGGTCCGTCGCTGAGGGCAAGCCAATCACCCGGCTGGAACTTTGATTCATCGGGATAGATGGGCTTCATGCCCGCGCGCTCGGCGTAAAATTGAAAGCCCCAGCGGGCAACGTACCACGTGGTCGGATGGGTGTTAGGCGAGTGTCTGTCAAATTCGGATATGGTTTTCGCCGCAGTTTCGGCTGCCGTCTTCTCAACTTGAGCGTCGTGAAAATCGACTGCATAAAAGAGCAGCGCAAGCGGCATTCCCGCAAATGCGACTCTGCGAACCAGCGATCTTCGTTGCGGTGTCCGGCAGGTTCGCACTGCCAGCCGGCCAATGATCAAAGTGGTGACAACCAACAAACCGAGGAAGCGCCGCACGGCGGGGATCGGCGAGAAACCAAAGTAGGCAACGATCTCGATCAGCAGCCATCCCGCCAGGAACAGTTCCGCCTGGAACCTTTTCCGGCGCCGAATCAGAGTTGCCACTCCTTTGGAGAGTCTTGTCAGGCGCCATAAGACGGCGCCGAATACAGTTCCAAAGAAGACTCCGTAGACACTGAAGATCAACCAGGCCAGCGTGAGTCGCGGTTCACCAGTGCGTGCGTCTCTGGCCAGCACCTGGTAGGACCCGGGAATGAATGCGATCAGGAAGTAGCCCAGGCACAAAACCGCGCCGACAATCACAATCGTTCGCTTTGAGGCGCGCAGGACCACCAGCGCCAGCACGGTGGTCGCCGGACCAACCGCACCAGTGATAGTTACCAGGGGCCAGGCGAGATAGATATACTTGGCCATCAAATTCACGGAGCCATAAACGTGCGATTGTGCCAGGAAGTGCGAACGACCCGCCCGCCAGAATATGAAGCCTTCCCAGGAAAGAAAAGTGAGCGCGACAGCGAAAGCGGCAACGATACCCAGGCGAAGTTTCCGCGCGAGGATCGCGTACAACAGAATCACCGGCACCACGACCAATCCGTTGTACTTTGTCTGCGCCGCAATCCCTCCCATCAGGCCGGCCATCGTCGCGAGCGGAAGGGAGTTCTGATCTGCAGCCCGCAAGAAGACAGCAATGGAGCAGAGAATCAAAGCGGCTACCGGAACATCAAGCATGAGGTTGAAACTCGGCAGGAAAACTGGAGAGATAATGATCATCCAGGTCAGTGTCAGCTCGAAGTCCGCCACAAAGCGTCGCAAGAGTGCGTGCAACGAAAAGACCAGGATGAGCGCGTAAGGTAAAAGCCATAGCTTCCATAGGAAGGGTCGGTCGCCAACTAACCGCAAGGCGATCGCCCACCAATACGGCATCATTACCGGGGCCAGATTCTGTACCGCGGGCTCGGGCCGGTCATTCCAAAAGATCCGAAAGCGATACGGTTCGAGAGGATGAAAGGCAAGCTGTTCCGCGTGATAATAATAGAGAGCATCGTCAATGCAGAGCGGCTTAAAAGCGTTCAGCAGAGTGAACAGCAGGGCCAGTAAGAGAAGTGATCTGACGAATGGCTGTCTGAGATTCATCAAGATAAGGGCATTGCCAAACTTGCAGGAGCTTATCGGTTATAGTAACCGATAAGTTCTGAAAAGAGGACGGAGTTGTAACGCAAACTGTTAGTTTGCGATGATTGAAAGGCATTCAACGCGGCCGCAGACTAACAGTTTGCGTTACAAAAGCTAAGAGCGTCCGGTCCAAAGATCTTCGCTCCGTCAGGAGCGAAAGCCGGCAGCGGAACCTTCGGTGGGGCGGGAGAAATCGATTGCGCTTCCATGGAGCTTCGGAGTAAAGAATGACTGCCAGGCGATAAACATCCCGCCCCTCTGGGGCGAAGCGACAAACAATGTTCTGTCGCACTTCCCTGTTGCATTTGCCTTAGTCCGCGAGAACACTTTTTGTGAGTAACGATCTAAAACAAGGCAGAGTCAGGCGCATCGCCGCAAAGCTTTTGCTGATTGCGTTCGGCCTGTTATTTGGCTGCGTGCTGGCCGAGATCGCGCTGCGCGTGGCCGGATATTCTTATCCGGAGTTCTACCAACCTGACGAAATGCGCGGTTATGCCTTGCGGCCAAACATGGAAGGTTGGTATCGCAAGGAAGGCGCGGCGTACATCCATATCAACAGCGACGGCTTGCGCGATCGGGAGCACGCAAAGACTAAATCACCTGACACCATCAGAATCGCCGTCATCGGGGATTCATATCCGGAAGCTTTGCCGGTCTCGATCGAAGAGACGTTTTGGTCGGTGATGGCAGGCAACCTGGCAACATGCAACGCCTGGGGCAAGAAGATCGAGGTAATCAATTTTGGTGTTTCAGGTTATGGCACGGCTCAGGAGTTGATCACCCTGCGCGAGCATGTCTGGCAATATTCCCCAGACATCGTGATGCTGGCGGTCACGACCAATAACGACGTCAGCGATAATCTGCGAGAGTTGAAGAAGACGGACCAGGTGCCGTATTTTGCCGATCGCGATGGCAAGCTAACCCTGGATGATTCGTTCAGAGTAACTCGCAATTTTCGCTGGCGTCAGTCAGCGCTGAGCCGGATGGGACGCTGGATTCGCGATCACTCGCGCGTTATTCAAGCGATCAATGAAGGGCATCATGGCTTCAAGATTTGGTTGGCAGCGCGCCGGGCGCGCAACGCTCCGGCCAACTCGACGCAGACTAAAAATGCTGAACCGGCCACGGAAGAGTTGGGCATCGACAATGTTATCTATCGAGAGCCCGCCGATCCAACCTGGCTGGATGCCTGGCGTGTCACCGAGGATCTGTTGGTACAAATGCGCGACGAGGTAAGAAGCAAAGGAGCGGAGCTCGTAGTTGTTACACTAAGTAATGGCGTACAGGTCTATCCCGATCCAAACGTGCGCCAGATCTTCATGAAACGTGTGGGTGTCAGCGATCTATTCTATCCCGACCATCGCATCCACCAACTTGCTGTGCGGGAGCATATCTCGGTCATTACTCTGGCGCCCGAGATGCAAGCGTACGCCGATCAGAATAAAGTGTTTCTCCACGGTTTCAGGAACAATCAAGGCAACGGTCACTGGAACCAATTGGGCCATCGCGTGGCCGGAGAGATCATTGCGCGGAGGCTCTGTGAAGGACCGCTGAATTAATGTAGTTCTCGACGCCTAGCGTCGGCATGACTTTAGCCCGTTTCAACGCGGGAATCATCGTCAACAGATTGACCTCGTCGCCTTAGGGACGACTGAAGATTTCAACCGTCGCCGCGCGACGAAAAGCGGTCCGCATCACCAACCCTGGCCTAAAAAGGCCAAGGCTAAATTCAGGCGTCGCTCTGCGACGAAAACCGCCAGGCATGTCAACCGATACAAAAACCTTGCCAGCCGCATCTGAAATAATTATCGAGCACGGAATCGAAGTGTCTGTTGTCATGCCCTGCCTGAACGAGGCGGAAACACTTGCCACCTGTATTGAGAAAGCGCAGAAATCTCTGCGCGAACTAAATGTCTCCGGCGAAATTGTGATTGCCGACAACGGCAGCACGGATGGCTCACAGGAGATTGCACGGGCCCTCGGCGCTCGCGTTGTGGACATCCCGCTTAAGGGATACGGCAATGCTTTGATGGGGGGCATCGCCGCCGCCGCCGGTCAATACGTGATCATGGGCGATGCGGACGACAGCTATGAGTTTTCATCGCTGGGCCCCTTCATCGCAAAACTACGCGAGGGCTATGAACTGGTAATGGGCAACCGCTTTCTCGGTGGCATTAAGCCGGGCGCGATGCCGCCGCTGCATCGCTATCTCGGTAACCCGGTGCTCACATTTGTTGGACGTCTATTCTTTCGCAGCCCAGTGGGTGATTTTCATTGTGGCTTGCGGGGCTTCACTAAGGCCGCGGTCGCCAGACTTGATCTGCGCACCACCGGAATGGAGTTCGCCAGTGAGATGGTGGTCAAGGCTACGCTCCAAAAGATGCGGATTGCGGAAGTGCCTACTACACTTTCACCAGATGGGCGCAGCCGTCCACCGCATCTGCGCAGCTGGCGTGACGGCTGGCGCCACTTGCGGTTTCTGTTGCTTTACAGTCCACGTTGGTTATTTCTTTATCCGGGTTTTCTGCTGATGATTGTTGGTCTGCTGGCAGCCTTGTGGTTGCTGCCCGGGCCGCGAGTTGTCGGCAGTGTTACCTTCGATGTCCACACACTCTTGTACGCCGCGATGGCGGTGATTCTGGGATTTCAGGCAATCGTGTTTGCGATGTTCACCAAGGTGTTTGCGATTAGCGAAGGCCTGCTTCCTGACGATGCTCGGCTCGATAGGGTTATGAAAGTGATCACACTGGAAGTCGGTTTGATTGTCGGCCTGTTGCTGGTGGTCCTGGGTCTGGCCGGCTCGATTTATGCGGTGGTTTTCTGGGACCGTGGCTCGTTTGGAGCACTCGATCCGGGGAAGACATTGCGCATTGTCATTCCGGCGGTCACCTCGCTGATGCTGGGTTGTCAAATCCTGTTGTCCAGTTTTTTCCTCAGCATCCTCGGTCTGCGACGACGTTGAGCTGCCTTTTCGTGAAGTATGCCTGTCCCCATTCCTCAAAGCGAAACGCGGTCGTTTGAGCGGATCAAAGATCACTATCTGATCGAGAAGGAACTGGCGGCCCGCCTGCGCACCGGCACCAAAGACGAGCGTCGCCTTTTATACGCGACAGTCTATGACGAGCTGTTTCGTCGCGTTCCAGATCATCCGCAGTTGCGGTCAAAGCGCGACACCCGGGGGCGCCGGCGCGAAGTTCTGGAACGGCTGAAGCTGCTGGGCCATTATCTCCAGGCGGATGCGACCTATCTGGAAATTGGACCAGGTGATTGTGCTCTGGCGATCGAAGTAGCGCGGCGAGTGCGTAAGGTTTTTGCCGTTGATGTCTCCCGCGAAATTGCGGCCAATATTCTGCTGTTAAAAAATCTGGAATTGACGATATCTGATGGGAGCAGCATGCCGGTTCCCTCCGGCAGCATCGATGTTGCATACAGCGACCAGTTAATGGAGCACTTGCACCCGGATGATGCCGCGGAACAATTGGCAAATATTTTCGGCGCACTGAGACCGGGAGGCACATATCTGTGCTTAACACCTAATCGTTGGTCGGGCCCACATGATGTGTCCCGGTACTTTGACGAAGAAGCTACCGGATTTCATTTACATGAATACACGGTAAGCGAATTAACGCTGATTTTCAGGAAAGCAGGATTTCGCAAATTGAGAGTTCTGGTTGGAGCCCGCGGGTCCCACGTGTCGCTGCCGGCTACTTTGGTTCAAGCTTTGGAGACATTGCTGGCCATGCTTCCAGGGCAATTCGGAAGAACACTGGCTCGTCGGTTACCATTGCGGCTGATCCTTGGTGCGAAGTTTGTGGTGCAGAAGTAGGAGTCCGACGAACTTCAGTTTGTCGATTTCCCGGGAGGAAACCCTTTGTCGCAAACAGACGACAAACTAAAGTTCGTCGAACATCCTCAAAGCATGTACCAAACGGGAGAATATCTCGAAAAAAATCCCACCTATCACGTCGAGGATTCCCCCTGGAAGGCTGGCCAGATCCTCCGCATGATTCAAAGGCATGAACTGCGCCCCCGCACGATTTGCGAAGTGGGTTGCGGCGCGGGCGAGATTTTGAAACAGCTCCAGGGGAGTTTGCCGGCGGATACAACTCTCTTCGGTTATGAAATTTCTCCGCGCGCTTTCGCGCTTTGTCAGGAACGCGAAAACGATCGCCTGCATTTTGTTTGTGCAGATCTGATTACGCAGAGTGAAAAGTTCGATCTGCTACTTTGCCTCGATGTTTTTGAACACGTGGAAGACTATTTAGGTTTTCTGCGGGGCTTGCGCGAGAAAGGGACTTACAAGATCTTTCACATTCCCCTGGACCTCTCGGTGCAATGGCTTTGGCGCCGGCGACCAATCATGCGCGAGCGCGAACAAGCAGGTCATCTGCATTACTTCATGAAGGAAACCGCTTTGGCGACTTTGCAGGACGCCGGCTACGAAGTGCTGGATTGGTTCTACACTCCGGGCGCGATTGCCAATCCCCGCAGCGTCAAGGCAAAATTGGCGAGCTTACCCAGACGTTTACTTTCTGCAATCAATCAGGATCTGGTAGTGCGGATTCTCGGCGGCTATTCGTTGCTGGTGCTGGCAAAATGAGCAGCACAGACTTTCAGTCCGCGATCCGCCTCTGAAGAAAATCACAGACTGAATTCTGTGCTGCGTAAATTGAACTGGTTAGGGAGACACATGCAATATTCTGAAAATATTCTCGGGCTGATCGGCCACACCCCGCTGGTCAAACTCAGTCGTTTGACCAAAGGCATCAAAGCCACGGTGCTGGCAAAAATGGAGAACCTCAATCCCGGGTTCTCTGTGAAAGATCGTATCGGCATTTCGATGATCGAAGCCGCCGAGCGCGAAGGGACCTTGAAACCGGGCGGCACCGTCGTGGAAGCGACCTCCGGCAATACCGGCATCGGCCTGGCCCTCGCCGCTGCGGTCAAAGGTTACAAATGCATCTTTGTAATGACTGACAAGGCCTCGGTGGAAAAGTCGAGGTATCTGAAAGCTTTGGGTGCGGACGTAGTGATCACACCCGTGTCCGCCAAACACGGAACGCCTGACCATTACGTTTCGACTGCCAAGCGCATTGCGGCTGAAACGCCGAATTCTTTTTACCCCGATCAGTATTCGCATCCGGCAAATCCCGAGGCGCACTATCGCACCACCGGTCCGGAAATCTGGGAACAGACTGAGGGCAAGATCACGCATTTTGTCGCGGGCATCGGCACGGGCGGTACTATCTCCGGCACCGGACGCTTTCTTAAAGAAAAAAATCCGCAGGTCAGAATCATCGGCGCCGATCCGTACGGTTCGGTTTTCAAGACCTACAAGGAAACAGGGAAACTTGTGGAGGCGACACCTTATCTGGTTGAGGGGATCGGCCAGGAAGTGATCCCACCCAACGTGCACATCAAATACATCGACGATGTTATTAACGTCACCGATCGAGAGTCTTTTGATCTGGCCCGGCAACTTGGTCGCACCGAGGGCATCTTCTGCGGCGGTTCGACGGGAACGAACCTGGCCGTTGCTCTGCGAGTGGCGCGCGATGCGGACGCGGATGCGGTGATAGTTTTTATCGTCTGTGACACCGGCGAACACTACCTCACGAAATTCCATTCGGATGAGTGGATGAAGGAAAAGCAACTTTTGGAACCGCAGAAGATCACCGCCGGCTTGATCAGCGGCACCAAGAAAGCGCACGCTCCCAAGACGCTTGTGTGGGTAACACCGGAAGAAAAGGTCGCTGATGCGTTGGCGAAGATGGATGAGCTGGGATTGACTCAGCTTCCGGTATTGGAAGAAGGGCGGCCCGTCGGCTCAGTGCGCGAAGGCCGCGTGCTCGCCAAGGTCGTGCGCAATCGCGATTTGCTGGAGGCCAAAGTCAGCGAAGTGATGGAAGCGAGCTTTCCCACGGTTGATGTTGACGCCAGCTCCAACGAGATCACGCGCCGGCTTCAGACCAGCCCGGCAATTCTGGTTGAGGAATATGGCCGCATCGTGGGCATCATCACGCGGCATGACGTGCTGGACATGTCGGTTAAGGGATAGCTATACAGTGGCTATCCTGGTTACTTCGCGTCTGTGCGGTTTGCGGGAGAAATCATTTCCCGCGGAGGCGCAAAGGAGCAAAGAGGGCACTCGGTCGATTCGCGCAAACCGATTTTTCCCATCAAACACGAGGAGATCAAATTTATGCGCCCCCGAAGACTATTCGTCATTGTCCTAGTGATTGCGGCCCTGGCAGCTGCATCCTTCGCGCAGACTACGCGTCACGCGCTCAAGCTGGATGACATCGCTCGTCTGCGTGACGTGCGCGACCCACAGGTCTCGCCTGATGGCCAATGGATCGCTTATGTAGTAGCGACGATCGATACGAAAGAGGACAAAAGTAACTCACACATTTGGATGGTGAGCTACGACGGCAAAAGCGATCGCCAGATAACTTTCAGTCAGGACAGCGAGTCATCGCCGCGCTGGACTCCCGACGGAAACTTTCTTTCATTCACTTCGTCCCGCCCGGGCAAGGCCAAAGGCAATCAGGTCTGGCTTTTGGATCGCAAGGGCGGGGAAGCGATGCAGCTCACCGAATTCAAAGGCCGCTTGCAGGGCTATGAATGGTCTCCGGACTCGAAGCGTCTGGCATTGGTCATCGGCGATCCGGATCCGGAAGCCGAAGCCGCAGCCAGCCCTTCACCCGGCGGGGCACCGAAACCACCCAAGCCGATCGTAATCGACCGCTACCGCTACAAGCAGGACGGCCAGGGTTATCTCCTGTCAGGCCGCCACAGTTACATCTACCTATACGACATCGAGTCAAAGAAGTTAGAGCGGCTGACGAGCGGCAAGTGGGACGAGTCTTCGATGTCCTGGTCTCCCGATGGGCACACCATCGCCTTTATGAGCAACCACTCCGACGATCCTGATCGCGATCCGTCGGCGCAATTGTTTGTCGCCGAGGCTAAAGCCGGCGCCACGGAAAAACAATTGACCCAGCCGGCCAATCGCGCCGGACGAACGCGGCCTGAGTGGAGTCCCGACGGAAAATGGCTTGTGTTCACTGAAGGAGATGAAAAGAAATACGGCGCTTACAGCATGGATCGTTTGCTCTTTGTGCCCGCGGACGGCAGCAGCGCGCCCACTCGCGTAAAAGCAGTCGATGATCTTGATCGCGGCGTGTCGGGTCTTCGCTTTGGTGTGGACGACAAGTCGCTCACGGTGCTGGTCACTGACGATCGCTCTGTCTATCCCGCGAACGTTTCGCGTAACGCGGTCCAGCGGCTAATGGCTTCCCCGGTTGTCGTTTCCAGCTTAACGAGCGGCGGCGGTCACGTCGCTCTGCTCTCCGGTAACGATGCAAAGCCTACTGAGATTTACGCGCTGGAAGGCGGCTCGCTGCGGCAGCTAAGCCATCAGAACGATGCCCTGCTGGCGGAACTGGAATTGGGCGCTACTGAAGAGATCAATTTCAAGAGTAAAGACGGCACCGAAGTGCACGGCTTGTTGACTTATCCGGTCGGCTACGTGAAGGGCAGCAAGGTCCCGCTGTTGCTGCGCATTCATGGCGGACCCAACGGACAGGACCAGCATTCCTTTAGCACTGAGCGGCAGTGGTTTGCGGCCAACGGATATGCGGTGCTGGCCGTGAACTATCGCGGCAGCTCAGGTCGTGGCCAGCAATTCTCGCGCGCGATCTTTGCTGACTGGGGCCACTACGAAGTTGAGGACCTGCTGGCGGGTGTCGACCACGTCATCAAAATGGGAGTGGCCGATCCGGATCGACTGGGTGTTGGTGGCTGGAGCTATGGGGGAATTCTGACCGACTACATCATCGCCAGCGACGCGCGCTTCAAAGCGGGGACCAGTGGTGCGGGCACGGCCTTTACAGTAGCGTTTTACGGCACGGATCAATACATCATCCAATATGATTATGAAATCGGTCCACCATGGAACCCAAAGTCGTGGGAGACTTATCAGAAGATCTCTTATCCTTTTCTGCACGCCGATCGGATCAAGACGCCGACGCTTTTTCTCGGCGGCGAGCGTGACTTCAACGTGCCGGTCCAGGGCGGGCAGCAGATGTATCAGGCCCTGCGCAGTCTGGGTATCGACACGCAGCTCGTGATTTATCCGAACGAGAACCACGGCATCCAACGCCCGAGTTATGTGCGCGATCGTTATGAGCGTTACCTGGCGTGGTATGACAAGTACTTGAAGAAGTCGCCCGCTCAAACACCTGCCGTTGCGAAGCAGTGAAGTTATCTCCTTCATTCCCGGTTTCAACCGAGTCATCTGAGTTGAAGACTTGTGTGAAAATCCAATTCGATGTTGAGGGCTTACGCCAAAGGCGTACGCCAATTCCAGCCCGGGGTTGTTGCAACCCTGGGAAACCGGTGCGGCAGCGTTGGCAACTCTGTAGGAGTTGCCGAACGCGGTGGGAAAGCTTCGCAAACGCCTTCAGCGTTTTCAATCATTGGCGACGTCGATCCCAGGGTTGCAACAACCCTGGGCTGGAATTCGCCTACGCCTTCGGCGTAATAAGCAGAGCAAAACTCTGGAATCCACTTCTCAAATTTCTGATTGTCGTTGTTTCGATTTTGTCGTGTTGGCCGATTGCTCTGGGCCAGTCCTGCGTTACTCGCGAAGAAGTGATGGGCATGATCTCGCGATTGAACACGCAGGGCGGCGGCCCGCCAAACGACAAACTAAGATCAGAGTTTCTAAAGCTGCGTACTAAGGATGACGAGTTGCTTCAAGTCTACATGACGCAACCGAAACAGAAAGATGCGAGACTGAAACTGGATCAGTCGAGAGCAAAGAATAGCAACCGGCTCTGCGAGATCCTCAAACAATTTGGTTGGCCCACGATAAGTCTCGTGGGACCGGATGGCGCTGCGGCGGCTTTCTCAATACTCCAAAACAGCCCGTCGTACGCTTTGCAGATCGATCTAATGCCTCTGGTGGTGGCCGCCGTGAAGAAGAACGAACTCGATAAACCGCATTTTGCGGCGTACTTCGACCGCATGCGAATGCGAGTGGGCATGATGCAATATTTTGGGACGCAGGCTTCGCTTGTTAATGGCTTGCTGGTTCTGGTCCCGATTGAAGCAGAAGCGCAATTGGGTGCCAGACGTGGCCAAATGGATCTGCCGCCGATGGCTGACTACCTTCGGTCATTGGAACAAATGTACCGCACCCCAGTAATCAGGTCGCCTTTCCAACCACCCCCAGCGCCCGCCACTGGATCTGATTCTCTGTCGCAGAAATCGTTAGAAAATCTGGTCTCGCCTGAACCGGCAGATGACGTCGAAGTCCTTCGCATTGAGACGAATTTGGTGAGTCTCAACGTCAGTGTGTACAACAACAAACTTGGAACGCACGTCGGCACGCTCGACCAAAAGGATTTTTCGGTTCTTGAAGATGGGCAACAGCAAACCATTTCGTTCTTTGCTGCCACTGATGTTCCGTTTGATCTCGCGCTATTGATCGATTTATCCGGTTCGACCTCTGATAAGCGAGACTTGATTCGTAAAACAACGCGCCGGTTTATCGAAGCGGCACGACCCGGAGACAGGCTGGCTATTATTACGTTTTCAAATGCCCCGGAGGTCGTGGCTCCTTTGACGGCGGATCATGCTCAGCTCCTGTCCAGCCTTAAGAAGATAGACGCAACCACCGGCTCTTCGAACGTTTGGGACGCCGTGAAATTCGCCCTTGACCAGGTCATGGGCTCGAAATCGCTCGACCGGCGCAGGGCTGTGGTACTGATGTCTGATGGCGTTGATAATGACCTTGGTTATTATGGCAAGGGTTCCAGGATAAGCTTTTCGGACCTGCTCGAAAGCGTAAGACACAGTGATGTGATGTTGATTCCGATCTATCTCGACACTGAAACTGATCGCCAAAGTTATCCGAGGCTGAGGCAGATGTATGAGAATGCCCGCCGGACCATGGCCCTGTTGGCGGAAGAGAGTGGTGGGCTCTATTACAAAGCGCGCAAGGTGGATGACCTCAACGGCGTCTACGAGCAGGTGCTCAATGACCTGGGTAAGGTCTATAGTTTGGGATACAAACCCACTAACGAGAAACGCGACGGCAGTTGGCGCGTGGTCAAGATACAAACACCAACCCACCCGGAAGTGACTACGCGATCGCGCCCGGGCCATTACGCAAATTAGTAGCTGGCCCGAACGCATTTAACCGATTCGCTCCCATTCCGATCACACTAACCTCCGTTTAGAAAGCGGATCTCTGCCTAACGCTCGGCGCGCTTGTAGAACGAGACGGCAAGGTGGTCGTCAATATTCCGCGATTCTTCCAGTTGGAAGTCGTCGAGATAACCGCTCGGCGCGAATGCGTCGGCATCCTCGACCGTTACCGGCACCTCGGTAACCATCCACTTCTCAATGAATGGCAAAAAGGATCGATAGACTTGCTCTCCGCCGATCACAAAAAGATCGCCTTTCAGAGTCTTGATCAGTGCCAGCACCGACTCGAGGTCACGAACCACCAACAGGGAATCCTGCGGTTCGATTTCTGCCTGGCGAGTAAGCACGATGTTCAAACGATTAGGCAAAGGTTTTTTTAGTGTGAGCCATGTCTTGTAACCCATGACGCAGGCGTGACCCGTCGTTGTCTCTTTAAAGAATTTCATGTCGGCAGAGTAGTGCCACGGCAGTTGGCCCCCTTTGCCGATGGCCCCGTTTCTATCTACCGCGACGATTCCAATGATCATGTTTCTATTTCGCTCAAGAATAGGGCCACAGATTTCCGCGGATCAATACAGATAGGAAGAAAAATAATAAGAAAGGCAACGCTCCAGCTCTATTTACTTTCAGATCAGTGAATATCTGTGTTTGTCTGTGGCTACAGTTCGTCAGCTAAACAGGTGCTCTCAAACCGCGACGGTCGCGGCGATCTTTCCATGAGATTGATAGCCCACGAGGCCCAGATGTTCGTAACGCATTTTCAGCAGGCCTTCAAGTCCACGCAATCGCTTACTTTCGTCTATTATCTTCAGTTCCGGCAACGGGAAAGGCTCCCGCGCCAGCAACGCTTCTACCTGCTGCACATGATTTTTGTAGATGTGAAAGTCACCGAGCGTATAGACAAACTCACCCACTTCCAGATCGCATACGTGCGCGATCAAATGCATTAAGAGAGCGTACGAGCTGATATTGAACGGAACACCAAGAAATGCATCCGCCGATCGCTGATAAAGCTGGCAGTGAAGAATGCGCGCATCCTGAACCTTGAACTGAAAGAGTGTATGGCAGGGTGGAAGATCGACATTATCAGCCTGCCTCGGATCCCATCCCGTGACGATATGCCGGCGTGAATTCGGATTACTTGTGATCTGGTCGACAAGTTTCGCGATCTGGTCAACACCGTCCCGCGCGGGATAGTGACCGCCAAAGGATCGCCAGAGATAGCCATACACCGGGCCGAGGTCGCCGGACTCGCGACCAAAGCGGCTGGTGTGTGCCTCATCCGCCCACTCGGCCCAAATGTCGACTCCCCGGGCGCGCAAATTCGCTTCGTTGGTATCGCCGGAAAGAAACCAAAACAGTTCTTCCGCGACCCAGCGAAACGGTATTTTTTTCGTCGTCACAATCGGAAAACCCGCGCGCAGATCGAAGCGCGTCTGGTGACCGAAGTGGGAAATGGTACCCACACCAGTGCGGTCGTTGTGCTCGTGGCCATGCGACAGAATTGATTTGAGCAGATCGTGGTATTGTTTCATCGCTTGAGTCCGACAAACTTCAGTTTGTCGTTTGTAATACTGGCAGCTAGCCTGTTTAGTACAGTTAACGACAAACTGAAGTTCGTCGGACAGACTGCCTATAATACTTCGCAAAGGATTCCAAAGACGAATGCAACGTTACAACCTCTGTTTTTTGGGCTTTGGTAATGTGGGCCGAGCATTGGCGCGATTGTTTGGGACCAAGGCTGCCGAGCTGGCCCAGCTTTATGGCATCGATTGTCGCATAACAGGAGTGGCGACTCGACGGCTGGGTTGGTTGTGGAATGCTGAAGGCTTCAAGCTTGAAACGCTAATTGCCGGCAATATGGATCAAGCGAACATACAACAGGCACGCGACCTGGGCGAGTGGCTGGAAAAGGCCCAGCCTGCCGCCGTGCTTGAAACCACCTCGTTGAATGTGGAAACAGGGCAGCCGGCCATCAACTATTTGCGCGCAAGCCTGCAGGCAGGCGCGCATGCCATAACTGCCAACAAGGGAGCCGTGGTCTATGGATATGAGGAATTAACGGACCTGGCGCGGCGGGTGGGCAAACGCTTTTTGTTTGAATCGACAGTGCTGGACAGCGCACCGGTCTTTTCGCTCTTTCGCGAATGTTTACCTGCCGTGCGTCTGCGAGGTTTTGACGGCGTGTTCAATTCAACCACTAACGTAATCCTGGAAGCGATGGAAACCGGACGAACATTTGCAGAAGGCGTAAAGGCCGCGCAGGAGTTGGGAGTGACTGAGACCGATCCGAGTCACGATGTCGAGGGTTGGGATTCGACCGTAAAGGTCTGTGCTCTGGCCACGGTCCTGATGAAAACTTCAGTCAGACCCAGCGACGTTCGGCGCGAAGGGATTCGCGCCCTGGATGCGCAAACGTTGCGTCAGGCACGGGCGGAGGGCCGACCGTTCAAATTAGTCTCCCGGGCGAAGGTTGCCGCCGACGGATCTGTAAGTGCCAGCGTCCGCCCTGAACAGCTCAGTGCCACTGATCCGCTCTCGTGCGTCCGCGGCACATCGCTGGCAGTGCATTTTGAACTCGACATGATGCCGGGTCTGACGATCATGTCGCACCGCCCGAATTTGCAAAGCACGGCTTACGGTTTGTTAGCGGATTTTATTAATGCCATCAGAGGGTCTTAGGTCTTGGGTCTTTGGTCTTTGGTCTTGGGTCTTTGGTCTTTGATTTTTGATCGAGTGACGATCGTCGCTCGCTCACTGCTATACGTTTCGTTTAAAAATCAGATTTGTCCGCTGCGTGGCGACATCAGAATCTTTGACATGCGCGTCAACGCACCGCGGGCGCACAAGTGCGCTTTCTAAACGGGAGTGATTAAGGGGCAAAGTGTGAGGTGCAAAGACCAAAAGATCAATGATCAAAGACCAAAGACCAAAGACCAAAGACCAAGACCGAGACCGAGACCAAAGACCTACCGCTTAACAATCTCACTAACGCCTGCGATCAATCGTTCGACTTCGTCTGTTGTCGTGTAACAGGCACAGCCCGCGCGGACCAAACCTTCCGGCCCCAGTCCCAGGCGCTCGATAACCGTTGCAGCATAAAAATCGCCGTGCGAGAGGAACAATCCACTCGCGGCCAGTCGCCGGGCGACGTCTGTCGATGGAACACCGTCAACCACGAACGAAACAGTTGCCGTACGGGGTGACTCTGGCGTGGGGCCGTAAAGATGCACGCCCTTGATTGCGTTGAGTCCGTTCCATAACTGTTGGACCAGGGCGGTGCTGCGCCGATGCAACTCCCGGTAAGTCACGTGTAGCCGATCACGATTGCCACCGGCCCCTTCATCCGCAAGTGAGGACAGAAAATCGATGGCGGCTGCGGTGCCCACCATACCTTCCTGATTTTGGGTGCCGGTCTCCACTCGTTCCGGTCCGTTGTCTGGTGAGGGAATCAGCTTTGGAAAATCGATCGTTTCGAGCAAATCGCTTTTGCAATACAAGACTCCGATGTGAGGGCCATAGAATTTGTAGCCAGACATCGCCAGAAAATCACAGTCGAGCGCGCGCACGTCCGCCAGCTCATGCGGCACGTAATGAACGGCATCGACAAAGACCAGGGCCTTTACACTGCGCGCCAAACTAACCGCGCGCGCGACATCGTTAATAGTTCCCAGCGCGTTGGAAGCGGCGCCAATCGCCACCAGCCGAGTGCGTCCGCTAACTGCTTTTTCAAAGTCCTGCCAGTCAAGCTGGCCCGTCTCAGGTTCCATGCGCACCGCACGTATGGTCATTCCGCGTTCCCGAACCAGCCGCCGCCAGGGATCGATGTTCGCGTGGTGATCCAATTCGGTCACCACGATCTCGTCACCAATACCCCAATTCATTTCCAGCGCCCTCGCCAGATGGAAAGTCAGCGTCGTCATGTTGGCGCCAAAGGCGATCTCTGCCGCCGTCGCATTCAGGAACTCAGCACAAGTCCGACGCGCTGCTTCGATGGCGGCATCGGTTTCTTCGCTGGTTGGATAGGCCCAATGGGTATTGGCGTTGTGGTGATAAAGGTAGTCGGACATAGCTGCGACTACCGGTCGCGGCACCTGCGTTCCGCCTGGACCATCAAAGTAAGCGACGGGTCGATCCTGATGGATTCTATCGAGCGCGGGAAATTGCGCGCGGATCGTCTCGACCGACGACACGGGTGCGTTTGCTGATGGTGATGTGCTGGACATGAGGCGCTGATGATAAGCGGGTTGCATCGTGAAAAGCCAACGTCCACGACTCATTGACACCGCAACTTTGGAGACTTTGTGAAAGCAGGAAACCGCTGCCACGGCTTTGCGCCATGGAGCCTTTAAGGCAGGTCCAGGCACTGATAGTAAAAGATCGGAGCGTGAAACTCCACGGGGCAAGCCCAAGGCATCTCGGAGAATCCCTGCGATCCTTTTCGTAGCTGCGACCGTGACCCTCCACGGACCAGGCGGTGGCATCTAACCGGGTTTCACACAAGCTCTTCGGTGAACGCGCGGTATGGGCGCGAGTTCGACTAATCCGACCGCCGAGGTGTTGCGTTTCTCATTCGCGTTGCGGCCAGTGAGCTGGATGCAAACACAGTCGCGGGATCGATGCGTAGATGCTCACGGGCAGTGGCGGAGGGTAAACCTACATCGCCGCGATAGAACTCAATGTGCGAGTGTTTGTAAATTGCGCATGAGCCGCCGGGACCCCCAATTGATCCGATGCGCACGCGGCCGCTCACGGGCGAGACGCTCGTGCCGCCTTCAACTGCAAAGTGCGCGACATGAAATAGGGCCAGAGTCACGTTTGTCAGGTTGCCGAGCCGCGGATAGAAAAAGGTGACCGCTGCATCTGTTGGCCCTGGTTCAGAGCTATGCGTCGTGAAACCCGCCGGAACAAATAGGGCCGACTCTCCAGTACCTTCCGCATTCCCATACAGGTGCATTGCATAAGAAAGATGCCCACGGAGCAGGCGGCCGTCGAAGGCCGTTAGATCACCACGGTACAGAGGATATTGCTCTCCCAGTTCCTCGGGCTCGAAACCGTTGGCTGCGGCGACTGCACCGGGGCCGCCAAATATTGCCGCAAGCTGCCGGTCGCTGCCGGCCATCGACGCAGTGTATTCAGGCGTCACAGCGTTATTAGGGACGGGTTTCATCGATCTGGCTTTGTTGCCGGCGAAACCCACTGAGGTGACAGGCGCGACGGGAGCGATGCGGGCACGACTGGCATGAGCAAGTTTAAGCTGACTACGATTATTTCCTACCGGCCAGGTGCGATTAAGCAGACCTGAGGCGGCGGTCCATGTTTGGCTAATCGAACACACCTGCCGCCCTTCATAGTTAAATTTGATGGTCCTTCCCGCAGCGTCGACAATGCTATGAATCAGATTGTCTTTCGCATAAACAATGGTAATTATCAACCCTGCGGCGGGTTTGATTCTGATGCATTTGGTGGTGTTGTCGCTGAAGCGGATAAACGTGTATTCAGTCTTATCACAGGCCTGAACAGTTATGACGCCCCGGTTGTCTGACAGGTACACATATGAGCTATCCTTCGAGACATACCTGCCGGGCGTGCCTGCCGATTTGAACTCAACTTTTCGGCCGGTTGTATCGCTCAACAGCAGTGTATATCTGTCTGTCTGGGCATCGAACTCAAGCGATTGAAATAAAGGAAATACAAGCGAGCTGATCGAAAGGGATGGAGAGAGATCAAAGTGGGCGCCTAATTCATCCGGCAAGTTCAGCAGCGGTCGCTCCATCTGCTTTAGATTCCAATCGTAAGTGGCCAGCGCGTTCGTAGCTTCAGACTCGTCAGGGTCGGAAGGCATGTGGCCAACCTTCCCGTAGACCGAGCCTGCGGCGCAGCACATTCCCAGCGCCAGGTAAAAGATACACAGCGCAGTGTGAAATTTTTGCGCGAAGAAGAAGCTAAAAAGCTCCCTTAAGCGTTGATGCATAGTAAGACCTTGTCGAAAGTAAGTGCGGCCCGGCGCCGCGGAGGTTAGTTTTCGAAGCGAGCTTCGTACGGGCTAGAGCGTGTAGTTTGCTGACTTATGAGGTGACGCGAGGTTGCCGGTGCGACTTGGGGCGGCGCCGATGGATGCAAACTCAGGAGCGGGTAACTGCGAACGATCCAAAACTTGATGGCCAGACTTTGACCCGCCTATGCTACAGCGGAGCAATCATTGTGCCGGAAAGGAAGTGATCCTCTTGTGTGGCGCTGCGTTCTCTACCGCTTGCCGCCTTCTCGTAACTCGCTTTGCAAGCGAGCGACACTGCGAGCAACGCTGTGCGGACTGTTATCCCGAGGACGGAAGTGTTGGCACGATTAATGCTGAGTAGGGCTTTGGTTTGTATTTGACCCGCTCAAGCGGGCAAAGCGGGCAATTATCCACGGCCGCTCGCCGCAAACTGGTCTTTTCTGACCGACACCATTCCTGCCGATTACACCGCTGTCTTCCCAGCCGCACACAGATAAGTTTCGAGTAAGCATGATAGACACTGCAACAACATCATCTGCCATCCCCGCCGTGCTCCCTGACGAGAACGCGGCACCTGTCCTCATGGAGTTTGGGGAATCTGAAGAAGTGACTGACAACCGCATCCTGATCGTCGACGACGAAGAAGCTATCCGCAATATGTTCGCAGAGTGCTTGCGCGATGATTACGATTGCACGACGGCAGGCTCAGCCAATGAAGCTCTGGAGCGTTTGGCTGAGAGATCTTATTCACTGGTGATCAGTGACGTCATGATGCCCGGCCGTAACGGAGTTGAGCTGTTGCGTGAAATCACTGCGCGATATCCAGAGACCGCGGTAATCATGGTTTCAGGGGTAGATCGATCGCAACGCGTGCGCGATGCGTTGAGTTTGGGAGCCGCTGATTATCTAATTAAACCCTGCGAACTGGATGTCCTGTTGATTGCTGTAGAGCGGGCCCTTGAGCGTCGTAAATTGCAGTGCACCGCGAGAAAATACAAGGCCGACATTGAGAAGCAGAACAAGGAACTGGCGCTGCGGGCAGCCGAGTTGCAACGACTTCAGGCGCAAATCATTCACAGTGAGAAGATGGCGAGTCTCGGCCAGTTGGCCGCCGGCGTGGCGCACGAATTGAATAATCCGGCCGGTTTCATCTATGGCAACATGGACCTGCTGAAAGGTGAAATTGGCGGCCTTCAGGAATTGATGGCTGCTTATGACCAGCTTGACCTGCCGCCGGCAGCGCTGGTTTTGATTCAGCCCATAAAACTTCGGATCGGCTACGACGATCTTGCCGGCGACTTGAACTCGATCGTCAAGGATTGTTTTGAGGGTGCCGAGCGCATACGCGATGTCGTTCAGAACCTGCGTCTCTTTTCTCGCCTGGATGAAGCTGAGTTGAAGCAGGTGGATCTTCACGAAGGAATTGAGTCAACCATCAGGCTGCTTTCTCAATACTACAGCTCGGGCCGGGTAGCGTTGAGTCGCGACTTTGGCGAGTTGCCGCCCGTCAGTTGTTATGCAGCGCAGCTCAACCAGGTTTGGATGAATCTCCTGGCGAACGCGGCACAGGCAGTTTCCGGGAACGGTGAAGTTCACATCACGACCCGGCTGGAGGACAACTGGGCTGTCATCGCGATTCGAGATTCCGGCTGTGGCATCTCTCCGGACTTGCAGGCTCGGATTTTCGATCCGTTCTTTACCACCAAACCGGTAGGAGAAGGTACGGGACTCGGCCTCTCCATTTCCTACGGCATCATCGAAAGACATGGAGGGACGATAAAAGTGCAAAGCATGCCCGGCGCCGGCACCACTTTCACCATTCGAATTCCGATCGCACCTGATTTTGCGCTTCGAGCGTCTAACGAAACTATTTCAAGCAGCACCCCGGAGGGTTTTGAACAGTGATACATAAGCTACTAATCGTTGATGACGAGATGCCGAACCTGCGGCTTCTCAAACGGTTATTTCGAGATGATTACCATTGTCTGACGGCGTCGTCGGGCGAAGAAGCAATTGAACTAATGAGCCAGCACGACGTGGCGATTCTGATTACCGATCAGCGAATGCCGAATATGTCCGGTATTGAACTCCTGACGCGAACGGCAGAACTTCGTCCCCATATGGCGCGAATTCTTCTAACCGGATACACGGATGTCGAGGCACTGGTCGAGGCTATCAATTGTGGTCTGGTTAGTTGTTACGTCACGAAGCCATGGAACAACGATGATTTGAAACTCACGGTGGGTCGCGCGCTCGAGGAGTACGAGAACAATAAGAAACGCCATGCCTTAAAAGTGGCCAATGATCGGCTGCAAATGAGGATCGAAGAAATGAAGCTCGGCGTGGCAAATGCCCTCGACTCGGTCTTGAGGATCAAGGACGAGTACTCGTGCGAACATGCCGGTCGGGTGGCGAATCAAGCGGCGAAAATTGCTCAGAAGTTTGGGCTCAGTATCGAGGAGTGCGGGGACCTCGCCCTCGCGGCTTCGCTTCATTGCATTGGACATCTCGGGACGCCGGACGAGTTACTATGGAAAAACGGCTCGCTCGCCGCCTCAGACGCAAAAATCTATCAACAACATTCCGAGCGAGGGGCGCGCCTGTTATCCATGATTCCGGAACTCAGAAGCGTCGCGGACCTGGTCAGGTTGTATCATGAGAACTTTGACGGCTCGGGCTATCCTCGCGGAATTCTGGGCGAGCAGATACCGCTGGCTTGCCGCATCCTAAGGGTGGCCGATGAGTATGATCTGCTTACCAACCCCCGGGCCCTGTCTGCGGCGGTCACTTCCAGTGAAGCGATCCGAATCTTGTTTGAGAGAGGCGGAGTCGATCTTGATACGCAAGTCGTCGAGGTCTTGTCACAGAGTCTGGATGTCATTGCCGGGACAAATAAGGACGAGGATTTCTTATTCGAGTCACCGGTGAGTGACATGGAAGACGCGTTTACCGACGTGTTGTCAACTGAATTCCTGATAAGTTTTTAGGGTCAAGATCGAGATCAAAACACCGGGCAAAATAGTTCCGAGCACAAGCCGTGAACGAAACGAAAAGTTCATAGCGCCGTCCTGAACAATGAGGGCGGCGCCTTTTGCTTTTGGCAGGCTGGCTATTGCAAGTCCACCGCGACGCTAATAGAATGCCAGCCATAGTCGGACTACCCAAAGTCAATGGAGGAATTCGTTGACTTCTCGCCCACATGGGGGTCTGCTGATGTTGCCAGATAATTTTCGCGAGATTGCGGGCGCGAGGGTTTACAGGCCCGATCTGGAAGACTCCGGCGACTGATCTTCAACGCGTCGTATCCATACTGCCGCACTTCAAAGTCGCGGCGGTCAGATCTAATCCCTTCTAATTGAACTGGCACAAGCCAGGCTGAGGAACAAGATGATCGCAGACCTAAGGGATACCGGCATCCATGCTGTTGGCGGCATTCGCTGGGGCACACACTTCTGCCAATTCTACGAGACGCAGGCTGACTTGCTTGACACGCTGGTTCCATATTTTAAGGCCGGCGTCGAAAACCGGGAGTGTTGTCTATGGATTCTCTCCCCGCCCCTGACTGCGGCAGTAGCATTGAAGGCTTTGAAAGCCGAGGTTCCGACAATCGATCGGCATCTGGCGGCCGGCGACATTACTCTCGTGTCCTACAGCGACTGGTACCTGCAAGGCGGCTCCTTTGACTTGCAGACGGTTATCAGTAGTTGGAAACAATATGTCACTGAGGCCCTGGCAAAGGGTTATGCCGGAGTTAGAGTCAGTGGCGAACTTGTCTGGGAGGAGCAGCAGAATGAATGGAAAAATCTGGCGGAATACGAGAGAGTCATAGCCGACTCTATCAGCGAACTACGCATGACAGCATTGTGTACCTACGCGTTAGGCAACTGTGGAGCGACGCAGGTCCTCGACGTAGTCTGTACCCACGAGTTCGCGCTCGCTACTCGGAACGGCAAATTGGAAGTCGTCGAAACTTCGGAAACGAAGAAAGCGAAAGGTGAAATCCAAGAGTTGAACCGGGAGCTCGAAGGTCGCGTCATTGAACGCACGACCCAACTTGAAATCGCCAGCCAGGAACTCAAAAAGGAATCGGTCGAACGTGAGCGAACCGCCAAACAGAGCGCCGCCTTTGCCACTCTGGCGCGCAAGTTAAGTGGCGCCAGCGTGCTGCTGGATGCAGCCAGGATTATTGTTGACACCGCCCGAAATTTGTTTGGCTGGGATTCGTGCACCATTTATTTTTATGAAGCGGATCGGGACGTATTACGGCCGGTTCTGTACATAGATACCATCGCCGGCAGCCCAGTGGATGTGAGTGTATTGCCCCCTGAGAGCAAGCCGACCGCGCGCATTCGCAAGCTACTCCAACAAGGCGCTGTCTTAACTCTTCGTGAGGAGCCGTTTGCCTTCGAGGATGATTCTGTGCCCTTTGGCGACAAGACACGTCCGTCCGCGGCGATTATGGACGTGTTGATTCGGCACGCTTCGGAAATCATCGGGACTCTCTCGCTTCAGTGCTACACGCCTCGTTGCTATGACCTGGATGCGCTTAGTGATCTAGAGGCCCTGGCGGAGCATTGCGGTGAGGCCTTCAATCGCATTCGGGCTGAACAAGACTTGCGGGAAAGTGAAGAGCGCTATCGCGATCTCATCGAGCACAGCCAGGATTTGTTCTGCACGCACGATCTCGAAGGCCGCGTGCTTTCAGTCAATCGAGCGGCGGAAAAACTCATGGATTGCGATTTAGCGGAATTCGAAGGCAAGAGTTTTCGTGAGATTCTGGTCCCGGAGGTTCGCGATCAATTTGATGAATACCTGGAAAGAATTCGCAGGGACGGAGTCGCAAGCGGCACCATGCTGGTGCAAACGAGCAAGGGGGAACGGCGGATCTGGGAATACTACAACACGCTGCGTACCGAAGGAGTCGCCGTGCCGATCGTCCGGGGTATGGCGCGTGACATTACTGAGCGCAAGCGCGCGGAGAATGCTCTGCGTGATAGCGAAAGGTTTCGGAGAACCATAATTGAATCGGAACCCGAGAGCGTCAAACTAATATCGCCCGATTGCACCTTGCTTGATATAAACCCGGCGGGCCTGGAAATTATTGGCGCAAAGTCCAGGGAAGAAGTAATTGGTTTACCTCTACTTTCGCTGATTGCTCCCGAATGTCATCAGATCTTTCTGGACCTGCATCAACGCGTTTGTCAGGGAGAATCGATGGTGGCGGAATTCGAACTTATCGACCTCAACGGTGTGCGGCACTGGATGGAGACCCATGCGGCCCCACTGCGTGATCGAGAGTCCACGGTAATCGCGCACCTGGCTATTACCCGGGACATCACCGAGCGAAAACGCGCCGAAGAATCATTGAAAGTATTTCGCGAGCTCATTGATCAATCCAACGATGCGATTGAGGTGATCGATAGAGGTACGTTTCGCTTTCTTGATTGTAACCAAAGTGCCTATCAGAGTTTGGGTTACACCCGTGAAGAGTTTCTTAATCTCAGTGTCTTCGACATCGACCCCCTAATAACTCGCGACACCATAGCCCAACGGGATGAGCAGATGACCGGGCCAGGCTTCGCCACTTTCGAAAGCATCCATCAACGTAAGGACGGGTCAACATTTCCAGTGGAAATTAATGTGAAGGTGGTGCAGCTGGAAAGAGAATATCGTTTGGCGGTGGTCCGAGACATCACTGAGCGCAGGCGCGCGGAAGAAGATCTGCGGCATGCAGAACAGAAATACCGCCGCATCTTTGAGAACGCCGGTGAAGGAATTTTTCAATCAACCGCCGAAGGCAGTTTCCTTACGGCGAACCCTGCGTTAGCACGCATGCTGGGTTATGAGTCTGCTGAAGAGTTGATGCTGACGCGCGTAGACATCGAGCATCAACACTATGTCGACCCCCTTCGGCGCCAGGAGTTCAAACGACTGGTGGAGAAAAACGGATATATACGGAACTTTGAGTATCAGGCTTATCGTAAGGATGGCTCTATACTCTGGGTCACAGCCAATGTGCGAGCGGTACGCGATGATGAGGGGGCGCTGCTTTACTACGAGGGAACGGCGCTGGACATCACAGATCGAAAATATGCCGAAGGCAATCTCATCACGCAAAAAGAGATCCTGGAGAAAATAGTCGAGAATATTCCGGTAATGCTCAATTTCGTAGACAATGAGAATCGAATCAAATTAGTCAATCGAGAGTGGCAAAAAACACTGGGCTGGTCTCTGGAAGAAGTAACGAATAAAGATCTTGACGTTTTTGCGCAAGCCTATCCCGATCCGAAGGACTATGAGAAGACCATGGCTTTCGTTGCGGCCGGCGATGGAGTGTGGTCCGATTTCACGACTCGTACCAAGAGTGGCGCCGTGATCGACACCAGCTGGGCTCGCGTGAAATTGTCGGATGGCACAACTGTCGGCATTGGCCAGGACATCACTGCGCGCAAGCGTGCTGAAGAAGCCATGAGAGAGGCTGAACAGAAATATCGCGAGTTATTTGAAAATGCTAAAGACGCTATTTACGTTCACGACTTGAACGGCCGGTACACTTCGATAAACCCGGCTGCCGAAGCCCTCTCGGGCTATTCGCGCGAAGAAATCCTCGGCCGGAGTTTTGCCGAATTCATTGCTCCTGAGTATCTGGGACCCGTGCACGAGAACCTCTGCAGGAAGCTGAGCGACGCGGGCGAAACATCATACGAAGTCGAAGTGATAGCCAAAGATGGAAGACGCGTTCCGGTGGAAATCAACAGTCGGCTGATTCGCAAGAACGGTGAGGCTGTTGGTATCCAGGGGATTGCTCGTGACATTACTGAACGAAAACGGGCGCAGGAGGCAATGCGCAGCTACCCGCGCCGTTTGATCGAGGCCCAGGAGACAGAGCGAGAGAATATAGCGCGCGAACTGCACGATGAGATCGGCCAGGTGCTCACTGCGGTCCGCATCAACCTGCAGTCTGCTCTACGCTCATCCGGCAAGGAGACGTTTTTGCTGCGTATCGAAGACAGCATCGCGGTCGTCGACGAAGCGCTGAAGCAAGTACGAGAGTTATCTCTGCAACTGCGACCCTCACTGCTTGATGACATGGGTCTCACCGCCGCGCTTCGTTGGTACGCCAACCGCTATGCGCTACGCACCGGCTTTACAGTCGAGATTCAGAGCGATTGCGAGAATGGACGTCTGCGGCGTGAGCTGGAGACCGCTTGCTTCCGCATCGCCCAGGAGGCCCTGACAAACATCGCCCGGTATACAGAGGCGACGCGCGTTTTGATCGAACTCAAGCGTGCGCAGGGAACCCTGGCGCTGTTAATCAGGGACGACGGCCCTGGCTTTGACGTGGAAGCTTTGTTCAATAACGCCTCTGCGGGCGCCGCCCTGGGATTGCGTGGCATGGAAGAAAGAGCACTGTCACTTGAAGGACATTTTCAGATCAACTCCGCGCCAGGCCGGGGAACGGAGGTGCGCGTCATTTTTCCGCTAACGTCAGGAAGTACAAGTCCTGAGCTAATTAGTCACGTATCAAACTAGGGTAAATCCTACTACTCACCTCAGGATTTCCCTGATTGAATACTTGAGTCGCCTTTTTGTAGGGTATTATGCATGAGCCTTCCCTCCCTGGGCGCTGGTTAATGTTTCTAGCGCGAGTCATCTCGGTCCTCTCAGCGAGATCCTTGCAATCTGGTTGGTCTGTCGAATGGAACTCACTCGAAGCGTGTTGACGAAGTGTCAACTCGTTTCAAGGATTGCTTCACTGTGGGGCCGCTCGACCTGGACCAGCCATGGGACGCTGTGAAACCCATTCGTCTATTGTTAGCCGACGATCATGTCCTCGTTCGGGCGGGAATACGTGTATTGGTCGAGGAGATCGATGGCATTGAGGTTGTTGCCGAGGCCGGCGATGGTCGCGAGGCGTTGCGTTTAGTTCGAGACCACGTTCCCGATGTGGTTCTCCTCGATATCGCAATGCCTTTGCTGAACGGCTTCGAGGTGCTGGACGAGGCGACGCGGGATTTTCCTGACATACGAATAATAGTCCTCACGGTTCACGACACAGAAGAATATGCGCTCTATGCTTTTCGCCATGGCGCCAAAGGTTATTTGCCCAAGACGGCGGCTAGCGCAGAGTTGGAATTGGCGATCAAGGCCGTCGCCGGCGGTGGCACCTATCTGTCGCCGGCCCTTTCTCAGAAAACTTTCTTTCGTCGAGTCAACTCCGTTGTCGACGGAAGTGTTGCCCTGCGCGAACTCACACCGCGTCAGCAGGAGGTGCTGCGATTGCTGGCGCAGGGCCAATCGACCAAGGACATTGCCCTGACTTTAGATATTAGTGCTAAGACCGTGGAAGCACACCGGGCCCAGCTAATGTCTCGATTGAATATCCATGATGTCGCGGGCCTTGTTCGCTATGCGATAAGAACAGGACTGGTCGGCATCGATTAACAGGGCAGGCCCGATCAGGCGGCGCTCGATTCTCTTTTTCTTGCATCCCCATCACGTGACTGAGAGAGATCTAACTTAAGGGTTTTCCTATCGGGGAGCTAAGGTTCTTCCTACTTGCGCTCTGACCCACGCAGGCATAGTCTGCCAGCAGGATAATTCCTCAAATAGATGAAGGGCTTTCATGCTTCCGGGGGATCGAGTTATCCATGGCTGATAAGTTTTATTTAGTCATCCCCGGAAGTTAGAATTCGTCCCCGAAAATGTTTTTGACCATCCTGTTCATACTTTCCGATTTGGAGTAGAGGCGCGTTAGAGGATCGAGCTGCCAGGGCGTCAAATCCAAATTCCTCCCAAGCTGCTGGTAGGAAAAGAATGGTGACGTTACGAATCTGGCGCTTTTGCGAAGCGGGTTTCGTCCCTGGTCTTCGCGACGGAAGGCATCGAGGCGACTTCTGAAAGCAGTCGTAGTTTTCGCGATTAGTAGAAGTTTTTTCGCTGGGAATTGGGTACCTGACAAAAGATTAGCTTTACGAGTCAGGATTGCGGGTCTTGTAAGGTACCTAAAAAAGAACGCGGAGCGCCCTGTGGGGGGAACGCCCGCGTCATGAAGAGGACGCCGCGATTGGGGGCGATAGCGGCGTCCTTCTTCTTCTTAAAAAATGACCGAGTCGTTTCTCTAATTTCGCCACAAAGGTTTTTGCAGTCTGGCGAAAAATAGCTGACCCTCGAAAAGAAGAATGTCCCTCCCATCAAATCGGCTATGCGATCCAGGCGATTTTCGCTGTCGAATATTTCTATCCAGCACCGACTTCCGCTGCTGATCGGTTTATTGTTGCTCGGCATCCTCGTAGCCTCGACCTGGGCGTCGTATCTTGGGGTAAGAGATGCGGCCCTCGAAGTTGGACATCAGCGGTTACTTAATCTTACTCAGCAGTTGGCGGGTCTATCGCAGCAGTCAACCGCGCTCCACCTTGGTAAAACCGTAGCCGTAGCGAACGACCCGGCGATTGTTGCCTATCTGCAGAATCCTTCGGATGCCGGCCGGCCAGCTGCGTTGGCAATCCTGCAGCACCTCAACGCGGCTCCGGATCCAAATACGCTTCAAACCGAATTGTGGAAGTCTAACAACTCTCTCGTTCTGACGAATGTAGAGGCTTCCGCCCCGATTGGCGATCTCAACGAGGACTTCAAACTGTGCGCGGTCGAGCCCTTCAAGGTCGTCGGACCGATTCGGCTCGCTAAGAGCCTGGTCGTCTATCCCACGATCGCGGCTGTCAAAGGTGTTTCCGGAAATGCGATCGGCTTTCTTGTTAGATGGCGGCAAATTTCATCCAATCCCGAGGCTCGCAAGCAACTTCAGAATCTGGTCGGCAACGAAGCGGCCCTTTACTTTGGCAGCACACGCGGTGACATCTGGACTGATCTGGATAAGGTTGTGCCGGAGCCTCCGTCAGGTTTTCAGGCGACCCAGCAAGCGACTCGCTTCACTCGAAGTGGAACTTCGATTATGGCTTTGGGGCGCCCAATTCACGGTACCCCTTTCTTTGTTGTCGTCGAATTTCCGGAGCGCGTCTTTCTAGCTCATGCCACAGGCTTCCTGCGACGCGTCATCGTTATTGACGTGGCCTTGATTGTCCTGGGACTGGTGGGCAGTTTTGCGCTCAGCGGCAGTATCACACGGCCCCTTCAATCTCTGACGGTGGCTGCAAAAAGAATTCGCGGCGGAGACTATTCCCAATCGGTTGATATCCAGCAGAAGGATGAACTTGGTGAGCTCGCCAGTGCCTTCAACTCGATGGTCATACGTTTGACGGCCTCACAAGAAGATCTCGAGCGGAAGATTGATGAGCTCAAACTGGTCCAAAAGGCTGCTGTGAAATTAGCAGCGATCGTAGAGTCCTCGCATGATGCCATCGTCGGAAAGACTTTGGATGGCACTATTACCAGTTGGAATACGAGCGCGGAAAGACTGTATGGCTACACTGAAGCAGAAATAGTGGGGCGTTCGATCACCCTCCTGTCGCCCCCGGAGCACAACGGTCAAGTCAAAGCAATTCTGGAAAGACTCACCCAGGGTGAAATTATTGATCATTTCGAAACCGAGCGCATTACCAAAACAGGCATGCGAATCGCGGTGTCGCTGGCCATCTCTCCGATTAGGGACGAGTCGGGCGCCGTCAGCGGATGGGCAACAATCGCCCGTGATATCAGCGAGCGCAGAAGAGTGGAGAGGGCGCTGCGTACCAGCGAGGGTCTGTATCGAACGCTCTTCGACTGTGCACCGTACGGCATAGTCATTGCCGACCCCGAGAGTTACTACATTGACGCCAATGCCACCATGTGCCGAATGCTTGGGTATACGCGCGCCGAATTGACCGAGCTACACGCCTCCGACATCGTTGCCCCGACGGAAATCGAGCAGATTGGGCCGGCGCTGAGTTTGATCAAAACCAAGTCTGATTATCATCGAGAATGGCAGTTCCGGCGTAAGGACGGTTCGCACTTCGCAGCAGATGTGGTCTCGACGATGATGCCCGACGGCAACCTGCTGGGAATGATCCGCGACATCAGTGATCGAAAACAAGCCGAAGCAGCGTTACAAACAAAAGCCGATGAGTTGACCGCGGCGACACAACAGCTTTGGCAGGCGTCAAAGCTGGCCACTATGGGCGAACTCGCCGCCAGCGTGGCGCACGAACTCAACAATCCGCTCGCGACAATCTCGCTACGGACCGAGGCGCTGCTCGAACGGTTGGCAGCCGACGATCCCCGCCGTCAGGCGCTCGATGTGATCGCGCGCGAGGTCGAGCGCATGGCAAGTCTGGTCCGCAATCTGTTGCTCTTCAGTCGTCGCAGCCATCCGCAGACTTCAACGGTAAATCTGGGCGAAGAACTGACGAACTCTCATGATTTTATTCACTACCATATGCGCAGTCGCCGCATACATGTCGTCAAAGAGTTCGACCCGGCCCTGCCCATGGTGCAAGCCGATCGCCAGCAATTGCGTCAGGTCTTTCTTAACCTCCTGACCAACGCAA
The DNA here is from genome assembly GCA_025463135.1 of Acidobacteriota bacterium. Taxonomy (GTDB): domain Bacteria; phylum Acidobacteriota; class Blastocatellia; order Pyrinomonadales; family Pyrinomonadaceae; genus JAOAPY01. The sequence continues at coordinate 64,860 of JAOAPY010000049.1, forward strand.
GTGACGCCATGCCGGAAGGCGGGACCCTTACAGTTCGCGCGCGGCCTGGTTTCCTTTCAAGTGGGAGAGCAGCGGCTATCCTGGAATTTTCAGATACCGGCAGAGGCATCGAGCCGGAATTCCTGCCGAAACTTTTCGATTCTTTCTTCACGACGAAACCCGAAGGCAAAGGCACCGGCCTGGGATTGCCGATCTGTCGCCGGACTATTGAAGAACACCATGGAACGATCGTGGTTGAGAGTGAGCTGGGGATCGGGACCACGGTCCGCATCGCACTGCCGATCACCGAGACGGGAGGAAGTGCCGAGGTTGAGTAATCACGTTCAAGAATCGGTAGGGAACACCTCGAAGCTAAACGGCCGGCGATCGAGCGTGGCGGTGGGCGCCGTACTGGTCGTTGATGACGAGTTGGAGCTGCGAACAATCCTCTGCGAGGCGCTCGCGACCCAGGGTTTTGAGGTCCTGGGTTGCCCAACGGGCACTCAGGCGCTTGCTGAGTTGGAACAGAAGAATTTTGACATTCTGTTGACTGACTTGATGATGCCCGAAATGGACGGTATCGCCTTACTGAAGTCCGCGCTGGAAATCGATCCTCATCTGGTCGGCATTGTCATGACCGGTCAGGGAACTATTCAGACCGCTGTCGACGCAATGCAGCTAGGGGCCTTTGACTATGTATTAAAGCCTTTCCGAATGCAGACGCTGATGCCCGTACTCACTCGGGCCATGAACACGCGGCGGTTGCATCTGGAAAATCTTCAGTTGCGAGAAACCCTGGCCATTTACGGCCTCTCGCAGACAATCGCTTTTACCCTCGATACGCAAACAGTGTTGAGTAAACTTGCCGATGCCGCGCTGCAACAGAGCGATGCCGACGAAGTTTCGATCCTCTTGCCGACCAATGACGGCAGCGAGTTGTATGTGGCCGCGGTTCGGGGAGCCAGGAGGGAACGCCTGCTGGGAGAGCGCATTCCGTTCGATCAGAGTATAGCCAGTTGGGTCGCGCGCGAACGGGAACCGTTGATTTTGAATGGCGAGGTCCACGACGCTCGTTTTGTGGCGCTGTGGCCGCGGCCGGATATTCGCTCTTCAATTTCGGTGCCCATGCAGGTGGCAAACAAACTTGTCGGCGTGATCAATCTCAATGTAACCAGTCGCTTGCGGCCTTTTACTCTGGGCCAGATGAAAGCGCTTACCATCCTCGCCGGAACGGCGGCGGCTGCTCTTGAAACGGCCTCGTTGTACTCCCAGGTACGAAACGCCGAAAGGAATTATCGCTCGATCTTTGAGAATGCGGTCGAGGGGATTTTCCAATCCACACCAGAGGGAAAGTTTTTGTCGGTGAATCCGTCTCTGGCGCGCATCCTGGGTCACGAGTCCCCCGCGGCAGTGATTGCCACTGTTACGGATATCGCGAATCTTCTTTATGTCGATCCCATGCGTCGCGCGGCTGCGACGGACCTCCTGGAAGAAGGCCTCGCTGTTCAGGGCTACGAGTTCGAAGCTTATCGCGCTGACGGCACAAAAATCTGGCTCTCAGAAAATCGGCGTGCCATCAGGGACGAAAACGGCACAGTCACTTACTACGAAGGAACACTGGAGGACATCACAGAGCGAAAACGGATCGGAGAGGCGGAGCGGGAAATCCGGCAGCAGTACCAGGCCCTGGTGAATTCAATCGACGGTATTGTGTGGGAGCTTGATGCCAATACTTTCAGATTCACGTTCATCAGCGATCAGTCCCAGCGAATCCTCGGCTATGCACCCGATCAGTGGCTTGCGGAACCGACATTTTGGGCCGACCACCTGCACTCCGAGGACCGCCTTTGGGCGCCCGACTTCTGTCGCCGGGCCATCGCAAAACGGGAGAGTCACCAGTTGGACTACCGGATGGTCGCAGCGGATGGCCGCGTCGTTTGGTTGCGAGACTTTGTGACTATCGATGCTCGCGAGGCCACACACGTGCGGCTGCGCGGCGTGATGGTGGATATCACCGAGCGCAAGCAGGCTGAACAGGCTTTGGCCGAAAGCGAAAGTCGCAAAGATGCAATTCTCAAATCCGCACTCGATTGTGTAATCACGGTTGATCACGAAGGAAAGGTGATCGACTTCAACCCCTCCGCCGAGCAGACCTTTGGATATTCAAGCAGCGAGGTAGTGGGAAAGCTCATGGTGGACCTGATCATTCCTGTCCGCACGCGCCCGTATCACCAGGCTGGATTTGCCCGCTACCTGGCTACGGGCACGTCCACAATACTGGGTAAGCGCATTGAAGTAGCGGCAATGCGCGCCGATGGCAGCGAGATTCCGATTGAATTGACGGTCACCGCGATTGGTGAACTCCCCTATCCGACGTTTACATCCTTCATTCGCGATCTAACTGAGCGCATCCGCGCCGAAGAAGGGCTGCGCGAAAGCGAAGAACGATACAAAGGTCTGACTGATTCCGCTTTCGATGGCGTAGTGATTCACAAGGATGGGGTGATCATGAGCACCAATCGGGCCTATGCGGAGATGTTCGGCTACAGCATTGAAGAACTGCTTGGCCATGACATTCTGGAACTCACTTCGCCCGAACAGAGAGAGCTTGTGCTATCCAAGTTTTCCGGTGACGACCCGCTGTATGAAGTCGTCGGTTTGCGTAAAGATGGAAGCCTTATCAACATTGAGGTCTCGCAGACAATCTGTCTTTACGAGGGTATGCCCGCGCTGCTGGCCGCTGTACGCGACATCACCGAACGTATTCTGGCGGAATCCGCCCTGCGCTTGAGTGAAGAGCGCTATCGGGACCTGGTAGAAAATGCTCACGATATTATTTATGAGCATGACTTACTTGGTAACTACACTTCGGCCAACAAAGCCGGCCTGGAGATTACTGGGTACTCACTGGAGGAAACTCGTCAGCTAAACATTCAACAGACCGTCGCTCCGGAGTACCTCGAACAGGCGCGCGAAATGATCCGCCGCAAGCTGGAAGGTCAAACGGTCACGGCCTATGAAATGGAAATCGTGGCGAAGGATGGTAGTCGCGTGGCGGTGGAAGTAAACACCAGGCTGGTACTTCAGAACGGAGTGCCGGTGGGTGTGCAGGGCATCGCGCGCGATGTGACTGAGCGAAAACAGCTCGAAGAACAGCTGCGACAATCGCAGAAACTTGAGGCTATTGGCCAGTTGGCGGGTGGGGTGGCTCATGATTTCAACAACCTCTTGACGGTAATCAGCGGCTATTCCGACCTGCTTTTGCGCCGGCTGCCGGCCGAGAGTCCTTTTCGCAGCAACGTTTCGGAAATCAAGAAGGCGGGTGACCGCGCTTCAGGATTGACACGGCAGTTGCTGGCCTTCAGCCGCAAGCAAATCTTGCAACCGAAGGTTCTGGATCTGAACACCGTCGTTTCGGATCTCGACAAGATGTTACGTCGTCTGATTGGCGAGGATGTGGACCTGATGACCCTGACCGATCCTCAGTTGGGTCAGGTCAAGGCAGACCCGGGGCAGATCGAACAGGTAGTCGTGAATTTGGTAGTCAATGCGCGTGACGCTATGACCAACGGCGGTGGCAAGGTGACCATTGAAACGTCTAATGCCACCTTAACTGAGGACTATGCGCAGCAGCATGCCCAGTGCGTCCCGGGAGCGTATGTGATGCTGGCCGTCAGTGATAACGGATCAGGCATCGATGCTTTGGTCCGAGATCGAATTTTCGAACCATTTTTTTCTACCAAGGGAGCGGGTAAAGGCACCGGATTGGGCCTGTCGACGGTCTATGGGATCGTTAAGCAAAGTGGGGGTCACATCTGGGTCTATAGCGAGATCGACAAGGGAACTACTTTCAAAATCTATTTGCCGCGGGTGGACGGCGGCGCCAACGGCGCTACTGATTATGAACAGAAAGGAGTCGCACCCGGAGGGAATGAAACGATCCTCCTGGTCGAGGACGAAGCGCAGGTGCGCCAGATTGCACAACAGATTTTGGAATCGCTGGGTTACCGTGTAATCGCCGCCGAAAACGGCGAGCAGGCTTTGACTATCGCTTCAGAGTATCCCCATAACATAAATCTGATGGTTACCGACGTGGTTATGCCTCAGATGGGCGGCCGTGAACTTGTCGACCGTCTCAGTCCGCTGCGCGCGGACCTACGCGTAATCTTCATGTCAGGTTATACCGACGACGCGATCGTCCGTCATGGTCTAATGGACGATCGACTCGAGTTTATTCAAAAGCCTTTCACAGCGGATGCGCTGGCGCGAAAGGTACGTGCCACTCTCGACGCCGCGCGCTGATTGTCCGTTATGAAAAGCAAGTTGGAAATACCTGTTCAAAGGCCGACTATTCTGATCATCGATGACGAGGAACCTATCAGAAATCTTCTGGTGGAATTACTCCGCGCGAAATACGACTGCACCAGTGTGTCCTGTGCTGAAGACGCACTCAACGTTCTTAAGGGAGATGTGTTTGACATTGTCATCAGCGACATAAACATGGCGGATATCAGTGGACTCGAGCTTTTGCGGCACGTCCACAGCGACCGCCCGGATACCGTAGTGATAATGATTAGCGGTGGGCAGACCATCGAGTCGGCTATCGACGCAATACGCGGCGGGGCGTTTGACTACATAATGAAACCGCTGGACCTGAATCACATCGAAGCCGCTGTGGACCGCGCCTTACGTCATCACGTTCTGCTCACCCAAAAGCGAACTTACGAGAATAATCTCGAGGAGATGGTACGCGAGAGAACTACTCGCATCGCGCACCTCGCCTACTATGACGACCTTACCGATTTGCCGAACCGGACCCTGTTTGTTGACCGTATCTCGCAGGCTTTGACACTTGCACAACGTCAACCGCAGCTGGTGGGTGTCATGCTGCTGTCCCTTGATCGCTTCAAAAAAATTAACGACACGCTGGGCCACCAGGAGGGCGATTTTTGTCTGGTTGAGGTTGCGAACCGGCTGCGTAAGTGCCTCAGGGAGGGCGACACTGTGGCCCGGTATGACAGCGATGAATTTGCCTTGCTGATATCTCAGGTCAAGGCTACCGAAGAGCTGGCCGATCTCTCTCTTGTGCTGGCCGAAGCGCTCAGGTCTCCTTTTTTCCTGGGAGGGCAGGAGGTCTACGTGACCGCCAGCTTCGGCATCAGCATTTTTCCGGACGATGGCACTGACGAGGATACAATTCTTAAAAATGCCGGCGCCGCCCTCTATCAGGCAAAAAAGGCCGGAGGTAACACGTATCGCTTCTACACCTCTGACATGAACGCTCGGGCAGTGAAGCGCCTGGCATTAGAGACGAGCCTGCGGAGGGCCATCGAAAACGAGGAGTTGGTTTTATTTTACCAGCCGCAGATCGACTACGAGACACACCTGGTGGTGGGCGCCGAGGCGCTGGTCCGCTGGCAACACCCCACCCTTGGATTACTTCCCCCATCGGAGTTCATACCACTGGCCGAAGACACGGGACTTATTCTGCAACTGGGGAAATGGGTTATGCGCACTGCCTGCGCTGAAGCGTGCACCTGGCGGGCGTATGGCTTAGGCAAGATGCGCGTTGCGGTGAACGTGTCCGCGCGCGAGTTTGGTCGATCGGATTTCTATGAAAGCATGGTTGAGATCCTGAACCAAACCGGTCTTGACGCCAGTTGCCTGGAATTAGAGTTAACAGAGACCACGATGATGCAAAACGCCGACGCCGCGGTGGAACTGCTAACCCGGATTCGCAAACTCGGTGTGAAGATTGCTCTCGATGATTTCGGCACCGGTTATTCATCGCTCAGTTATTTAAAGCGTCTACCCATCGATACCTTGAAGCTCGATCGGTCCTTTGTGGACGGATCCACCACTGATCCCAATGACGCCGCGCTGGTGGTGGCGGTAATCAAACTGGCGCATAGTTTTCGCCTTCAGGTAATTGCCGAAGGAGTGGAAACGGAGGAGCATCTGCGATTTCTGCGCCTTCTCGGATGCGATGGAGGGCAGGGCTACTTGTTTGGTAAACCTGTCCCCGCGGACGCTTTTCGGAATCTATTGGATCATGAGCTGGACTACGCCAACGAAATACTCTTTTCAGTAACCTAGCGTTGGATGCAGGGGTGAGCCGAATGAAAAAAACTCTTCGCGCATTGGTAATCGATGACGATGCACAGGTGCGCGGATTTGTGTCGGAAGTCTTACGGGGTGATGGTTGGGAAACCAGTGAAGCGGAATCGGCGGAACGGGCGTTTGAGTTGTCGCAGGAGCAGGAGTGGTCCGCGGTGTTCTGCGACGTCAAGCTGGGGGGCGCCGATGGGTTCAGCGTTCTGCACCGATTCAAAGAATACTCACCGGAAACAAAAGTCGTGTTGATGACGGGGCACGGCAGTGCTGGTGGGGCGCTGGATGCGACGGCGTTCGGAGCGTATGACTATCTGCTAAAGCCCTTTGGCAGCGGTGAATTGGTAACTCTTTCCCAGGCGTTGCAGGAACAACTTGCCAATCGCCGCCTGGTTACGAGCGGTTCCAACAATTCCCCCGCTTACCAATCGGATATTGCGCTCGTGGGCCGAAGCGAAGTCTTCATTGAGGTGATGAAGCAGGTCGGTCGTGTAGCCGGCACCAATCTCCCGGTGCTGCTGACTGGCGAATCGGGCACGGGCAAGGAGGTGGTGGCGTCAGCCTTGCACCGTCGTAGCCGCCGGGCCGAAGAACCGTTTGTGCCGGTGAATTGTGGCGCCATCCCCGCCGAGCTGATCGAGTCAGAATTGTTTGGCCACGTAAAGGGCAGCTTTACCGGAGCGGATCGCGATCGTCGGGGCCTGTGGGAAGAAGCGGATGGCGGCACTGTTTTTCTTGATGAAATTACAGAGACTACCCCGGCTTTTCAGGTCAAGCTGCTCCGGGCGTTACAGGAGGGTGAGATTCGCCGCGTCGGCTCAAACCAGACGACACGCGTTGATGTGCGCATCATAGCCGCAAGCAACCGCGACGTTGAGGCAGAAGTTGATGCGGGTAGATTTCGCAAAGACCTGTTCTACCGCCTGAACGCGGTCTCGATTGTTTTGCCGCCGCTGCGGGACCGGCTCGAGGATATTCTGCCCTTGGCCCGGACCTTTGCCGCGCGCGTCCATTCATTGAATCCAGTCGTCAGGTTTTCATCCGATGCCCTGATCCTGCTGGAACAGTACTCGTGGCCGGGGAACATTCGCGAGCTCGAAAACGCTATTGTGCGCGCGGCGGCAATGTGCGACGGAACGATTCGCGTGCAGGATCTGCCGGAACGGGTGCGCAGCAATGGGGTGAGTACCGGAACTGAGACCACCGCCACAGACGGCGGCGCTGTTGCAGAACAGGAGTGGCCCACCCTGGCCGTGATCGAAGGGCGGTATGTTTCGCGAGTGCTGGAGTACACCGGCGGCAATAAACAGGCCGCGGCTCGGGTCCTGGAAGTTGATCGCAAGACCCTCGATCGCATGATCAAACGACACGGAATTGAACCCAGGAAGACCGATAGTTTGTGGACGCGAGAAAGAGCGGCGCAATCATAGAAGGCAGAATAGTTTTCCAATGATCTGGCCCGAAGGGCCGGGATTCAATAGCCACGTTCGTGAGGGCGTGGAAAAGAATACCTTGCGATCGGTTGAGGGCCGAAGGGGCCGACACTTGTGCTGAGTTATCCTCCCTGTTACACACCTACCGGCGCTCACTAAATTTTTTTGAACTCATTCCACGTCCTTGCGGACGCGGCTACTGAATGCCGGCCCTTCGGGCCTCTAACCTTTCGGGGGCACTGATGGACTGATCGTCCGCGCTCCCTCCTCGCCTCGTAGAGGCGAAATGTTTATAGCACCCCATGAGTTTTGATAATGACCGCTCCGTAGGAGCGAAATGTTTCTTCGTTGCGCTCCTACGGAGCGCAGGAAATAAATGATGCGCGCTTAGCTATAAACATTTAGCTCCTGCGGAGCGTCTGCACTAATTGAAACGATTTCACCATTAGACAAGCGACTGCGGCAAACGCACCAGTACCGGTTCACACTGTCTTTCTCCGCCTCGTTGATTTTGCGTTGGCAACTGGTCGGATTCTCATCTAAGATGGTTCTGGTATGGAAATGACCTGGTTTGTCGGCCCCTTTTGCGATTTCCTGCTGTTGATCTTGTCCCGCAAAGATTGCTTTCACTTGTCTACCCTCATCGTGAATCCTGCAAGGAGTTTCCATGGACGATCGAAGATCCACCCCAAGGTTAAGCGTCAGTCTTGAAGCGGTTTGGGACAGGGAATCAGACAATCATCCGGCGCTGATAACTGATCTTTCGCTAGGCGGCTGTTACATGAACACAGTCGGTGAAATTATGAGCGGCGAGATGGTAGGTTTTCGGGTATTGCTGCCGGACGGTGATTGGTTGTATGTGGAGGGCGAAGTCCGGCATCACACGGTAGGTCGAGGCTTTGGCGTGCAATTCACCGACCTCGATCCGGACCAGAATGAAAAGATCGAATGGTTGCTGAGGTTGGCCCAGGAAGCCGGTACGGAAGCGGACAGTATTTCAGCGAATCTGGTTGCCGAATAAACATTTGTTGCGCCGGCGATTGTTTGCCCGTTGAAGCGTGGGGCACGGGCGTCCCGCCCGTGAAGGTGGACGCAGGCAAAAAGCTGCCAGCTTGTGTTACAAAAGACCTGAACGGATGCGGGAACACAATGAGCAACAACTGATAAGCCTGCTGAAAATGGCCTACTCCGCGGAGTTGGCGGCGGCCTATGCATATCGTGGTCACTGGCATTCCGTACGCGACCCGGACGAAAGAGCAAGCATCAAAAGGATCGAAGACGAGGAGTGGCATCACCGCCGGCTGGTGGGCGCTATGCTTGGGAAGCTGAACGCCCGCCACAGCCGCTTTCAGGAAGTGAAGGCGGTCATGATCGGCCGAGTCCTGGGCGTACTTTGCCATCTAAGCGGTTGGCTGGCACCCATGTATGGCGCGGGCCGGCTTGAAAGCCGAAACATACGCGAGTACGAAATCGCGGCCCGACATGCGCGAGACTCGGGACATGAATCCTTCATCGATTGTTTGCTCACCATGGCCGAGGTTGAATGGGAGCATGAAATCTATTTTCGCTCTCGGGTTGCCACGCATCGCTGGGCGCCCAGGCTTCCCCTCTGGCTGCAGCCGCCGCCGAAAGAAAGTATCCGGCATTCGTTTGAGAGAGAGACGAACGAGGTGCCAATGTCAGTACCACCTGCGTGAGCGGGTGAGTCAACGATTTGGGAATTACGAATGCGGATGTTGGATTGCCCCTGCAGAAATCGTCCCAGGAGAGATCATGATGCTCAAAAGAATTTCTTGCGTCAGCCTGCTGCTGACGCTCGCGCTTTCCTTTTCCGGTTGCGCGGCCGGCACTGGAGGCGCCTCTGCCACTGTTACCAATCCCCGGGGGGCGGGCCAAACTCCGGCGAGTGCCGCGGGTGAACTCAAATACAAAGTTCCCGCAGGCTGGGTGACGGAAGAACCGAGCTCGAAGATGCGTGTTGCGCAATTCAAGCTGGCCCGGGTTGAAGGTGACGCCGAGGACGCGTCGTTGGTGGTCTACTTCTTTGGATCGGGACAGGGCGGCGCTGTTTCAGATAATGTGGATCGCTGGGTCAATCAAATGCAGCAAGCCGACGGCAGCCCTTCGAAGGACAAAGCAAAAATCGAAACCGTGACGATTAACGGATTGAAGGTCACTACGGTTGATGTGAGCGGGACTTATACGGCCCAAATGTCTCCGGGCAGCGATGCGCGACACAACGACAGCAACCAGCGTCTGCGCGCGGCGGTGGTCGAAACGCCTAAGGGCAACTACTTTGCCAAGCTGGTGGGTCCCGCAAAAACGGTTAGTCGGTGGGATCAGTCATTTGTGGAGTATGTGAAGTCGTTCGAGTTTAAGTGATCATTCGGTATTTGTGATTTTCGCGAATTCAAGTTGGAAGCGCAACAGAACATTGTTTGTCGCTTAGCCCCCATAGGGGCGAGATGTTTATAGCTACGGGTTCTTTCTTTACTTCCAAGCTCCGTAGGAGCGTAATCGCTTTTGCCTGTCCCGGCGAAGGTTCCGCTGCCGGGTTTCGCTCCTAACGGAGCGAGATCTTTGGGCGGCGCTGGTAGCTATAAACATCTCGCTCCTCTGGAGCGAAAACGAATTCAACTGTTGCACTTGTAAGTTGAATTCACCAATCTCAAATGGAAAATCGTTCCATCTTCTCAAGCAACCAGCTTCCGCTCCCGATCGATAGATTGCCGATCTTCTGATCGCTGTGTCGGCGAAGGACTGGGACGCGTCAGATCAATGCGCGCGTAAAAAATCTCAGTCTGTTTGGTTTTCTCATCCTGGGCGACAATAATCGCCAGACCTTCATCCTTATTACCGTCCTTCCGTCCGTACAAACAGACAGCGCCCTGACTCTTTTCATCCTCAGTATCGCCAATACAACCTTTGTCATTCGCCGTCCAGCCGGCAGCTTTCATGCGGTCGTTCGTATAGAAGTCCTTCACCTCCGCCGCACTTTTTGGAGTTGTGAAGGCAATGAAATCGATCTTGCCTTGCATCATCGCGCGTATCGCCAACCGCGGTCCCAGCGGTATTTCAAGATCCGCTTTAGTGGCGCCGGCAAAGGGAGGCACGTCCGCCCACAGGCTGCTAACTGTGCCGGCTTTCCGATTCCCGGTGAGCGATTCGGCCATGCGGCACGCCAGAACTACGCTGACCAAAAGAATCAACACCAACAATGATTGAAGCTTTCGCATCTTGTTGCGCGGCACACGGCGGAATGGATCGCGGAGAAAACTTTCGATTAGCCGTTTTCAAAGTGCCAGGTGAATGTATTTAACGCCCGGCGGAGATTTTTGTCTACCGGTGGGCGTGTAGAGGCTATGACAGTAGCTTCAAGGAATTTGTGAAATGACTCGCCAACTACGTTTCAAATCGGAAATAGTGGCTCATTGTTCCTATAACACCTGAGCAAACTCTTTTTTATGAACAACATGACCCCGATAACAAAACCCGAGCAGGCCACATTCTCGCGCCGCGATGTGGCATCAGTATGGTTTCGTCACAAGTTTCTAATCATGGTGACCTTCCTGACGATCGCCGTTGGCACAGCCGTGGTGACGTTCATGATGCCCAATGAGTATGAATCTCGGATGAAAATTCTCGTGAAGAACGTGCGTTCGGAAGTCCCCATCACTCCTGAGCGGACTACGGGCATGAACGGCGTGCCGAGCACCGATGTTTCGGAAACTGAGATCAATTCAGAGATCGAGCTGCTGACCAGCAAGGACTTGCTGAATCGAGTAGTCACTGAATGTGGCCTGGCCAAACCAGGACAATCCCTGATGCAAAGGCTTAGCCTGAAGGAAGCCCCGCACAACGAAGCCGGCCAGATCGAACAGGCGACCGAGCGCTTAGCGAAAGACCTGGCGATTACGCCGGTCAAAAAAGCCAACATCATCGAAGTCACCTATTCGTCATCATCACCACAAACGGCTGCCGCAGTGTTACGCAAGCTCGGGGATCTCTACCTGGAAAAGCGCGTCAAGCTGCACCGGCCGGCAGGCACTTACGAATTTTTCAAGTCGCAGGCGGATCAGTACGAACAGCAGTTGCGCGAAGCGGAGAAACAACTGTCGACTTTTCAACAGGGCATGAACGTTGTGTCACTCAGCCAGCAGAAAGATATCACTGTGCTGAAAATGACCGAGGCGAAATCCAAGCTCTTGGAGACCGAGGCGTTTCTGAAGGAAGTCAACGAGCGTATCAACCGCCTTGAGCAACAGATGCGAACCTTGCAGCCACGCATCGTGACGCAGAGTCGCGCACTTCCCAATCAGTATTCGGCTGAACGCCTCAACACCATGCTGGTCGAATTGCAAAACCGGCGCACACAGTTATTGTCCAAGTTCCGATCTGACGATCGCCTGGTGCGTGAACTGGATAGGGAAATCAGTACGACCAGAGCTGCACTCGAGAAGGCGAGCAAACAGACAGCGACGGAGCAGTCCACCGACCTAAATCCCCTGCGGCAGACGACGGACGCCGAGTTGGCACGTGTCCGGGTCGATCAGGCTGGGGCCCAGGCTCGGCATTGGATTTTGGCCGGCCAGTTGCGAGACTACGAGGTTCAGCTTTCGCGCCTGGAGGGCAGCACTTCGGAATTTCAGGATCTAACCCGCCGCGTCAAAGAAGCCGAGAATAATTACCAGCTTTACGAGAAGAAACAGGAAGAGTCGCGCATCGCCGACGAATTGGACCAGAACAAAATCACCAACGTCTCGTTAGCCGAGGCTCCGGTGCAAGCACAACTGCCTTCAAAGCCCAATCGGCCATTGAATCTGGTGTTGGGAATTGTTCTGGGTGCGCTGGTGGCCCTGGGCAGTGCCATCACCGCTGAGTTCCTGCGCGAGAGTGTAGAGACACCGCGCGAGCTCGAACTCTCTGGCCAGGTATTGGCAACAATTCCCAAGCTGGCGCGCGGTCGCGGTTCGCTGATTATTGACAAGCGCCGGTTGTTGACCGCCGGCAGTGAATCAGCCGCCGAACTCGGAAGCACCTAGCGTGCTGCCAAAAGTGAAAGCGAGTATGCGGATTATCGAACGCAGTCGAAAAAGCGCTGAAGTAACGCGCAACGGGCGCAGACCAAAAGGGGAACAGCGATCGTGGAACTCTATCTCGAACTGATCAGAACAGTCTTTCAAGCGGTCGATGGCGAAGGCAAGCTGCGTAATCGCATCGTTGCCTTTACCAGTTCGTCTCCGGGAGAGGGTGTGACTTCCGTCGTCAACACACTGGCCAAAGAAATTGCTTCCCACACTCAAAAGCGTGTGCTGGCGGTCGACTCGACTGGCTTGCAAAGTATTAGTGCTGCCGACCCGCAGCAGATCGCCGCGCAATGTTTCGAAACGCAACTGGATAATTTGCTGACCTTACCGGCCGCGGTCGGAGGCATCGTTGGTTACCACCGTCCCGCGGCTACCAGCTTGTGGCAAGCCGATCCTGAATACCGGCTCTCGTGCCTCAAGGCCCTGCGCTGGAACTTTGATTATGTGCTCATCGATTGCCCATCGTTGAAGGTCTCAGCTGCCGCCACGATGCTCGCGCCGATCGTCGACGGTGTGGCCGTGGTTGTCGAGGCCGGCCGTACGCGACGCGATCAAATTCATCGCACCAGGGGAATGCTGGAACAGGCTGGCGGCAGCTTTCTTGGGTTTGTCCTAAATCAACGCCGCTATCCCGTTCCGGATTGGCTGTATCGACGACTGTGACGGGAGCAACACGACAAGCAAGAACTAAGCACAAAGCACAAAGCACAAAGAACTAAGAATCAAGACCAGGGATCAGAAACAATGAAAGGTATGAATCGAAGCTACGTTATCCAGTTTGGTGTCGTCCTGCTGTTGCTTGCGTCCTGGGGCTTGGCGGCGCGCGCGCAGAGCCGGGCGCCTGTACTGACCGTGCCGCGCGAGGATCGTTACACCCTGCATCCGGGTGATGTGTTGGATATTCAATATCGCTATACCCCGGAGTTCAACCAAACCGCAACGGTGCAGCCTGATGGCTACATCTCGTTACAGATGGGCGGCGATCTGAAAGTCGGCGGCCACACGCTGCACGAAGTTCGCGGCCTGATTCTCGTCAAGGTAAGTGTGCGGCTTGAATCACCTGAAATAACGGTAATTCTAAAAGAGTTTCAGAAGCCATACGTCGTTGTGGCCGGTGAGGTTAACCAACCGGGAAAGCTGGAACTGCGTGAGAGGCTGACTGCGATCCAGGCAGTGCTGCTCGCCGGTGGTCTAAAGGAAACAGCGAAGTCTTCGCAGATTCTTGTCTTCAAGAGACTGAATGCCGATACGGCCGAAGTAAAGGTCCTGAACTTTAAGACGCTCAGACGGACCAGTGACCTCGAAAACGATATGGTCCTTCAGGCCGGCGACATGATCCTGGTGCCACGCAATCGCATTTCCAAGGTCGAGCGCTATATCCGGTACGCGAGCATGGCTGCATATTTGACGCCGTTGCTGCCGTAAGACCGGAAACCGGAAACCGGAACACGACAGAGAGTAGAAATAAGCAACCAAGTACCAGGAACTCAGTACCAAGACCAAAGACCAAAGACCAAAGACCAAAGATCGAAATGACAACGCGTTACGGACAACTAGCCAACTTTGCCTCTAAGGTGACGGATCTCCTCCTGATGCTGGCCTCACTGGGTCTGGGGATTGTAATTAATTACGCCCCGACCGCGCCTTTGCCGGTCCCTGCGTATGCTGTCGACTTTTTCTCGACCAGGATCAAGGTTGGCAACGCCTTGCTCGGCATTCTGCTGCTGGTTGTCTGGCACCTCGCATTCGTTTTCCAGGGCGTCTACCGTTCGCATCGCCTTAGCAGCCTGTTCGAAGAATTGGTGGAGGTTGCTCGCGCTGTGTTCTTTTCCTCGGCAGCGCTTTTGGTTGTAGCTCAAATCGGCAGCTGGCACACCATGACGATTTGGACGGGCGTGTGCGTAGGTCTGATCGCACTGTTGCTGGTCGGCAGCAGCCGTTTGTTGTTGCGCCTTAACCTGCGACGATGGCGCCAGCGCGGACACAACCTTAAGAAACTTGTAATTATCGGCACCGGTTCGCGTGCCGAATGGTTCGCCAAGCAGGTCTTGAAACGGAACGACTTTGGTTATCTGCTGGTTGGGTACATTGACAGCAAGATGCGATTCAATAACAACGGTCTGAGCAAGATACCCTGGCTGGGAGATGTGGATGATCTGCCACGCATCATCGCCAATGAAGTGATTGACGAAGTCTTCATCGCGCTGCCCATCAAGTCGCAGTACGCCCAAATCGAGTCCGCGATTACGCTGCTCGAAGAGCAGGGCATAATGGTGCATCTGTTCTCTGACCTATTTCCCCACAAACTGGCCCGATCCCGGGCCTGGGAATTTGAAGGCACTCCGGTACTCTCGCTGCACAGTGGACCAACCTTGAGTTGGCGTACTGAAGCAAAGCGTGTGATCGATGTGATCGGATCCTTCCTGCTGCTAATTTTTTCGCTGCCATTATTTGTTTTGGTTGCTCTGGCCATCAAGCTCGAATCTGACGGCCCGGTTTTCTTCGTGCAGGAGCGTGTAGGCTTGAACAAACGCCGCTTTCGCATGCTCAAGTTTCGCACCATGCGTCGGGACGCCGAAGAGCGGATGAAGGAGATCGAGCACCTGAACGAAAAAACAGGACCAATTTTCAAGATACGCAACGATCCGCGGATTACCCGTGTCGGGCGTTGGTTGCGCAAGACGAGTATCGACGAGTTGCCACAACTCGTGAACGTACTACTGGGCGACATGAGTATCGTGGGGCCACGTCCTTTGTCGGTGCGCGACGCCTTGCGCATGGAGGAAGCCTGGCAGAAGCGAAGGTTTAGCGTGAAGCCCGGACTGACTTGTCTGTGGCAGGTTTCCGGTCGCAGCAACCTCTCATTCGAACAGTGGATGCAGCTTGATTTGGAATACATTGATCGCTGGTCGCTCGGATTGGATTGGGCGATCCTGCTGCGCACGATACCGGCAATCCTGATGGCGCGCGGGGCCAGCTAGCGGGAGCGAAGGGCAAAGGGCAGAGAGCAGAGAGTCATTTTCCATTTGTGGTTGGACAATTGTCATTGGTGAATTCAACTGACAAGTGCATCAAAACGTTGTTTGTTGCTTAGCCCCAGAGGAGCGAAATGTCTATAGCTTGGTGGTCATTTCTTTACTCCTGAGCTCCGAAGGAGCGCAATCGCTTTTGCCTGCCTCGGCGACGATTCCGCTGCCAGATTTCGCTCCTGGCGGAGCGAAGATCTTTGACGGACATTCTTAGCTATAAACATCTCGCTCCTCTGGAGCGAAAACGAAGGCACCTGTTGCACTTGTCAGTTGAATTCACCAATGACAAATGTCCTATCACAGATGGAAAATGGCTTTCCGCCCTTTGCCCTTCGCTCTTCGCCTCTCCCTTCGCCCTTGGCACTTCGCTCTTCGCCCGATAACTGAAAATTCACCTCGATTACCACTCTCTATACCCTGAGCGCACAGAGACGATTCAGGGGTCCAAGTGTCAAAAATCGCACTCGTACACGACTATTTTATTCAAATGGGTGGGGCTGAGCGCGTGGCCATGGCTATGCATGATGCATTCCCGTCCGCGCCCATCTACACAACTGTGGCCCTGCCACATCTCCTGCCAAAAAAATTCCGCGAGGCGGACATACGCACTTCACCGATGCAATGGCTGCCGGGCATCGAGCATCGTTTCCGGCAGTACTTCATGCTTTACCCTTTCGCTGTCGAGAACTTCGATCTCTCTGAATATGATCTGATTTTCAGCAGCAGCTCCGGCTATGCAAAAGGAGTGCGCCGCCGCCGCAATGCAATTCATGTTTGTTATTGCCACACGCCGATGCGCTGGGTCTGGCGCTACGAGGATTACGTGGCCCGAGAACGCTTTGGCGGTCTGACGCGGTCCGCATTACCGCTGGCGCTGTGGGGACTACGCAAGTGGGACCTGCGCGCGGCACAGCAGCCAAACTTTTACATCGCCAACTCTGAGCTGGTTGCCGAGCGCATCCGAAAAATTTACGGCCGCGATGCCACGGTCATTCCGCCACCGATAGATGTCGATAGATTTCAGCCGGCGAATGAGGACGAGGTCGACGATTACTATCTGGTGTTGTCCCGCCTGGTCTCTTACAAGCGAATCGATCTGGCCATCGAAGCGTGTAAGCGTTTGGGCCGGCGCCTGGTAATCATCGGCGATGGACCGGATCGAGCGCGCCTGGAAAAGCTTGCCGGACCCCGAACCGAATTCCTGGGACGCCAACCCGATGAACAAGTGAACTACTACGCCAGTCATTGCCGCGCCCTGCTGTTTCCGGGCGAGGAAGATTTCGGCATGGTGCCACTGGAAGTTAACGCGGCCGGCCGACCGGTCATCGCCTTTCGCGGGGGCGGTGCGGTGGAAACCGTGGTTGAAGGAGTTACGGGAGTCTTCTTTGATAAGCCGGAGAGCGACTCTGTAATCGAGGCGATGGAAAACTTTGAAAGCCGCTTGTGGTCTCAGTCCGAAGTTCGCCTGCACGCCGAGAAATTTGATCAGCGGGTCTTTTCTTTTCGGGTGCTGCAATTTCTTGGCTCCGTCGCCCCTTCGTCCTGTGCGGAAGACTTGCTGGCCTCAGCGCAATTGCTTTCCAGCGATAGTGCGCAACGCGCCTGGCCGCGATTGGCAATTGCTCGATGAGCGTTGAGGAAAATAAGAAATGTCAGTACCACCTGCGTAAGCGGGCGGGTGATTCGATTGCGGATTTGAGATTTCGGATTATCTTTTTCTTGGACTTCAATCCGACGTCGATATTCGTAATTGATAAATCGTATGACCCACCCGCTTACGCAGGTGGTAACTGACAGGCAAAGTTGCCGGACTGACCCGTCACTGTTATGAGCAGCCATGTCCTGACAGAACGTTCCCTGCCAACTCGGCCCAGCAAACTGTGGCCGCTGGCCACTTTTCCGTTGTCAGCGATCATCGTCTGGGCCGTCAACGCGGGCGGCGAGGCATTGCGCTTTCTAACGTTGGGCGGAATAGCTTCCGCCATGGGGTTGGCTCTGGTAATCAGCCTCGAAGCCGGCTTGATCGCGATGATGTTATTCGAACCGTTGCGAGGTTTTTTGCGGCGGGCTCAATACCTCTTCCTGCCTTACACACAAACGGATCCGATTCACCTGGTAACTCCGCTGGTCACTATTCTGGCGCTGGCCATGCTGTTGCAGCGCCGCCGGCTGACAATCTTTCGCGCGACGCCGCTGGCGGGATCGGTTTCCATCCTGGGCCTAATCTACCTGTTGCAGATATTCAATCCGCTCCAGGGAGGTTTGACGGTCGGCTTATCGGGAGCGCTATTCATGCTTGTGCCCGTGGCCTGGTTCTATTTCGGGCAAGCGGTAGAGTCAACCTTCGTGCAGACAGCCTTTCGACTGGTGGTGGTCTTGGGGCTGCTCACGTCACTCTACGGCGTGTATCAACTGGCCTTTGGCTTTCCCAGCTTTGAACAATATTGGATTGACAACACAGAGTTCTACAACTCGATCTCTGTCGGGAATGTGAAACGCGCGCTGGCGACGTACAGCAGTGCTGAAGAGTGGGGTCGCTACATTGAATTTGGAGCGTTGATAGCCTTTGGCTTTGCGGCCGGAGCGGCCGGCAAGCTTCGCCGCGCCGGTTGGATCATCGGGGGCGCCGGTCTGAGCCTGATGTTGTTGCTTACCGGCCAGCGTACCGCAATGTTTGGTTTGATTTTTGGCTGCCTGGTTTTGTTGCTGCTGGGGGCGCGTACATGGCGTCGTGCTGCCGGTCGACTCCTGCTGGTGCTGGCGCCGGCCCTGCTTATCGCGTTACTGGCTAAGGCGCCCACCAACGACGACATGTTGAGCCACAGCGAAGACGAGCGGATGAGTACTGTGCTTTCGCATACTGCCCGCGGGACGCTGCGTCCGACCGAAGAAGGCAGTTTGCAGGAGCGGCTCAAGAATTGGAGCTTTCTGGCGACGGAGTTGATTCCCTATCGTCCGCTGGGTATCGGACTCGGTGGAACCTCGGTGGGAGCATGGATGTTCAATACCGATCTGGATTTGCCACCCATAGACAGCTACTTCATCTCGACGGTCATCACGTGTGGACTGCCGACGGCTCTGCTTTTCATGTGGATATTACTGCGCGCCACGCGCATGAGCTGGCGTTCTTATCGCCGGGCGGCGCCGGGTTCAGCACAGGCGCGAGTGTGGCGCGTGGCCGCGACCTTAATGCCGGTGTTGATTCTCAACAGCCTGTTTGGCAACACGTTTACGCTTTACTCGGTGGCGCCGATCGCCTGGATGCTTATCGGCTGGATCAGCGCCCAACAGTTACGGACTGATGCAGAGCCGGCTGCACTGGAAACTTAGGAAAGCAATGCACTCGATACTTGTGTATCACACTATCAGCGAGCCGGCGGTGGCCCTGCCCGGTGACATCGATATTTCGCGCGAGAAATTCGCGCGGCAGCTGCAATGGCTTGCGCGCCGCCGCCAGGTAGTGCGGCTTGCTGAAACATTATCAGGGACCAGCAAGCGCCTGACGGCGATCACTTTTGATGACGGCTACCGCGACAACCTCACGGTGGCGCTGCCGTTGCTGGAAAAGTTTGAACTTCCGATGACCCTGTTTGTCACTGCAGGATTTGTCGGTCGCGAAGGATACCTTTCCAGGGACGAACTGCGCGAGATGTCCCGGCATCCCTTGATAACGATTGGTGCTCACGGTCTTTGGCATCGTCATTTCACGCTGCTGGACGCCGCCGAAGCACGCCACGAAATGATGGAGTCGCGCAGTCAGCTCGAGAGCATCACGGGCCTGGACGTGGACCTGATGGCCTGGCCCTATGGAGAGTGCAATGTCGAACTTGAAGCATTGAGCAAAGAATGTGGATACCGCGCTGCCTGGTCCGTGTGGAAGGGAAGCAACGCCCAGCACTCACTCTGGCGAGTGCCGCTGGGCCGGCGAGACAACATGCTGCGTTTCATCGCGAAGGCTTCGGGTGCTTACTTTCCTACGAAGGTTTTGGAACAGAAGTGGGAACGCTTTAGGAATGGAGGCGACAATTTGGAGTGCGCCGATCCATCGGCGCTTTCGCCAGGTGCGACTCGTCGCAGCCGTTCTTCGGTGGATTCAATTTAGGGAAAAGCGCAACAGCGGACCGGGCGGTGACCGGTCACCGCACTTCAAAAGTTAATGAAGATTCTTTTTTACAACCACACAGCCCAGGTGAGCGGAGCTGAGCGAGTCATGCTGATGATTTTGGCGCGGCTCGATCGCGTCTGTTTTGAGACGGTCGTGGTTTGCCCCAGTCAGGGTCCGCTGCCGGCGATGGCAGCAGCTTGTTCGGCTCGAGTGGAAACAGTTGAAGGCCTCGAAGCGCGCTTCACCTGGCGCCCGGAGCTTCTGTTTCGTTACTTGAAATCGTTTTATGACATCATCGCGCAGCTAAGGCAGAAGGTCATTGGCAACAAGCCCGACTTGATTCATGCAAACAGTATTCGATCCGGCCTGGTGGCAACCGCAGCCACCCTTGGCTTGCGAACACCGGTAGTCTGGCATCTGCACGATTTACTTCCGCGTCATCCATTGAGCACCGCGATTCGCTTTTTCGCCATGCTTTCGCGCCGGACAAGGATGATTGCCGTCTCACAAGCCGTCGCCGTGAATTTCCGAGGCGCCTTCTTACCGCTTGAAAAGCGTATCTCAGTGATCCTGAACGCCATCGAGTTGGAGAGATTTTATCCGAATTGCGAAGCCGGTCGGATGAAACGTGCTGAACTGGGACTAAACGAATCCGAAGTCGTGCTGGGTATCGTGGGTCAACTGACACCGCGCAAAGGACAGCTCGAGTTGTTGCGCGCCTTTGCCGCAAGCTTGAATGAGGTTCCCTCGGCCACGCTGTTGATTGTGGGTGCTCCGTTATTCAACGGTGACGGTGAATACGAAAAGCGCCTGAAGGCGACGGTGCGGGAACTTGGCATTGCGGCCAGTGTCCGAATGCTGGGCGCGCGTAGCGACGTTCCCGCGATCATGCAGTCGCTTGATCTGCTGGTAATAAATTCGTCGGCAGAGCCGTTCGGCCTGGTGGCCGTGGAAGCGATGGCCTGTGGTACGGCAGTGCTGGCCACCGCAACCGGCGGCCTTCCCGAGATTATTGATCATGACCGGACGGGCTGGCTGGTACCTGTAAAGGATGAGAGGTCGCTCGCGGCGGCCATCGTAAATCTGGCGCGCCAACCGGCGTTGCGTGCGCGGCTCGCGGACCAGGCCCGGAAAAGTGTGGGCGCGCGCTTCGACGCCGATCGGTTCATGAATGAATTACGAGCGCTCTATAAGCGAAGCGAACCTGACACGGGACGGGCAGCTGACCTGAGCGAACAAGTGGAAATAGCGAGGCTGGTATAAAAACCGAGGCAACAAGATCCAGGAGAAGAAGCGAGGTTTGCCGAAATTCTATGATGGACGAGCTTTACATTTTGCAGATCACGCTGGAAATGGGCTTTGGCGGCGGCAGCGAATGCGTCGCCTACGAATTGCACCGCGCCTGGCTATCGCTGGGTCTGGATGCACGGGCGCTTACCAGTCTGGCTACCGAATCTGAAGCCCGACAAGGTGTTACTTTTGTGACGCCCTGGTTGGCCTGCTGCGATTTGCGTTCGCGCTTCCGGCATCTGGCGACGCTCATCGCGGTCCCCTTGTTTACTTTGGCAGCCAGTTGGTCAGTCTCGCGCAGTCGCGGTTCGCGAATCGTTGTTAGTCACGGCGATGCTCTGCTCGGAGATGTGTGCGTGGTGCACGCTGTAAATAAAGCGTCGCTGGCGGCAAAGTGGGGCGCAGGTTATTACGGCTGGCTTTTGAATCCAAGCAACCTTTGGATCGCCTGGCGTGACTGGTGGATGCTCGGCGGCGGTCGTTACCAACGAGTGGTGGCGATTTCCGAGCGCGTCCGCCGGCAGTTAAAGGAGCATTACAACGTTCCCGATGAACGCATTGTGACCATTCCCAACGGCATTAATCTGGCCCGTTTCACACCTGCGAACGCAATCTCTCGAGCTGAGGTGCGGCGCGAATTTGGTCTTGCTAAAGACGTGCCCCTGGTACTTTTTGTCGGCAATCAATTTCGCCTGAAAGGTTTGGAGTTTGCCATTCGTTCACTGGCTGAGATGAACACCGAAGCGGTCTTGCTCGTGGTGGGCGGTGACAAGCAGGCGCCATTCAAACGACTCGCCGAAGAACTGGGGTTAGGCGAACGCGTGATCTTCGCCGGCGCTCGGTCTGACCTCCCGCGGATCTATCCCGCAGCCGATGCGTTGGTGCTGCCTACGCTCTATGAAACGTTTGCCCTGGTATGTCTCGAGGCGATGGCCTCAGGGTTGCCGGTGCTCGCCTGTCCGGTGGGTGGGATTGAAGATTATTTGGTTCATGACGTTAATGGATTTCATATCAACCGCGATGCGGCAGACATCGCAGCGAGGTTGGATTTGTTATTGAGTGACCCCAGCTTAAGTGCTCGCATAAGGGAACGTGGCCTGGCCACCGCGCAGAACTACGCCTGGGAAAAAATTGCAGCTCAATATCTGAATATGTTTGACGAATTGATCGCGGAAAGAACGCAGAACTCTCACGGCTTGATAAGTCCAGGTTCCGGCATTTGAGATGAGGGAAACGATGACGGCAAGTGACCTCAAAGAAGGAGAAAAGAAGATGCGAGTATTGCGTATTGCTCACTCGAGTTTGACCCCGGCGCTGCGGCACCGCGAGCGGGCGCTCGTTAAGTGCTATCCGGATGTGGATCTCGAAGTGGTAACGACAAAACGATGGCGGGAAGCCGAAATAGAAGTCGAAGCGACCGCTGACGATCTGTTCCCGGTGAGAACGGCCCGCACTTACTTCTCAAAGCACATCCAACTTTTTGCCTACGACCCGCGGCCTGTCATCAGGGCACTGCGCGAGCATCAACCTCATCTTATCGATATCAGTCACGAGCCTTACAGCGTTGCCTGTGCCGAGCTGCTCACTCTGTGTGACTGGTTCGCTCCTGGCGTTCCCATTGTCATGCAGACCAACCAAAACATTTTTCATAAATATCCGCCACCCTTTAACTGGCTCGAGCGACGGGCCTTCCGGCGGGTGGCCGCGGCTTATGCGTGCAGTGAAACGGTCGTTGAGGTATTGCGCGCCAAAGGCTTTGAGAAGCCTGCCCCGATTGTTACGTTTGGCGTAGACATCGAGGCATTTCGTCCCCGACCGGCGGAGCTGAAACGGCCCAATGGACCACTGACCATTGGTTATGTGGGCCGCATGTTACCGGGTAAGGGCCTCAACGTGCTGGCTGATGCCCTCGACAAGATCAAAGACGAAGCATGGCAACTATTGGTCGTCGGTGATGGTTCCGAGCGTGAGGAATTTGAACGGCGCCTTGACGCCTCAGGTGTTCTCAATCGCGCGCGCTTCACGGGAGCAATCAACTTTCATCAGGTGCCGGCATATTTTCATGAAATGGATCTATTGGTGCTGCCGACCGAGACCACTAAGAGAATTCGGGAACAGTTTGGCCGCGTTCTGGTAGAGGCAATGGCCAGTGGTATTCCCGTAATTGGCTCGACCTGCGGGGCTATTCCGGAGGTCATCGGCGAAGCCGGAATGGTCTTTCGTGAAGGTAGTGGCGAATCGCTGGCGGCCGCATTGCGTCAGGCGTTGCTCGACCAGGGCCTGCGCGAACGGATGGCCGAGGCGGGACTGGAGCGCGTAGGAAGATATTCATGGGAGCGAGTCGCAGAAAAAACTTATCAACTTTATAAGGACGTGATGAGGATGAGGCCCGCTTCGGTTCGCAAACCGAGTTTCGAACTGGCGGCCTGAGAATTCAGTCAGGATGTTTTCAGGAAGTTCTTCGACGCTACGCGTCGAGGATCCCAAATCAGGGATTACGGAGTCTGTTCTCATTCAACGATAGGCTGTTAGTTCATGTTCAAACGTAATATCCAGTTGGTCTTTAGTACGAACGCTCTGATGTTGTCTTCCGGAGTGATCACGAGTCTGCTAAGCGCGTGGGCGTTGGGACCGACTGGCCGTGGCGATCTCATGGTCGTGCTTATGTGGCCCGCTATCTTCTCCATGGTGGCACAGATCGGATTGCCGCAGGCGTATCGATTCTGGAGTGCCCGGCGGCCGGAATGCGTTTCGGCCTTGTTCTCAAATGCTGTCCTCTTCACTCTGGTGCTGGGCCTGCTCATGCTCGGTTTAGCCGAGTTGGTGATTCCGTATCTGATCGGACAACGCAGTCCCGACGTGCTGCACCTCGCCCGCATCTATTTGCTGGTGATTCCGATTCTCATGCTGACCGACTTGACGCGCGGACTATTGGAGGGGGCGCGCCGCTTTACCTGGGTCGGGGCTTTGCGTTTGATCTTGTTCGGCGTGCAGTTGGGAAGCTACATCGTGCTCTGGCTGATAGGAAGATTAACTGTGGCCACGGCTACGTACACGATGATCGCCTCCCTGATTGCGTCTTTGCTGTTGTCGGTGTTTGCCGTTTGGCATGAACTTCGTCCTCGTTGGGAGCCACGGTCCTCGGAACTGGCGGAAACGCTTCGCTATGGCATTCGCGATTATCCCGGCGTGCTGACTGAATTTGTTAATTGGCGTATGGACTTGATGATGTTGGTGGGAATGGCATCGAGCAACGCAGTAGGACTATACGTGGTGGCGCTGCGGCTCGCCGACATAACAAGTACGCTTGCGTCCTCAGTCGGTGATGCGCTGCTGCCGGAGGTTGCCGCTTCGACTAAACCTGAAGAGGCGACGGCAGTGGTGACCAGAAGCTTGCGCCTGACGCTTACGGCTCACCTGTTGATCCTGGTGCCGCTCTGGATCGCGGCGCCTTACATACTTCGCTTTGCATACGGAAAGGGGTTCGTTCCCGTCACGAATGTTTTGCGCATGCTGATGTTTGCTTCCGTTGTCTGGAGCGCGGGCGCGATCGTTATCAGCGGCTTAAACGGGTTAGGGCATCCGGGCCTGAGCGCTATCGCCAGAATCACTTCGGCGGTTGTGATGATAGTCGCTTTGCTCACGTGGCTGCCGACGAGGGGAATTCAGGGAGCGGCCCTGGCCTCGGTTGTCGGTTACAGCGTGATGTTTTTGGTGGCTTTGTTCTGGTTCCTGCGTTTGCGGAAGATCAGTCTCTGGGGTTGTTTGCGGCCGCGTTGGGATGATCTGCCGAACGCGATCACGCCGGCGGTATTACGCGCGCGGTTTTCCAGAATCGCGGCTCGATCACAAACGGAAGCCCTGATGAGCAGCGTTGATTAGCGTCTTATCCAATATTCATAACGCAAGACATCGAGCCTTCAACGCTCGTCGCAAACTAACGGTTTGCGTTACACGCCGCCGATGACCCTCAGATTCCTAATCATCATGGTCCTGCTGCTTGCGTTGGTCGCGCCCTGCGCCGCCTGCAATCGTCAGAGTGAATGCACCTTCATGCGGGTATCCTCCGGCGCTGCTCGGGCGATTCCCGATGGCTTGGGCGTGAACATCCACTTCACCGATCCGCCGGCGGGTGAAATAAAGATGCTTGCCGAAGCAGGCTTTCGCTGGGTGCGAATGGATCTGAAATGGGATCTGACCGAGGCCGCAAAGGAGCAATATGATTTCGCTGCCTATGATCGCCTGCTGGGGGAACTCAAACCCTTTGGCATTCGTGCCTTATTCATTCTGGACTATACGAATCCTCTCTATGACGGTGGTGCGCCACCACGAACAGAGGCAGGGCGACAAGCCTTTGCGCGCTGGGCCGTGGCCGCGGCTGAGCATTTTGCCGGCCGCGGAATAATTTGGGAGACATACAACGAACCCAATCACGCGCAATTCTGGCCCCCGCGACCCAACCCGAAGGATTATGTCGCGCTGGCGCTGGCCGTAGCGCGCGCCTTTCGCGAGGCCGTTCCGGCGGAGCAACTGATTGGTCCGGCAACCTCAGGAATCGATTTTGATTTTCTCGAAGCATGTTTTCAGGGCGGTCTGCTCGAATACTGGTCGGCAGTGTCCATCCATCCATATCGTCGTGGGGATCCTGAGACGGCAGCACTCGACTATTGTCGATTGCGACAAATGATCGAAAACTACGCGCCCCGCACCGCCGGCCCGGCGAAGGGAAAGAAACAGATTCCCATCATCTCGAGCGAGTGGGGGTATTCGGCGGGATGGCGAGGTTTTGACGAGGAAAAACAAGGACAATTGCTCGCGCGGTCGTGGCTGACCAATACGGCGAATAATATCTCGCTATCGATCTGGTACGACTGGCGCAATGATGGTTTAGATATAGGGGAGCCCGAACATAACTTCGGTACAGTCGCACACGCTTATCACGATGGTTGCGAGCCCGTCTACGAAGCAAAGCCGGCATATTTGGCAGCCAGGACGCTGACAACGTTCTTTCATGGGTACCGCTTTGAAAAACGTCTGGAGGTAGGCAGCGAGGATGACTATGTGCTTGTCTTCCGCAACGCGAATGAGTTTCGAGTGGCAGCGTGGACCACAGAGAACCGAGTTCATAAAGTGGTCGTCCCACTCAAAGCCGGTCAATATGCCGGCGTCAGGCATACTGGTGAAAGTACAGGTAATGTCAACTCCGATCAGAACGGTGTGGTCATCACCCTAACAACTGCGCCTGTGTACTTTCGTTCGCGAATAGACAACAAATGATCTTACGAAACGTCAAACTGGTTTTCGTCGCCAACGTCATGATCCTTTTTTGTGGCCTGGTGACAAGTTTGTTGAGTGCCTGGGCACTGGGACCCGCCGGGCGCGGCGATCTACTCGTGGTTATGCTTTGGCCACCGGTCTGCGCGCTGCTGGTGACTTTGGGATTGGATCAGGCGCATCGCTATTGGGTGGCGCGGGATCCGGAATGTGTTTCGACTCTGTTTTCCAACGCTATTCTATTCGCGGCGCTTGTCGGTCCTTTAACGCTGGCCTTGTCGGAACTCATCATCCCCCATGTCGTCGGTGATCGCAGTCCGGAGACCATGTGGCTGGTCCGCATTTATCTAATCAACATTCCCGCGGCTCTCATTCAATTTCTGATGATTGGCTTGCTTGAGGGCGCACGGCGCTTTGGCTGGTCGGGAGCAGCGCGACTGATCTTCTTTGTCGTACAGGCAGTGGGTTATTTCCTGCTTTGGCTTTATGGCCGGTTGACGGTTGAGAGTGCGGCGCTGACTTTGATCCTGGCGCAATTCTGTTCGATGTCGTTATCTCTGTTCGCTGTACTTCGAGAATTGAAACCGCGTTGGCAACCGAGTTGGTCCAGGTGGAAAGAGGCCCTTGGTTATGGCGTGCGCGACTATCCGGGAATTGTGGCGGACTTTACCACGCTTCGTCTGGACCAACTGCTGCTCGGAGGCATGGCCCCGAGCGCGGCGATTGGTCTTTATTTCGTCGCCGTGCGCCTGTCGGAGATCACCGCCGTGCTGGCTGGTTCAGTTGCCGATGCATTGATGCCGGAGGTTGCGGCCTCTGAAGTTGACCGCGCCGAACGGTTGCTCGGCAGAAGCTTGCGGCTGACTCTGTACACGCACCTGCTGGTGCTGGTCCCGCTTTGGCTGGCAGCGCCTTACGTGTTGCGCTATGTCTACGGCGAAGGTTTCCTCGCTGCTACCGCGACCTTGCGAATTCTGCTGTTGGCTTCGGTGGTGCTGAGTGCCGCGGGAATTATGATCAGCGGGCTCAGGGGGTTTGGATATCCGGGGCTTAGCACCATTGGGCGCCTGGCCTCTGCGGTAGTGACGGTGACTGCGTTGCTTGTGCTGTTGCCGCGGCTGGGAATAGTTGGGGCAGCGATAGCCTCGCTGCTGGGTTATAGCGTCACCATGTTCATCGCCCTGTTCTGGCTGGTCCGCAAAAGAGAATTGGGAGTCTGGGGCTACCTGCGCCCGCGCCGCGCAGATCTTCCCGTCGCAGATTTGCGAAGGCTCTTAAGGCTTGATGGGTTAAGAACCCGCAACCTGGAAACGTGAGTTCAGGATCCAAATCTGATCAAGTGTCTTCGACGACCCCTTGATTAGAGCTCCTTATCTTAAGACGCGGCGCCCAATTCACTGCCCGGTCACTGTCCGGCCGCAAGCTCAACTGCATCTGACCACATCTTTCAACCCAAGGTTAGGCTCACTTAACCCTTGCGTTTTCTGGCATCTGGCACGCTTTAAGACTTTTCTATCTGAGAGGAATTCCAGCGAGTGACTGCCGACATGATCCCTGAGGCCGAGGTCTAACAGTAGAAAGCCGTGAACAATTTTCAAATTAGCGAGAGTGACCCGAAAGCAGTTGCGGCCACTTCAATGAAAATCCGAGTCCCCGTGCCGGAATTCGTGCGTAGTGAGTACTTGCGACCGGAATGCTCTCTGCCGCTTGTCATCAAACCAGCAGGCGCTGCTGTCGATCTGATTGCGTGGGCTCGCGCCAACCGCGAGTTCCTCGAAACCCGTTTGCTGCAGGAGGGCGCGGTGCTCTTTCGCGACTTTGACCTGCATACCGCCGAAGAATTTGAACGGTTAATTGAAGCAGTTTCCGGCAAGCTGTTGGACTACTCGTACCGATCGACGCCCCGCACAGCGGTGAGCGGCCACATCTATACCTCGACCGAATATCCCGCCCACCAATCGATCCCTTTGCACAACGAAAATTCCTATTCCCACCAATGGCCCACAAAGGTTTGGTTCTTTTCCATGCAAGTGGCTACCGAGGGAGGAGAGACGCCGTTGGCCGACAGCCGCAAGATCTACCCGCTCATTCCGTCCGAGATCAGAGAGTGCTTCGAGCGCAAGGGATTGATGTACGTGCGCAACTATGGCACGGGCCTCGACTTGTCATGGCAGGACGTATTTCAAACGACCGGCAAACTGGAAGTGGAAGCTTATTGCCGCACGTCAGGCATCGACTTTGAATGGCTGGGCGAAGATCAACTGCGCACACGCCAATGCTGTCAGGTGTCCGCGAGACATCCACAAACAGGTGAGATGGTCTGGTTCAATCAAGCTCACCTTTTTCACATCTCGCGTTTGCCCGGCGAAGTGCGCGAGTGTCTACTGGCGACTTTTGCGGCAGAGGACCTGCCGCGAAATGTTTATTTTGCAGACGGCAGCGACATTGATCCGGAAATGGTGGACGAGATTCTGAAGGTGTATGAACAGCAGGCAGTGGCCTTTGGCTGGCTCGCCGCCGACGTGCTGCTGATTGACAATATGTTGACGGCGCACGGTCGAAACCCGTTCCGCGGAAAGCGCAAAGTGGTGGTGGGAATGTCTTAAGAGAGCTCCTCATTCGTTGTTATTTCATTATGCGGCCCCTTCGAAGGCCGAGGTCGCAAGGCCGGAATGATATTCATAGACAGTAACCAGAGGTACTGATGGCGCAGGAATTGAACACTGGTTGGAAGCAGCAGATTGTCGAGACCGGACTGCGTCAAAGTGACGATCCGGCTTATCGCCAGGCGCGAACGCCGCGGCTTGCACATCAACTTTTCGAAGAGCAGGCCCGACTCGCACCGGACCGTCCAGCCATTTTTTGCCAGGGCAGGGAATTGAGCTATGGAGAATTGAACGCGCGGGCGAATCAACTTGCAGCTCACCTGCGATCTCGCGGTGTCGGTTCCAACACGCTGGTCTCGATCGCCGTGGAGCGTTCGCTGGAAATGGTGGTGGGCATTCTCGGAGTGCTGAAAGCGGGAGGCGCCTATGTGGCGCTTGATCCGGCTTATCCGAAAGATCGTTTGGAGTTGATGATTGCTGATTCGCAGCCGGCGATTTGTCTGACCCAAAGCGAGCTGGTTAAGCAACTCCCACAGTGTCAGGCGCCGACTTTGTTGCTTGATGCGATCTCTTACGCGACCAGCAAAGGTCTGGCTGATGACGCCGGCCCACAATACCGCGATACCGATCTTGCTTATGTGATTTACACTTCGGGATCAACCGGAAAGCCCAAGGGCGTGATGATCGCGCAGGGTAACCTTGGTCATTACCTGCCGTCGATGCGCAGCGCCACCGGCGTCACTTCATCTGACGTCTACTTGCACACCGCGTCAATCTCGTTTTCCTCCTCAGTGAGACAGTTACTGCTGCCACTATCGGTGGGCGCCGGCATCGTTATCGCTACCACCGACGAGATCAGAGATCCCCTCGAACTATTTGCCACGATCAAACAACAGGGTGTCACCGTCATCGACATTGTGCCGTCATACTGGCGCAGTTGCATCGACGCGCTGCGCAGTCAATCGGCGTCGGTGCGCGCTGAGCTATTGGACAACAATCTGCGGCTGATTTTGTCGGCCAGCGAGCCGCTGCTGTCGGATTTGCCGCGCGCGTGGAGATTTGAGCTGAACCACCAGGCTGAACTCATCAACATGTTCGGGCAGACGGAGACCGCTGGAATTGTGGCGACCTTTCCGATCACACCGGGCAATGATGGTGCGGTGAGCGTCGTTCCGCTCGGCAGACCCATAAACGCTGCGCGAATTTACCTGCTGGATGATGGGCAGCGATCTGTAGCAGATGGCGAGTGGGGAGAGATTTGCATCGGCGGCCCTACAGTGGGTGTCGGATATTTAAATCATCCCGAGCTGACGGCGGAGCGTTTTATGCGCGACCCGTTCGCCGCCGCGGCTGAGGCACGGCTTTATCGCACTGGAGATCTGGGACGGTTGCGTCGTGACGGCACTTTGGAATTTCAAGGCCGTATCGACAATCAGGTGAAGATTCGCGGGCATCGCGTCGAACCGGCCGAGACCGAGAGTGCCTTGCTGGAACAAAAAGGCGTTCGTGAGGTTGCCGTTCTGGCCACTGAAAATGAGCCGGGGAATTTTCGCCTGGTGGCATACGTGGCACTGCAGCCACTGGCGGCGGTGGTGCTTGGCGGTCGCGAACGCTATCGACTGCCCAACAACATGGCGGTGATCCAGCAGAACAAGCATGAAACGGATTTCTTCTATCAACAGATCTTTGTTGATCAGACAAACTTCAGGCACGGCATAACGCTCGAGGACGGCGATTGCGTTTTTGATGTCGGCGCGAACATCGGCTTCTTTACCATGTTTGTCCAGCAAGTGCGGCAAAACGTGCGCGTCTGTGCGTTCGAGCCGATACCGGCGATTTTTGAGACGTTGCGCGCGAATACTTTGCTGTATGGACACTCGGAAGGAACCCGTCTGTTTCAATGCGGCCTGGCCGAAGAAGCGAAGGAAGTCGAGTTCACCTTCTATCCAAACTCAACCAGCCAATCAGGGCGCTATGGAGATGAGAGCGACGAGCGTACGGTGTTGCGTTCAATCATCGCGAACGCCAAACCGGAAAATGAGAATTCAGTTGAGCAGACGGAACAGTATCTCGACGCGCTGGTCGAGAGTCGTGTCGCCGGCGAAAAGATCAACTGCCGCTTGCGAACGCTCTCGGAAATCATCCGCGAAGAAAGCATCGAGCGTATCGACTTGTTGAAGATAGACGTGGAAAAGAGCGAAGCCGACGTATTGGCCGGTATCGCTGCCGAGGACTGGCAGAAGATTCGGCAGATCGTTATCGAAGCACACGACGACGACGGTCAACTGGGACGGCTGGTCCAACTACTTCGCGACCACGGCTATGCTGTAGTTGCCGAACAGGATGAGTATCTGATCGGCTCGAGCTTGTACAACGTTTATGCGTCGAGGCTGGAATCCAACACACCTCTAAACGGCGCCGGTCTTTACTATGTGCCGATGTTCTCTGACGACATTATTTCAGGCGCAGACCTGCGCCGCTGTCTGCAAACGAAATTGCCGGAGTATCTCGTACCTGCTGAAATTGTTCTCGTAGATGAACTGCCGCGCCTGCCCAATGGCAAAGTTGATCGCCAGGCCTTGAAGTCTCTCGACCGTCAGCCGCTCACGGCCAGTACGGATTCGGAAACGCTGCGCTCTCCGATTGAAGAGCAACTGGCGCAGATCTGGTCTCAGGTACTCAAGCGCGAGACGATCGGCAGCCATGACAACCTTTTTGATCTGGGCGGTGATTCCATTTTGGTGATGCAAATTGTGGCGCGCGCTGCCAAGGCAGGCCTGCGCTTGACTCCCAAATTGATCTTCAAACACCAGACGATTGCTGAGTTGGCCGCAGTATTGACGGCGGCCTCCGCAGTCACTGCCGGATAGCAACGAAAACCATGAGCTTTGAGCTGAGCAATCTGGCCGTTAAGGACGTGACCGCGACGTTGGCGTCAGTTTTTCCCGCGCCCGCTGTCGAAGGCACGTTTCCCTTGTCCCCGACGCAGGCGGGAATGCTCTTTCACAGCTTGCTCGCGCCTGACGCCGGGATCTATCTGGAGCAGATAATTCTGCGTCTTGAAGGCGAATTGGATGTGCGGCTCTTTCAGAACGCCTGGCAGAAGGTGGTGGACCATCATGAGATTCTGCGGACCTCGTTCAGTTGGGAAGGCCAGGAGAGACCCGTTCAAATCGTGCATCGCCAGGTGACGATGCCGTTCCAAATTCTTGATTGGCGCGAACTCGGACAGAGCGATCAAGCGAGCCGCCTGGAATCGTTCGTGCGGACGGATCGCATAAGCGGATTCGACTTTACGGCTCCACCGCTGATGCGCATCGCCGTGGTCCGTTTGGCTGATGACGCGTATCTATTGATTTGGACCAATCATCACGCTTTGCTCGATGGCTGGTCTCAATCGTTACTTCTCAAGCAGGTATTTACCGTTTATGGGGCGCTGAGCAGCGGCAGCGAACCTGTCCTGGAACCGAGCCCCTCATATCGAAACTATGTCAATTGGCTGGCGGCGCAGGACTCCAGTGAGAGTGAACGTTTCTGGAAAGAGACGCTTAAGGGTTTCGCCGCGCCAACTTCGCTGGCGATCGATCGCCTTACGACTGACTCGCTCCGCGAAGTCGTAAAGCATGCTGAATCAGAACTGCAATTATCAAGCGCAGATACCGCGGAACTACAAGCTTTCGCGCGGAAGCATCGGATCACGATGTTCACGCTGGTGCAAGGCGCCTGGGCCTTGTTGCTGGCGCGCTATAGCGGCACGGATGATGTTGTTTTTGGCTCGACTGTTTCGATGCGTCCTCATGAGTTGCCAGACGTTGAATCGGCGGTGGGCTTGTTCATCAGCACCATTCCCGTTCGCGTGCGGCTCGGCGCTGAGACTGATTTGATTTCGTGGTTAAAAGAATTACAGCTGGACGCAGTTGAGGCGCGTGAACATCAGCATACGTCGCTGGTGGACATCCAACGATGGAGCGAAGCGCCAAACGGCTTGTCGTTGTTTGACAGCATTCTGGTTTTTGAGAACTATCCTGCCGAAGACGATGATGGTGATTCCGGGCGTAGCGTTGACATGCACCGAGAGCGATCGTTTCTCTCCAGGACCAATTATCCGCTTACGTTGCTGGCGTTCCCGGATAAACAACTGCAACTGATCGCGATCTATGACCGCGACCGTTTCGAACCTGAATCTATACAGCGACTGTTGGACCATCTCCGTACGATTTTGGGAGAAATGGCGGCCAATCCGACGCGCCGGCTGGACCAGTTTTCACTACTGACACCGGACGAACGACGGCAGCAGTTGGTCGAGTGGAATCGGACCGAGGTCGAGTATGAAAAGGAACTGCGCGTTAACCAACTAATTGAACAACAGGCTGAGCGTTCACCGAATGCCGTAGCCGTGGTTTTTGAGCGCCAGACACTAACCTATGCAGAGCTCAATGCGCGGGCGAATCAACTGGCCCACCATCTGCGCGGACTGGGCGTCGGGCCGGAGTCATTGGTTGGCATTTGCGTTGAGCGTTCGCTCGACATGATCGTCGGGCTGCTCGGTATTTTAAAGGCCGGCGCGGCCTATGTCCCACTCGACCCCGCGTTTCCGCACGACCGCCTGGCTTTCATGATCAAGGACGCCAGTGTCCCTGTGCTGATAACTCAGCAGGAACTTGCCAACGGGCTGCCTCCGCATCAAGCCCGGCTTGTCTGTCTGGATTCTGATTGGGACATCATCGAGCGCGAGAGCACGACGAACCCGGTTACCGCGGCAGGGAACAACGACCTTGCCTATGTGATCTACACCTCGGGCTCAACCGGTGAACCAAAGGGCGTGCAGATCGGTCATCGCGCGCTGACAAATTTTCTCTGCTCAGTGCGACGTGAGCCCGGGCTGAACGCCAACGATGTTTTAGTCTCAGTTACGACACTCTCATTCGACATTGCAGCGCTGGAACTCTATCTGCCGCTGATCGTCGGTGCTCGTCTGGTCATTGCCAATCGCGACACGGCGGCCGACGGTCATCAATTGCAAGAGCGCGTCAGAGAAACCGGAGCCACGGTAGTGCAGGCGACGCCGGCAACCTGGCGAATGTTAATTGATGCAGGTTGGCGGGGCGATAAGCGGCTAAAGGTTCTGTGCGGCGGTGAGGCCTTGGCGCGCGACCTGGCGGACCGACTACTCGAATTGTGTGGTTCGGTATGGAACATGTATGGGCCAACGGAGACAACGATCTGGTCCACCGTGTGGAAGGTCGAGCCCGGAGACGGTCCTGTATCGATCGGGCGTCCGCTCGCCAACACGCAGATCTATCTGCTTGATAAGCACCTGAGCCCGGTACCGATTGGCGTCGCCGGCGAACTACACATCGGCGGCGACGGACTCGCGCGTGGTTATCTCAACCGGCCTGAGCTGTCCGCGGAAAAGTTCATTCGCAATCCCTTCGGCAGCGAACCTGGCTCACGGCTTTACAAAACTGGTGACCTTGCGCGCTATCTACCAAATGGAAATATAGAGTGCCTGGGCCGCAGCGACGATCAGGTAAAGCTGCGCGGCTTTCGCATCGAACTGGGTGAGATCGAATCGGTTTTGCGCCGTCACGACCAAGTGCGCGAGAGCGTGGTAATGGCGCGTGAGGACACGCTCGGTAACAAACGATTAGTTGCGTACGTCGTTCCGAATTTTCCTGGTCAACTCGACAACGTTGAGTTGCGAACGTACCTGCAAGCGAAGCTGCCTGAATACATGTTGCCTTCAGCGGTGATAGAGCTGGCGGAATTGCCGCTGACACCCAATGGCAAGGTGAATCGCCGCGCCCTGCCGGCGCCGGATTACGAGGCGCAGCTGAGAGATGCTTACGTGCCGCCGCGGACGCCGGTCGAAGAATTGCTCTGCGGTATCTGGGCCGAGGTTCTGAAAGTCGCGCGCGTGGGAATCAACGACAATTTTTTTGAGTTGGGGGGGCACTCGCTGCTCGCCACGCAGGTAGTCTCTCGCGTGCTGCAAACGTTTGGCTCGCAATTGCCGTTGCGTGCTCTGTTCGAGGCGCCGACTATTGCGACTTTTGCGGAACGGGTCCACAGACTATCGAATGAAGAAACAGCGTCGACTTCACCGATTGCTCGCGCAGCAAAACAGGAAAGTCCACCCCTTTCATTTGCGCAGCAGCGGCTTTGGTTCCTGGACCAGCTGGAGGGCCAGAGCGGTTCTTACAACATCTCGAGAGCTGTGCGTATGGTTGGTGTCATTGATGTGCCGCTTCTCGAAGAATCTCTCTCGGCAATCGTCGCGCGTCACGATTCGCTGCGCACCAACTTCGAACTAATGGACGGCGAGCCGCTTCAGACCATTGCCGCTCCGTGGGAAATGAAAGTCTCGCTCGTCGATCTCAGAGGCAAGACTGAAGCGGCAGTGCGGCAAGCGGTGGTGCAAATTGCCGAGTGTCCCTTCGACCTGGCCCATGATCGACTACTGCGTGCCAGCCTGCTGCAGCTTGACGAACATGATCACGTCCTGTTGCTTACGATGCACCACATTGTCAGCGACGGGTGGTCCCTCAGCGTTTTGTTTCGAGAGATCGGTGTTTTGTATGAAGCTTTCGTAACTCATCAACCCTCACCACTGGCCGACTTGCCCATACAGTATTCTGATTTCGCATTGTGGCAACGTGAATGGCTGGAAGGCGAAGTGCTCGAGAAGCAGCTCGACTACTGGAGAACGCAACTTGCCGGCGCACCCCCTATTTTGGAGATACCGACGGACCGGCCCCGACCGCCTATCCAGACTTTCAATGGGGCCAACCATACCCTGGTCGTGCCACCGTCGTTGCGTGATTCACTGGTTGCGCTGAGTCGTCGCACGGATACGACGCTGTTTATGACGCTACTCGCTGCGTTCCAGACACTGCTGTCCCGCTATGCCAATCAGGAGGACATCGTACTGGGTACTCCGATCGCGAATCGTACTCGCCGCGAGACAGAGGATTTGGTCGGGTTCTTTGTGAACACACTGTTGATGAGGACGGACCTTTCCGGTAATCCAGGTTTTCGGGAACTGCTGCGGCGCGTGCGCGAGGTGTCGCTGCAGGCTTATGCGCATCAGGATGTGCCGTTTGAAAAATTGGTTGAAGAGCTGAAGCCGGAGCGCAACTTGAGTCACATGCCGCTGTTCCAGGTGATGGTTGTGTTTCAGAATGAGCCTGAGGCAACGCTGACGCTGCCGGCGCTCGAGTTGCAGGACTTCAATATCCAGAGCGAGATCTCCAAGTTTGATCTAACCCTCTATATCGCTGAATCACCGGAAGGGCTGCGGCTGACTTTTGAATTCAACACGGACCTGTTCAATGCCGTGACCATCGAGCAAATGGGGAGTCACTTCGCGACATTGTTGGCCGCCGTCGTTGCCAATCCCGATCAGCGTCTTGCAGATCTGCCGTTGCTGACCGATAGCGAGCGGCGCCGGCTGCTGGTGGATTGGCGCCAGCCGCAAACTCCTTATCCGCTGCGCTGCATTCACGAACTATTCGCAGAGCAGGTGAGCAAAACTCCCGATGCAACGGCTGTCGTTTTTGAGAATCATCCGATCACCTTTGCCGAGTTGGACCAACGCGCAAATCAGCTCGCACACTATCTGCAGAAACGAGGCGTAGGCCCGGAAGTGATCGTGGCCGTTTGCCTGGAGCGTTCTATCGAGATGGTCATCGCGTTGCTCGGAGTTCTAAAGGCAGGGGGCGCGTTTGTGCCGGTCGATCCTTCCTATCCGGCTGAGCGGGTCGCTTTCCTGCTGACTGATTCACACGCGCGAATAGTACTGACGCAACAGCGAGTGCGAGAGACTTTACCGGTTTCCAGCGCAGAGATGATTTGCCTCGACGCCGGCTGGGGCGAAATCTTGCGCGAGAGCAGGAAAGCGCCGGCTTGCGCAGCCACGCCTGAAAATGCAGCTTATCTGATTTACACCTCCGGCTCGACCGGAATACCCAAAGGCTCCATCAGTCCACACCGGGCCTCGATCAATCGTTTTGCCTGGATGTGGAATCGTTTTCCGTTTGCTGAGGGCGAAGTGTGCTGTCAAAAGACGTCGCTGAGTTTCGGCGATTCGATTTGGGAGAACTTTGGCCCACTGTTGCGCGGCATTCCGATTGTGATCATTCCCGACGAAATGGTTAAGGACCCTCGGCAATTTGTGGCGCTGCTCAATACTCACGGTGTTACGAGGCTGGTGTTGGTGCCGTCGCTTTTGCGAGTGATCCTGGAGCAGGAAACCAACCTGGCGCAGGCACTTTCGCGCTTGAAATACTGGACCTGCAGCGGCGAAGCCTTGACTCTTGATTTGGCGCGGGCGTTCAAAGAGCGGATGCCCGATGCCGTCATGATTAACCTGTATGGATCTTCCGAGATCGCGGCTGACGTTACGTGTTACGTGGTTGATGAGCCGGATCAACTCGCAACAGTTCCCATCGGTCGGCCCATCACCAATATCGAGTCTTACATTCTTGATCAGTCGTTCGAGCCGGTGCCGGTTGGTGTTTGTGGCGAATTGTATATAGCGGGAGCCGGTCTGGCGCGTAGTTATTTTGATCATCCGGAACTGACGGCGGAACGGTTTCTGCCTTCTCCGTTCAGCACTGTTCCC
The DNA here is from genome assembly GCA_025463135.1 of Acidobacteriota bacterium. GTDB lineage: Bacteria > Acidobacteriota > Blastocatellia > Pyrinomonadales > Pyrinomonadaceae > JAOAPY01. The sequence goes on from JAOAPY010000049.1 coordinate 102,397, forward strand.
GGTTCAAGAATGTTCCGCACGGGCGACCTGGCGCGATATCGGGAAGACGGCACGATCGAATTTCTGGGTCGCGCGGATTACCAGGTAAAGATTCGTGGCTTCCGGGTTGAGCTCGGTGATATTGAATTCGCGTTAAGCCGGCATCGAGCGGTGTGCGAGAGCGTAGTCGTCGCGCGCGAGGACGACTCGGGCGATCGGCGACTGGTTGCTTATGTGGTTCCCGTTGCCGGGGCAAAGGTCGATCAAAAAGAGTTGCGCGCGTTTGTGCAACAGAAGCTGCCTGAATACATGACTCCTTCGGTATTCGTTGAGCTGGAAAGGCTGCCGCTGACGCCGAGCGGAAAAGTAAATCGTCGCGCCTTGCCGGCGCCGGAATATACCGCACAACTAACGCAGAGCTTCGAGGCGCCCGGGACGGAATTGGAAAAGTTGCTGGCGATCATTTGGGCCGAAGTATTACGAGTTACTCGCGTCGGCATCAACGACAACTTCTTTGACCTGGGGGGCCATTCGCTACTGGCGGTGCGTCTCTTTGCGAAGATTGCTAAGACCCTCGGCGTGCACCTGCCGCTCGCGACTCTTTTCCAGGCGCCGACAATTTCGCAACTCGCTCAGATACTGCGCGAGGAGGGCTGGACGGCGCCATGGTCTTCCCTGGTGCCTATTCAGCCGCAGCGTGGCGACCGGCGACCACTCTTCTGCGTGCATGCAGTCGGTGGCAACGTGATCGAGTACCACGCGCTATCGCGTTATCTCGGTCCGGACCAGCCATTCTATGCTTTTCAGTCAGTCGGTCTTGACGGCCGGCAAACACCGCTGCGAAGCATCCAGGAAATGGCAAGCCACTACATCCAGGAGATGCGGGAACTACAGCCGCAGGGACCATATCTTCTGGGTGGGCACTCGTTGGGCGGCACGATTGCGTTTGAAATGGCCTGTCAGCTTCGCGAGCAAAATGAGCAGGTTGATCTGCTGGCCCTGTTTGATGCTTACCCGTTTGGTTATTACAAGCTGCAGGCAGAGGCGCAGTCGCGCACCTATGCGGCCCGCCGCTTCTTCAAGCGCATGAAGTGTCACCTTGATAATCTGCGGCACGTGAAAGGTAAAGAGAAATTCGCTTATCTGATGCACAAGGCGCAGTTTGCTCCGATCAAGATCAAACAGCAGCTATGGCGCCGGACTTATCGACTGCGGAGATTCAATCGTGCGTTACCGGCCACGCTGCGCAACATTGAGGGGCTGAACTTTCTGGCGGCGCGCGAGTATGTGCCACGCATCTATCCCGGCCGGGTGGCCCTGTTTTGGGCGACTGGGGATCTGACTACCAGTTTCGATTTGCTGGACGGCTGGCGCACTCTGGCCGCTGGCGGCGTCGACGTTCACGAAATTTCCGGCAACCACATCAACATCATCCAGGAACCGCACGTTCGCGGGTTGGCAGCGGAACTAAAGGCCAGCCTGAACCAGGTGCAGCAGACACCCTCAACCACTGTACGCGCCGCGTAAAGACTGGTGGATCATTAGTCCTGTCAGTACCACCTGCGCAGCGGCTGGGTTCTTTCGCACTTTCACGCGGCCTTTTCGTATAGATACTTCTGGAAACCCGCGAAGACCTTTCCGATCTCGTCCGGTCTGCCGAGGTCGGCAACCGCATCGGAAATCGATCCGTGGTATTTAAGGCGGAGCAACGGAGGCAGCTTCTCCTGGTCGAGTTCTTCCACCCCCACACTCACATAATGCGAAAGCACGAAATCGAGAAAGACCTGATGCTTGCTATTGAAGTGAGTGTTGATCTCCACCTTTGCCTTCGCGGCGCGTTCCGCGCGACTTAAAGTTGGCAGCGCGTAAGCCACGTAGGCGAGCACATCAAAGAGATCGCTATTCTCGGCGTCGATGATCTTTTGCATCTCAGACATTTGCTCTCTGCCGAATCCCTTTTCGGCCAAACCTTGCAGCAGTCGCGCACGCGTCTCCGGCTGACTCCACAGCGCGCGGAGTTCATCTTCGTTCTTAAAGAATTCGGGCAGCTTCCCGAAAAGCATTTCCACGAATTGCGGTGCAGACATCGGCGTTCCGTCCGGGTGCCAAAAGCTCGTAGCCATCATGTGTTGAATCGTTCGCTCTTTTCCGTCGGCGAGTTTCACCTTTGCCTTCTTCTTACACTCACAGGGCCGTTTGCCGCACTTGTCGCAGACTCCCGGATCACACTCACAAGGTCGTCGGCCACATACGGCGCAAGGCTTCGGCGGTTTCTTCTCGCACACGCACGGACTCGCGTTGCAAGTCGGACAAACCTCTGGAGCGAGAGGCGGCCCATCCCATTCTGGATCCGCGAAGTGATCATAGGCTCGCACAAAGTCGTAAATCGTGAAGTAATCCTTCCCGTCATATAGGCGCGTCCCTCGTCCAATAATTTGCTTGAACTCAATAATTGAATTGATCGAGCGCAGGAGCACGATGTTGCGTATGTTTCGCGCGTCCACGCCGGTTGAAAGCTTTTGCGAAGTGGTAAGAATCGTCGGGATCGTCTTGTCGTTATCCTGGAACTCTCTCAAGAACTGTTCGCCACGTTCGCCATCGTCGGCGGTAACCCGCGCGCAATAGTTCGGGTCGCTGGTCGACTTCATTTGATTGATTAGATCGCGCACTGCGAGAGAGTGGTCTTGCGTGGCGCAGAAAACCAGAGTCTTCTCGTTCTGGTTAATCTGCTCCATAAAAATCTCAACTCGTTTCTTCTCTCGTTCCTTGATCTCAATAATCTTATTGAAGTCGCGTTCCGCATAGCGCTTCCCTGCCTCAATCTCGCCTTCGACTAACGTGTCATCCGCCGTGTACACATATTCGTCAAGCGTCGTAGAAATCTGTTTCACCTTGAACGGCGTCAGGAAGCCATCATTGATTCCTGTCTTCAGAGAGTAGACGTAAACGGGGTCGCCAAAGTATCTGTAAGTGTCCGCGTTGTCTTTGCGCTTAGGCGTGGCAGTAAGCCCAAGCTGCACAGCGGGCGCGAAATAATTCATAATGTCGCGCCAGTTGCTCTCATCATTCGCGCCGCCGCGATGACACTCGTCAATAACGATGAAGTCAAAGAAGTCGGGAGGATAGTCGCCGAAGTAAGGCGCAGGCTCACCGTCTTCGGCGGTTCCGCTCATAAAGGTTTGGAAGATGGTAAAGAACACACTCGCGTTCTTTGGCACTCTTCCTTTTTTGCGAATGTCCTCGGGTTTGACTCGCGCTAGTGCGTCATCGGCAAATGCGGCGAATGATGTGAAATCGTTAAAAGCCTGCGTCGCCAGATTGTTTCGATCAGCGAGGAATAGAACTCGTGGCCTTCGCACCGGCTCGCCGCTCAAGTTCCAGCGCGTTTCAAAGAGTTTCCAGGCAATTTGGAACGCGATGGAAGTCTTGCCGGTGCCCGTGGCGAGCGTAAGCAGGATACGGTTCTCGCCTGTCGCGATGCGTTCCAGTACGCGATTCACGGCGATTTCCTGGTAGTACCGAATCAACCAACTGCCGCTCTTGTCGGGATAGGGGATGGCGTCGAATCGATCGCGCCAGACATTCACTTCCGCAAAGGTGAGATTCCAAAGTTCCTGAGGGCTGGGATATGAAACGACGTCGCCTTCAAGGCCGGTCGTCATGTCAACGCGGTAGATGGCTTGACCGTTGGTTGAATAAGCAAAGCGAGCGCCCAGCTTGGTTGCGTATGCTTTCGCCTGAGCAAGGCCGCCGGTGTAATGCTTGTCCCATGCCTTAGCTTCAATCACTCCCAACTTGTGATTGCGATACATAAGAACGTAGTCCGCGATCTCTGCCTTTGACGGGCGACCGTGTCCTTCGATTCGCCCCGGACAGATGTGCTCACGCCGTACCCTGCTGCCATCGACGACACCCCACCCTGCCGCCGTCAATGCGGGGTCGATGTGTTCGGCTCTGGTCTCGGCTTCGTTGAGCATTTGGTGTGTGTCGATTAAAAGTCCTCGACGCGTAGCGTCGACATGAGTTTAGCCCGGCGTTTCAACGCCGGGATCCGAACCTAGAACGGCGCTCATCGCGTCAGCGAGGAATGAAAACCAAGGTTGCATTTTCATCGCGTCGCTACGCGACGCAACCAATCAATCTTGCCTCTTACCCGGCGTTGAAACGCCGGGCTATATTTACACCGACGCTACGCGTCGAGGACCTCGCTCTTACCAATCCAGTTGGAACGGTGACCAGGCGGAATCCATCCGGATCGCCATCGGCGACATAGATGCGTAATTCGAATGGGGGTTGGTTACTCATGGAGTATCGCTGGCATTTCTACAGTTCGCCGCTGAAGGCTTGGTGCAGCAGTGACTTTTTCAACGCCTCGAGCGCGGCCAGCTTTTGCCGGTAAAGCGAATCAAGGTGTTGGGTTTCGATTGATAGTTCTTCAAACTTTAGAACGGCTTGACGTAGCACTGACAACGGTGGCAACGGAAGCTCGAATCGGGCAAGCACCTCGCCCGTGAAATGCTGAATACCTGTTCCGCTAAAATGCTGTCTCAGCTCTCCACTCTTATCTTGAGCATACAAATAATAGACAAACCATTTGTTGTGCTCTGGCTCGTGAAATCGAACCCGATGAAGAGCCTTCTGAAAATAGACTGGATAATCTTCGTCCCAAATTGCAGCCCGTCCCGGATACCCGCCCTCGCAAATTAAGACGTCTCCTTTGATCGCTGTGTATTTTTCGGTCTCGCCCGGCAGGAATGGCATTTGTAGAAGGTCCGACAAATCGAACTTGAACCAGCGGACGTTGATGTTTCGCAGGTAAGGCCGCAACTCTCCTTTGTTTTTAGCCTTGTCTAGCATCTTGCCCAGCGAGTGCTCCGCAATCTCGCTAGTCTTCTTAACAACCCAACCGGGACCGCGCTGGATGAAAGCGGATTGGAGATGGCTTTCGAAGAGGGCGCGGGCGTTTTGGAGGTTCTTTTGGGCGTTTGCTTTGGCGGTAGCGATGCCGTCAAACGCTTCGTCGAGGATGCCGACGATCCGCTTCTGTTCGGGGAGCGCGGGGAACTCAATTGGAATCGTTTTGAGCAAGCTCGCCTTAATTCCTTGAACCGTAGCGCCAGTTCCTTGTCCAAGAATCCGATTCTGCGCCACATCAGACAGAAGGAGATATTTGAGAAACGTGCGGTCGAGGTTGTTCGCCGACGGTTGCAGCACAATGATTCGTTGCGCGAAGATAACTTTTGCGTCGGTATCGAGCTGGGCGACGTTTGCAAGCGGAGCTTCGGTTGTGAATAGCACGTCGCCTTTCTTTGGAATGCCGCGAGTCATCCACCCGTCGTAGGATTCCGGCGATACAAATTCCATCGGCGTCTCTTGCAGATATCCCATCTTCACGTTCTTGGCCGTTATAAGCCGCAATCCGCTGGCTGTCTTCTCCGGCGTCTTGCCACGGTAATCAATGAACCGGCAAATTTCCCCAAGTTGTTTGCTCTGCCACCCGTTCTTCATAGCAGTGCCTTGATGTTCTCCAACACCTCCGCGCTCTCGGCGTCCAGGGCGGAGATTTCGTTCATGATTGCTCGCGGGCTACGGTGCGTAATTTCTTCGCCGGCATTCGGGTTCTTCGCGGCGACGTCGAACGTTGTCTGATCGATGCTCTTGGCATCGACGCTCCAACTCTTAGGCGAGTTGGCGAAGGTCTTTTGCAGCTTCACGAATTCAACAAGGTCATCATCGTTGAGCGGATTTGTTTTCCCGAGGTTGCGGCCGGGATCGAGTTGATAGAACCAGATCTTTCGAGTCTTCGTGCCTTTCTCAAAGAAGAGCACCACGGTCTTTACGCCCGCGCCCTGGAATGTGCCACTGGGACAATCGAGCACCGTGTGGAGGCTGCAACCCTCCAAAAGCATCTTGCGCAGACTCACCGAAGCATTGTCGGTATTCGATAGAAAAGTGTTTTTGATTACGATGCCCGCACGACCGCCGGCTTTCAGACTCTTGATGAAGTGCTGTAGAAAAAGGAATGCCGTTTCGCCCGTGCGGATGGGAAAGTTCTGCTGCACTTCCTTGCGCTCTTTGCCACCGAATGGTGGATTCGCCATTACCAACTCGTAGCGATCCTTTTCCTGAATGTCGGCAAGGTTTTCGCTGAGCGTGTTGGTGTGGATAACGTTCGGCGCTTCGATGCCGTGCAGGATCATGTTCATGATCGCGATCACATAGGCGAGCGATTTCTTTTCCTTGCCATAGAAAGTTTTTGTCTGGAGGGTGACGAGGTCCCTTGTCGTCAGCTTGCCGTGAGACTTCAAGTAGTCGAATGACTCGCAGAGGAACCCGGCCGAGCCGCACGCGCCATCGTAAATCTTCTCGCCGATCTTAGGCTTGACGACTTGCACGATGGCGCGGATGAGTGGGCGCGGCGTGTAGTACTCGCCGCCGTTGCGCCCGGCGTTGCCCATGTTCTTAATCTTGGCTTCGTAGAGGTGCGAGAGTTCGTGCTTCTCCTGCTGCGAGCGGAAGCGCAGTTCATCGATGTGCTCGACAATCTCGCGCAGGTTGTAGCCACTCTGAATCTTGTTTTTGATCTCGCCGAAAATTTCTCCGATCTTGTATTCGATGGTGTTCGGGCCGGTCGCTCTTTGCTTGAAGCCGTGCAGGTAGGGAAATAGTTTCTGATTAACGAAATCTCTGAGGTCATCGCCGACCATCGCGGTGTTGTGATCGAGCTTACCCTCAGCAGTCTTGGGCGCAGCCCAGCTTTCCCAACGATACGGTTTATCCAGAATGTAGGTGTACTTCTTTCCGTCAAGTGCGGCCTCATCGGCTTTATCCTGTTCAAGACCGTCAAGGTATTTCAGGAAGAGGAGCCATGAAGTCTGCTCTGTGTAGTCCAACTCGGTAGTGCAACCGGCTTCCTTCCGCAGGATGTCATCGATATTTCTAAACGCTTGCTCAAAGCTGGGTCCCTTTTGATTATCGCGCTGGGTACGATCTTCCGAAGTGATTTGTCGTCCGTGAATCGCCCTTCTGTTACCCCCGCCATTCGAGGATGGACTTTTGCTTGGATGTGAAATTGCGGTCTTTCTGAGTATAGGCATTTGTTTCCGTAAGTGGCCGCTGTTGTCAGCGGAAAACTTCGTATTGCTTCTCTCGGCACACCTGCGTGAGCAGATGGGTTTAATGATGCGGGCGCAGCGTGACAGAACCGTGCGACGTGATCGGGATGACTTGGAGCTGAAGCACGAGGTGCGGTGGTCGACGTGCAAACAAAGGCATATATTGCCTGAAGTCGGCAAATAATTCTATGTGCTGGAGTTGGGGACGTTGGATGGGATCTTTGCAGCAGCGCTGCAAGAGCGTGAACCCACCGCTAAGGCAGTTGGCAGTGACAGGACTTGAGTGCAGGTTCTCTCAGTACCACCCTGTACCGCGGGCTGCCAGGCTGCAGGTTGTGCGCAACTTTCAACTTTGTTTCCAGCACATCGGTCAGGAGGCCGGCAGCCTGCTGTACACCCACCCGCTGACGCACTGTTACCGACAGGCAGGCAGGATGCCTGCGCTCTCAGGCTCGCCGCCCGGGTTCGTTTGACGCCAACTCGCCGAATAACTTATCTTCAACACGCAGCCCGTCAAGTCCTTATGGGCAGCGATGCCGTTAATGTCCAGGATTCAAGCTCTCCCGACGCTTGCATCTGTCACTTACTATCGTCCAATCAACCCAGAGCTATTTGTTTTTATGAGAACTGCTGTTCGGAATAAATCTCGCATTCTATTGTTGACCCTCGCGCTTTCCCTCTTTCTGTTCGCGACCGGAGGCTCAGCCAAACTAACCCCGGGCCCGCAAATCGACGCTTCGAAAAAAAGCGATGCGGCGCCTGAACCAGTCCCGGTGATTGAAGAGGCCGCTGAACTGCAACGCGTCTTGAGCTCGGCGGAGACCGCCACCGTGATCATGGAGTTGGAAGGCGAGCCCGTCGTGGTCCATCAAAAAAATCTGTTCGCTGACGAGGAACAGAAGTTCGATCTCAATTCACCACAGGCCGCCGCCTACGAGTCACAGTTGGCGGCGCAGCAGGAAAACTTCAAGGACCTGGCGCGTAAGCTCTCGCCAAACCTGCGCGTTATCGCTGAGCTGCGCACGCTGCTGAATGCCATCTCAATTGAAGCTCCCGGCACGGACCTGGCGGCTATCGCCACGCTTCCGGGAGTGAAGCAAGTTCACCTGAGGAAGCAGTATCACGTGGAGCTTAATACCAGTGTGCCCTTGATCAATGCGCCGGCGGCCTGGGCCAAGGTCGGCGGGTCCGGATCGGCGGGGCAGGGAATTCGCATTGCGATCCTCGATACCGGAATTGACAAAAGCAATCCGCTGTTTGCCGATGCGGGCTTTACCGCGCCGGCAGGGTTTCCGCGCGGCAATCTTTCATTCACGAATAACAAAATAATTGTCGCCAAAGCGTATTTGCAGGGCACGGGCGCGACGCCCTTGGATCAAAACGGACACGGCACGAATGTGGCCGGGATTGCCGCTGGCGATTTCAATACAAGTTCTCCGCTGGCGCCACTGTCTGGCGTTGCCCCACACGCTTTTCTCGGCAATTATCGCGTGCTTGATTCATCAGGAACCGGCTTTGACGATCTAATCGCGAATGCTTTGCAGGATGCCCTCGCGGACGGATTCGACGTGGCTAATCTAAGCTTAGGTGGACCGGCGACAACGAGTCTGGGATTGCTCGATCAAGCGGTGGAGAACGCAGTTTCTGCCGGCATGACGGTGGTGATAGCAGCGGGCAATACAGGTGACAGCGGGCCGGGCACGATTGAATCACCCGGCGTTGCACCTTCAGCGATCACGGTAGGCGCATCGAGCAATGCGCACGTCGTTGGACCAGGAGCCAACATCACCGTCTCAGGTTTGTCGACTATCGGCGGCACTGTAGGTCAGGGCGGCGCCGCCTCCTCGAATCTATCGAGCACGCTGGGGCCGGCCGTATATGTCGATGCTGATCCAGCCGGTCGCGGCTGTGCGGGTCTTCCTGCTGGTTCGCTGACCGGTAAGATCGCCTTGCTCGAACGTGGCAATTGCAGCTTTGCCACGAAAGTAAGCGCCGCCAGTTCCGCCGGCGCCGGCGCTGCGATTATTTATAACAAGAGCATCAGCGAGGGCTCGGACGGGGGCGATACAATCATTATCATGGATGTCAGTGGTCCTCCCGCTGCCACCATACCGTCGTTGTTCGTGAGTCGCACGAATGGTCTGGCTCTGGTCAATTGGCTGGGCTCGCACGCCGGCGCGCAGGCTACTCTGACACCGGTTGCGTTGATCGATCTTTCAAACCCGGCGGACGTACTCTCGTCCTTCAGCTCGCGTGGTCCATCTTCTTTGCGGGCCCTGAAGCCCGATTTGGTTGCGCCCGGTGAACAGATTTATTCCGGAGCCATTACTGCCAGCAATCCAGATGGTGTGTCCGACCCGAGCGGCTTTGCCGCTGTCAGCGGTACCAGCCAGGCAACGCCGCACGTTGCCGGAGCGGCCGCTCTACTCAAACAATTGCACCCAACGTGGACGCCCCTGCAAATTAAGTCAGCACTGATCAGTTCGGCAAACAATGCGGTATTTACCGACAGCACCAAGACCGTGAATGCGGGAGTCCTCGACGACGGTGGCGGGCGCGCGGATCTTTCACTGGCGTCTTCGGTGAAGGCTACTTTCGCCCCAGCCAGTCTCAGTTATGGGTACGTGAGCGTCGGCGCGCAGCCCGTGCAGATCGGGAAGGATCTGCAGATTACCAACCAAAGCGGCGGTCCGAATACTTATGCGATCTCGTTTCAAAATCTCAATCCGGGCACAGGAATAAGTTTGAGTGCGAGTGCCAGCCCGGTGTCCCCGGCAGCGGGCCAGTCGACTACGGTAACCATTACTGTCAACGCATCCGGTGGCGCCGCTGCCGGCGACCGCACCGGATATGTCGTGATTACGGATCAGAATAGTCAGGTACTGCGCGTGCCTTATTGGGTACGCTTTCAGCCCGCGCCGAGCGTGCAATTTAACAGCGCGGTCTTCTCTATTTCTGAGGGACCGCCGGCGGCCGGAGCTACTGCCCGCACGGCTTCCATCGTCGTGACCCGCTCTGGTGATTCCACCACCACGGTCTCGGTCGACTTTGCCACCAGCGACGGTACTGGTCCAACTCCGGCCAGCCAACGGACGGACTACACCACGGCCTCGGGCACGATTACGTTTGCGCCGGGACAGACTACTCGCAGTTTCAGTGTGCCGATTATCGATGACGGCTATGTCGAACAGACTGAAACAGTCAATCTCAGTTTGAGTAACGCGGTGGGCGCGGATCTTGGTTCACCAAACCAGGCTGTCCTCTCCATCGATGACGACGAAGAGGAGCCATCAAGTACAAATCCACTCGATGACCCGACCTGGTTTGTGCGCCAACACTATTTCGACTTTCTTAGCCGCACGCCGGACTCTGGAGGATTTGCCTTCTGGATCGGGAAGATTACGACGCCGCCCTGCGGCGATCCCGCCTGCCTGCTGCAAAGGCGCATTTCAGTTTCAAATTCTTTCTTCTTCGAACTCGAGTTCCAACAGACGGGCGCCTATGTATTTCGCTTGTATCGTGCGGCCTATGGAAACAACCAGCCGTTCCCGAATACACGACCCGATCCGAACTTTCCCAATGAAGAAAAGAAGCTGCCGAGTTACCAGGTGTTCTCGCGCGATCGCGCGAAGGTGATTGGTGGATCGAATCTCGCGCAGAAGCAGTTGGATTTGGCCAGCTTGTTTGTCTCACGAGCTGAATTTCTGACCAAGTATCCGGCGAGTCTGAATACGGCGGATCTGTTTGTTAATGCCGTGCTGGCGCAAATTCAAACTGACCTGGGCGTAAACCTTGGCGCTCAGCGCGCCGGGCTGATCACTTTGTACAATTCAGGTGGCCGCGCCGCGGTCATGTATCGTCTGGCGGATGATAATGCGCAAACGAATCCGATCAACAACCGCGCGCTGATCGACGAAGAGTACAACCGCGCGTTCGTAGCGACGCAGTATTTTGGTTATCTGCGGCGCAATCCGGATATCGCGGGCATCCTGTTTTGGTTGAACCAGGTTAACAGTGCGCCCTTGCGAGATCTGGCAAAGCAGAACGCTATGGTCTGTTCGTTTATTACGTCGGGAGAATACCAGTTCCGCTTTGCCGGCGTCGCACCGCATTCGAACGCCGAGTGCCCGCAGTAAAGTAGAACAGACTTCTGAAGTTTGTTTTCTGTTTGAGTAGGGGCGGACCTGCGTGTCCGCCCTAACCGGAACAAAGACTCTTAGCCTGAATGTGTACCCCAATCCGGTTTTGCTAACAACGAGGGCGGACACACAGGTCCGCCCCTACAATGTGAAAACACTGCGCGCGGCGACGCGAAACATCGCGCGCGTACGGTGGCCAGCCGTCAACTCACCTTAGTACTACTCCGCACCCTCTCTTCCATCGCGTCTAGCGCAGCAACCGCCTGCTCGGTGGTGATGATCGCGGTCAGGTCCATCAGCTCGCCCGTATGTCTCGCTACCTGCTTGGCGGCGGCGACAAGCGAGTCGCGATGCAGACCTGAAAGGGGTTGCGCGTCGCAGCCTGTAAAGAGTGGGACGGGATTCTGCATGATCGCAGGTCGGTCGAGGTCGAGATTGGGAGTCAGGACTTCGCTGATATCATTCGCTAACTTATCGCGCTCGGTCAGAAAAACATCTTCACCCAACCAGCGGTTCTCAACGGTGCGAATAATCGAGGTGTGATCGAAAACGCTGTTACAGACTGTGCCTCGTTCAATCAGCGGCGAGACCAGCACGGTCGGCACGCGCACGCCGTAGCGTTTGAAGTTAAAGCCACTGCCGCCCGGTTCGTTAGCGGGAACTATTACGCCGTCCGGTGAGACGCAGCCGGGCATAGGCGGCACGTGATCATAGGTCCCGCCATGCTCGTCAAAGGTAATCACCAACAGCGTCTTCTTCCAATCGGGACTTTTCCTGAGCGCCTCATAAACTGTAAAAACCAGCTCCTCGCCGTAGCGCACGTCAGTCGGCGCGCCGGTGTTGGCGATGGCATAGGCCGGATGCATATCGTTCTCTGGTCCATACTTACTGCTGCATATCATGTTTGGTTCGATAAAGGTATACGCAGGCAGACCACCAGGCTTTTTGGCGTCCTCCAGGAACTGTGTCATGTGAAAGAAATGACTGTTGAAGGGAACAAATTCCCACAGGCGATCCTGAATTATCAGGGCGTTGCAGAGCAGGAAGGGACCGCCATAGTAAATACGCCAGCTGACACCCGCCTCTTCGAGCTTGTTATAAATCGTTGGTGTTTTATTCACGAGCACATCGATGTCCCAGACATGCGTCCCGGTCTTCCACTTGTTGTAAACGTATCCCGATGACGTAGCGGCGTGCACGAATGAACGATTCGGAAACGTTTGAGTCGGCACCGAACTGTACCAGTGATCGCAGACCGCATAAGCGTTAGCCAGACCATTGAGGACGGGCAGCCGGTCGGGCGCAAAACAATTCATGATGATGCCCGGATCGTAGGCCGTCATGCTGCCGCTCTTGAAAAGGGATGAAAGAATCTTGCTGCATCCCTTCTTTGCTTCACCGGCTATCTTGATCGCATCGGCATAGTCGTTGACGAAGCCTTGCATCGTCGGTATGTCAGTTGTGTTGGGAATTTTATCTTTGGGGTACACCTGATTGAACATCTGTGTGAAGACATGATCGTAGGGCTCATTGGGATCGGGAAAAGGATCCGTCATTACCGTTCCGCGGGCAGCACACGCTTCGCCGGTAACAGGAACGGATGGAGGACCGGACGACCTAAGCGGCACCGGAGGACGAGGATTACACCAAAGCTGTCCTGAAAGGCCGGCGAAGGGCTGATCGCGAGGGACCTTGTCGAAAGGCGGTTGGTTGGCCGGGTCGTACAGCCAACCGAGAACGTTGTCGAAGGATCGGTTTTCGAGCATCAGCACCACAATATGATCGATTTGCTTTAGAAGCGGGCTGGAGTTGGTCATGAGGGTCTCCTCTCATTCCGGTCGTCTTGATTGCTCTGAGTTGTGCGGTGCCTCTTCAGTCCCGGAGGGATGAAATGTTTATAGAATCAGGAACACACAGGACTTGAAAGCTCCGGAGGAGCGAAATGTCCTGGTCATTGGGGACATTGAGCTCCGCTGGAGCTGAGGCGACTTTTTACGGAAAACATTTCGTCCCTTCGGGACTGAATCCCGAGTGTCGTTGCCTGACAACAAGCCTTCTTATGAACGGCCTTCAACGTCGTATAGTGCTTTGTCAGTACCACCCGCTTGCGCAGGTGGTACTGACAGTCTACAAGCTGGCAGCCTGCGTACTTCGGGCCAGGAATTAAGCGACAATCCGCACTTTGATGGTCTTACCGTCAGGCAGGATCGTCACCGCGCTGTATTTGGTTTTGGTCTTCATCTTGAAGTCAACGTTGACGACTTCTGGCCCTGGACCACCGAGACCCGGCCTCACAGTTTTCGTTAGCAGGAGAATGGCGGGATTAATCCCCTGTGGCACGGTCGGCTTTAGAGTTACTTTGTAGCCGTGCCTGGGAAACGTGCATTTGCCCGTGACATGAAGCGTCCAGGGACCTGGGGGCATGATGTCCAGCCACGCTTGCCATCCGGTGCACTTACCTTGTGGGGCGGCCGTCTTTGAGGCTTTCTTGGCTGCTTTCTTAGCTGCTTTTTTTGCCGGCATGAGGATCTCCTTTTTGGTTGTGGGGTTAATGAGTACGACGAGAGTCGTCTGACACAATCTTGACTGAAGACCTACTTTCGTCGCGTGAGTTCGAAGGTAAAGCTTGTCAGGCCTCCTGCCGAGGCCAGTATAGAATTCGCTTACGGATCTAAATCAGGTTTTGGATTTGTCGCTTCTTTTTCGAGATAAGAAATCGAACCGCCAGTTGCCAAATAATCTAACCCACCCACTGCTGCGGGCGAACCGAACGGTTACCGTGAGTGGTACCGGATCAATTGACGGAATCGGTTACCGTTGTTTCTGCCTCTTCCTTCTTCTTGCGCCACATACCGGCAATTTGATTTGCCTCGGCTTCGGTCATGTTGTCATAAATGTCGGCGCTGTTTTTTACGACGCCATCTTCCAACTCACAGACTTCCCAGTCCGGCGCATTGGGATCGGTGCCGGCGCGGCCTGGCTTGACTCTGATCTGATAAGAGATTTCCGGTGCTTTCTTTTCGTCTTCCATTCTTGATGACCTTCCGGCTGTTAAAGGATGAATTGATGCTGTCTTTGAGCGCGGGCAAATCTAACATACTCTACGGCGCTTGCGGTAATGCGGCGCGTGCCGTGGATATTTCTTACGTCCCTACAGTTAAGCGTGAGCACGCTCACGCCTAACTCCTTTACGCCCTCGTGATTTGGTCGTGGTCCACCAGCCGGGCAACCATCAGCACCAACTCCGTCGGGTCGATCGGTTTGGCCACATGGGCCTGGAAACCGGCGGCCAGAGCGCGTTCACGATCTTCCGCTTTGGCGTGCGCGGTAACCGCCAGGGCCGTCAAGGGTTTTCCTTGCTGCGCGGCCAGCGTCCTGATCTTGCTGAGCAGTTCGTAACCATCTTCGCCGGGCATTTGAATGTCGGATACAAGGAGGTCAATCGATACGGTGCGGAATATAGTAAGCGCCTCTTCTGCTGAGGAGGCAACGTTGACCTCGGCGCCGCTTTGCTTGAACACCACCGACAGCAACTCCAGAGCATCAGGTTCGTCGTCGGTTATCAGAACTCGTAAACCGGATAGGGGCAGGTCACTCGGCCTTGCCTTAGGCCAGGCCTCATCATCGGTACCAGGCATCGCAGATCGGCCTCGACCCTTCAGCAGCGGTAAGGTCACCGTAAACGTCGCCCCGGGATTGTTTCCGTTACTCGCAGCTTCGATCGTGCCACCATGCAACTCAACCAGGTGGCGCGCTATCGCCAGTCCCAGCCCCAGGCCGCCATGCGATCTCGTAAATGTTCCGTCCGCCTGGCGAAAGCGATCAAAGACGTAGGGCAAAAACTCCGGACTAATTCCCTGACCGCTGTCACTGACGATTATCTTCGCTTCACCGTCAATCGATCCGGCACGAATGTCGACCCGCCCCTGTCGCGGCGTGAACTTAACGGCATTGGAAAGAATATTCCAGATGATTTGCTGCAGACGGTCGGGGTCGCCGGAGAGCGGAGCGGGAAGTGGTTCCAGCTTGACCGTAATCTGAATTTCCTTGGCATCGGCCGCAGGGCGTACCGAATTGAGCGCATCACGGATGACTTCGCCCAGATCGACGTGCCGGATTTTGAGGCTCAACTTGCCTGCCGTGATCCGGGAAACATCCAGCAGATCATCAATGAGTTGTGATTGCGACTTGGCGTTGCGCTCAATCGCTTCCAATGCTTTCTCATAAGTACCCTCGCCAGTATTTCCCAGGCGCAACACGCACGCCCAGCCCAGGACCGCCGTGAGCGGCGTGCGCAGTTCATGCGAAACAGTGGCCAGGAATTCATCCTTCAAGCGGTTGGCTTGCTCTGATTCTTCGCGCGCGCGTTTCTCGCGCTCGAACAGCACTGCACGTTCTTCTTCCGCCCGGCGCCGCTCAGCAATCTCAATCTGCAACTCCTGGTTGGCGAGCGCGAGTTCAGCGGTACGTTCGTGGACCCTCAGTTCCAAGTCATCGTGCGCCAGCTTTAGCTCAGCTTCTGCTTCCTTCAATTCCGTAACGTCGATACCCACGCCGTGAATGAACCAGGGGCTGCCATCATCGCGATGGACCAGCTTGGCCTCGCAATGGAACCACCGGACATGACCATCGCGCGCGAGCACTCGATAGACAGACCGCAGCGGCTGATCGGAAAAGAACATGCCGGCGGCTTCCAGACTCCAGCGCGCCTTGTCCTCGGGATGTATCTGCTGGAACCAGCGGATAGGGTCGTTAAGCCATTCTTCCTGGGTGAAGCCCAGCACTGATTCAATATGCGGACTGACATAAGCTTCGCCAATGCCTTCATCCAGATAGGCCATGAAGACGACGGCGGGTATTTGTTCGACGAGGGTGCGGTAGCGGGTTTCGAGGTTTAGCGGTTCAGGAGTCGTATCGTCGTGGTTGTTTCCTGAGGTTGGCGCTGCGGGGCTATGCCACTGAAATGCTTTCGCGAGGTCCAGGAGCACACCTTCAGCCGCGGCGACCTCGGCGCCTGGGGATGGTGGTTGCGATTCGTTCAACTTACCCATGCTTGTGACACAAGCTACGTTCGCCGATCTCAGATCTGAGATCTGAAATCTGAGATCTGAGATCAGAAATCTTAGATCTGAAATCTGAGATCAGAAATCTTAGATCTGAAATCTGAGATCCCTTACTCACTATAGCCGCTCGTCAATTCCGGCCCGGGCTTTCTCCAACTGGGTTCCTTATTAAGCGACGCCTGCGTAAATCTCCTGAGCGCATGAATCGCCCGGCCATAAGTCATTACCGCGTGCGAAGAGAGTAGCGAGCCCGGCGGCTGATTCATGAAAGGCATGAATTTGTCCGGGAACCCGGGCATGGTGCAGCCAATACAGATCCCACCCACGTTGGGGCAGCCACCAATGCCACCCATCCACCCGCGCTTGCCGACGTTGCATTGGACCACCGGACCCCAGCAGCCAAGCTTCACAATGCATTTACGTGAACCGTATTGCTCGTCGAATTCCGCCTGCTCGTAATAACCCCCACGGTCGCATCCTTCGTGGACTGTTTGACCGAAGAGCCAGGTAGGGCGCAACGCTTCATCGAGCGGAATCATCGGCGCCCGGCCGGTTGATTGGAACAGAAGATAAAGCAGCGTCTCCATGAAATTATCCGGCTGCACGGGACAGCCTGGAACGCAAACGATGGGAATGCCGGCCTTTGATTTCCAAGCCCAACCCAAATAGTCCGCCAGCCCCATGGCCCCGGTCGGGTTTCCGGCCATGGCGTGAATGCCGCCATAGGTGGCGCAGGTGCCGGCAGCCACCACGGCCCAGGCCTTTGGCGCCAAACGATCAATCCATTCATTGGTGGTAATCGGTTGGCCGGTGTCGGAGTTGGTTCCAAAGGCGGCCCAGTAGCCTTCACTCTTGATCTCTTCGTTGGGTATCGAGCCTTCAATCACCAGAATGAACGGCTCGATCTGTCCCTCCGCCGCGCGCTCAAAAAATGCGACAAACTCAGCACCGTTTTCATAAGCCAGGAAGGGGTTGTGGAAATTGACTTTGGGAATTCCGGGAATGCCGCCCATCAAGATGTCTTCGAGACTGGGCTGGGTCGCGGCAGTTATGGCGATTGTATCTCCATCACACCCGAGACCAGCGGTGATCCAGAGAATGTCGATCTCTTTGATTGGCTTGGGCATTTTGGTTTCGCTGATTTGGTTTGCAATCATGGGATTGATAACAAGCCGGCGCTGCCAGAGCGATTCTCAGGAGGATTTGATCGGGCTCGCTGGCTGACAAACGCGGAACTGTTTTTCGACGGGGAAGTATAACACGCTCTGAGAGCCCGGTCGTGAGCTTTTCAAAGCTCAGTAGTGCTCCGTTAGCGTGTTGCTGAGAAAGATAAGGACTGCCCGGCAAGTTACTGCGAGGCAATGAGGTCAGTACCACCTGCGGTAGCGGGTGGGTTGTCGTTGGAGCAGCAATAACGCCGAGAGGATCTGGTTTGCCCAGCGCTCTTGTTCGGAGCAGACCCACCCGCTGCCGCAGGTGGTACTGACCTCATTGCCTTCGGACCGTCCCCTTTTTTGGCAACACCTTAATGGAGCACTACCCAAAGCTCAGATGTCAGATCTGAGATCTCAGAATCTCAAATTTGAGAGCGCAAATTTCAGATCAAGTATCGAAGACTTAAAATCCGCAATCGCAATTCCTACCTGGGTACATCAAGCGCGGGGTTCCGGGCAAAGAACCCTCCCGGAATCATCTTGAAGCCAACATGCGTCACCGGCATGACGGGCCACTCTTCAGGTCGCGGAATGTGCGTGATGCCGAGCGTGTACCAGACAACCACGTCCTGCTTGTCGAGCGCTTCATTGTTGGCAACCCAACGAGGTAAGCCATCCCCGCCGCGACTTTGGTTTGGATAAACTCCGGCCGCATTCATCTCGTCAGGACTATAGCGCGTGGCCCAAAAATGATTATTGATGAAACCGGCACGACGCCTTACTTCGGACGAGGGTGCTATGTAGGGGAGGGAATTCGGCCCAGGGACCAGGATATAACTCGTGTTGTGGCCCAGCGCGTTATGCGCCTGAGGATTAACTACAACCCAGCTGCGGGCGGTCTGCATATTCATTTGTCGCTGCGCCAGACGCTCAGTTCCCAGCAGTGTCTCCTCCATTATCATCCCGTTCAGATTCGGATTGGAACGTCCGGGCGGGAGGGCCCGAGTGTTCATCTCATGGATGGAGTTACTGGTCCCATCGACGTCAAAGTCCAGCCTGAAATTGAAGAAGTGCTGGTGATGCGGCGCCATGACGTTAGCTGCGACCAGATGGCCGGACTGGAAATGTCCCTGGTGCACAACAGCCTTTGTTTCGCTTACGCCTTTGGGAAGCATGATCCCACTCAACGCGGCGTCAACTTCGAGCTCACCATCCTGATGAAAGATCCAATTGAGTGCATAGTCATAGTTGCCGATGGTGGCGATGAACGAGAGCACTAACTCGCGCGCGCGTCTTGACTCGTTCTGCCCAGAATAAGTTTCAAAGTGCTTCCAGAGGAGACCGCCGTCGCGTTCGTAAATGGCGACGGCGCGCGGCAAGACGTACGGTTGCCCATCATCGCCGGCGAAGGTCGCATCGATGAGCGTGGCGTTCTCGGGCGCATCGGTTTTTGGTTCTATCGAACTGGCCAGCCGGCCGACGCCATATTCACCAACATCAAAGGCGCTACGCCAGCGCCAGTTCTGATCGGCATCGCCATACGGCACCACCATCTCTGAGAGTGAAGCGCGATAGAGTATCGGGCGCAGATGTCCTTCGTCCTCATAACCGACAGTTTGCAGCAGCAGCCCTTCGCGCGGGTGCATCGTGTATCGAAAATGCCACTTCTGCCAGGAAATCTCCTGACCATTAATCTGAAAGCCGGCGCCGTCCGGTTGTGTGATCAGGAATGGCTTTGGCGGCTCGCGCCGGCCGGTCGATTTCTCATCCAACTCCTGGCTTGCCGCCGCGATCGGAACTACACCTGAGTCCACAACCTCCAACACTTGATCGGCATTCATGTTCACCAGCGCCACGACGCCTTCGATTGGCCGGCCGTAGAAATTGATCGAGTCGCCTTTGAGATAGGAAAGGGCGCGCAGCAGACGCATTCCCTGATAGCCGGATCGGACCTGACCCACCGCCCAGCCGTCGATCTGCACTTGCGCGAAATCCGTGATGCCGCGTTTGCGCATGGCGGCTTGCCAGCGCGGATCAGCCTTGGCGATGTCGGGCAGCACCTTGTATTCAGCATCCATAACCAGAGGCTGAATGCCTTTGGCTTCGTGCCACGAAACCACGCGTCCCGCTTTCAAGTCCACCACGGCCTCGAACGTGTGATTGTGCTTGCGGTCGAGTATTACCGCGAACGCCTGTCGACTGAACGGCGCACCCGGTTTGTAGTTCAGCACTTCGCTCTTCAGGGGTTCTTTCAGGACGATAGTGGAAAAGAGCGCCTCTGCCGGAAACTGCGGCGCAGCGGCCAGGGCCCTGGCCGCCATCTTTATCTCCTCAGCTGTTAGTGAATCGAGTGGGTGTCGCGCCTGGCCCAACACGGTTTGTACTGCCAGAGCGATCAAGAGCAAGGCGAGGCCGCATACGAGTAACAGCAGATGAGTTCGTGGAACTCTCACAGCAGAGTAGTTCATGCGTTTTTGTTTTCCTCCACCAGCCAAGGCAATTGTACTTTGATTCTTTACCATCCCTATACAATTCTTTACAGTTGTTTACGTTTTTGCGTTCACCGGTTTGATAAACTCACGCCGCGATTTAGCAGTAGAGGCATGGACTTGAGTTTGCGAGTCCGCACCATCACAGACTGAAGTAGAGCTACACCTGATCAAAACAACTTTATCCTGAAGGAGATTTCCATGAAAAGATTTGTTCTTACTATTTCTATCCTGGGGGCCATGATATTTGCCATAGCGGTCAGCGCGGCCGCGTCCGCAAACTTTGCCGGAACGTGGAGGTTGGACAAGGACAAGAGCAAGGGGCTGGACGGCAGATTACAAAATGCTGAAAGTGTTCAGTGGGTGATTACTCAGAACGACAAACAACTTTCGATCGAGACAAAGATCACAGGCGGCCAGGACATGGGCGGCGGCGGTGGCGGCATGCGCGGTGGGGGCATGGGCGGTCCGCGCACCTACACCCTGGATGGCAAAGAAACAACCACTGAAGCCCAGGGCGGCACCTCGACCCTGAAAGCAACCTGGTCCAGCGACGGACAGGCGCTGGAGTTGGTATCGGTTCGGGCGGGCAATCGCAATGGCAATGAATTCAAGGCCACCACGAACGACAAGCTTCAACTCTCCGGAGACGGCAAGGTGTTGACAGTCAAGCGCACCGGCGACAGTCCGCGGGGGCCAGTGGACGCGACCATGGTTTTTAACAAACAGTAAGCTGACCCATATCACCAGGCGACGCTGTTGCCGTCGTCCATCCAATCGCGAGTCATATCGCACCATAGCGCCAGGCCTCGCCAGGAATTAAAGCGTGAATAGAAACGCGCGATTTTCTTGTCCGAGGCCGGGCGCCCTTTGTTGCGCACCTTGATGAATTTCGCGCGTGTCCAGGAGTCCAGGGCGAGCCCATCATACCGGCCCACTAACTTAAGCAGGTTCTCAGCAGCGTAATCGCCCACACCCTTTACGCCCTTCATGGTCTTGAGCAAATCAGCGGTTGCCAATTCGCTGGTCAGCCATTCGCTTACATTGAGTTCTCCAGACGCGACCCGATCCGCGAGTTCCTTTAAGTAGGCGGCACGATAACCGGCGCGGACTTCGTTGACATAAAATTTCAAGGGCATCAGGGCCATCGCTTCGGGGGTAGGAAAAGTGCGGCGGCCGTCTTTTGATTCGCGCCCCAGACTTTCAACCAGACCGGTGACCATTTTCTCGGTCAGGGCCCAGGAGCAATTGGTGGTGCAAATCATCTTGACCAGATCTTCAAACACGGTCGGCGATCGCAGCATACGACCGGCGCCTTGATCCGCGATCCACGAGAAATCAGGATCAGCCGACATCGTGCGATAGAACGAGCTCATGTCGTCATCGAGGCGGAACATGTGCCGGACCTCGCGCATAACTTTTTCGGCGGCACCCTTGCTGAGCCGCGCCGAAGTATTAATCCGGAGTTCGCGCCGGGTGCCGCTAATCTTCACCAGCACCGGCGTGGTGTTGCCCAGGTCAATAACTCGGGCCAGCGTCCAGTTATCACGGTCAAACTCGAAAGGAAGCAGTTCAGCCCAGCCATGGCTGATCATTGTGCGTTTAAAGTTAAAGCTGCGAGGCGTCGCGATGGAAAGTTGCATGATTGATTATCGGGTAATATCGACGCGTCCGGTGCGCGCGGAAAATCCTGCGTGTATGGTTCGATTTAGAGTATCGGATGCAGCGGCCACTGCGCAAACGGCTCCGCTATCAAAGGCCGTTGTGTATGCTTCGATTTCGGTCAACCTGAATCTTGACATCCGGCGGTCGCACGCCTAGACTGGCTTTACTAAAAACAAGTGAATGGAAGGCTGTACTCGTGCCACCCTCTAACACTTGGGACGGGCGTGAGAGAAGAGTCCAATAACGGGACCCTCAACAGCTAGGCGGTGACTTAAGCATCGTTTCCAAAAAATGCGCCGGAGCTTTCCGGCACGCGCTCCTTCGCCCCATTGGGTATTGGCAAGGCCACCCAGCGGGGCGATGTCGTGTTTGGGACCCGGGTTTTTGGTCTTTGGTTTTTGATCTGTGATAGGAATTTCCAGCGTGGGAGATTTCCTGAAACCTTGCCAATTAACGAACGAAGGACTTTTGCAAAGACCAAAGACCTTCCTTACCTAACGTAAATCGGATTCGAAATGATCCAGGGTTGGGCGCCAGCCGGCGATGGCAGTTGCGGCAGATAGACCTCGACACGATAGATTCCTTTTTCACTCACCGGAAATTCAATTGTGACGGCGCCGCTTTGTTCCTCTAACGCGTTGCCGTTCTTGAAGAGCACCACCCGACTGCTTAGCGGCGTGTGGACCGCCAGCCGCGTGCTGCCGGAAAGAGTTATCTCGTCACCTTGATTTTTCTTTTCGCTGCCGTTGTCGGCGGAAAAACGAAAGCCGGTGGCGTCACCAAATAAATCAAAAGCGATAAAGCAATGACCGTCTCTGAGAGCCGCCAGGAGACTTTCAGTCGTTAATTCCATCTCCTTCGGCAACTGCACATGCATCCGAACCAGGCGGAAACTTCGTTCATAGGGATCAAGTTTTATTCCGAACAGCCTCTTTCCAGCTGAGTCCTCAAGCGCCAGTCCAACGTTGGCATGGGCGTCATTGCCCGCCGTCGCTACCAGGCGCCGGCCACCTGCCGCCAGCGCCTCATCCCACAGCTTGAGGTTCTGCGACGGGCGCTGATAAAAGTTTGCGAACAAGAGATCCGGATACTTTCGATAGGACCACAAACCGTCAAAGAACATCACTACCGGATTGATGCGACGCGAATTGGTGAACAGATTGTAAATCTCCACACCGTCATAGCCATTCGCGGTCCAACTCTTGAACTCCTGAGGATAAGCGACCAGCTCCAGCGCCCCTTTTTGTTTTTGCTGCGAGGCGAATTCATCAGTTGAAAAATTGCCGGCGCCGGCCGCTGCTTCGTCGCCCGGCAACACCAGCAGTCGATCCTGACTGGCCGTGACGACCTCGTTTCCATTCACAAAGAGGACGCCGCCGTGAATCCCTTTCAGCGTCATTGCCGCGGTGTCGAAATTCCTGGCCGGATGTTCGGTCATCACGACAAAGCTCAGGTTGTTCGCTTGTGCCCCGGCAATAATCTCTTCAAAGGTGCCCGTGCTGTGACCGCCGAGAAAAGAATGGACGTGGATGACGCCCAGGTACTCGACAAAATTTCCGGCGATGTCAGTCACACGCTGTGACTCGAGTTGTTCAATGGCGGCGCGCAGGCGCCGAAGTTTGTAGCGACGATAAGCAAACGGCAGTTGAGAAATGAAGACAAGAACCAGCAGAACCAGGACGATCTTTTTCCAGCGTTTCATGCTTTTGAGTCCGACAAACTTCAGTTTGTCGTGAGTAACGCAGGCTTGCTGCTTTGTATCACAGATATGGACAGGTTAAAGCTCATGGGACGCACTTTCTAATCCTCGAAATCCACTGACACGACATGTTCACTGATGCTGCGTCCGAAGTTCGCAACCTTCACGTGTTCGCGATGAACGGTGTAAGCCTGAAGTGCGTCGCGATCGCGGAAGGCGGCTGAAAGCCCGGTATCGTAAGAGCGGGCAAGATGCAGGACATCGAAGCCAACCGAAAGACTTTCGACCTCTTTTATGATTGAAGCCAATCGGCGCAACTGCGCGACATGTTCTTCGCGGATGGCCTGTTCAATGTCTGCCTTGTATTTCCAAACCACAATATGCGTCAACACTAATTTTCTTCATCCTTCATACTCTTACCTTCGCACCATTCCCGCGTTACCTGATGCCGAAATTCGAAGAGTCGCTGCAAGCGGGGCTCGATCAAGTACGGCGCCACCAGGCGACCGAGAAATGCCAGCGGTGGTTCATAGTCTATTTCATCGCGAAGTATTGCACCATCCGGTCGCGGCTCAATGATATGACGGTGACGCCAACGGCGAAATGGACCGGCGACTTGCACATCCTCGAACATCCGAGGGGGATCATAAGCAGTATGTTCTGCGATCCAGCGAGCCGTGAACGGCCCCAGGATTTTTGCTTCAATTATTGTGCGTGAGCCTGGCTCTGAAATTTGCGCCTGCGCGACAATGCTCGAAGACTCCCACGGCGGCATTAGCA
Source organism: Acidobacteriota bacterium (assembly GCA_025463135.1). Classification (GTDB taxonomy): domain Bacteria; phylum Acidobacteriota; class Blastocatellia; order Pyrinomonadales; family Pyrinomonadaceae; genus JAOAPY01. The sequence goes on from JAOAPY010000049.1 coordinate 126,480, forward strand.
GTCGCAATGTCGCTGATTGCTCATGAAAGGCAAAAACTCGCTCGGGCGTCGCGCGGATGAAACTCTCCTTGATGAATTGCATACAAAGTCCGACAAAATTCATTTTGTCGCCGAAGGTAGTACCGACTTCAGGCTGTGATTTCTGGCTCCGAACACAGACTGAAGTCTGTGCTACTCGATCGACAAACTGAAGTTTGTCGGACTTCTTATTTCAAGTACCGATCGAACCAGGCGAGCGTGCGTTCCAGGGCATCGACGCGATGTCGCGGTTCGCGAAACCCGTGGCCCTCGCGCGGATAACGCAAGAGCACCGTCTGAACACCGCGCCGCTTGAGCGCCATGTACATCTCTTCAGCCTGCGTTATATGCACGTCGTTATCCTGCTCGCCGTGAATGAAAAGTGTGGGTGTCTGTGCCTGGCGCGCATAGCGCAGCGGCGACCACTGCCAAAGCAGATCATAGTTGTCCCAGGGAAAGCCGCCAAACTCCGCATGCATCAAATCCTGATAGAGAGAAGTGGAGTAGAAACTGATCAAGTTGCTGACGCTGGCAGCCGCGACCGCGGCCTTGAAGCGCGGTGTCTGTGTAATGATCCAGTTGGTCATAAACCCACCGTACGAGCCACCGGTTACACCCATCCGGTCCGCATCGATCCAGGAGTACCGGCGTAACGCTTCATCGACACCATTCATCAAATCTTTGTAATCGCCGCCGCCCCATTCATTCAAAGTGCCGTCGCTAAACTTCTGTCCATAGCCGCTCGAGCCGCGCGGGTTCAAATAGAGCACGGCATAGCCGCGTGCTGCGTAAACCTGGAGGGTCGGATTTAGTGCCCACCCTGACATTCCGTGTGGCCCGCCGTGGATACTCAGGATGAGCGGGTACCTGCGGTCCGAGCGCCAATCGACCGGCCTAATCAACCAGCCTTGTATTCTTGTGCCGTCGAAACTTTTGAAAGTGATCTCTTCCGGTTCGCTTAGCGCCGCAGTACGAGCAAATGCTTCGTTATGGCGAGTCAAACGCCTCGCCTGGGTCCAGACTGGTTGCACCCAAACTTCCGCGGGCCAGATTGGCGTGGAGAGTGTGAACGCGATCAACGCTCCTGAAGTCGGATCCGCCTGCTGCAAGACTGAACCACGTACTGGATTCCTCCTTTGAGCAATACTAAAGTTTGTCACCTGATATTGATTTGCCTGCAAGCGGCGGCCAACGTCATCGCCGGCAGCGAATAGCTGATCTTGTTCAAGGGTGTTACCGAGGATTTGTTTTGACTTGCCGGATCCGGGAGCCACGCTGAACAGGGTGTTGCAGCCGTGATCGCCTGACAGGAAAAAAATAAACTGATTATCCGCGGACCAGTGTGGAGTACGGACACGGCGGTCATGGTCCGCGGTTAATTCGCGCCCACCACCTCCGGCGGCGTCAATTACCCAGACATGTGTGTCTTCGGCCACGCTGTCAATAGTTGTGACGTCTCGCTTTGTAGCCACATAGGCAATCGATCGGCCATCAGGTGACCAGGTGGGCTCGTATTCGCAGCCTTTCGTATTCGTGATCTGTCTTACCTGGCCGTGCAGATCAACCGCGAAAATATCCGAGTTGTTATTCGCGTCCGGATCGGACTCATGGTTGGAAAGGAACGCGACTTCGTCACCGCGAGGGCTGAAGGTCAAAGCGTGATCGTAATAAAGGCCGAAGGTGAGCTGACGTGGCTCGGGGTTGTCAACGAAGGTGTAATAGATATGACTCCGGCGCCGATCCGAAAAAGCGGTCCGCGACTTGTATTGCAGGCGATCGATGACTCGGGGGTCGTCCTTGTGATCGGCATCAAGAGGGCCGACGGCCTCCTCATTGGCGGAAACATACGCGATGAGCTTTCCATCGGGCGACCACGCAAAAGGTTCGCCCGCATAGGTGATGAAGAAATTAGTGTTTTGCACGACCGCGAGGAAACGAGGCTGTCCCCGCTCGAGTGTCACGGTCCAGAGACCGCTGAGTCCCTCATGCTCTGCCAGGAAAGCAATACTCCTGCTATCCGGCGCCCAACGAGCATTTGCTGCGTACCAACCGGCCGGCAGCAGTCGCGTCGGTTGCTGACGTTGAGTGAAGTCGCCAGGTGTAGTGGACGTGGGAGTGCGAGCGAGCGGACGTACTTCCCCTCCGGAACGCACCAGCCAGAGAGTCGAACGCGTCGCATCGCCTTCGACGGTCGAGACGGAGTAGGCGATCCACTCGCCGTTCGGAGATATCTGCGCATCGCTGACGTTGGCTACACGCAGGATGTCGGCGGGCGCAAGCGGTCGGCGCGTTTGCGCGTCAACAACACAACTCAACGAGAACGTAACCAGAAGCAATTTCCCGCAAAGACGCAAAGCTGCAAAGAGAAACAAATATTGGGAAGATCTTGAAAGTCGACTGATCCGATTAAGCAGTTCTTGGCGTCTTTGCGCCTTTGCGGGAACCTGTCCCTGGCTGACGAGGTCACTCAGGAAGTCGGTTAACCACTCTCTGTATGCCATGTTTGATTAGCTCCACGTTGAAATTGATCAGCAACCCGAGATGCATGCCCGTAATTCGCAAATAAGTTTCTAATTGCTTCCGATGGACCGGGGCGATCGCTTCAATGGACTTCACTTCAATAATAACCTTCTTGTTGACGATTATGTCCGGGCGAAATCCAATTTCAAGCTTCACCTCTTCGTAAACTACCGGCAGCTTTTGTTCTGTGAGTGCCACTAGGCCGCGCTTGCGGAGCTCGTAGGTTAGAGTTGCTTCATACACCGATTCCAACAAACCTGGACCCAATGCCCGATGAAGCTTCAAGGAAGCATCCACAACGATCGTGGCAATTTGATTTTCAGTCATGAAACCACCCTCCGTAAATCAGAAGGTGGCTGATTCAGAAATTGACGAGATTTAGGAGCGCAGGAATTATCCCGCAAAGACGCGAAGCACGCAAAGATAAGAAGTGGCGCAAATCACGGCCGCAGTATGTCGAGCTGTTGATTCAACAGCTCCCAGACCTGTCGCACATGTTTTTCCGTGGTTCGGATGTTGCCGATGGCAAGACGGAGCGTAAGTTTGTCATTCAGTTTTGTGTGCGACAGTAGCGCCTCGCCGGTGGCATTTACGGCATGCATGATCGCTTCGTTCAGGGCGTCGAGCCGCGCGCCCGGCAGATCACCAGTTTCACTTGCGATGTTTGGACAAGCACGGAAGCAGACTAACGAGAGCGGCACGGGAGCAACCACCTCCCATTCCGCCGACTGTTCAACCCATGACGCGAATAACCGGGCCAACCGGCAGTGTTCACGGATCCGCGCGGCCAGGCCCTCGTGCCCAAAGTAACGAATGACCATCCAAAGCTTCAGCGCCCTGAAACGCCGTCCAAGTTGAATGCCGTAGTCAGATCCGCTGCGCACTTTTTCCTGCTCCGGCGTTCGCAAATATTCCGGCACGAGGGAAAACGCTCGACGGAGCAAATCCATGTGGCGACAATAGAGCACTGAAAGGTCAAAAGGTGTGAACAACCACTTGTGTGGATTCGTGACCACAGAGTCCGCGCGCTCGCATCCGGCCACCAGTTCCCGGAATTCCGGCACTACCGCCGCTGAGCCGGCGTAAGCCATATCCACGTGCAGCCACAGTACGTGCTCTTCACAAATAGGTATCATCGCTGGAACGGGATCGATACTCGACGTAGAAGTCGTTCCCACCGTGGCGACCACGCAGAAAGGAACGATGCCATTTCGTTTGTCTTCTTCAATGGCTGCGGCCAGGGCCACAGGATCCATGCGAAACTCGCTGTCGGTGGGAATCTTGCGCAGGCATTTTTGACCCAGACCAAGGGTGATTATTCCCTTATCAATCGACGAGTGCGCCTGTTCCGAAGCATATACTCGCAGTAACGGCAAATCCTGTCGGCCGCTCATCCCTTCCTCGCGGATGCGTCTTTCCACTCCTTCGCGCGCCGCCGCGATCGCATGCATGCTCGACACGGAGGCCGTGTCATAGATGATTCCCGTATAGCCCGCGTCGAGCCCCATCATTTGCCGCAGCCAATCGAGCGCCACCTCTTCAAGTTCGGTAGAAGCAGGTGAGGTCCGCCAGAGCATGGCCTTGTTATCGAAAGCCGCTGCCAGCAGTTCGCCAAATATCCCCGGCGCCGATGTTGAGGTGGCGAAGTAAGCAAAGAAGGACGGATGACTCCAATGCGTAAGCGCGGGAACTATCAAGCGATCGATGTCGGCAAGAATCTGTTGCATCGGCTCGCCCTTTTCAGGAGGCGTCGAGGGCAACTGTCCTTTCAAATCTCCGGGTTCGATTTTGGAGAGCACAGGATAGTCTTCGATATTTTCGAAGTAATCGCTGATCCAATCGATCAACTCGTGACCAAAGCGGCGAAAGTCTTCTTTACTCATGTCGCCGCTCGGCGGAGCGACTCCGCTCTCGGGTTTTACAGTTTGCTTCATCATGGGGAGTCTAAGTCAGGAACTCGGAAAGGAGAAAGGAGAAAGGCAGAAGGCAGAAGGCAGAAGGCAGAAAGCAGAATGCAGAAAGCAGAAGGCAGAAGGCAGAAGGCGTCTGTCAAATTACTTCGTTCTCTGAGTACATCTCTGAAGGGTCCAAGGTGCGTCCAACCCCTGCTTTCTGCTTTCTGCTTTCTGCTTTCTGCTTTCTGCCTTCTGCCTTCTGCTCCTGCCGTCTGCCGCCTAGTTATTCTCACCCAGCCCGTGTCTCTGGCGGCAGCGCTGACAGAAAGTCGGCGGCACGGCATTGTCGACGCGATGTTTGACGGGCTTGAGCGTGCGCAGGAAAGCAAACATTGATTTCAAATCGTCATCGGTCATCTTTCCGTAAAACAACCAGGGCATCGCAAAATTCAACTGGCGCGCACCGACTTTGCCCTCACGCATCGAATGAACAAAAAGATCTTCGTCATAGTAAGAAATCCCCGACGCATCCGGTGTGATGTTCGCGCTGGCCACAACACCGGTCGGCAGGCTGAAGACAAGACCTCCCGCGAAATCCATCCCTGCAATTGGTTGACCTTTCTCTTTGGGTGTGTGGCAGTCCGCGCAGATACCCATCTTTACTAAATAGGCGCCGCGTGCCACCGGGGTTGACTGGTCCGGAGCAGCTACCTGGGCGTTCACCGGTTGCGGCACATTATTAATCAGGAAATTAATCGGGAAAGGAATCTGCGTTACCGGCAATTGATTCCGCACAGCGGGAAGGGAGCGTACGTAGACTATGACCGACGCCAGATCTTCATCAGACATAGAACGATAGCTCTCGTATGGCATCAGCGAAAACAATGCCCGGCCATCGTGACCGATGCCTTCGCGGATCGCGCGCGCCAGCATATCGTCAGTCCAGTTTCCGGCGCCGCTGTCTTTGTCGGGAGTGATGTTGGGTGCCACAACCCAGGGCAGCGTCGCATCCGCCCAACGTTTTCCGGCGCCCAGTCTGCCCGCGACCGGCGGCGAGCCCGGTTTGCTGAAATCAATCTCGGTGTGACAGGCGAGACATCCCATCACCGAATTGACCAGGTACTTGCCGCGCTCAAGACGCGCACTGCTTGGCTCAAAGTGACGATCGCTCAAGGCGCGAGCGCGTGGTCCAATGAACGGTCGCCAGCCGATTGTAAAAGTGACTCCTACTGAGATGACGGCTAGAACCAAAATCACGATGGCAGTAAGCATTTTCCCCCCAAGTCGGGGCATATCTTTTTTCTCCGTTCGGTTTTTTATCGGGTGTGATTGGTCTTTGCGAGCTTTGCGTCTCTGCGAGATCATGTCTGCGGCACAGGGGCTTCCAAAGGCGCGCAGCTCGCAAAGGACGTATTGAGATTGGAAGTGCTACTCGCGATAAGAAGCGTCCATTCGATCGAGCTTTCGCAAAAGCCCGGGCCAGGCAAGCTCCGCTCCCTGGCCCAGGGTGACAGCCTTGAGTTGCATCGTGACTCCGTCGAGAATTGGATCGGCGATGCCGGCGAGTTCCGCTCCGCCTGACTGGGCCAGGATTTGAATGCGGCAAGCGCGTTCGAGAACGAACATTGACAGGAAAGCTTCAGCGGGGCTGGATCCGACGGTCAACAAACCATGATTTCTCAGGATCATAAAATTGTTATTTCCCAGATCATCAACCAGACGCGGCTTCTCATTCTCGTCCAGCGCGAGCCCTTCATAATCGTGATAAGCAAGCGACGACAGGGCAAACAGTGATTGCTGCGAGATTGGCAGGAGTCCATTTTTCTGAGCGGCAACAGCAATGCCATTTTCAGTATGCAGGTGCATGACGCACAACGCATCTTCCCGCGCGGCATGCACGGCGCTGTGAATGGTGAATCCCGCCGGATTAATAAAGTAAGGTGACTTCATCAAAGGATTCCCGGCCAGATCTACCTTCACCAGACTTGAAGCGGTGACCTCGTCGAACATCATGCCGTAGGGATTCAGCAAAAAGTGATGTTCCGGCCCCGGGATGCGTGCAGAGATGTGCGTGAAGATCAAATCGTCCCAGCCGTAGTGGGCCACCAGACGGTAGGCTGCCGCCAGGTCGACGCGGGCCTGCCACTCCTCAGCTGGCACCTGTTCGCGGACGGAGGTTTGCTTAAAAGCGCTGCTCATGGTGCTTCCTTTTGCCTATCAGTGAGATCCATCCGGGCACCGTAGGGTCAACACAAATACCTGACTCAGCCGCGCGCGCAAAGTGACTAGTTAGTAGTGTCGGCCAGATTGGACTTGTACTTGGTGCTTGTCTGGCGATCGTTTAATTCAATATAGACCCAGCTGGGCGGCATTTCATCAGCCGGCATTGCGAACCATATTTGGCCCAGGTTCGCGGCGGTTCCCAAGGCGCAGAATCCGTAAAGCCGCTTGCCACGTTGATCGAAAAAGTCTACCCAGGTTCGCGATGACTTGGTGTTGGCGCCACAAGGCGGCAAGGCGGGAGCGGATGCGAACATGGCGTCCGGATAACTGTCCTTATTCAACACGTCGAACCGGTAGCGTATGAAGTCTTTGCCACCCGTCGTATACGCCTCCTGTCCCAACAGGTAAAGGACAGGGTTGGGAAGTACAGGCTGCGGTGCGGTCGCGGCACTCTTGGCAGCGACCAGGATCAGGAACAGGCTGAGTAGTAACGAGACCATCTGGTTCTTTTTGAGTTTCATTTGGGAAAGTCCTTTCTCTTCTGGTTGAGGTTAGTAAGCCGGTGTGTAACCGAATCTTCCTGGTGAAATTTCCCGTTGGTTCGAGTGCGACGCTCAAAGCCGTGCATATCAAATTGGCTGCAAGCGACGCCCTGCTATCTTACCCTTCCTTGTCAATACTGACGTGTATATCAGATTAGTGCCCAAAATGGTAAGCCGCTTTTACCTTCACTGGTTCGGAGCGGCACGCGCAAGTTCAGAATTGTAGATAGCGGCAACGCCTGTGCTGCATCGTTTAGAGAGCGCTCTTGTGCGCCTGCTTCAGGAGCTCTCAAGCGATGACAAAACTTCTATCGCACGACAGGCGCGCAAGTGCGCTTTCTAAACGGAAGGGAATAGGGAAGCTTTGATACGGAATCAAGGAGTTTGTTTGCAACTCGTACGCGCGAAGCGGGAAGCCATTCGGCTGGAGACGATAGCTATTGGTCGCATCAAAAATCAAAAGAACGCCAACCCACCTGCGAAAATCACCCAACCAATTCGATTCAAAGTTTTCAATCTGTTGGACGCACTACGCTACGCTTAGCTTTGAGGAAGATGCCACTTGGTCCGCGTATAAGCAATCCGGAATCCGTGTCGCTCGGCATTTCGTTGTGACGCGCTACCGGGAAGAGCGCACATCAGAGCAATGTCGCACCCGTGCGCGGCGGCATACCGCAAGCGGCTTTCAAGCAAAGCGAGTTGCGCCCCCTGCCGGCGTCCTTCGGGAATGGTGCTGGCGCCGGCGAGCAAAGCGACGCCTTCACAAATGCTCAACACGCCGGTGGCGATTGCTTCGCCAGCCAGTTCCGCAATGAAAGACAAAGCGCCTGAACGTTTGGCACTGACCCGTCCTACCTCTTCCAGAAAAGCTGCCAGCTCGGTGAACTCGCTCCAACCCCTGGTGGCCGTTTGCGCCCAAAGCTCTTGCTCACCATCATCGATCAGCCGTACCTGAATTTGTTCGTTACGTCCTGCGGCAAGGTTGACCTCCTTATGAATCGGACGATACAAGACGCTCGTAAATTCCATAGGCTGATAGCCACGCTCATTTAGCAGGGCCAGTGAAGACGGATCAGCGAGAGGACTAACTTCGTGAAATATGTTTGCTCCGCGCGCGCGAAAGAATTGTTCGATCTCGTCGAGCCATGCGGCAGTCACGGCCTGGTACATCCCCAGTCCAAATGTCTGACTTATGGGCGAGGTGGGGCCGTCGAACATGGCGTAGGTGCCACCGATTTCGCGCCACTCAGCTCCGCTATCGGGGAAAGCGCGGGCGCGTCCCTCGACAAAGTCCGCGTTGCTGAGAGCCTCAGTCTTCTCTAGACGGCGTGCGAGATCGAGATCCGCAAACGGAAATAGTTCATACTCAGGCATGGTCGTGCCAATCTATATGAGTTTGCCGAATGAGGGAAGTATGAGATATCAATTCCCGCTGTTAGTTGACCCGATTGGTAAGCTACAGTCGGGAAGGGGACCCTGTCCCCGCTTCAAGGTTGAGTAGATTCATGAATAGATCTTAATGGGAACGCCGCTAATGTTTGATTTACTTTTTTCGATGTTTCAAAACGCGACCGGTGGGGTTCACTTCTCACTTCATCTCATCCAGCAGGCGGTTGACCGCGGTTTTTACTTTGGGGTCGGTGTTTCGAAAATTGATCTGGCTCAAGATGGCTTCCACAAATCGGCCGTACTTCTTAATCGCTTTCAGGGCTGCTTCCCTGGTCGACGGTTCGTCTAACCTTACGATCTGACTCGTTACGTCTGCCTCCATCTCCGGCGTGATAAGTTCGGTCCGGCCAACCAGTACGCGCACCAGCGCGGCGGGTTCGGGCCTGATCGAAATGGGTATGATCGCATCAGTGTTCCGGCGCGGCACTACATAAAACAGCCGCAGCCCTTCCTCAAACCATGAATCGCGCCAGGTATTCAACATCGCTTCAGCCTCTTTATCATAGAGACCTTCAGCCATCAGCATGCTTTTCATTTCCCGATGCAGGTCCGCCGGATTACTGCCCAATACCGGACGCTCCCAGGTTGCTTCCGGGTTAGACAGGTCGAGCATGCGAAAACCTGTCTGACCGCCCCGGTTTTCAAAGAGGACCGCCTGGGCAAGTTTTTCTTCGGTTATATTTTTGACTATGACTTTATCGTCGACGAGTTTGAGCGAGAGCGGCAGATCAAAGTTTCCCACACCCCGATAGAAGAGAAACTTTTCATGCTCAGTTTGTTTTTCTCCGCCAGCCTCGACTATGGCGGCGTCAGTATCGCGTGCTGGGTAATAGTGGTTTTCTCGCAGATCGTGCGCCAACTCTACTCTAAGGCCGGGCATTATTTTCACTTCACCCCAGTCAATGCCATGCGAGGGGACGGACCGGGCCTGTGGATACCATTCCGTAATCTTGCCGGTGGGAAAGTCAACTTTGACGTTGGCTGTCATTTCCTGCTGCGCATAAAAGTAAAGGACCGGAGTTTCCATGCGCACTCTGACGGGCAGGCCGCTCTTGGTCCGGTATTGGAGTCCCCTCCAGCTCTGACCTTTATCTATGCTGTAGATGAAAGAAGGTAGATCGCTTTCCACGCTAAGCGGCCGCCAGACAAGGGATTGGCCGTCGCGCGCGGTAACCGAAGTAAAGGTACCCCACTCGTGAACGACCAGGCCGGCACCCGCAGCTGAGGCACTTTTGCGCGCGCCTGAGGCAACAATGGAAGAGCAACTGGTTACAGCCAGCATTACCAGTGACAGCAGGGCCAGACTTATGGTGGCTAGGCGAGCAGCGATAGGATTGAACATCTGAATTCTCCTCGATGTCACATCAATGTACTCAAAGGAACGATAGAACTGCAGAATCTTGCGCCGCTGATGATAGAAAAGTAGAGGCGGGACTTATGTGTCCGCCCGCGCGCGCGTCAGACCTCCAATCGTGAGGGAATGCAACAGGGCGGACACACAGGTCCGCCCCTACAAGCTCAACAGATTCGCCGGCAGGTACGAACCGATAATCCCGCTAAAGAAGAGTTCGCTCTGCTCTGTCAATCCAATCTTGAAGATCGCAGCATTTGGTACGCTGACGGCTTCCAGGAAGCAATGAAAGGCAGCCATAGTTTCGATCTTCATTTCCTCGAGTTCATGTAGCAGTAACCAAATCACGGCGCGAATAAATTGACCATGACTAATAATGACGGCAAATTTATCTTCAGGCTTTTTGATCTGGGCAACGGCAGCTTGGGCGCGCGAGATAAGAGCGGCAAATGATTCGGCGCCCGGGCCGTCACAGTAATTCGGGTCATTCCGAGACCAGTAAGCCGCGACTAAAGGCTTTCGTTCGGTAAGGGTTGTGTTGTGGCAGCGATCCGGCGACAGGTACGTGAACTCCTGGACCTGCCATTCTTCAGTCGGCACATCCGGATAACGATTAATCAAAGGCGCGGCAGTTTGTTTCGAGCGCAAAAACGGCGACACGACGATCAAGTCGGGACGCCGGTTGATTTGCTTAGCCATAGCCCGCGCTTGCGCCTGACCCTTTTCAGTCAGGGGAATTACTTCAGGAGAATAGGTTGCCGCGCCTGTGTTGGCAGTACTCTCAGCGTGTCGGATCAACCAGACTTCTTTCATGCCGAGAGTGTAACGCAAACTCTAAGTGGCGTGGAGAGCAGTCAGTTTGAGTCCATAAGCTTCAGCTTGTCATGGAGTCATGGACTCTCTTAAATCTCAAAGTAGGGTAACCACAGATATTTCAACGTTGCGGACATATTTAGCCAAAATCCTGCATTCAACGCAGACGCAAGCTAACGGTAGTGGGTCAGTTTCGCGGCAAATGTCCGACAAACTTTCGTTTGTCGCGGCGTTACGACAAGCTAAAGCTCATCGGACATCAAACTGCACCACTACCAAGCTAACAGCTTGCTTTACATCACGGCTTCGTTACCATTGGCAGCTCGATGAAGCTCGCCTGTCCAGGCACGGTGAATATACGCTGGGTGGCTTTGCGATAGTCACTTGGTTTGGCCCAGAAGATATTGGGTACGAATGTCTGCGGGTTCCGATCGTAGAGCGGGAACCAGCTCGACTGTACCTGGACCATGATCCGGTGACCTGGCAGAAATACATGGTTTGCAGTCGGCAGCGCAAAGCGATAGAGCAGGGGAGTGTTGGCCGTGATCGGCTTGGCTGTCTCCAGACTCTCGCGATAGCGACCGCGAAAGATGTCAGCGGACACCATCAACTGATAACCACCCATGTTCGGTTGGGCTGCTACCTCATCGGGATAGAGGTCGATCACTTTCACCACCCAATCGGAATCGGTGCCGCTGGTCGAGGCCATCAGATTGGCGATCGGTTCGCCGCTGATCTTCACAGGGTCAGTCAACACATCGGAAACAAACGCCAGTACATCGGGGCGGCCGGAAGCTTCGCGTTGGTCATCAACCAGCCAGCGCGACCAACTGGCGCCGTCGATCGGCCGGGCACGATAGGGCACGGGCTTGGCGGGATCGGAAATGTATTCTTCGAAGGCGGTTGCCGATGTTTTCGTCGCGGTGAAACTCAGTTTCAAACCGGGGTTCAAATACAGTGGCGTCGCTTTCACTGTGCAACCATGCGCGCATCCGGCGGGCCATGACGCGAGGCGTTGCCATGTGTTCGTGCCCGTCTCGAACGCATTTACCGGTGAGATGTCAGCTTTGGGAGCGCCGTCCTTCAGGTACTGATCGAGAAAGGGCCGCAGAATTTCCTGGCGAAAGGTGAGCGCGGTATCGCTATTGAATTTGACTGCGCCCAACATGCTGCCGTCCCTGATTTCCTGACCGTGATGCCAGGGTCCCAGCACGAGAAAAACTTTATCGTTATCGGTGTCCCTGGGCTTTATCGCTCTATAGACGGCGATGTCTCCGTAGATATCTTCCTGATCCCAGAGGCTGTGCACCAACATTACGGGAACCTTCAGGGGTTGGGCCCCAAGAATCTTGTCCATCGCCTGATCGCGCCAGAAGGCGTCATAGCCGGGGTGCTGCAAAAGCTTGCGCCAGAAGCCTACCTGCTCGAGTCCCCGTCGACGCCCGAGTTCGCCGGCCGATCCCGCTTCCATAAACATGTCATAGTCGTCAAAGTTGCTGGTCCACCACTTAACATCGTTTGCGCGCGTGGCCTCCTGATCGTAGATGTAACTCATGCCCTGCTGCCGGAATGCTCCGTTGTGGAACCAGTCATCACCGCGCCAGCCGTCAACCATCGGATTCATTGGCACTGAAACTTTCAGCGCGGGATGAGGATTGACGAGCGCCATCAAAGGCAGAAAACCATCGTAAGAAATCCCGAGTATGCCGACCTTGCCGTTCGATTCCTTTACGTTCTTAACCAGCCAGTCAATGGTGTCGTAGGTGTCGGTGGCGTGATCCACTGAGGTGGGATTCTGTGGTCCAACCAGAGGGCGGTTCATGACATAGTCGCCCTCTGAACCATACTTGCCGCGAATGTCCTGGACCACGCGGATGTAACCGCCTTCGACAATAACGTCGGTGGCGTTGTCATAGCCGGTCAGATTTGGGCCAAGGTGTGAACTCTGAGCGTGGCTGGTCAGCTCGGTCGCGTTATAAGGCGTGCGAGTGAGCAGGATAGGCGCGTTGCGGGCGCCTTTGGGAATGAGGATTACAGTATGGAGCTTTACTCCATCGCGCATAGGAATCATCACGTCACGTCTGGTGTGATCGAAGCCATAGTTAGTGGGCTCGGCATTGGCGGGAGTCTCGCTGGGCAGCTTTTTGGAGTTCTGGGCGGACGCCTGCGGAGCGGCTAGTCCCACGGGCAGCAGTAATAGAAGCAGCAAAGTCAACGTGCGATCGGATTTAATTGTCATTCACTTGTCCTCGTTTGAGAGTGTGCTATCGTCCGAAATCCAGCTGTTCGATAATTCCGAATTCCTCGCGCAAGAGATTGGCGAACTCTTCCTCATTCGCTAGTACTCGTTCTTGTCGCCCACCGCTTCGCGTGGTTGTAATCAACTTCATCTGGCTCAGCGTTATGCGTCCGGATGGCGTTGCTCGCGTACAGATGCGTCCCTGGGTGAAATGCGACTCGGGCGAAGTCTCCTGATAGCGGCACCTGTCAACGAAATCGTTATACACGTGTGGTTGCAGACTAAAACGATATTGGTCGGTCCACTCACCGTCAATGTCGCGCTGCCTAAGAATTAGCTGAGCATCGTCCGAAACGACTTGATAACGACGTTCGCCCTGGATCTGATCTCCGCGGTAGTCAAGCAGCAGGGGCTCGCGGAAGGAGTCACCGAAACCAACATCTACAAGCCAGCGTTCGGCAAGCGTCACAACCAGAGTCATGTGATCGAACTCAGGTCCAAATCCTCCGCCCGCGTGCGCTACACCCGCCGAAAGGGTGGTTACCTGAAAACCCAGGGCCCGCAGGAATGCCGCAAAAAGACCATTGAGTTCATAGCAAAAACCACCGCGGCGCCGCTTAACAATCTTGTCGAAGAGCGCTTCATCATTGAGAGAGATCGGTTGTCCCGAGTGAATGCTGAGATTCTCAAAAGGGACCGTCAGCAGTTGCGCCGCTTGTAGTGCCCGGAGAGTTTCGGCAGTGGGACAGAGCGAGCCATTATACTTAATGCGTTCCTGATAGGCGTTAATGTCCATACGTCTGCTTGTACGACAGGCTGCCAGACTGTCGAGGCCTGGATGGCCCTCTACCTGCGCGGAGTCTGCAGGCTGGCAGCCTTTGCAGTACAAAAACGTCCCCGCTAACCCTGGACACCACAACACTTCTTGTACTTCTTACCCGACCCACATGGGCATGGGTCGTTCCGTCCGGGGCGCGGCGCTTCGTATCTTACCGTGGGGTTCTTCAATTCATCACCGGTAACAAATCTCCACTTCCCATCCTCGCGTTCGAAGAGGCTTTTCTCACGGTGGTTCAGATCCTTTCCGTGCTGTGTAAATTGAGCGGCAAACGACACGTAAGCCTGGTTGTCGCCGACTTCCCTGGTCTCGAGAATCTGGAGTCCGCGCCACACAGAGGTTTGTGACCATTCGGTGGTGTCCTGGACATTCACTTCCCGGCGGGTGCGGGAGTGCGTTGACGAGACAATGAACTCGATTGCACCGGTGGCAAAGGCCGAATAGCGGGCGCGCATCAATTCGTCCGCGGTTGCGCTTTCGCGCTCGCCATTGATGACGGGCTCGCAACAGTCCGCGAAGGTGGCGCCAGAGCCGCAGGGACAAGGTTGATTGTTGTCAGACATGTTTAGGTTCCTTAGGTCCAAAGAGATCTCTTGCGGGAGGCAAAGGCCCGCCGGAAGCGTGCGGTCCCAGGGGGCTGTCCCAGTGTCGCCGATTAGACATCAACCGGCAGTCCTTCCATGCGCATAATCAACAAAGCGTTTGTAGTCGGACACGGGCCCGGCCGCAGCTTGTAGTCAAAGACCATCTTGCCCTCATGCACATCATCGCGAAAGTGAAAGTTCGCGATGCCCTGAATCTCATCGGCTAATTTGACTAGTTCAAGATCGTGTGTGGCAACAATTCCGACTGTACTGCGACCGGCTAAAGTTTGTATGTAGGCGCGACTGCCAATAAGACGTTCGCGGCTATTCGTTCCGCGAAAAATTTCATCGATCAGGAACAACACTGGTAAATCGCCGGCGATCTCAGTGGCGGAAAGCAGCGCCTTTAAGCGCTTCACTTCCGCATAAAAATAAGAGAGCCCGTCCTGCACCGAATCACTCACTTTTATACAGGTGAAGACCCGAAACAAAGAAATGCGCATTCGCTCAGCATTGGCGGGCGCGCCCGCATAACTCAGACAAAGGTTGACCCCGACGGTCCTGAGGAAAGTGCTTTTGCCGGCCATGTTCGACCCGGTGAGCACGGCGATCCTGTGCCGCTCATCTGACTCAAAGTCATTGCATACTTTCGCGTCGGGCTGCAAGAGCGGATGTCCCAGGGCGGAAGCCTCAAAGACGATAGGCTCCGTCGTGATTTCCGGAAACACATAACCCGGATTCAGGTACGCAAAATTCGCCAGTGAATTCAGGGCCTCGAGTTCGTGCCAGGCATCCAGCCAACGTGGTAACAGGTGCGCGACCTCTTTCTTTAACAGCACCAGACGATGACTGAAATAGAAGTCCCAGGGAATGAAAGCGTGGACCAAAAGCCACAGCAACGCATTGGTCCGCAGACCCAGAGCCGAGGCCAGCCGGCCCAGTCTTTTCAGCTCGGCTGAGGGCCGCTGTTGCTTATCTGTGAACGGTTCACAGATTTCCGCGAGACCGGGGCTGTTCGCATACCTGCGCTTTTCCAGATATTGAAAGACGCTACGGAACCTGCGCAAAGCCTTTTCCAGCTCCTGTAGCTCGTCCCAGGCAGTAGCGATCCGGCCATATTTGCTGATCATCACGCCGAGGTAAATGAAGAAAACAATTGGCCACACTGCGGGTACCAGCTCAAAGAGGTTGAGGACGAGCAGAGTAATATTCAGCACCGCCAACAATGCCAGCGCCCGCACGGTCGAGAGTAATGAGTCACGGGGCACAGTATGTTGGATCCAGTCGACTAAAATGTTCGACTCCCATTGATCTGATTGACCTGCCGACTGACCTTTTTTTCGCCGGGCATCCTGGCCGGCGATTGCCGAAAAAAGCTGTAGCTTGTCCCGAAAAAGAGAATGCCCGGTAAGTTCCTTAACCAGTGCTTGCCTATTTTTGATAGCCAAAGCATCGGGTGTCGTATTCAGCAGCCACGATCTTAAACGCTCGCTGCCTTCTCGGGTAACCGCGCTATCCAGGAGGCGGTGCAGCGACCTTTCTCCAGTCACGTCAAGATCGATTTCAAAGGGATGGCCGGCTGTGGCTGCCGCTTCAGCTGAGCGAGGCATCTGGTCCCAATCCAGACGGATTCGCGCCATCTGAATCTGCTTGATGCCCATCATCAAAGAGTTGTTGGCAATGCTTTCCCGGACTCTGCGGTGATACATAGCTGTGACCGTGAATGCAACCAGGAACAAGGCAGCCAAGGCCCACCCGACCGTCGCGCCGGAGTAGCGGCAAGAGATAAGACTCAAGAATGCGCCGCCGACGAAGATAACCCGGCGGATGCTCCAATACTTTCTGCTAATCAACTCAAGTTGTGTCGCGCGGCGCTTCAGCCTGGCTACCATACTCTCGAGGCGTTGTAAGCGGAGGGCACTGTGTAGTGTTGGTTTCATTCGCTCTTGTTTGCCGATCTGCCTTTGCCGATGTTTTAGCTTAAGGCCTGAACAGTACAATCCAAAACGCGCCCGTAAAACAGTAGGGGCGGACCTGTGTGTCCGCCCCCGTACCGCAGAAAAACCCTTCCCTGAATCTATCCGCGTGCATACGACTGGGGCGGACACACAGGTCCGCCCTACTTGATGACGCCGCGTACGGACGACTCCAAAATATGGCTACCAGGCGACGGCATATCGGCCACGCCGTGGGTCCGCGCCCGCCGACGAGACACCGGTTTGCGAGTTATAGACGATGACAGTTGGCGAAGAGAGCGTACCCCAGGCGGATTGCACCTTAACTTTGTGTCCCCGTCGCTCCAGCTCGGTTTTTGTCTGGTCAGGTATGCGCGCCTCAATGTTTAAGAGCCCGGGCAGAAACTCATGATCATCGAACGAGCTGACATAGTGTTGCGTATCAAAGCGTGGAGCCTCGACCGCTTCCTGCGGGTTCATGCCGAACTCGATGATGTTGAGCAGTACTTGCAGCAGTGCCTGATCCTGGTTATCGCCGCCAGGCGTGCTTAGAACCATAAACGGCTGACCGTTATGTAAGACTATGGTGGGAGTAAGTGTGATGCGGGGCCGTTTACCGGGAGCCACGACGTTCGGGCTGTTGGCATCGGTTACCGCGGACTGTAGGCGCTGGCCCATCAGCACGCCAGTGTCTCCTGCAACTACAGCGGGCAACCAGGCGCCACTTGGCGTGGCACTGAAAAGATTGCCGTCTTTGTCGATTACGTTGACGCAGGTCGTGTCGTTAGCGCGTTCGATGGCGGGAACTGTCGAGGCCCGGCTGATTCGCTGGCCGGCGCCGGCGAGCAGGGCTTTTCATATTCAGGGGATCACCTGGTTGTTGCGCAAGCGAAGCGTGGTCCTTTTCGATCAGCCCCCGACGCATGGCTGCATACTCTTTTGAAAGTAATTCGCGCTCAGGAATCTTCACAAAATTCGGATCACCGTAATAGCGATCGCGATCGGCGAAACCGAGCTTAAGCGCTTCGGTAACCGTGTGCACATAAGCGCCGGAGTTGTGACCCATCGATTTCAGATCATAGCCTTCTAGTATGTTCAACTCTTCGACCAGGGCCGGACCCTGCGTCCAAAAGCCTGCCTTGTAGACTTCGTAACCGCGATAGTCGGTCTTTACCGGAGTCCCCACTCCGGCGTGAAACTTTGCCAGGTCATCCGCGGCCAGTAAGCCACCATGTGTTTGCATGTAGTCGCCGATTCGTTTGGCGATCGGTCCCTGATAGAAATAATCTCGCGCGGCTTTCAGTCCTGCCTGGCGACCTCGAGTTGCCCCGTCTTTTTCGGCCGCGATGATTTCGCGCAGAGTGCGCGCCAGATCTGCCTGCACAAAGATGTCACCTACGTTCGGGACCGCTCCGCCCGGCAGGAACACCCGCTTTGCATCAGGCCATTGGGAAATGATCGAGGCGCGAGTCGAGATGTACTGCACTCGGAGTTCATCGATCGGAAAGCCATCGGCAAGTTCGATGGCAGGTTGCATAACTTCTGCAAGTGATTTGGTGCCAAATTGGTCGAGCGCAGTCACGCACGCGTCGAGCACCGCCGGCACCGTTGCCGGAAGAGGTCCGGTTGAAGGAATCAATCCGGATTTGGCTCCCGCCATGGTTGCCATGTCTTTAGCGCTTGATCCGTTTCCCCGTTGTGCCTGATTGGAATCCGGCGCTGTCGCGGCGTTTTCGGCGTTCCGCGCTCGGTTGATAAAGAACTCGCGCGTGGCTTTCAGAGGCGCCTGCCCCATGCCTTCGACAACCGATACGTCCCTGCCTTTAAGTTTGATCAGGATGGGAACCTCGCCGCCAAAAGAGAAATGCGAGAACTCTATTACCGAGGCGGCGAGAATCGTCGCCACGCCCGCGTCCACGGCATTGCCGCCCTGTTGCAGGATTCGCAAACCCGCTTCAACTGACAGAGGTTGGCCCCCGGCGACTACGCCGCGCTTGCCGCGCACGACGGGACGAAACGTATCAGCCAGAGAGGTCGGCAGTGGCAGCGCTGCGAAAGTCAGCACAAAAACAGCGCCGATTGAAATTAGAGAGCGCATAACGAATAGTCCCCCGCAAAGATAGATTGCCATCGAAGGAAAGCGATGCATTCTTATGCTGATTCAAGTTGTGAGTCAACAGCCCTTGAGCGGAAAGAGATCCAGGTAGGAAGCAAGGCTGCCGGATTGAATGCTATTCAACGATCGCAAACTAACAGTTTGCGTTACCTTCAGAAAAGGCGGCAGAAAAAGAAAAAGGGCGCCGACCTCCCCCGTGGTCAACGCCCTTTGCCTTTATCTCAGTTCTCCCATGGAGAATTAACGATGGCCTATAATAAGCACTAATCGGGAATCTTGGTTGCAATGACCTTACAAAGCGTTTCCGGTGCTGTAACGAAACTATTGCAAATGTTTGCCGAAACGGGAGCCGGAGTGTAGTTCACTAAAAGTCTGGATACAGCCTCAAGTTAGTTTAGGAAGGTACATCTCTCGTCGACGGACATCTTACAGAACCGCGAGCGGTAGCGACCGGATGCTTCACTCAACAAGCAATGTTGTTGTAAGACTCCTTAGTAATCAGTGGTGACTGTGGGATCTGGTCGCTACCGCTCCCGGTTCTGTAAACTTACTTTATTTTCGTTTTCATCAAAAAGCACTTACGAGGACGATGTCTCTAATAGAGGGCGAGGTTTCCTGATAGTATCTCGTGTGAAAGGAAAATATTAATGACTCAACAGGCCAGGTACGGCTCATGGAAGTCTCCGATTACTTCAGATCTAATTGTCTCGGAGTCGGTTGGCTTAAGCCAGCCGGCCATAGATGGGGAGAATATCTGTTGGATCGAAATGCGACCGTCTGAGGGCGGACGCTGTGTGATTGTGCGCCGTGATGCCGGCGGCGCCAGTCGGGATATGAATCCGCCGCCGTTCAATGCCCGGACCCGCGTGCATGAATATGGCGGTGGCGATTATCTTGCGCGCGAGGGAGCGATTTATTTTTCAAACTTTGCCGACCAACAGATTTATTTGCAGTCGGGTCAAGAAGTGCCTGTGCCTGTCACTGCGGCTGACGGCATGCGTTATGCGGATTATGTTTTCGATCCCGGCCGTAACCGCTTGATAAGCGTTCGCGAAGATCACACCGGTTCGGACTCTGACGCCGTAAATACCATTGTCAGTATCGATCCGGTTGGCGCCGCACCAATCGAGGGGAAGGTCCTCACCAGCGGCAACGACTTTTACTCCTCACCACGTCTGAGCCCCGACGCAAGACGGTTGGCCTGGCTAACCTGGAACCATCCAAACATGCCCTGGGATGGAACTGAGTTGTGGGTAGGAAAGTTCGGCGTGGACGGTATGCTGAGCGCCACACGGTGTGTTGCCGGCGGTCTGAGCGAGTCTATTTTTCAGCCGGAATGGTCGCCCGAAGGAAATCTATATTTTGTTTCTGATCGCAGCGGCTGGTGGAACCTTTGCCGTTTGAGCGCTGACGGCGAAGTTGAGTCTGTATGTGACCTGCCGGCTGAGTTTGGTATGCCGCAGTGGGTATTTGGCATGTCCTCCTACGCTTTTGTTTCGCCCCAACTCATCGTCTGCAATTACATCGAGCATGGACGAGCAAATCTTGCCCTACTCGATACGCAGTCGAAAGAGCTGACCCGCGTTGAGAGTCCTTATACGGATATACAATATCTACGCGCGTCACCCGGTCAGGTTGTATTCAGAGGCGCTTCCCCCGCGTCGTCTCCAGGTATTGTCCGGCTGGACCTTGCTTCGCTGCGGTTCGAAACCCTGCGTCATTCGATGAACGTCGAGATTGATGAGGGTTACATCTCCCAACCTGAGGCGGTGGATTTTTCCACCGAAGGTGGTCTAACCGCCCACGGGATGTTCTACGCACCCAGGAATCGTGATTACAGCGCTCCGGCTGATGAGCGTCCGCCACTGTTGGTTAAGAGCCATGGTGGACCAACGTCTGCTGCGTCGGCGGCCATGAGTCTGACGATTCAATACCTGACCAGCCGCGGCATTGCGGTGCTGGACGTTAACTATGGCGGCAGTACCGGCTATGGCCGCGCCTATCGAGAGCGATTAAAAGGGCAGTGGGGCATCGTTGATGTCGATGATTGCGTGAATGGAGCGCGTTATCTGATCGAGCGTGGAGTCGTTGATGGCAATCGACTGTCGATTAGCGGCGGCAGCGCGGGTGGTTACACGACACTGTGCGCGTTGACGTTTCGAGATGTATTCAAGGCCGGCGCCAGTCATTATGGCGTGAGCGATGTTGAGGCCCTGGTTAAGGACACACACAAATTTGAATCAAGGTATCTTGACGGCATGATTGGACCATATCCTGAAAGACGCGATCTCTACCTGGCGAGGTCGCCCATTCACTTTACCGAGCAGTTGTCTTGTCCGGTGATTTTTTTCCAGGGGCTGGAAGATAAGGTGGTCCCACCCAGCCAGGCTGAAGTGATGGTAGCGGCGTTGCGTGCGAAGGGCCTGCCCGTCGCTTACATTGCTTTCGCCGGCGAGCAACACGGATTTCGGCAGGCGAAAAACATTAAGCGGGCCCTGGATGGCGAACTCTTTTTCTTTTCCCGGGTGTTTGGTTTTGATCTGGCCGATGAGGTCGAGCCGGTTGAAATTGAGAATTTGTAGTTTTGTAGGGGCGGACCTGCGTGTCCGCCCTCAGCGTAGACTTTAGACAACCAGGGCGGACACATAGGTCCGCCCCTGCAAGTGAGCTACCTGCCGCACTCTGAATTACTGTGCGACACCATAGTGCCAAACCTCCGTTGATATTCCGCCGAGGTGATGAACGAACAAACCATCCCGCGATAGTTGCTCGCATCGTTATTCAACACATTCAGCCAGAAGTTAAAGCCGTCTGCGTCCGGACTGCGGCGCAGATAACCAAAGTACTGCATCGCGACGAACTGCTGGTTGTAGACCGCGCCGGCAAACGTATCGTTGTCTACCAACTGGCGCACAACCAGGGCTCGGCTTGCGTTCATCCCTGCGCCTTCGTTGTAACGACTGATCAAAGCTGCGCGTGCGCTCGATTGATTTACGCCGCTTGAGTCGTTCATGGTTTGCAGCAGGGCATCGACAAAAGTTTCCGCGGTCGTCCTTCCCTGATACTTATCGGTGAACTCTGCGCGCTGCACGAAGGCATCGGCAAAGGAAGTCTTGCTCGATTCAAGATTTGGACTACCGACCACCTGCGCTCTGTCGGCAGAGAACTCGCTGTAGCGAAGCTGCCGGCCTAACGCTCCCTTATAAAGTCTATAGACAAACGAGCCCGTGTCTTTGAACTCCTGCGACAGGAAGAATGCCGCCGAGACATCGATGCGTTTCGTGCGCACGCAATCGGCATCGCCGTTACAGGAGTTGGCTTGATCTCTCCAGTAGTTGAAGCCGCCGGCATCGGGTTCACGCCCGAGGAAGTCGAGATACTGTTGCCGCACAAAGTACTCGGATGTATCGATGGCATTAGCGACTATTGCAGCATCGGCCGCGGCGGTGAATGTGGCGTCAGTCTTATCGCCGACCAAAGAGAACGAACGATTAGCTGGACTGAAGTGAAAGTTCGCCAGTTCCGGGGTAATCGTATAGAAAGAACCAGTCTCGATGTTGCTGAGGCGATAGTTGCCGTTGTTGTCCGTGATCGAGTTCGCCTGGTTGGCTCCGGAAAGGCTCATGACCACGCCACTTACTGGTGCGCCATCCGAAGTGATTACACGACCGCTAATCGTGGCTGGCGCCGCAGTGGGACCTGACAACACCTGCACAGTGGTGGTCTGGCCGTCTGGATTCTTAATGGTGATAGTCTTCGATCCAGGCGTTGAACCGACCGTCGACAAATTCAACGTTACCTGGGTTGGCGTATTATAAGTGACGCTATTAACGATGACACCGGCGCCCGTCGCGCTGAGATGTGTGAACGGTGTATGCGGCGCCGCAGGGTCCGGACCCGGATCATAGTAGCCTTGCCCCGCTGGAGCTAAACCGGTCACCACAACGTTTGTTGACGGGTTATTGAGTTGAATGGCAGCAGGGGACGCCGTGTTGGTAGGGGGCGGTGGCGGCGCGATTAGTTTGACTGCCCGCACGCCATAGGTGTTGGTGCCGTTACAGTATTCCTGGATCGTCCAGATCGTCATGTCGTCCTTAGGATCGAGACTCGTAAACGAATAATCGCCCCAGCGACGACTGGGGCCTCCCGGATCACCTGGAGGGTTGTAAGCGGTGGCACTGGCTGTATACCCAGGCAAAGCTGCACCGCCAGGGCCATCTCTGAGCTGACCCAGAGTATCGCCCGTGAGGCGGCCAGTGGTGAATGCGTTGACCCGCTCACTGGTGCCCGCGATGCTGCAGCCCAACGCGGCGTGTCCCTGACCGGAAACCGTAATGGTGGGTATCCAGTAATTTCGCTGGTTCGCATCATTGGTAGCGTTATTGTCGAATAAAGTTCCTGACTGCAGCACGGACGGCGTCCCGGGAGTAATGACGTTTTGCAGCTCGTACCACCTGCCCGCATCGCGGTTATTGGTGGCGCCGGCGACGCCGGTGTTATTTACGCCGATCGAGTGAGCAGTCCACAGTCTGCCATTGCGCAGATGGGCTGCATAGAGCCTGTCATCCAGAGAATCCAGACGACCGCCGGTACCCGCAGTGTTGCCGAGATGCGGAACAAGCACCGGAAACCTTGTCGTCAAAGGAGTGGCAATGGAAATATTTGCGCTAATCGTTGGCGCCGGTCCCAGACTGCCGGGATTAGTCACCCGGCGAAGCATTAAGGTGTTGAAGGTCGCGTTGTCAACGCCGATGAAATAACCTTCGGCGGTTGCTCCTGTATTTGCCGGGTTGTAATTATCGACGCCGCGCGGCGCGAATGGTCCGGCGCCTGTAGGCGTCGCTACCAGACCCGAAAAGGCCCACACCGTAAGAGGTGATGCGGTAAGCGCAGGCGCTTTTGGTATCACCAATCCCTTCGTGCTGTTGAAAGCCCCAGCCAGGGTGAACATGTCTCCACCGACATAAAGCGCGCTGGCATCGATTCCCAAAGATTCATAGTCCGTAAAGAGCGTCGCGTCTCCCTGAAACTGATATAACGTCCAGATGGTGCCAACCGAGATAGTGCCGTTGCTCGCAGCGTCATTGACCGCAACAAGCACACGATTGGCTTTAGTTGTGGCCCCGGTTGAAGCGTCCAATACAACATCAATAATCACCAGGAACCAGCGATTGGTCAGCCGATCAAACCTCACTTGCGGGTCAGAGGTAAACGAAACCTCACCAGCACCGGGTGGCGTGATCACCGACGCGAAAAATACGTCCGGGTCTGCGTTTATGACACCGTCAGCCACCCCCGTGGTCTTATTAAAAGTCCGCATTCGGCCGTTGAGGAATACGAAAAACTGCGTTGGACCAACAGCTCCCATCGTGTCTGGGGGAAATGCGCCTGTCTCTGTGGGACCGGTCGCGCCATCGAATTGAGTGCCCAACGTCTGCGGTGCCTGCACGGCTTCCGGTTGAGAAGCGAGTGCTGACTTATCGAGCAGCGGCCATTGATTCGCCTGCAGCGCGCCCGGGCCGTCCGGAAGTTGGCGCTCGTTCCGTCCTTCGAATTCCGGTTTGTGTCTTCGCGCGACCGCCTGTGGCCGGCTTAATTGGTCCGCCATTATGTCGCTCATGCTGCGCTGAACGGGATAGGCAATAACTTGTCCGGGAACGATCGACCCGTCGGCATTGGTTCTGGATTGTGAAATGACCTGCGAGTCCCTGGAACGCCGCAAAGGAGTCCTGGACGTGTCGACCCTGGAGCCTCTCGAGGCAGGCGTCGCAACTCGTTTGGCGGCCTTCTGTGCGGTCGCCGACTTGAGCAACGCAGAGGGAATCGCCGCTGCCAGGCCCAATAAAGCTAAACACGCAAATATGGTGACGATTCGAGATCGCATGGTTCGTTGGCGAATGTTGGGGCGAACACTTGGGAACATGACGAGCTCCTTGACTAGTGGTTGATGTAAGAGATCGTTTAAATCGCGGCGTTCCTGCACCTATCGGATAAGTGAGGATTGAACTCGCTGATAAGCGACGGATGACACAAGCTATCGGCTGAGCGCGGCATTCATGCGGCGCAAGTTTTCTGGAAAATTTTTTTGCCCGCCGGTGTTGCCGGCACGCCTGTGCAGTATCGGGGATAGATTATGAGGTACTGTCGTTGAAAGTCAACGAATTTCGCTGGTTTGGTGATCTGAGGAGCGGTACAGGCGTTTTAGAGTAGCGCCTTCAGGTGGGCTTTAAGAAGTACAAAAACCCGACTGAAGTCGGTACTCTGTAGGCCGGTCGTCAGCGTTGATCTATCTGCCGCACTCGGCGTTGCTGTGCGAGACGACAGTGCCGAAGCGTCGCTGATACTCCGCCGAAGTGATGAACGAACAAACCATGCCGCGATAGTTGCTCGCATCGTTATTCAACACATTCAGCCAGAAGTTAAGGCCGTCAGCGTCGGGAGTGCGGCGCAGATAACCAAAGTACTGCATCGCGACGAACTGCTGGTTGTAGACCGCGCCGGCAAACGTATCGTTGTCTACTAACTGGCGCACAACCAGGGCTCGGCTTGCGTTCATGCCTGCGCCTTCGTTGTAACGATTGATCAAAGCCGCGCGTGCGCTCGATAGATTTACGCCGCTTGAGTCGTTCATGGTTTGCAGCAGGGCATCGACAAAAGCTTCCGCCGTTGTCTTGCCCTGATACTTATCAGCAAACTCTGCGCGCTGCACGAAGGCAGCGGCAAAGGTGGTCTTGCTCGATTCAAGATTTGGACCACCGACCACCTGCGCTCTGTCGGCAGAGAACTCGCTGTAGCGAAGCTGCCGGCCTAACGCTCCCTTATAAAGTCTATAGACAAACGAGCCGGTGTCCTTGAATTCCTGCGACAGGAAGAATGCCGCCGAGACGTCGATTCGTTTCGTGCGCACACAATCGGCATCGCCGTTACAGGAGTTGGCTTGATCTCTCCAGTAGTTGAAGCCGCCCGCATCAGGTTCACGCCCGAGGAAGTCGAGATACTGTTGCCGCACAAAGTACTCGGACGTATCGATAGCATTGGCGACTATTGCAGCATCGGCCGCGGCAGTGAAGGCGGCATCAGTCTTATCGCCTACCAGCGAGAACGAACGGTTGGCCGGACTGAAGTGATAGTTGGCCAGTTCCGGAGTAATTGTGTAGAAGCCTCCGGTATCGACGTTGCTGAAGCGATAGTCACCGTTGCCGTCCGTGATTGACGTCAGCGAGGACGAACCACTCAGGTGTATGGTCACACCGCCCACCGGCGTTCCCGCGCCTGTGATGATCCGTCCGCTTACCGTGGCCGGGGCCGCTGACGGACCACTTACATTCAAGATGCCTGTCCCGGTCATACTCTGTCCGTCCGGGTTGGTGATCGTAACGTTCTTCGGACCAGGTGATGCTCCCACTGTTGAGAGGTTAAGCGTGACATGAGTCGGATCGGTGTAGCTGACGCTGTTGACGGTCACGCCGGTTACGCTCGCTGAAATATGGCTGAACGGTAACGCCGGAGTCGCGAGGTTCGCTCCCGGATCATAAAAGCCCGAACCGCTCGCGGATGTTCCAGTGATCGTAACATTCACCGAAGGCTGGTTAACGGACACACTCGACGGCGAGGAGGTTGCTGGTGTTGCGGGCGGAGGCGCCATTAGCTTTGCGACTTGCAAGCCGTATGTATCGGCTGCGCTGCAGTACTGCTGCACTGTCCACATCGTCATGTCGTCAATCGGATCAAGACTTGTAAATGAGTAGTCACCCCAGCGGCGTCCGTTTGCTCCTCCGGGATCAGCAGCTGGGTTGTAGGCTGTGCCGCTGACGGTGTAGAGGGTTACAGCTTGAGTCGTGCCGGCGGTGTCACCGGCGAGCCGCCCACTTGTGGCCGCGTCGATGCGGTTGGGAGTGCCGGCAGTGCTGAACCCCAGCGCCGCGTGTCCCTGTCCGGAAACCATTACGGTCGGCATCCAGTATTGTCGCGCGGAGGCCACGGTGGGGGCGCTGTCGAAAATCGTGCCTGACTGGACGACCACCGGCACGCCACCATTGTCACTGCTGCGAACACCATTTAGTTCATACCACCGCACACCATTGCGACGCTGCGGATCCACTTCAGACGAAATCCCCGCGCTGGTTACCGCATTGGCGTGGGCCGTCCACAATCTCCCGTTGCGGATATGGGCGGCCATCAGACGATCCTTCAAAGTGTCAAGGTCGCCATTGGCTCCGTTCGTGTCCCCCAGGTGATCCACATTGATCGGATTGGAAGTGGAACTGACAGTAAGAGCGATGTTGCCGGAGATGGCTGGCGAACCGCCCGGATTGCTGACGCGCCGGATGATCAGCCTGCCGAGAGCGGCGTTGCTGATGCCAATAAAGTATCCCTCGTTGGCGCTCGGATCATAATTGTCTACGCCGCGCGGCGCGTTTGGTCCGTCGCCGCTGATGAGGTTGCGAAATGCCGTTGTTACGATGGGACCACCGCTGAGAATCGAACTCTTGCGAATTACAAAAGCCGCGGTGTTCTTGAGAATGCCTCCAGCCGCGTCGTACATAACGCCGCCGACGTATAGCGCGTTGTTATCTACACCGAGCGAAGGATAATCAAGAAATTCTCCGTTCGAAGGTCCACCGCCCAACGTGTCCTGCTGCACGAAGTAGAACGTCCAAACCGTGCCTGCGGAAATAACTCCCGCACTGGCAGCGTCCGACGCTGCGATCAGCAAACGATTGGGACGGTCCCCAATACTGGCCGGAGAAGTGCTCGGCAGATCGACGATGGTCAATATCCAACGGCCTGTGAGTCGGTCGTAACGCACTTGTGGGTCGCTGGTGAAGTTGATGCCGCCTCCTGGAGGCGGCGACATGACGGAACCGAAGAAGACATCGGGATTGGCGTTAATCACTCCGTCGGCGATCCCAGTGGCCTTGGTAAAGGTTTTGAGCCTGCCGTTTATGAAAAGCAAGAATTGGGTTGGTCCAACCGTGCCCATAGTATCGGGTGGAAGCTTACTTGTTTCCGCGGGAGCGGTTACCGAGTTGAAGTTTGTCGTCACCGCCTGCGGCGCAGAGAATGCGATAGAGTCTTTTGCCGACAGTACCTGGTTTCCCGTACGGGCTTTGAGTGCGGGGCCCGGTGTTGTCGCCAGTGGTTTCGCGTTTGGGTCCTCCGCACGATTTTCATGCTCGAAATTGTCACGTTCAGGCTTGACCGGCAGGGAAGCGGGAAGCGGCGTGTTGGCCTGCGCCTGCATAAGCTCGGTGGTTGTTCGGCTGATGCCTTTTTCGCCGGTCCAGGGAGTGCCGACTATCTCGTCCTGCGCGTAAGGATCCTGCGCGGCATGTCTGTCAACATTAACGCCGGCCCGGTTACGGACTTCGCGAACTTTGTGCGGGTTCTTGAGGCCGGCCGGTCCGGAAATTCGCCGTTGCGCCGCTCCCGTAATCAGTAACACGATCACTGAGAGACAAAGTGCGACTGTTTTGATTGCCGGGTGGCGAACTAAACGGGGCACGTTGCGCCCGGATGGTCGCCTTGATTTACTCATTGCCTGTGAATCTCCTTCAGAATAAAAACCGCCGGCGCTCGAAGTGAGCGGGCGGAGCGCATTTACAGGAACCCGACTGAAGTCTGTACTCTGTCGACAGCGTTGATCTATCTACCGCACTCGGCGTTGCTGTGCGAGACGACAGTACTGAAGCGCCGCTGATATTCCGCCGAAGTGATGAACGAACAAACCATCCCGCGATAGTTGCTCGCATCGTTATTCAACACATTCAGCCAGAAGTTGAAGCCGTCTGCGTCCGGAGTGCGGCGCAGATAACCAAAGTACTGCATCGCGACGAACTGCTGGTTGTAGACCGCGCCGGCAAACGTATCGTTGTCTACCAACTGGCGCACAACCAACGCGCGACTTGCGTTCATGCCTGCCCCTTCGTTGTAGCGATTGATCAAAGCTGCGCGTTCGCCGGATAGATTCACACCGGCTGAACCGTTCATCGTTTGCAGCAGGGCATCGACAAAAGCTTCCGCCGTTGTCTTGCCCTGATACTTATCGGTGAACTCTGCGCGCTGCACGAAAGCAACGGCAAAGGCGGTCTTGCTCGATTCAAGATTTGGACCACCGACCACCTGCGCTCTGTCGGCAGAGAACTCGCTGTAACGAAGCTGCCGGCCTAACGAGCCTTTGTAAAGTCTGTAAACAAACGAGCCGGTGTCTTTAAACTCCTGCGACAGGAAGAATGCCGCCGAGACATCGATGCGTTTCGTGCGCACGCAATCAGCATCGCCGTTACAGGAGTTGGCTTGATCTCTCCAGTAGTTGAAGCCGCCGGCATCGGGTTCACGCCCGAGGAAGTCGAGATACTGTTGCCGCACAAAGTACTCAGCCGTATCGATGGCATTAGCGACTATTGCGGCATCGGCCGCGGCGGTGAATGTGGCGTCAGTCTTATCGCCTACCAAAGAGAACGAACGATTAGACGGCGAGAAGCTGTAGTTAGCCAGTTCGGGCGTTACTGTGTAGAAACCACCACTGTCCAGATTGCTGAACCTGTAGTTGCCATTAGCATCGGTGATCGCCGCAGCCGCGCTTGCCCCTGAAAGACGAATAGTGGTTCCGCCTACGGGAGCGCCATCGGCCCTTACCACTCGACCACTGAGCACTGCCGGTGCAGCCGAGGGGCTAAGCGGCGTAATCTCCCAAATTCCGCGGCCGTGTGTCGCGATGCGCAGGACACGAATGGCCCCGTTACTACGCGCCTGAAACTCCATATCGAAGACGGCAACTCGAGGAAGCCCCGTGCTGAACGTACTCCAGGTCGCCCCACCGTCGACCGACACCCAGACACCAATATCAGTGCCCGCGTAAAGTTTCTGTGAGTTCAGCGGATCGATCGCCAATGCGTTCACGGGAACATCAGGTATGCCGAAGCCCGAAACGCTCCACGTGGTTCCTGCGTCCGCCAGATTTGTTGTCTTGTAGATGTGCTGGCCTCCGCCAAGCCCAAACCCACCGAGTGTGACGTAGGCGGTATAGGGGGCAGTATTGTCGGTCGGATCGATGACCACGCGGCCGACAAAATTGTTAGGAACTGTATTCCCCGCATCAAGATTCACGAGCGGGTTAGCTCCCGTCGAAGTGCCAAACAGATTGCCGGTACTGCCACCCACCAGCCGCACGTTATCACTATTAGGCGAGATGGCGATGGAGCTTAACGGGGACGCAAAGGTCTGACTGACTGCAGGCATAGTTGGACCTTTGTCAGCAGAGCGATAGAGTTTGGTGGTCCCGAAGTAGAGTGTATTCGGATTCCCGGGTCCCTGGGCCATGGGCGCATAGAACAAGACGCCATCGGCGCAACTAATCCCATTGGCTGTGCCGCCGCAGCCATAAAAATCCGGCCAGCCCGTAACGCCTGGATCAATTTCGGCCGTGGTCTGCGCCCGCGCAAATCCGATCTGGGCATTAGTCGCATTGAAATAGGTGTGATAAGCCGTCACGGTTACCGTGTCGGTCGCGTTCTGGTCGATGATGGAGTATCCGCCATCGCCAAAGTCGCCCAGCTTCCAGACATTGCCCGGTTGCAGGAACGGCGTGCCGTTGTCCTGAGTACCGCCGATCATATAATCGCGATCAGTCGGGTGCGTCGATAGATCAGTGAATTGCGTGGCGTTGAAGCCGGTGTTGTTGAGACTGGCCCAGGTCCCTCCGCCGTCCGTTGACTTAAAAATGCCGCCGTCATTGCCGTGGTAGACAATCAAAGGATTGGATGGAGCAAACACAATGTCGTGTGTGTCTGGATGCAATCCCACCGATGTCTTGGTCCACGCGCCGCCACCGTCGACGGACCTTTTAGACGGGGTCTCATCAGCATCGTAGTCACCGCTCCCGCCAACCAGGACATTGAGTGGATTACCAGGATCAACTGCAATGGGCAGGTCATAGAAGCCCTGTCCCCCTGCGAAACCGCTGGCGCCGGTAAGCGGCGCGGGAGTCCAGGTTACACCACCGTCAATCGACTTTTTCACTGTGCCGTAGTTACCCAGAGCGTTGCATGACGCGCAGGCAGGATCGAGTTCGTCCAGGGCCGCGTAGACCGTGACAACGCCGGCCACATTATTGACCGTCAACTGGATGTTAAAGGCCTGTTCCGCCGCCGGACTGGTAAGTGTTTTTGTGAAAGTAACGTTGCCAGGCAGGGCATCGGCTGCGTTGGTCGAGCGATACACTCCGGACGTTGCGAAGGCAATCGTATCAACCACGGCAACCAGTAGATTATTGGAATTGCCTGGCTCGAACTCGATATCGCGCACTGGGTGATTGGTGGTGGCGGGCGGTCCGTCAATATTCAGTTTGGTGAAAGTAGGTGTGGCCGCCTGTGCGTTATCGCAGCGGAATAACCCGCGATTCGATGTACTCGGTCCGGCATTGCCGCCGCTGCCGCCAACGCCTGAACTGGTACCTACGTAAAGTATGTTGTTGTTGGTCGGACTCACCACGATCTTGGTGATCGAGCGGCTGTTCGCGAGAAACGCGTTGTTGTTGCCGGCTGCCGTATTGAACGGACCTTGCAAGACTGGCGTTGTTTCCGCAGTTAAAATCCGGTACATGCCGACGCCGAAGAAACAGTCCCCGCACAGATTGCCCTCGCCCGTGCCCACAAAGAGTGTGGTGGGGGTGACGGGATCGATCGCAATCGCGCCGATGGCCAGTGATTGCGCAGTGTCCATGATAGCGGTCCAGGTGGTCCCGCCGTCGATGGTTCGGTAAAGACCACCCTGCGCAGTGCCGACGTAAACGATGTTGGGGTTGGACGGATGAACGGCGATCGAAAGGACGCGACCGCTCACAGGATTTTGCACACCGGTGGTTTGCCCAAGGGGAATGGGCGCGGGGCCGATCGGCGTCCAACTCGAGCCGCTGATTTCCGGAACCAGACTGCCAGCCTTCGCGGCAGAGCGCTGTTGTGCTTCCTGCCGTTCCATTTGCCGAATGGCTTGAGCGCGTGCGTCGGGCGACACGTCTTCCGGCAGCGGTAACCCACGCAACATCGCGATCATTTCACCACGGCGGCGCAGGTAGTCCTGCTTATTCAGCTCGACGCCGGAACGCGTTTTCATGTCCGCGTCCTTCTCAAAATCTCCCTCGTACTGTTCGGCGTTTGCGCCTTTCACTCCACGGGTACTCATTTGCAGCTGATCCAGAGAAGAGGCAGCTTGTGGATGCAGACTGGCGGCCAACTGCTTTAGAGCATGCGCTGCTTTTTTTTGTCCTACCGGAGAGTCGGACGTTGCGCCAGGCGCCGCGTTCGGCTCGAGTTGCCTCGCCGTTCCGCCGGCCGAGGAGGAATGTACTTTCTCTGCTCCTGCGGGCGAGAGGTTTAATAAGGACAATAGGCATAGGATTGCCATAGCGCCGATCATGATTACGAATTGCCGCCTCATTTTTTTTACCTCTCAAGATTGAACGTGCGTTACCGTCTGCAAACGATCCTGTTATGGGAACGGAGACAGCTATCGGGGGAGTCTAAAATTATTACCTGTCACCGTTAGTGTCAAGAGATGGCAGGAAAGAAATAATTAGTGTCGAGCGTGCCGTCGCGGTTGTTCCTGGTCACCTAAGCAAAAAAAAGAGAAGCGAAGGAGGGATGCCGGACTGCCATGTTGCCAGGTGGGATCCAAAAAGAGAGCGCCAGGCGAACACGATGGATCGCCTGGCGCGGAAGCAGAGTTAAGTGACTATCGAGTGCCAGGGCACTCAGAGTTACTGTGTGAAACCAAGGTGCCAAACCTCCGTTGATATTCCGCCGAGGTGATGAACGAACAAACCATTCCGCGATAGTTGCCGGAATCGTTATTCAACACGTTCAGCCAGAAGTTAAGGCCGTCAGCGTCCGGACTGCGGCGCAAATAACCAAAGTACTGCATCGCGACGAACTGCTGGTTGTAGACGGCGTTTGCGAACGTGTCGTTGTCTACCAACTGCCGCACAACCAGGGCTCGGCTTGCGTTCATTCCTGCCCCTTCGTTGTAGCGACTGATCAAAGCTGCGCGTTCGCCGGATAGATTCACACCGGCTGAACCGTTCATCGTTTGCAGCAGGGCATCGACAAAAGCTTCAGCCGTTGTCTTGCCCTGATACTTATCGGTGAACTCTGCGCGCTGCACGAAGGCAGCGGCAAAGGTGGTCTTGCTCGATTCAAGATTTGGACCACCGACAACCTGTGACCTGTCGGCAGAGAACTCGCTGTAGCGAAGTTGGCGGCCAAGCGCTCCCTTGTAAAGTCTATAGACAAACGAGCCGGTGTCTTTGAACTCCTGCGACAGGAAGAATGCCGCCGAGACATCGATGCGCTTCGTGCGCACGCAATCAGCATCGCCGTTACAGGAGTTGGCTTGTTCTCTCCAGTAGTTGAAGCCGCCGGCATCGGGTTCACGCCCGAGGAAGTCGAGATACTGTTGCCGCACAAAGTACTCAGCCGTGTCGATAGCGTTAGCGACTATTGCCGCATCAGCCGCGGCGGTGAAGGTGGCGTCAGTTTTATCGCCGACCAGCGAGAACGAACGGTTGGCTGGACTAAAGTGATAGTTCGCAAAATCCGGCGTGACCGTGTAGAAGCCACCAGTGTCGAGATTTCCAAAACTGTAGCGGCCTTGATCATTTGTAATGGTCGTACCCGTTTTCTGTCCGGACAAGCGCACAGTCACTCCCGCCGAAGGCGAGCCATCGGCAGTTGTCACTGAACCGCTGATCCTTGCCGCTGCTGCGGTGGGGCTGGGAAGGGCCTTTTCCCACATACCTCGTCCGTGTGTTGCCACGCGGAGGAGGCGAGCAGTTGGTTGAATCGCCATATCGAAGACACTGACCCGCGGAAGTCCCAGTCCAAAGGGGGCCCAGCTGGCGCCACTGTCCACTGAAAAATAAACTCCGATGTCTGAACCGGCATAGAGAACAGAAACGCCGGGATGCGAAGGATCGTTTCCATCAACCGCGAAGGCATTCACCGGAATGTTGGGCAAGCCATTTCCAGAGTTGCCAATCGAGGTCCATGTCGGCGTGGCACTATTCAGATTAGTGGTTCTCCAAATATTACCCGCCGTTGAAGGATTGGTGTAGTAAGAGATTGTGACGTAAGCCGTGTTGCTATTGAGCGGATCGATCACTGCGCGACCGATATGCCGGTTCGTAGTACTGGCTGTCGCATTCGTCGGAAACGGGAAGGCCGTGTTGGTCAGCGTTGTCGACCCGGTAGTGGTCGCGAAAACGTTGCCGTTGCGCATGCCGACGATGCGAACATTGTCATCGGTTGGTCCGATTCCGATCGCCGAAACCGCCACACCCGCAATCAGGGGGTTCTGACTGACGATGGTCATCGTATCGCCCCGGTCGGTGGAGCGATAGAGCTTGTTGGTGCCGAAGTAGAGCGTGTTAGGGTTGCCCGCGCCTCCTGGTCCCAGGGCCATTGGAGCGTAGAACAAGACCGTGTCGGTGCCGTTGAGGCCGTTGGTCGCCGCAAAGGCAGCACCATCGCAGGAAGGTGTTGGATCAGTTCCCCCACCGAATCCACGGAACTCCCATGAGTTCTTGACCGCAAGGCACGCTCCCAGGTTGGTGCGATCAAATCCGATAAGGTTATTGGTCTGGTTGAAGAAGGTATGATACATCGTCACGTTGACGGTATCCGTGGAACTCTGATCGATCAACGAAAAGCCGCCGTCGCCGCCTTCAGCCGAAAGCCAGTTGCCTTGGGAAAGGGTCTGCGCTTCAGTGCCGTTATCCTGCGTGCCGCCGATGGTAAAGTTCTGATCAGTTGGATGCACCGCCAGACTTACAAATTGAACCGTACCCAACGGACCATTGTTCTGATCGAGCCAAGCCGTCCCTGGAGGCGCTCCGCCTGCTACTGCTGTCTCCTGTCGTTTCCAAACGCCACCGTCGTTTACAAACCAGACAGTATGAGGCGAGCTTACCGCATCGACGAAGATGTAGTGGCTGTCGGCGTGTAGTCCCGTATCGTCTCTGGTAAACGTTGTGCCGCCGTCGGTTGATTTCTTTAAGACGTCCTGGCAAGTGCCGCGCGCATTTCCGCCCAGGTAAACCACGTTGGCGTCAGTCGGATCCACTCCTACCGGAGCGTCATAAACGCATTGGCCGCCGCAGTAACCTTCAGCGGCGGTCAGAGGCGGGGACCACGTCAAGCCGCCATCGGTTGATTTTCTGAGCCTGCCTGCTTGACTGATACTGGAACAAGCGGCAACGCCGGACGGTTCGTTGGTAGCGCAATAGGCGGTCACAACGGCTCCAACTTTGTTGATAGCGAGATGCATCACCAGACCGTTGAATCCCGGGAACAGCACCTGAGTAAAAGTCGGCGTTGCTGCCAACGCATTGGTTGAACGCATCACCACGCCGCCGGTAGTCGTGCCGGAGGTCGTCACCAGCAGAACCTGATTCGCACCACCATCGAAGCCCGGATCAAGCACCATATCGAATATGGATGTGTTGCCGGTACCAGGCGCATCCAGACTGCCATCGGTATTTACAATGAGCTTGCTAAACGTGACAGCGCCGGCGGCAGCGGTTGCATTGGTTGAGCGAAAGACACCGCGGAGTGCAAGGGGCGGAATCGTATTGCTCAGGGCGTTGCCACTTGCGCCGGAAACACCCGCCGCAGTGGATACAAAGATCGTTGCCGGGTCGGTTGGATGCACCAGTATCTTCGAGATCGCGCGGCCGTTGAAGCAATTGTAGGTCAGAGCGGTGGTGCTGCCGGTTGTGATCGAAGGATTTATAGGTCCGACCAAAGTGGCGGTCGTGTCGACATTGTCTATGCGATAGACGCCTACGCCAAAGAAGCTATCGGCGGAATTATTGGGTTCGCCGGTGCCCACATAAAGAATTGTAGGATCGGAAGGAGCCAGAGCTATCGCTCCGATCGACAATGACTGCGCCGCGTCAAAAATTGGCTGCCAGGTCGAACCGCCGTCGGTCGAGCGCCATACGCCCCCTTGTGCGGTTCCCATATAGACTTTGTTTGAGTTCGTGGGGTCGACCACCAACATAGTAGCGCGGCCGGTAGTTGCCGCTGTTGAGGGCGACTGCTGTGTTTGTCCATTTGGTATGGGCCGCGGACCGATCTCCGTCCAAGTCGTGAAGAGCTCGGGTTGGTTGCTTGCCTTGATCCTGGCAGCCCTCAGCTGCTCGGCTTGTTGAACTTCCATCCGCTCAATCGCTTTGCCTCGTAAGAGTGGGTTGATGGTATGCGCCGGATCAAGACCACGCAGGCTACTGATGTATTCAGAGCGCAACTGTAAATACTCTTCCTTGTTTATTCGGTGTCGCGCTTTGACCTTAGTGGGCAGGTCGGGGTCATAGGCCGAATCTTCGTCTTCTTCCTGGCGCGTAATCTTGACCGTTGCCGGTCGCCCGTCCCCGCCGAGGTCAGGAAGACGCTTGGCATTCTTGCCGTCTCTAGCAGTTTCAGTTCGACTGCTCTTATCTTTCTTGTCCGAGGTCTCGCCTCGACTCTTGCTCTGCGTTATCGAAGGTGCAAGGACTATGAAAGCAATGAACAGAACTGTGGTTATTCCAGCTAGTAACAGCCTGAGACTCGCGCGCATTTGATGTTCTCCTCAATGGTAGACTACGGGAAATGTTGATTGCAGTTGCTTGCCTAAAAGTTCATTTTCAGAGTCGACAAGTGGACTGACTTCTGAACAGGTGGTAAGAAATTTAGTCGAGGGACCGTTGCCAGTCAAGCAAAAACCGTCAAATTCATCACAAGAGTGAGGAATTCAGGTGTAGCTGCGGCCTTGGTGCAGTTAGTTGCCACTTCAATGGGAATCCCTCACCCTCTGTTGAGCGTTTGCCAGAGATTCCTGCGCCGCCGCCGAATTAGGATCGAGGCTCAACGCTCGCTCGTAGGCTTTTATGGCCATCGCCGTACGTCCATAGGCCTCAAGGTACTTTCCTCGATTGATCAGCATATTGACGTAGACCGGAATCACTTTGCTCATAACTACGTCGTCAGCTGTGAAATTGAAACTGCCGTCGTTGATACCGCGCGTCACCAGCTCCTGGTTTGGGACCTCGTGAAACTCCAGATCCGGAGCGAGACGAAACACCAAGCCTTCGGGAATAAGGCGGTACTGGTTCGTGATCGCCTGCGCGAACTCCACGTCTTCCCGGCCAAGCCCGACGTCCGAAGTGACATAGACCGGCGCCTGGACCAATCGCGTGCGGACAAACGCGAGCACCATTTGTTGAAAGTGATCGTTGATCTGACGGTTGAGTGTTGGACTGCGAACATAGGCGTCGGGATCCGCTTCCCAATGGTGCAGGTCTGACAGGAATGCCTCGGTTTCAACGCGAGTGTCCGTCATCAAATCAGGATATTGTGATCGAAGATAGTCGAAGTACCACGAGCGTCGCAGCAGGTTCAGGTCAATAGCGATAACATCACGACGTTCCAACTCGATCTCGCGCACATAAAGAAGCGGTGCATAGACTTGCCAATCACTGGTCAGTAGCATTCCGCGGGGAGCAATCGGTCTTTCAATATTCCTGACATAGTCGCTGGCTAGAAAAAAATTATGCCGATTTGTGAAAGGGTAGTTCGCCGCCACGGTCACTAACGGAACCAGCAATACCAGCGCCGCGATCGTGATCGTAGCGGCCTTTTTTTGCGGCCACTTGCGCAGGCCCCAAAGTAGCAAAGAGTGCGCGCCAAACCCTGCGTTAGCGGAAACGGCTGCGAACAGGGGCAAGTAATAGGCGCCCTTGTCCTCGGCGATTTCATAGTTCAGTGAATAGGCCAGGTCGGTGATTACGATGAGAGCGAAAAACCAAAAGGCCGTCCGGTCACCTCGCCAGAGTGAAAAGAAACCGATAGCGGCAAGTAATAATGTCAGCGGCAGCCAGGCCGGGCTGAACTCGCGCACCGCCAGCTTGGCGAACTCCATCGACTGGTTGGCAATTTGCTCAGGAGAGAATGAAAGGAAGACCTGATACTGATGACCCGAGATGTGCCCCCAAATCCGCTGCGCCGTGCGCGGATCGCCCCAATTGATTATGGGCGATCGATGGGCTGCGAGCGGCAAATAGGAATAGACGATAAAAGCCCCGGCAGTGGCGATCAGAGCGCAATAGAGCAGCTGTTTACTCTTGAAAAACTCCCACCCGGCTCTTCTGTAAACCAGGACATACAACGCAGGCAGCATTACTCCCACGGTGACATGATGGACACCGAGTGCCACTCCGAAGATCAGCGCCGCGCAATACAGCAAACGTGCGTTGTCCGTTGCGCGCCAGCAAAACATTAGAAACCAGATAGTGACAATAAGCAGCGTATTAAGTGTGTAGACCTCTGCCACCGTCGCAAAGGACCAGAGGGTCCGCGAGAAAGCCAACACCAGCGCCGCGACTATCGCCGGAATAATTAACCACAGTTGATTTACTCGGGGCTGAGTCGCGGTTGCGGAATTTTTTGATCCCTGCTTTTTGCGATGTTTCCTTCCGCCAACCCCGCCGCCTTTGCCCGAGGGCTCGCCGAAATTTGTGAGATTGGATAGCGATTCGCACATGAAGAGAAAGAGGGAACTGACTGCAAGGGCTGCGAAGAGCGCTGACGCAAAGTTCACGCGCTGAGCAATGTTTCCGAGCGGCATCCAGGTCGCGACGTGCGCCAGCAAGAGATAGAGGGGGAATCCAGGAGGGTGGGCCACGCCCAGCGCCCTCGCGGCAACGATCAATTCTCCGCTGTCTACAAACGTAACCGTAGGCGCCATCGTGAGGACATAAATAGCCAGCGTCAACGCGAATACGAGGACCGCTCCCACCATACGTGTGCGTTTGAGTTCCAAGAGATCTCCCGGCTGATCAAGAATGAAACAAACTGGGCTCCAGGCGATCGGAGAACCGAGAGTATAGAACGTCGGAAACAAAGCAGGCGAGCCATCGCTGACTCGCCTGTTCGGTTTTGGATTAGTTGCGCGGCTATTGCACGCCCGCACAATCTCTGTTGCTGTGCGAGACGACTGAACCAAACCTATGTTGGTACTCCGCCGAGGTAATGAACGAACAAACCATCCCGCGATAGTTGCTCGCATCGTTATTCAATACGTTCAGCCAGAAGTTATAGCCTTGCGTATCAGGATTGCGGCGCAGATAGCCGAAGTATTCCATCAGCACGAACGATGGATTGTAAACCGCCTGCTTGAACGCAGCAGCTTCGATCACATCTTTCAAAACCTCCGGCCGTTTCTCACGGCGGTCGTAGATCAAGTTGTATTTATCGATAAGCCTGCCGCGTTCACTTGTCAGATCCACGCCGCTGCTCTGCAAAATAGTCTGCAGGAGAGTGTCTACATATGACTCGGCGCTGCTGGTCGCCCCATACCTCTCCAAGAACTCGGGGCGTTCGACAAATTGCTCGACATACCTTTCTCTGGTTCTTTCCAAAGTTTCACCGGATATGAGCTGTTGGCGATCTTGAGAAAACTCGGCAAAAGAAAGTTGCCTACCCAGGGCGCCTTTGTATAGCCGGTAGATGTAGGAACCGGTTTGCTGAAATTCACCGGAAATGAAGAAGGCTGCCGAAACATCGATCGTTCGGCGCTCCAGACATGCTCGGTCGTTGCCACACTCGAGCATCTGATCGCTCCAGAAATTGAAGCCACTCTGATCAGGTTCGCGATTGAGAAAATCGAGGTAGTGCTGCCTGACGAAATACTCCGGCGAGTCTATGACGTTGCCAAGGACGACTGCATCTTGAGCAGCGGTGAACGTCGCGTCGGTCACGTTGGCGAGCACCGAGAAGGAGCGTTGCCCCGGACTAAAGTGATAGGTCAACAAAGAAGGGGTAACGGTATAAAACTGTCCGGTAGTAATGTGTCGGAACGTGTAGAAGCCTCGGCTATCGGTGATAGTCCTGTCCGATCGCGCGCCACTGAGCTGCATTACCACTCCGGCTGCCGGCTGGCCCTCGGGCGTTACGACCTGGCCGCTGATGGTCGTATCGGCGGCGGTCGGGGCGTTGTAGGTGATGTTCCGGACTACGACGTTATCTACCAGTACGCCGCAGTTGGTGTCAGATGGTCTGATGTCCGTGCAAATACCGTTGCTGTCCTGGGCAAATTCGAAGCGAAGTTGTGCCGTGCTGCCTCCCATTCCCGGAAACAACATGTGCACGTGCAATACGCCTGAATTGTTGCCAGGCACGACACTGGAATCCCCAGCCCAGGCGGACATGTCCTCAAAATAGGACGCGCTGCTATTGCGAGGGAAGTGTTTCGGATAGTGAAGGGTATTTCCGGTTTGCTGCAGCTCCGCGAAAGTCTCGGTCAGCACGGAGCGTAGCGTTCGGCCCGCTGTTTGGTCGGTAATTCTCAGCAAGGCGCCGTCGTAAGCCTGGTAAACGAAACTCGGATCGTCTTCCGTGTCATACGTGATGTCAAAGTCAACGGAGACGTAGGTTGAGGCAGCAGGGACCACGAAGAGCGGCGAGAAGGCGCGCTCAAAGCGTGTTGGATTGGCGCCGTCGTTGGCGTTCGCGTGGAACAGACCCTGCGAAACTATGGAATTGTCCTTTGGTTTATGGTTGTCGGTTTTCCACGGAACTGTAGTAGCGCCGCCGCCGTGGGAGGCTGTCCAGCCGGCCGGTAAGGCAGGAGCTACGGCCGCATCAAAGTTTTCGGTCAACAGCGATGTCAGCGTGGGTGTGTTGCCCGAGTTCACTGTGAACAACAAGGTTCTGTTTCCCTGTGCGGTGGTCACGTTGAGCGTGAAGTCCACCTTCGTGCCAAATACGAACCCGCCCGCGAACTGGACGATGAAGGTCGTAGTGTTGTTTTGGGTTGCACCTGCTGCGATATCCGGGTAAGCGCTATTTCCCGTCGTGACCGACACGTTTGGCGTGCTGGTGGTCAACGTGGCGGTGACCCCGGTATAGGTCAAGGGCGTGTCCAACGGATTGGTGGTGCCATTCGTTAACGGAACCGTGATCTCTCCGGTCAATGTTAACGGCTTCTCAAGCATCGCAACACCACCGCGCGGATGATTGCGAATCTCAAGCGCCGCCCGCGCGGGAGTCTCGCTGGTTGTCTTTAGGAAAAAATCGATTGCGGGAAAAGTAGCCGCGGGTTGACCGTCCGTGAACAGCACAACATCCGGGTTGTACGCAAAGGTTGAATACAAAACCCCGCCCTGCGAAACGCCGGCGTTGTAATCTCCCAGGTTGGGTTGGCCGGTATCGTTGCCATAGCCGGCGTGAAAAGGCCGATCGGAGAGTGACACCTGTTTGGACCACGTAACACCACCGTCGTCCGAGTACACGGCACTGGTCTCCATCGTATCGCCAGTGTCGGCGACACCCTGATCGTAATAAAAGACCCAGACACGTCCCGAAGTTGTATCCACGGTGACTACGGGAAACCACTGTGGCCGGTCCTGACCGGGGCGCGCGTTTAGTTGCACTGGAGGTGTAAAGTTCAATCCGCCGTCAATGCTCCTCTGAAAAACAATGTCCGACCCATCGTTAAGAGTATTGTCGGCATAGACAATGTAAATGTTGCCTCGCGTCGCGACGACGGGCGAATTGTCGACGGCCATCCAGGGGAAGTCATGCGAACGATCATTACCCAGCACCAGGTCCATGACTTTAAAGGTCCCTGCCGTTAAGGCAACTGCCGGACTAAAACTCACGCCGTTATCAGTAGACCGCGCAAAAAACTCCTGGGCCGCGAGGCCGGTTGTTTGGCTTTGGTAAGCGACGTAGACGTTGGGACTGCCATTTCCGGCAAACCGCGGGATGGCTCCTTGTCCGGGAATCGTGCTGGCGAGATTTACATTCTGACGAGCAGACCATGTAGGCGTCACTGCAGTTGCAATATCGTCGGAGAAGGTCGTGAACATCTGCTTGCCAACGGGCGAAAAAGTTGCGGATGTAAAATTGGACCACGTAACCATCAGGCGATTGGTGTCCGGGTCAACGTCAATCAACTCTTTGTCGGATGCATCGCGCGCGTTATTGCCGCTGAACGCCCCGTTGGGATTACTGGCCGGCGTTACTTCGAAAGGGCCTTGCCAGGTGTTACCGAAATCGAGCGAGCGGTGCATGCTCAAAGTCTGCACCGTGCCGGTCCCGCCTGGTCCTGCGATCGTTGTCACCATGATGGACGCATACACGAAGACGCCACCGTTAGGTGTGCTGGGAGCAGCCACCCACTTGATATCCGGGTCGCCAAAAATTTGCGGGTATAGCGTAGCGCCGATTGATTTGTCAGCGGGTGACGGCATCACGCCTATGTTCGCGGGTAAAAACGTTACGCCGCCATCGTGCGATGTGGCAAAGCCTGATAGTTTGAGAGGATTGGTTGCGAAACCCTGGGATTCGTTGAATCCCACCACTACGTGCTGGCCGGACGGATCAACGGCTATGGCCATTTCAGACTGTTTGTCGTTCAGTCCAACTCCGCCTTCATTTTCACAATCAGGATCATCGCTGAGACATCCACCCCCGTTGATCCGAAAGCCGGTGCCCTTGCCGCCATCGGGTTTCTCAGCGCGGGCGCGCGCCACCAGATACGCGAGCCGACCCATCGATGACATCTGACTAATATCGTCAGGATACATCGCCGCTTCATCCTTTCCTTTGTGCATTCTTTGGGAATAAGAGAGTTCCGGCTTACTTTGTTGGCTCGCGCCTCCCAACATCGCACTCAATTGTGCCCCGGAGGATATTGGCAGCTTTGTAGTAAGGCCACCGGAATTCAAGCCTGGTGAACGCCTGGCGGCAGTGTTTGCATTGCGGTTCGCCCGACTGGAAGTGACAATGGTCACTGGCACGATGATGGCAAGGATTGCTATCACGATTATTTGAGTTTTTCGCGTCATGGTAATCTCCGATCGCTAATGTTGAAGTCAGAAGGAGAGAGAGAAAGACCCACTCTGGCACCGACTAGAAGGCCTATCTTTGTTTAATAAGTTTGTTGGCTTTGAACCTTAATCAAATACTGACAGGTTCCGTTCGACTCAAAAGTTTGGCCGCCACAATAGCATCAAAGAAGCGACTTGGAAATAAGAAT
This sequence comes from Acidobacteriota bacterium, assembly GCA_025463135.1. Lineage (GTDB taxonomy): Bacteria > Acidobacteriota > Blastocatellia > Pyrinomonadales > Pyrinomonadaceae > JAOAPY01. Next base: position 169,098 of record JAOAPY010000049.1, read on the forward strand.
CGTTTCGAAATTGAGAATAATTGGATATTGTGTTCGGCTTATTGTTGGGTAACGTGAAAGGGAGATGAGAATCATGTTGGGAACTTTGGCCCTCTTGCTGGTCATAATTTTCGGTTTGCAGGTTGATTTGGCGAAAAGTGTTCGAAACAGTTCCGCGGAAACACCCTCGGCGCCTGCTAGGGCCGGCAAACGATCCACCCGTGATTTTAGGAACCGCCGGCACAAATCCTCTGCCAGACGTGGCTTCGCGCTTTGTCGACGGGCCCCGCAGCCGGCGGCCACATCCTCGAGCCCGGCTTTACCTGCCGACATTCAGCCTGCGATGCAGGAAGACGGTCCGAAGAAATATCGGCCATCATCAACACCCACTCCTTCCATGGAGCCCGTGTTTCCGAAGATCCGAAAGAAGCCTTAGCCTTTGCCCATCTAAATTCTGGAGAGTCGCATATCTGTCTCACGATTTCGCGCGGCTGCCAGTCAAGGAGATAAGAAAAAGGCGGCTGAGCCATTGATAGACTCAACCGCCTTCAAGTGCGTAGTTACCCCGCGTTGCAGCGGCTGCAGTCCGCGTTGCTGTGCGAGACGACAGTACTGAAGCGCCGCTGATATTCCGCCGAAGTGATGAACGAACAGACCATCCCGCGATAATTGCTCGCATCGTTATTCAACACGTTCAGCCAGAAGTTAAAGCCGTCTGCGTCCGGACTGCGGCGCAGATAACCAAAGTACTGCATCGCGACGAACTGCTGGTTGTAGACCGCGCCGGCAAACGTATCGTTGTCTACCAACTGCCGCACAACCAGGGCTCGGCTTGCGTTCATCCCTGCCCCTTCGTTGTAACGATTGATCAAAGCCGCGCGTTCGCTCGATAGATTTACGCCGCTTGAGTCGTTCATGGTTTGCAGCAGGGCATAGACAAAAGCTTCCGCCGTCGTCTTGCCCTGATATTTATCGGTGAACTCTGCGCGCTGCACGAAGGCAGCGGCAAAGGCAGTCTTGCTCGATTCAAGATTTGGACCACCGACCACCTGCGCTCTGTCGGCAGAGAACTCGCTGAAGCGAAGTTGGCGGCCTAACGAGCCTTTGTAAAGTCTGTAAACAAACGAGCCGGTGTCTTTGAACTCCTGCGACAGGAAGAATGCCGACGAGACATCGATGCGCTTCGTGCGCACACAATCAGCATCGCCGTTACAGGAGTTGGCTTGTTCTGTCCAGTAGTTGAAGCCGCCGGCATCAGGTTCGCGCCCGAGGAAGTCGAGATACTGTTGCCGCACAAAGTACTCGGACGTGTCGATCGCGTTAGCCGTGACCCCGTCCGCTGACGCAGTAAACCCTGCATCGGTTTTGTCAGCCACCAGCGAGAAGGAACGATTGGCCGGACTGAAGTGGAAGTTCGCCAACTCCGGCGTGACCGAGTAGAAGCCGTTCGTTTCCAGGCTATCGAAATGGTAATAGCCATAGGCGTCTGTGATTGTCTCGCGAGTTTGGGCGCCGGCAAGACGCACCACGGCTCCTGCTACAGCTGAGCCCGTGGCGGAAGTTATCCTGCCGCTCACGCTTCCATTTGTAGCCGTTGGACCACCTGCGGCCGTAGGTGAAATCGCGATGCCGCGATAGGCCGTGTTGGTACCAGCGGTCGCGATACTAGCGAATGGCGAAGCGACACCGGCATCGGTTACTCGAACAATCTTACTTAACGCGTCTGCCGTTGTGGCCCAGAGCACTGGCGCGCCGCTGAGGTCCGTCGCTCCAGTCAATCCTCTGCAACCGGCAGTCAGGCCACTATTCAAGGTGTAGCTGAGAGTCCAGGTGGTGCCACTCCAGGACCATTTCTGTATCCCACCGCCGGATCCGGTAGCCCGGTCATCGGCGACATATACAGTATCGAAACCCGGCACTCCAGTCAGATTGAAAAAGACGTAGGCGTAAGGCGACGGGCCCGCCGCCGTGGGCATTCCCGGCAGTATGACTGTCGTTTGGCCGGTAGTCGTTGGCAGTCCGGAACCTATTGTAGCTACGCCCTGGAATGTGCCCGATGCAGACGTCGTGTAGAGTTGCGGCGTGGGAAAGGCGCCGAACCCTGGCTGGATATTAATCACACGCGTGTTGGTGACAGTGGTGCTGATCGATGTAGTGGTCCCGGCGCCGCCGAGCGGGACCAGGCGAATACCGGTACCGCTACCGGTCGTCCAGAAGCGGCTGCCGTCATCGCTTACGGCGCTTCTAATATTCTGTGCACTATACGCGTCGGAAATTCTGCTGGAAGTATCTACCGTCCCGGCTACATCAACCCTGCCCACTATGCGGTTAGTCGTCGCACTTGCTGTACCGGCGATAGCGGCCACTCCAGGCGCCGCATCGTATCCTGTCATAGTCAGATAGCGGCCGTCATAGGAACGGTTCAAGTGGCCCTCGGCGGTTGAATTGCCCGCCATGGTCAGCGCCGCATTCGAGGCGATTGCGGCGGTGGGAAGATTGATCGTTCTTACGAGCGAGCCGTCCAACGCGCGCTCCTCAAGAAAGGCCGCGGTCGAAGCATTGCTCAAAGCTGCGGCGCCGTCGCCCACTCGGATTACAAAAAGACTGGTGGGTTGCGTCACCGCCACGACTGTCAGAATGCCGGCTCCGGCAGCGCTCTGACCGTCGGGGTTGGTGATCGTTACAGTTTTGGCACCGAGCGGGGCGCCCACGGTTGAAATGTTGAGCGTCACATGCGTCGGATCCGTGTAGGTCACGCTATTGACCGTGACGCCGCCGGAGACGGTGGCGCTGATGCGATTCGCAAAGCCTGCACCAGGATCATAGAACTCTGTGCCCGCAACGGTTGTGCCTGTAATCACAACATTCGCCGACGGATTGCCTGTAGAGACAGTCGCCGGGACTGCCGTAGTGGGAGTAGCCGGCGGCGGGGCGAGCAGCTTGACGACCTGCACGCCATAAGTATTCGTGGCATTGCAAAACTGCTGGATGGTCCACATCGTCATATCGTCGTTCGGATCGAGAGTTGTGAACGAGTAGTCACCCCAACGGCGCGGTGGGCCGGGATCTGACGGCGGATTGTAGGCCGTGCTGCTGGCGGTGTAGAACTCAACCGCGCCGGTAGTGCCAAGCGTATCAGTGCGCAAGCGGCCATTGGTACCGGCGTTAACACGATTGGCGAGTCCGGCGCCGCTGAAGCCAAAAGCGGCGTGCCCCTGTCCGGAAACCATCACGCTCGGAATCCAGAAATACTGGGGGTTGGTCGCGGCTGAGTCGAAGGTCGTGCCCGATTGGACCACGGTGGGCGTGCCGGCGCCGACCGGTACGTCCAACTCGTACCAGCGAACGGCGTCGCGACTGCCCGCGCCGGAGGCCACGCCCGACGCGTTGACTTCGATGTTATGCGCTGTCCAGAGTTTGTGGTTACGAATGTGGGCAGCGAAGAGACGGTCGTCGAGAGCGTCCAGCCTTCCATTTGTGCCACCGGTGTTTCCCAGGTGTTGCGCACTCTCCGGGAACGTGGTCGAGCTGACGGTGATTGGTATGTCGGCAGAGATGGTCGGCACTCCACCCGGAGTGCCAATGCGGCGCATGTTCACCCGGCCGAAGACAGCGTTGCTGATGCCGATGAAATAGCCTTCGGTCGCCGCCGCGTCATAGTTGTCCACGCCGCGCGGTGCAAACGGTCCGTCGCTGGCTCCGGACACGACACCGCGGAACGCTGTCGTCACTACCGGGCCGCCACTCAATACCGAAGTTTTTTGGATGACGAAGACCGAGCAGCCGATGAACGAACCCGAAACCGCGCCGAACATGTTGCCGCCGACATAGAGAGCATTGTTATCAACGCCCAGAGATGGATAATCGAGGAACTCACCGGTGGAAGCGACTGGACCGACTGTGTCCTGCTGTACGAAGTAGTAGGTCCAGACTGTGCCCGCTGAGAGCACGCCGTTACTCGCGGCGTCCGAAACCGCTATCAGTATTCGATTAGGAATGTCGCCGATACTGCCGGACGAAGTACTCGGCACGTCGATAATAGTCAGAAACCAGCGCTTGGTCAGCCGGTCATATCTCACGTTCGGATCGCTCGTGAAATTGAGACCGCCCGCGGGTGGCGGCGTCATAACCGAAGCAAAGAAAACGTCAGTGTCGGCGTTGATGACGCCGTCGGCAACACCGGTCGTCTTATTGAAGGTGCGGACGCGTCCGTTGACGTGTACCACAAACTGCGTGGGACCCACCGCCCCCATGGTGTCAGGCGGAAACGCTCCCGTATCGGCGAGGGTCGCCCCCAGAAAGTTGGGCGTGCTGACTGTCTGCGGAGCAGTGGGAGCCGCGGGTGACGGACGACTCTCGCCTGGATCCAAAGCTGGTGTGCTGGCGACTGGTTGTGCGTTTGGATCCTGGGGACGGTCTTCACGTCCGGGGACCTCGCGCTCAGGCGCGAGATGCGGCCTGCTCGAAGCTGGCGCGAGTAGCTGTGCCTGCATGATCTCCGCGGTGGTGCGCTCAATTCCTCTCTCGCCCATCGAAGGCACGCCTACGGTTTCGCCGAGAGGGGTGTCCTGCTTCCTGATGCCATTGGTTGTTTTGGTGCGCCCACCGGTCGTCTTGGTGGAGACACCGCTGATTTTTCGACTCTTCTGTGCTAACACGCCAACGGTGGCGAGTGCTAAGGCAAGAGCACAAATAGTCAGCAGCGCAGTGAGGCGAATCGGGAAACGGCGGCGAGAGGGAAATTTCTTTGAAGACTTCGAGGGCGATACAAACATGATGGGACTCCTTAGCTGGTATTAGACGGAAGAGATCGTTGAGACCTCGGCAATACGACACACGCCATGATTTGCAAAGAGTGATTCCCGTGAATCCGGCACTAAGTGAAGATTGCTACGAACATCAGACTCGGCGCAGAGTGCCAGCGTCAGTTTCGCGGAACCTTATTGGGATTTTTCTCTGGAACGCAAATCCTTGCAGCGAGCGGCAAATTTCAGGTCGATAGATTATGCGTAAGGTCGAGGAAAGTCAACGAAGTTCGATAGTTGTAGTGCGACGTTAAGGTGTTGCTGAGAAAGAAAGGACTGCCCGGCGAGTTACTGCCAGGCAATGAGGTCAGTACCACCTGCGGTAGCGGGTGGGTTGTCGTTGCGGCAGCAATAACGCCGAGAGGGTCTGGTTTGCCCAGCGATCTTGTTCGG
>JAOAPY010000021.1 GCA_025463135.1 Acidobacteriota bacterium
GAGCAGACCCACCCGCTACCGCGTGGTGGTACTGACCTCATACTGCCGATCCGACGGACCTCACGACCCGCGTGGTGGTGCTGACCTCATTGCCTTCGAAGAGGTGCGAGTTGAGTAATGAGGTCAGAACCGGGAGCGGTATCCGCTCCCGGTTCTGTACAGAGCTGTCTTCGGTGCCTTCTCAGCAACTCAATGAGACTGCGCGTAACAACTCTTTAATGATGTGAGCTGTTTTTCGCCGCCCAAAACGGTGTGTGAAGATAGGCAGTCGAAAATCTTTCCTCCAGACGAAAGTCGCGCTTGATTGTAGCGGCGGGATCGAAGAACCACAGCCCCAGCGTCTCTTCGCGATTGCTACGATCAAACCAGCCCCATGGTGGTCGGGCCATATTCAGGCCCCCGACTTTGCCTACAAAAGCGATTCCAATTTGTCGCAGCTGTGTTTTTAGCTCAGATACTTTGTCGCCCGACTGGAGCTTGATAGTGATTTCGCCGTAGTCGTGCGTTTCTCCATAAGTTGCATTAACACCATCGCGGGCGCGCGCCCAGAGTGTAGTTTCGAGCGGCGCCAATTCGTACCCTACTGATTCCGTCGCCACTTTCTCGGGGTCGCCGGCCTGGCTAGCGACCTTGTAAATGATCAACTCTTTGTTTGCGGTCTGTTTGTCGCCGGTAAAGGCTTCGATCCCGTGCCCCTTGGGTTCCACGTAAAGAAGGGGCCGCTCTTCCGCCGTGCGGAAAGTCCTGGAATCTTTTTCGGAGGTTTCGCCCGCCGCATACTTCGAAAGCGTGTTGTGCCGCAGAGTCTCGACGAAAATAACCCTTCCCCGACCTGGGTCGTTGCCGTTCTTTACGGCAACCACCAGACAACCTTCCATATCGTTCTCATGAGCGAGTGCGCTTTCTTCGGCTATGCCGGTGGGATCATACTTGCCGGCTCGCTTTGCTCCTTCGCGAATGAGTTCGCTGATGATCGTCCCCTTGCGCTCGCCGCCCTTGTAGTCGCGGGCGTGGAACACGGCGTAGTGAATGAAGTAATGAGTGGCAGTTTCCACCGCTGAATAGTAAACATAAGCCTTTGTTTGGAAGCGTCGATCATCGCAGTGCGCCCAGTTGTTATCACCACGCCAGTCATCGTCAAAGTCGAACTTCGTAATGTAATCAGCCCGCTTGTTGTCACCCAGTGCCTGATAGAACACCGGCGCAAACCGAGTTGCGATTTCGCGCTCGCGATTGCCGGACGGCGAAACCTTTTTTGTCTGCGCGGAAACGCACGCAGCCGAGCTCCACGTTGCGAAATCTGACGGGAAGCAGCTAAACAAAAGCGTGGCCAACAACGAGATTAATAATTTCAGGGGAATTTTCATTTTGTTCATGACCTTCCCACTTCGGGTGAAATGCTTACGCTACAAGGTGCATTTTCTGCTCAGGATGCAAGGCTGTGGCAGGATCGTTATACATCCATGAGTCCCTCAAGGTCCAACACAGCGGCTCAGCGAATGAAAGTTAAAAACATTACTACTCAACGCAAAACCCGGGTCTGTTTCCTTCTGCACCCTACCCCCTAACCAACCCCCTAATCTCCTACTTGATCCAGACGGTCTTGATATTCACGAACTCACGTATGCCGAATTCTCCCAACTCGCGTCCATAGCCGGAGTTTTTGATACCGCCAAACGGCAAGCGCGGATCAGACGCTACCATCCCGTTGATGAAAACACTGCCGGCCTCGAGTTCCTCAATAAATCGAACTTGTTCACGGGCTTCACCAGTCCAGGCCGACGCACCCAGTCCAAATGGAGAGTTGTTCGCCAGCGCAATCGCCTCGCCGATATTTGCTACCCGAAAGAGCGAGGCAACGGGTCCAAACACTTCCTCGCAGTAGGCCGGCGCTCTCTCAGGAATGTTTGCCAGTACTGTGGGTTCGTAAAAGTAGCCGGCGCGGTCGAGCCGTTGGCCTCCGGTGAGAATGCGCGCGCCTGCAGCGACAGATTTCGTGACCTGGTCATCGAGATCCTTAAGAATCTGTTCGGTGGCCAGGGGCCCTATCTCTGTCTGTTCCGCCATCGGATCGCCAACCTTGAGTGCCTGCATTCGCTCAACAAATCGTCGTTCGAATTCATCATAAACTTCTGCGTCAATAATGAAGCGTTTGGCGGCGATGCACGATTGGCCGTTATTTATTGTGCGGGCCCGCACGCCAGTGGCCACCGCCTCCTCGAGGTTGGCTGAAGGCATCACGATAAAGGGATCACTGCCGCCCAGTTCGAGGACCGTTTTCTTAATTTGTTTTCCGGCGATGGCGGCCACGCTCCGACCAGCAGGTTCGCTGCCGGTGAGGGTTGCGGCCGCGATACGCGTGTCTTCCAACACACGCTTTACCGCGTCAGATCCAATTAGCAGCGTTTGAAACACACCCTCGGGAAAGCCTGCGCGGCGAAAGACATCTTCAATGGCGAGGGCACATTGGGGCACATTCGAAGAGTGTTTCAGCAGCCCGACATTTCCTGCCATCAACGCCGGTGCCGCGAAGCGAAAAACCTGCCAGAACGGAAAATTCCAGGGCATAACGGCCAGCACCGGTCCCAGCGGCTGAAAGCGTACGTAACTCTTCGTAGCGTTTGTTTCTATGACCTGGTCGGCGAGATGTCGGGCGGCATTCTCGGCATAATAACGGCAGACCCAGGCGCACTTTTCGATCTCCTGTTCCGCCGCCTTAATCGGCTTGCCCATTTCCAGAGTCATCAGTCGACCGAGTTGGTTCTTCTCAGTCTCTAGAATTTCTGCGGCGCGCAGCATCAACGGCTCGCGCTGGGCAAATGATGTACGGCGATATGAGGCAAATGTGTCCGCAGCCCGACCGATTTTTTCATCGAGCTCTTGCGGGCTCAACGAGTCAAATCTTTTCAATGTTTGACCGGTTGCGGGATTGACCGTTGCAATCATCGCTAACCTCCTACTCCATTTCTGAATTAGTCAGCGCCGATTATAGACGGTTGGTCAAGTGTGATGAGGATTTCGTGATCGCGCCAAGTGAGGATTAAGCGCGATGCAGAATGACGTAACTTTTTCGAAGGTCTGGGCGCGAATGATTTACTAGCTTGGCTGGCCTCGGCTGTATATTAATTCCTTGTGCCGCGATGACCCGGCTCGTGATTGGGCCTGTCGACATAACGACGAACTCTGTCGTTCGAAGATCTGGTTCCTGCCGAGGATCCCTTTACCGACGAAGAGACAGTTTTCGCCCACGATCTTTGGGTGGACGAAAGACTTCTTTCTCTTGATCGCGCGACACGATCAATTCCCAGACGAGGGTTTTTCCCACTGGTTTTCCCACGGGAGAGGGCTGTGGTAGACCTGGGATGACTTCTCCCTCTACTGAAATTTCTCTTGTTGGAAAAGGCAGCATCCCTCTGATGATTTTTGCCCCACCGGGAGTTTTTTTCCCTGGATAGAGCCGCATCCTTCAGCCGATCTTTTCTCCGCCCGAGATTTTTTTCCCTGGAGCGATCCGTATCTCTGAGACGATCTTTTTCCCGACGAGCGCTTCCTTCCCTGGAAAGAGCCGTGGCGCTCAGACGATCCTTTTCCGGGCGACGGTCTCTTTTCTTGGAAACAGCTGTATCCCTGGGACTCTCCTTCGCCTCTGTATCTACACGAAGTCTAGTCAATATCTTAGGGCTCTTGCTCGAGAACTCAGTGATAGGATCGATCCGAGCAGTGACTTCACCTGGCTCCTTGATAATGCGAGGCTCCTCTTCAACATTGTTCTCAATAACCTGGGGCGAGACTGAAGGTGCACTACCAGCAATTGAGCCGGACTTGCCGACATTCCTACTGCTACCATTTTGCACAACGGACGCGGCCAAACATACTGTGACAAGCAACGAGGCGAGGACTGGGTGAGTGCTAAGTTTAGCTTTCTGGGTGGAAACTATTATTGGCCTATTGGCCGGCCGCGAAGTGCCGCCCGGGTACTTACCAGCTACTCGTGTCCTTTCGTCGTCGCCTGATGCTTGTGGATTTTCTGAGATTATGGTTTCTTCGCCGTCGGCATTTTCATCGGCAAACCTTTCCGCGGCAAGCAACGCATAGTCCGATTTCTCAAACTGGCTTGCCAGCACTTTCAACTCTTCCAGGAACTCTTCGGCAGTTTGCTGGCGATCGTTGGGATCCTTGTTCAAGGCCCGCATGACAAGTCCACTGATGCCTTCAGGTAACCCGATAAGCGGAGGCGGTGCGGCATAGGCGTGCTTCGTTAAGAGAGTAAGCCAATCCGGCGAATCAAACGCTCGAAAACCGGCAATCATCTCGTAAAGGATCAAACCGAGAGTATAAATATCCGCTCGTTGATCTAACGGTTTGGCCTTGCAGTTCTCCGGGCAAGCATAAAGCGCAGATCCGACAAACATGGCCCCGGTGAGTTCAACATCACCCAGGGTGGGAGATTGACCAAGAAGCTTGACAGCGCCGAAATCAAATATCTTGACCAGTAATTCCCCCTTATGATCGAAAGTGATCATTATATTTGCGGGCTTGAGGTCCCTAAATACCACACCTTGTGCATGAATTGCCGCGAGTCCTTCGGCAATTTGGTTTGTAATCAACAAACACAGCTCGAGCGGAAGTGATCGATTCTGCTTCAAAAAGTCTCTGAGTGTTGGCCCGCGTAACAACTCCATGACGATATAGAGTTCGTCATATGTCTGAAGGCGTCCGCTCTCTTCAAGGTTGAGGACGTTGGTGCCAAAGTCATAGATACGAACCAGGTTTGGATGGTCGAAGATGCAGGCTGTAAGGGCCTCGCGTCGCAAACGCAAGCGTCCTTGAGGGTCGGCATTGGCGAACTCGGGAACAAGGAGCTTGATTGCTCGAGGGCGATTAAGGTCGATGTGCGTGCACTCGTAAACTGCACCCATCGCGCCGCGGCCAAGCAACTTGTCGAGGCGGTACTTCTGGTCAATCACCCGTGAGCCCGCGCGCGCGTAAGCGATCGGATCGTGACCCGATTGCGAGCAGGAGATCGTAGCATCCTCGAAGCAACTCCAGCATGTCGGACATATTTTCATGATTACAACCTGGCGAGCTCATCGCCAATCGGATTTGAGAGAAAACAGGACCTTGAGGTTGGACGTATCAGTTGGCCGCGCCCCGATTACGGCGTGGCTTCCGAACAGTCCGCTCGGTCGTACGATTGAGTTTCTATCGGAGGAGAGAATGATTGAGACCGCTCGGCTTGACTAGCTAGCTTAAACTCAAGCCTTTTGTAACAACGCTGCGATTTATTCTGCAAGTACCATGCCCTCTTGAGATCCTGTCAGGCCACTTATGTTTTCCAAAGCTTTCGCAGATATTTGCTATGCCAACTCCAAAAATCTGAATGAACAATCCAAAATTAGCGATACAACAAATCTGTTTGTTCTGACCAACATGAATCGCGATCCTCGGAAACGCGAACTGGGTTGACAGCGTTTCTGACAAGGGACTAGAGTCTCGGAAATGAAGACTGCAACCTATCGCTGCCAATCCTTCGTGTTAACGACTGCGCTGTTTGTGGGTACCGTGGCGGTAGTCTGGCCTCAGTCCGGAAATCAAAATTCTGAAGGGCCGGCAGGTGGAAAGACTTCAGATAGCGCTGCCGAAAAGAAAGTCACAACGCCTAAACCCGTTCGCACCACAACTCCAAAACCTGGGCGCAACACTCCGCCTCCGTCCAAGACAACCGGAAAGTCCCCTGCGCAAGTGGTTGCGGATATCGACGGCAAGTGGTGGACAACCGGAAATGACTTCGGTACCTCACAGCTCTTACTTGAGCAAAATGGGTCTTTGGTTTCGGGCGCGATTCAGTATGCGGACGGGCGAACGGGCACCTTTTCTGGAGTCATCGCCGGCAAAAGGATCAATTACACCTGGACGAATTCCTCGGGCGACCGCGGTACCGGCTGGCTTGAACAAAGCTGGAACAATTTTTTGGGTGGATCTTACCGCGATCAAAAAGGCGCTACCGGCTCGTGGACTCTAAACCGCATTGCGGGTAACTGGTGTTTTGGTGGCTCGCGCGAGCGCCTGAGGAAGGTTAATCATAGTTCGAAGGGCCAGCTGTTTTATGTCACTGAAGATGGTGGCGAGGAAGCTGGTCACCTCGAGGGTCCGTGGATTTTTCTTCACGGCGAGTTAAGTGACGTCAAGGGCACCATGAATTACAAAGGCAATCGCGTCGAGTTTGAGACCGGCACGTTTTGGACCTGGTGTGGACGTTAGTGACATGCGTGGTATGCGCATCAAGTGGCATGCGCATCTTGCGCATGTTCGTGGTAAGCATCAACCTTAACGAGTCCGCGACTCACACGGATGAGATGCCCGTGCCACTTTCTAAACAGACCATGGAAGTTTAGCTGAAGCCCCGAATCGCTCATTCAAAGCTTCAATTCTTTGCTCCAGTTTCCGTTTTGCATTGCCAACCGCGACTCGCTCGCCCTTGAAACGAGTACGCCTGGCCCAATATTCCCACGACTCGATTAACTTTGCGTGAGCACCGGTCTCGGTGTGGAATTCTTGACTGTGAATCAGGATGCGCTTTTCTAATTCGCGCACCACCTCTCCAGGTTTCTCCGCTTGGAACTTCGTAGGCCAATCAAGTTGATTCGTTTGCAGCGATCCCTTTTGATCGATCTGATCCAACAGCATTTGCCCGGAGAGGGGTAATTTCGTCATTTGCCAGGCTTCGCGAGCCAGGCCAATCGAGAGTACATCCGCCCACAACCGTCGCTGCACGAACGTAACCTTGCCGCAAACAAGTTTCGTGACGAGCACATCCTTGTGATCAACTACTTCCTGTAACACCGCGAAGATTTCGTGCGATTGAGAATGCTTCCACCAGGAACCTCGTATGGGTTCGCCGGCCACCAGGCCCGACACGCTTGGAAGGGCGCTATCGGTTTCAAGAAGCAGCCCAAATTCCCTGAGCGCTGCCAGCACGTTCCGAAACTTCGTCGCCGCAGACGTTTTCATGGAGACAAATCTACATTAAAATTGCGCCGCTTGTGGAATCCTCTGCGGCGGGAGGTGTCAACCATGCGAACAAAGGACCTGATGGAATTGGTCGGCAATCCGGACTTTATTTCCGGAATTTACAACTATTGCGATCGCTGGTGCGAGCGGTGTCCGTTGACTTCTCGCTGTATGGTTTATGCCAGCGAGAAGGAGGACGAAGATAGCGACCCGGCCAGTCGCGATATCAATAATGCCGCATTCTGGCAAAAACTGACGTCCATCTTCGAACAGACACGCGAAATGATTGCCGCCTGGGCCGAAGAGAATGGCGTCGATCTGAACGACGCCGATGCCGAGGCAGCTATTGAAGAACATGATCGTGAGATGCAGGATGCGCAAAACCATGAACTGGCTCAGGCTGCGGAAAATTACGCCTGGCAGGTGAGCAAGTGGTTTGAGGAAGAGTTGGGTATGCAAACTTCCGATGACAGCGGCGCGGAGGCAGCTGCGCTTAGCAGCGAACACGACGACAGCATCGATGAGGCGACCGAAGTGATTCGCTGGTATCAATTTCAAATCGCTGCCAAAACCGTGCGCGCTCTGATGTCTCAGGATGATGAAGATGAAGACGAAGAAGAGCTCGGAGACCTTCTGTTGAAACATTCGGATGGCTCCATCAAGGTAGCGTTGATAGCCATGGATCGTTCAGTCAGCGCCTGGCGCGTTATGCAGATCGGACTTCCCGACAAGGCGGATTCCATTCTACCGTTGCTGGTAGCACTCGAGGGCCTGAGGCAGAGTACTGAAAGGGCATTTCCCAACGCCAGAGACTTTATCCGGCCCGGCTTCGATGAAGTGTCCCCTGACCTTATTCAGTAGCGCCACCAATCCTCGGCGCGTAGTGTACTGTGGCACCGGCATCTGCCGTGTTGCCTTATCGCCGGCGTAAAGGTACTTCCGCGAACTCGTAATGATTGAAACTTGCATTTTCTGCCGCGTTATTGCGGACGAAATCCCAGCACCAATTGTTTTTGAGGACGAGCGCACAATAGCCTTTCTCGATCACCGGCCGGTATTTCCCGGTCATTGTCTGTTGGTTCCTCGTGAACATTTCGAAACGCTGACCGATCTTCCAGTTAAACTTATTGATCCGGTCTTCAGGAACACGCAGCTACTGGCCCGTGCTATAGAATTGGCCCTGGAAGCTGAGGGCACCTTCGTAGCCATAAACAACCGCGTTAGCCAAAGCGTCCCGCACCTGCACGTTCACATTGTGCCACGGCGCCGCAAGGACGGCCTGCGGGGATTCTTTTGGCCTCGTCGTAAATACGAAAGCGACGACCAAATGCAGTTGATTCAGAAAGCAATCAAGACCGCCATTACTAATTTGCAAAAATAGTTTTCCGATTTCTGGCGGACCCTTCATAAAAAACAAGTCTAGAGCAGTTCCTCATAAATTTCTTCCGCCTTTTCTTCATTTGAAGAAAGTAGTTTATTGAGGTTTTTGTGCTTTCTCGATCACTCCCCAGTGCGAAAATATTTTCTGGATCTAAAACGAAAAATAAAACACACAAAAAGTTGACGGTAAAAAACCTCTGCGGTATAAAGCACGTGTCGCGAGGGTTACGGCCTTCGAGACCGACAAAGGGACGGTGACCGATGCGGTGACGCGTTGGTTGAGGGGAAAGGCAGGCGGCTGTTAATTCTATGACGCCCGAGTCGGAACCGAAAGGTTCAGCTGGAGAAAGTTGCGAGACTTTCTCGAGCCACTCGGAAACGAGTGGTACCCTTTGGAAGAGGACCCGCCAAAGGGGGCAAGCAGCTCGGCGAAAGTTGAGCTTCGTTGCCGGGTCGTAACCGGCGGTGGAGGAAAAGCCACCACAACAAAAACCTAAAGGCACCGTATCCGAAAGGGTGCGAGATTGGTGAAAACTTATCGTGTGCTGACCGGCGACAACTTACCGCAAGTTTTCATCGGGATATAAATCGGCGGCTCTTGTGTGTACATGCGGAGCTGCCATCCTATAGAAAGCTGGAGTGAAGACTCTGGCGCAAGTCAGAGAGATAGCCTCAGCGATTTATAGGAGAACGGATTGCGCTGCATTCAGCTTGCTGAAGGCGGCGCATTTCGTTTTTGAGTTCAGAAAAAGCTCACATCTCGCCTTCGCTATCGCCTGTCCATTCCCGCGCAAGTCGTGATATTGTGCGCACCTCCCCAATAATCAAAAGCAACTGACACGAGAAAGGAAGAGAGCAATGACGGATGCAGCAACGAAGGAAGCTACCGGTTTCGCCCCAGGCACTTTTTGCTGGGTGGAATTGGGAACCAGCGATAGCGCAGGAGCAAAAGAGTTCTACACGAAACTTTTTGGCTGGGACTATGTGGATAATCCTGTCGGTCCCGGTATGGTCTATACAATGCTCAAACAGGAGGGCAAAGACGTTGGTGCTCTTTATGAGCTGATGCCGGATATGAAGGCGCAGGGAATACCACCAAACTGGTTGTCGTATGTTTCAGTTACAAGCGCAGATGAAGCGGCCGCCAAAGCCAAAGACCTGGGCGCCACCCTGATGAAAGAACCCTTTGACGTCTTTACAGTTGGCCGCATGGCTGTGGTTCAGGATCCGACCGGCGCCGTGTTCGCGCTGTGGCAAGCCGGAACGCATCAGGGGGTGGGGACTTATAACGTCCCCGGTTCATTCTGCTGGAATGAGTTGGGAACAAACGATACGAACAAAGCAGCAGAGTTCTACACCGGCCTGTTCGGTTGGACCGCTAAAACTGAAAACTTCGGGCCGATGGAATACACCATGTTCCAGAATGGCGACCGGGGTGCGGGTGGGATGTATAAGTTGACTCCGGAAATGGGCCCTGTGCCGCCGCACTGGCTGGTATATTTTGCGGTCGATGACTGTGACGCGAAAGTGGAGCAGGCAAGCTCGTTGGGAGCAAAAGTGATGAAGCCCGCTGACGACATTCCCGGCGTTGGCAGGTTCGCGATCCTATTTGATCCCCAGGGTGCTGCGTTTGCGATTATCAAGCTGGAGAGTGCCCAGACATAACGATTGTCAGGGTCGATCAGTCGGTAAGGCGATCCACGAAGTCAGACGAATGGATGTGAAATCTTGACATCCACCTCGTACGAGTTCGTGGATCGTTTTCTTTGATCTCGTAGGTTCCTCAACCGCGCGTTTGACCAATCGATCGCTGTCACGTATAGAAGACAAATAATGAAATCACGTCTTGTATGGCTAGTGCTTTGTCTTATCTGGGGATCAACCTGGCTCTTTATCAAACTCGGTCTTCAGGATCTACCACCGCTTACTTTCGCGGGGATCAGGTTTGTCATTGCCGCAATCATTCTTCTGTTGGTAATTGCAGCGCGGGGTCTGCCCTTCCCTCGCCGGAGTCGTGACTTGATGCTTTTGGCGATTACCGGAATTCTTTCATTCAGCCTCAACTACGGCCTGGTCTTCTGGGGAGAGCAATACATCTCTTCGGGTCTGGCAGCACTGCTGCAATCAACGCTGCCGGCATTTGGTTTGATCATTGCCCATTATTATTTGCCCGGCGAACCGATGACTCTGCCAAGAATTGCGGGAGTTGTAATGGGAGTAATCGGAGTAGGTGTGATCTTTTCCAATCAACTTCGAGTGTCCGGTCCCAAAGCACTGTGGGGCAGCGCTGCCCTGGTGCTCAGCGCTTTTTGCGCCGCGTACGCGAATGTGCTTGTCAAAGCTTATTGCAAACATATTGATCCGGCGGTGCTGGCCGCGGGTCAGATGATGTTCGGCCTCGTTCCCCTATTCCTGATTGGCATTCCGCACGAGGGAAATCCGTTCAAGTTTCATTGGACATCGATGGCCTTGATCGCGCTGCTTTACCTGGCCATCGTGGGCACAGTGATCGCTTTCAGTTTGTATTACTGGCTGATCCGGAACATGAAGGTGACGGATACCATGCTGATTGCGCTGGTAACGCCGGTAGTGGCGGTGATTTTAGGAATGATTGTGCTTAAGGAAACTTTGGAGTGGCGCACGCTCGCAGGTGGCTTGATGATTATTTCCGGGATCGCTTTGATCGTGCTGCGCCGCCCACGAAAGGTCGCAGTGGCTTAGCTCTCCAGCTCCTTAAGGCGCACCTCGATTCGCAACGCTTCGACAGATGGAAACGATTAGTTTGCGGGCTAATCTCAGCCACAGATTTACACAGACAGACACAGATCAGGGCCAGCACCGAAAAACAGGCCTATCTTGTACCATTTAAGTCTTATTCAGCTCCGTTCTTATCAGTGTCTATCGGTGGCTAATTCTCATTCATAGCGTTAGTGATCCCTATCACCACTCTCAAGCGCGGCCGAATAAAAATCTCTGAGCTGTGCTTTCAGATAAGCTTCGATAGTTTGAGCGACGGCCGCAGCCTCGCGGGGCGGATAGTAATCAGGAAGCCTGCGCAACTGTGCGATCTGCTCGTTCGTCAACCAAAAGCCACCGGCCTCAAGACCAAAGCGATTGGGTATTGCGAGTTCAAGCGCTGTGCGATGTACGGCGCGCAGATATTTCAGGGATATGGACTCCAGCTGCACCTCACAGTCCGTTAGCTCAAAGCCAATTAAGCTGAGTTCGGGATCGAGATTCTTAAGATCGCCATCTTTGGGATCGCTAAGCATGGTTTGTTTCAAAGAAAATTTTGCGTCCCAGCTTCGACCACGTTGAAATTAAGCTTGACTGTGGTCGTACTTACGAATCAATCCTCGCACGATACCCTGAATCTGAATACGCTCAGGCGTTTTGATGAAGATCGGTTTGAACTGTGGATTGGCCGGCTCGAGCCGAATGAATTCCGGTTCGCGATAGAATTTTTTCACTGTCGCATAATTGCCGTCGATGAGCGCCACCACTACCTGGCCGTTCTCTGCCGTCTGCTGTGAAGAAACAAGAATGATGTCGTTGTCCTGGATGTTTTCCTCAATCATCGAATCTCCGCGTACTCTCAGGGCGAACATTCGGCCTCTGCCAATCATGTCGCGCGGGGCCGAAACGGTTTCGTGACTGAGTACCGCTTCGATGGGTTGACCGGCCGCCACCAGACCCAACAATGGAATCTCGCCGTCATCGCTATCGCTCAGGCTTTCTTGCTTCACGAGTTCAATACCGCGACTGACATTAGGAATTCTTTTGATCAGACCTTCACGCTCGAGTGCGGAAAGAATGCTATGTACGCTGGCTGATGAGCTCATCTTAAAGTGACGTCCGATTTCCGCGATGGTTGGTGGCAATTTCTCCACCTCGATATGACGTGAGATAAATTCATAGACCTGTCTTTGTCGTGGTGTTACGGGCATCTTTGGCCTCCCTCTTGCTCCAACCTCAGCAATCGTGTTAGATTTTCGCGTCTAGGCGAAAAGTGGACGAATATTAGCGAATAATATTTCGAGCGTCAAGTAGCGTGGCACTTGTGCCGCCAAAAAGGAGTGATCTCATGGGACTGGCACTGTCCAAAGTAACAATCGAATCTCAACTGACCACACGCTTTGGCGATGTCTTTAAACTAAACGAGCATCGCTTTGAAGAAACGATTTCTACCGGCATTAAGGAAGTTGACTCTTTCACCCATGGTCTACCCCGCGGCGCCATCACCGAGATTTTTGGACCGGCTTCGTCCGGACGAACCAGCCTGATGCTTTCTGCGCTGGCCCAGGCCACGACCCATGAAGAAGTCTGTGCCCTTATCGACACCAGCAATGCCTTCGATCCACAGTCTGCCTCCCAGGCAGGAATGGATCTGGAGCAACTGCTTTGGCTTCGCTGTGATGGGCAGCTTGAGCAAGCTTTTAAAGCCACGGATCTGATTTTACAAGGCGGCGGTTTTGGACTTGTCGTGCTGGATCTGGGCGATGTCCCGGCGTCACAGGCGCGAAAAATTATCTCTTCCTGGTGGTATCGCTTTCGTCGCGTAGTGGAGCACAAGCCCACCGCTCTATTGGTTATTGCCCAGGATTCCTGCGTTCGTTCGTGTGCTTCGCTTTCTTTGGGAGTAAATAAAACTGAGGATCATTGGTCCGCAACTCGAGCGACCTCAACCAGGCAGGAAGGTGTTTCGCAGCCGCACCTTAAATCCGATCCGGCACCAACTCTTCTGCAGGGAATTAATCTTCGAGCCGAGCGCCAGAGACCTATTTTTCCAGGGACCCGAGAGGTGTGTTTTAAAGCACAGGTTAGTTAGTGAAAACATACCGGCGCTCGCAACTGTGCCTTCCTCGCTTACAACCCGCGCTCCTTGCCTTATACCCTCGTTCCTCGCCAGGATCACTGGTTCAGAACACCGTAAAACGATCCCGAAGAGCAACCTATTTCCCAGCTTGACGATTTTCGTTTTTGTTCGCTATACTTCGTTCGCATTATCGTCTCCTGGGATTCTGAGGTCGGCGGGATTATGTTTGCCTGCATTTATCTTAATAAAGTCTCGGACGGCCTGTCCCTAGCGGATTTTGCCTATGCTTTTTCGCCCCTGGTGGAAGAGACCGCTCTGGATACTGTCGTTATTGATGTGGATGGTTGCGAACTGCTGTTCGGCTCAGCGTATGGTTTAGCGAATGAGATTGCGCGCCGGGCAACCAGGCCAAAAACTTCCGGCGGCCTCGGTTGCAAAGTAAGCGTAGCACTGGCCGGTAATCCCGACGCGGCAATACATGCCGCAAAGTTTTTTAAAGGCATAACTTTTATTACTCCGGGCGAAGAGATCACTGGACTGGGCGATTTGCCGATCGAGTCGCTTTGCTTTGCCTTGGCGGGTGTCGCAGAAAAGAAACAGGCAGGAACCGCAGGGTCCGAAGAGATACTTGAAACTCTCAGACTTTGGGGTATTCACACCTTTCGTGATTTTGCCGCGCTACCAACTGCCGGCGTTTCGGAACGCCTGGGACAAGCTGGAGTAAAGTTGCAACGCTTGGCCGGCGGCAAATCTGATCGACATTTAAAGCTTATCCAACCGGCGCCAGTTTTTGAAAACTCAATGGAGTTGGAGTATCCACTCGCAGCTCTCGAGCCCCTCTCTTTCATTCTCGCGCGCCTGCTTAATCAGCTCTGCGCAAAATTGAACGCCTATGCGCTGGCAACTAACGAATTGCGAGTACGCATGAAGCTGGAAAACGGGACCTCTCATGATCGCGAACTGAATCTCCCTTACGCGATGCGCGACCACAAAGTTTTTTTGAAACTTTTACTGCTGGACGCGGAAATGCATCCACCGCCATTGGCCATCGTCGCCGTGTCGATCACTTGCGAGCCGGTAAAGCCGCGCGTAGCCCAGAACGGGCTCTTCATCCCGTTGGCGCCGGAACCGGAAAAGTTGGAATTGACATTGGCGAGACTCGCAAAGCTGGTTGGTGAAGGCAACGTGGGCTCGCCCGAATTGTTGGATACGCATCGCCCCGATGCTTTTAGCATTAAGCGATTTGCTTTGAAAGGAAAAGTGGCGCGCCGACGGGGAGCACGCCGAGCAACAAATCCCCGTGTCTCCGTGTCCCCCTGTCTCCCCTTCCCAATCCTTGCTTTCCGTGTTTTCCGGCCGCCGCTGCGCGCCCTGGTGGATGCTGACCAGGGGTACCCAAAACAAATCAGTGCCTGGAGTTCAGATCGAAGCGTACATGGAAAAATCGTGCGCACCGCCGGGCCCTGGCGCGCAACAGGTGATTGGTGGCGAGCGGATTCCTGGGCCCGAGACGAATGGGACGTGGCAGTGGAATCGCGCGCGGAAAAGGGCGGACCCAGAGGGACGTCACTGCAAGTGCTTTATCGTATTTATCGCGAACTGCGAGATGGCGGCTGGTTTGTCGAGGGAGTTTATGACTGATGGTCTTTGGTCTTTGAACTTCGCTCTTAGTATTTCGTCTTGACCGCGGCGGCTTTTGACGCCGGCTTTTAATCACGCAGCTTAAAACCGGCGGACAAGTCTCTCTAAACGAATGCCAGAAATGTGAACGCTCCAAAGAGGGAAAACGCCGGCGGGGAAAAATTAAAAGCCGACATAAGAACCTTCAAAGACCAAAGCCAAAGACCTAAGACCCATTTATGTATATCGAACTACATGCACGCTCGGCGTTCAGTTTTTTGGAAGGCGCTTCGGTGCCTGAAGATCTGATAGCTGCTTGTCAGGCATTGGAAATGCCGGCCATGGCGCTGCTCGATCGCGATGGAATGTACGGAGCGCCTCGCTTCCATCTGGCTGCAAAGAAGAACGGACTTAAGGCTCACATTGGCGCCGAGATTAAAGTCTTAAGTCCTAAAGCCAAAGATATATTTACTCTGCCTCTGCTTGCCGGTAGCCGCATTGGCTATCAAAACCTCTGCCGCTTGATCACACTAATGAAACTGCGTGTACCCAAACACGCCAAGCCCGGCGAGTGCGTGGTCACGCCTGAGGAATTGGCAAGTCATGCTCAGGGCGTGATCTGTTTGACCGGCGCCGAGGATGGACCATTCGCGATCCGAGATGGGGAGACAGGGAGACGCGGGGACGCGGAGACAGTAAAGGAAATAGGGGAATGGTTGGTAGATGTGTTTGGCAAGGGGAATGTTTATGCCGAATTGCAGCGTCATTTTAATCGTGAAGAAGAAGCGCGCAATCAGACAGTGGTGGAACTCGCACGGCAATTGAAGCTCCCGCTTTTAGCCACTAATGGTGTCTGCCAGGCGAGTCCCGCCCAACGCCAGATCGCCGACGTGTTTACCTGCATAAGAAATCATGTGCGGCTGGAAACCGCCGGACGATTACTGGCACAAAACTCTGAACGATTCCTGAAAGCACCCCAGACAATGTGCCGGCTGTTTGCGGATTTGCCTGAGGCGATCTCGAACACTGTTGAGCTGTCTGCGCGTCTTAAATTCAGCCTCGAAGATCTGGGCTATAAGTTTCCGCAGTACCCTGTGCCCGATGGCGAGACCATGGCTTCATTTCTACGCAAGCGCACTGACGAAGGAGCACGGCGCTGCTATACGGGCCATAACGGTTCGCCGGCATACGAAACCGCTCGAGTGCAGATCGAGCGAGAACTCGCATTGATTGAAAAGTTGAAACTGGAGGGCTACTTCCTGATTGTCTGGGACATAGTGCAATTCTGCCGGCGCAGCAACATTTTGATCCAGGGCCGTGGTTCGGCAGCCAACAGCGCGGTGTGCTACTCGCTTGGCATCACGGCGGTTGATCCAGTGGGCATGGAATTATTGTTCGAACGCTTTCTCTCCGAAGGGCGCGGCGAATGGCCGGACATCGAT
>JAOAPY010000009.1 GCA_025463135.1 Acidobacteriota bacterium
CCCAAAAGTGTTCACCTTCCCGTGAAATAGGTGTTCACCTTCCCGTGAAACAGGTGTTCATCATCGCGTGAAACAGGTGTTCAGCTTCCCGTGAAATGGGTGTTCAACTTGGTGTGAAATACGCACCCGGATCAAGCTTGATCACATAAACACGTGAATGCCATGAAATAGTGGTCAGCAGAAGGCATCTGTCGCTGCCCGCAAATTTACTACTTGAGAAACCATGCGATGCGAGGATCACCGCTTGAGCCGTCTGGGTCGCTGAGTGAAGCCAGGAGGGTTTCGGTGGTCGGATTGGCCAACCAGGCAAGCAGACCAAGTGGATCGCGCCTGTCTCCCAGAACAGCAGCCAACTGATCTGGATCGAGCAGAGGATCGCTCGGTTCGAGCAGTGTCAGGGATTTTTTTGACTCTTCAGACTGTGGATTTTCAAAGTACTTCATTGAATCGAAGAGAGATGCGCCTTCTCCTGTCTTTGTTGTCAAGACCGATTGCGTAAGCCTCTCAGTAACAGCTTGTAGCGCTTCGATTGCGCGCCAGAAACTCTGTTCATCCTTATAGGTTTGACGATAAAACTCTCGGCGAAGGACGCCGCCGTACCTACCTTTCTTTCGAACTCCGGTATACACGTATTCCATTCTCTCGTCTGCGATTTTCAGCCAGGTCTCTTGATCGAATCCGTGCCGAAAACCTCGGTTCTCCTCTGCATACCTTTTCATCAATTGCGCCGGCCAACCCTGGAGAGATTCAATTCTCGCTTGGAGAAGCGATCGATACTGTTCCGACCAACTTTCTTGCGACCCCTCATCGTCTTTTTTTCTTGCAAGCAGTCGCTCGGCCTCCAATGTGCTCAATTCTTGTAGCAACGGAAACGCTGGCGTGTTTCGCCTAAGAGGATCAATTCGCAAGGAACAAGAGCCGGGAAGCAGATTCTTAGCTTCACTAAGTGCTTCATCGGTCTCTAGAGCAACGATGTTAACTTGGTCGCCGTCAAAATCCGCTCCTAACACTTTTAGAATTCCGAGAGGTAGCCCGAAGACAGGTGTATCCGTTTCGTCAATGACTGGACGAAGAGCAATGAGTCCGCGCCGATGAAGCGTCGGATTGCGATTCACTAATACAATGTCTTTGCTTTGACTCGCTAAACCATCAAATAGTGTCTCAGCCACCCGCCTAGGAATCATTATTTGATCAATCCGTAAATCGGGCCTTGGAACGATCACGGCCCTAGCCGAGCGTGTGAGTCTTCGCCCAAGCACTTCTCGACGAAGAAAAGCATGGACTCCGAGGTGTTGGTCAAGAATGACCGCGACACATCTCTCAACATCTTTTCTGTAAGGCTTTCCGAATGCCAAAGCAACGAGGAGAGAGCGATAAGCCTTAGTTAACTCATGAGTAGCCGAGGTACCTTCCGGCCTAAGCCAAGGGGGTAATACATATAACTTCTCAATTAGTCGGTCCTTGCCTTCAAGATTGATTGTTATAGCTTTATCGAGTTGAATGAAACCAAGACCACCTTTCTTTGAGGCAAATGCCTCATTGTCATTCAACAGGTCCCAAGCGTCTTTTAACTCTCCATAGTTACCACAGTGGATGGAAAAATCTTCTGGCTCAGAAGCTTGGACCAGACTTCCCGTTTCGATCTTTGCATCAATAACGGAGAGATAACGATTGAGCGCACGCGTCGCCAACTTTCGATGATCCCCGCCTCCAACCTTGGCTTCCCAATACATCCAACTCGCCGTGGAGCGTTCTGGCGAAAGAAGTTCCTGAGCAATCGCCGACGCCCCATGAGCCATTAGCGCCCAGAACTCCATCTCGCCATAGCGCTGACCTCGCACCTCGTGGTTATGAACTCCGCGGACTCTGCATCGGTCAATGGCGTCTTGAGGCTGCCGCATGACGAAAATGGTGCCGGAATGAGGTAATTCAATGTCGCTACTGCTAGATGCTTCACAAAACTGTCCCATCGCACTGCGTCGTGCTACTCCCACTGGCGAAAGGACGATCTCAGCACGTTGTTCGCCCTCAACGATCGGTAGATCGTCGTGGTTATCGTCGACGATTCTACTAACTACTCCTTTAATCCCGTGCCTTGTGGAAAGTTTGTCCCCCACCGAAACATCCGGATTAACCTCAACGACGAAAGTAATCGCCTCGCGCCACTTGAGGACCTTATTGGCGCCCCTTGGGTTATCGATTAATTCCCCGTAAAGAAACTCCAGTCCTTCCGCACCTGGGCCTTGCAGATCAAGAATGCTGTGACGCTCAATTTCAAGTATGGTTCCGCCGATGGGCGCCACAGAGTTGGACAAACCGATTTCAAGCCACCCGTCGTGCAAGTCCTGATGCCAACGCTCACCAATCTCTTCAACTTCGTGGGAGCGAAAACCTAGCGCAAAAAGATCAATGAAGGCTTTGGCAAGTCGCCTACCTGGCTCAACAACATCATTGGGTGCAACATCCAACTCAACTCGAGAAACAATTGCGGGAATCAACATCCGCCACTTTCTTTCTTCCCAACGCTTCCTTAGCTGTCTCGCGGCCGTTTGAGAAAGAACGATAGCATCTTCGTGAGTCCAGCCTTTGCAAGTAGAGAAGGCAACCCGCAGGTCTCTACCTGGAGGGTACCAACCGGCTCCTTCGATACTATCGTGTGGAGGACGGAGAGGGTCTGCGAGTGAGGCTTCGATATCCACGGCTCTACTCTGGAGTGAGGCTCCCAACATTAGACGCCTTGGCTCATTGTGAAAAGGATGCGGTATCAGCGAGGCGGAAGGTCCGAACACGGAACCGCTGAGGTTTTCGATTAGCACTCCATCATCACCAATTAGCCAGCCGTCCGATAAATACCGCGTTAAACCCGCGCGTTCATTCTCAGGAGTGTGAATCGGGTCAAGACCCCTTCCCTCGACGGGCCACCTTAACGCGTCAGGGAAGTTCTTGACTCTTCGGGCAGGTCTTCGGCCATTTGTAGACCACACTTCTCCCTTCTTTTCGTCGATCCGAATCGTCTCGACTCGCCGGTCCAAAACCCTGGGGCGTGCGAGAAGCGAATCATCGGAACTGAGCGGCACCAACCACGACACGAGGGCTCGCTGGATTGCGACCGACAGTCTCTCTTTCGACACATTGGTTGGAAGAGTATTCTTAATCCAATCTAGGGCTTGATCTGCCCGAAGCAATCTTGTCCAGCCGACGACCTTCGTCGCCTTCTCGCCGGCCTGCTGTTCTCCTGAGTTGCTAGATTTCTTCTTCCTATGAGTACGCTCTAGGACCGTGGTCCAATGACCGCCATCCCGCAGGTGCAGCGTTGCGTTACTGTCCGATGATCGGTTTGTTGCCCTCTTCTCCGCCTTAAAATAAGCGCGCAGGTAAGGCAATAAACAAGGTTGTTGACCGCGTCGAAAAAACCCAAGATCATCCGGGAGGTCGACCATCCGAACTTGGATTGGCCGGAGAGAGTCAGCCAGGGTACGGGGCATTGATGCGGCGCTTTCCGGCGTTTCAACCAGCATCAACGTGGGTTTTAAGCCCTCCTCAGTAAGAATATTCCTGAGTGCTTCATGTATCGATTTCCTCTCAAGTCTTTGACGATAGAAACTCATGAGATCTTCGATGACCACTAAGCAATCTTTGCCAAGACTTGTTACGTGTTCCAGTAAAGCGGCTGGCGTTGGAGTATCTCTCCCAATAACCTTCCACTCCTCACAAGCAGAATCGAAACGAAGTCTTTTGAGCATGGAAAAATGAAACACTGACCAGTGGCTACCGAGGGCGAACGTTTCAAGCTCGTTCAACACATACCTTTTGTCACGTGTTGATACGAGGTAGGCGCTCGTCTGATCAAGTCTTTCGTCAGACTGAATTGAGTCGGACAACACGTTCAGCAGCGCCTCGTCGCTGAGGCCATGGGAAGTAACCCACCTTAGATAGAGCGCTGCATTTTGAAGTTGGTTCGAGTTCATCGGTGGAAGCCTAATTGGTTTCTCGCAACACGTGTTACGTTTTTCTGACACGTGATCGCGCTGTGGTTTCCGAATGCTTCACCGCTTTCCAGTGCGCGCGTGTCCAATCCTCTCCAGCAAGTTCGTTGCCCCCTTCACCCGACTCCTGCAACGTCTTCTGACGAAGGGCACCGGCCCGTGTAGCTCGCCTTCCTGTCGTTGCATGGTTAATCAGAGCCTGCGGAGTGACTACATCGCCATTAGGTAGCAAGATGGCAAAAGACTTTGCGGAGGCGCCAACTTTCTCAAACCTCATCTTTAGCAATTGATAACTTGTTCCTGACGATAAGGTTCCGGCTACAACAAGCTTAAGAAGTTTGCGCTCTGATTCGATCGCTGGGATATGGCGCCAGTCTCCGGGTTTTACAAGGTCGGTACGGGTGTCGCGGATATGCCGAGCCACGGCGGACGCAATCAAGTGACTGAGATTCGAACTTGAATCATCACGGCTGTCCAATCGATGCACATTTAACGACGAGTCAATGAGATATCGAACGGGAGGACTGGTTCGGCGGGCTAACTGCTTCTCAAGAGGGAGAGCAGAAGACCATTCCAGGTCGAAACTATGCTCGACAGATTCGCCCGTTAGGATGGCTTCACTGTTAGCACGGTCATCAATTTCATCAGTGAAGTCTTCATCCAGTTCTTCAATGTCTTCTTCATCGCCGAGTTGAATTTGAGCAAATTGCTCCTGAAGGAGTGAAGTTATTTGCCTCGCGCCCTGGGATGTACGGGTGCCGCGTTTAAGTCGTTGGCTCATATTTCGTTTGAGTGATGTCGAGAGGCCGCGTGAAGTTCTTGAACCAAATGGACAATTCCACCTAAATCTGAATGCTCATCGCTGCTGAGGGCGAAGACCTACGGAATTTCTTTGGCAATTCAGTTTCCGAAGCGATCGCCACTTCGGATTTCACGAGAGGAGGGCTTTTTAGCACAATATTATCAGGAGTCGCAAACAAATTGAGCGCGTTGCGTTCGCAGTGCCGCTACTTAAGGTAGCAGTTAGCTCGACAGGGTGCCGTCTTGGCTTCCTCCTCTGTGATCTCCAGCGAGAGCAAAGACCTCTTTCCCGCCGAAAAATCATACCTGAAAGATTCACCAATCTATTGATAGATAGTGGCTTAGTGGCTTAGTTAATTGGTCGGCGCAGCGCGGGCTAGTGTGACTACGCGAGATTGCTCAAGTTTTCATACCTCTTTTGTTCAGTGTCACAACGCGCATCACGTTTACCCAACAAAGGTGGTTTGCAATGCGAATCTAAATCGGTTGACGGGGTGAACTGGAATGGCTTCAAAACAGTTTTGGAAAAGAAATCGAAAACTTTGCCTTAATTGCCAAGATCGTCAAGCGCGTTTCCGCTTTCGCGGCGTCGTCAAATGGGATTCGGATCACACGTTGTGTTTCCGATGCTTCCGGTCTTTATCGGACCGAGTATCTGCCCGGCGTCTTCCGCAGTTTTGACTTGGATCTAGGAATCCGCCATTCGCTATGGCAGGTAGCACTACTGATACCGATGGCCATGAAACAACGAAGCTGCGCTTTACGATTCGGATCGAATTCACCTCGATTAGGAATGATCACGTTTACCCGACAAGAACCGTTTGAACTAAATCCTACGATAGAGGAGAAACACAAACCCATGACTAACATGAACTCAAAACTGACCGGTTCAACTGCGCTGACTTTGCTGCTTCTCATATCGCTTGCGATGGTTGGATGTAAGCAATCTGGAACTCACGACGCAGAACAGGTGCGTGGTGATAAACCCATAACACCATCTACCTCACAGCCTTGTCAGCAATCCATTGTGAAGATTGCACTGCTTCAGGATAAGAGTGGAAGTACAGGTCAGACGAGGACGCCGCAGATTAGTATGGAGCATATCGATCTTCTCGTGAATCTAATACGTCCATGTGGAGGGGAGATAGGCTTCGGCTTGATAAACGAACAGAGCAACAGTTCTCTCCACCGGTTGCGTATCGAAGTTCCGCCAAGCGGCGCTCCGAAAGAACCAGACAAGAACGGGAATCCGTTTCAAGTGCAGCGAGAGATGGCGGAATACCGCAAGGCAAAGGTTAAGTTTGACGAGAGCGTACAGGCATTCGAATCTGAAACGGATCGTCGCATAGCAACGTTCAAGTCGCAGATTAGTTCACTACTGGATGCTCCCGCAACCGCGCCCAGATCCGATTTCTTCGGCGGAATTCAGCGGGCCAACCTGTTCCTCTCCGAGAATAGCGCCGCATGGCCTTCGCCCCCGCATCAGATCCTGTTGATCGTTGGAGATGGACTCGACAACGTGCACAGCAAACACGAAGCATTGCAGAAAGCGACCCGGCTAATATTGATCAACGGCAGCGCGTCGGTTGGTTCCCTGACGTCACTGAGTCCAACGAGATTTGAGAACATTGAATCCGCGATTCAATTTTTAATCGCTTCAGAGAGACAGACGTCCGTGCCCCGTTCGTTGTGACGCGCCGCTGGTCTGTGGCTCATCAGGTAGACCGACGCTCCCCCTAGGCCAGCTCAGTGATACCAAACAAATTGTTTTGAAGGAGATCAGAAAAGATGCCAACACAAATTGTTCGCGAAACGCGTGATGGACGCAAAAACCGGATTGAAAATCAGCGCGCAGATGAACAAAGTCGGAAGGGAATCTCAATTCTTCTCAATCAACTCCACGAGGCTGCGAGTAAGACAAGACGGCTCGAAAGCCTCCGCAAGACGAAGGAGGAGGAGAAGGCGAAGCTGGCCACCGATAACATAGACGAAGCTGGATTCACAGCGCACGAGAAAGTGCAGGCCAAACTATTCCTCTGTGTTTATCCGGCTGCCTGGCTTTTTGAATTTCTCTTTTTGGGCGCGCTCGCAGAATTCCTGATGAGTCTTGGGCTCTACGACATGCCACGAGGGGTCATTTTGCTGGGCAGGTTTCTTATCCCAACGGCTATCTTAGTAGCGGATGCGTACTTCGGCGCCCAATTAGTTGCCTCGCGCGAAGTGGCATTTGAAAAACGTGAAAGCGCCGGCAAATACCTATGGGCGGTCGCTTGTATCTGTTGGGTATTCTTATTGGCCGGTGTTGCTGGATACACCTGCTATGTAAAGCTCGCAACCCAGGAGACTTTCTCATGGGGAGACATGTGGCTCCCGCTTATTCTAGCAGCGCTTAGTCTATGTTTTCACTGTGCAATAGTCTTCGGCGGAGAGAGGCTGCGCAATGCGAAAGCCTATCTGTCCTACTCACGGGCTCATACCAAACTTGAGCAATCTATCCAGCAATCAACAGCGGGCTATGACCGAGCGAGAGCCGCCGTTAGCCAAGTTTACCGTGACTATACTGACGCATTGGAGCTTTACAACAACCGTAATACCCATGCGCCGGTCGGCGCAGGTCCTTTTGACCAAGAGGTAGTGAGAATAGTCAACGAGATTTTCGGCCCCGTTATCCTTCCACCTCCCGCACAAAATAGTACTGAGCATATTCCTCCTCCGGTGCGACCGTCTGCAGATGGCGCCGCAACGAACAACGCCGAATCTACGGCAACTGATCCGGCGGAACCCTTTAGAGTCCAGGAAGAGCGTGCCACGAACGGCAATCATGGAAATCCATTTGACGGATTTCACTTGGACGTTGACGGAAGAATTAGGGACGCCGAGAGCGAAGTTACAGCCTAAAGACAGAATACTGAACAGGAAGGTGAGTTCCATGAGCACAATCTCCACAAGACCCAAAGTCAAATCAGTCGTGAACGCCAGGGTTATGGCGAACGTTCGCAGCATTGCGGAAGTACTGAACTCGATGACATCAGCGCGAACGGGCAGGAATACAGTTCAGCAGCGAGTGCAAACTCCCCAGAAGTTCTCATCGTTAGCATCAACCGCTTCATTGCTGGCCTCCGCAAATCGGCTGCAACAAAAGAGATTTCATCAACTATTGAATCAGAAGGTCTCTCAGGAAGCAGCTCTGAGAGCCTCAACATTTGAACTGATTACTCAAATGCCATTTGCCGTCGGTAACTCGGCAACGATGAAGACCCGCTTAAAGGCGTTTTCAATGGCGAACTCAGCGCAAGAGGTTATAAGCGCCAGGACGCTGCTTATGAAAGAGATCGCCGTACAGCACAATAGCGTCCTCACAAATACGCTGACGGTGGCTTGTGCAAATGCATTCAAGAAAATCGGCTTCGATTCTGTGCAGGTGTTACCGACAATTAATGCCAAAGCCCGCTTGGTAGCCAGTAATCCAAGCGGCAAAACGTTGGTAGCTGAGATAGCACCCGATGAGCAATTCGACCTCTCGATATCGACTGAGATTGTGAGCGGTTGTGATAGTACTACGCCCGCGATCTTGGATGCTTTTGATAAGGCGCTCGAAGAGGAAGGTGTTCGGGCCGCTAAGGCAGTTCGTAAAGAGACTGGGGGCGTTTGCGAACTAGACACCGCCCGTGACGTGCTCTCCTTCGTGCGACGGAAAGCCTCGCCCCAAGACTCCGTGGCTGGACCACAATCCTCTGACGCTGCGCTGCGCCGAAGTCAACGCCTTAACGACAAAAGAACACGCAACATAACCAAGCGCTGAGGCGGAAAGCACTCAGTCCTCTTTTGGCTGCCAACACTCTGTGGCTAACCAATTCCCATCTTGAATCTTGCCTAAATCGAACAGCTTAAGGAGCTACATTTTCATGGAACCAATGAATCGCATATTCGAGAAGTACGAAGACGGCTACGCCGCTTTGTTATTAACCGGACGCTCAATTCATGATCTCGTTGTTGACCCATCGGACAAGAAACTTAGAACTCTCTTGGAAGCCCTTAGACGAAGTTGCCGGGACAGATATGGGATGGTTCTCCTGCGATATTCGATGGCTGGTGGACTGGACTATGACAAAAGCCGAATCAGCGATGAGTGCGACCAGCGAACAATCGAGAAGGTATTGCAAGTTCATGGCTTGGCGAAAATCCCTCAAGACCAAAACGAAGCAGTGCGCGTGCTGCGGGGGATCTACTCCTTGTCGCGAACGCCAGTTGACGACCTAAAGTGGGCGGACGGTAAGACCATGCGGTTCTGCGCTCTTTTTGAGTTCGGCGAACACCTAACCCCTGGAGAACTCTCCAACGGCACACAAACCGATGCGCAACTCGTCGCTATTGAATTGGCACACCTGCTTGGACATAACCTTGCACTCCGTTCGAGCGGCAACCTCGTAATGTTTCATGGCCGCGATGGTCTCATCGACGATCTTGTCGGAAGCGCATTGCATCATGTTCGCATTCCGCAACCAGACGCTGACGAAAAGAAGGCGTTTCTTACTTCTGCCCAGGCCGTCTACGCCAACGCGAAGTTTGAGTCCACTCTGACAGATGAAGGCATTGCGAATCTAACGCGCAATACGCCCAATAGAGGCTTCGAGGCTCGAATCCGGGCGTCGCATCGCAGTGGGCAAGTCATCACCGCTGGCGAGCTGGCGGAGCAGAAGAACCATGATGTCGAACAACTCTCAGAACGTACTCTAACTGTGCTCGATACGACCCGAGTTAATGACCTTCGACTGTGTGGCGTGAACATCTCGAAGCCACGTGAAGTGCTCGAAAGCTATGCGGACGGATTGCTGCACGGCGACTCAAACCTGCCCTTGAATATCTTGCTTGTGGGACCTCCAGGAACGGGAAAAACTGACCTCGCCGTTCTGACTGCACATCGGGCAAAGACAGCGGCGTATCAGATGCATAGCCCGAAAGGTGGCATTGTTGGAGAGACCGAACGGAAGGTGCGACTTCAGTGGTGTGCATTAAATGAATGGGGCGGCATCGCATTTTCAGATGAAATAACTGAAGCCCTGCCGCTTCAAAGAAGTGAGTTCGATGGCGACTCCGGCGCCAGCCGGGCGGTCACGGCAACTCTCCTCACTGAATTATCGAATGAGTCGGCCCGTGGACGACGGCTCTTGATAGCGACAACGAATTGTCCGTGGCGAATGGGGGCCGCCATGCGATCTCGGTTCACGCTAATACCTGTTCTGCACCCGTTGCAGAATGACTTCCCAGGCATTGTAATCTCCACTGCAAAGCGGATTGTTTCGGACCTGGAGTTAGATCCCGCCGACCAGAAGATTCAGGATGCGGCAAGAGTGTTCTACGAAAAAGGAGCAAACCCGCGCCATGTGAGGTCCCAACTGAGCAATGCCCTATACATCAAGGGCGTAATGAATTCAGATACCGTCCTGTTCGCGGCAAATGACCTTTGTCCGACTAGTGACATGCCGTACACGATTTACTCCGATTTATGGGCCGTCAAGGCGTGTACCTCCCATTATTTCCTCCCGTGGGGTGAAGGACCATCAGATTATGCCTTCCCTCCACATCTGGCTGACCTTGTGGATCGCGCTACTGGACACGTTGACGGTGAAGCGTTGGACAAGAAGTTAGAGGAGTACAGCAACTATGCAAACGTTTGATCCGATAGTCGAAGCAGGTAAGAGGGGAGTCCGCCAGTACTTGAAATCCGTGGCCTCGTCCCCGCTCGCCATACAGGAGCATTATTGCGGAGCTGCTGGCCCGGTTGCCGATCTCGAAACTAAACTACGACAGTTTTACGGAATGAAGCATGCTCTCTGCGTCAGTAATGCCACGACAGGACTTTTTGCGTTAGCTCTTGCGGCAGAATTAAGACGCAGCGAGTTCGTCACCACCCCATTCACCTATGGAGCTACCTTAGCAGGCTGGCTCATGCTGAATAATCGCCCATTGTTTGCTGACATTGATCCGGTTACTCTTGCGGTTGAGGTCAACTCCGCGCGACGCGTTATCACTTCAAAAACAAAAGCGATTTTGGCTGTCGACATTTTTGGTATCCCGTCCGATACGAAGGAATTGCGTCGCCTAGCAGATGACTACGGTATCTGGTATTTCGCCGACGCTTCGCAGAGCTTAGGAGCAAGTCGTCAAGGTTTTCAAGCAAGCAGTCTCGCAGATGCGTTGGTCGTATCCTTTACCGCGAACAAACCTCTTAGTGCTGGCGAAGGGGGTGCGATTCTCACCAATAACACTGGACTCTATGAAAAGCTTATTTGGGCCACGCAACACCCTGCGCGACACCGGCGCGAGCTTGGATTGGACTTGGACAATGAATTTGCGTTTAACGGCCGTATTGCCCCCACCTCAGCTGCCTGGGCTGCCTCAGCTTTTGAAGCATCAATGCGAAAGGTCAAGCAGCATCAGGTTGAGTGCTTGCGTATCATCGAAAATCTAAACGACATCGGTTTCACGGCGCCTATAGATTTTGAAAAGAACTCAATCCTGCCTTCGTTTTTCCGTCTCACAGCGGCGTGGAAGCCGAAAGCGAAAGAAGAACCATTACTAAGGGAATTGCGCAGACGCTCCTTCCATTTGATCATTGAACCTTCCCCGGTACGAATCATCTACCGCCAACCAGCTTTCAAGTCACAATACCCGCGCTTCGCGGGAACAGCACCTTCTTGTCGCAGTGCCGAACAACAGTCCAAGCGGCGCTTTTGCTTAACCGCTCTTCCAAGCTGATTTGAGTGCTCGGCTCTGCTCGATTTCTTAGCTGCCTTGGCAAGTGTCCTGGCCAGTAGCGACTAAGGTCACGAGCAGTGTCGCATTGGCTATCGCTTCTACCTTCATCAACGCTAACAAAAGACAAAGCCGAATGACCGCCTAAGTGTTGGTCTGGTCCCTTGCGCTGTCATGAGTCGCCCTCTTTGCTCTTTAGCGCAGATAAAATCTGGGATTGCAAATCATCGATTACGAGGAGAACAAAAATGTCCCTACTGTGGGCTCTCTTGCCGGA
The DNA here is from genome assembly GCA_025463135.1 of Acidobacteriota bacterium. Taxonomy (GTDB): domain Bacteria; phylum Acidobacteriota; class Blastocatellia; order Pyrinomonadales; family Pyrinomonadaceae; genus JAOAPY01. Next base: position 11,821 of record JAOAPY010000009.1, read on the forward strand.
TGAATTCATGCCTTTGGCGATCGCAGGCATTGGTCTTGCGGTCATTCTGGGCTTCTTACGTTTGCGCAAAGCTGCGGCGTTGATCGGAGGAATTTGCTTACTGCTCATTAGTGGACCGTTCTTCGATGCCATTTTTGACTCGCTTCCAACCTGGATATTCCTGCTGATGCTTCCAATTGCTGCCATCCTAGTAATTCGCTGGCTTGTACGTCTGGTGATCGGAGAGCGCGCGGCAGACCATCTGGTGGGTAGCCTAGCGGCAGACTTATGTCGGGGGCTTATCTTGCTTCCATTCCGCCTGCTGGGATTCCTGTTTAAAAGAAATAACTAACTCTACTGACACTCCACGGAGGATGTTCGAGATGAGATTCTTCAAAGCCTGTATGGTCTCTTCGTTGCTGTTTCTAATGTTTGGTGCCTCTGGATGCGCGTCGGCCGGGAAGTCAGCGGCTCGAAGGCTATTGCGAGTCGAGGCTCGCGCGATCGAGCGTCAATCGGCTAGACAAGTGAAGCGTCAGGCCGGGCGCTCAATTGAGCGTCAAGCTGGGCGATCGTCTGAGCGGCAGGCATTTCGCGAAGCCGAGCGGAAATCCGCTCGTTCAGCGGAGACTAACATTACTCGCACGCTGGATCGTGATCTTGCACGCGATCGTGCAACGACAGCCCGACGTCTTTCGCGAGAGGCGACCGCCTTCAGATACACATCTAAAGCGCAAGCAAGAAGAGAGTTGAAGTCCGGCATTCCTGCTGGAAGTCACTTCACATCGAAGGCAGGACCAGGAAGACCGCTTGGGGCAAGCTCGGCGCGTGCCCGTTACGGCTTGCCTCGCACTCCTGAAGTACGTGAGACCGTGCGGTTGCAAAAGGGGTCGATGATAAAGCGTAACCGAGCTATCGGTGGCGCGAGGGGTGTTGGCGAAATCACGAGCAGCGGAAAAACAAATCGCATGGCGATCAGAAAAGTACTGCCATTGAAACAAAACTAATGACAATTATTTCAACTTCTCGTCGCGCTGGCCAGACGGGTGAAGGTTTCCAATTGGAATCCCAACAATGCCCACTTCCTTCTATGCCGATTGCTGAATCAGTTCCTGCTCCCGAGGTGATCACCGAGGTTGAGCGTCTCTCTCCATGCGAAGCCGAGAGTATCCCTGCGATTTTTGTCCGAGAGCGCGAACCAGGATGTTTTGAGGCCGTTTCAGCGATCGAGCTCTTAGGGATCGCGTGGAATTCGCGCAGAACTCCTAATGAGGATAATGAAGAACGCGACAATGCATCCCAGTCGTTCGATAGAGTTCTCCGAAGTTTGTTAGCCTCTCTCAGTTTTCATCAGCGATTAGAATTTGTTTACGAGGTGTGTCAAGGCCTAAACGGCGCGCCAGCCCTTGACTGGAGAGTTGTGAGCCGCATTCATTCGAACAACTCTAGCGGAGCTATTAAGCAATCGGAGTTGTTCTGGCGTAGTGCAGGCTTTGTCACAGCCGACCTTGGGTTTTCCTTGCGATTCAGGCCGACAACCGCAGAGGAAAAACTCATTGACGAAACTAGCCGATCTTTGACAGCGTCGATTTCTCCATCTGGCATCTCAATCTCGCCAACATCTTCTCGAATGGGCTTTGTTCGCAATCTGGGCGCATCCGATCAACCCCTGCTCGTTCCATATGCCCCCGGAAAGCGAACCGGCGCCATTAGTTCTCTACTCAACGTCCAACACTCGCTAGAACTCGTATTGTCATTTGAGCGCTTCAAGTTGTTTGAAGATGAGCGGCGCGAAATCGCGCAAGCTCTCGCGTGGTTGCGCGAGGGCTCGCCTAAGAAGATCATGTACTCGGAAGAAGTCACAATCGAACAAGCAGATCTTCTCAGTTCGCTGGATAAGAACGTGGAAAACTGGTGCTGCAACCCGAGAGGATACCGAGTCCTTTGCGAGGTCAAGTCAAATGACTCTCTTCCGATAGCATTGCTGCACAGAATCGGCGCTGAGGTTTTCTCTGGCCGGCCATTCTCCATTAACTTTGATCAAGGGTTTGATTCTGACCACAGCGCGAAACCGGTCTCCCGTCAGTTAGATCTTCGCAGTTGTTTTAATGACTTCGCAGAGTTGCCATCGGTGTTTCCAAGCCTTACATCTTTAAGGCATCACGGAGTGAATCGTGTCTATCCATTGCCCAATCTTGCGTTGCCGGACACAGGCGCGCTGATTGGTAGGGTCGATTATGGTTGGGTAGAGCGCGACGTCCGGTTAAGAGATGCGGACCGTGGCACGCATTTGGCGATCTTGGGATGTACTGGGACGGGGAAATCCACTTTGATGTACTCGCTGATCAAACACTCGATCGAAAATGACGATGGCGTCATTCTGTTGGATCCCCACGGACACCTCTATCGCCAGGCTCTTGAAAGCGTGCCCTCTCGCCGGGCAAAAGACGTAGTGCTGATCGATTTCACAGACTTTGAGCATGCCGTTGGGATTAATTTCCTCGAAACGAGTGGTCCACATAAACAAATGCTGACGAACTTCGTTTCGAACGAAATGATCAAGATCTTCGATCGGTTGTATGACCTACGCCAGACTGGTGGCCCGATGTTTGAGCAGTACATGCGTAGCGCACTCATGCTTCTGATGGAAAGTGAGTTTGAGGGAGGAACCTTAGTTGAAGTTCCATTGTTATTTCAGGACAGCGAATTCAGATCATACTTAATCGAGCATTGTGGAAACCCATACGTTACGACATTTTGGACTCAACAAGCCGAAAAGGCTTGCGGTGAGATTTCACTCGCGAACATGGCGCCTTACATAACATCGAAACTGAACCAATTCACAAACAATGCGCTGGTACGGGCTGTAATCGGGCAGTCTAAGAGTACAGTTAACTTCCAGGAGATCCTTGATGACCGCAAGATTCTGTTAGTCAATTTGTCAAAGGGTTTGCTGTCACAATTAGACGCGCAACTGCTCGGAATGTTGATTATGGGCAAGTTATTTGCGGCTGCGATGGAAAGAGCCGCATCGAGTGATCCCTCTCGCAAAACATTCATGTTCGTTGATGAGTTCGGCAATTTTGCGACGGATACTGCTGCATATATGTTGAGTGAGTCACGCAAGTTTGGCCTCAGTCTGACCATGGCATTTCAGAATTTGGCTCAACTGAATGCGCAGGATGGAAAGCAGAACCTGCTTGAGTCTCTATTGGGTAACGTGGGTTCATTAGCGTTGTTTCGAGTCGGACCAATGGATGCCGATAAGCTGGCATCCTATACACGCCCTGATTTTGCTGCCGAGGATTTGCAGGACCTTCCGAATCATCATGCTGTCGCTAGACTGCTAATCGACAATCAGCCGTGCCGTCCATTTGTCTTTAAGACAGTGCCGCTGCTGAGCACTGCAAACGTTGGGCGGACGCAACGGATCATCAAGGCATCCCGAGCAAAGTACACGCGTCCAGTTACGCATGTAGAGCAGGAGATTCTAAAGCGGCGAACTAGGGTCGTGTAGTTAAGTCCTAATGTGGTGTTGCTCTCTCGCAGGGACTACCGATAGCAAGTTCGCTACTCACAGCAGCATAATAATGGATCTGCGCCTTGACCGTTCACTCCATGCCTGTTCATTGTACGAGCATCGTGTAATTGCTCGGCCAGTTAAACTATCAGTGAATCCGAGTCAAAACGCTAAATATTGCGAGAACTTCGCGTAGCACGGCGTGCTGAAAAATACATATAGCATCGCGCCGCTCTTATCCGCCAATCCGGCACGTCTTGTGCAATAGAAGGAATCGCGGATACGAAAACTTCAAACCTCCGAAGGAGATTAGGGAATGAGCAAACTTCGAATGAGTGCACATGCCTGGAAGAGATTGTCGCAGAGGAATCTAACGCTAAGTGATTTGTTGATAGCCATCGACCGTGGGCAAAGAATCTATAGGGCGCACGCGTGTTTCTATTTTCTCGGGTTGAGAAACTTGCCTCCGGGTGCAGAGCCTGCGTTGCAGCGACTTGTGGGAACAACGGTGGTTGTCGAGAACAATGAAATAGTAACGGCATATCGGAACAAGCATGCTGCGGCGAAAATAAGACGGAAGGCGAAGCGCTTTCACGGCGAAGTCATGAGAGGCCGGCGAATGATTTCAATTGGCGTAAAAGTTGCAGTGGCGGCCCGAGCGTGAAGCGCGATCAGCATTCGAAGGAGTATGTCAATCTATACACAAGAGACAAAACGAGAGAGGAAAGAAGAAAACACTATGTCAGATAAGGAAACTCCGGTGGCGGGCTATGGTCATTGTCATTCATGTGATTGTAAGGGATACATTAGTAAGCATGATGGCTCACATGAATGCAAAAATTGTGATCATCATTATAAACGCCACAATTGAGGAGTGAACAAGGCGAGGTATCAGATTGAGAAGATGTTATGAAACTAAAAATAGTTCAAGCCGGGGATCCGGTTCTGCGCCAACAGAGCCAATCTCTGTCGGCAGATGAGATCAAGAGTGCATCGATTAGGCAACTGATTGATTTGATGCGAGAGACGATGCGGGATACGCCGGGCGTGGGGTTAGCGGCCCCTCAGGTTGGCACACCTATACAGCTTGCGGTCATTGAGGATCGGCTCGAATACATGAAGGATCTTTCGGCGGAGCAGCTTAGAGAGCGCCAGAGATCTCCAGTTGACTTTCACGTCATCATAAATCCGACGATTTCTATCCTAGGCGAAACATCAGCGGAATTCTTCGAAGGCTGCTTGAGTATAGCTGGCTTTGCTGCTCTCGTTCGTCGCGGCGTTAATGTTCGCGTTGACTGTCTCAATGAACAAGCGGAACCAGTTACCATCGAGGCGCAAGGTTGGTACGCTCGCATATTGCAGCATGAGATAGATCATCTAACTGGCACGTTGTATGTGGACCGAATGGAAACGCGCTCGTTTATGACTGCGGAGAATCTGAATCGAGTGTGGAAGAGTCGAACCATTCGACAGGTGCGCTCTGCACTCGGTATCGATGTGTAGAATGCGAGCTGGTAAATGAGTACCATCGGATTGATCGCACAGTGGGGTTGAGGACGAGGCGAGGGTTGAGAATCAGGCTCCGAGTAGGACAATTAAAGCTGACCGACAGACTTGCAGGCATAAGTGGATTACAAATTAAACACCAGAGCCAAGAAATTCGTGTTTGCGAGCAAGTGAAGTGAAAAGAAATGGCGCATCCTAAAGGGCTATGAGGTTGGTAGTCTTGCAGCTATGGACCGTGGCGATGGGAGTCCGCTTCTGTTATGGTAACGCCAATGGGGTAACCGTAAACAACTTTCTCTCCAGGTTGTGGAACTTGGTCGATAATCAGTCCGGGCTGAAGGGGGAGATCGTAGCGGGTCGCCAGCAGTCGAATATTCAAGTTAGAGGCGTGAAGTTTGGTTTGGGCGTCTTCATAACTCAATCCTTTTATCGCCGGTACTCTGGTTTGGGCTGGTCTTGACTGGCGCTCCTTTTTTACGTCCATGCTGAGTGCCGAGAGCATGATTGCCGGCAAGACGATGTAGACAATGAACGCTAAGGTCGCAAGGACTTTGATTAACCGTTTCTCGTTGCCTCGCATGCTGTAGCCAACGAGTACGCCAAGTATGAATCTCATTCTTCTTCTCCTTTGATCCTCGTGGGGATCACCCGTAACGCCGTCCGCCCTTATTTACTCTGGTTGCTATTAGTTAGTTTGGTAATCAAGATGACCTTTACTCGCTGGCTTGAATACTTCCTTTTGAACTTTTCGGCCGCTTGCGCCATCGCGCTGGATGCGTGTCTCTTGGTTGTCTTGAAGTTTAAGGACTTTTCGAGGCCAACAGATGCGTTGAAGTGGGCAGGGGCCGTTGGATTGACTCATGTGCTGTTTCCAATGATTGGCTTTGTCGGCGGATGGATCCTTATTGAGCGATTTCATTTTGCCGTAGCTATTTATGCGTTGGGTGCAGTTCTACTCGCTGTATTGCTCTGCATAATAGTGCGAGAGGGCATTCAGTTAACAGCGGAAGCTCAGGACAAGACAGTTGCTGGCAGGCAGGTTTTTGCATTTTGGATCCCGGTATTTTATGTCTCCTTAGATGCCTTGTTATCTGGGCCCGGCAAGACAGTATTGATTGACAGGTATCCAAAGAATTTAGCCGTACTCTCCTTCTTCCTTGTTGGCTCATTTGTGGCGTTCCTTACTCTGTTGGCTGGTTTGGTTTCAAGGCGAATGCATATCAAATGGGTGGCACATCGGCTTACGACTATTACGGGTCTTGCCAAAGCCGTTTCATTTGGAATAGTGGGAGAGATTGTTCTGTTTTCCTTCTTCTTGACGTGGTGCATTGCGGATGCCTTAGTGAATTATCCTCAACCACAGCATTTTGAAATTCCATTTCCCTTCATCCTTACTGCCGGATTGTTTGTCGGAGGGACAGTGTCGGCGATCTTCTTCAGGCAGATTTTCATAGCTCAATTGGCGAAAGCGTCAGCCTTACTTAACAACACTCACCGATTTGCTGAAACTCTCGACTAGGGAGCGTTACCAAATGCGAATAAGAAAACTTCACATTAAGAACTTAAAATCAATTGAGAACCTGGAGCTTAACTTTGATGAAGAGACAGAAGTTACGTTGCTGTATGGAAATAATGGTGTAGGTAAGACGACTATACTCGAGGCTATCTCGTTGATAGGACATCTTTCCTCAATGCGAAGGATTGCCGTACCCGACGCCTTGAAGAAAGTTGCCGAGTCGAAATACGAACGCAATTCACTTTTTCTTGAAAGGCACAACGCGCAGACCAATCTTCCTACCGAATCCAATGCCTTTGATATTCTTAAAACCAATCTTGCGGGCAGTCAGAATCTAGAATCATGGTTTGCTGATTTTAGAGAACCAGGTGCCGCGGCAATTTATTACGAGATTAAGCCAGAGAGGCCCCTGTTAAGCGATACCATATGTTTCTACATCTATTTCAAACAAAGCCCACATTCCATTACTCAAGCTCTTTCAAAGAAATCGAGTGATGATATGGAGATGAATGACCTTTTTGCTGTTGTGTTTTCTGGCAGTAGAGACCCTGACAATGCAGGTAGCCATTGCAAAGACATTGACTGGCTCATCGAGCATTTCTACAAGAACACATCTCATTACGTAAAGGTAGATGGTGATGATGCTGGAGACACATCGCTCATCAGCAAGAAGCCGCCCATTGAAGACGCACACAGCATTGTAAGTTACATAAATACAGATCTAAATGATTTTGGTCGGAAGAACGACGTCCGCGAATCCGTAAAAGATATCCTTAGCGATTTTGGACCAGAGATGTTGGGCCGACTGGCTTTGCCATTCGATGGCGGAGATTCCGGGGGAGAATTCCATTTCAAGGATGATCTAAATATCCTTCTGAGTGAGGTCATTAAGGACTACACAAGAGTTCCACAGTCAGAAGAGCAGCCTCTCTTCAAGATGACCGAAATATATTGTGCCAGGCCCTCTCCTTCTGCGCCCTACGAAGTTTCGCTCAAAGCCCAAAGGTTTGGAGAGGGTCCAGAACGACTTGATCACATGAGCGCGGGAGAAAACGAGTGTTTTTTTATTTTCATGCTTTTACTCGGTCTTCCGATTGGAAGTTCCATTGTTCTATTGGACGAACCCGATCTTCATTTGACTACTTATGCTAAAGAGTCCTTTTACAAACATGTGTTTAAGATTTTGCAAGATAAGAAGTGCCAGGTGATCATTTCTACGCACAGCCTATTTGCTTATTCAGCGCACAAGGCTTCAATTGAGATGCTCCTAATTAAACGAGAGGTAATAGATGGGGTTCCTCAGCATAGCGCAAAGTTTGATAATGAGTACTTTTACCGGCTGAACAGACACTATTGGAGAACCGCGCGCAGAGCTCTTGAAGTTATTGATCCGAAGAAGGTTCTCACTTACCGTTTGGGGATGTTGCGGGATACCTTAGAGGATAAGCAACGACGGTCTCCGGGAACGGTAGGGGTTCTGGGCAATCTATTTATTACGCTTATTCCTGTCTCCTTTCTGGCTCTTGCCGCGGTCATCAATGACGTCATTGAAAAATTTTTTGGACAGAGTTTATCGTCACACGGTCGTTGGATAGGAAATAACTTTAGGGTGTTCTATTTATTGATTATTGCGGTCGCTTTGTACTGGGTCGTCCGATTTTTGTTCAAGAGGAACTCTCGGTGAGATGGTCGCTCACATTCAAGCAAAGGCCCATATCTGGCCCATCATCTTATAGCCAAGTCTGAGTAAAACAAAAGACTAACTCAGCGCATTATTTCTTGTCCACTTAGTGTCCAACGATAAGGCATTGGTCAACTCGGTGGGCCAGGTGAGAAATGAAAAGGAACGATGAAACCTCAGCATCTTTAGAATTCCTAAGAAAACGCGGAGAAGGGAAGTAGGCTTTCTTGGCCCCCCTTCGGCACCAATACCTCCTCATAAATATGGAAATAATAGAGTTGTGGGCGGCGCGGATCGCAAACCCTCCATTTCATATCGCGTGCCCTTTGCGCGCCTCACTGGGTTTGTGAGGTGCTGATTGAGCCCCGGATAGTGACGGCAGATAAATTAACTTCCTGGGATCTCGGTTTTTATCCCGATGATTTGTGGATCGAGGCGAAGCTTAAACCGACGTTAGCGGACTTACAAGAATGGGTAGGTCGGGGCGTAGCCGGAAGTTAAATCCGCGCTGCAAGAGCTTCAGCGGGCTAATATGGTGGCACTCGACAATGAGCCGTGGTCGATAAAACCATTACCGATCCAGATCACGTCGAATGATGGTGAAGCCATTTTGGCCAAGGCCCTGTCGAGTCTTCTTAGCTTCATTGGGGCGATGCGGCGCAAGCAAACATGCGGAGGCATATCAGAAATGTGATTGACTTGGCAAAGAACTCTTTGGCACTTGAATTTCGTAAATCATCTCAGATCCAGTAGGCAGCGCTCACCGACTCTTGGCAGGAGTAGTATCAAAAAATGCGGGCATTGACGTGCCAGGGGAGCCTTCTTCAAGATACGTCTACAACTTGCGTGAAGGCATCCACACCCAAGCGAAGAAAAAGCTTTGGATATACACCCGAACTGCATTATTGTCGCTTGAGCCTGACCACGCCGTGGTTCAGATTGTGGCAGCACTCAGAGCAATGGTCGGTTGTCTTATGGCGGGCTTAAATAATAGTGCCGAAAACGATTGAGCGGCATAACGGTCAAAGAACTCTTTGCTCATAAGCAACGAACCTGCAGCCTGTTTAGGAGGAATGCCTTATGAAATGGCTATACCTTATCATTGCGATTCTCGGCACGGTTCTGCCGCTGTCCCAATTCGTCCCCTTTCTGGCCGCTAATGGATTAGATCTGCCTTTGTTCAGTCGGCAACTCTTCCAGACCCATGTATCCGCTTTTTTCGCGATGGATGTTATCGTATCGTCGTTGGCGTTGTGGCTGTTTGTCTTCGCGGAAGGCCGGCGGCGTGGCATGACCAAGCTGTGGCTCTATGTTGTTTGTAGTCTGACAGTCGGGGTATCTATGGCTTTGCCGCTCTTTCTCTTCTTTCGCGAGCGTAAGATCAGCGCCAATAGCGCTCCTTAATCGCATCTGCGCGCCTCATCGTCTGCGGCATCGCGTTCATTCGCATCAGCAGCTTTGTTTCGTTCCGGTCCGCACCGTGCACGCGTCACTATCATGCCAAAAGCGTCCGCGGATAGGCGCACTCGAGCGCCACGCCTACATCTTCCCGGTCTTGAGAAAGCTTTTCCATATTGGCAACCAGTCCTCCCGGAAGACCGCCATGAGAACCTGGTTGTGGTACTCGCCGTTCGCGAAGACGTGCTGCCGCTGCACACCCTCGACTTTATAGCCGCACTTCTTGTTATGGGCCACGCTCCGTTTGTTGAACTCGTAGACCGTGGCATGGATTTTACGGAGGTTGAGGGTCTGGAATGCATGGTGAAGCAGCAGCATTTTGGCTTCGCTCCCGTATCCCTTACTCCAGAACTGCTTCTCGCCGATGATGCATTCTGTCATAGCCAGCCGATTCTTCCAGTCGATCTTATGGAGGCCCACCAGACCAATGGCGCGCCCGTTGTTGAGACAGATGATAAGACTCAGACGATCAGTCTGCTTATGGAGGCCCACCAACCATTCATCTGCCTGGATTTCATCGACGGGCAGGTAGCGTTCGGAAGATAGCAAGCGCAGTTCCTGGTCGTTCCCCCACTTGAGGAACAGCGGAATATCCGCGCGACCCACCGGGCGCAAATACAGTCTCTTCCCTTTCAGAAACAGCGCATCATCCTGCCTCTTCATAGAAGCCTCCTGCTAGATAAGTCTTGACGAAATGCGTTGGATGTATGAGCGGAAAAAACCTGCGGGCGTACGTGCAGCAGGGTCGCTGGAACGATTTGAGAATCGGCTACAGTTCTTTCAGGAGCATTTCGCTAAAGCTACTGCGAAAACAACTCATCGAAACTGCGGATTGTCTGATGACCCGCTCCGATCTGTTGGGGGCGGTTCCCAGGGCGTAGGCACAATAACGTCTGCATACCCGCTGAGCGGGCTGCGTCGAGTTCCGCGGTCATGTCTGAAATGAATATGATTTCCGAGGCCGGACGCCCGAATGTTGTTTCAATGCGCCGATAACTTTCCGTGTCCCCTTTGGCGCCTATTTCGGTATCAAAGTACCCACCAATCAACTTCGTTAGATCACCTGCCTCTGTATTCGCGAAAAGCAGCTTCTGCGCCAGCACACTGCCTGAAGAAAAAATGCGTATGTCCCTCTTCTGCTTATTCCATCGCTCAAGCGCTACCGGCACATCCGAAAAGAGCCAACTGCGCAGTTCGCCTGTAAGATAGCCGCGTTGCCAGACTCTTGCCTGGATCGATTTCAAAGGGGTCGACTTCCGATCCAGATCCATCAACCAGTGGATATAAGACACTATAGACGCCAGTTGTTCTTCCCTGGAGTCGTCTCGTAGGGCAGGCTGCCTGATACCCTGTCTTTCGCCTGCTGCATATTCTTCGCGCAGTGAAGCCAGGTCGGCCCGAACACCTTCATCCGATAGATGCTCGGCAAGGAAAGCGTGCACATGCACACGCGCATAGGGAAATAAGACATTATGGACAAAATCCATATGCGTAGTAGTGCCCTCAATATCCAAGAGGATGCCGGTAATAGTGGTCTCTAGAAGCGGCATTTCATCACCAATGGAAAAGACGCAGGCTCGTGGCGCACTTCACAGTTTCTCCTGTGCAGGAAAATACGAGGCGCCCAGACAGACAGGCTGGTAGTTAGCGGACACCTGACTCTCTGTATAATGCGGGGTCCAACCAGTCGCGTCCTGGAACATTCGTATGGCACGAATCTCGCGATCAGCGCAGAGATCAAACCAATGCCACATTCCTCGCGGCACCCGAATCAAATCCCCTGCTTCCACTTCAATGGCCACCACAGGCTCCCGTTGCGCATGAATGTGAAATATCCCACGGCCATCGGTGACGAAACGCACTTCATCCTCGTCATGCCAGTGCTCGCGGTTGAACTTTGACAACATTTCATCAAGCCCCGGCGTCCGTGGATTGACGGCTATTACATCCGCGGTAACGTAACCGCCCCGCATCTTTAGCCTATCAATTTCAGCCGCGTAGGCAGCCAGTATTTGCTCTGCCGGCGCGTTTTGCGGAACAGGATACGAGGTATCCCATCGCTCGTAATCAATTCCGATGGTCGAAAGATAATCAGTAATCTCTTTGGGATTACGTAGCGTGCGATTCTGGTCAGGGATGCTAACGACAGCCATATGAATGCTCCACTATCGGAATTCCAGGAGTGCCTTAGTAAGAACCGCGCCCCGTAGCGTGGGCCGTTCGCCCCAAAACTTCCAGCAAAAACTCGAGGATTTCTACGTGGCGCTTTGCCTCGGCCACATCGCGGCCCCAGGTGTATAAGCCATGTCGCCGCAACAAAAATCCGTGTGGGCGAGGTTGTTCATTCAATTTTTGTGCGATTGATTCTGAAAGCGCCACCATATCCTGAGAGTTTTCGATGATCGGTATCCACTCGCCGTAGTCATGCGTAGAGACGCCTGCAAGACCTTTGAGCATCTCGAACCCCTCAATGCGTACTCCACCCTCGCGAGCCTGAATGTCGGAAACTATGTTGCTCCAGACCGAATGCGTGTGCAGCACCGCTCTTGCTCCGAGCGCATTCACAACCATCAAATGCAGCAGCGTTTCGGCTGAAGGGTGCCCGACCCCTGCAACGGCTTTTCCCTCGGCGTTAACTTGCAAAATGTGATCAGCTGCCAGCTGGCTCTTATCCACGCCGCTCGAGGTGATAGCGAGCCGTAAAGGGTTGCGACTGACCACCGCGCTGAAATTCCCACTTGTTCCCAAGACCCAGCCGCGAGCATAGAAACTCCGCCCGATTTCAGAAAGCAGTGAGGCAAGCTCGTCGAACCTTGCGGGCCGCTCCCATACTTCTGAGTAGTTTTCTATCTTGGGCTCGATCATACGTGCAAGCTCAGGCGCGGTGTCAGGGTAAATAACGACGCCGGAGGTCAGCTACTTCCCGCGTCAGCTCACTTGTTTCATTGCTGCTAACGGCTGACTAATTCTGGCAAAACAGCATCTGGCATACAATCGATTAATTCATCTTCGAGCAGCCTTAGACGCGAGTACAAATACCCAATGCCAACCATCACCAACGTGAGAAAGCCCAGGATCATAAAAAGGAAGCCGATTCCTCGTCCGGGGCCCGTCCCGATTATTAGCCCGACACTAGAGGCCAGCGGACCCCCCTTCATGAGCAAAGGCTCGAATAGATAATCAGCAAGCGGCCCTGCAAGCAGGTACGCAAGCGGCAAAGTCGACCATGCAAGGACTCGCCGAGTGGCGAAAACTCTTCCTTGAAGTTCAGGCGGTATCTTACTCTGCCAGATTGCCTGGCTGCACCCGTTGATAAACGGACGACTGAAATAGAAAATGAAGGCAGCCAAAGCAACGAGCTTGGCCGAAGGACTGACACCTGCCAGAACCAAGGAGAGTCCGCACACTATTTCGAAGGCAAAAACGCCGCGCACGCGACGACTGGGACCGCCCCATGCGCTCATCACCAGACTTCCTATAAGCAGGCCGCTCCCCCCAATGGAAAGCACTATGCCCAGAACCGAGCTGGTAGCAAAGCTGAGAATTAGCGGCGCCGTAAGCACCATAAGGAAGCCGCCCAGAAAGTTTGTGAACGCAAAGAACAGCAACAGCCCAACCAGGCCGGGGCGCGCAAACAAGTATCTACAACCATAGCTGACCTCTCTTAACAAAGATTTCTTTGCCGTCGTTTCCTGACTTTTGAACGGCTGCGGAATTCTTACGAGCGACAAAGTAACAAATGAAAAGATAAAGGTCACAAAATCTATCAGGAATATTCCCTGAAGCTGAATCCAGGCTATCAGCAATCCGCCTAGCAGCGGCGAGAAGAGCAGGCCCAGGGCTTCTCCTGTCGCAACTAGGCCGCTGCTCCTGCCAAAGTACTTCTTGGGAATGAGTAGCGTAATTGCAGCGCTGAATGCCAGCCATTGAAACGAGCTTAAAGCTGAATTAATAGTTAGTGCGATGCAGATGTGCCACAGAGAAAGATGGCCCAGGAGTTTAGCCAGGGCCATGCTCAAAATGCTCGCCCCAGCTCCTAATTGGCACAAGATCAGGATCAGTCGGCGATCCAGGCGATCGACCAAAGCTCCTGCCAGGGGTGAGATCACAATCCCCGGCAACCGATTACAAACAGCAATTATGGCTAATTGAGTTACGGATCTGGTCTGCTGGTAGGTCCATACGCCCAGCGCAAAGCCCGTGAGTCCTGATCCGATTAATGAGATTACTTGCCCTAACCATACAAGCAGGAAGGACTGTACGTTGCTGGCTGAGCTTTGGCGCGGCACCTCAATAGTCGGGGCTTTCATGACCGCAAAGAGGATCGGTAAGTGAACTGCCAGGAGCCACAGTTGGGATAGAAGATGATCTGACGGTCTGATTCATTTCGCTCTATTGCAATAACTCGATGAGTCTACTCGCCGGGTGCGGTCTTGGGCTCCGCCTCACCGCGATGGCAGGTGTAGCATGAGACATGCATCTTGCGGTCCGGGAAATCGTCGTTGATTTTCTGGATCAGCCTAATCATCCGGCGCGCGATTTCCTTTTTCGGATTGTCGTCGGCGGCGAAGGTGTCCTGTACATGGCAGTAATTGCACTGCACACCGAGCCCCGCCGTGAACGTGCGCATGATCTGTTCCACATCCTCACGCGTAGTAACTTTCAGTACTTTCAGATTGGTCGGGTTCTGAAGCTCCCGGTTGGCCGTCTCTTCTTTCTTCTCCTGAGCATAAAGAGGAAGAAAGACAAACAACGCCGCGAACAGTAAGCATATTTGGATACCATATTTCATAGTTAGTCCTATACAAACCGCCGAGTGGATACGGCACAAGCACCGCCTTCAGTTCCGGCCGCTTGAAGCAATCGGCGGGTCGGTTAGATAAACCGCCGACTGGAATTTCAGTGCCGCAGCAAAACTATTTAGAGCATCTTTGCCGGCCTGCCCAGCCGCAGAGAGTGGCTTGGCCGCGACCACGCACTTGTCCGAGCGGCAATTGTGCGAGTTTGGAGAGCCTAATTTCTCGAGAAGCGCCACTGTCTCAGGGTGTGGCAAACCAAATCGCCAGGGCCCATTAGCCATGTCCGCCGGTGAATCGCCTGCCTTGCTCTTGACGGCAACCTTGGCACCCTTCTCTACAAGATAAGAGACCATCTCATTGTTTCCGATGTAAGCTGCGCCGTGCAGCGGCGTATAACCGCGACCGTCCACCGCATTCACATCATTACCAAGTTCGACGCAATACTTGACTGCTTCGCTTGGCGGAACCGGGGCGTTGACGCTCCAGTTAGACGCCCAACCGACTCCCGCCGCGGCCATCAGTGGCGTGTTTCCTGACTTTGTGGCGATTTTAGGATCGGCGCCGCGCTCTATCAAAAGACGCATGGCAGCAATGTCGCTGGATTGCGCAGCCCGCCAGAACGGCGTCGCTCCTACCGGGTCCACCCACGTCGGATCGCTAAACAAGGAGCGGAACCACGGCTTCACTCCCAGCCGGGTGTTCGCGTTTGCTCCGTGCTTGAGAAGGGCTTTCATCAAATCGAGATAACCAATCTTATCCTGCTCGGTGCTGGGCTGCGGATACGACGCGTGCGGCGCCCATTGCACATCGATGGTTGCGTACAAAGCGGTAAGACCTGTCAGAGTAGCCAGGTTGGGATCGGCGCCGCGATCGAGCAGATCCTTGCCGAGATCCAGATGACCGTTAACGATCGCCATCACGAGCGGGCTGAACTTATCTGAATTAGCCTGGTTGATGGCGGCGCCTCCCTCAACCAGTGCGAGGGCGGCATCCAGGTGGCCTTCCCGAGCGGCGTAAAGCAACGCGGTCATGCCACCGACGAACTCAGGTCCCACTCGCATCGGCGGCGATAGTCGGACGACTTCTCCACGTGGTTTGCCGAGGAGGAACTGCGCGGACTGGAAGCCGAGCGCGCGACTGAGAAGCTGCAAATCCGACTTCGCTGCTTCGGTGGCAGCCTTGGCATTGGCCGCTTCCATCGCCTTCTTTTCAGTTCCCTCAATTTCCGCAGGCTTTGCACCTTCTTTATCGCTCTTGCCTGCGGGCGGTTGATAAAAGGGGTGCCCATCCCGGTCAAACCTGACCTTATCCATCTCGCGCGTGGCCGTGGCGACATTCGCGTCCGCACCGCGCGCCAACAGTACCTTAACCACTGCGGCGCGATTGAGCGCGGCCGCGAACATCAAGGCCGTCTGCCCATGCGCACCTTCCTTCGCGTTCACGTCTGCCCCCTGGTCAAGCAGCACTTTCACGGCATCCGCGTTGCCCGAGGATGCTGCCAACATGAGCGCGGTGGTCCCGTTCGCATTGACCGAGTTCGGAGCAGCACCGGCTTTCAGCAACACTTTCAACGCGGCCGGATTACCGTTGGTACAGGCGATCAACAGCGGTGTGGTGGCACCCACTCGGGTCACGGCTTGTACGTTAGCGCCCGCGGCAAGCAGCAGTTCCATCATCTCCAGGTCGTCCCGAAATGCCGCCCAGTGCAACGCCGTCATGCCATCACCCTGGGCCACATTCACATCGACCCTTCGCTTCAGCAGGGAACGTACCGCATCGCGGTCGCCATGCATCGCCGCATCGGCAAGACGGGTGTCCGCGGGCACGGACGCCAGCAGAACTGTAGCCAGTAGTCCGCCGAGAAGCGTCTGGCTGAACATCTATGTTTCCTCCCGCTCCGATAGGACCAGTGCTTTGGCCTCTGCTGCTAAAAGGTAAGCTCGCTTGTGCTGTCCCCAAAGCTCCGTACATTTACTCCGAGCTTATGCAGCATGGTGAGCAGAACATTGGACATGGGCGTCCCATCGGGGCATCGCAGGTGGAGATTGCCCTTCAAAGCGCCGTTGGCGTGGCCAGCCAGGAACAGGGGCAATCGCTTGTGGTTATGAACATTTCCGTCACCCATCGGACTGCCGTAGAGGACCATTGAATGATCCAGTAGGTGGCCGTCGCCGTCGGGCGTGTTCTTTAACTTCTCTAAAAAGTAAGGAATAAGGCTGACGTGGTAGCGGTTGAGTTTGGCGAAATCCGCGACTCTCGCGGGATCCTCTCCATGGTGCGAACAGGGATGAAATGGAGTCTTCACGCCGCTCTCGGGGAACACGCGCTCGCTAACATCGCGGCTCATCTTGAATGTGGAGACGCGCGTCGTATCGGTCATGAACGCCAGGACCTGCAGATCCAACATCAGCTTGACGTGCTCCTCATATGAATCGGGCACGCCCCGGGGAGCGGTCGGCAACTGCCTCGGTGCGCCGCTGGAATTGTATTTCTCAATTCTCTGGATACGGCGCTCGATTTCGCGCACGTTCTCGAGATACGAGTTGAGCCGGTTGCGGTCGCTCGGGCCCAGGTTCTTTTGCAGCCGAGCCACGTCTTGAGAAATCCAATCGAGAATGCTGCGATTGATCATTTGCCGCGCATGCCGCTCCGTCGGTGTCGCCCCGTCGCCGAACAAGTTCTCAAAAGCCATGCGGGGATCCTGCGTCATGGGCAGGGGAGTAGTCGGGGACGCCCAACTGATGGTGTCCGCGTACAAGCAAGCATATGCGTAGTCACACGCGCCCGAGGCGTCCACCCTCTCAATACAGAGCTGGAGCGATGGCAGCGGCGTCTCGTTGCCGAACTGCTGCGCATAGAGTTGATCCATGGACGTGCCTACGAAGTAGTCGGAACCCAGGGTCATCTTCGGATGAGCGGCGGTCAGGTAAACGGCGCTTGAGCGAAAATGGTCGGCGCCTTCCTCAGCCGGAGAAAAGGCCGTGGCCGGGTGCAGGTCGGTATAGGTAATGACAGTGACGTACTCTCGATACGGCTCGAGGGGCTCAAGACTTTGGCTGAACTCGAAATCAGGACCGACCTTCTCCGGCGCCCAGTAATGCTTGCTTGTGCCTTGCCCGGTGCTGCCCGCCGCTCCATGCACCATCTCTATACAACACAGGCGGCAAGGGGGAGCCGCTGCCGTTTTGCTCAACAGGGTCTGCGCGGGCACCATCGCGTCCAGCAGCGGCAACGCCAGAGCCGCGCCCATCCCTCGTAAGACCTCACGCCGGTGAATATGCTTTTTGGTAATGAACTGCATCCCCTACCTTCCTCACCGTCGCCGTTCAGCCGCGGCGACATCAGTCCTTTTGGGCTGGGTCTCTTCCGCCCTTCTCATCTGAAAGGGCGCGCTCCCGACGATCCCGAGAACGAAGGATGAAAAACGATAATTATCGACCGCCGCCTTACGATTGAGCGAGCGGACAACTGGCATGTCGCGGTAATCCAGAATGCGGCCAAGCCCATACGCCAGGAGTTTTTCGGTAAACGCTACGAGGAACTCATCCCCACGCGCCAACAGCGCCTGGCGAAGACTGGCGGGGCCGTCCAACCTGGTTCCGTCGAGCATCTGTCCTGACGGATCGATTCGGAAGCCACTATCGTTGGTGCGCCACACACCAACGGCGTCGAAGTTTTCCAGCGCGAGCCCGATCGGGTCCATCAATCGATGACATCCAGCGCAAGCGGGATTCTTGCGGTGCTGCTCCATCCGTTCACGAACCGATAGCGGCTTCGCAATGTGGCCGGTCCGCGCTTCGGAGTTTTCCGGCAGAGCAGGCACATTCGGCGGCGGCGGCGGCGGCGGTGTGCCGAGCAGCACCTCCATCACGTACTTCCCACGCTTCACAGGAGACGTCCGGTTAGTCAGTGAAGTGAGCATCAAAATGCCTGCCTGACCCAGCAACCCCTTGCGATTCTCATCGGTGACTGCGACGCGTCGGAATCGACTCCCCATTACATTTGGAATCGAATAGTGATGCGCCAGTCGTTCGTCTACATAGGTGTAATCTGCCGTCAGCAGATCGAACACAGAGCGATCCTCGCGCATCACGCTTTCGAACAAGAGCTCGGTTTCTCGCCGCATTGACTGTGCGAGAGTCTTATCGTAATTCGGATAAAGGAGAAGATCCGGATTCGCGTTCTCGAGATTTTGGAGATTCAGCCACTGGGCTGCAAAGTTGGTTGCCAGCGTCTGAGAACGTTGATCCGCAAGCATGCGGCGGACCTCGCGCTCGAGCACCGCCGGATCTTTAAGCTTGCCCTGGCTCGCGATGGCAATCAACCGATCGTCGGGTGCGCTGCTCCAGAGGAAATACGACAAGCGGGACGCCAGTTCCAAATCCGTAATGCGATAGTTCTTCCCCGACCCGCCAGCGGACGGGTTGCGCTCGAAGCGGAAAACAAACTCCGGGCTGGAGAGGATTGCCTGGAGGGCAGTTCGGATTCCCGAATCGAAGTTGCCTTCATTGCGGCCTGTCTCGTAGAACCCAAGCAGCGCTGCTATGTCTCCATGAGTGACGGGTCTTCGATACGCCCGGCGCGCTAGTGCGGCAACGATCTTACTTGCGCAGGGCACCTCGTCAGCACGCGACCTCGGCCGGCAGGTAAAGATTTTGCGCCGGCTGGGAGTATCACTGACCCCGCTTACCTGGGTAGGTCCGGTGATTGAAAGCTCACGCAGGTGTGCCAACGTGGTAGTTCCAGGTACGGCGCCTACGGTTAGATCCACAAGGGTCTGCTCGACCAGCCGGAACTCGTCCTCAATTGGCCCGTCGAACTTCTCAACAAAGGAGGCCGATATCTGCTGCGGCCCCGCCTTGATTTTGATAGGCGGTGTCTTGATACCTTCGGGCGTAATCATCGGATCGATGTCGAGAAGCGCCTTCCTCTCCATGTTCACGGCGATTTCGACTTGCTGGCCCTTTCCCTGATTGATGCCGAAGAGGGGACCGACGGGGTGGTGATAGAAACAGAGCTTGAAGACATAGTCGCCATCGGCCGGAAAATCATGTGCTACCCCGATTCCTCCGCGCGTCCCGAAGGGCGTCCCTTCCAGGTGACGCGCTTGCGAAACCACGCGCGGAATTGAGTACGTCGATGTGATCGAAGGCGTGGAGGGATCACCGACCGCCTGGCGGCTGATCTTGCCCGCCGCGCGGATGTACGCTTCCATGAGTGCCGGCGAAACGGTGAGGACATCCGACATGTTGTCGAAGCCGTGGCTCATATTATCTGGCGGGAGAAGCGCGGACACGTCTATCCGCACATCCAGCAGGTCGCGGATTGAGTTGGCATATTCGGTTCGATTGAGCCTGTGCAAGGCCGGACTGCCGGGATTCGGTTGGGCGGCGGCAGCTTCGTCGATACCTCGTTCCAGTTCCGAAGCGAACGCCTTGGCGGCGGCAACATTTGGGTGCGGCATGCCCGGGGGAGGCATCAGGCCACTGCGCAGCTTGCGGATCATTTTTTCCGCCAACTCGGCGTGTTGGTCGATTTGCGCCAGATTCAACTGCGAGAGAGTCATACCTCCCGCCTTTACCTGGTCGTTGTGACAGGAAGTGCAATACTGATCGAGGAAATCCCGTTTCGGTGCCGCGGATGGATAAGTGCTGCTCAGCTGCCAGCAGGCCACGAAAGTAAGGATCACGCAGGCACTGGTAATGATTCTTTTACTCATGTCATCCCTTCCTCAGATACCAGCAAACCGGATACGTGTGTATGCTCAAATTTGTATGCCCTGAAAAGGTTCGCGGGCTCCCTGCGAGCCTGGGACTTCATTCGTAGCGCAAGGCCACAATCGGGTCGATCTTCATGGCGCGCCTGGCGGGAATGTAGATGGCTAGCACCGCCACGGCGACTAGTGCGACGGGAACTCCTAAGAACGTGGCTGCGTCGTTGGCCGTCACTCCGTAGATGACGGAGGCCAACAAGCGGCTGAGTCCCCACGCGAGCGTCAGCCCGATGGCGAGGCCGCCGGCTATGGGCCACATGCCTCGACGAAACATCCAGGTGAGTACATTTTGCCGTTGTGCGCCCAGCGCGATGCGGATCCCGATCTCACGAGTCTGCGCCGAAACCAGGTGAGCCATCACGCCATAGACGCCGATCGCAGATAGGGCAAGAGCGAGCAGGCCAAAGACACCCATAAGAGCGGCCATGTAGTTCAGGCCGATGGCACTGTTATAGATCGAGCTTTCCATGCTGCGTACGTCGGTGATTGGTTGCTCACGATCAATGTCACGGATCGCGGCCGTCACGCTCGGGGCGACGACCATAGGATTGCCATCGGTCCGCACAGCAATGTCCATCCGGAGTGCGTCTGCCTGCTGGTAGGGTATGTAGAGGGCGGCCCGTGGTTCCTTATCATAGGGACTGTGAATCATGTCGCCTACGACACCGACAATCGTGAGCCACGGACTCTTCGAATCCGCGCCACCCATGCGGATGTGTTTGCCGAGAGGGGATTCGTTCTTCCACCAACGCACGGCGAGGCGCTCGCTGATGAGGGCTACTTTCGGCGCGTCGCGGCCGTCGCCTTCCGTCAGCAGACGCCCGTCGCGCAGCCGGACGTGAAGGGTTTCGAAATACGAAGCGCTGGCCGCTTGGTACATAGCCCGGGGCTTGTCATCGGGCTCCACCACCCTCCCTTCGATGGTGAACACGCCGCTTTCGGAATGGCCGCTGTAAGGGAGCGCTGTGACTGCAGCGGCGGAGCGGACACCGGGAAGTGCGCTGATGCGGTTCAGCACTTCCCGATAGTAGCCCGAGATCTGATGAGGTTCCGGATATTTGTTACCGGTGATCGCCAAACGAAGGCTCAGCAAGGTGGAGGGCTCAATTCTCGCGCCGGTGTCCACCTGCGCGCGGAAACCCCGCACCATCAGTCCGGCTCCTACCAGCAGCACCACGGCAAGCGTAATCTCGGACGCTACGAGCATGTTGCGCAACAGGTGCCGCGATGCGCCCGACGAACCCCCTCGGCCCCCCTCCTTGAGTACCCCGGTGATGTTCGGGCGCGAACATTGCCAGGCAGGCACCACGCCGGCCAGGATGCCGCTCAAGACCGCGGCCACAAGTGTAAAGGTCACCACGCGTTTATCGAGTTGTATGTCATTCCAACCATAAACGAATCTGACGAGTTCGGGGGGCATGCCTCCTTTAATCATGTTCATGCTCCACTTCGCAACGAGGAGACCTAGAGCAGCGCCCGGCATGGAGAGCAGCACGCTTTCCATAATCATCTGAGAGATCACCCGCCAACGCGAGGCACCAAGCGCGATCCGCAGCGCCACTTCACGGAGTCGTCCCTGAGCGCGCGCGAGTTGCAGATTGGCTATGTTGATGCAGGCGATTAGCAGTACGAAAAGCACGGAGCTCAACAGCATGACAAGGTATTGCTCTCTCTGGTAGTTCACCAGGAAGCGGTAAGCTGGCTGGACTACGAAGCGTCGATTCTTATTCGTATCCTGATACGTTGTTTCGAGGCGCGCGCCGATATTCTCAAATTCGGCGGAAGCCTGCGCAGTGTTGTGTCCTGGCCTGAGCCGGGCAAGTCCCGTCAGCATATTCGAAAGGCGCGAGGAGCGATCCGCGGGAGTGAGGGCGTTGGGGATCCAGACCTCTGTAGCCAGCGGAAAGTCGAAACTTCCGGGCATAACTCCGATCACCACAAAGTTTTTGCCATCCAGCCGGATGGTCTTCCCGATGATGCCGGGATCGGCGCCAAAGCGATTCTTCCAAAGGCGGCTGCTGAGAACAACTTCAAGGTCGCGGCCGGCTTGATCTTCGCCAGTCTCGAAGGCGCGGCCCAACGCGGGTTTGACACCCACTGTGTCAAAGAAATTGGCGCTCACAAGAGCCTTCACAACACCCTCTGCCTGGCCGTCTGAGCTGATGATATTTGCCAGCCCGCCCTGCCAGCTGGAGATGTTCTCTAACGTCGTACTGTCGCGTCGGATGTCTTCAAAATCGGCTGGAGTCAGGCTGATCCAATCGTTAGCGCCACCCTGGCCTCGCTCCACCACCATTACCAGGGTTTCCAGTTGCGGCAAAGCAACGGGTTTCCAGAGCATAGCGTCGCAGATACTATAGACGGCGCTGGTCACACCTATTCCGATCGCCAGGGTCAGCACCGAGATCACCGAGAAGCCCGGGGATTTGCGCAGTGCGCGCACGCCGAAACGGATGTCATTCCAAAGGTTCATGGAGTTGCCCTCACTGGTTAATAGGTGCAGAGCCCAGGTAACTGTGTGACTAGTGATCTACTGATCAGCGGCTAGCTTGAGCGATGTCGCGGCCGGGGCGGCGTTCGTGTTTCCCGACAGGATCACATTTTGCGCAACCTCGCGGCAGCGACTGATGACGCTGTCGAGGTTGTCACCTGTAGCCAGCACGTGCGCGAAACGCGTTAGCCAGTCAGTTGCCTGCGTCCAGTTGGGAGTCGCTATGATCCCTTCCTCATTAACGTACAAGTCCTGGCACAGCGGCGCCGTCAGCTCACGGTCCACCTTGACTGCCGTTACTTCCGCCAGCGGGACTTCAGGGACCATCCAAAAGATCCCGCATGACCGGCGCGGTACAAACGAAAAGTCCACCTTGCGCTCGGCCAGCGCTTCACACAGAGCACCCGTTGGACTCCGCGCGGTGCTGTACTCGACCAATTCCATGATCCGATCACCCGCAGGTCGGAGGTGGCCCTCGACTAACGCGATTCGTTCATCAGGAGTAATGATGAACTCCCAGTGACTCACGCAGTATCTGACGCCCAACTGCTCCAATAATTGCTCAACGGCACCCTCCAGCGCCGGCCTCAAACGCTCGGGAAAAGATTCGGCGGGGAAGAGCTGACCCGTTTCAATGAAGTTTGGCCCAAGCCACTTCTGGGTAATTCCCACCGGATAATGTTGCCCCTCAA
>JAOAPY010000011.1 GCA_025463135.1 Acidobacteriota bacterium
CCCAAAAGTGTTCACCTTCCCGTGAAATAGGTGTTCACCTTCC
The DNA here is from genome assembly GCA_025463135.1 of Acidobacteriota bacterium. Taxonomy (GTDB): domain Bacteria; phylum Acidobacteriota; class Blastocatellia; order Pyrinomonadales; family Pyrinomonadaceae; genus JAOAPY01. The sequence goes on from JAOAPY010000011.1 coordinate 44, forward strand.
CGTGAAACAGGTGTTCATCATCGCGTGAAACAGGTGTTCAGCTTCCCGTGAAATGGGTGTTCAACTTGGTGTGAAATACGCACCAGGCATTCAACGTATCTGCGGTAGTGAGGCATAAGCAACAGCTTTTGGTACTGTACAAGCTCTTGTTTCCACTCGCTCTTTTTCTTAATCTCCTCATAATCCTTCCAGAAGAAATTGGCCGTTACGAGCTGGCAAGTGAGGAACAACTCCATGGGCTGAAACATCAGTCGCGGAATGTTTACCTTATCAGGATGCCAGCAGAGCTCGTAATCGTGGGATATACCTCCTAATTGCAGATGGTATTCGGGGGAAGCTTCGAACGCCGATCCGATCGCCCCAGCTCGATTCACCCGATCGAAATGGAACCTTGAAACGACACGTCCCGGATAACGTCGCGTAGCATCCGTTAGTTGTTCCTCAATCTGCTGAGAATCCATTGCTGGTCGGAAAATTGTATCACCATGCTCGCTCCAGATTCGTACCTTGATATCCTGCTTAACCGGAATATCATCATCTTTCCACTGAATGTCGCAGTAAATGTCAACAACGAATTGGAGATCTCTTGCGTCCGAAGGGATGAACCTGAGTGGTTTGTTATGATCAATTGAGTAACCCCACGAGGTAGGAGTTATTCCGCGTGGAGCGTTCTGTTTTTCGTAATCGTATTTTTTACGACTTACGAGGACGCTTTGGTCGGCGGTAGGAATGACAATTGATTTTGATTCTTCATCAAGTACCCGGCTATAGATTTTTCCAATCTGTCGTAGGGATGCTCGTACCTTATCCGGATCCATTTATGAGGTTACTCCCAGAGTGACTTAACTAGTTCGTAACTGTCGGCGTCAACAAGACTCTCATCAAAACTGTCTGACTCCTTGATTGCTTTAAACGAGACGCGCGCCTGGTCCATCACCGAGGGTCGGCTATCGGGATAGTACGGAACGGAATTCTCTTGCTTGACGGGTGCCCTCAAGATGTGACAGACCCAATCAGCGGTTGGCGTCCCGTCATAAATGCAAACGGCCGGTTCAAGGGGTTCATCAAATTCCTTCCGATAGGCTTCTCGAAACTGCTCGGAAATTGCGCCCCTGATCTCATGTTTGAGTAACAGACCTTGTGCGATGTTGAAGAGACGTCCACGCCACCAGCGTACTTGGTCGTCACAAAACATTCCCTGGTACTGGGCGGGAGTAATCAGTTCGCGCAGTTTTGGCAGATTGAAGGACGCTAAACTGATCCCAAGCCTTGTCGCAGCAGTTAATTCATTATAGACAATTCCAGGATAGCGAAGCACAACCGTCAGTATCCATTTTGCCGTTTGCGGAGTGTTCCATAGACCGTTCGAAACTGGTGGTCCTGCCTCTCTTAAAAGATTCCCCTCATCCTCGTTGGCCTCCATTAGCGCCACCACCTTGTCCCAATCCTGTCCTTCGACTTCGCCGAGCGCACTGAAGCCTTCAACCAAGGAAGTAATCGACGCTCTCACCTTCTCCGGCGTTCTGATGATATCGTCCTTGTCGATTATTAGATCGAGATCGCTACTCTGACGAAGGAACTGTTCCTGCCACTTAGCTGCCGTAATGGGTAGTCTAGTGACCAACGCAATTGGTACTGTTGGCTGACGCATTCTCATCTCGGACGCTAAGGTACTCCCCATATAACTCACAGGATCGCCACCTTCGGGTGCGCTGCTAAGGTCATAATCCACTAGCAAAGCGTCCGGGTGATCTACAGCTAAGTCGGAAAAAGTTTTAGGGGGAAGTTCAAGAACGCATTCAAATTCGCCTGGCAAGCTGAGTAACTTACTGATTGCCTCTGCTTCGCCGCTGTTGGGTAAAGCCTCGTCATCAATATAGAGAACTCTAATTGCCATTCTCCGCCACTCCTTTGTCTGGGATGATTATTTCAATACAAGTTTTGTACGGTTTGTCCGCTGGGATAAACCGGGCATCTCCGTCATAGAGGTCTAGGATGTCTTTAACGACCTTGAGTCCAAGACCCGTACCAACTCCGAGAACAGGGTTGGGCGCGCTCGTTGTTACGAATGGCTTGAACGACATCTCACGTCTTTCGGGCGGGAGTCCTACGCCGGTATCACTCATCCTCAGCAACATCTTCCTGCCCTGTTTCTCCGCGTCAACCGCTACTACTCGTTCTGGTTGACCGTGCACAGCTTTCAACGCGTTTGACAGTAGATTCATCAAGACCGAGTAGAGTTCTGCACGGTAAATGGCAGGAGTTCTGAGACTGCGGGGCACCCGGTTATGAAAGATTACGCCGAACTTCTTCATGTAATACACCATTGGCTTTCTTACGTCTTCCACGACTTCATACAGGACGTGATGCCGACGGCGCTGGCGAGCATCGGGGGCAAGAAGAAAGCCTAACTGTGAAGTCAAGAGCTCCATCGTCTCTCGCCATTCGGATATTTGTGAAGCGATCTCATGGAAACGCTTGCCCAGCTTTTTGGGAACGTCTGATCTTAAACGCAATAAATCATGCTCGCTTCGCAACACCGCTCCGTTGAGTGCTCGCAATTGATGATTCATTAAAGTAATAGTAGTGCCAGCCGATGCCAAGATCCTCAGCATCGATATTTCGCTGATGTGGCTTTGTTCTTCCTCTTCAGCTCTTGCGATGGCTTGATTTAGATTCCAGACGATCGTTTGTCGCTGGTCATCGGGAATCTCGGCGACAGCCTCGACCGCTACTCTGGCATCCGTGATTATCTCCGCAACCGATTTTACGCTTTCTTTCTTTTTCTTGGCTCTGCGCTCGGCACTATGTGCTGCGTATTTCAGGCCCGTCCAGTAGATTCCGTTTTGCGCAAAAAGCCGTAGACGCTTTACCGCCTCTGTTTCAATAAGGCGATCACGGGTTACATTGATCTCAATATTCTCGTGTCGAGACTGTGATAGGGAGACAACACCGAACACCTGATTATTCTTGGGAATCAGTAAGAATGGGCGTCCGTGCAGTTCATTTCGCGTCTCGATGACCTTCTCTGGAGGATTGATGACATTAGCCAAATCCAAGTTTTTAGCGGCATATTCATCGAGCTGTAACCAATCATCACCAGCTTCCCCATATGGAAACACTCTAAATCCATCGAGGTAGATGCGAACGCCTCCTTCTTCGCGACCCTTGTTCTGAGCATCGCGCAGCCCAAAATCCGTACCTTTGAAATACTCGTCCTTGTAAATCATAAGATAGACACGGACTAATGCATTTTCTAATCCCTTGTAATCATGTGAATTGTCTACCAGACTGTCCGTTTCACCAGTCTTCAGGATCTCGATGTCATAATGCGCGACGCCCTTCTTGTCCACACGACCATCTAGACGAGCAAATGCCCTACTCAAGAAAGCTTCGCCAAGGCCACCCGACAACTTGTCCAACTCACCTGAGTCTGCCACGCTCATCTCGAAGTTGAATCCGGGATCGCTCAACGGCTTGTGCTTTTTTCCGCTTCGAACTGGCGCAGCTTTAATAGCAAGATCGGGGAAGGGATTTTGAAGGCTCAACAGATCGCGGCGGAGTTCATTTAGATCATCCTCGGTCCAAGCATCTCGAGCTTGTTCAATAAAGAGCGATACGCCTGTCTTGGTTTCGCTTGTGGCTGCCTGACGAGTGTAAGGAACCGAAACCTTGTCGAGATCTTTACCTTCGGTAAAATCGGCCCAATCAAAGTCTGTTATGACACTCTCTTTGGTTCCATCATCCCTTTCTGCAATCGATTGCAAGATGAGCTTGGCTCCGAGGCGTCGCGCGGCAAAACGTCCTACGCCCTTAGCTCCCGTTAATGGTCGGCGGTAATATCTCGATGCTGGATGGCGCCGTTTTTCAGGCGTCGCAATTCTCATCCAGTTATCTTGGACTTCTTCGAACACCATGCCGTGGCCGTCATCTTCAATTACAATTGTGCCGCCAGGTTTCCCGATCGTTTCAAAGGTAACGGTCACCTTTGTTGCATCCGCGTCGTAGGCGTTTTTGACAAGCTCAGCTAGTGCGATGGATGGCTTAGCAACAAGTCTTTCCCCCAGTTGAAATAGCAAGCTGCTATCGACTGAGAACGTGAAGGATGGCGGAGGTGGCGGCTTCTCGCCATTCTCCTCAGGTTTCACCTTGCCTGCTCGCGGTTTACGGCTGGTCTTTTTCTTCGACATACGAACTACACGTTTAGCCACGAAATTAACCCTTCCACGGATAGACTAGACTAAATCGATTAACTTTAAGTAGGCAAAGACTATTAGCTTCTCCCTATCATTGTCTAGTCTTGTTCGCTTGGCGCACTATTTCTGTCGTTTGTGGACATCTTAGATCCCTCACATGGGACGAAAACGGTCGAGAACGCGAGTAGTTCGTTTTTCAACCACATCAAGAAGTCACCCTTCCCAAAGTATGGGGACTGATCAACCTGTGAACGCAAAACGGGGATGGCTCGAATTATTCGGCTGAACCTGGGAGTGATGGCATCTAGTCAAGCTGTGGCAGCGACGACGAATTCGTCTATTCAGTTTCTTGAAGATTTCGGCCAACAACTCAATAGACTGCCGGATGACAATACCGGTCATTCACCGCCAGTTTTCATGGCCTTTTTAACAACCGATGAACTACTATGCGATAGTTGCGCTAGGACTCTCGGCAGGAGCTTTCGATTTACCTCATATCAATGAAGAAAAAGCGTAAGAGGAAGGCGACTCGGAACATCAGTGTCCGGCATGCCCTGCAGAGCCTTCATTTGGGATTTGCAATTGCGCCTTTAATCGCTTCAATTGTCGCCACGCTTGTCGGCCGAGATATCCACTACAAAATCGAGTTAGACTTTATCATTGTCGTGATAACGGCGAACTTTAGCATTCTTTGGCTTAGGTGGCCCAGACTCTTTTATACGTTTTGGACGGATGACCTCCCTCCAAGCCAGTCGGGGCACGAGCAGACCTACCATGCTGAAGTGGCCATAATCGAAGACAGGCAAAGTAGTTACTATCGAGATAAGGTTCAGCATCGGTTCAAGACAGAAGTCGATTTCGAGCAGCTTAGGAGTGCTCTTTCAAAAGAGCCCAAACTAAAGAATACCGTTCTGTCAGATCAGATGCTGAAGACCCATTTCTTCAAAAAAGTAAAAGACGATAATCTGTTCTTCAGACAAATCGAAGTAGGCGCACCGACAGAGGTAGATTCCGAAGTTAATTCCGAAGATGATCCCGCAAAACAAGTTCATCCTGAAGCACTGCAAGATGAACTTAAGAGATTTCTGGATGGTACTCTCGAACGTGCGGAAGCAGTTGTAATGGTAAGAACCAGTGGCCTGGACCAAAAGGGTTGGACTTATGCTGCCGTCAACGATTGGGCTTACGAACATTCAGAAGTTCCTATCTTATTCGCCCAAGATCCAAACAAGGGTTTCTCGGATGACGAAACCGCAAAGAATTTCCTATGGATCCGAGACGATCCCAAGTCATTACCCTGGAGCTTGTTGCAGCAAGCAAAGGAGAGGGGCAAGGCATGGCGCGACCAGGCTACCTACAATCGAGCGATGGTGTGGAACATCCTTTATATTTCATTAATGTGTATTTGGATTGGAGCAATATGGCTTAAAGCTACTGATGAAACAGTGGGCAAGCAAAAAAACCAATTCGATCAGAGCATTAATAACCAAAGAGTCGCATACGATCAGTCGGTCAATAAACAGAAACTTGAGTATCAGACAGCAATGAGAGCTACAGATGAAGCACTTAGAACAGAGCGATCCTATCGCCAGGATTATGCAAGCGCAAAAGGCGACCCAAACCTAAGTATCTCTTACTGGTTTAGGCATAACGAGAAGCCGTATGTTTTTGTAACGACGGAAATTCCCCACAATACCAAGTTCTTTGAAAATGGCTATGACAGATAATCGGATGTGGCTTTCAAGCTTACCCAAACAACGTTATTAAATGGCGGATCGGGGATAAGAGTCCTACAGTTTACGATAGTTACTACGAGATTGTGCCGAATTCAAAGTGTGAAATGAAGAAGCTTGGAACATCCGACATCAAAGCCATAGCCTGCGCTACCTACAACGGAACCAACGATGTCACAAGACCAGATCGAACGGTTGGCATATGTGTTTTCACTACGAATAAAGCCAACAATATTTTTGCGACAGGATATCAGAAGCTTTTGCGTGATGAAGCCGGCAAATTTGACAAAGACTATATGAAGCTAATAGAACGTCACGAAGTGACACCTCTGGAGGAGAGGGAAAAATAGCCACTCCGGTAAACCGTAACGGAAACAGTCAGTCAAGCTCGAATCAATAGCAACGTTGCGAGGGCCCAAGCTCCGGACTTCCAACCGAAGTCTCACAAGTAGGCACACAGTCGAACCTCAAGGAGTAGTATTCAAGGCGCTAAGTCCTTTATTTTCAATTTCTCCTGTGGCAGCATCGCGCGCATGCCTTTGTGTTGCCAGTCAAGTCGATGACTGAATCTAGTTTTACTGACGAGGTTTCAGTGAGTATTGATGAGGTTTAGGTTTATTAGAAACCAATGAGTTTCTTGGGCAGCAGTTAGGTTGGCACACAGTTGTCACACACGGGTGGAGTAGAACAGTCTGTTCGAAGCAAATCCTTTCGTGTTTTTGAGATGAAGCTCGCGGTCGAAGATCGTCTGCCTAGAGTTGGTGCCGAGGGCTGGAGTCGAACCGCACACGTCCTTACGGACAACGGATTTGAAGTCCGTTGGAAGTAGCATCACCCAGTCTTACTAAACGATCGAACCAGTATTTACGGGCCGTGGCACGACGTGTTGATACGTAACCAGACGAAGCGATATCTTGAGGCCTGCCGCTTAGAAGGTGAACTTCATCGCGAATTGAATTAGTCGCGGATTGTTGCTGGTGGAAACTATGCGACCGAAGTCGCCTGGATCACCCGTAATCTGACCCGTGCTCGAATTGATCGATGTTGAAGCCACAGCGCTAAGGTTGCTAATCGGGTTTGCAAAGTTAACGTGATTGAACAGGTTGAAAAACTCAGCCCGCAATTCAATGTTCCTCGACTCACTGATTGGGAAGCGCTTGATTACAGAGAAGTCCACATTGGATTGACTCGGCCCGCGCAGAATGTTGCGACCGATGTTGCCGATGTCAGTCCCAGTCGCACCTGCCGTGGCAGTCCCATTTGAACTTGGAATTACCTGGGCCGTCAGTACAACCGGGCGGACAAACGCGCTCGGATTGAAAAAATATCCGGATGGTATATTACTGGTTGCAGTACTGCTCGTAGCGCCGGGCGCCCAACTTGGCCGTACCAGCGCATTATTGCCGCCACTCAATCCATAGAATGAACCCGCGCCGCCGTCGATTATGTCAATCGGCAAGCTAGACATTGCCGTGATTATCCCGGCCACTTGCCAATTGGCGAAGAGCAACCGGGCACCGGTCGAGTGTGCGGCGAAGTCTGGACGCGGTAAGTCCCAAAGGTAGCTCAGCACCAGCCGATGCCTGCGGTCAAAGTCAGATACTCCTCGATTAGCGTGGCTATCAAGCTGGTTACCGGCGATATTGATCGTATCCCTAACTTCACCTGTGCTGTCGCTACCGCCCGAAGCATTGTCGATCGACTTGGCAAAAGTATACGAAGCGAGAAATTGCCGCCCTTTAGAAAGACGCCTGGTCAAACTCAGTTGCAGTGAATTGTAAGTTGATTCTGCTGTGGACTGAATCTGAAGAAAGCTTCCAACTTCGACGCCTTGATATGGCGCTCGAAGTGCGACATTCGTGGCCGCCGGTGTGTTGATAGTTATAGCCTGGCCGGTCACGGCATTAATGATAGGGTGCTGTGGACTGGCGAGTCTTGCCTGGTTGATAGCAACGTCGCGGATCAGATTGCGTCCGCGCGTACCAACGTAAGCTACCTCGAACAATAAATCTCTGTTCAGTGAGTACTGAAGACTGGTGTTGTACTGATGAAAATATGCCGTGCGGAGGTTGCGGTCGAATATTTGACCCGCCAGAGCAACACCCCTCACCAACGTGGGAAACTGATCCTGAGCTGGCAAAGGAAAGAAGGGATCGGCAAAGGGAACCGTAGTGCCGGTGGGACTTCGGCGAATGGCATACGTCGGTGGTGAGTTAATCGAGATGCCGATATAAGCATTGGATGGCCGCGAATGGAAGATGCCATAACCACCGCGAAATACCAGTCTCCCTGAAGCAAGCGGTGAATAGGCAAAGCCGGCGCGCGGAGCGAAGTTATTTTTGTCGACGCTGGTCAGGACACGCCTGCCAACATTTGGAATATCCGGCAAGTCGAATTCAGGGATTACATTTCCGGCCTGCACGAACCCACCGATAGGAGGACCGATTGGGTTGCCGCCGGCGTCAACCTCCATTCTCGGTCTGTAAAGTGCCGGATCAAAAGTTGACAATGCGCCGCGCGTTTCCACCGGGGGCAGGTCCAATTCGTAACGTAGGCCGAGATTGATGATTAGCTTCTGCGAAAACTTCCAATCATCCTGGAAAAAGAAACCGTAATCAGCCGCTCGCAGAGCACGACTGCTGATGCCGTCTCCGTAGACTGAGTTGCTAGCCAGACCGAGCAGGAAATTGTTGAAGCTCGGAAAAGTAATCATGCCGCGCCGGTTATTATTTGCGGCGAGATCATTCCGGTAATAGATGACCTGCGCGCCGGTGGCAATGCTGTGCCGGCCGCGGGTGATTGAGAGAATATCAACCAGCGTTGTTGAGGATTCAACGTTCCCGGTATCTACGTTTGTACCGGCATTCCCAATAGCCAGCGCGTTCGTGCCTGTTGGTCCGATACGAATAAGCCCCAACCCCGGATACGAGTTGGCGTTGGCTCGCCTGATGCCGATATCAGAATCCCTCACCGGGTTTTGACCGGACATGTCACCGCGAATAAAGCTGTAGCCTGCCCGCACTTCGTTAATAGTTCTCGAGCTGAATATGTGAATGTCCTGAATGGAGATCAGCCGGTTGTTTTGCTTTTGGTCGGCGCCGAACCCCGGAACGTTTGCAGCGCCAGTGGGCAGCGAAAAAAAATGTGGTGCGTTCGAGAAGAAAAACCTCAGGGCCAGCCAGTCTTTATCGGTGGCGCGGTAGTCAACGTTCGTATTGAATTGATCTTCGCGATAAGTTGAGATAGACGAGCCTGAGTAATGTCCGTCAGGCAGGGGCGTGGGAATCAGGAATTGACCATTGGTCAATTTCGTGTTTAGAAGCGCAAGCGCCACAGGATTGATTGAAGTCGCGGGCGGCGCGGTTGGCGACGGACGGGGCCGGAAAGTTGTAAGCAGGTTTTGTTGCGACCGATCATTAGTCAGACCGGGTGCGATCAATACGCTTGAGGTTAGACTATTAGGCGAAGCGCCGTTGCGCTCCCGCGTTCCCTGGTACGAAATGAAGAAGAAGAGTTTGTCGGGCTTGAGTGGTCCGCCCAGCAACCCGCCAAAAACATTACGCTGTAAAGTTGGACGACTAACACCTGCCGCTTTCAAAAACGGATTATTAGCGTTAAGCGCATCGTTGCGGAAGTATTCATACGCGGCACCGTGAAATTTGTTTCCTCCGCTCTTCGTCACGGCCTGCACATTGCCGCCGCCGCCACGTCCAAACGTTGCCGCATACAGTGAAGTCTGAACCTTGAATTCCTGAATACTTTCAGGCGCCGGCACGGCCACCACCGCCGCGGCATTTGTGGCTAGATTGTTGGCATCGATTCCATTGATCTCGAAGTCGTTCTGGGTTACGCGTGCGCCATTAACCGAGACATTTTGTGAGTTGCGCCCCAGGGCGGTGTTGTCAGCGAGAGACACTGAGGTCCCGGGCGAAAGTGCCAGGATCTGGGTGAAGTTACGCGTAGCCAGCGGCAGTTCTGAAACCGCGCGCGAGTCAACGATGCGGCCGAGTTGCGGCCCGTCTCTCTGGATCGAAGGCTCAACGCTCACCGCTATCGTGTCAGGCCCTGCTACAGCCAGAGTTGCATCGACAGTGGTGGTTTCCGTGATGACGACCTGAACTGGATCGAATACCGAGGAGGCAAATCCCCTGGCAGTGATCCTCACTTCATATGCACCTGGCGCCAGGAGCGGCACGGTGTAGGTGGCTACGTTGTCGGTGATAACTCTCCGCTCCCCGGCGGTTGTTTTGCTAGTGACAGTTACTTCTGCCCCGACTACGAGAGCACCTGTTTCATCTTTAACTGTCCCGGCAACCCGGCCCGTGGTCTGACTTTGACCGAAAGCGAAGGAGGCGCAGAGGGCCAAAACATAACCAACCGAAAGTACTGTGATGCCGGCTTTCGCGATCATTCAAATCTCCCTGGTTCCCATACGATTCGCTTTCTGTTTGATGTAGCAACTTACCTGTAACTCACCGCAGAGCCGAGTAGTTAATTGGACAAGAACCGGGCGCGCCGTTCATGGTGCTTCAACTCAGGGAGTAGTTCAGGAACTTGTTGAACGTGAGCGGTGCATAATTCAGGGACGCCGTATCACGGTAGACCAGTACTATTCGTGCGCTCTGACGTCTGACTCTTGAGGCGTCCGATTAAATCTTGGTTTCTTTTTATTGTCAATTTTTCTTGCAAGGTTTCTGGTATGTGATAGAATCCCGCGCCTCAACAGTAACTTGGTTCAGCTTTTCCACTGCTCACGATCGCTTGCGCAAACGATAAGGAGGACAATCAATGTCCACTCAAACAATTGAGATCGTAACTAATCCAATACCTACGACCGGACAACCGGGTGCGTTTACTCCTCAGGCCGCCGTGTGTTGCGCGTACGACACCATCACCTGGCACAACGCCGACTCACAGGCGCACTGGCCGGCGCCGGACGCGGCAACCCCGACCGGATGGTTTCAATATCAGATTCCACCAGGGGGCACTTCCGACACGCTCGCTCCAGGGCCGAACAACCCGCCCGCTAACCCGTATACGCTGAACTACGTTTGCGTTAATCATCCCGAAGAAACGGGGACCATCACGGTAAACAAGCAGCCGTAGTTCGATCAAAGCTATTTGGGTATCACCCCCTTACCTAAGAAGGAGTCACAATGCCGAAAAAAGAAATCGTCAAGCACCAACCAGGCGTCGAGGAGAGGATTGATTTAGGCGACAGGGACCAGGAGCAGAAATCAGGAGTAACTCGACGGGAGTTTCTTCAGAAAGGCATGATGGTGACATCGGGCTTGGCGCTCGGTTCAATGCTGCCCGCTTTCACCGGGAAAGAGTGGGTTGCAGCAGCGCAGGCGACGACTTGCCAAGCCGGCCAAACGCTGATGCCGATAATGGAAATCGCTGCGCATTACCCTACCGCGGGGTCCCCAGGAACGCTGCAGGCGGTCATTAAGGTTCTCAATGAAAAGAAGAGCTATTTGGCAGCCTCGTCAGTGAAGGGCGCGACGACTTGCGCAAGCGGGCAGATGCGTTACTTCTCGGCCTACGATAAGACGAAACCCGCCACTGTTTGGCCAAATTCTTTTCCTAATATGATGGGTGGCCCAACCCCCGGGCCAACGCTCCGGCTTCGCGTGGGAGACACCGTGCAGATCACGTTGCTGAACCAGGTAAAGGTTAGTGACTTCGCCAACTCCCTTGACGTTGCCGAGAAGGGCGGCGGCTGCGATGTTACTACCGCCGTCGGTCCCAATGGACAAGTTGCCAACACATATCCCGGGAACCCATCCTTTGAAAATCCTCCGGATTGCTTCCATGGTTCGAGCTCAACTAACTTGCACTATCATGGTACTCACGTCAGTCCAAACTCCATCGCCGATTACGTCCTGGCAAATACGCGGCCCTCTCCGCGAGATGCTAACGGCAATCCGGTGGTGGATGAGAAGTATGTCGAGCACGCCTTTGACAAAATCTTCAAGAATTGCTCGATGGGCCACTCGCCGCAACGGTGGGACGACTTACCTTTAGAGTGGCAGGAGAAGCAGAAATATCTGCTAAAGCAGTATGACCTGACAGCTCCCTGGAAGGGAGTTAACGGACCGGTAAACGGACAGCCGGCGCTGCCCCACTCAGAACAGTTGTGGCCGAAAAACCAGCACGCCATCGACAACTGCATGTGGCCGCAATATTACATCGGCGCTTACCCGACGTGTTTCACCCCACCGATATGGACAAAAGGTGACCCAAAGAGCCCAGTGATGGGCCAGGCTCCCGGTACCCACTGGTATCACTCTCATAAACATGGATCGACAGCGCTGAACCTGGCGAACGGCATGGCCGGCGCGCTGATCATCGAAGGCGATTACGATGACACGCTCGACAAGTTCTTTACTAAGCAGCAGGTGTTAGTGCTGCAACAGTACGGTGCGCAGCTCAACCTGCTGAAGAACGGGATTAATGATCAGGGCCAGGCGAACAAGAACATAGCTGGGGATCTAGTCTTCGTGAACGGCCAATACACGCCTGTCATACAGATGAACCCCAACGAAATGCAGCTTTGGCGGATTGTTGACGCCTGTCACCGGCAACAGATCGCCCTTTCCTCGCCGACCGGCATCCAGTGGGTTCAAACCGCGCAGGACGGTGTGCAATTGGATCCCCGAAATTACAACCCATCGCTTACTAACGCTGCGATTAGCGTTCCCGCAGCCGCTTCTCCGGGAGGTCAGACAGGCGGTAGCCTCGCGGCCGGCAATCGAGTTGATTTCCTGGTACTGGCCCCCAGTGCGCCAGGGAGCTATCCGATTACCTTCAACGGCACCAAGCTCCTTCTTACCGTTAACGTGCAGCAGGATCTCAACACCCCAGTCATCAAGGATCCTATGCCCTTCCCCACGCGGACGCAGTTTCCGGCGATGCCAGAATTCCTGTGGGACATCGATCCTGCAAAGGTTACAGTCAGACGCACACTCCGTTTCGCGTCAGTCGCGGATCCGTCACTCGCTACCCCGACCAATCCTCATCCGGCGGCAAATCGGGGAACGAAGGGACCATCATATCCCCCTCCGATACACACCATCGACGGCAAGCAGTTCAATGGCGACATCGATCAGTCGATGGTGCTCGGCGCGACTGAAGAGTGGACCATATATAATGACAGCCCGGGAGCGGCCCATCCCTTCCACATCCACATCAATCCGTTTCAGGTCACCGAGATCTTTAACCCGGCTGGCGGTAACACCACCCCGGTCAAGCTCCCGCAACCCTGGATCTGGTGGGATGATTTCGCTATTCCACCGGCCTATCAGCCGCCCATTCCACAAGGGGGTACAACCGCGCCCCCGCCAGTGCCAGGTTATTTCAAGATGATTACGCGGTTTGTAGATTTCACCGGCATCTACGTTATTCATTGCCACATCCTCGGACACGAGGACCGCGGCATGATGCAATTGGTGCAAGTCGTTTCAAATTCCACCGGTGTGGAGCATCACTAAGCTTTTCGCTGCTTCCAGCTCCGCAGTCGCAGGGGGCTGTCCGCTACCGGACAGCCAGGTTTTCCTGAACCTGTAGCTGCACTTCGCAGGCGTCTCATCGCCTAAGCCTCGTTAGTCGGAGTTACTCAACGAGATGCGACAGCCGTCTTGCTACCTTTTGTAACGGTCCTGAGCCGCAACAGAACTCTCACTTCAAGCAGGGAACGGATAACAGCGGTGACATCATGACTAAACCGACACGCGTTCTTATCTGCGGCACTGGAAGCGGCGCCCACGCTTTGGCTGCAGTCGCTTCCCGAAGCGGCTTCGACGTTTGCGTGCTCAGCCAAAACGCTGACAAGGCCCAACGGTGGACCGAGATCCTCGAGCGTCAGCGACTAACTGTGATTGGAAGGACGGGTACGAACGGCAGCAGCGCGTGGAAGGCAAATTCTTTTACGGTCACGCATGATCCCGCGTTGGCAGCACGCGGATGTGATCTCATCATCTTTGCTGTTCCGACCTTTTCTCACGAGCGGTACCTCGAACTGCTTGAACCGGAAATTCGAGACGGGTGCATCATCGTTGGCTTGCCGGGGCAAAACGGATTTGAATTCGAGGTGCGCCAAGCGCTCGGGCAGAAACTAAAGAACTGCGTTGTGATGAATTTCGAGTCGTTGCCCTGGAGTTGTCGCGTTGTTGAGTTTGGCGAAACGGTTAGAATTAATGGAACAAAAGAGACGTTGGTGGGCGCTGCCCAGGGCGATCTAACAAAAGCTAAACTCAAAGAGCCATTGGCGGTAATACAGGGTCTTCTGGGAGAGTCGCCAAAGCTGATTCTGTCGGGGCATTTACTCGGCATCAACCTGATGTCGCTGAATGCCTATAGCCATCCTCCGATCATGTACGGGCGTTGGAAAGACTGGGATGGCAAGCCACTTGATGAGCAGCCGCTATTTTTTCAGGGTGTTGACGAGGATACTGCCGACCTCTTGGGCAAAATCAGTGATGAAGTGGTGGCCACGAGCAAGCGGATCATGGCCGAGTATCCAGAGGCTGATCTCTCCCAGGTCATCCCAATGTATGACTGGGATATCGCTCACTACGGAAATCAGATCAAGGATAAAACGAACTTAATGACAGCGTTACGGACGAATACTCTTTACGAAGGCAGAACACATCCGATGATCCAGACGGAGAACGGCCAGCACATCCCAGACTTCAATCACCGCTTTTTGCTGGAAGATATTCCGTGCCTGGCTGTCATTCGCGGCATCGCTGAGATTGCGGGCGTCGAAACTCCAAATCTCGATACGGTCCTCGTGTGGGGTCAGGAGAAGCTGAAAAAAGAGTATCTGGTGGGCTCTAGATTGACGGGCAAAGATTTGGCAACTACTCGTTGTCCGCAGAGATATGGTTTTTCAAGTATTGAAGAACTGCTCGGTTACACGGATCAACCAGTTCGCCCAATCGCGATGAGCGCCGCGATCTCGAAGACAAGCGTGGCTGCCAGGAGCGAAGTGATGTCCGAACAATCATAGGCAGGTGCGACTTCAACCACGTCGCCGCCGATGAACTTCAGTCCCCTGAATGAGCGCATCATGCTGAGGGCTTCAAAGCTCGTAAGGCCACCCACTACCGGCGTCCCGGTACCCGGAGCGAAAGCCGGGTCGATGCCATCGACATCAAAGGTGAGATAACAGGGATCCGAGCCTGCCACCTCGTGAAGGGTTTTTACAAACTCGCCACGAAGCTTTGCATCATGAAAAGCTTCCATATTGAGGATATGAATTCCGGCGTCATTGGCGAAGTCGTTATACCTCGCACTGCCGCTGGAGCCGCGAATGCCTATCTGGAATATTCGGCTCCCCTGTACCAATCCTTCTTCGATGGCCCTGCGAACGGGCGTGCCGTGGTGGAACCTTTGTCCCCATCCTTCGTCGGACGTGTCGGTATGAGCATCGAATTGAATCATGGTGAGCTTGGGGTATTTCCTATTCGTCGCGCGGAGGATTGGCAGGAGTATGGAATGATCGCCACCCAGAGACACAACGGCCGCACCTCGTTGCTGCAGTTCAGTGACGCGATTTTCTATTTCGCGAAACGTCTCGAGATAATCGAACGGGTTGACAGTGACATCGCCAACGTCGATGGCGCGCAGGCGCTCGTAAACACCGACCTCCATCTGCTGACTGTAGTTACGACAGCGGATCGAAGATTGACGAATGGCGTTCGGGCCAAACCGGGCCCCGGGCCGATTGGTCACCAAACCATCGAACGGGATGCCCAACACAGCTAAATCGAACTCTTGATCACCGACGCTGGTAGTGTGCGGCAGACGACTGAACGTGGTGATCCCACTAAATGGCGGCTGATGAGTTTCTGGTTGCTTCTTCAATCGAGGTAATCCAATTCTGTGAAAGATTCGAAAAGAAATGAGATTTCAAAAAGCTACAAACGGGTTCAGTCTCGCGATTTCGCTGGTGGATGTCAACGAACATTGGTCTGGTGCGAAACAAAGTCTTCGGACAAAACTATTCGGGTAAAATTCTTGTGACCACCCACCTGAGCGAAAAGAACTCCTGGAATGTTTCAGGCAACAAGATTGAATCGACTCCTGGAATCCAGCCGAGCGAGATACCGAGAGATCACTCACTAGCTATCGTGGGAGTTGGCCCCAAAGGTCTCTATTGTCTGGAAAGGCTGCTGGCGGAAGTTAACGCACACCCGCTGCGCCGCCCACTCCAGATCCACCTCTTTAATCGATCCACCTATTTCGGCGCCAGTCCAATCTACGATCCCGACCAGCCTGAATACATCCTGGTTAACGTCAGCGTCGGCGAGATTGATTTGTGGACGGCGACTGACCCACCCATTGTGGCTGGAAGGGGACTCAGTTTTGTAGATTGGTATCAGGAAACGGTCCAGCTGGATTCGCCGCTGACGGGGGATGAGTATTTGTCGAGAGCAGTCGTAGGCCGTTATCTCATGGATGGATTTCGACGCCTGCTCAGTAGTCTTCCACCCGGTGTTTCAGTTTCTTGTCACGTGGGCGACGTAGTCGACATCCGAGCGCAACAGCGAAGTTATCAGGTGAAGTTTGCGGCCGAGGGTGGACCTACGGAGGAGATTCGATCAGACAAGATACTGCTCGCCACTGGTCATTCCCAGTCTGTGCCCAGTGTTACAGAGCAACACTACCAGGCATTCGCCGGTCGTCACCGGGGCGTGTCGTTCATTCCCTTTGTTTATCCGGTGGTTAAGAGAATGGGCGCGATCCCAGCCGGCGCCAGAGTCGCGATGCACGGCGTCGGTCTGACCCTCATCGATGCGGTTCTTGAACTCACCGAAGGGCGCGGCGGGCGCTTTGAGCGGTCCGCGGATATGTCGCTTTCATACACAGCCAGCGGCAGGGAACCTCTCTCGATCATCCCATTTTGTCGCAGCGGTCTGCCGATGGCGCCCAAGGCTAACGACCTGCCGCCCCTCATGCGGCCGCTGACCTTTTTTACTCAAGCAGCTGTGGCCGAGCTTCGAAGCAAGCGGGCTGGAGAGAAGCTCGACCTGGAAAGGGACTTGTGGCCTCTTTTCGAACTTGAGATGGAGCTTCACTACTACCGCGTGGTAATGGGCGCGAGTGAAGCGCGATCAGAATTGGAAGCGTGTGGGAGCGATGGAAAGGCGATGCGCCAGTTCATCGATTCCTACTTGGAGGCGCATCCCTCGCAAGCGCGCTTCGATTATCGACAAGCGTTGGATCCGGCGGGTGATCGTCGTTTTAATAACGGCAAAGAATTTACCTCCTTCGTCGAACGATATATGGAGCAAGAGATAGCTCGCGCAAGGATGGGTCAGGGCGGTTGCGGCGTCAAAGCGGCTACAGACATTTGGTACGAGGTAAGAAAAGAACTCGGCTCGGTCCTTAAGTTCGGCGGCCTGACACCAGAGTCACACCGTAAACTCATTGAGTATTACTTCCCGCGCTTCAAACGAATTGTCTTCGGGCCTCCAACCATCAACATTGAAAAGCTGCTGGCGCTCGTCCGGGGCGGACTGCTTGATTTTTCCGTGGCGCGCAACCCGCATGTGCTCTGCAACGAGTCGGATGGTTGTTTCGAGCTGCGGTGCGATGAGATCCCTAATGCAGTCATGCGGGCTGAGATTCTGGTTGATGCGCGGTACCCTTCCTCGAACATTCTCTGGGACGCTTCTCCGCTCTATCGCAATCTTCAACGCCGCGGCATTGTGAGAGCCTTTGAAAATCGATCGCTGAACCCGGAGGTCTCGGGGTATTGCCCGGGAGCTATCGACATGACCGAAGGCTCAAACTTCGTCGTTGATGGAGAAGGCGTTGGTAACGAAGACATCTCGGTCATCGGAATCCCGACTGAGGGAAACCTGATAGGTAACAAAACAATAGCTCGAGGTGATTATCCCGGGGCCTGGGCAGCAGAGGTCGTCAGGCAGTTGGGATGCCGGGATCAGGCGCTCGAGGAAGCGCGGTTATGAGGAGAAACAGGCCTACTTCAACTCAGGTGAATTGGGCCGATCTCAGGATGGCCGCTTGAGAGTTCTGCTATCGACGTCGCGTATATGCTGTGCAAACTTCCAGCGATGGCCTTCCGGATCCATACACTCATAGACGCGGTCGCCGTAGAACTGTTCCGCCAGTTCGCTGGTAATCTTAGCGCCTGCGCTCTTGGCACGCTCATAGTGAGATTCAACGTCGTCCACAAAGATATAGAGTCTTTGGCTTACTTTGCCGCCGAGCGACCGAGGAGTCCCGCGCGATGGACTTTCGGACGCGAGCCCGACCATGACAAGGCTGTCTGCCACTTCGAGATCGCCGTGCACTACAGCGCCATCGTTATCCGTCATTCTCAGACGGACTTCGAAACCAAAAGCTTTAACCAGCCAATCTATGGCAGCGGCGACGTCATCGTAAAAAAGATGTGGAGTGATTCGCGGCATGTCGCGGGGTGGGTTTGGGACCATGGGCTCCTCTTTAAGTACCGGCAATAAACAATCGTCAGTTGATAGTCTTATAACGAAATGACTTTAGATTGTCCAACCTCAAGTTCCGAGAATCAGACTTAGGATAAATACTTTGACAAACGCCCGATGGAGGACTAGGATGCCGCCACCCCGAAACGCTTAATAAAGCAATAGCAATGTTTTTGATTGCTTGCAGGGAATCCTTTTACCAACGCCACGATAGGACGAACAGATCTTGGCGGCGATGGCAATCGGTTCCGGGGTTAACTCACGATCCAAACTTTCGGTAGTGCCCTAATTTGTAAAGGCAAACTGTTAGTGCGATGAATGAATGGCATTCAACGCGGACGCAAACTAACAGTTTTCTTTTACAAAACCAAACTAGGGCACCACCAAGCTTTCTGCAAACCAGTAGTGGACCGGAATTCCACTTTGCGTATCATCTGCGCTCTGGTTCGAGGAGAATCAAATGCTCAAAAAGCAGCGCATATATGGTCTGGGAATTTGGAGCCTGGGCCTTGGATATTTCCTTTTCTACACACCTTACAGTGGGTTGACGAAGGCCTTATCGAAGGGACTCCTGCCGGGAATAAGTGGGCCAGTAAAGGGGACGATCTTGCTGCCAGTTTCGGTGATGGCAGTGGTTGTAGGAATGCTTGGTTTCATCACCCTGATGAACTGGTGGAAATATGCCGGACGTCGTGAGTTCTTCGGTATCAGGATTCCATTCCCCCAGCGCCTGACATTCTTATCCGGGATCTGCCTGGCCATCATCATGGGAACAACAACCCTGGCTTTTACTCTTGAAGGAGTTTCAATTGTCCTGGTGTTGGTCTTATTGCGTGGGGGCGTGCTCATCATCGCTCCCCTGGTCGACACGATAGCGAGGCGCCGCGTTCGTTGGTTCTCCTGGACAGCCATGTTGATAAGTCTCATGGCCGTTTCGCTTGTGCTTGCGGATGCAGTTAATTACAGGCTGAGTATCGCCGCGATAGCGACTGTTGGAGCCTATCTCACCGCCTACTTTATTAAGTTTCACCTAATGACGAGACTCGCCAAAACGGGCGACAAGAACGCAACATTGCGCTACTTCGTGGAAGAGCAGATGGTAGCTTCTCCTCTCTTACTGCTGGCGTTGGTGGCGCTGGCGTCCATTGGTAGCGGCGATACACTGATTGGGTTCCGACATGGTTTTACGACATTCCTCTTAAGCAAAGAGGCGTTGTTCGCCGTGATGATTGGTCTGCTATACGCCGGTCTGTGTGTCTGCACGACGTTGATCTTTCTCGATCGTCGGGAGAACACGTTCTGCGTACCTATGCACTGCGGCTCAAGTATGCTGTCAGGCCTTGCCGCCACCTACATACTTAGCTTTGTCTACCATCAAAGCTCGACCAGCCAGCCTCAACTAATAAGCGCTGGCTTGATCGTTATGGCGCTCGGAGTTCTCTCCCCGCTCCACCACTTCGAACGATTTCTCCAGAAGGTCAGGTCTTCACTCGCCAACATCTACGAACTGCTGCCGAGTTTTGGTGCCAGTTTTGAGAAACCCGACTCACTCACGTTGAGCAGCGTGCAAGCCACCGTCGCGGAAAATGTTCAGTTCACTCAGAATGAATCCGGGGGGTTGGATCATTTCGCCAAACTGCGCGGTGGGTTCTTGTTCGTATGCAGCGGCAACACCTGTCGCTCACCCATTGCGGCGGCAATAGGTAACGTGGAGATCGCGGCGCGTTTGCAGATACCGTTAACAGCACTTGATGCGACGAAGCTACCGGCGGTCAGTGCTGGGATCTCGGTCAGCGTTGGCGCGCCGATGACCACTGAGGCGCAAGAGGCATTGCGTCTTCTTGAGGTTCCCGTGATGTCTCATAGCGCGCAGAATTTGACCGTTGAATTGGCCCACGAGGTTGAAAAGATTTATTGTATGACTGAGGCCCATCGGAATGCGGTCATTGATCTGATTCCGGCGGCAGCTGCAAAAACACAATGCCTTGATCCAGACGGCGACGTTGAAGATCCCGTCGGGAGAGAGCTGGCAGCTTATGTCAATTGCGCGACGCGCATTCATGGTTTGGTGCGCCTGCGATTCGATGAGATCGGTTTGCCGTATGGAGTAGCAAAGTAAAGTCGAATTTTGATAGAACTCGTTACCTTTCATTTCTCCCTCCAACCTGGCCCTGTAAGTGAACGCCGCCGCAAGGATGCTGGTGGAAGTTGGCACACATTTGGCTCCAGGGGTTTAGCCCTCAAGGAGCTAAGTCCTTAACTCTCAGCCTTTCCTGAGGCAACATTGCCGGCATGCCTTTGTGTTGCCAGCCAAGTCGGTTTCGGAGGCGAGTCTCGCTGCCCCGGTTTCAGTCAGTTTTTGTTGCGTTTAAGTTTATTAGACACCAACGAGTTTCATAGGCGGAGTTGGGTTGTCACACAAACAGTCTCACATCCAACTCGGGAAAACACCATGACTTTGCTTGCATATTCCGGTAGAGTGAAGTGGGCGGAGAATCTTTCGTGGAGAGTAGATTTAGTACGGAAGGGCCGCGCATTTCCAAGGCGAAGCTCTTCATGCCCTATATGGGAGATTTGTTGGCCACAAAGTCTCTCAAGCGCAACGTCGGTGTCGAGTTTAATGAGAATTATGTCGACCTGCTTTACCGGATGGAGCGAAGGGATTTGGGCCTTTATCTCTTCGATCAAAACAACCGGCCGGTGCGTGATGTGAAAGGTCGCATCGTTAGCCTCGAGAGTTCTTGGGGCAGGTCCGAAGCTCGCGAACTGGCGCGTAGCGACCGGCGTTGGGAGGCGCTGCTGCGTAACAACGACTGCCAGCTTGGTCTCGCCGAACGTCCGCGCGACTCAATGCTGTTCAACGCCATAAAGGAAGCGCTTCAGCCGGAGAGCTTGTACGAGGCCCAGCTAATTCCGTTGCTGTTGCATGATGATTTTGCAGGATACAGTAACGCGGTCATTAGCGGCCCCACCGGCGTGCTGGGCGGTTGGCATATACACGATGCAGGGAACGATGAGGGGCCTTCGCGCTGGGAGATCGCCTCGGAGAAATCTTCGGCGAACCTTTTCCTCACCCAAACCTCTCGGTTGTGGGAAGGAAAGACCGGCTCGAGCGTTCCCGTAAAATCCGAGACGCTGTTGGTGTTTCAAGAGATGGCCCAGCCCAGTCCATGGACCGACTACCGGCTCAGCCTTTACTTGCGGCGCGGCGCGGGCCAGATCATCGGTATTGTCTTTCGTTTTCGCGATGATAACAATCATTATCGCTGGACCCTGGATAACAGTGCTACACATCAACTCGTCCGACTTGTCGATGGCGCACACGAGATTCTCACCCAGGGAAAGGCCGTTGTGAACAACGAACAGGATGTGCTGCTCACGATCGAAGCCGTAGGAGATCAGCTACGCGGATACCTTGACGAAAGACCTCTCTTTGACTTGACGGACGGATCTCTTGGCAGCGGAACAATAGGTCTTTATTGCCGAAACAATCCGGACGCGCGATTCGCCGACGTCCGGGTAGAGGATCTTCGGCCGGCCGCGCCCGTAGCGTATCGCTTTCAGTTCGTCACCTCACGCTTTACAAACTTCTTCCATCACCTGCATAGCTATCAGGATGAGACGTGGCGCGTCGCCGTTGTCGGACTGGAAGGTGCTGGTCCGGCTCTGCGTAAAGCGGCGAGCCCGTCCGCGCCAGTCACCGACGACGAAGTGCGAGCCTACGAAGCATTGGCGACGTCTGTGCTGGGCCCGGCTGCGAGACATAATCCTCCTGAAGTGCAGGTTACTCGCGTCGATGTTGAAGGTGCGCCGCTGGCTTTCCTGGTGCAGAGTCCTGAGCCGATTGATTGGCTTCGGACAGAAATTGCTTTATCGCGAACGAGTCTTGCGCGCACAGAGCCGGCGCTGCCCGGCAAGATCAAGCTCGCGGCGGTGAACTTCGCCGCAAACAGGATCGATGTTGACTCCGTCGTTTTGGCCTTACGGGAACCGATAAATCTGAGCGGATACCGAATTGAGAGCCGGCTAGTAACGTGGCCGATCAATCTGGAAAGCGGGCTGGTGATTGATGCCCAAACAATTTCAGGAGACGAGCTTTCGCAGCAGGCCTGGACAACCTGCCGCGAATTTGGAGCGGAGCAAAACCTGGCCGCCGGCAGAATTCTGTTCGCTTCCGCCGAACCATCAGCCTCAGGGCATTTAACAGGTCTTGATGCAGGCAAAGTAGATTTCGCCAGACGCATTTTTTACAGCGTCGAATTGCGTCTGGTCGCTCCCGGCGGAGAGATTGTGCACGCACGGCATTTCCTTCCTGACGACGACTATCTTAATGAAGATGTGAATTTCTTGCGCAAAGCTGACGGGACAGGATTCTTCATGGTCAAACTTGATAGCGGTTTTAGTGTGATTCCGTTTCCGCTAGCCCAATATCGTTTGAAGTTAACGTATCATCGCAATAATAGAACCCGAGTCGCTGCGAGCCGGATTTGCAGCGAGGCAGGGAGCGACGCCGACGAGCGGGTCACGTTGGATATTCCCCTGCAGACTCAATGACTGACGTCGTCTCCTGACCATCAGACAGATCGTCGTGCGGCTCTTTCCTTGTATCACTCTTGTATCACTACCAGTCGAGATTGACCCGAATTTAGCCGATCACACGCACACTTGAACTGCCACAAAATATCGGAAATAATGCACCGGCGAACATTTCGGAAGTTGCGTGAAGAGCCTTACGAGTATCTTTCGTACCTGGAGCTTCATTCATTCCACCAAACGCAAATCCCGTTGCTTCCCTTTGTTGGGTAAACCTTGTCTTGCTTTTCCGCACGTGGGCTGCAAGGAAATAAATCAAAACGCGCACATTCACGTCAGTCCAACGCGCTTTAGCATGACGTCAAAGCGCGGGTCGCCGCGCAATGAATCAAGATCCGGCCCAACCTGAAGATATGACACTACCCACTCGCGTCGCTTATATGCTTTTTCCAAAAATTCAAACGCTTTGTCCTTATTCCCTACTTGCGCATTCAGGGACGCGAGGTCGCCAAATCCCAAATTACTCTTCTCCCCGTTCCTGATTTGCTCACGCAAGACTCCCTGCCAGCCCGATGTGTCATACGCCTTTTTGAAGCGTTGAACGGTTTCATTGTCTGTTTTCTGCATCGCCTGAAATTTCATAAACCATTCAAAGGTTTCCGAATAATTTCCCTGCATTTTCAAAGAATTCCAGAGCCAAAAGTAAGCGGTGCCAAAATTAGGATCCATTGCAATTACTCGTTTCAGTTGCGTGACAGCTTCCGGATAGCGTCGAGCATAATACAAGGCGACTCCATAATTTCGCTGGTTAAAAAGCGACGTCGGCTCAAGGTCAATCGCGGTCTTAACTTCGGCAATTGCATCGTCAAAGCGTCCGCGCCCGATCAGGTAACGCGAATAAATCTGATGAGCCAAAGGAGAATCCGGGTCCAGCTCGAGTGCGCGTTCGCATTCCCGCTCCGCTCCGGCCAAGTCAAATTCGTAATACATTTTGTTCTCGCACAAAGCGCTGTGCGCGTCAGGCAGATTTTCATTCAACGCCAAGGACTTATTTATTGCTTCGATTGATTCTTGATACTCCTCCTGAATACTGGTGTCGCGGTCGGAGTGTAAGAGATTAGCAACAGAGCGATGCGCGTGTGCCTTGCCGGCCCAAGCCAGCGCGTAATTCGGGTCTAGACGAACAGCTTGCTCCAAGACTTCAACCGCTTTCCGCGCGTCCCCCAAGGTCCTCTTGTCATACAGATACATACCCTGCAAATAGAGCCGATAAGCTTCTTCATTAGTCGTCCCGCGCTTTGAGGATGGTCTGCTTGAGGTGGTCACAAATCGCGCCAGCAAGATGTTCCCTACCTCACCTGCGATTGCGTCCTGCATCGCAAAGACATCCGCTACATCCTTTTCGCTCTCATAAGTTCCCTCGATCTGCCGGTTGGCAACATTGAAGAGCTGTGCGGTAATGCGAATCTTCCCGCCGGCCAATTGATAATTCGACGCGAGCACGTAGTCGACTTGTTGCTCACGACCGGCCGCGAGTGGGTCTTGCTCGATCGCTACGTACTTGCGGGTGGCACTCAAGGGGCGGACGACGAATCCTTTCATCGAGCTAAGTTTGAGAATCAAGGAATCAGCGATGCCGATTTCGTAAATATCATCACGGTTCGCTGTGTTAATTGGTTTTACCGGAAGGACGGCAATGGAGGTCTTGCCGCCTGCATTCGAAGCGGCGTTTCTCGCATCGAAGAAATGATCGCCAAGTCCGATTGCGCCGACGAACAATGCGACCAGCGCGAAAGCGGCGAGCGATTTATGTTGTGCGAATCTCTGTGAAAAACTGTATAGCGTTTTGAGGACTTGTTTGCCGACATCGCGCGCTGTAGCTTGCAAGACATCAGTTGCGGTTCCACTGTCAGGCGAATGCGGCCTTGCCGGGTTTTGTTCCAACGTCGGACTAGTGCGCAAATCCTTCAGGTCCGTGAGAATGTCAGTCATCGTTTGATAACGCTCGTCTTTGTTCTTACCGAGCATCTTGGAAACGATACGTGTAAGTTCCTTCGGTACATTGGCGGCCAGACGCGAAAGCGGTTGTGGTTCGGCGCTTATCAGATTGGCGAAGGTTTCTGACCTCGAATCTCCCGCAAACGGAGTCCGGCCCGCGAGCGTTTCATAAATCACTACGCCCAGACTGAAAATGTCCGTACGCTCGTCGATCTTTTCGCCTTTCGCCTGTTCGGGCGACATATAATTGACAGTTCCACAGATCAAGCCTTCCGCCGTCTGATTTTGCTTGCCAGTTGATTCTTCCAAATCAAGAAAGGACTGACTCTTCTTCTCGACAAGTTTCGCCAAACCGAAGTCCACGACTTTTACATAACCATCAGGGCGAATCATTAAGTTTTCGGGTTTGATGTCGCGGTGCACAATCCCCACGGCGTGTGCCGCCGCGAGGGCCGAGGTGATTTGAATGGCAACGTCCTTCACTTCATCGATGTTCATCCCGGAAGTGGACAAGTGCTGTCGCAGGGTCTCACCATCAACGAACTCGGTGGCGATGAAGCGATGTCCGTCAACTTCGCCAATTTCGTAAACGGTAAGAATATTCGGATGGTTCAGGGCAGAAGCCATGCGCGCTTCCGATTCAAGGCGCCACAACCTGTCTTTGTCGCTAGTGAGATGAGACGGAAGAAATTTGAGAGCGACTTTGCGCTCGAGTTTGGTATCACGCGCGAGATAAACTTCACCCATGCCGCTCACGGCGAGCCGCGAGATGATTTGATAGTGACTGATCAGTTGTCCGGCCGTCACTCGGGGCTGGGCGCGTGCCAGAGTTTCGACGAATTCACCAATAGCCGGTCGCTCGAGAAATGCTGACTCGTATGAATCCAGCAACGATTCAACCTCAAGATAAAGAACCTCATCGTCTGAACAGACCGCAGACAAGAACGCGGCGCGCTCGTGCGGCGGGTGCTGGATCGCCGCATCCAAAATCTCTTTTACCTGTGGCCAGCGTTCCGGATCCATCTGGTGTTATCGTCTTAGCTCGCGACCTAACCAGGCCTTTGCCGTCGTCCAGTCGCGTTTCACCGTAGCGGAAGAGATGCCAAGCGCAGCCGCGGTCTCTTCAATGTCGAGCCCGCCAAGATATCGCATTTCCACTACGCGGCTCTGCTGTTCATCAATAGCTGCAAGACGCGTTAACGCTTCATCCAGGGCAAGCAGATCGACGTCAGATTCTTCCGTCGCCACGAGTTCGGCTTTTGAGAGAGATAATCTGAGAGCCTCGCCGCCGCGCTTCGCTCTATGCTTTGCTCGCGCGTAATCGACCAATATGTGACGCATCAATTGGGCCGAGAGAGCGAAGAAGTGCGCGCGATTCTCCCATTCGACCCCTGCTTGCGCGGCTAACTTTAGGTAAGCCTCGTGAATTAGATCGGTGGTTTGCAGCGTGTGCCCCGTGCGCTCATGTCGCAAGCACCGGTGAGCCTGCCGGTGCAACTCGTCATAAACCAGCGGCAAGAGGTTGTTTAGCGCTTGCGTATCACCATCGCTCCAGGCACGGAGCATTAGTGAGATTTCGTGGGCCTGAGTAGGAGAGTTGGCCATAGCGTTCTGGATGTGTGCGGTCGCTTGCGCCGAGCATAGGAGCGCGTGGCATCCGTGTCAACGATTCTGAGTTATGCATCAAGAGATCGTGTTTCCCTGCCAAATTGCCGTCGAGGCGTCTTGAGCTATTTCTTTTGGCAATCTCGCTTATCAAAATAGGGAGTCTAAATGGCGGCGCCTATCGCTTAGCTGGCGGGCCCTTCCAAGTCGCTCGCTTCCGAAGCTCAAATTGAAAGGATGAAGACGATGAACCTCTCAAGCCAAAAATTAATTGCCGCACTACTGACCGGTCTCATACTCGTCGCCCTTGCGGCGTCGCCCGGTCCAGTGCAATCTCAGAATCCAACGCCGGCGGACATCACTTCAGAACCGATCAAGGCAAAGATCGATCGCTCCTTGATACAGATCAACAAACGTCCGCCGATTCAATGCAAAGAGTTCCAATTGCTGGACCCTTCGACCGGTAAAGCCTTTCCCCCGGGAACCATCCTGCACCTGCGAACCGGCAAGACAATACGCGCAGATGAATACGGTGCCCTGCTCAAGGAACTGAACCAGAAACTATGCAAATCGGGCCAAACGCTCAACGACCCAACACCGATTCAAATAACGACTGTCGTGCCCCGCACGTCCCTCCAGAAACAAGCGCAAGCGTTGCGCGCCGCAACCCTGCCGAACTCGATGTTTCGGCCTTTGGATCTTCGGTCGGTCGAACAAGACCAATTCCGGATGATTGCAACCCCGACCCACATAAGGCCGGATATCGTTTTAAACTATCCGGTGGTACCTCTTCATTGGAACAAAGACTGGAGCTACGCCCTGGGAGATTCAAGTACCTTCTCCACCTTCATCAAAGGAAATATCGGACTCAACGGAAGCCGGGACCTCATCACCATCGATGGCGAGGTGAATGCAGGCTGCGCGATGTTCAGTAACTCCTTCGGCTTGCTGCGCGTGACAACCGACTTGAATGCGCCCCGCTCCGGCACCATGAACGCGAGGGTAGATGTGACGCTCGCCGGTGTTACCGTATACAACCTCAATCAAAACACGACCACAAGCTGGTCCAAGACCGACTCGTTGCAAAGGACGCTCGACAAGAGCCTATCCATTCCGTTTCCAGGAGGACCCATTCCGGCCAGCCTGAAGTTAGGTATTCACGGCTCCGCTGGAGTTTCGTACGGGGTTGCCGTAGCCCCGATTCGGGCCAGCGCACACGTTGCTCCGTTCGTTCACACCAATGCTTATGCGCAGTTCGGATTGGATCTGGGTATTTTCGGGGCCGGCGTGGAAGGCAATTTGACGATCCTGAATACCGAGGGAAATTTGGCCGGGGACGTGTCTATTGATTCAGATAACACGGGCCTCTATTACAAATGGAATGATTCGTACTGCCAGAGTCTGGATATGTTGAGTGGCAAACTAAGCGCCTACGTTTTTGTCGACTACCTGATAGGGGAACACAAGTGGAACTGGGACATCTTTGCGTGGACCGGCTTCAGGACCAACGGATGCGCCTTCAACGACTCTAAAACTCTGTATCTAGACGCACGACTGAACACGACTAACAAGCAATAAGGGCAGCCTCACAATCATTGCTATCGAATTGCGGGATTGACTTCGGAATGGAGGTTGACAATGTTATTTCAAAGAACGTTCGATGCATCCCACGATCGCTGGTCCAACCGCGTCGCGAGCAGATTGGGCGTCGTGTTGTTGGCGGGGTTTGTGACTGCAAGCATCTCCGGGTGCCAAGCGAGCTCCTTACATGGACCAATCGTGAAAGCCACTGAGACAGATCGAGTGGCGGCTGCTTTCTCACTCTGTCGCTTTGTCCCGGGTGACCGCTTAGTTTACAAACTCGAGTATGCAAACCACTCGGCTGCGGATCTTCGGCCGCTGTTCGCGGGTCAGAAGGCTGCGGCGAAAACAGATGCGACCCAGCCAGGGCTCACTCAAGTTTTCCAGACGTCCGTTCAGGGGGAATTTACAGCAAGCGTGCTTAGTAATAATGGTGGCACCGCAATCATCGCTTACAGCTTGCGCCAACCTGAGGTTAGCCATCAACGGGCAAAATGCCGATAACGATGCGGCACAAATCAAAGCAGGTCTAAGCCGCGACACATATGCCGCAGTCAATCTGCATGGCAAGATACTCAACGTTCGCTTTGAGCCCGGTGTTAATGCGGTCTCTCAAAAGTTCGTCAGGACACTTCTAGCGATGACTCAATTTGTAAATCCGCCGACGGGATCGTCCGACTCCCGCGAGTGGGATACCCAGGAAGCAGACCCAGGCGGGCAGTATCTGGCTCGCTATGAGGCGGTGCCTGGCCCCAGCAATATTGCTGGGAATGATGCAGCGCGAGTTCAAGAAACATTTAGTAAGACCAAGCTACGATACATTCTACCTCGCAGTGATCCAGCCTCCGATGAGAATGCGACGGCTCTCGAGATCCGACCCAAGGGGCGGCTGGTTGCCCAAGTTGATATCCAGCGAAGACACCTGGTGTCTTTGAATGGAGCCGAATCGCAGACCATATTGCTGGAGGGCAAAGCCATCGGCGCCGCGGAGTCTTCAATTCAGGTGGAAGAGCTCCGCCAGGAGAGTTTGAGCCCCGAAGAACTAGCCCTGCTGCGCGAGGAGAGCTTGGCCAGAGAGAGAGTAGCTGTGGCCGTTCCGCTTTTTGATACCCGATCGAAAGACGCTGATGAGGACTCGATCGAGCGAACCGAATTAGGAGACGCTACTCTGGAAGGCCTGCTTTCCGACCTTGCCAAAATGGAGACATCCACCGCTGAAACGAATGAGACCGCTCTCTATCTGAAGTTCAAAGCACTGATCGATGTTCATCCGGAGTCCAGCGCAAGCCTGGGAAAGATACTAGCTACGGCCGACCCGAAAAGCACAACTATGAGGATCTTGGCGGGAGCACTTGGTGCCGTTGGACATGCTGAGGCGACGGAGGCGCTGGTTACGGCAATACAAGAGCGTACCGAAGATTGGCCCGCGCTCGCGCTTCTTATACCCACACTTGGACAATCTCACTCGCCAAGCGAAGCCGCTGAAGCCTTGCTGTGCGATCTAGCTTTTTTTGCGCACAACCCAGACATAGCTTCGACCGCTCAACTTGGCTTGGGAAGCATGGCCCGCCAGCTGGCCCAATCGGCTCCCGAACGGGCCACCAGGATAGTTGATATCTTTATCAAAGCAATCGAGTCCTCGCCTTCCACAGGAGCGATTCGACTGATGATTCTAGCGCTCGGGAACGCCGGATCGGGTGAATCTCTTCCGATCATCATTCGATTTATAAACGACCCGTCTTCAGAACTGCGCGCTGCCGCATTAGACGGATTGCGATGGATTGATAACGAGCAGGCCGATGCTCTGCTAATCAATGCATTGACCAGTGATCAAAATCCTCTTGTCCGACAGGAAGCGGCGATCGCTCTTGGTTTCCGAAAGATCGGAGACGCCAGTTTCAAAGCTCAAAAGGGAGTGTTCCTGAAAGAAAGAGATGCGAAGGTACGTTTGGCGGTTTTAAGCAACCTCTGGAGAGCGAATAATGCCTTTCCCGAAGTTCGCAGAATTGTAAAGAAGGCCGCAAGGCGCGATGGCTCGAAAGAAGTTCGCAAGGCAGCGGCGGAAATCATTGCAATGAATCACTAAAGCCGTTCCGGCATGTGAATCCAACGTCGATTACTCCGCTTTGCCGGAATCTGCTCACTCTGTAGTTTCCTTCTTCTTATTGTAGTCTTGAGTCACTCTCGGTTCACTACCAAACACAACAGTCCCGAATTTGGGTGAACGGATACAAACGCGAATTGTCGGACACACTAACAAAACCGCAGGTGCCAACATCCACCCAAGCTCGCGCGAACAGGACTTCCAAGACTGCAAAACCTTTATTCATCGGTTCGATTCCGATCGCCGCCTCCAAATCTTTCAATAAACTAAGCACTTTGCAGCGCCTTCATTTGCTTACACTTTCCGTTGAGGTCGCTGTTTTATCGCTGCCAAACTAACATCGTCCAAAATATTCGAAACAGGGAGATATGAGAAGTGTCGGAAACATTCGTGAAATCAAGATACGAGCATGATGAAAATCCATGAGGTAATCTTACCAAGGTGTAAGAACACTTTGTTCTCAGAGTCGAATTCCTTTTCGTCCTCCAAATGTTTCAGGAGGTCTCACCTTTTACTGGAGCCCAGCTCTTCTTGCTTTGCTTCGCTTGCCCTTGGTTGTCTGGAGAATTCTCTTGTCCGTCCGTGGTTTCAGCGACGGACCTTGCCCGCTCACGAAGGATACCGTGGAGTTCTGTACTTGAAAGTACCAGCATCGTTCGCCACGTATGCTGTTCGGGATCCTACGTCGCAACGCTTTGCAATTATCCCCTCCAAGCAGCGACCTACACGCGTGAAACCATATTATATTTCGTGGGCTTCGCCGCAGATTTGGATGCCTTCCATTTCGCTTACCAAAGAGGGCGGCGACTACTCACTCAATCCAAGTCGACTTAGCATTCGCTGATCTAGAAGGAGATCATATCGCGCAGTTTTTCGAGATAGTCGATCTCCCTACTAGTGGACCTCAAGAAATCGACCGCTCGACTGTTGACGAAGTGGACAGGCTTGGAGCCGAGGGTCCGTCAAATTAGTGGGCGAAACACTTCAGGCGGCGATGAGACAGTTAATGCGCTTGGACGCAAAATTATCGGACGCCAAGGGCCAGCTCAATCAGGACTGTTTTCTTTCGCAGGCGCCTGGGAAGATCTATTCCCCCCAATAGCGCATCCAGTTAGGTGCAAGCATCGCACACGTATGTGTTAGTGTACTCGCCGCCGGTACAGGTGTTACATTTTGATATTACGAATCCATTTGTTCCACACTCACAAATGCATGGCTTCCAGCAGGCAGTCGTATAACAGAATGTTGCTCCCACTCTAGGTTGACCAGTGCCACAGCTAGTAAAATCGTAGCTTACACTGCAGTTACCACCAGTGCCGGGATATACCGTGCAATTACTGAAAGTTCCAGTTTTACAGTCATTGATCGTAGTACTAGCAACACCAAAACCGGCGAACCAAAGCACACAACAAAGCGTGAAAGCTATTTTACGCATTTCCTTACCTCCTAAATGGTGAGTCTGGTTATTGTTCAGACGCCAAGGCTCCGGCAAACCAAGATTTAACTACCGCTGCCTCGGTCTAAGTACTTCTGCAACTCCATTCGACCGTGCGTTTCGTACACATCAAGCATGTGGTTTCGGTACGACTTCGCCCCTTGCCTCTGATGCATGTCCAGGAGGCCCAACTCGGGCGGTAGCAATTCGTCTTGAAGGAGAATGGCTACTTTGCTGATAGACTTACCTCGTTGAACATATTCTTGAACCAGCCATGTCTTGTACCTTGCAGCCCCATCCCTCATCGCATTTATGATCTTAGATCCGTGCGCATCAAGACCTAACGACGTTTTATCTTCAAATTCGACATAATCCACCCTGACCGCTATTTTCTCGACTTCTACAACATCGCCCTGTGCGGGCATGATGCCCATACCAGTCGAGTCAAAATCTCGCCCTTCTCCCGGCAACACGGGCTTCATATGATGTGCCTCGCGGATATCCAGGTGAGGAATCGAATCGAAAGTCGAGACAGTAGTACTAGCACTTTCTTTTCCGTTAACCTTGCCGCTGATCGTTATGTCCACTGAAAAAGCAACAATATTCTTGTTTGTATTGTTCTTCACGGTGAAGAAATAGTCCTGCACCCCATTCGAGGAATTGAGGACGACTCGCTGCTGCCGAACTTCAACTGGAATTACGTCCTTGTCGATCGGCAGTTGCACGGCGCTAATCACCTCTGGCCGTGAACCCGAGTGTTGATCTCGCTGCGTTCTAATCGCCAGGCTCACGGTAACCGCTGCCCCCACCAAAACCGCGCAAGCAACAATGGTTTTGTGTAGCATAGAAACCTCCAATTTGTTGGCAATGAATGAATTTAGAAGTTGAGAGGTAACTTCCCTTTTAACACTTGTTGGGCGGGAAGACACAATTTTTACGACCATGAGTACGCCGACGCGGGCCCGTCGTATTTAATAAATCAAGCTGTCGGCTATGAACGGCCGCAATCTACTCCTCCTCCCAGATTCTGTCAATCGAATGATTTGCGTTGATGTTTTATTTTATGTGGCTTATGGGACCTTGCAATCTTTCTTGGAGTATTCTTGGTCTATGTCAAGCGCGAGGACGCTCGCTAACGCGGATGTGCTAGGCGAAGTCATCAGATATAACCGGGCGAGTAAGGTTTATGGCTTCAACGTCGGAGACTACGCGAGAGTCACCGCGACGAACCATGAGAAGAACGAAATCACTGTGCAAAGACCTGACGGACAAGAGATTACTTCCAACCCGGCTCGGTTGTCCGGTGTGAATGTTTATCGCGAATCAAATCGTACGTTCGCAGAGGGAGATCGCATCCAGTTCCGTGCGCCGTTTACTGAGCATCGCATCGCCAACGGAGAGCTTGGCACAATCGAACAAATGAGAGATGAGCAGTTCACAGTAGCGCTCGATAGCGGGCGAGAAATTAGCTTTGAGCCTGACAAGTTTCGCCACCTCGATCAAGGCTATGCCGTGACCAGCTACTCATCGCAAAGCCAAACCGTGGATCGCGTTCTGGTCAACGCAGATGCCCGGGAATCCGACCTCTTGCTCAATCAGCGCATGGGCTACGTTGCAATCTCTAGGGCTCGCGAGGATGCAGTCATTTTTACCACTTCTGCGGAGCAACTTAGAGCTGCTCTGGACAGAAACGTTGATAAGGAGATGGCGGTTGAAGCGCTACGGCTGGACCAAAATCGGAAGGCACCTTCTCAAGAACAATTGGAACGACTGGTAAGTCCGGCAAGTAGAGAAGCGAGTGATGAGCAGAGTCTCGCTCAGAGGTCTATCGTCAAAGTGAACATCGGAATCCGTTGCTTGGATAAAAACGGAAGTGCGTGTTGACTCAGCTGCAACTCTTCGCCAGTGGCTCTCAATCATCCGCACCTTTTTCGCCTGGATGAACAGCAACGGCCGCTTGTGGCACAACCCGGCTGAACGCCTGGCCCTCCCGCGCAAA
Organism: Acidobacteriota bacterium; assembly: GCA_025463135.1. Lineage (GTDB taxonomy): Bacteria > Acidobacteriota > Blastocatellia > Pyrinomonadales > Pyrinomonadaceae > JAOAPY01. Next base: position 33,704 of record JAOAPY010000011.1, read on the forward strand.
GAGCAACCATTGCCACACGTGCTCAACGAATCAGATATCGCTCGTCTCATCGAAACTCCGGACACTACAACAGCGATCGGTATTCGTGATCGCGCGCTGATGGAAACACTCTACGCCACTGGCATCCGTCACGCTGAAGCGCATCGTCTCGATCTCTACGACGTGGATACCGCAGCTCAGCGTCTCGCCGTGCGCCTGGGCAAAGGCCAACGCGATCGACTCGTACCACTCACTGAAACCGCCGCTCACTGGCTCTCACGCTATGTCACGGCGCGCGTCCGGAGTTGGCTGCCGGCCAGTGGTGGGGCAAAGGTTAACGACGTGGCCAGCCGAAACTCATTCCACCAACTTCGGCTTTGTGGCTGCCAGTCACCGGCCGTCGTCTCTCTTATCAAATGATCGCCGAGCGCATCGGCCACCATGCTCTGCAAGCGGAACTCAGAGCCACGGTGCACACCTTCCGCCACTCGTGCGCCACTCATCTCCTGCGTGGCGGCGCCAGCGTCCGTCACGTCCAACAACTGCTCGGCCACCGCGCCTTGAACACCACGGAGATCTACACTCACGTCGAACTCCAGGACCTCCAGCAAGCCATCGAACACGCTGCCACCCTCCTGTAGGCCCGCGTCGTGCCGTCGCATTCCTTCGTCCTCACCAATGGCGTTATACTGACCCTGCTCTTGAGCTGCTTTTCTCTTAGCTGCTGACGGTTCTTTGACAACTTACTCTGGCGCGGGTGCGGGCGCGGGGTTCAACTACCCGTTCTTGACCTCAAAGAACGCGACGTTGAAACTGGGCTCGATTACTTCCTTGCTCGTTATTACTCGAGCGTTCAAGGAAGGTTCACCGGTGTCGATCCTCAGAACATCGTTTTCGAGCTCATATTTGCATAGAGTCTGCATTCGACGCTGGCTTGTTTCAGGAGCGCCGCAAGTTCAAATAGCTGAAGTGGCCCGCCTCGAACCTCGCTTACGTAAACCATAGCCCCGCTTCATAAGCAACTACACACCGCAGGGCGAATCAAGAGCAGCCATAACGCGATTGATTCGCCCTGCGGCTTTTCCCCAGCTTCATTTCCTCAAGCCCAGAATATGTCGAGATCGTAGATGTAAGGATCATCAACCCTTGGAGCACTTCCGAAGATCTTTGGCATGGGCCTGTGACGCTATCTTGACGGCGTCCCGGCGCTCGCTTGCGGCAAGTAAACCTTTCATCATTGCGGAGCCGAGCAGCAAAGGCTTCCGTGGACTTCGCGTAGACAAGTGATCTGAGGTTTTGTCCAAGTACCGCCTGATGCGGACCGAGATCTAAGAAGTCCGGCCGAGCACCAAAAGAACTCTCTTGGAAAAGATGGCGGCTCACCGGATCGAACCAGCTCAGACAGCCATCTAGCAAAACTTCTCGTGGTATTGTGATGGCGTCGTAAAACCATATCTGACTGATGAACTCGCAATCGGATCGAAATAGTTCGGAGTAATGAAATCGGAAACCATTACTCCGTTTATTGTGTAGGCTACTGACGCGGCTTTGCAGGGATCACTAACCTTCACCAGAAAGTCCACGCGGCCTTGCTATAGCAGTGGGATGGTTTGGACACTAGGCGCCGCCCAAACGGATCGACTAACAATTCCACAACCTCGTAACTAGCCGAGATGGGCCATCCGGCCTTCGCTCTCACCAGGGCAAAAGGCTGACCATTGGCGTCCTCGCGATGCCGTCCTCCTTTGGAAGGCTGCAAGTGGTCGGTGATGATCACTTTCCAATAGCCGGATGGCACATTCTCGATGCCCGCAAAACAATCGACTGTAGCCTGTAAACCCCAGAGGGGTATCAGATCGCTGTCGCCTGTTTGCAGAGCCGCACTAACGGGACTAAGGTCGGCAAGTGAAATCCCTGCCGCTTCCGACACCACAGCAATTTGTTGAATAAGCATGACTTTGGTTCGGGTCGCCATTCTGTGGCGCCGCTGCGCTCCAAGGTTGCGGATTACTGATCTGTCGCCGTGATCAGGCCTCGCCCTCCGCGGCTAGGCGGCGACATGAAGAGCAGGTCGAGACCGTCTTTACTTTCCGCAATACTCGCTCTCGTGCCAGGCACCAAAGAGAAAGACAGTGTCAGGCTGTTATCGTGCATCTCGACCAGCACCTCGCTGAATAGGCCTCCATGCAATCCGTCTTCGATGCCGTCCATCCTGCCATGCGGAATTGTCACATAGAAACGGCCGCTGCGAAAATACATGGAGTAGTCATGAACCGGCGCGCCCGTGGTGATCGCGACCCGATCTCCTCTGGATATAGGCGAAATGGTGATTGCGGCGATGCTGACTAGCGACACCGTCGGATCCGTATCAGCCCGTACCGGGTTGGCTCGGCTGGCAGCTGGCGAAGCAACTACTGGCTGCGGTTGCATTGCCGAAAGAACTGCGGTAGGGATGGTGGGCTGTGCGTTCAAAACCACCTTTAGTGCCGGTGGAACGGGTGTCGGAGTCGCCGTTGGTTTCGGCGGTGTGGCTGTCGAATCGCCGCTCTTTACTGCCGGCGTGTTCGACTGAGTGAGCCCACTAAAATCTTTTGTTTTGAACGTGATTGCGAGACCAAAACGACCAGTCCAACGTTTTACCGGAGTAAGTTCACCGAAGTTCGCTGGGATCGGGCTGCCGTTATGAAAGCCAACCGGGAAATCGGCAAACTGACCGAAATGAATACCGGGAGTAAAGTAAATCCGATGATACAAGTGGCCGGAAATCCCGGTGAAGAATCCGAATGTCGAGGAGTTACTTTGCGACCCCAGGCGAATAACCGGACCAGCCGAAAGCGCCAGGCCGGCAGTGTCGCGATCAAGACCAAGACCACCCAAGCTATAATTCAACAGCGCCACAATGCCGGGTGTGAATCTCGAATTCCCCTCAACGGCGAGCACGTTCTGCGTTGCATCGGGGGTCTTCCTGGCTTGATAAGACCTGTCGGGGATGGTCGTGAACAAGGCTCCTGCGCTCAACGTAAGGATATCGGTGCCGGGAAAGGAGAATGTCTTGGAACTAATTGTCTCACCGTGGAACTCCTCAAAAACAGTAACCGACACATTGTTACCGGGGCTTAATTCATGTGTATCGGTGAAAACATGAGCGGAGTTAACTTTCTTGTCGATCGCCACAACCCGATCCTTGAAGAGCTCGTAAGCGGTGAGGAAGTCGTTATCGGGCCGGCCGTTGCAGACTTTGATAGCAGCCTCGGAGATAGCGGTTGCATCATTAATTATCGTTATGTGCGAGTGCCACGCTTCAACACTGGTCTGGAGAGCAACATGATCATGAGTTTTCTTGGCAGCGTAGCCCGTGGGCAGGTTAACGTCCCCATTGATTTCGGCGATAGCGGCATTCAACTTGACAACCGCCTTCGCCATCGCACTGGCACAGGTCTCCTCCGTATCGAGGCCTTCAATTTGAGCCTTAGCTTGGGGCAGTCCCGCGATGAGCTTGCTTATTAGCCCGAAGTCGTCGAACTCCATTGGCGTCTGAGTCACTTCCAACCGGTAACTGTACAGAATGTCATTTACGTTTTTGATCTTGAAAGTAACTAATTGCGTCCGTCTTATCTGGGGATAAGATTCGGGTGTCTTGCTTGTGCTGGTCCAATCATATTCGACGGATTGCGCAGCGCCGCTTAGTGCTGCCGCCATCATGAAAACGAAGGTTAATACGAATTGAGAGAGATGCGATCTCAAGGTTGGATGTGTTTGCATTGTTGCCTCCTTTTGGCCAGCTCATTGAGCCTGGGTCATCTAGTTCTTAGTCGCCGCTGAAATTTCGCGGTGCTTCTCCCCGCTGTCGGATTTGGACGACCAGAACCAATCGGTCCTTTCCGCCGAACTAAAGTCAGCGTGGATTTTCTTGTTGCCCTGATATGGCGGCGGAAGCGAAAACGTGTCACGCACGAAGAAATTTGTTAGCGGCTAAGAGTCAATCCGTGCGAGCGCCAAATGAGGAGACCCATCCTGGCGGCGCTGCTTCAACGAGTCACGTTGGTCGACGACCGACTGCTGCTTATTGATTTCAACGCGGTATGTAATTAATATGCCGCTAGTCGTCGGCCCTTGTTAACTCCTGCGATTCCGGCACGGTGTTTTATGTCTCAAAACGCCGGCACTTATTCCGATCTGATCCGTTCGAGGCAGCCGCACGAGAGTTCGCAGAAATCCACACCCACATCGGTGTTTGTGGCCGTGACGCATTAACGCGCGAATCCAGATCGATTCGCCGGACTTTTCCCGATGAATAAATCGTCCGTTTTGACGCAAGCACAGTTTGATGAACTATTGCAGTGGCTTGACCATGATCGCGAACGGGCTGGACACAAATACGAAAACATCAGGCGCGCCATCATTAAGGTATTCGCGGCCCGACGCTGTTACGATGCGGAAGAACTAGCTGACGAGACGCTCAATCGTGTTGCCCGGAAGGCTCGTGAGTTGGCGCCAACTTACGAAGGCAACCCCGCCCTCTTCTTTTATGGCGTGGCCAGAAATGTGCACCGCGAATACTTGAAAGGCCTTTCAAGTAGACCCGTCAGCGAATCAGCGAAAATCGAAGATCGGTCGCAATTTGTTGCTTGGGCGACTTTCGACAGCAAACTTGAGGGATCCAACGATGCCCGGCTCGATTGCCTGACAAAGTGCTTACGTAGCCTGCCTGATGATCAACGCGAACTGGTTACGGCATATTACGAGGACGATAAAGGGAGGAAGGTAGATAGCCGAAAAGCTCTAGCGCAGCGGAATGCTTTGAGTGTCAACGCTCTACGGCTCAAGGCCCACCGCCTGCGCCAGTCGCTAAGGCGCTGCGTTCAGCAATGCGTGGAAATCACTCTCCGACATGAATCCCGCGTGGGCACCATATGTGTATGAGCTCATGCGGGCGAGACGTACCGAGGCGTGAAGCCGGACTGCTTGGTGACTGAATGACGGAGCTCGAAAACGAGAACTTGATAAGAAGGTTCCTGCTTGGAGAACTCTCGCACGGCGAGCGTGAACGCGTCGAAGAGCGCTTGTTCACAGACGAAGAGTTTCTGATCCAGGTTGATGCGATCGAAGACGAATTGATGGACGAGTACAGGCAGGGAAGGTTGGGGGCACGGGAAAGCGATGGGTTTAAACAATACTTCCTGGTCACGCACGAGCGGCGAGAACGCTTTGAGTTCGCGCAGATTTTTCAACAGGCGTTGGCGGAATCTGAAACATCCCGCGCAAGAGCGTCGAGCGCGAGGCGCGCTAAAGGAGATACTTCCACCTTCTGGATTTTTCGTCGTCGGGCGCTAGCTATCAGTTTCGCGATTGGCTTGCTCCTTTTTGCCTCAGTAGCAATGCTGTTCTGGTATCGAATTTACCTCGGGCGTCGCTCGGAAGATCTGGCTTATTCGGCAAGGCCCTCCCCAAACGCCAATAAGGATCAGGAGGACCAAACGGGCAAAGACGGTCGGCGCTCGCCACCGAATAAAAATGAAAACCGCCCGGCGGACAAGGACAGAGTGACCAATGAGCTCCGAATACTTCAAAAGCCGAAGGCTGGTGGGCGTCAGTTATCACAATTGGCAATCGTCTTAGCTCCAGGAGCAGCGCGTGGTGAAGGCGAAGGTGTCAAACGGTTTTCGTTGCCGGGATACGCAAAGAGCATTCGGCTCGAATTGATTCTCGAGAACGAGGATGAACAAAAGGGAGCCACCTTCGAAGCTGATCTCCAGAGCGCGGACAGCAAATCACTTTTGAAGGCGGCTAGCCTGCGCGCATCATCGACTCGAAACGGCGGGCGTCTTGTCAGGTTCAACGTACCGAAAGAGCGTTTGCCTGCGGGTGATTACCAAGTCGTTCTGCGGGCTCTCGGTCCCGAGCCCGAGAATGAGATGACCTCGAGGTACTATTTCCGAGTGCTGGACAGTCCTGAAAAACGACGATCGAACTGACATGCTCTGAACGCAATAGGAGTCACCAATCGGTCGGCAACAATCGCAGGCGAGCTGCAAGAAAGGCGGAAATCATGGACGAAGAAAAGATTGACACGGCACCACCCACGAGTAATGACGAGCCGCAGATCAGCGAGGTCGTTAAGCCCTCTACACCTTGGACAGTCCTGACCTTTTTGGGCGGCGAGAATAATCTCTCAGACGAAATGGTCCTATCAATCAAGGCGATGAAGAACAGCGTGATTGTCCCACCCAGGTCCGCTGGGAAGGTCAAGTTCCACTTTAATGCCTTGGTCCAATTCGAGGCTGAATATTCAGCACTGTTAGCTCCGGTCCGGTTCGAACTCAAACCGGGAGACTATGACGGCTCCGCCCACGGCGATTATGTAAAGACGATGCCGGAGGATCGGGCTCCGTGCTTGAAGTTCTGTGACAGCTACGTCTGTGAGTTGGTGGACTTCCTTTACTGGGGAATTAAGAAGTATCCAGCGCAAAAATACTTCGTCATTTTTTCCGGGCACGGCAACGGCGTCCAAAGCAGTTTTCTACAGAAAGATACGGTGCCGCCGCAATCATTAACCATCAAGCAACTGCGGGAAGTGTTGGAACATCCGGACGTCAAAGATGCGCTCAAGTCGGTGGGAAAAGACCAAATAGATATCATCGGATTTGACAGCTGCCTGATGTCGATGGTTGAGGTCTGCTACGAACTGCGTCACGATGCCCAATTGCTTGTTGGTTCGGAGGGCAATGAGGCTAATCTGGGTTGGCCCTATAAAGCGATTTTCGAATACTTGCAGGTCGAGAGGAACCCCTCACTGGAAGACCTAGCGGTGACCACGGTGAATTCGATGGTCATGTACTACGCAGACTATTCAATCATCGCTAACAGCTCGGCAGATCTCGCCGTCTGCGATTTACGGGGCGATAAGATCGAGAAACTGACGAAGAACATCGATAATCTAGGGCGAGTAATGATGAAGCATCTCCCTAAGGATACTTCTGGGGATACGATTGAGAAGGACGGCTTCCTGCAAGCGTTGATCTTTGCTCACTGGTATGCCCAAACGTACAGCAATGATCAGTATGCGGATCTGGCGGATTTCTGTGACGTGCTCAGTCGTCATTTGACGTCGCAGTTTTCAGATGTGGTCACAGCTTGCAAGCGGGTCCAGGAAGGAATCAAGAGTGAGGCAGTCACAGACTTTGTGATTCACTCATGCTATACGGGTCCCATGTACCAGTACTCAAACGGTGTCTCGATCTATTTTCCCTGGAGTGAAATATATCCGCCGTATCATGACTCCAGGCCACAGTTGGATTTTCTAAAGGATACTTGTTGGCTGGATTTTCTCCGAGCCTACGTCAAGAAAACTCAACGGCCTAAGAAACCCGGTGGTCATGACATTGGAGACAAGATGAACAAATTTAGAGACAGAGACAGCTTCCCGCGCTCTCGGGGCACCGACGACCCGTCGCTGCGGGGAAAGAATCCGGCACACGAATGGGATGCCCCGGATTGTCTCTGGGGGTATTTCGAAACTCTGCTCAAATGATTTTTTCGCTGACTGAGAGAGGGGGAGACTGTGGATGGCTGGTCCGGCTGTTGGTAACGGGGGGCTGCCTGGCCACTCAAGTATTCCTCTGCGCCTCGCCTTCAAAGGGGAGCCAGGAAAAGGTTGGCCAGACTCTGACCCCAGGTATTCGAATTACTGAACTCAGTGCTCGGTTGCAACTAGCGGGAGGCGGGAAGCAGAATCCCACCTCCGAAACTGCCCAGCAAGAAATGGATGCTGCCGGCGCTCTCTGCCAATCGGCCACCGCCGAAGACCTGCGAAAGGCGTTCAAGAAATACGAAGTCGTCCGCGTAATCTGGGAAACCGCTCGTGACAAGCGTCATCTCGCTTTGACGCTTTTAAGAATGGGCCAAGTTCTTAGCTCTCTTCATAACGACGCCCAGGCCGCAGTCTTTCTAACTGACGCACGCCAAATCGGGCACGAAATTGGCGACAGCAATATCGAAGCTGAAGCCCAGTTGACAAACGCGATGCTGCTATTGAGGCATGGCGACCTGCAAGGATCCCTGAGCCAGGTCGAGGCCGTTTATACGATTACCGTCAGGAATGAGAATCATGCCCTCCAGTCCATTGCAACGGCCTCGTTAGCGGAAATATATTACGACCTTGGAGACTTGGCACGAGGGTCTGATAGAGCGCTCGAGTCCCTCAAGGTCTCAAAACAGGCCAACATCCCGAAAGGCATAGCTCGCGGACTCTACTGGATTGGCTGCATTAATGTGGCAAAGCGAGACTATGACAACGCGGTAAGGCTATTTGAAGAGTCGCTCGCTGTCGCTCGCGCCGCTCATGACCGCCCGATAATCGTCGATACGTTGACTCAGATCGGGGGACTCTATTCAATGGTTGGTCAGAAGCAGCGAGCGTTGGAGACCTTCGTAGCACTCGAGCCGCAGGCTGAACTGCTGGCGGATCCAGAGAAACTGGCGCGGTTGTATAGCGGGCTTGATTCTGTCAATCAAGAGTTGGGAAATACTGAACTGTCACTTCGCTACTGCCAGAAAACGATAGAGATGTATCACGCGGCAAACTATGCGGTCGGTGAGGCGCAAATATATGTGCGTCTGGGTGGAATCCAAACTCGCCTGGGAAAATACGCCGAAGCCCTCAGCAATTACCAGCGGGCGCTCACTTTTTTTCTTCAAAACGGGATGACTAGGTACACCTACTACGTACTGAGTGATCTCGGTGAACTCTATGCCACCCAAGGCAATGACAGCCTCGCTGGCGAATATTATGCTCGGGCCCAGCAACTCATCAAGGCCGGCGAAGACCCGCGTGAATATTCTTACTTGTTGAATAGGGTGGGCCGTGTCAGCGAACGTACTAAAGGTGCTGAGGCGGCACTGGAGTATTACCGCCATGCATTGACACTGAATCGAAGCACGAAGGATCGCTTTGGCGAGTCGCAAACGCTGCGACTAATCTCTGGAGCGGAGAAAAAGTTGAACGACTTTCAGGAGGCGGACACCGCGATCAAAGCGGCGATAGCGATCGACGAGAAACTGCGTGACGAAGTCGCCGTCTCTGATCTCCGCACCTCATACTTTTCCGAAGTTAGTGAGCACTTTGATTTTTACATAGATTTGCTCATGCGTGAAAGCGGCGACAATGGAGCGAATAAGCTCAAAGCGCTCGAAATCAGTGAACGCAAGCGAGCCCGAACGTTGCTTGATGAGGTGGCTCCGTTAGAATCAGTAGCTTCCGGAGCGACCAGTGCGGGCGCCGCCTTGGTCGACCGTGAGCGGCAATTGAAAACGCGAATAGAAGCGAAGCGCGATGAATACGCAAAATTGAAACAGGACCGGCAATCCGCAGCTCGGGCGGAAGGGGTAGCGGTGGAATTGTTAACACTGTCTCAGGAGTATGATCAATTGCATTCAGTCATCCGGTCCCTCGGCGTTTCAAAATCATCGAGTGCTGCTCCCCCACCCCTGACGGCGAAGGAGATTCAAGCTGTCATTGATGACCCGAGCACTCTCCTGCTTGAGTACTCGCTTGGCGAGGAGCGGACATTCCTGTGGGGGATCTCATCGAGTGAAATTAAGAGTTACGAGCTTCCGAAAAGATCCGTCATCGAACAAGAGGTATTGGAGCTAAATCGCACTATTAAGCTAATGACGCCAAGCCGAACGCTAAAGGACCAGGGAGCTCGATCACTGGGGGTGCAGGCTGCTGACGATTTTCGGGTGCGGGCGCAACGGCTAACGCAGATTTTGCTGGCGCCTGCGGTACACCAGATCGTAACCGCAAAGCGCCTTGTGATAGTTGCCGATGGCGCGTTGCACTACGTGCCATTCACGGCTTTACCTCAACTTGAAGAAGCTGATACTGGTGGTACAACCAACCTTGATGCTCGTGGCGAGATCAAAATCCGGCCACTCCTCGCGAATTACGAGATTACTTTGCTTCCTTCAGTCTCTTTTTTGGCGGCGGCTCGCCATCGCGCCGCAAATATGTCGGCACCGTCGAAGACCATGGCGATTATCGCCAACCCCGTCTTTGAACAGGACGATGAGCGACTGCGACGCGCACGGTCTGATTCGATCGCTCAAACTCGAACTCCCGGGCGCGCGCCCCCATCCAGGAGCCATAGCATTGACGAGGCTGAGGTGCGGGGGACGACCACGGAGGTGAATAGTCGGCTAACGGCGGCAGTAATCTCACAGGTCTTGCGGGATACTGACGTTGAGAGCCCGAATGGCATACTGCCTCGGCTGTTCTCAACACAGCGCGAAGCGCTGGAGATTCAATCTCTGGCTGGTGCTGAACGCTCCTTCGTCGCCTTAGATTTTGACGCGAATCGCAAAATCCTGACCAGCGAAACGCTCAAGGACTACCGCTACATTCATATTGCTACCCACGGCTTTTTCGACAGCACACATCCTGAACTGTCAGGAATTGTGCTCTCCTTGTATGATCAAGAAGGACGACCGCAAGATGGGTTCGTTGAAATCCGTGATATTTTCAATCTAGATCTCAATGCGGATATAGTAGTGCTTTCTGCGTGTCAGACCGGCCTCGGCAAACAGGTTAAGGGCGAGGGTCTCACCGGACTTGCGCAAGCGTTCATGGTCGCTGGCGCACGTCGCGTGGTGGCAAGTTTGTGGAAAGTTGACGACGACGCAACGGCCGAACTTATGACCGATTTTTATCGGCACTTGCTGAAGGAGAAGAGCACTCCGTCATCCGCACTGCGGGCTGCGCAATTAGAGATTTCAGCTACACGAAAATGGAGAGAGCCGTTTTACTGGGCGGGGTTCTTTATCTCCGGCGAGTTCCGTTAGCTAAGAGACAACCTTTTTCCGCAATTGCGTCCACCAACGTACCGCTTAAGACGCTGACTTCGTCTGAAGCGAATTCTGGCATTTATCAATTAGAAGCTGCGAGGCACGGAATATCAGCGTCCGCGCACGAGTGCTCAAGCGTAACGTTGAAATCCTTGGCACTTCAGATCAGCGTTCTGGGAGCGATTTGATTCCAGCCGCACCTCGCCACGCTCGACATCGCCGCTTCTGGTCAAAGAGCGGCGCTTGAGAATACCCTGGCAGCTTTCATTGATAGCAGTCTCCTGCCCTCATCGTGCCTAACTTCCGGCGGAGGAACGATCTACTGCGTAGATCGGTATGGGAAACCTATCCAGAGTATAGAACAGTAGAGAAACTTGGCGCATTGGATGACTGGGCAAAGGGCAAGTGAACCGTATGGATTTATTTTACCTGATCCCAAGTACACTCAAGGCATACCACAGCTGCTTTAAAGCAATTGGAACGGAGGTAATGGAGGCCACTCGAATTCACGAGATATGCTTCAGTCCGTAGGGAATTTCGGGTATTATGCTTCAACTTCTTCAGGATTTATCCTTCACTACTGATTCAAGAGTCCAATAATTCTGCTTCAATTTTTCACAATTTATGCTTCACCTTTCGCTACGCTTGGGGAAGGAAAAGAAACCACCATCGAAGCACTAACTAAACCTACAGTGCCAATCCAGGCTGTTGCTCCGACGTGTAATTGCGAAAAGAGACCTGAGGAGCGTCGATGAAAGAACGACGAAGACTAAGTAATTGGAGGTGGCCTCGTTGGGAGTCTTCATCACAGTTCTGGCACTCATCGGCTGGTTGTTAATGGCGTGCGGACCGCTCAGAGTTCATCTATGAAGAAGAAGCTGGTGTCAAGAGAAAAATAAAACACACTTCTACTGTGACGCCAGGGCGCCTGTGTGACCTGACTCAATTGTTTGCCGCGCCAGGAAGCAATTCCTTGCCGGCCTTTCACGGAATTATGCCGATATTTCAATTCTCACTTTTGTGGCAATTTCTCTTTGTGCGCTAGATCTTGCCGCAAGTGCAAAAAGGAAGCCAAGTCTTGCCGCAAGTTTCAATCGACATCTCTTTAGTCAGCGGATCACGGTGGAAGACGAGCTGCTTTGTCAGGAGAAATTGCTCCCCAGTACAACGACGTGCTCGAAGGCGGTCAGGAAATGCTCGGAGAGTCAAGAGGGAAAGTCGTTCTCAAACAAATCATTATTGCGAAAGGGTCGGCAGATGCGATAGTAAGTTTGGGTATTGCCACAAATGACATCAGTGAAGGTGGCACAATTGGGCCTGATTGAGAGCCCGGACTCTGGTGTCAAGATTCTTTTGTTCTTACGCTGCCTGAGGGCCCATGTAAAAACCCTCAAATTGACTCGATATCGCCACCCTAGCTCACCCATTGCAAGAAAAGCTCTAACGAGCTGGAGGAAATCTGACCGAAACTCGCCATCCTCGACAAGCTACTCAGCGGGCTCTCAGCTACAGTTCGCCCCACAATCTCGTAACGCGTCCGGCCATGGATTCTCCGGCAACTCCCGCTGGAGCGCTGGTTGTAATCTTACCTCCACACTTACTGTGCGCGTAGTTTTTGCTGCTTCCAGGTTGAACGTACATTTTGCAATGCTTTCAAAATACTATCGCGGTCATTCTGAACGAGAGCACCGAACAACCTTCCCAGCCAAGCATCAAATGGAGCGAGTTTCTTGTCCTTATGAATAAAGTGCTTCGAACCGTCGAAGACCCAGACCACTTGGAAGTTCGCAGGTTGCCCAACAATGTAGTCAATCAGTGAATCGAGCTTCACCGGCACTTCCGCGCTCTTACCATCTCCTATAAGACTGGCAATCTCTATAGCGCGCAAGGCCGCCTTGGTGTCGTCATAAACGTCCTGCTTGGGCAAGAGAGTTTTTATCAACTGCTCGCATGCCGCGAAGCGACCGATAGTGAATTGGCTTTCCGCAAAGTTTATCTCCGCCGAAAGATCATCCGGGTGCCTGGTCAGCCATTCTTTACTCAAGTTGAATGACGCCACGAAATCGAACAGCTTGTCATGGTATAAGCCACTCAAGGTTCCGAATGCCTCTTTGTCGTCGGCGTCGTGATTGAGAACCGCAATTAATATCTTCGAGGCTTGCAAGGGATCTTTAAGTTCGGCCAAGGCCTTCTGTAGTCGCACCCACTGCTCTGGGTACTTTTTGGGCGTCCCTACTTTGAGTGCTTCGTCATACACCAACTCAGCCTCTTTCAAATACTTTCCGCGTTTGGGGGTATCGGCCTTTGCCAAATCCTGAAGTGCTCCGCCCAAGCCTAGTTCCACCCGCAACCATAGTTCCGGATAACGATCGAGGAGACCGAAATTGCGAGCCTCTTGAAAAGTCTTCACTGACTCCTTCAGATTGTTCAAACTCTCCGGTCCGCCTAGTGTACCCAAATCCTGAAGCACGCTGGCCAAGTTGCCTTTCGTCTCAACCCAATCACGTAGTCCCACTTCGGGCGTCGTGGTTCCGAGAACTTCCAGATAGAGCTTTTTCGACTCTTGAAGATAGGCAGACTTGCTCTGTGGTTTGTCTCGCACTGCGTAGGCAAGATCCTGCAACACCCCAGCCAGCCTAAATTTGAGCGATACCACGTAGGAAGGCACCGAATGAAGTAGGCTGAAACTCAGCGCTTCCTGGAGAGTTTTTTGCGCGTTTTCCAGCGGTTCAATACTATTAGGGAAACCTGATCGCCCCCGCTCTTTCAGGACAAGCGCTAAGTCGCTTTTTCCTCTGACCCAATCCTCAGGATAGTCCTCGCGTATCTCACGTTTGAGGGTCTCGCGGAAAACTAACTCAGCGCCGTTAAAGTGCCTAACGCTATTCGTCTGATCGAAGCGTCCCATGTCCAGGAGTAGATTACCTAACTCGTTACGTATCTGGACCCAGTCCTTGGGATAATCTTCAAACGCAATTACGCTAAGTGAGGCGCGAAAGGCTGCTTCGGCTTCATTAAGAAAAGTCAGATTGTCGGAATTTTCAGTTCGCCAAAGTTCATGAAGTGCTCTGCCCAAACCACCCTGCCACTGCGCCCAACCGGGTTGGAAATCTGCGGAAGTGAACCCCTTAATGATCTCGCGATAAGCTGCAGCCGATTCCTTCAGATATTGCGAGCCATCGGTTTCAGCGGTATCCCCTAAATCCAGTAGCACTCCGGCCAAGCCAGCTTGGATTTCTACCCAACTCATCGAGTAGTCTTCAAGTCTCGCTACGGCAAGAGCGTCTCGAAAAGTTTTTTCTGCATTCTTTAGATACTCAACGTTCTCTGTTGGACCAACGTGGGCCCTGTCCTGAAACATACTGGCAAGGCTAGCTTGCGTGAGCGCCCAGTCCACGGGGAACTGATCTTGCGGATAGACTCTGAGGGCTCCTCGATAGGCGAGTTCGGCTTGAGTGAAGTAATAGGCACTCTGTGGCCCGCCCAGTCGCCCCAAGTCCTGTAATACGCTACCCAAGCCAGTCTGGGTGCAACCGCAGGGTTTTGGAATTGCTTGCTGTTCGCTAAGTGTCACAGCCGCGCGAGCCATTGTTTCAGCTTCTTTCAAATAACGCTCGCGCTCTGGGACGATGAATTGGGCTAGATCCTGCAGTACGCTAGCCTGACTTGATTGGGTCCTCACGCGATCTTGCGGATACATTTCATCCGCACCAAGCGAGAGGGCATCTTTCAATGTGTTTTCTGCTTCCTTCAGATACTTCGGGCCATCTGGCCCACCGCGACGACCCAAATCTTGTTGCACCGTTGCCAAGTCGCTCTTGGTCTGTGCCCACGCTCCAGGAGAATCTCGACGCGAGGTGAGCTTGAGCGCCTCCTCATAAGCCTTTTCGGCGTTCTTAAGGTGCTGGAAGCTTTCAGTACCGCCGACTCTTCCCAAGTCATGGAGCACGCTGGCCAAATCCGCCTGAGTGCAGCCACAAGGATGGTTGTTCGGTCCTTCGTTGACTGCTAGCACATCGCGGTAAATGGCTTCCGCTTTCCTAAGATTGCTTGCAGCCTCCGGTCCACCCAGACGCCCCAAATCCTGCAGCACCCTCCCCAGCCTCGCCTGTGTCCAATTCCATTCCTGTGGCTCATTTTGCGGTGTGAGGAATCGCAATGCATCTTCGAATGCCTTTTCGGCTTCTTTGAGAAACTTAGTGCTTTCCCGTCCGCCGAGTCGCCCCAGGTTATGTAGTGCTACTCCCAGGTTCACTTCACTGCATCCACAAGTGCGGGGAAAGGGAAGCCGCGGTCTTGACTTAATGGCCTCTTTATAGGCAGCCTCCGCTTCTTTCAAGTGTTTGAAGCTATCCGGTCCACCAACCAGATACACCAGATCCTGCAGCGCATTGCCAAGATTGGTTTGAGTTAAGGCCCACTCTCGCGGTGAGTGCTCGGGGGTGTAGAGAGTTAAGATCTGCCGATACTCTGCAATTGCCTCAGTCAAGAGTCGGCTCTTTTCCGCACCTTGGCTGCTTCCAGCCAACGAGGCCTTTGAATTGGCCATAAGAAACTTCGCGGTCGCAAGCTCTGCCGCAAACTCTCCTGTGGAAATCCTTTCATCTCTGAAGAACTGCTCAAGTAGTCGGTACCTTTCGAGGGCTCTACCAAAATTATTATCCTTATAAGCAGCAACAATGGCCGTCGAAATGTCGCCGATGTATTTGCGTATATTCTCCTCTCTTTCCTTTGAGCCGCGGTTGATTTCGACTTTAGTCTCCTCGGCTCCTGCCAGTGCGAGGTCTCCCGCACCTTTGTTGTCTCCATTCCATAATTTCTTTAACGCCCTCTCTCCCTTGCTATCTTTGGGATTAGTCTTGGCCCACTCCCTTACAGCATTCACAACCTGGGCTTTTGTAAAACCGTAGAAACTGGCGTATTCATCTAAGAATGCAGTTATTTCTCTTCCTTCTCGCTCACGCTCTGTAGCAGCTGCCAATTGGCTGTTTAGGCTGACATTTTCTCTCTTCAAGGCCCGGTTCTGAAGTTCAACGTTAACAACTCTGTTGTTTGCCTTAGCGCCTTCGTTCTTGAGGTAGCCTATGAGTTTACTAATGCGTTCGGGTTCTAAAAGTAGTTCACTATTCTTTACAGCAATGTAGACATCGTGCTTTTTACGGTAGAGGTTGAAATCTTGTGTGGCGTCCCTGCCAAACAACGGCACAAATACCGCCCAGTCAGCCAACCCGATAACGATGTCCACGGGCTGGCCCGGCCCGAAGTCCTTGAAAAGGAGTCTGAAATAACCATTGCTATCCGTTACTACTGCATCCGCCGGCAAGGCTTCGATTGCTATGCGTCGCACAGGCCTCTTACGGTCATCATAGAGATTCCCTTCTAATTTCGACGCTTGTGCGAATGAGGTAATTGACAGGACGGAAACAATAAACACAAGGTGAAGGAGTCGATAAATCATGTGTGCCCTCCGAGGTTAGTGAGTTAGCGAGGACCACCGCTAGCACGG
The DNA here is from genome assembly GCA_025463135.1 of Acidobacteriota bacterium. Lineage (GTDB taxonomy): Bacteria > Acidobacteriota > Blastocatellia > Pyrinomonadales > Pyrinomonadaceae > JAOAPY01. The sequence continues at coordinate 50,031 of JAOAPY010000011.1, forward strand.
CAACTGAGACTGTTTTTGGTGCGTCGTCAGAGTGACGATCTGAGCACCTTGACCAACTTCCATGTTCCTTACGCAAGGATTTGGGTGATACCCTTCCTTAACAACGCGCACTCTGACCTTTTCTTGTCGGTCGGCCGGGATGCCTTTTAGCACAAAGCCTCCATTGCTGGCTGTCTGGACGGCTTGGATTTCAGGAAAGTCATCCAGTGAGACCGTGGCACCCTGCAACGGTTGATCGTTGAGGTCGCGTACATAACCAAAGAGCTGAGCGGTTACTGGTTTGCGTTCAGCTTGTCCCTCGTTGTTCGAGTTGTGGTTGTTTCGCAGCACAACAGCAAACACTATTAATAAGGCGAGCGCAAAACCCGTAATGAGCCACGAGCGGCGCAGTAGAGATAATGCTGACTTAATCGTTGCAGGCCTCGCCACTTCGTGCTGTTGTGACAGCAGCGTCGGACGCCCATCGTTGATATTTACAACTCCTTTGCCGATTCCTAATGACTGAGAACGATGTTGCAGTGAGCTAACTAGCCGCTCGTAGCCGTTTTCTTCAAAAAGATTTACCCACTGCCAGCGGCGCAACCTCTCAGGCATGTTGCATTCTTCTAACTTGATAGGAATAATAAATATTGTATCCTCAGGCTGCTCATCTGCTGCGTCTAAGGCCAATTTTATCTCCTTCTGCACGAACCCCGCCTTATTGATTGACCCTCGCGAGAGACAAACTATTACAACGTCACTGGAGCGAACTGCGTCCCTTATCTTCTGCTCCCAGTCTTGCCCCGGCAACAAATTCTTCTCATCCAGCCAGGGAGCAAAGCCGTCAGCGCGTAAGCGTTCATAAAGCTCGCGTACCCTGTCCTTGTCAGCAGATGAATGACAAAGGAATGCGCATAAAGGGCGGGTAGAACTTGACATTCTATAGTTGACAGCCTTTGTTCTAAGCTACCAGCAAACTTATGAGTCGCAATTAATCATCCTCGTTTGGCATATAGGTCAACATAATGGAAATTACTCCTCAGCCCTTAAGACAAAGGGGTTTATCTGCACTCCTGGCCCAGACTCGAAGAAGACAAACCCATTCCGCGTATAGTTACTCCAGCAGGTCCTTTCGGACTAGATCTTATTTAGGAATTACTTGCTCGTCATCCACTAATGCGTTAGTCTCATCAACTTCGTCATAGGACCTTGCATGGAGTACCTCTTCTCCAAACAAATCAGACGGAGCCGGGCATAAGCAGCCAACGCTCTTAGCCCCGGACGTGCTTTACTTGAGGAGCGTAGGTAGAGCATGGAACTCTCCTTTGTCATTAAGGAACAATAGTCGCGCACCGAGAGGTTAAGTTTCTGTGGGTTGTACCATGTTTCCCATGGCGGTGACTGCGTCTGAGGACAGTAGCGAAACGGTTCTTGCAAGAGAGAACTCCGTCTCGAGTCGTGAGAGCCGAGTTAACCGTCGAACTGGAACAGCCTAGTCGCCGACTGCAAATACTTGGACTGTAGTATCTTACCCGTATACTGTCAAGGCTCGAATCTGACCATCGGGAAGACCGCTTCCTGTTCGGCTTTGCCGAAGCACACTCGAAGCGAGCAGTCGCCTTTCTTTCCTTCATCCAAGGCGGTTAGCTGATCGCGAGCGTCGCCTCGCTTACCTGCGGTTTTTCTTATGACGAGAAAGTACCAATGATCATAGACCATGATGGACGAGAGGTGATTGTAATGACAAAGCAAAAGGGTCTTCAACTGGCGGACGTAGTTAATAATCCCGACTAAACATCGCCTGGTCTTAGCTGACTATAAGGGTGCGTACTCATTGGGTGTGACTACCTTGCAAGGAGGCGCAGAGTACGCTCTAGTGATCGAGGTTGAAATGGAGAACCCAACCGGCTTTCCAGATAAGGTCACCTATGAAGGGCAGCTTATTCCGGTGATGGTCCGCGTGCATTGACAAGTCGAGATCTCGAGCTTCTAACAATCAATCGTCTCAGCCGATTCGCGCAGCTCGCCGAAGCAAGCATGAGCACAGAGAAGTATAGTTCCATTGAAGCCACATCCCTAAGTCGGTTCGCAGGTAGGTTGCCTACCTGCGGCCAGTGTGGGAATGCTAAAGTCCCAATTAACCCCGACGCGAGTTACGTAATCGCACGCGGAGAATGTACCAACTTGGTCTTAGTCCCCCTCCAGAATCAAGCCTCAGGACTTAGAAGGTACGTCCATCGTTCCTAATGCCCTTGGGCTTTCTTGTGTTTTCGGAGTTGGCTCATATTATGTAAATATTATAAGTTTTCTTTAAACTAAAATCTAAATATTAGTATAGATTTTGCCAAATTCCGGAGGAGTATAATCCCCCTATTGTCCGCTGGCAAGCTGTAGTTTGGCTCAAAAGGAAACTGTTGCTAGTTGCGGAAGTAGGCGCCTCGGGATGTTGATAACAAATCGGCGGGCGGTGAAAGAACTTTCATTCCCCTATCAGGGTGCATGAAAAGATCGAGCAACTGTGGTTTTTCGCTCTCACTTTGCCCTGCTTAAGGCTTCGACAGAAAGAACTCAATATGAGCTGGAGAAAAGGAAAAGGAGGGTGCGCCCACTGTTGCCCTGACGAGTATCAGGTTCGAAACTTGGGGACCCCCTCCGTTTAGATCGCAGACATATCGTCTTGTGTTATTTATACATCAAATGCCTATAGAACTCGAACTCCTTCGTTCCGAGGCGCTACTGGATCCCGATCGCGACAGGGCGCCGGATCCGGCCGAGCCTTTCTGCGCTTACTTCTTGTTCAGGGTCATAAAGGGGGACTGCGCAAAAGATAGGCTTGCGGATCTTACCCCAAGCTATTCAATAATTTAGATCCGAGGTCTCGGATCGACGCCGGGCACTATTCAGAGCCTAAATTAACTTGACGCAGAAGTGGACGGAGCTGTGGAAAGAAAAAACGTGCGGCAGAACCAACGTCCTTGTTCCTAGAGAGTGATCTGTTTTGCTGACTTGACCCCCACCAGTAACGTTGCCCCGGGCTCAAACCACCCGGAGGTCAAGCAAACATAGCCAACAGACCGATCCCTCTTGTGCTCTACTTCTTAGTTGCTCTGCGGATCCTCTTGCCCGCCATGGAGTTCGACTCCTTCTTCAACCCGGAGCTTATAGGTCGGCAAGGTAAATTTTGCGGCAAGGCCAGGTCGTCATCGGCTAAAACCTCAAGGTGGACGCCTGCCAACTCCGCATAGCGCAGCAATACTTTAAGTGGCGGTTCCAGAATGCCGGCTTCATAGCGACTGACGTAGCTACGATCAAGTTCGTCCGTGAACCCCAGGAGTCTGACCATTTCCTCCTGAGAGAGTCCCCCCTCGATCCTTTTCCGAATCATGAGGAGTTTCTCGCCCAGGTATACCGGCGCCTCTCGCGATACCGAACCCATGTCAGGATCCTCCTGACATGGCAGCATCTACCCGGAGCGCGCCGTCTTGACAGCCATCCACCCTTCGGTTAACAATTGTGGACGTAACAATTGTTAACACTCGGAGCCTGCACTTGCCGTCTGCCAGGAGTCCGCGCTTATTGGACTCAATGGCAGCCCTCATCAACTGTTAAGTTGCCGAGCTGCAAGTTGCATCGAACAAGCTTTCTTTTCAAAAGGTGAAAAACGTACAGGCCGAAAGATAGCAAATCATGAGTTTGTTCGCCATCCTCAAGGATCAATCTCTAATGAGCAAGATCTGATCCTCCAAGCTCTCTAGAAGGAAGCGATCATGGAAGAGCACGCTACTACCATCAAGTCGACGGTGAAGGGAATTCGCAGACACTGTAAGGCTACATCAGGTCAGATGTTCAGGAGTTCACTCACCGTCGCGACTCGTAACTTAAAAAACAAGTGTCTCGTGGCACTCATTGGGTCGCTGCTCTGTTTGCTGGCTATTGCTTGCGTTGGCCCAGTTGGTCCACTCAAATCTTCGCTGGATGATGAGGGAGTGAAGAAGGGGGAAGAGTATTGGTATTCCACGCTCACCAGGTGTGGTACCGGTTACTATGTAAAGGATCCCTCTCTGGACTTGATCTATCAGTTCAATGAGGTCGGCATCGAGACTACTCCGTCGGAACTCACCGATGGGGCGCGCCAAAACGGCGTGGAGTGGCGCGGTGTAGCCCGGCTGCGATCTAAGACTTCGCGTACGCGGTTTGGCAGCCATGAGTGGGATCCCTGGAGAAACGGATCAGTACTGCCAAATGGCGGAGTCACCGTGGAAAGGGTGAGTGGCCGCTGGCTCTTCGAGGGTAAGGAGAAACCAGAACCGCTTTTGAAACCCGTAGATTGTTCAAAGGTCGATTGAGAAGAGACACCTTCCGCAACAAATCAGGCCTCGCTCAGCCATGAATCATTGCAGCGCCTCGCTTCTGCAGTAGATTGCAATCCTCACTCCCAATAATTCAATTCTTGATCCGCCGCGATCACCTGCGCTAGACTGCTTTTGGCAACGCTCTGTTGAGTTCTTAACGAGCCCGCGGGCACGCCACTAACTGAATATTTCCGTCACGGCCTCGATACCGCGACGGCCGAGCCACCTCGAACGCTCGGTTTTTGGAAACACTAATCGGTCCTGGGATTAGTGTGAGCCAAGAACTGGGCGTTTTTGTTTTTGGCTTGGCCTATCAGAGGTTCGACGCGGTTCCGTGATAGTGGCGGAAGATGGTTAGCAGAAAGGAGGTGAAAGAGACCGATCGCGGGGACGTTCCGGCTTTACGTCGAGCGTCAGATTGCGTGTCCGACACGCTGCGATACCCGCGAGTTATTCGCAGCTTTATCGACCTCAATAAGGAGTTTACCCAGACCACGTCCGTTCTATTCAACTTTTCGGAAGGGTAGAACCGAAGGTCCGGGTGCCAGGGGTGGCCTGAGATAGGCTCTGTCTAGGCTGCGGTGATTTGGTCAAACCCACACAGGAAGTATGCACTCGATCTTAGAGATCGCGCGCACGCCCGCGTGGAAGCCAATAAAGGTTCGTGGGGCGTCACGAACCAAAAACACGTTGACCCGGAGCTGTCCTGTCAAAAACGTCTCCGGGTCAATATTGAATCCCTTGCTAGTCGGGGGCGGATTCGTGTACCCCAAAATCAGTGGAAGTATACCCACATTCGCCTTCGCCTCGCAAGAGGTACGAGGAGAAAAAATGGATTGTCAACATTTCTTAGGGTCAGTGACCCGCAGGGCACCGCGCTCTCACATCCTGACCGGGTTGAGAGGCAGATTGAAATGGGTAATGACCTGGACGGAGAGCGCTTCATAACGGGGGCCAAGAGCGGAGAGGGACCGTTAGGTTTCGTGCTGGAGGAAACTCTGATCTTTTTCGCCTTCCAGCATCCCGAGACGTCCCTTGAGTTCGAACTTGTCAAGGTCTTATTTAACCGGCTATGCGCTCGCTTTCGGGGGCGTTACGGCCTCGAGCTATGCCAGGAGTTAAACCAGGATATCTGGTTAATGCTTCTGCAACCATCAAGCACGGCCAGACTCTGGGCGCAACTTTGCTTCTGGCGTTTTGCCTTCCATCGTTTCAAGAATCTGTTGAAGAAAAAGAGACGCGCTACCAAAGCTTGTTCCCTTGATTCTGAGCTCGGGGTTCGCTGGCGAGTCTTGAAGTCGATCTCTCCCGGTTTATCACCGGACGAAGTTGTGTATCTGCGTGAGGTGATGCTTTCCCTCCCGCCCTACCAGTGCGCAGCTTTCCAATTACGCCATGAATGTGGGTTTTCCTTGAGCGAGATCGGGGCAATGCTCAAGAGAGACGTACGAACCGTTCGCCGACTCCTTAAGAGCGCTGAGCGCCATTTCCGGAGCTCGTAATTCACAGTCCGTGAAGGCGGCGACGTGGGTAAGACCTCGTCGCCGCCTTCACCTTTTCCCGACACAGTCGGGAATATTTTTCTTGCGGCGCCTGGATCAGATGTCCGCTTTCCTATCAACCGAGTTGTTTATATACCCGAGAGACGATCGCTCAACAGCGATTCGCTAAGAACGAGAATCGGAGGTTGGATATGTCATCGGACGTTTTGATCCGCTTAGAAGATACGAGTATGACCACACCGATAGCGATGAATCGCAATGCCACCTTGCGAGACGCAGTGCTCCAGGCGAGTGCTCAAGGCGTGACGCTTTATAACGGACAGCCTGTAGACGTATTGCTTGACGATCCGCACAATCGCTCATCACTCGACGTCCAAATCTGCGATGTAGATTTCCTCCAAACGGGCGTGGTGCGACTCTTTGAGAAACCTACATTTGTGGTTCTTGTTGTCAACAAGAATGGGCGCCCAAGGTACTATGATCTTCCCTCGTCGATGACCGTGGGAGATCTGAAAGTTACGATGCTCTTTGACCACTATGACAAAAGCTGTCGCAGAGGCGCGCAACTTTCAGAGAGTGAGTTCCTGATCACAGGCACACGAACAATAGTGGGAAATGAAACACCACTCTTAAGTCTCACAACGGTTCCTTATTGCAACGTGTGCCTAGACCTCGTTCAACGGATCTCGATCAATTCGAACGCGGTGCCAGTGAGCACTTCGATTCCCGAGCGCATCTGTCGCGCACATCTAAAGAGGGGCAACTTCCAGAGCGGCGTAGACCACGGCTATTGGCGACTAGTATCGATCGACTGGCCGCATGCGGTAATCGCGCTTCGAAGGGGAGAGCCCGGGCAGAGTAGTGAGACCTTCATCCGCTTCACCATAAGTAACTATCCGACCGAGGCTCCGACAATTGAGTTATGGAATACGACTAAGCACCGTAGCATTGGGGTCGATGAGTGGCCCCTGTGGTTCAGCAAATGTGTTGCCGACACTTTTCCCGACTTGATGACTCTTGAGCCGGAGCCTTACACGCCGGAACTTCTTCGCATCTCCGAATCCATAGCGAGGAGGAGGAAGCAGCGTATCCATCGTTGGAAACCAGGGGGCGATCTTACTCAGTGTCTCATTCGGTTTTTGGTGTCTTATCGTGATGTTAGCCCGCCGGTGTCGTTAGCTTCAAAACCCTTTGTTCGTAGGAAAGCTCTTCAACGCGACCCCTTACGTCGCGCGGCGGCGAACATGAGTCTCAATTCAGCGAGACCGTGCTCGTTGTCGCACGGACTTTTCGACCTGCGGCGAACTCACTAATTTAGTTGAAATCAGACAAATAGTGTTTGTGAGGAGGGCCCGTGGGTGGTTCCGGTCGTCCCATTTTGATCTCGTGCGCCAAAAAACAACGGATAAAGGAAAGTAGGAGAAACAAACATGAAAACGGACGACTTCGCTTGTTGGGTCAGGTCATTTGACGCCAAAACCCAATCGCTTATCGAGACAATACGTAGCTCTGATCCGGCTCGACGAGTTCAGAGTGGGGAACGCAACATTATTGGCTGCTACCAGAGCAAGAAAAACGGAAACTCAATCCAACATGAGAGCGCACTGGAACTGGCTGAAATACAGATACTGGAACGAGACTCTAACGTCCTTGAATATTACGATCAGCCGATTACGATCAAACTGGAATATGAAGGATCCAATGGACGCCAGCAGGCGTGGATGCATACACCTGATTTTTTCGTCTTGAACACCGCCGGCGCCGGCTTTGTAGAGTGCAAGCCGGAAGAAAATCTTCTAAAGCTGGCGGAGAAATTTCCCCAGCGCTATCAAAAGGATGAAAACGGGCAGTGGCATTGTCCACCCGCAGAGCAGTATGTAGAGGCCTTCAAACTCTATTACCGCATTGTATCGTCCAATGATATTAACTGGACGTTTCAACGCAACGCTCACTTCCTGCAGGACTACTACGGCTTAACATCGTCATTCGTCTCCGCTGCGGCCCGTAAAGCTGTGCTGGAGATTTTGGCGGCAGAAACGAACATTCGACTGAACGATCTATTCGACAAGACGCAGGGCTCTGCGGCACGGGACGAAGTCTTAGCCATGATCGCTTTGGGCGAGGTCTTCGTTGACCTCAATGAATCGCCATTGGTTGAGCCCCAAAACGTGAGTGTATTTCCCAACGAAGAGGCGGGTAAGGCGTTTGGAAGCATTTTTGAAGCTGATCCTCCCAGACGTAGCACAGGGCCGCGCGTTGTGAATGTCTCCGCTGGAGGTCTAGTTCGCTGGAACGGCGAAGCTTTCAAGGTAGTAAACGTCGGCGAATCGCTCGTCAGCCTCCTTAGCAATGACCACCGATTCGTTGAAATGCCTGTAAGCGTTATTGAGGAATTGGTAGCCAGGGGCCGTTTGGCGGCGGCCGCACCAGATCCGGAATCCCAGCTCAGTCTACGAGTCAGGGAGATTCTCGCGGGCGCCAACGAGGCTGATCTTGCTGAAGCAAATCGTCGTTGGCGTCTGGTGAAGTGTCGCCTAAAGGGCGAGCGACTCCCTCGCGATAACAACATGTCCGAGCGGACCATACGCTGGCTCGTCTCCAGTTACAAGCGAGCTGAAAGTGAACATGGATGTGGCTATGTTGGCTTGTTATCTAACGTAAGAAAACGAGGGTGTCGGATTTCACGACTGCCGCAGGTGACGTGGGACGCAATCAGGGATTTCATTGCTAACGACTACGAGACTCACAAACAAAAGAAGATGTTCGCAGTCTGGGCGCTGTTGCGAGAGAAGTGTCAGGCGCAGAACATTATTTCACCCAGCTACCGCACTTTCAGCCGCGCCGTTCATCAGTCTTCCATCTATCTACAGACACGCAAGCGCAAGGGACGCCGCGCGGCTTATAAGTACGAGCCATTCATTTGGGCTCTCGGTCAACAAACCCCGCGTCACGGCGACCGTCCTTTTGAGATTTGTCATATCGACCACCAACTCATGAAGGTAGTCGCTACGTCATCTCAGACTAACGCTCCGCTTGGTGCGCCATGGTGGACAATGATGTTGGATGCGTTTAGCCGACGGGTTCTTGGCGTGTTCGTTTCGTTTGATCCGCCCAGCTATCGTTCATGCATGATGGTCTTGCGCGACTGCGTTCGCCGCTACGGCCGCTTTCCGCAGACTATTGTGGTCGACGGCGGTAGAGATTTCCAAAGTACTTATTTCGATACGCTCCTCGCGATGTATGAATGCAACAAAAAGGTGCGACCACCGGCTAAACCTCGATTCGGTTCCGTTGAAGAAAGGCTCTTTGGCACCGCTAACACCCAGCTAGTTTACAATCTCTCCGGCAACACACAGATAAAGCGAGAACGGCGCCAAATCACCAAAGCCCTTGATCCCAACAGCAATGCTCTTTGGCCCATGGGACGGATTTATGACCGCCTCTGCGAATATTGTTTCGACATATATGACACCATCGAACATCCCGCGCTGGGCCAATCTCGCCGTGATGCTTTTGCCGCGGCTTCGGAAAGCACCGGCTTCCGTTCGCACCGGCTTGTAGCCTACGATGAGGCATTCCTAATCTCCACGATGCCCACGACTCCAAAAGGAACCGCTAAGGTCCAGCCAGGGCGTGGGGTTAAGATCAATAGCATCCTCTACTGGTCTGAAGCCTTTCGCGAGCCCTCGATCGAAATGAGGAACATAGCGATCAGGTATGACCCTTTCAATGCGGGCACTGCCTTCGCATTCGCGGGTAATCAATGGGTTCGCTGTCATTCCGAATACTTCTCCACTTTCAACGGCCGTTCTGAAAGGGAACTAATGTTGGCGACAGCAGAACTGCGCGCTCGATTCCGACGTCACGGCCAACAATACCTCACTATTACCGCCAGGAAACTCGCCGAATTCCTGGACTCTGTGGAAGCGGAGGAAGTGTTACTTGAACAGCGTCAGAGGGACTACGAAATAAAATCAATCTTGAATTCAATCAATTCGGGTGGTAACGATCAACGAACTAGTCCACCGGCTGCGCTGCCGGTTAAGTCTACCCGCCTGGAAGACAGAAGGTCTAAAACTCGCAAAGTCGCTACCGAAAGTGCTCCGGCGATTTACCAGGAGTTCTAATGAAAAAGGAAGATAATTTTCCGCGTGACTTGTTGACGAGGCCGTTGACTGAACAATCTGATTACTTCAGGCGCTACACGGTAGCGCACCCCCTTTTGGTCGACTCTTACAACGCCATGGTTGACGCGATCAGCGAACCTGTAGATTCTCTGCTGGTTTTTCTTTACGGTCCGGCCGGCTCCGGCAAGACAACACTCTTCCTGAAAATCCAAAACAGCATCAAGGAAAAGATGAAGAAAGAACTCGAAGAGGACCGTGAGCGGATACCCGTCGTCGCCGTTGAAGCGGACGGACCTGAGACTGGCAATTTTGATTGGCGAGACTTTTATCGCCGCATGTTAACAGAGATGGCTGAGCCTTGCGTTGAGAACAAAGTGCGGCCGCCCGAAGACGCCGAACGAATGTGGCTAACGCTCCATCGGGCCCGTAAGCCCACTCAAGCGGATCTCCGTTATGCCACCGAGCAGGCTCTTAGAATTCGTCGGCCTCTTGCAATCTTGATAGATGAGGCCCAGCACCTTGCCAAGATAGCCTCCGGGCGCAAGACGCAAGACCAACTCGATGCTATTAAATCATTAGCAAACAAGCCAAGGATTCCGATCGTACTCTTCGGGACCTACGAACTGCTCTCATTTCGTAATCTCAGTGCACAACTGACGCGACGCAGCGTAGACGTACATTGCCGGCGATATAATTCAGGGGACGCCGATGATATTTATGCCTTCAAGAAATGTTCTGTGGGCGTTCGAGCGCCACCTGCCAGTGCCCGAGCCGCCCAGCCTCGTGGATTGCTGGGACTATTGTTACGAGAAGAGCCTCGGTTGCGTCGGGATCCTCAAACGCTGGCTCATCAGGGCTCTGAAACTCGCGCTAACCGCCGAAGCGAAGACTGTGTCCCGGGCACATCTGGACAAGACAGCACTGAGCGTTTCACAGTGCCAGAAGATACTGATTGAGTCGGTCGAAGGCGAGAACCGGCTCAAGGACTCGGTTGATGCCCGCGCAAAATTGAGAAGGCAAATGTTTCTTGATGACGAATCGGCTCCTAAGGCGGCAGCTAAACGAGCAGAGAAAGCTATCGCGGGCAAGAAACGCCGTAGACCTGGTCAACGCAATCCGAAACGAGATCCCGTCGGTCGAGGGAGCGATGCCAAAACTGTATGACGGTTGGGATCTACGGAAGGTTGACTTACCTCCCGCTACTAAACTCTATCGACTTGAGCCAGTCGGCGTAGGTACTCCTCTAGTCGAAAGCCTTTCCGGACACTTCAAAAGACTCTCGAGTATTCATTGCCTCACTCCCACGCATCTGTTCAGAGAGACTGTGGGACCACTTTTAGCTAAACGCTATTTACACACGGAGTCTCCGGGAGCGGCAATTGACTGCGCCAGCCTATCCAGATCTTTCAGCGTCCGCTCCGCCGCAATCAATAGCACCGGATTGATGGCAGCAGAATGGATCCGAACCCTGGAACAATTGATCGTAGTCCCGAACCTGCGACATCTCACATTGCGCCCTTGGTCCCACGTAATCTCACAACGACACTTAATTCGCTCGCATCTCGCTTGGTGCCCCTGTTGCTACCATGAGCGCCGCTTAAAACAAGAAATAGTCTACGAACCCCTTCTTTGGTTCATTCAAAGTGTGACCATCTGTCCGATACATAAGTGTCGATTGCGGACCAAGTGTTCGAAATGCAAAAGAGCCCTACATGCCTTGTCCCGTTGCAGTGAGCCAGGATACTGTTCCGAATGCGGTGCGTGGCTTGGCGAAAACACGCACCTACAACAGCCGGCGGTCGGTCAGACGGCAGACGAATTAGCGTGGCAAAGCTTTACCATTGAAACAATAGGGAAGTTGCTTGCCGCCGGAGATGATCAGTCCACGCTACCTTCGTCCACGAATTCTCTGGGGGAAGCCCTCTCATCTCTAATGAAATCCACTGGCAAAGGGCTCGGACATCTTGCCAAGCTGATCGGCAAACCCAAGACGACGGTGTGGGGGTGGCGCAACAATACAAGTCGAATTCTTCTCGCAGATCTGCTTCGCCTGTGCTTTTGCCTCCGCATTTCTCCCATAGATTTCTTTCAGATGGAGGGCAATTCTAATAGACAGCACCGTCAATTTCTGAAGACTCAACCTTCAGCCATACAGCGTCACGGTCGTTCTCAACGCAAACCCATCGAAAAAGCCAAATTGCAGCGCCAGTTAAGAGCAATCGTCGAACGCAAAAAACCGCCCCGCTCACTGGCGGCAACCGCAGAACGGTTGGGGGTTGATAAAAGGGTTCTCTATAGACACTTTCCTGAACTTAGCCGCTTGATTGCCTCGCGCGGCGCCGCCGTTCGCGGTATCAGTAAACAATAACCGAGCAAGCCCCTCCTCAAGCCCCGCAGAATAATAAAAGGTGGTGGAACCAATGAGCCTGCCTCCCTCTTTCGGGGCCTCGGATACTCCCGTGACCGCTGGGCTTAGAAAGCTTGATTTGAAAAATCTCGATTCCTATAGGTCGTGGACAATCAAGAAGGCAACCCTTCCTATTCGCACGACGCTTTGCCGCTTGGAACCGATAGGCCTTGGAACACCATTGGTTGAATGCTTAACAAGCTATGCAACTCGCCTCGCGCAAGCGCACTGTTTATCGGTCGGAAAGCTAATTTGTAATGTTGTTGCGCCTTTCATTGGCAAGCCCTACCTGCGCGACGCACGAGACGCCGCCCGAATGAATAAACATGATGTGGTCGCCTCAGACTTCGTTCGTGCATTGGAGTCGCTCACCGGCTTCTCCGGGCTCGGGTATTTAACTACTGTCCCGTTCTACTCTCTCTTCAGAGAACCGGGTCTCACCCGTTCACGACGTGCTTGGTGTCCGGATTGCTACGAGGAACAGCGTGAGAAGAGACAGATATATGATCCGCTTCTTTGGGTCTTAGAAGCGGTCAATGCCTGCCCGCTTCATCGACGGCCTTTGCAGACTGGTTGCCCTCACTGCGGTGTCCTCGAGAGGTGGCTCGAAAAGCGATCGATAGCGGGGCATTGCTCCAAGTGCGGGCAATGGTTGGGACCAAGGAGGAAAGGGCGCGAGCTTGGCGATCCTCAAAAGCTGGATCCAGACTTCCCATTTATTCTATGGACCGCAGAGTCGCTGAAAGACATTTTAGGTGTGCTCCCCAGCACTACAAGGTTCTTAACTCCGGAAGAGATAACCGACCAAGTGAAAAGAATTGCCGGCCAACACGGTATGCGGCTGCCATCCAGATCTCGCATGATGAAAACTGTCCTCCGCATCTGTCACGCTGTCCATGTCATGCCGCTCACCCTTCTAACCGGCGATTTGCAGGTTCTCGAATCTAGAGTCCAACTTGGGCAACTGATAAAGAAGAAGCGTACACGGCAAGGTGTTAACTGGCAGCAGATTCAAGAGTCCTTTAACAACTTGATGAATGAAACGCCGCCACTCTCCGTCAAGGAAATAGTTCGTCGCCTGAAGCAATGTAGCCGACCGCAAATAGTAAAGCTCCTCTGCAAGAACTTTCCCAAGTGTCGGCACCTGTTATCGGACCGTCGTGCTGATGAACATCGAAAAGGTCAAATCGCTCTTGTGCTTCAATTCCAAAACTTGGTTAGTAGTAATATTTACCCTCCTCCATCACTTACGCAGATTGCTGGCCAGTTCAAGGTCAGCCCACAGGTGCTCCGCGCAATGTGCCCGCAGCTATGTGAAATCATCACAGGTCGCCGCACCAAATGGAAACAGAAACAAAGGGAACTGATCGAAGAGGAGGTAAGAGAAGTAGGGATGGCGTTGCATCGGCGCGGAATGTATCCCTCCTTCCCCAGGGTATCCGCCTTGCTCAAGACGCCCTCCCATTTGGTTCGTGAACGGTACCGGAACGTACTTCGACAACTTCAGCGAGAACTTGGATACCGCACATAGGCTAGTCAATCTAGATCCAAGAAGAAGTTTCTTACGGCGCTTCTGAACTTCGTAGGGGTTCCTCTTGTCATGATGTTCTGAATACGCTAAATCGGCGCCACCCTATTGACGATCTTTCTCTAGCAACTTCGAGATTTTTCTGCTGTACCAATTACCGAAGACGACAGGCTTCCATTTGTCTCCCAAGTTTGCGCCCAGATCGAAGAGATACTTCATGGATTCTTTCACGCCATCTTCCAGCAGCGCTCCTGCCGCGGCGCCGAGCGTGGCGCCTATCGCAGCATGGTCTGCAACAGTTGCGCCGACCGCCGCACCACCCAGCACGCCGAAAATCCTCAGCCCCCTGCGGGTCACTTTCGCAAATCCGGAAGCCTCAGCGACCTCGTGGTGATATGCGATGATTGCATCGCGATCACGATCGGCCTCCGATTGGAGCCATTGACGAAACTTTTTCGACCGTTGTCTTATTTCAAGCACCCGCTTAAAGTCGATCTTGTCCTGATTCACATATTTTCGCAGGTCGGGGAACTCGACTCTTACCTCAAGCTCCTCTATCACGTTACGTGCTTTCAGCTGTGACTTAAACACGGTCTCCGAAGCTTCAAATAGCTTGTTCCCTACCAAAACGCTCATTGGGCGTGCAAGATAAAGATCACAACGTTGTTTGTCGGCAGCCCAAAGATATTTATTGGCCTGCGCTGCAGTAGTGAGGGGAATTGTCACGGCGGCGGCAATGTTGGTCTGGCCTTCCAAAGCTGGAAGGCGGTTCAATGGAATGTTCCAATTCACTTTGAAATCACCCTGACCTAAGTCTCTTACTTCTACCTGGACCTTGGGAGGCTTACCTAGAAACTTTATTCGGTAGATCTCATTTACCAACTCCTGAGCCATTAACGCGCTCCGTTCCGGATTTAGAAAATCGTGATAAGCATTGTCGATTGCGGTAGCGCCAATCTCCTCCGCCTTAACCTCGACGACTCGGCCCTCTAGAGCCTTAGCAAAATGTTCGAATTGGGAGGAACTAACAAAACACTCTCGTAGCGGTTCGAATTCAAGGAACCGCTGAACGAAGGTGTTTGGCTTCTCCATGGTGGGATCTTGGATGTTATAAAGACCATGTACTTGCACGTTGTCGCCCTGGAAATCCACAAACGGATTGGTCGTAAACGCAAAGTCATATACCTGAAAGATCCCTTCGCGAAATAGAGCGGTGATGTCTCCCGCGGATAAGCCTTGCTGGACCAGCCAGCTAATTAACTGTGAGAATTGAAGCGGATTGTCTACATTGATTAGAACTCGGTCATAGTAAATCAATGCTTCGGCTAACAGGCCGGTGTCAACAGGCCGGCCGCGGGCAAAAAGATCGGTGGACTGGTGATAACCTGAACCAAGGGGAACAAAAGCAAGACTATGATCTGACATTGGTCATCATCTCCCGTGTTCTACCATTGACGGCTGCCACCAGCGTGCGGCGTCGCCTCAATTCACTTTGAACGTACAGCCTGAGGCGATATCGAAGTCTCTTCGATTTTGGGGCAAGTTTTTTCATTTCACAATACAGTCCGGTTCAGATATCCCTCTATCGCATCCACAACCTCCGCTCTGTGGACCAGTCGCCCAAAACATCAACTTCCTTCATTTCGAAAAGAGTTGAAGTCACGATGGAAAAGCTGCGAGAATATAGCGTCGCAGCAAAGCACGTAGTTGAGGATGGCGTATTGCCCGAACGATTCACTGAAAACATCGATGAATTAAAACGCCTGATCGAGCTCGCAGGTTTCGCCGGAACCTGGACGGATTTGGAGCAGGGGAAATACGTCTTTCGGTCTACTTCAGGTGCGGTTCTCAGTTGGTGGCCTTCGACTGGAACCGTGCAGATCCAGGGCAGGGACGACGCGACGCGTTCCTTAAAAGATGCAGTGTTTGGTGCGAAAGCCCAAGAGCTTACTTCCGTGGCGCCCGTCTCGGCTGTTTCGGTAGAGACTCCAAGTCAGATCTTTATTGTTCACGGACACGACACGGATGCTCGCGATCAAATGGAACTGGCTCTGCTCCGGCTGGGCTTGAAACCGTTCATTCTGATAAATACGAGCGGCGGCGGTAAAACGATCATCGAGGCTTTGGAAGGGCGAATTGGCCGCGATTTCTCCTCGGATTTCGGGATTGTGTTACTTACTCCGGACGATGTTGGATATTCCAAGAAAGACGGACCGGAACGGGCTGAACCCCGGGCACGTCAGAATGTCATCCTCGAAACAGGCATGCTTCTTTCGTCCTTAACAAGGTCGCGAATGGCGATTCTCGTAAAAGGCCACATCGAGATTCCTTCTGATCTCCATGGAATCATCCACTTCGGATATAACGATCATCTTAGGGAAATTATCCCTAAACTCTGCCAGCGCCTTCGGGAAGCTGGATTTGATCTCGATTCCGATAAAATTGCGGCTGCAGCCCAATAGTGGTTCGCTGACTTCGCTGATCCTCCATCCTGCAGAATGAATCCGGAATAATCGTCTCCAACGGGTGCGCGTACTCCCGTTATGTTTTGGAAGCATTTCCTTGCCGCCCTGTTTTGGAAGCTATTCATTGCCGGGCCGGCAAAGTAATGCTTCCAATTACACCTGGATGGAATCGGTTAACTGATAGCTCTTTGACATGGGACTGATGTCTAGTCGTTACGGATCCTCAAGAGATCGGGGCTCGCAAGCCGCGATCAATCATCTATGCGGTCATCATCCATGAGGTTTGCTCCGCACTCTCCAGTGAACTAGAAGCAACCGACCGCCGAGCGGAGCCCTGCGAAGCTCAGGCGAGGCGGGCGGTCGCGTTCCTAGCTATCAGGAGAGGCCGGCTGCCCAATCAAACTGACAGGCATGGTGAGCCTAGAACTCTGTCGGGCAAGCCGAGCTGCGACAGCTCGTCGTTGAAACTCCGCATAGTCAATCTCGTCGCGCAGCATGATGTAGCTGCGCACAAGTAGTTTTCTACCGGTGGCCACTTTGGCTTTGGGCCGACCGCGGCGCGCCGCCAGTCGCTGATAGAAACGTTTTAAGTCGTCATCCTTTTTGACCGCCGTATGAGCGGCTTCCACTACCAGGTAGCGCAGCAGCCGGGAGCCGGCTTTGCTGATGCCGAGAAAGTGTTTCCGTTCCGCCGAGGAGCGCTCCATCGGCTCCAAGCCGGCATAGGCAGTCACTTTACGGGGATTGCTAAAGCGACTGACTGGCCAGAGTGTGTGGACTATACCGAGCGAGGTTAATAAGCCAATGCCCGGATGAGTCCGCAGCCGACTGATGCGCTCATCGCCCTGGCTTTGTTGTTTGAGCCAGAGCATGGTCTCGAGGATGCGTTGGTCGAGCGTCTCCAATAAGGTCAGCCATTGTCGCGTTGTTGCGCCATTACCGGCGACATGGTGGCCTTGCACAACTCTTGTATGCCGGCTTTAGTGAACAACTTCGCGCGTAACGACAGTCCCGACTGTAGCGCCAACGCTAGCAGGCTGTTCTTGCCGATGGTGCGCATCTTGACCAACTTCTGGCGGTAACGCAGCATCCGCAGGATCTCACTGCTTTCAGGTGTCGGCCGGTGTATGCGCGGAAACTCATCATGGAGCATTAAGTCCAGAATCAGTTCCGCGTCACGCCGATCGTTTTTCTGCCGCCAGCGGGCCCGGCGTCGGATCTCGGTCGCGTTACCCAGCCAGACTTCGTGACCCAGGGCGGTCAGCATTTGTTCGAACCAGGGACTGTAACCACTGGCTTCTAATCCAACGATCACACGCCCAGTGAATTGTGCATAAAAAGCGCGCACCTCGTCTTTGTTGTCGTGTTTGAGCTCGCTGACCACGAGCTCTCCATCTTCAGTTTTCAAATAGCAAACGGTTTGTTGCCGTGCATGAAAGTCAACGCCGATGTATATTGCGTTCATAGCGCCTCCTTTCAGTCTCCCGTCAAAGAGCTGCGGTGAGTTTACCACTCGCCGGGGAGGCGCTTGCTTCATAACATCACACTTACTTGTTGCCGGCAAAGATCGCGTCGCGTTGGATTACCATTGAGTACGATGATCCGAAGTGTGCGCCGCTAAGGGAAAGTGCTTTTGGAAGAGAGTTCGTCATCCCGGAGTCTGGGTTCTTGTGTACTTCGAGCGCCATGGATACGGGCTGGTATTGCGACAAATATTATTTGGTTGACGAAAACAATAACCGCATTGCTCTGCAAACCGATGAGCGGATCTTCAGACGCGGGTCCTTTAAGATCAATCAGCCTTCGTCAGATGCCGGGATGATTGTTTGCAAGGTGACCGGAGAAGAGTTCTTCTACGGCCCTAAGGAAAAGCTCACCTCTGAAAATCCAATCATGCAAGACGAGACCTTTCTTACTCGATATCATCCCGAATGTCGTCATCGCGACATCACGGTTAAGCCGAGTCCGTGATCGTATTGGGAGATGTACGCAGAGACTCAGTTGACGTTAAGTGGCGGATCTGTTCACTCATGGTCACCTTCAAGCTCCTCCGTGATCAACCCTCCCTCCTTCACTAATCTGGATCTCAATGCAGCTTAATTGCATCCACCAAAACTAAAATTAGGAAACCCTTTCCAAGCATGACTATCTTGAAGAGTCGCTATGCCTGCTCACCAGAGATTAAAGCATTCCCCATGATCAGATTCACCGAGTGCGGCGACTACATTCAGAAACAGGTGTAATTCTGAGAGGGACTCTTGAAGAACAAGCGGAAGATATAGAAAAATTCCGGCGGCTGCTTAAAACGCATACTCAAATCATCAAGCAAGCAAATGAGCGTATGCGTGAATTCATTGTTTCGAACTGCGCGCTCGCCGACGTGTTATATTGAAGCTACCGAGGGGAATACTATGACTTGCCGAATGGTTCTGAGCGAGTGTTCTCGCGCCACAATGTCATTGAGATGGTAGAGCGCCGTCCATAGAACCTTGTAGACTGACTCAACTGTTTGGCGCCTCCCGGATGCTTCGCAGACCGCATTGAATCGCCCAGACGTCCATGCGCAACGGCTATGGCACTCGGAATGGTGGACTTTGATGACATCGACAACTGGGGGCGCGCACTTTCCGCCGTGTTAAGGGTCCATCTTCCGGACTCTGTTGGAGTGATGTTACAAACGGCGGCAACGGAGTACGTTGAGGATGCATGTGACCTTCTCTTTGACGTAACCGATCGAGATGCAATCATCGACGCAACGCTGACTTTGATTCGTTCGACAAAGATCGCGGCGTATCATGGCTCTCGATTGGTCGATGAAGAGATTGCGGCAATCCGAGCAGAGGGTTTGATTCCCTTAAACGCGGAATCGCGCCGTCATCGCCTTATAAGGGCGTTGTCACCACACCCAACTTGGAACAATGTGGCTGGCCAACTCGACGCGACCATTAACGACCACGGGGCAGGTAGCGCCGCGGACCGCCGGGAGGGCTAAGTGCATCTCACGCTTTGCCGTGCCGGGTTGACCGGTTGTTTCAACCATTACCTGACGCACGGATCTGAGTTTGATCAGCATGTTGCTTATGCTCTCCTTGGCTCGAATGGAAAGCAACTTCTTGCATGCGACGGCAAACCGACGGCAATCTAAGTTGCTGTTCCGGGCTCTCTTGCCTTGGAGGCCGCGCATCCGCATTTTGGCATTGATGATATGAGGGCCAAGGGAGACATCCGCAATTTGGGCGCTCAATTTCTAGAAGCATGGAGCTATAGGCTGGCCTACCCAGGATTTCAGTCTGGGACATTAAAGATTGACTGCGGTATGGTTTTCCACTCGATCGTGCCTGCTGCTTGGATCCAAGCCCTCAACACATTGGCAGAGTGATGCAAAAAGGGATCCGAGAACTGTGTCGGCAGGGAGAGTCGTTAATCGCTCATTTCAAAAGAGCATGAAATGCCAATGAACGATGTGCCCTGCCCAAATTGTGGAGGCAGGTGTTTTCCGGAAGAAGATTTGCCCAAGTTGTGGAGTAGACATCGATCAGGTTGCTGCCGAAATCGAGAGTCGAATGCCTGCTAGAAAATATCCATCCTTGCGCGTCATCGCAGGCCTCTATCAGATCATTGCGCTTGTAGTTGCGCTCTTGGCTTTGATTGGGCTCTTGATTAGTCTCCAGCAATCTGCTAGCACGCCAGTAATTGCCGTTCTTTGTCTTGTCATAGGATTCATTGGGGTCGTTTCGTTTCTGGCACTATCCGAGAGCATTAAGGTATTTATAGATGTTGAGGAGAATACAAGAAGGATCGTCGAGTTACTCAAAGCCCGTGAACCGAAGAGGGGGATTGATTTGGGTCGATCTATTACGGTATGACGCTTTCGGCCTCGTCGCCTTTCGTGGTCGTGCTTGTGCCGTTGATGAAAAGGAGAATACATGCCGTTAGTCCGTTGTAGGGTTTGCAGGAATGAAGTTGCCGACGATGCTGACAAATGTACTAAGTGCGGTAGCCCCTCATTCAAGGAGCCAACCGACAATGGAATTCCGGGCAAGAGATACTTCTTGTGGGGCGCAGTTGTAATCGTTCTCGTTCTTGCTGCCATCTACGTCGTACGGTCGGTCATAGGACTTTTCCCCAAGAACGAGCTTCCCAGAGGGCCGGGCGCTTCTCAAAATCGACGATAGCTGTTGGTGGCAGATTTCATATGATCGGGGACCGGCGCAACTTGGAGCATTAGACTAAATATTGAAACGGTCTTTTGTGCGAATTTCCTAGCAAAAAGCGTAGAATGGATTCCGTCGCGGGTTAATACCAAGATTTACGTAATACGTCTGGATAAAATCAACTTTACGCAGTGGAAACGAAAACTCACCACACGTAATAGAAATATGACGGTTCAATCAAATCAACAACTTGGAGATAGCGATGGGGGATCAGATTTACGTAACCGTAGGGCCCTGGTTGCACCTGCGCACCACGAACCCGATTGAATCGACCTTTGCGACGGTACGGCTGCGCACGAGCAAGACGCGTGGCTGTGTGGCCCGCGCCGGGCTGCTGGCCATGGTTTTCAAGCTGACGAAAACGGCTGAACAAAACTGGCGCAAGCTCAAAGGGCACGCTCGCCTGGGCCAGGTGATCGAGGGTGTGAAGTTCAAAGACGGACTACAACAGGAGGCTCAGAGAATCGCCGCCTGATGATTCTGCCGTACACAACATTTGACAAAAACTCTCAAGCGCAGCGAGATAAGCTTTGGGGCGTCGCCTCTGCATCCGGATCTTACACAGGACCGAGTAACAACAACGCTGGTGCGTTAGACGCCTTAGGAACTTTTCTGCATGCGGAGCAAGATTCATTCTCTCACGAGGGCTTCGGGCCAAACCTGGGTCAAGGATGGCCACCTTGGACAGGTACGGCTCCTGACAAGACTTACAATGACCCAGCCAAAGCTGATCGGATGGCCTTCGATTCTTACAATCGGCTGACAACAGCCGCGACGGTTCTCTATAACAATCACAAAATATCCTTTCTCTACAAACCTCTTGAGTGGAAGGTGGTCAGTCCGTTGGTTCAGGCATTCAACAGGGCCAAGACCCCAGAGGAAAAGCAGAAGATTATCGCTCAAATCAATACTCTCGCGCAGCAAAACCTTGAGCGTCAGGCCCAGGAAGCAGTCAGGAAGAAAGAGGAAGAGAAGAAAAGAAAACACCACCAGTAAGGCACAACACGACAATGCGTATGGGTCGTCTCACGCGAGTTCTAACACTGATTCCTGTCGCGGCAGGTACGATTGCGACGAGTCTTTTTCTTGTTCAGGGCGGATTCGGAGGAGGACACAGCCGGTTCGATTCTGCAATTACGACATTGGGTTTCCCGTCCATCATGCTTATGAATTTAGTCGCGTTGCCCAACTCCTTGTCCGTTCCCGATATCCTTCTCGTTGTTTGGATACCTTGTTTGATCAATGTCTTAATATTCTTCTTGATCGGAGTAGCGATTACAAGGCTAATACCTGGAAAAGGTTGAAAATAATGGTCTTATTAAAAATCACTCTTTACTTAGGCATGTTCCTGTTCTTGCCAACCTACACGCAAACTTCACCTTCGCGAGGACGAGACGCACTAAGGGGGCCCGTGCGCACCGTAAGTGTAGAGAGAGTCCGCCTCTCGCATGAAGACCAAACAAGAGAACTGAGGCGGATAAGGGTGGATGCCGTCTCTTACAATGAAAAAGGGCGTCCATCCGAACGCGACCTTTACAGTGATTATGGATTTGTCGTAGGCAGAGAACTTTACAGCTATGACCCAAACGGCTTCTTGTCTCAGTCCATCCTGTACGATGCCACGAGTAAAGCGATCGAGCGCAGGATGTACGGTTATGATTCCAAAGGAAAGATGATCTCAGTGACAACTTACGATGCAAAGGGCGAGCTTGGGCTTAGGCAGAATTATCGATACGACGAGAGGCAAAATTTGTATGAGGAAATAACCGCTTCCTCTAAAGAAGTGATTGGAAAAAGGATTTCGAGGCTTGACCTGAAGGGAGTCATCGCAGAAGAGGCTTACTATGAAGCCAGAGGTCAACTCAAGGAGAAGTGGCTGTACAAATACGACCATGCCGGGAACCTAGCAGAAGAAACTCTCTACGATGCAGACGGATCCCTTCGAAAAAGGCTTGTTCACCTTTATGATATGGATCCTCACGGCAATTGGATCGTAATGAGGACCACAGTTGTGGTAAACAGCCTAAATGGAAGCTTACGTGAATCCGCTTTTGTCACTTACCGCTCGATTACTTATTACTAGTCGGAAGCGTCTCATCGGTCTGCCCTGCCAGACGCAACCAAGCCGCGGTGACCGGATCTTCATTTGAAATATTCAGTGCTCGCAATTTTTGCGCGTATCTGATTCTTACGCTTATCAGAGCCCTGCTTCTCTTCATCACCTTCTGAACGGAACGGCTCAAGGACTCCCTTGCGGACCGCACTTTCGACTTCTCGAAGTAGGTGGGCGACCAAATGGCTTGTAGGTTCAAAGAGCGGTTTGACCATTCAAGCGGCAGGCATCACGGGAGAAGCCAGCTGGCCCCTGGGCCAACGATCAATAACCGGCGATAGATTCGCTCCTGGCGGGGGTCTTTGAATTGGAATTGCTGTTCATTCATGGACGAGCGAACGGCGCGAACAGCATGGTTGTGAGCCACAGGATACATTTCTCCAAAACCTAAAGTGCGAACCTGAGCATTTCCTCTGCTTTGGCCGGAAGTATTTCCCTATACCGGATTGTAGCGCTTCTCTTCCAACATGGAGTACAGGACCTTCAATGTTAACAGTTGCCATGCGCGAAAAACGCCCCATCGTGGATGAGGAGTGAGTAATGTCGGCGGATGAACAGTGGGATCAGGGCCCAGCACAATCATAGAGGTCCGGCGGTTCCGGAGCGATTCGCTAGGGAAGTACATTGATTCGCCTTGGAGTTGCGACCCGCCGCGCTCGATGATCTGGGATTGCCGCAGCCTGATCAATGTGCCTTGACGATTGGGCGAAACGGCACCACAATGAAACTTCCGCCGATCTCTACTGCACTGGTTTTATTGATCCCGACCAGCGCCTTTCCCCAGATCTCAGCACCCTTTTCTGCTGAGGGCACTGGAAAGGAAGAAGAGTACCGCAAAGCAAGAGCCAATTTCGCTGACATTCCAATTGGGTAGATTGTCGAAATAATCGGAATAGGATTCTTTGACTCTATTCATGATGCAATTGGCGGCGCCAAGAACGGCATGAAACTACACCCGGTTCTGAAGATCAGAGCAGCATTTAATTTAGTGGTCGGTGGTGAGGATCTTTCTGAATTGACTCATTTGGGGGTATGTAATGGTGAAGAAGACCAGTATTCTGACAATGGCAGCCGCGCTACTCGCCGTCTGCAGCAACGCAAAAGCGTCAGCGCCAAAATCCCTTTATACAACTTCGGATAGTCATAGCCAAGATGGACCGGAAACGGCTAACACATTAGAGGGTTTCCAAAGTCGCACGACCGAAACAGGAAACACGTTTCACTTCGTACTGGAACGAAATGGAGAAGGGCTTTTGTTGCCGCAACACGGTTCCCACAGTTCCCACAGTTCCCATAGTTCGCACAGTTCCCATTCATCAAGTTCAAGTTCAGGCTCAAGCTCGGATACCTCTCCCAGTGTTATTCGATCAGCTCCTAGGACCCAGCCACGGCGCTCTCTAAAGGTTCTGTGGAGGGACCGATTTGCCGCCGATAAGCGAGACTCGGCAATCTGGCAATCGCGTTCGTCGGACCCATTGGTAACCGTCAAACAGGGAGCAGGTCGATTAATAATCCTTCCTCCACGGCAAGCACGAGGCATTCACATTAATGGGTACCGATCGGCAACCCCCTTCAACTTACGAAAAAGTTCACCCGCTGTCGGCGTAGAAACTGTCACCGAGGGGACAGCACATACGACGTTTTCGATTTTCGTCGATGATGACCACTGGTACCGTTTCCGCTATAAACAGGGAAAGCTTTACCTCGAGTTTAAGGCTGCCGCGGAAGTTTCATCCAAGATTGTTGACTACGATGCTTTAAGACATCGGTATTGGCGCTTTCGATACGATGGTTTTGTTAACTTGCTCCTTTGGGAAACGAGCCCAAATGATTATGCTTGGACTATAGAACAACAGATTACCCCTGTTGTAGATATTGACTCACTCTATGTGGCGCTCGACGCCGGTACTGAGGGAGAAACAAAAACACCCGGAGTAGCAGTATTCGACAGTTTTGAGATCTACGTTCCCGATGAACTATAGGTCATATATGGCTGAAACGGCTGATCCACAGCGGAAAATATTTGACAGAGAAACGGCTTAGCTTGTACCGTTTTGTGCAAGACTTAGCATCCTTTGTTTTTGAGGTAACCCATGCGCCCTAACACCAGCATCCTTGTTACGTCAGAAGCCCTATTAGCCGTTGTTCACAGCGGAATCAAGGCTCCCCTTGCAGCAAATCTGCAACTTGAAACTGAAGCAGTACAAGGAATCGAAGAGTTTGTCTTGGAACGAAGTGAAGCTTTGACGTCACAGCAGGTCTTCCAGACCTCGCATTCATCTCATAGTTCACATCATTCTCACAGCTCTCATTGCTCAGGACGCTAACTCCTCTGGGTGATATTGTGGAACCACAGGAAATTAGATTTGATAAACGCGTCTTTTCCGTTGAGGCTGTCAAGAATGCGGCGTACCGAATGGCCGCTTCCCTGGACTCTGAGATAAAACTCGACGGAGATGAAATCGTTTGTAGTGTCAAATCTCGGCAGAAAGATAAGGACGCAGACGTTGCTGGCGTTATCGAACGATTTCGGAGGGAAGTAATAGATCATGATCTCCGACTCCAGATTAGTTCGCAGACGGAAGGCGTCCGAAACTTGATTCTCGCTCACGCTTTCTCAAGAACTGGCATTATTTCAAGTGAGTAAGTTCCAACCCCTCACGTTCTATAATATTCAGAGACCTCAGAGTTACGCTCTTTTGCCGTTCAAATTTGAGCGCCTCGATGGCAACAGAACTCTACTCACCAACATGGCAGGTGAGTTTCTCATACTGCCGCACTCAGAAGTTGAAAAATTGGTAGGCGGTAGTTTGACACCGGCATCTGCTCAATATTCGGACCTCCGCGCGCGACATTTTTTGGCGGACTCACTAACACACAAATCTTCCATTGATCTTCTCGCGCTGAAGGTTCGGTCGCGATACCGTAGATTGCCTCAGTTCACCGGACTGCACATTTTTGTGGTTACTTTACGGTGCGAACATAGTTGTCCGTACTGTCAGGTCTCGCGCCAGTCGGAAGATAAAGCAGCATTCGATATGAGTGAAGACACTGCGATGCGTTCTCTAGACTTAACATTCCGCTCCCCGGCCGAAGCGATCAAGATTGAGTTTCAGGGTGGAGAATCAATGCTGAATTTTCCGCTGATCAAGCAGATAGTGTTTGAAGCCGAGAAGCGAAATCAAAGAGACGGAAGGAATTTACAATTTGTCATAGCAACGAACCTCGCCGTAGCCACTCGTGAAATGTTGGCCTTTTGTGCCGAACACAACATCAACGTCTCAACCTCATTAGATGGTCCGCGCGACCTTCATAACCGAAATCGTCCGCGTCCAGGTGGTGATAGCTACGAACGAGTGACTGAAGGAATTCGGCTCGCACGCGAAGTTGTGGGTCGGGACAAAGTCGCCGCTCTAATGACAACCACTGAGGCAAGTTTATCCCGGGTGAGAGACATCATCGATGAATACCTGGCCCAAGAATTTCACGAACTCTTTCTGCGCCCGATCTCACCATATGGATTTGCGATGAAGACCAAGAGCTTTGCCTCATACACCACGAATCATTGGTTGGAGTTTTATAAGGAAGGCCTGGACTACATAATCGACCTCAACCGTAGGGGTATCGCATTTAGGGAGCACTTTGCTGCCTTGATTCTCAAGAAAATGCTCACCTCGGATGATCCCGGTTATGTCGACCTCATGAATCCTGCCGGCATCGGGATAGGAGCGGTTGTTTACAACTATGACGGCGCCGTATACGCATCCGACGAGAGTCGAATGCTGGCGGAAATGGGTGACAAATCGTTCAAGATTGGTGAGGTGGGCGCTAACACCTACGAAGAGATTTTTCTTAATGATAAATTGATCTCAGCATTGCATGAGTCATTCACCTTAAGCGCTCCTATGTGCTCTCAGTGTGCATTTGAACCTTATTGCGGCGCTGAACCAGTCTATCACCACGCGCAGCAGGGTGGAGACTGTTTGGGGCACAAAGCCGAGTCTGAGTTCTGTAATAAAAACATGTCAGTCTTTAAGTACTTAGTGAATAAGATGGAAGGAGATCCCTTCGTAAAGGACTTGTTCATTCATTGGGCGAATTACTAATATGCTTAAACTTGATGGCCGCGCTCTGCAGGTTAGAACTGGAACCGATCAAAAACGAACGGTTATTAAACTATCTGACGATGCCGCGTTTCCCGTTTCGTTAAGACAAAAGCGAGCCTATTTAATGGCCTCAAGCGAGGTTCCCCAAGGGTTCGCTGCGTATGTGTCGCTGCCTGGCATTGGTGACCAGGCCGTGTTCCCTGAGAACGCGACCATTGTTCGATTATCAGATGAGTTTAAATACCTCAGAAGCGACGATATTATCCGAATCGATTTCGGTGAAGGCTCTGTTCGAGTCCTGTTTCGTGCGAGTTCGAGACACAACTTCTTTCTTGTCACAGAGCAATGTAATAGCTATTGCCTCATGTGTTCGCAGCCACCGAAGGCAATCGATGACGGTTGGATCATTGAAGAACTGCGTCGAGTAATTCCGCTTATTCCTTCAGAGACGCAGGAGATTGGATTCACTGGCGGCGAACCCTTTCTGTTTGGTGATCAATTTCTTGATGTTCTGAGGCTCGCCAAGACTATGCTTCCACGAACCGCTATTCACATCCTTTCAAATGGACGATTGTTTTCTAGTAAGCAGTTCGCCAGGCGCTATGCGTCGATTCAACACCACGACATGATGATTGGTATTCCCGTTTATTCAGATGATGCGACGATCCATGATTACGTCGTCCAGGCAAGTGGAGCGTTTGATGAAACAATCACCGGAATACTTAACTTAAAGGAGCTCAGACAGCGGGTCGAGATTCGAGTTGTCCTTCACAGACAAACAGTGGACAGGCTTCCTCAGTTGGCGGAATTCATTTCCAGGAATTTACTATTTGTGGACCAAGTCGCGCTCATGGGGCTTGAAATCACCGGCTTCACGCGAGCTAATCTGGAACAGCTTTGGATCGATCCAAAAGACTATTCTACACAACTAAAGAAAGCTGCAAGTATCTTCGAGGGTTATCGTATTCCCTTTTTGATTTACAACCACCAGTTGTGCACCGTCGATAAAAGCCTATGGAAATACTGTCAAAAATCAATTAGCGATTGGAAGAATGAATACCTCGAGATTTGCGATTCGTGTTCAGTAAAAAGCGAATGCGGAGGCTTCTTTTCGTCCTCAAAGCTGTATAGACACAGCGACTACATAATGCCCGTGTGAACTACCCATGGCTTGGTCTCGGGTATATCGGATTACCTATGATGCGCGCCGTATTTGCAAATGAAGGACGAATCAAACCCAACACATTCATCGCGTCCCCGTTAGTACGGCGGTTTGCTTCGACCATAGCCGACGCAGCAAATGGCGCCCCCATAATTGACGTTGCTTGTGGCTCTGGCCGAAATGCAATGATTTTCGCTGAAATGGGTTGCGATGTCATTTGCGTAGATATAAATCTGACCCGTTTGAAAAACCATCTGTCTGGCCAAGCTTCGCGTTTTGAGTCTTCGTCTCGGCTTAAACTTCGTACGCTGGATCTCATCAATGATCCATGGCCCTTTAAGGCGGGTGCCATAGGCGCCATAATCAATATCGATTTTCTCCTGCCAACTCTGTTCCCGTGCTTCGCATATTCACTCGTTCCTGGAGGACACCTCCTCATTGAAACTATTTCCGGCCGTGGTGGCAACTACCTTGAGTTGCCGGGCGCCGGCGAAGTTAGATCCGCACTTGAAACTGGATTTCATCTCGAGCTTTATGAGGAGCGCAAAGTAGGACCTAAAGAATCGAACGCTGTGACTGTGAAATTGGTCGGCAGATGTATTTCTGTTTAGGCGCTTTTGACGGTTGAGACCATTGCGGCGGTCCACGGTTACGTTCAAGCTTTTCGTCATCAACTCTCCCTTCCCTCAATATCTTGATCTCAATTCGAGAACTATGACTTTCATGTCAGGACGTTTACCTCAAGACCTCAAGCGCCAATAAAGCTAACTGAGTTATTTTGAGCTGGTTGTGATAGTTGTTGTTGCCGACTCTGTGGTGATGGACGACCATTAGAGCTCCTGAAAAGAAAAAGCAATTGACGCTGAACACTTGGATCAGTTCACGATTTCTGCATCAATCGTGGGACCTATCATCGATGGCGTCCCACTCGGCAACCATCTCGTAGGTTTTGCCAAGTACGGGGCGGGGTCTGGAGCCATCTGCTGGACCGATTAAACCCTTGCGTTCCATTGTCTCCAAAATAGCGGCCGCTCTGCCATAGCCAATTCGTAATTGCCGTTGCATCACAGAGGTCGACGCTCGTCTCATAGCTACGCAGATTCGCAGAGCTTCTTCGAATAGTTCGTCGATTGCATCGGGATCATCAAGTCCTATCAGTTCATTTATCGACTGGAAGACAGGAGAACCCTGAGCTCTAGCATGTGTGCTGATACGCCCAATTTCCAACTCATCCACGTAAGCTCCGTGAACTCGCACTGGACGAGAAAGACCCGGCGCCACAAACAACATGTCCCCACGGCCTAATAGCTTTTCTGCACCGGGCTCGTTGATAACGGTCAGTGAATCAACCCTTGAGGAAACACGAAACGAGATGCGCGACGGTATGCTCGCTTTTATAAGGCCAGAGATCACATCGACGGAGGTACGTTGAGTCGCCAGTACCAAATGGATTCCAGCAGTGTGCCCTTTTTGAGTTAGTCGGGCGATGCAACTTTCAACCTGCGGATGGGTCAAGAGAGATCTGACAAGTCATCGATGCAGATAACTATATACGGCAGTGGCAGCCACGGCTGCCCTTGCTCGTCAAACTCCTTGACGAGATTTCGACGCATGAGTTCGGTGTTGTAACCATCAATTTCACGGACGCCCCAGCCAGACAACTCTTGATACCGGCACTCCAGTTCTTTTATAGTCCAATCAAGAACAGATGCTGCCATGGCTGACTCCTTGATGACTGGAGCAACCAGGTGGGGGCGCATATCTGATGGGGAAAGTAGTTCAGTGAAACTTCGCTCAGACTTTACGAAATCGAACCTTTCGTTCGACGTTCCTTCGTAATTGGGGATGTTTTACTCTTTGTACTCTTGAAGTGTTATGTCTGACATCAACACATCAACAATAGCCGACCATTCATGATCATTGGTCTTTCTTCTAAGTCATTAAGGATGTTCTTGACGGCCGCTATTCTCTATGGAGCCGGCGGGTCTCAGGCTACTGCCACCACTATTGTAGCCGTTCGTAATTCGCAAGAGGTCGTGCTCGCCGCTGATAGCAAAGACCGTCAGTTGGACGAGACTACTAGTGTGTCATGCAAGATATTTTCTTGTGGAAACTACTTCATCGCAATCGCCGGTGTCCGGGAATTGCGTGTGGGCAAACTTGAATTCAACGCTCCAATGCTAGTAGGCCAAGCTTGTCAGACGCCTGGTAACGCGACGGAAATAATGACTCGACTCACCGATTCGCTAATCCAACCTTTTACCCATGTAATGAGCGAGTGGGCAAGCATCAACCCAACACGGTATCGGCAATCAGTCGAAAAGAAAGAGGCTTACCTTAACATCCTATTGGTGGGCTTTGAGCAGGAAACGCCGCTCATTGTGGAAAGAGACGTGATCGCTCCGGCTGTGATCTCATCAGGGGTGGTTATTCACAGCCTCACGCAAAACGACAAATTGCCGGCCGCAGGAGTGTCTTATGTTTTTATCGGCCGTCATGAAGGCATTGACGAATTTGTCCGGAGTCGAAGGGCCTTCTGGGGGTTGGGATTAATAGAGGGGGCCAAATTTCTTGTTTCCTACGAGATTGCCGATATTCCCGATTTAGTAGGGCCCCCTATCGACGTCGTAAGTATTACCAAAGAGGGGCCGAAATGGGTTCAGCGTAAGGCGCAATGCCAAGGGCCCAGAAAGAAAGCTGTTCCTTAGAGAGCTGTTGGTATGATCGATAACCCGGTTCAACCTGCCAAATAGATCGCGATTTATGCCAAAGCTGTGAGGCTGTCCGAAGGTAGCGATTGGGACTTGGCGAATTGGAATGAACGGACCGATCAAATATGAAGGCCACCAGAATCGGCGCGCCATACAATCACCACCATTCCCCAACATATTTCCGGACAGGCGCCAATCATGATAAAGAGATCAATGCCAAATGAGTCGAAGGTGAAGTGTCTACTTTGGAGACTCGCCTGTGTGCGAATTGGCAGGACCTCTTTGTAGAGAGTAATGAAGCAACGGCAGCAGAAGAGATACTGCACATGGTGTGGCGAAAGGGTTCGACATTCAGCTTGACGCTGCCGCCCTTTCTGCACAACCCTGATTCTCACGAAGCGTCATGTGGTTACTTACGTTCTTATCGCAGTCCTAATTGTTACTGCCGCTTTCCTATGGTTGGATTACCTCAATATTGAAGTCTTTAGATGAGCGGCCACATCGTCTTTCGATGGAATGTTTTCGATAACAAAGAGAGCCGACCGAGTGCCACCAGGACCTCGGTCAGCCGGACGCCAAACTTTCTAAACCTTTTACGGAAGAGAAAGCCAATGCGTGCCAAAAACTCTATCAGCACGAGGCGACTATACCAAACGCAGACTACTAGGTAGTGAGCAGTTTGTAGCCAGCGGCCAATATCTCGATCCCCAAGTCTACGCGGTCATCTCCTATCGCCTTCCGTAGTCTTTAGGCTAAATGCTATAGTTAACCTCGTTCCCGCCAGCCTAGCTTTCCGTTACAGAAAGGACCGTCAATGTTACCTACTAACTCTGTCCCTGGCCATTCTCTTTCTTCGCGTTATCGAATGGTCGCGATCATTAGTCTTATATCTATCGCGACAGTTCTGATCCTTATCATACCGCGCTCAGGAGCAGTTAAGACTCTACGGTCCGAACGCAACGCTTCTCAACCAGCCTTTGCGCTGCGGACTCCCCTTTCAACAACGGTTTCCACGTCCATTGTTATTAGCCAGGTCTATGGCGGCGGTGGCAACGGCGGTTCGACCTATAAGAACGATTTCATAGAACTATTTAATCGCGGAGCAGTAGCGGTGGATGTTACTGGGTGGTCCGTGCAATACACCTCGGCAGGTGCGACGGCGGCGTGGCAGGTCACAAATTTGAACGCCTTCACCATTCAACCCGGACAGTATTACCTGGTACAGGAGGCACAGGGTGCAGGCGGTACGACGAACTTGCCTACGCCCGACACAACGGGAACCATTATGATGGGCGCAACCGCGGCCAACGTCGCGCTTGTAAATAGCACGACGGCACTGGCAGTCGGCTGCCCCGTTGCGGCCAGTGTGGTTGATTTGGTTGGCTACGGTTCTACCGCCACATGCAGAGAAACCTCCCCCACGGCAACGCTCTCGAACACTACCGCCGCGATCCGGAACAACAACGGCTGCACCGAGACCGACAACAATAGCACTGATTTCAGCGTCGGTGCCCCTAATCCGCGTAACACAGCTGCCCTACTAAATCCCTGCGGAACCGGGGGGCCGACAATTACAAACTCCTCGCCGCTGCCCAATGGCACGGTCGGCGTTCCCTATTCGGTTACATTCAATGCTTCTGGCGGTTCGGGTACGGGCTACACCTTCACGCAAACTGCGGGCACATTACCGCCTGGTCTTAATCTTAGTGGTGCGGGCGTACTGAGCGGTACACCAACTACTACGACCGGCTCTCCATTCAGTTTTACGATTCAGGTCACAGACAGCGCGTCAGCTACTGGTAGCAAGGTATTTCAACTGACTATAGTGCCGCCGAGTGCCTGCGCAGCGTCAACGCCTACGCCGCAGGGTTGTGGTGTGGAGCGGTGGTCTGTGAAGACGGGAACGGACGCGGATGCGGGTCTGGTCAATCTGAATTCAGCTACACCTACGACAATTGCGTTTTTGCATTCTCTGCCCTCCCCAAACCCAACGCCGGCGAACAACCGCGTGGCCCCAGGTGAAACTACGCAGTGGACGATTCAAGGTACTTTGGTGGAATACAAACTCGAGAGTGATTCTGATTATCACGTAGTCGTCCAGGACGGCGCGGGAAATACAATCGTGACGGAGATTCCCTATCCGGGACTCACTCCATCTTGCGTGACTGGCTCTAGTCCCTTCTACTCGGGAATCGCGAACGCGCGTTGTAAGTTTGATAGCTCATCGTTGCCACAGGCAACCACGAATTTTCAGTTTGCGAACGTGCCCGTGCGCATTACCGGGGTAGGCATGTTTGATTTTCCTCACGGACAAACTGGTTCTTCTCCAAACCAAATAGAAATCCACCCGATTCTCGATATAAGTTTTCCGACTACGGTGAACACCCCGACCAGTACCGGATCAAATGTAAACGTACAAGTGGGCGACGCCTCGGTCACTTTTAGTAGTGTATCGGGAGCC
The DNA here is from genome assembly GCA_025463135.1 of Acidobacteriota bacterium. Lineage (GTDB taxonomy): Bacteria > Acidobacteriota > Blastocatellia > Pyrinomonadales > Pyrinomonadaceae > JAOAPY01. The sequence continues at coordinate 83,158 of JAOAPY010000011.1, forward strand.
GGAACTACAACCGCGACGCCGATCGATCCAAGTTCGGCAGGTACTCCATCGGCAGGTTACATGTCTACGGGACCCGCATTGGACATCTCGACCACAGCGACTGTGAGCGCCCCGATAAATGTTTGCATCAGTGTGCCATACATTACCGATGCGGCAGCTTTTGACAAGTTGAAGCTACTACACTTAGAAGGGGGCACTCTGATTGATCGCACGACCGGGAAGAACTCCGCGCAGAAGATTGTCTGCGGGAGTTTGCCATCACTTTCACCAGTCGTCGTAGCTGTGGGTAACAGCCCCACCGCAGCTGCGGCTTCAATCACTGGCAAGATAATAACCCCTAACGGTAATCCTTTGTCGGGCGTGACCGTCACCATGAGCGGAGCGAAGTTCGGTCGCGCGGTTACCGACGCTAACGGTCTTTATGCTTTCACGGAATTGGGCGCGGGAGGCTTCTACACGGTCACACCGGAGTTGGCGAATTACAGTTTCAATCCTTCAAATAAATCGTTTTCTCTAGTGGGCGATAAAGTGGAAGCACAATTTACTGCAGTGCCCCAGCTAGTCCCCACAGCGAACCCGCTCGACTCAGTTGAGTTTTTCGTGAGGCAACAATATCTTGACCTGCTAGGGCGTGAGCCCGATCAGGGAGGACTGGATTACTGGAGCGCGCAGATTCGGAATTGCGGTAGTAATTCAGAGTGCTACCGCCTAAAACGCATCGATGTATCTGCGGCGTTTTTCATTGAACGAGAGTTCCAGGATACGGGATTCTTTATCTACCGGATCTACAAGGCTTCCCTGGGAACCGCGCCGACTTATTCGCGCTATGTCGCTGATCGAGAATCTTTGCGGGCTGGGCCCAACCTTGGAGTAAATAGACAGGTCTTCGCCGATAGCTTCACTCAACGGAATGAATTCAAAGCAATCTATCCTGACCAACTCAGCAATTATGAGTTTGTTAATAGATTGTGCGATCGGGCTGGTGTACCGGCCCCCTTGGACCGACAAGCTTTCATCGAGGCGCTTAATAACGGCGCTACTCGGGGCTGGGTCTTAAGCCAGTTGGCGGAGGACGCAGCCTTTAAACAATCTCAATACAACTCGGCCTTCGTGCTCACGCAATATTTTGGATATTTGCGACGCGACCCCGATCAACGTGGTTATGACTTCTGGCTAAATGTTCTAAACAATACTGCGGGAAATTACCGGGGAATGGTCTGCTCATTCGTGACGTCGGCAGAATATCAGCGGCGGTTTAGTTCGGTGCTCAGTCATAACAACTCTGAGTGTTCAGGAGTAAGCGGTATTTCATCGCTTCGAAGGGAGCTGCTGGAATCACTACGACCATCCCTGACCTTTCCTTTAGATGGCGATGATGAGGATGGGGGAAAAAGATAGAAAACCTACAACAGACGACTTGCCTCCATTGAAGCAGGAAGAGAAGAAGCCAAAGCGGCTTATTGACGTTAGATCTCTTATCACCGTAACCGTAGCAGGACCTCTGCGTAACGTGAGTTCTGACACAATACGGCGTCTGATTCAGCGAAGTCTTCTGCGATATGAAACGATCGGCGGGCATTTATTTGTCTATCGCAATGAAGTACTAAATATACAAATCAGCAGTAACGCTAGAGTACGAAAGATGTCCAATGAGGACCTCTTGGAGGACGTCCTCGTTGTTGCCCGTGACTTGGGCCATGTGCCGACCTCCTCTGAGTACACCAAACACGGAGGCCTTCATCTGAGTATTCTGAGGGTGCGTTTTGGTAACTGGCCCAAAGTCCACGCGGCCGCGCTAAGGACATTTCTTGCCGAGGTCGTTAGGGTCTCCCCCGAGCCAAAAGGACGTTCTCATCATCAATCAAATCTCAACAAACGCTCCTCCCATAAGAAACGGACTATGCCCAGGATGGTTGATGTCAACGATTTGATCGCAAAAACCGCAGTTGGTCGATTATGTAACGTTACTCCTCAGGTCCTCAATTATCTTGTGAGGAACGGGCGCTTGCGATGTGAGGTGATTTGCGGGAAGCCGTTCGTCTTCCGCAGTGAGGTACTGAACCGGAAGTTCCGGACTACAAACCGTGAGGGTAAATTAAATCACTCGGCAGGATAGAGGACGATCCTCATCGTTACCAACGCGCCGTAAACGACTTTCAATCAAGAAGCGGTGGGCTTTGACATTATTGGGACTTCGCTCTTATGATCCGTTCTCCCGACCATGGCTGCCAATGCCATTTTGTAACCTCGCCCAATAACGCACAACTACCGAATGAGAAGGAAAACATTATGGGTGTCGCCAAGAGACTTAGTCTGCTAATTCCACATGTTATTCTTAACCGAGGGCCCAAAGTCTTCAGGGGAACCATCGCTATCGGCCTGGCGGTAATTTTCTGGCTCAGCGCCTTTCATTTTTGGCCAGCGCCTCCGGTTCAAGCCGTCTCACTGGGCTTCGTGATTAGTCAGGTCTATGGAGGCGCTGGTTGCGGTACAGCCGGCTGCTCCACTTATCAAAACGACTTCATTGAAATATTCAATCGTTCAAACAGTGCGGTGACCTGTACCGGCTGTTCGGTTCAATATGCCGCGGCGACAGGCACAGCCTGGCAGGTCACGGCTCTGCCTGCAACGCTCACGCTGCAACCCGGTCAGTATTATTTAGTCGCCGAAAGTTTCGGTGCCAACGGAGTAAATCCGTTGCCGACACCCGATACAACGGGAACGATAGCGATGAGCGCGACGGCAGCCAAGGTTGCGCTCGTCAACTCCACGACTGCTCTGAGCGGCGCCTGCCCCACTTTGAATGGAAGCGGCTCTCCCGCAGTATTGGACTTCGTCGGTTATGGCGCTACCGCTAACTGCTTCGAGGGTGCGGGCACAGCACCAGCACCATCCACTACTACATCAGACATAAGGAATGGCGGCGGTAGCGTCGATACGGATAACAATAACCTTAACTTCCAGGCGCTGGCTCCAACGCCGCGCAATACTGCCTCCCCTGCAGGCGGGCCCGCCGCGTCTGGGGGCGTTGTCAGTGGCCGGATTGTCGATGAAGCGGGCGCGGCCGTGGCCGGCGCAGTCGTAAATCTGAGTGGCAGCCAATCGCGTAAGACGATTACCGACGCCAATGGCAATTATCGCTTTAACAAGATCGAGACGACGGGCCTCTATGCTGTCACGCCGACGCGCGCAAACTACACCATGAGTCCAGGCGAGCGTTCTTTCAGTCAACTCGGCAACCAGACCGAAGCGATATTTACTGCTGCCTTTAGCGGTGATATTGAGAATCCGCTCGACACGGCTGAGTACTTTGTGCGCCAGCAGTATCTCGATGTGCTGAGGCGCGAGCCTGATGAGGCCGGCTTCAATTATTGGAGCAATCAAATCAACGCCTGCGGCGGCGACACTGAATGTACTCGCTCAAGACGCATTGGTGTTGCAGCAGCTTTCTTCATTGAGCAGGAGGCACAACAGGCCGGTTCGTTCATCTGTAACCTGTATGAAGGCGCGCTCGGTCGGAAGCCGGCCTTCGGTGAGTACGAAATAGATCGTCAGCAGGTTATTGGTGGTGCGAATCTGGAAGCAAGGAAGGCAGCCTTCGCACAGAGCTTCGCACAACGCTCGGAGTTTGCTGACAAATACCAGGTAAACTCCACTGGTGAGTCGTTCGTTGATGCTCTGCTTGCCAACCTGCGACAGTCCTCTGGAGTTGATCTCACCTCTGAGCGTGACAGTCTGGTGGGCCGCTACAACACGGGCGCGAATCGAACACAGGGTCGCAGTTTAGTACTGCGCGAGATCACAGAGGCTTCGGTCGTGCGTGATGCTAATTACAATAAGTCATTCGTGCTGACTGAATACTTCAGCTATTTGGGACGCAACCCGGACACCGGCGGTTACAACTTCTGGCTGAACGTGCTGAATGCCAGAGACCAGAGTAACTACCGCGACATGGTCTGTTCATTCATCAATTCAACGGAGTATCAACGGCGCTTTAGCACGTTGGTTACACACAGCAGCGCCGAGTGCGAACAATAAGACAGGGCTCAGCGGTGTCTTGGTCCATTCCTTAGATCTCACGACTTGGCCCATTTCGCCGCCCCCAACCAGCCAGTCTTTGAAAATCCCGTCTTCCCGCAAAAGAGACACCCCCGCCTAGCCGTGCTTACTAAGCGGCCGGTAAACGTCTGCAAAAGTTTTCCTTGGAAGTTTCCGTCGCAATCGGAATTCGGCTTGGTCTTTCGTGAAAGGAACGAAAGAAGCCGAGCGGTTTGCAGGGCGAAAGACGGAGCTTCGTACCGCTCGCTGCTTTTGGGACAATGCGATCCTCGTTACACACACTACACTCGTGCGTATTAAGCATCAAGTAGTCTGTTACTGACTAAAACTGCGGGCTCGGATCTTCTCTGTAGAGCAATTTACGAATCCGCTTCTGTAAAATAAGAGCGAGAGTCTTTATCAACAGGCTTCTCATTATTCTCTTAAATATTCTTTTTCTCGTTCAGATGGGGCCGAGTGCTTGCCACAGCCTGTCAACGGCAACCTTTAATCTTTTTGTGAAAGCTTATCGAATTGAGCTTTGGTGGGATACGTTATGGCTATCTTCTTCGGCTTGGGGCTGTGCATGTGTTGGACCAAATGCGATGAGAAGCAAGGCGGCTAAGATCACGATTCGTTCATGAGTGGCTCCTTCGCGGGTAGGGTATAAAGGTTGAGAGATCCGAGTCGCTGGTTGATTGCGGGAATAGCTTTCAACAAAGACTTGGAATCCTCACTCAAAAGATGTCGCAAGGTACGTGCATAGGTGCTGGATAAACTGGAGACCGCCGAGTTTGCACAGCGCAGCGAAGAAATAATACTTACAGATTTAACGCAAGCATCGTAGAATTCTGATATAGTGAAGAGACTCCCGCTTGATGTTTCTGAGATTACTTCCAGATAGTAAGAACTCATCAGCTTACCCTCCCGCTTTAGTAGCTAAATTGTGCCGGCACAATCCCAGCGCCGGTGACGCCGTAACGTAACCTCAAAACTCCCAAGTTTGTCCTTCAGATATCGAACTCGAGAGAGGATCCTGATGGCTATGCAGGTGCTGGTGATTGACGATGAGGCGCAGGTGCGCGAATTCGTGGGAGAGGTGCTCGAAGAAGATGGCTGGGCCGTGACCAAAGCCGAGTCGGCTGAGAATGCTTTCGAAATTCTGGGCCGTCACGAATGGTCGGTTGTCTTCTGCGATGTCGTACTCGGCGGCGCGGACGGCTTCAGCGTGCTGCATCGGTTTAAAGAGCAATCGCCGAATACGCGGGTTGTACTAATGACCGGACATGCAAGCGCTAAAGGCGCGTTGGATGCGATCGCATCCGGTGCCTATGACTATCTACTAAAGCCCTTTGGCGTGGAGGATTTGCAGTCTCTTTCCCGAGCGTTGCGCGGGGAGTTTGCGCAGCGGAGGTCAGGGTCGGGAATATCGAGGAGCCCTGCAAAGTATCCGTCGGACGTTGAACTGGTCGGTAGCAGCGAAGCAATGATCGAAGTGATGAAGCAAGTTGGGCGGGTGGCAGCCACCAGCCTGCCCGTGCTGTTGACCGGCGAGTCGGGAACGGGCAAGGAGGTGGTCGCTTCGGCGCTGCATCGACACAGTAGCCGAGCGGATCGGCCGTTCGTGGCTGTCAACTGTGGCGCAGTACAAGCGGAACTGATCGAGTCAGAATTATTTGGACATGTGAGAGGGAGTTTCACCGGCGCGGATCGCGACCGGCTCGGTTTGTGGGAAGAGGCCGATGGCGGCACGGTTTTTCTTGACGAGATCACAGAAACCACGCCAGCCTTCCAGGTAAAGTTACTGCGAGCATTGCAGGAGGGCGAGATCCGCAGGGTCGGTTCAAATCAGACGATCCGAGTGGATGTGCGGGTCATCGCCGCGAGTAATCGCAATGTCGAAGAAGCAGTAAATACTGGGCGATTTCGGGAGGATTTATTTTACCGCTTGAATGCGGTCTCGATTGTTTTGCCTCCATTGAGAGAGCGTGTAGAAGACATTATGCCGTTGGCGAGGAGTTTTGCGGAACGGGCAACTTCATTGAATCGCGTGTTGACCTTTTCTCCCGGGGCGCTCGTCTTGCTTGAAAAGTATTCCTGGCCCGGAAATATACGCGAACTGGAAAATGCCGTAGTGCGGGCGGCGGCGATGTGTGACGGAACTATTCGTGCCAAGGACCTGCCCGAGCGTGTGCTGCGGTCTAGAGAAGCAAAGGCCGGCGCGTCTGATCAGACCACTCGAGAGATCCTCCTCGCCGAAGACGAATGGCCTTCCCTGGCGGAAATCGCGGCCCGCTATGCGACGTGTGTGCTGAGACATACCCAAGGAAACAAGCAGGCCGCCGCTACGCTACTTCGCGTAGATCGGAAAACGCTCGATCGCATGATCAAGCGGCACCATATCCCCATCACATAGACAAATCGTTTCTATTCTGGTGATTAATGTGATCTCACCTGAAAACGATCATGCATTCCTAAGCCGTCAATATTCGCCGTGTTAAAGGGGAACCGTCCTCCAACCAAACCATTCGCGTCCTAAAAACCAGCAGAAGTTTACTGTCAACCTCAGGGGCGAACCGCTTGTGGCCAAACAAATTATGGAACAAATGCTAGCGCCGGACGGGCGTCATACTTGTGTCGCAGGAAAAGAAAACTCCTTGGTTACCGCTGAGTCCGTATGTCAGATCTCTGGTTTCAGCCCTTTTCCGCTCGTATCAAGTTAGAGTATTAAATGTTCTAAAATCCTATAAGGATGTGTATGGTGCATTCCGCTCAGACAGCGGCTTCAACCGCCGAAAGGACAGAAGCGAGGCAAAGGCCCTTGGGTTCTTGCCGTAAGGCATTTTCTCGACCGCGCCTCGCTTTTATTTGACATCTGACGAACCTACCTCAGCGATTTTGGTTTAAGACTGTTTGCTATAACGACTCGTTCGAGTTCACGACAGACTTGCCGTGTACCACCTCCGAAGCTTCACAGGCTCGCGTATCTGCCAGACTTATGTTTAGTAACCCCTCGGTAAAACTGCTGCCGCCAAAATGACTCTTCATTAGACTGGCCGACAAAACAGCTCTCCATCAACTGGTTCGATGTCTTGTTGGTCTGTCTGTCAAGAGTGCTATTGGATGCTAAGAGAAGTTCCTTGCCAGTTGGCGGCTCTTCCCACTGCGGGAAAATATCATCTTCCGACTCGAGCGCTGCCTTCTCCAAATCTGATCCACCAGAGTCTAGTCAATGCTTAGCCTGTGAGCTATTGGTATCCGGAAGGAGCCGCGGACTATCACAGGAATATGTTCTCCTTCATAGAGAACCTCATCTGGAAAACCGGTTGGCTTCTCCATTTCAACCTCAAGCACAAGGGCGTACTCTGCGCCTCCTCTGATGGTAGTCACACCCAAAGAGTAGGCACCCGTATAGTCACCTAGGACCAGTCGATGTAAGTCGGGATTATTAACTACATCCACCAGGCGAAGACCCTTTTGCTCTCTCATGATAACTCCTCTATCATCCGCCAATGCTTTATGATCTTTGCAACTGTGAAGCTTGCCGCAAATGAAGTCACGAGCGAAAGTTTTGTAAGTTCGAAAGTTGGGCTCGCGATGCCCCATCTCTACTATTTGGAAACAGATAAATGTGAATTCCAGTCTCTCAATTGCGCGCTCTATCAACCGTCCAGGTGATTGATAGTGATTGATTAATAAGCTCACCAATCCTTTTAGAGTCAATAAAAACGGCAGGACCTCTTTTGGGGACGCCCTGCCGCTTCGTCTCATAACTTTCGTCATGAGGTGGCGATCAACGTCCTCACCCCGTCAACCGCCGTGGCGGGCACGTTCAGCACCCGCCTGATTATCATCAATTGTGCTGTTTTTTGTTGAAGAAAACAAGCGGTTGATATAAGCTCGCCCCGCTTTCAATCGTGGAACCTCTCGTCTCTACATCTCAACCTCAAAGGAGCGTGTCCCTCATGAAGCGATCCCTAATAGTAGTTCTCCTTCTTTTCTTTGCTCTTAGCTCAATTGGTGAAGCTCAACGAAGACGGCGAGGCTCACGGCCGCGACAACGGCCAACAGCCCCGGCGTCTGCTTCCGCTGTGCCCTGTCCCTCATCCTTGAACGATATTAACGATTGTCCGGATACAGGGTGTGGCCCATCTCTCGATCCAAACCTGAACGTCCAGAAGAACAAACGGTCCGATGATCAAACGGCGGAGTCGATGACTCTGCAAGAGATGAAGGACTTGGCCGATCCTGAAGGTTTTTAGGCGAGGCGACCCTCGAGATAAGCTAACCGCCCTGCGTAAAGGAAAGAAAATGACGATAATGGCCTTAGCCCTCATAGCCAGGAAAGGCAGCGCCGAATCATGCAATTGCAAACTCACAAGAGTGGCGGACACGGATAATCATATTGTCCTTGTCGATAATGCGGCATTGAGAAAGCCAACGCTTGCGGCTCGAGAGGAAGATTCCGAGACCGCGGAGTTTACGCCGCGGGTCCGACTCACTCATCCAGATCTCTCGAGGGGCCAATCTTCAGCCCCTGATTGCCGCCGCGCCGAAGCAGGCTCTCTCAGTGCGGATCACTGGGCTCTTGATGTTCGATTCTGAACACTTCCTTGGCGGTCATTTAAAGAGGCACAATAATTGGGAGATACATCCGGTCTTGGGTTTGGAGTATTGCCCGAATGGTAAGAGATGTACCGCCGAAAGTGATGCTAATTGGAAGTCGTTAGAGGAATAACTCACATGCGACTAATTACCAGGTACCTCATTCTGATTCTCATGTTGTTAAGTGTGTCTCCGGTTGTTCTCTCATACCGATCGCGGTCTTCCAGTTCCCTTGCCATAGAATCGCCCCTCCTGGTTTCTGGGGCTGGCGAACCAATGCAGCGCCGGCGCGTTCGTGGCCGTTACCGAGGACCAGTAAGGGCTAGTAGAGCGCCAATCGGAGCAAGCGCGCGCTGCCGTGACGGCACATACAGCTTCAGCCAGCATCGAAGAGGCACTTGCTCACACCATGGCGGCGTAGCCGCCTGGCTTTGATTCAACATTTAACTCTGTAGCCAACCGCGGTACAATGCGCGGCGGTCAATGCATGCGCCCATTGACTCCACCACTCTAGCGGCGGGGTCACCTCCTGAAAAGGAACCGCCGCTTTTGCTTTTCCCGCAAAAAATGAAAAAGGAGGGTGCGCCCGCTGTCGTCGCCTGATAAGCATCAGGGTCGGAACTGGGGGACCCTCCGTTTAGATCCCGGACAATTGTCCTCCCTCATTCATAAACCAACTTGCCCTCAATGTCTACCCTTTGAGATCTGAGGCGAGCTTGTGTCCGGCAAGACCGGCACTAAAGTAAGCGCCGAAATGATGACCGCGTCCCAGTAGGATCTATAGAGTCCTTAAATTGATCTGGAAAACCGGAAGCGCCCCGGTAGGATCTCGTCCCGTATACATTGTTCCCACCGGAGGCAGGGATCCCTAGAAAGCCCAGCGGTGTCTCAGCGAAGTACGATCCAAAAGTGAATTCGCCGAATCTCTTATTGAATTCTTGAAGCGGCCAAGCTGCGATGGCGTTCGGATAATCGTCTCTCGTTTCACCTGCGATTCGTTGAGCATCATCCGCCGTTCGATCGCATATTGTCCTGTTGTCCTGCTGCTGTCCGGGGTTCTGCGGTGATTCGCTGAAAACTCCTTAGGGGGACACAGTTTTTTCCGTTGAAAAGGAACCGCAGTACATGTTGATGAGGAAGTCCTGCTCTATCCGACGACAAACGCTCAAAGCTGTTTGTGCATCGTCACTCTTGTTGTCGAGGTGAAAGAAGACCATGCCATATTCGCCTCCAGATTTGACTTCGATTACAATAACTTGCACATCTGGACTTCGTGTATATTGGCTGCTCTCCTGAGATAGCCGCAGAGGCGACCCTATTCCCTTAACTTTTAGAGACTTCTCCAATTCGTCCCAGCCGGATTTCGGAGGACCTAAAGCGGTCTTTGTCGCGGTTGCCTCCATTTTGTCGCCGGCATGTCTGTCCTGAGGAGTTGTAAAAGTAAGGAAGGTAGCATGTCGTTCACCCGATAGTTGTAAGATAAACAATCGAGGATAGGTCACACCAAATCCTACCCACACCCTGATTTCATCTGCGATACGTCTTGCCTTCAGGTTTTCAATTGCTAACTTTCTCGATTCAGACTCTATTTCGGTCTCCATAGCCTCATAGCGCCGCTTCAACTCAGCGTGATCCTCAGATTGAGAATTTGCTGTTGGTCTGCTCGTCGAATTGTTTCCACCAATGTCGCCGGCTTTTTGAGCGGTATGTGAGCATTGAAGACTCAAACCGAGGCTTAGTACTGCCGCACAAAGGAGCAATGAGGATTTCATGAGAGGTGTCCTCGCGAATCGTAATCTGGTACTCATCTATCGAAATAGCACCTAATGAATCCGTCTTTGTCGAACACAGTAACGTGCTTCTTTGTGATCAGGATTCCTGGAATTCCAAGATCCTTCGACACACCAATGTCGCCGTCATTTCCAGTGGGGAACTCAGGGTTGATTGCTTTTCCCTCTCCTGGAACCTCTTCCCCAGCTTCGTGCGGGTGAGTGTGGTACCAAAACTCAAAAGTAGCAAGACCCCGGCTGTCAAGGACTTTTCTCTGGGCCCACTTGCCAAAACCCGCGAGGGAGCCCTGTGCATTACCTTCGCGCTGAAAGATACTATCGATTGTACTACGCGTCGCTACAACCTTGCCGAAGAGTCCTCCTTCTTCACGCTTCGGGTGTTGAGCCGTTGCTTGAGATCGGGTCCATGCGGCATCAATCCCCGCAGCAGTGTTCGGATCTCCTAACAATCTCTCACGCATCTGCGCGCACTCCGCTGACCCCTTCTCGCCATCAACACCCAGCAGCGAACCATGATGGTTACCGCCAGCAATGAAACTATACGACGGCGGGTAAACTGTCACATACTCCGGGGGTAGCCAGATATCATCAAGCCCGGTGGGATCTAACAAGTTCATTGCGTCGTTTCGGACATAGCTATAACGGTTGAAGGTTTGTGGATTTGCTAGCACAATGCTGCCTCGATATGGATCAGGACTCGTCCAGCGGCCGGACTTGCTTTCATATTTTCTAAACCAAGTATGGTCCAAGCCTGACGTCTGGTCGCGCTCAGTCAAGCCGTAGTCCCAACGGTTTGCATCCGTGCCGCCATAACCGGTGGCGCTCCTTGCACCGATGCTATTGCTGATTTCCTCACCCAAGGGCAAATAATCGTGCCGCGCGGGCACGGCGCTGGAGTTTCCGTTCATGACAACACGCGCAGTGCCCTGGATGTCTTGCAGCACATATCTCAGTCCCGCGCCGGTTAAATCACCTGAAATTACAACGTTGCTTAGGGTGCTACCGTTGTACAGTGACGTGTCCACGAACAACGGGTAAGTGGGCGATACCGAACTCGAATACAGCATCGTAGTATTCTTATAATACTTGACTACACCGCCCTCGACCGCCACTCGAAACCTATCTCCAGACGTCCACGTCCCCTTTTGTCCAAGGTTGGTTCCATTCTCATAAACATAAACTCTCCCCTCGGCACGCTCGGTATAGATCGCATAATCGATCCCCGTAAAATTCCGATCTGGATTATCGTGACTCAGCCCATACATTCCGTAATCCAACGAGTCGGCCGTAAACTCCGCATAACCATCTCCTGACACTATCGCCTGACTGGAGATGGCACCTGAATAACCCCACCCTGTTGTGCCTGACTTTGTGATGCTGTTTCCCGAGACCGTGACGCCGCTAGCGCCAGTCCACACGACGTTCTGCGTAGTGGGGAATTCCTGGGTCGCCAAAAGCTGCCCTGACCGGTAAAAGTTCTCTCGCTCGAGTCCACTGCCGACATAGCTGTAATCCCCTACGTTCTGCCCCAAGATGTCGTAAACAATCGTGCGCGTGACGCCATCCACCGACGTCTGCACACGCTGGCCCGAACCATCATAGACTTGGGCTTCCGTCCAAGTCCCATTCGACGCCGAAGTCTGCCGGCCGTTGGCGTCATAGGCGTACTGATAGGTCTGAGCATGAAACTTGAAGTCCTGCGTGATATTCCCGTTGTCATCATAGGCGGCGACCGTTGAGACGAAACGATTGTTGTTGTTGCTGTTTTGATAATCACTGTCCGACACCGCTGGCAGGCCTAGCGTGGTGTTTGCGCTCTGCTTCTTATTGCCATAACGATCGTACGTGTAGTCTTGCGAAAAGTTTTGCGTGCCGCTAACGCCGGCAGTGGGATATTCGGTAATGTTTGAGAGTCGGCCCACCTTATCGTACTTAAAGCCCTGCATCCATTGCACACTGCCACTACCACTGCCTAGAGTTGACGTGATCTTCCCCAGCTGCCCGGTGTTCTCGTCTACAGCCACATTACCAGTCGAGGAGCTGAAAGTTCCATAGGCATAATCATATTGCTGAATTACTGCGGAACTGCTTACCAATTTCAACTGGCTTGGTTTTAAGGCGCGATTATAGGTTCGAGTTTGGGTTGCGCCATTCGCCCAACTCTCCGAGGTTAGCCCGCCGTGAGGAGCGAATCCAAAATTGTCGGCAAGAGTAGTGGTTGTACTGCTAACGGTTCGTTGTACATTTATCGGTTTGCCCGCATATCCGTACTGATAACTAACCAAGTGACCGCTGGGATAGGTTTCACTCGCCAACATACTTCCAAGCGTGTAAGCATAAGCCATCGTGTAGGTAGTTGAGCCGACCGATTGTCGTTGCGCCGTTACTCGACCCACGAGGTCATAATCATATTCAGTTGACGTCGAAGGCGTCGAACCAACATTAGCGGTGGCAATAGTTGTAAGACGACCGGCGTTCAGATAGCCTGTGCGCGCCTGGTCGTAGGTATAAGTCATCGTGGGTGTGCCCTGAGCAGTGCTACTGTCGCCGACAAAATATTGCACCTGAGTAAGCCGGTTCAGATCGTCATAGGTGAAATGAGATCTGGTGCCCTTGGCATCGTAAGAATCGGTTACTTGGCCACTGCTATTGTAGTTGAGCTTGCGGGACCAATCATGGTTCCCCCTAATGGCGCCATATGTGTAATACGCACCATATTGCTCTACTTGCTTCTCGAGTTTCAATCTTCCTAACGAGTCATAACCGAAATAACGATGTTGGGAACCCTGGCTAATATGCTCAAGGTTGCCAAGGATGTCGTATTCGTAACTCGTTGGCTGGGCCAAGCTCGAATCGGAGGCTAGCAAACTCCCGGTGGTAGGGTCAGGTTCGTCGAGTCGGACCAATCTGCCCAGGACATCAACTTTCTGCCTTCGCAATCGACTAGCTGCGTCTGTGACAGTTGTTTGAATTCCATCATAACCACTGTCATATCCGTCGTAATTTACGTTTACATGGGCTGTTGTCGTTGTAGTGCTGCCTTCACCGGTCGGCATGTACGTATCTGTCGCCCTGTTAACTACATCGTATTTTGTGGTGGTGATCGGTTCGCCGCTACTCGCGTCGACGTGGAGCCCACCACCGTAGCCCCCGGTGTGAAAAGGATTGGTCCTGAGCACGGCACGGCCGAGGTTGTCATATCTAAATACATGTGAGTTCCAGCCCTCATCGGTAGTTCCACCATCTCCTGTGCCATCGTAAAACTCCTGCTTCACTGCGCCGCGCCCATCATAGAATTGGTAGTAGTCAACCCAATCATACTTGGCTGTCCCAGTCGTATTAATCTTTGTGTAAACGTTGGAGTAGTAATGGCGATGCCCAGCACTATCCGCGATGAGACCGTCATAATAGTAGTGGTGGGTTTCTCGCCCCGTCGGCTCAACGACATAACTCAGCCTTAAGGAATCACTGGAGTAATAAATTGTGGTAACCTGACCATTCTCATCTGTTACCGTGCCTACCAAACCAGTTGGGAGGTCGTAGGTAGCGCTGCTCGTTAAATGCACCCCGCCAGGATTACCGGAAGTAACAGAGGCGACGTAAGCGAAGTCGTGACTGCCCGAACTGTCGGTATACGTAAACGCTTTCTTTTGACAGCAATCCACTTCCTCACTCACCAGATTTCCGGCAATGTCGTAAGTATTTTTGTGGGCGATTGTGCCTGACGTACTCGTCGCATCTGGATAATTCGTTACTTTTGTCACGTTGCCACGCAGGTCGGTGGCGGAATTGTAGCTAGACTTAGAGGGGTCAAAGGCATCCTCGTGCATCGTGATACTTGATCGCCCTGTGAGGCTGGTTCCTCCACTGGAATAGTTGTCGTACTCATAGTCTGTGCGTGACGATGGCGTAGAGGATCCTCCTTCAAATACTTTCACTGTGGCCGGCAAATGCAACAGATGGCGTGATATGTATGACGACGATGTCTCGTGGGCATAGGTTATCTCGGTTCGCCGAACTTCAGAACCAAGGGCTGACTCGCTGGTTGTATATGCCCGCTCACTGATCGCCGACACATTGTTATAAGTTGTGTAGCTGAAAACCGTCGCTTTGGTGAGAATCGCTCTTGAGTTCGTCACCCATTGGACATGAACTCTGGGGTTCCCGGCCGAATCCTGCTCCCATTCAATGCCTGTGCGGGTGTATGCGTTTCCCACTCCATCCTTTTGCGTTACGTTATCAACTAGACCATCGTCCCAGTATCCGGGATGGTCGATCGTCCGGCTCTCGGTAACGGCACTTTCCGCTGGCGAAGGCGATGGCGAGGCGGCTGGTAAGGGGGGCGGGGAGGTAACTGTGAATTCCTTATGACCGCTAACGGTACCCGATGAGAATAAATATTTCGGCGCAGGGCCATTTGTCGTACGCCCCGCCCATTCATCCTCCCGTTCGGTGAAATCTGGTGTGTCTGCCATCCCCCCGGACGGAATCGCCCGACTCGAACTTCCGGGATAGTTATAAATGGTCCATGCCGCGGTTGTGTTAGTGCCTTCGCTCAGACCAGATCCATCAGAGGCCGCACTCATCCCACGGAACTTCGTGATTTTATACATCATTCCATAGGAGGTGTATTCAAATTTGTAACCAGTGTGAGCCCCACCAGACTCACTACTGTCCGGCAGGTAAATGTACTTAATGACGTGGGCTTGCCCGGAGGAGGGAATGTTAGCCGGGGTAGCCGAAGCGAACAGACCGCTTGTGCTTAGCGACGGGTCGTCGTAATAGAGGCGCATTACTACGCGACTGCCACTACCCAAACCCGGTGCTGTGATACTAACCAAGTCGCCGCTTGCGTAGGAAAAGGTAATGTAGCGGCTGAGCGTATCGGTAATGGTATCAATCTTTGGCCCAACGCCTCCAACGTAACTAATCTCGATCTTGTTCCCGTTACGATCAACAATCTTTACGGGATAAATTTTGGTGCCAGTGCCGAACGCGTGATAAGTAAGCTGTGTTCCATCAGGATAATCAAGAATTCTCGTGCTAAGGTTAAAATGAATGAAACTGCTATCGATGGTATTGAAATCGTAACCCGAACTGTACACAAGTTGATGCCGAGTGCCGTCCGGATCCGTTAGCGTAAAGGAATTGCTGCCTTGACTCTCTATTTGGCCAAAACCCAGCCGCCAGCCCGCGGCCGGCCAGCCAGAATCTACGTCGTAAGTCATGTAGGTGGTCGTACCGTCACTGGATTTATTAAATAATTGGCTGTTGTGGACCAGACTTAATGCCGCGTCCATTCCTCGCCCCCGCAAGCTAAATACCGGCAAACCAAACGTGAAGTTTTGACTTCCTGGGTTTTCGGTTGCGGGCAACGCGGGCGGCGGGGTTTCAGCTCCCGGCACAGTTTTGCCGGTGGGGGAACCGAGGCTATTCGATGGTGAGTAGAGAGAGTCAGTTTGTGTGTCCGGGAGTGGGTTTTCTGTTGGCGGGGCGGGTGCTGGCTTCACCAGTGCGATTAATGGTGAGACTCTTCCTCGAGCGACGCTATGATGTCGTTCTCTCCAACCGGTTCTCATCACCGCCTTGCCTAAAAGTGGGAGAGCATTGCCTCTTATAGAGTCTACTTTGGCCGAACGGCCGATCCTACGGTTGTTACCGAATTCGTCGAGATCACCGTCAACGACTCTCACGTGAATCGTGCGAGTAACGCGGCCAACCCGGGCCCGTAACAGTGCATTGCCCGGTCTGCCCGCGACGGCTTCGCCATTGCTGTCAACAATCACCACGCCTGAATTATTGGAATCCCATTCAGCTTGCGACCCGTGCAGCGCAGCGCCTTCTGCATCCACCGGAATTGCTGATAGAAAGATTCTTTGATGTGACTGGAGTTCAAAATCATCTGTCGTATTAAGCCGTAGGGCAACTATCCTTGCTTCGCGATCCTCACGTGATGCAGGTTGCTGAGGCGTTACCGCCGGACCCATCGCTGGTCGAGGAGGCATGTGGCCTCCGTCCGTAGTACCTTCGCGTGACGAACGATCTGAAGTAGCCAGGACCTTGTTGGCACTTCGCATCCCTAAGATCAGCGCTAGGGCTTGGACACCAAGGTTGTCGATGGTTGAACCGAAAACCCTGGCTAAACTTCCTACACGTTCAGCAGCTCCGTTAGTTTGCTGAATAAGACCCCGCGTCGTTGTCTGAGCTACAATCGAAGGGAGGTTCGTAAATAGTATAGAGGTAGTCAAGACAACCACAATTATTCTACGAACCAACCCTTGCGGGGATCGCGCGAAAATATTTTTCGACATTTGCGCTCCTTGTGGGGCCAGAAGACAATGCGCCTTGTAGGGAATTCAGGAAGACATGAAGGCTGACGCCTTTGATTCTGTCCGTTTTTTGAGGCGCAGCAAAGAGCCTGCGGAACTTTGTGATGTTAAATTATAGCAGCGTAAGTCATGCTGCTGCGGGCTTAGAGTTTTGCGAAAGTCCTTTTCAGTCCAACTAGGCCCTGCGAAGTGATTAAGAGATTCCGAGAGAGAAGCGTCGACGGGAAATGTAGTACCGACTCCCAATCGCTGTCAACAAAAATAAAGTTTTGTTCTTATGACAAGAAGTTCTGTGTAAATTTTAGTTTGAATGATTCAAAAACAAGCGTGACAGAAACAATCGATAGTGTTCTCAAGACTGTCTAACGCCAAGACCTACAGGCCGAAGTCTTGTTAAGGACTATTTCAAGAGTAAAGCCATATTTCCAATTCTCACTTCCGGACACTTAATGGTCCGCGATGAGTTCGACGTTATTTCTGATTTCTGGATCGTTAGCCGCATTCCCCCGTTAATATTGGGCCCAACTGGTTCCCGACAGAATTATCTGGCAAGCCTCCGCTAAGCGAGATTAATATGAGACAAATGAGACGTCTCTTTTAAACAGTTGTGCGCTGCCTCGGGCAGCCGTTAACTTTATCACTACACCTGACGCGCATGTATAAATCCAAATCTGTTAGGCGCAAGATCGCAGTAGTGCGGGGAGTGGACTTCATCTACCGCATTGCCTGTGTGCCCGAGAACTTTACAGATTACGGGAGCAACTTGCTGTACTTTTTCAATTTCGTTGCCTCGACATCTAAGGACAGCGAATTGAGGAAGACTGCCCGGCGAATGTCCAAAGAGCGCTTTCACCACTGGCATCGCGATCATCGTTCGCTTCCTCGGAACCCGGACGCCGACACTCTCCTCGATTTCGTCCTCGGCTGCCACGCCGCTCAGAGAATGGGAATTCGCAATAGCGCACTCAAGCGGCGGCTAGCGGCGGCAGTCCCACGCTTCCAGGCGGAAGAGTATCTGTGGTTCGACCCATTAACAGAGCCGCCGCCAACGGACGTGCCGGAAGGCTGCGATTGCGGCGCAGCTAATGAGCGCGGGCGCAAGAGATGTCGCGGATGTAAGCGCGCGCTCGAGATGATGAGTCGCTACAGAGTCTGGTGCGTCGCCCTCACGGCGGCCTACTGCGGCGAGTGTTACGGAATCCCACTCGGGGCGCGTTATTCAGAGGTGCTCAAATGGCTGCCCGTCATGCGCCCCTACCGTGGAAGGGAACATGATAAGAACCCGGACTTTTTCCATGCGGTTTATGCAGTCACACATCTTGTTTACACCCTTAACGATTACGGCGTTTATCAACTCTCGCCGCGCTGGCTGCCGGATGAGTACGAATTTCTTAAATCGAGTCTCGGCGATGCGATCGCACTGGATGACCCGGACATGGTCGGTGAGTTTCTCGACTCGTTGATGGCGTTCGGACTCAGCTTCAGACACCCGTCAATGCGAGGGGGCGTCGAATATCTCCTCTCGCAACAGAACCCAGATGGAAGCTGGGGTGATCCAGAGGGCGATGTCTACACGCGTTATCATACAACGTGGGCGGTCGTAGATGGTCTCAGGGAATATAATTGGCGTGGTGAGCGATTGAAGTTTCCGCGGCTGAAGCCTCTCCTCGAAAGGTGGGCCGAATAGTTATTCCGCCACAATCATGATGCTGATGCTGACGTGAACTGTTAAAGGAAAAAGCATGAGCGACAGAGAGCTCCCTATTCTTAACTTCCGGTCGTTTCGCAAGTATCCGACGAAACTTGCTCATCAGGAGTACGCAGATGAGCGCCAAGTCTGTGGCAATTGCCTCTCAGGAAGCTGCTGCACAGCCGAGGACCCAATCTATCTGTCCAGCTTCGACGTGTTCCGCCTGGCCGCCTTCTTCGATCTCTCGCCCGCGGAATTCCTCCTCAAGTTTACTCAGGACAGATTCGAGGGTGAGGACAGCGACCTGTTGCGCCGCACTTGGATCGACCATCCAGAAAGCAGCAAAGTGACTTATCTGCGGCGGCGCGGCAACACACCGACCAGCCCCTGTATCTTCCTCAAGTATATCTGCGAACCTGATGGGACACCGCGGCGCATCTGTAGCGTCCATGACGCACGCCCACTCTCCTGCAGGGAGTTTTATTTTCATCATTGTAAGACAAGGATAACGGGCGAGCTGGCGGCACTGCTCGCTGAAGGGTACGAGATGGTCCGTGATGGCGAGATCACCGAGGAGATGGTGGATGAGCGACTGGCGCAGTTCGGTGAACATGACTATTCCAGCGCGAGAGCGGCCAACAGTCTGGAGTATCACTTTTGGGTTGAGCTGAAGCGCGTAGTCAACATGGAAGAGGCGAACACTGAAGGAGCGAAGTCTTATCGCGCGGCGGACTATCAAGATCCGATTGACGACAAGCTGAATCGCATACTCTCGACCAAGTACCTGCGCTTCGAGGAGTCTTACGGGTCGAAGCCAAACAATGAGCAGTTGATACCTTACACGACCGGGCTTGGATTCGTCGCCTCCCCAGAGCGCCAGCGGATCATGAAGATGCTGTGTGAGCGTCCGTCGAGCGGGCTCTACAGCCTGCGCGAATACCCATTTCGCATTGGATTACGGACGATGGTGCCAGGAGTGAAGCCTGCAGAGATGTTCGCTACCGTGCCAGATGAGGAAGCCGGACTGTTTCTGAGCGCGCTTTCGCAGGATCCGTTGTTTCCCGATCACTCTCTGCTCGAAGTGCGAAGCATTACCATGCGTGAGGTGTACGCCTCGGTGCTCAAGGGGATCAACCATCTGATTAGTTTTTCAAGCTACCTGGCGGTCATGGGAAATATGCTGGAGCGGGAGCTGCCTGGGGTTCTTGAAATGAACCTGCTGGAAATGATCGCAGACTTAGGAACGAGACTTGATTCACGCACAGCGCACGAATCTTACTTACAACCCGTCAAGCAATACCTGGCGAGCATTACGATAGGACTGTTAGAGGATTCTCTCACTTCGGCCAGGAAACCCGCTGACGACTTTGGCATTCACAGTCTATTATGCAGACTCTGGCCCGCGCTTCCGGCACTCTCGCCTGAACTGCGCACACGGTTTGAAACTATTGCTTTCGCAATCCGAGAGAGGTTGCAAAGAGATGAGATCGAGCTTTATGTGCGCCCTAAGAACCCCGTCGCTTCACGTCGTGCTCAGGGAAAACGTCTGAACGCTCATCGGGCATGGGCAGAGTGGGAATCTCAGGTGATCGACATGCGTTACGCGGAGATTGGAGGCTTCCAGCATGTCAACCTTCCTGCATTCTACCGGCAGTCAGTTGATGAATTGGAGAAAATTCCTTTCATGAAGAGTTACTGCATCGAACTCTACCGCGTCATGGTGAGCCTCGCGCGAAGTATGAACTTCGACCATCGCATCGTGTGCGCGAGAATGCCAAATCAAAAAGCTGCCATGCGGCTAGCCTCTTACGGGACACGTCTGTTCGAATGGATGAATGATAAGTTTGGATACCAGAATGTTAATATTGAGGTTCTCGCCGGATTCTCCGCTTCGCTATTCAACCCGTTCACAGTCGGTGAAAGTCGGGATCAAAACTTAGGTCTCATTGTGCATCAGGTTCTCAAAGGACAGTTGCCGGACGGTAGTTGGTCTACGATCCCACTCCCCGAAGGTGTAGAGGAAGCGCAGGAGAACTATTTGCATCAGATGTATTATGCAACTTGTGCCTGTCTTGACGGGCTAAGTGGATGCTTGATGACATTCTCAATGCCGAGTAAGCGACGCCGCGACTCAAACAGTACATGACGCGAGCCCGAAGAAAATGCGAGTTCTAAGATAAAGAAGACGACGGCACCTTGTGAGGAGCCGCCGTCTCGATAGTGACCATTAAAGTCGTAAGCCTAAGTTGTGCGCAGCGACAAAACCTACCGTTCTTCCTTATTTCGGCGGAATCTTTGTGAGCTTTGGCAGCTTCGGCGGAATCTTTGTGAGCTTCGGCAGCTTCGGCGGAATCTTTGTCAGCTTCGGCAGCTTTCGTGTTGCCATACAGTAAAGTCTCCTTTTCGAGATAAGATCCTTCCAGCGACAAGCCGGTGGAACCGTCCCTATTTGTGGATTAGCTGGAGCAACCTACAACATGTTGTATATAAGCCCAAAGGCATGAGATGTCAATTATTATTCCTGATAGTGCGCACGCACGGAGATCATTAGCCATTGGTTTTTGTTGTATCTTCGCTTCGTCTGAGCTTCCGCGAAGAGCCATCCGCTCGACCATAAACATGACCACGGACGACAATTGATTTTTGCAGACCACGGCGTTCGTAGCTCCCAGTCGCCGTAGAGAGAGTGCGCCCAGGCTCAGTTCTAATTGAGGACAAACTGCGCTCAGTGCTCGGCCTCTCTGGAAGCAATAAATGCCTAATCGGACATACAACTGTTGGGACTTCTACCAGCGGTTGACCTCCTCGCTAGGTTGTTAGCAAATGCAGATGTCCAGTTTTGTTAGCAAGTGAAATGTCCGGTTTTGGTTTTTAGGTTCATTGTTATATCCAGCAGTAGTAGCTGTGGGAACGTGGAAAATCAGGCCGCTTTTTGGCCTGACTTTTCCAAGCCGCGGGGGGAAGCGACGGGTTTGGTCGCTTTCCGCGGCGGCGTCATTTCCACAGCTGTCATCCCGGTGGCGTCGTAACGACCCACCCGATGCGGTCCGAAAGTAATTGAGAGCGTCGCATCCAAATGCTCGTGCACCGTCACTCGGCAACCAGCCAAGGTTCCTCTTAACTGTTCCAGTTGCCAGGTACGATTGGCGAAACTCACTGTGTTATCCCGGGCTACCACGCGTTCATGTTGCAAGGAGAACACCAGGTCCAGATCCTTGCGTCGCAACGGTACAAAGGCGGTGCCCCGCTCACTGGCCGGCTTACTGAAACGTTGATTGAACTCCTTGATGTATTGCTCATGCAGGAAACGATTAGCTCCCTCCAGAGTGTTGATCTCGCGCAGCCGCAGTTCCGGAGGTAAGCGCCCCTGCCAAGTGCCAAAGCCTCGTTTCTGCGACCGCGAGCTTGTGGTGAATATGCTGGAATCATCTGAACCACCAACTCTCGCAGGGCCCTGCCCACCTGCGTCAAACGGTTGTGGTCCACCGGCTCCCCAGCCTTGGGCGTAAGGAAGAAATGGCTTGCTCTATCGATACAAAGCGCGCTGATACCACGTGATCCGCTTACCCATTGCCCGTAACATTACGTCATGTAGTTTCATTGCCCGCTCCATTGCGGCTGGGGTCATTTGCTTCATGACACCATCCTGTCATGCTGCTTCTACCCTGCCGCTCAAAGCGGACATTTCATGTGCTAAGAAAACCGGACATTTTAATTTGCTAACAACATTAGTTTTCACAACATTAGTTTTCACAACAGCAAGATTTCGGCGTTGTCGTTAGCATATGATATGTCTGGTCTAATTAGCACATGAAGGGTCCGCTTTGAGCGGGTTGGGTTGAAGTTGGTAAGACTTGGAAGTTTATGAACCAGCTTGCCGCAAGTTTTCAACTCGATACATTTTACCAAGTAGATTTTCACAGGCTGGGTAAAGTCACTCGCGCTGGTTTCTCTTAGGTCTCAGCAACACATTGGTGGAAAAAGGAAAGCGTTATCCGTGCCGACTCAACGCTTCAAAATTCATGCGATCGAAAACTTCTCCAGCGTCTAAGTCCATTTAGATTCCTGTTCGTGCGAATTCAAAGGCCAACTGAGTTGCGCTGGTCGCTTGTCCAAGCCAAGGCATGGGGGCGCTCTGCTGAGTTAGAGTAAAGATCGCTGCCTCTTCCGACTCGTGCAAGGGCACTTCTTCTGTTCCTGTTTCTAAGGCAAGCTTTTCTCTGGGTTTGCTCACCGCCGAGTCAGATCAACGCAGCTCGATCACTGGAACCCGTCAAGTTTTGCTAGAAGGGGAAAGAGAATGGGAATATGCACCGGAAAGAACCGCCAAAAGGAATCATCGAGACCTATCAAGTGCAAAGCAGTTTACTGGTTTTGTGAGTCGTCAAGAGATTGGAAATGATTTTGCTTTTCCGCAGAACTCACAACAGTCAGATGGTCAAAGGATTGCCAAAAACGCCGTCTCTCACCGGAGGGACTCAAGAAGCAAAAGTGCTTTCTGGGCTGCGCTCCCTGTGCTATAACCCTTCCCAGCTATCCCAATGCTCAAACTAATGCTTGAGGTAGATCCGGCTAGTGCCCTGCGCCCGTACCAATCGGGCGTCGAAAAATTAATGGCTCGCTGTAAAAGATGTTGAAGCGGACGAGACATGGGCGTTCGTCGAGATGAAATGGAACACGCGACTCGACAAGGGCATTGATGATCCGTTTGTCGGTGATGCGTATACGTTCGTCGGAATCGAACGCAACACTAAGCTGGATCGGTGATATAAGCCCCATGAGTGCGTGAAATAGATTGCCCTTGCTAGTCATCCTATTTGGCGAGGCAAAGGCCCTTGGAGACTTGCCGCTTGGCTTTGTCAGGTGGCATTTCCCCGACCGCGCCTCGCCCGATTCTTAACCCTCAACCCGGAGACTTAAACCATGAAACGTACCCTGATAGTAGTTCTCCTTGCGATCCTTTCCCTTTCAACAATTGCCCTAGCCGCGAAGAAGAAGCCGTGCGCGGCTAGTCTTGCGAAGTGCCCGATCATCGGCTGCGGCACAGCTTTCGACAAGGGCTTGAACGCCCGGAAGAATATTCGATCCGACGACCACGCGCCTATCAAGCGCACCATTCAATGGATGAAAGATCGGCCTGACCCCACACACTATGTTAAGAACGGTAGCCGGGCGGAGTTAGCCAGTTTGGGCGAGGGTTCGATGATCACAGTAGTGGCCAAGGCGTTAGTTGCAAGAAAAGGCAGTGCCGAATCCTGCAACTGCGGACTTACTGCCCCAAGGGATACTGATAATCATATTGTGATGGTAGATCCATCATTAGAAGTGCCAACTCTAGCCGCAGATGAAGATGATTCGGAAACGGCAGAGTTCACGCCGCGTGTCCGGCTTGATCATCCCAACTTGGCCGGGACGAAACTGCAAGCGTTAATTAAGAACGCAGAGGGGAATGCGTTGTTAGTGAGAGTCACAGGCTTGCTTATGTTTGACTCAGAACACTTCCTGGGCCGTCACCTGCATCGTCATAACAACTGGGAAATTCACCCGGTTATGAAGCTGGAGTTTTGCGAGACCGGAAATACCTGCAAGCCGGGCAGTGATACCGGGTGGAAGTCTCTTGACGATCAGTGAGTAGGGCGAATAGAATGCGGGTCGCACGGTTCGCTAACAGCTAAGCGGCGCAGGGTCTCAGCCTTGCGCCGCTTTGGATTTCCTTAGGCTGAAAAAGTGATTCTTAGTATTTTGTGATTGCCAGTGGTGAGGGTACATGTTACAGTGCGCCCGCGTTCTAGACCGAAATCCCCGTGCTTCTACACTCAACACCTGCGGGGTTAGTTTCCATACCCCCTATAGTGCGTTAACCACCTCTCGCTCAACTAGGAGACCGTCTTTATGGTTCTGGCGCCTAAACCAAGATTTCAGATGATGATATGGAGTCAACTAGTGGGCGCCGTAATGATCATATCTGGCGTCTTGCCATACTGGGTAGGAGTTGGTGGCGCAACAGTTAGTCGCAATATTTCCCTAAGAATTATCGCGGCCGCGGTCATTGATGGCCTGATGTTTCTGATTCCGCTAATCACGAGTCAAAAGAAACAGATAATCGCCGGAATGGCAAATGACGAGATTCACGACACGAACCCCGTAGCTGATAGTCCAAAGGCTGTGCAGAGGCTCATATGGTGGTACTGCGTATGGAATTTGTTTGTTCTTACTTACCTGGTGCACGTCACTGGTGGGCTGACTGGAAGCATGTACTCCGGCTTATACTTGTTAATACCAACACTCGCTCTGTTCGTCATTTTAGATTCCACAGATTTGAGGCGGGTAATCAAATTGATCGTTTTAGCGGTTATCGGGATATTCCTATGTTTCTGTATGAATTACTTCGATCGCGTTGAGTTTAATGCTGCCGACGTTGCACGGAAAGCTACAACCCCACACGCATTCGAAATCGCTTTACTCTGCGTCAGCGCTGAGGGCGTACTATTATTGTTTGTTCAGGTCGTCGTCTTGAAGATCCAATTTCAAAAGGTCGAGAAGGCGGAAAAAGCCGAAATCGAAAAGGCAGGTTTGCAAACCGCTACCTCAAATGTGACCTAGACACAGATCGAGGGAGTTGCCAGCAGGGAATGAATTAGTAGGGGGGTAGGCGGCTAGGCTTACTTAGAAAAAAGTGCGGCGGCGGCCGCAATGCCAATTAAGAGCAGGACGAGTAAACCGAAAGGCACCAAAATAGAGGCCCATGAGGTTCGTAGAAACATGTCGCGCAGATCGTGGGCAGGCTCGGGCTTGGCAACTCTCCGATCCGGCCTGATATTCGGGGTGGCTTCCCTTATCGCCGGCGCATTGGCCCGCGCTTCGGTTGCACTGTATTTGGTGGCGTACACAATCAATCCTCCGGGCAGGGACACTACTGCCCTGAAACACTCTTCCAGCTAGCATGGCGACGGACTGCTATGCCTGCCAGTATGCGGAATCTTTCGATACGAGGAGTATACTATCAATGTTCGATGTTTCGAAATTGACCGATTTCTGTGACAAATTATGAGAAGCAGTAACGCTTGTCTGCTTAAGCAGGCTTCTAATTCAGGGCAAGGTACGCAGGCGGTTAAAACCGTTTTACCACTCTGAACGTTACCACGGTGACTTCCCCTGATGCAAGTAAAAGATGCTGTCGGTCTGAGACCACAAGATATTAGCGTCATGGTAAATTACAACTCAATATCTGGGAGACCAAGCGATAAAGTGTCGGCATTCTAGTCCAACCCCTGCATTGATGCAAGAGTTTTCTTCGCTTATATTTTGGCACCTTAAGTTCAACCAATACTTAAGCTACAGGTGCTTAAATCTCGCTTCTTCCCCGAACCCATCTAATTAGACGCCGCGCTGAGAATTTTGACTCACTAAATTCCGCCTGGGATCCGAAGTCAGCGCGGCACTGAAACATAAGAGTCCGGAACGCCCTTGACTGCTACCGAAGAACGTCAAAACGCGCTTCTATCTCGAGTTCTTAGAGGCTACGCTTGTAAGCAACACAGTCCCCACTACTAGTCGAGAAAAATCCAGGACGAATTCTTCTTTTCCTCTATCATGTCGCCGGCTCACGACCCGGGACCGCTCAGGGTCCCGACAACAAACTGGCTGCTCAGCAGGTATCGCGGATGCCGCCTCAACTCTGGAGCCGAGCGTTCGCAGTACTCGACAAAAGTCAGACCGCTGTCCCACCGAGCGCCGCTAAGGAGACCCTCATGCCAACACGCAAACCGGCCACCAAAAGGGAAAACTATACCTCTTCCAGAAGTCAAAGGTATCAATGTCACTGCAGCCCAACTGCGCAATCACGTCTGCAACCACCACATGTGTTGGGAATAATCACCGACGAAGGGCGGCTGCCTGATGAACCTGGAATCAAGTATGAAAAGCTTGCTAACGCGCCTGCGAAAGCTCTGCGCTCGCGTGGCCCGGCGGCAAAGCATTTGGATGCAAGCGCCTTTCGCAATGCATTACACGCCGCTCTCAAGGACGATGTAGCTGGGTATTGCATGCTGCTTAATAAGAACGGATCGCCGCTCAAAACAACGAGGGTGGAATTGGGCTAAGACGCCGGCTGACGGTTCTCTGGCATGGAGTGTTGACGTGCCCATGCACGTCGCGAGTGTCAGCAAGACTATAACGGCGATGGCGATGACGCAGCTGCTTGATAGCAAGGGCATTTCATACGACGCAAAAATCATCGATTATCTGCCGACCTATTGGGCCAAAGGACCAAACATCAACAAGATCACCTTTCGCAATTTGATGACTCACTGAGTTTGCGCTGACACAAAAGAGTTGAGGACATAGGCTCACTGTTGTGTTGCGGAAATAGAGTCCTATACTGATCCTAGGTAATTTGCTGGCCTTTTGGGCGCAAATTGCATCAAGTTCTAGTCTGAAAGATTGACTGAGTATCGGCCTGGAGATTTTCCAGGCATTAAAGTTCTAAACTTGCCACGATCTCTTTTCGCCTCAAAAGCAGCTTATTCTTCTGAATACGAGATATTATCTCGATGTGTTTGCCACCTCAACGAAGTAGGTCCAGTTGTTTATCAATCAAAGCTTCTGCATCCAGAAAGACCAGCCGATCTTAGATACCCAATCATATTGGGCCGCTTCGGCCATCGCAGGGTGACTGAACACCTGTGAGACCAGGAAGTTCAACTGCGGGTCATACGTGATGAAAGTGTTAGCTAGTTGAATCTCATACGAAAGATTCCGTGCTAGCAGAACGCAGGCCAGCAGGTACTGCTCATTATAGAATCGGTCACTCCATTCCTGTGGATAATCGTAGGGAAGAAAAATGTCGTGAATGTGAATCAATACGCCGGCTTGCAGCCGAGGTAAAATATCCAGATAAAGAGCGGTCACGTCAGAGTTCGTGAACGAGCGGTGGGAGCTGTCGATAAAGAGCACGTCACCAGATTGCAGGCTGTCGAAATACTCCGGAGGCAGATCTTCAACGGGCTGACGTACAGCGATGTCGCAGATTGCATCAATTTCGGATCGAGGATGCGGGTCGATGGAAATGATCTGCGTGGGAAGCTTGCGAAGCTCGATCGCGTAGCGAGCAAACCTGGTGGAGTGTCCGGAGCCGATTTCACAGAAGGTTCTCGGGCGCTGAATGCACAACATACAGTGGAGGCTGATCGCGTCCAGTCCAGGGAAAAAGCCGTTACCCCAGTATGGTTTTTCGGGCGCTTCCGGGGATTCCCCCAGGGGTATGTCTCGAAAGTCCTCTTGAAAAGAGGCGAACCTTGTTAAGTACTGCTCAAAATGAGCCCTCTTCCCGTCAATGATCTTGTAGAGCGCGGCGTGTGCAGCTTTCCCATGTCCGTAGCGAGGCGAGGGGCTGAACTCATAGTCTAACTCGATCTGCATTCGTGCACGCTCCTCATCCTTCCGTCTTGAGCTCCGTTAAGACCAAGAGTGACTCCTGTGCCGTTGCCGGTCTGAAATTTCCTAAGCTGGACCGAGCCCGCAGCCATCGCGAAAGATGCATGAATACCCGCACGTCGCATGCCCTCATCAAAGCCACCAACAGAGCCCGACTACGTTCTCGGTGAGTGCTTCACAAAAGAGGTTTCACCTGGGCTAGTCCGGCACTCCGGTTAGCTTCGCTGACGAGCCGGTCAATTCGTCGAGCCTGCTTCCCATAGATCTCAGATATTTTCTGTTGGTTCCGCAATTGGTTCCTCCGCCTGACGGAGCCTGAAAAAAGTACCGTTCCTCCGTCAAGCGAGTAGTGTCCCGGTGGCCCCTTAAGTGGCACAAAGCTATAGCCCACCTGATAGCCGCCAATCCAAGCCCGCAGGCACAGTTCGTTATCAAAGCATATTCCCGGTTCTCCGGCCCGCGAGAACGAGTAGTCCCAGCCTCCAAGTGCCTCATACTGATGTCTACGAAGGAAGTACGGCCCGATGTTTACGTGCTGTATGAACTGGAACGGTGCTGGCCCCCAAATACGCTTCGCCTTGTTCGGATCCGGATGGAAGCTGCGAAATCCCATGAAGCCCCCGATAATTGCCAGATTCGGATAAGTCTTGAATCGCTTAAGCGCGACATCAAGCCAACTACTTTCACGCGGGATGAGGTCATCATCCTGGACTAAGCATACGATTTCCGCACGGGCGAACCGGATTGCCCGGTCAAGAATTCTAATTTCGTGGAGGTCATTTGAGTGAATCAGGAAATCATTTGGCCGCTTCAAATTGGACATCCACTTTTCGTGGGAACCATCCAGCGAGCCGTCCTCACAAACGATTAATTCGTGATCTCCAACACGTCTAAGCCCGGCGAGAAGTTGATCGATGTTGGAAACGCGGTTGAACGAATGCACGACAAACGAAACACGCGGCCGGTCATGATATTTCATCGCCGAGGTCCGACGACGAGCCTTGTCAGCCTTAACGCGTTCAATTAGTTTTGGATCTACCGTCGGCACGACTCTCATTTTGTTATTGGCCTTGCGACCGGAACGTTTGGAGAACCATCTTGTTTTCGAAGATGCAGATTCATGTGAGGCAATTGAGGAACGTTAAGTAGAACCGTCCTTGCTAAGCCCGAACCGTTATGAACAAGGTAATTGCACCGACTTAGTAACAAGTATTCAATCACAGCCTCTTCGCCATTTCGTACGGCGCGATCGCGATCACTGGCTATATAGGCCGGCATGATCCAGCCGGTAGGTCCCTTTCCCGCTGCTTCTCCGCTTTCGTGGCGAATGCTGTCGTAAGCGTACACTCGTTCTCCGAATGCGTTCCTTAGATACTCCAGCGATGACTGATCATCGGTAGCTACGAAGATTCTTGCGGATAAGTGCATTCTTAGAAGCTGTTCTATTTGCGCTACGTACTTCGACAGAACCAAGGATCCTTGACGGTGCGGACGAATCTCTTCTTTAGAAACCGCATCCGTCCCGCGTGCGTGCACCCCAATAACATAGCGCCCATTCATATGCTGTTGAAAGAATTGGTTGACTTTCTGTTGCAGGTAGTCTCGGGGACTAACAAAGCGTCGAATGATGTCCTTCGCCTCCTCTCGCAAGTTGGAATCGGGATCATCCCAGAGGTAAGGGATGGAAAGCGTCTTTCCATTTAGAGTTGGATGGTCTCCAAAGTGGTTGGAGATGAACGTGTGCTCATCGGCAAAATATCCTACTTCGAAAGGGGAAGGAGGATTGAGAGAAACGATCTCACGAATGTTCTGCGGAATAATAGACGCGGGATAACCTGGCACGACGGGCTCAAAGTAATATTCCCAGACCGTATCCTTACCACGGTATCCATTTGGGGTCCAGTAACACGTTTTGTTTTGGAAATAGACGATTGGAATACGTCCTTCCCCAATGGCCCAGGGAATATTTGCGATCACCTGCTGAATGAGCGAGAAGAGTCCAGCATCTCTTTCGCAAATAATATGGATCTTCATAACAAAAACTTTTGGCAGGCTATATCGTTAGAGTAATGAGGGTACCGATCAAACGCCTCACAAGAGTTGCGAGAGGACCATGCCATGGGATGCACTGAAGCACTCGATCATTAATTGCAATTCATCCTCAACCCTTGCGCACCTCCCGATACAGTTGGCAAACGCTATCCTCACAGGACGGCCAAAGAACCGGGACACGATGGCCAGGAAGTCCGACAAATCCTTGTTTGTCGTTTGTTGCCGATATCGGAGTTGTTTCGATCAAAACAGGCATGTTGAGCTCACGTTCGGTGTTAACGACACATTGCATTCTGTCGGACACTATTGACTAGCATCGAGTAAGCACTGCTTCAGTTCGGCAGCCAGATCCCGCACGGTTGGCTCGCGCAGTAAGGGCCAGCCGTGCTTGCCGCGTACGTAATGCAGGTCCACGCCCCCTGCGGCCAATTTGCCCCATCCCAGTTCTTTGTCGCGGACGCGATTAAGCGGTTGCCTCCGAATGCGGAAAACTGAAACACGTCCTCCATAGGTCTTAGGCTTGAAATCCGGGCCGGGAAAATATGCTGACATCGGGTTCGCGAGTTTTCTCAGCGAATCGCTGGAAGAAGGCGCTATCACTTCGTCGTGCATACTTGTTGCTCCGCGGCGCAACTTCTTCCTGATGAAATCCAGTTGATCCCTCCGACTGAGACGGAGCCACGAATGTAAACGACGCGCGTAGTAATCAACATGCAGGAACCAGTTGAAAGTATTTTCCAATACCCAGGTATCGAGGATTCCCACCAGGACGACGCTTTGACGTTCCTGTTCCAATCGTCGTGCTATCTCATAGGCAATATGAGCCCCGCGGCACATTCCGACGAACAAATATGGCCCCCTCGGCTGAACCTTACGAATGCCAGCTAGATATTCAGTCGCTAACTCATCTATCGCCTTTTGACTATGTTCTCCCTGTAAGTCCTCAGGATACTGCGCCTGTAGCCCATACACCGGTTGATCAGGTCCCAAATAGTGGGCCAGTGACCGGTAACCGAGTGCGTTCACGTTGGGAGCAGAAACACAAAAGAGAGGCGGTTTCGAGCTGCCAGTTTGA
This sequence comes from Acidobacteriota bacterium, assembly GCA_025463135.1. Lineage (GTDB taxonomy): Bacteria > Acidobacteriota > Blastocatellia > Pyrinomonadales > Pyrinomonadaceae > JAOAPY01. The sequence goes on from JAOAPY010000011.1 coordinate 114,172, forward strand.
ATCTCGACTAGTACCGGCCAGGAAATAGAGCGAGTGCCCTGCCGAAGAATGTCGGCTAAGTGGTCGATGGTAGCTTCCTGAAAAAGGCTTACGAGAGGGATTCGCTGGCTGAACTCTTTCTCAATCTCTGATACCAAACGAACGGCGAGCAAAGAGTGGCCCCCGCTATCGAAGAAGTTGTCCTTAACCCCAACCGACTCTATTCCCAGGACCGTTTGCCAAATTTGCGCCAGTCCCCGCTCCAGATCATCACGCGGAGCGATTAGGGTTTCTTTAGGTTGAGGCTGCGTGCCGTCCGGAGTAGGAAGTGCCAGCCGGTCAATCTTGCCATTGGGCGTCAGCGGCAGTCCCTCCAGTGGCACGAAAACAGCTGGAATCATGTACTCTGGTAATTTCGTCTTCAAAAAAGCTCTCAGCTCGCTGATCAATCCGTGAGGTTGATCGGCCAAGTGCTCACCGACAACGACATAACACACAAGAGAGTTGTCGTCATGGGCCAAGCCCCTGAGGATCGCAACCGCGTTGATTACAGCCGGGTGACATCTCAGTGTGGCCTCGATCTCGCCAAGCTCAACTCTGTTGCCGCGAATTTTGACTTGATTATCTGAACGGCCTAGAAACTGTAGCACTCCGTCTTCTCGATACTGCGCAAGATCTCCGGTCTTGAACATTCGTGCGTCCGGCGCGGCACTAAACGGGTTTGGAATAAACTTCTGAGCAGTTAACTCAGGATGGTTCAAGTAGCCCCGGGCCAAACCGGCGCCGGCAATATATAACTCGCCAGTGATGCCGGGGGGGACGGGTTGGAAATGCGCATCGAGCACGTAAGTCGAAGTATTATCAATCGGTCGACCGATAGGAATGTATCCAAGATCCACCGCATCAATCACTTCGTGGCAGGTCACATCGCCTGCAACTTCAGACGATCCATAGAGGTTGATAAGGAGGCTATGTCGAAGACTCAACTTAAATGAACGGGCTAAGCCGTCGGACAGCGCCTCGCCACTACAAATCCAATATTTAAGACTGCCAAGGTGTTCTTCGATCGCGTTTCCTTGCTCGAGTATTACTCGTAGCAGCGATGGCACCAATACGATCCTTGTAATCCTGTGGGCGCTCAACATCCGAACCAGCCGATGCGGGTCCCTAACGACGTCTTCGCCGATAATGATTAGCTTAGCGCCCTGTAACAGAGGACCAAATACTTCCCATACCGAATCCACAAAGCTCAGCGAAGTTGTTTGACAGCAGATATCGCGAGCGACAAACGGGTAGGCGCGCCACATCCAATGAAACCGGTTGATCGAGGCACGGTGCGGGCTCACTGTACCCTTAGGTGTTCCTGTCGAGCCCGATGTGTAGATGATATAGGCTGCGTTTTCGCTGTTAGTTACAATAGGAAGATTCTGTGTGCTCTCGCGCGCAATCTCTTTCCATTTGGAATCGATGCATATCACGGCAGCGGCCGAAGCAGGCAACGCTTCGAGAAGATGCTGTTTCGTGATGAGAACGGGTGTCTGGGAATCTTCGAGAAGAAAGGCAACTCGCTCCGCGGGATAGGAAGGATCGATCGGAACATAAGCCCCCCCTGCTTTCAAAATCCCAAGCAGGCCGACCAACGCATCGGGTGAGCGCTGCATACAGATCGCTACTCGCACCTCGGGCCCAACGCCCCGATTGCGCAGATAGCAAGCCAACTGGTTGGATCTTTGGTTCAGTTCGCCGTACGTCAATTGCTGGTTTTCAGATTGCACGGCGATAGCATTCGGTGTGCGGTGCGCCTGCCGCTCGAACAACTGATGGATGCAGGAAGCCTCCTCATATTCTGCGTCCGTTTGGTTCCACGATTCCAAAATGCGCCGTTGCTCTTCCCGGGTCAGTAGAGGTAACTGGGACAGCGTGCACATTGGCTCTGCGATGATCGCTCTAACGAGGTTGCGAAAGTATCCAGCAATTTGGCGAACATGTTCGGTCTGGAAGCGCGCTAAATCGTAAGCGAGTCCAATCTCAAGGTTTGGTCCAGGAAAAGCCAGAACCGCTAACGGATAACCGGTTGAGCTCATTCCCAACTCATGCTCGATCTTCAACCCACCGTTGTCCGTTTGAAAGGAGTTGTCTCCGGGAATGTTCTCAAAGACTATCAAGCTATTAAAGAGCGGTAGTCCGCGCGGAATCTCGCTCCATCCCTGAATATCAATCAGCGAGCTGTATTCGTATTGCTGCAAAGAGAGTTGTTGCTCCTGAAGATATTTGAGCCACGGCCAGACAGCACCATCGGGCGGCACGTGTACTCGCAGCGGCAGCGTGTTGATGAATAATCCCACCATCGACTCGACGCCCCCCAAGCTTGGCGGTCGTCCAAGCACAGTGACGCCAAAAAGTACGTCCTCAGCTCCGCTGTATCGACTGAGGAGTAATGACCAGACGCCTTGGATGAATGTATTCAGCGTCAGTTTGTGCTTACGACCCAAAGCCTTGAGCTGGTCCGTGTCCTGCACCGACAGTTCAAAGCGCTCAGCAGCGTGGTGCCGGTTCTCTTCAGCAAGATTCGCTGGTCTTCGATCGAACGCTAGAGAGGTCGGTGCGGAAAAGCCTTTCAATTGCGACCGCCAGTAAGTCTCGGCCGTTTTCTTATCCTGCTGAGCCAACCAGGTAATATAATCCCTGTAAGGACGCGGCTGTTCAAGACTCAGCCCTTTTCCTTCGCTGAATGCCTTGTAGAAGGCAAACACCTCTTTCTGGACGACCGAGCGAGACCATCTGTCCAGCAGAATATGATGAGTGCTAAGAAGAGACTTGTAGGACTCGTTAGCAAACTGGAAAAGCGCCAACCGTAGCAAGGGCGCCCTGGTTAGATCGAAATCATGCTTTGCGTCGGTCGCGAGGTAATAGGCGAGTCGTTTCGCTTGCTCCCGAGCATTGAGATCTCGCCAATCATGCTTCTCGATAAGGAGACGAGTCCGCCGTTGGACCGCTTGAATCGGCGTTTCCAACTCATCCCACAGAAATGAAGTTCGCAAGATGGCGTGTCTCTCGAGGACTCTCTGCCACGCGCGTTCGAAAGCGGTGACGTCTAGCTTGCCACTTATGTTGAATAGCGACTGAGAGACGAACACGCCCGAGTCTGGCGAGTAGATGGAATGAAACAGCATGCCCTGCTGCATCGGCGAGAGCTGATACAGATCCTCCAAGTCCTCTGGATTGAAGCTCGCCACTTCCGAATTGTGGACTTGAGACATCATTGGCAACGCACCAATTCTTGAAGAACCTCTATTTACAAATCGGCGGCCTTTGGATACTGGGCTTAGTGTCTCAACGAATGCTGTCGCCCGCTTCTAAAAGCAACTTTGCCGTACGCACCCGGTCTTCTTTATCTTCTATCCAGAGGTGCGACGAAGGTCGCTCAGCGGATGCCAGGCTGGCGTAGCGTAGCGATGCACAGCAGAATTTCAGATTGCCGTCAAGCGCGTGAGAATTGCCACACCAAAGAGTCCTGTGCGGTAAGCATGAGATCCGACGAGACCTTGCCGCTCGATCTTGTTAGTGACCCAACGGCGTCGGCGCACCATACTTGAGCCGTCAACACTAGCGTGCTCGCGGGTGATCATAGCCACAAATAGCCGCGAGGCTTGCGCATGTTAAAAAGAGTTATTTCGGTGCTGGATCTTGCGAGGGTGCCAGGACGCAGGCTCGTGAGAATTCAGCCTTTGAAATAGCAAACGGAACATAGGCCAGTTCGCATGAATAAGTCAAGAGTTTCCAAGACGATTTCCAAGACGATTTCCAAGACGATTGTGCCAACTATTTATCGTAACTCAGAGACCTGCCCTCCGACAGTTTGATAATCTGAGTCTTTGACAATAGGCCACAGCCTATGCCCACAGCGATTCGTCCTATCAAACGTGAGACGAGTGGCTGGAGAGTCTGATGTACAAGGACTTTCGGCCCAGCAATGGTTACGGTTCTCGCTAGTTAGCAACTATTACGAAACACTGCGATTGTTAGACCGTCATTGAGTCATACCTAATAATGCCTATGATTGCCCTTTGAGACTCATAGTGAGAGGCGCGAAGGCTATACTCCTGAAATAGTCCTTAACAAGAGTTCGGTCCGTTCCTTCATGTGCCGAGCCAGGTCTTAGGGAGCACTCATGAAATCACCTCCGTGGTCTTCAGTGAGCATATTAATCTTCGGAGTACTGCCGGGGAGTCGCCTGTCCACTACTCTTATCCGGACGTCCACCAGCGCCAGCGTCTTATTCCAGCGACCCATTCCTTAAACGCTTTTCTGTTTACTTTCTTCTTGTCCCATTTACTTATGAGCTCATTAAGGTCCTCTTCGAGAAAGTTTTTTATGATGTTTCCATCAACTCGATCTCGAATGCGCTCGACTGTTTTTTTGGTGAGGTAAGGGCGCAATTCATAGTAGAACTCGGTACCTTGGAGATTTGAAGCATCAAACCCCTCTTTTTGGGCGGTGTCTTTCCACGCCCGCAACTTACTGAGCATTCTGCATGTTCTTCGTTCCCTAAGCCGATTATTAATCCCACGAGCAAAAACCGGCAGCAAACATCCTGCAAGCAAGAACAGGATCGCAGTCACAGAGAAGTACTTAGAAGAAGGAGAACCTGTCAGCAAGGGAACAAGAACCAGCAATGAGGCGACGAAGAAATAAATGTATCCGAAGATCCGCAGCAGTATATTCAAGAGATGGGCATCGTAAAGTTCTTCGACATCCACCCCAAGCCTTTCACGCAACTCATCCCTGATATGTTCCATGCTGTCGACAGCTTTCTCTTGTAATCTTGCCCCATAAATAAAGACGCCACCCAGAACTGAGCCGATGAGAATGGGCAGCAATAGGAAATATTCCAGATGGTAATCTTGATGATATTTCGCTGCTTCGACCGGATCCTTGCCCAGATCCTTCAAATAGAAGCCCAGCACACCACCCGTGATCGCATAAAAAAATGCGGTTACATGCAAAGCTCTGCCGAGGTAATACTTATAATGCTCAATCCGGATCGCAAGCTCATTCCACTTTAGACGGCGCTCAGCATTAGCATTTATATCCCCATTGTTTCTCATCTAAACCTCCGCTGGATTGACTCAAGCACAGCTCTTCAGAAATAAGCGAACAGACACTGGCCGTTGGACTTCGCCTGGCTACTTATCGTGAGGCAGGCATTGGTAAATGTAGATAAAGAATCCGGCCGCGGTAATCGAAATTGCGAGCGGCCAAAGCACTCTAACGAGAGAGAATTTTGAGCTGGACTCATCATCGGCCTTTTCCCGAATGGACTTGAGCGTTGTGGTTCCCTTAAATAGCAACTCATCGAGGGCCTCATCGTACTCCCAGGATCTGGCCTTATAACGGCGGACTTGCTCATTCTGTTTGGCATTGAACACCGTGCCAAAGGCGCCTACCAGTATCATGGCCAGAAGCAGCGGCCAATCGTTAAAGGTTAGTTCGCGGACGAGGCCTACGAGGCCAACGGTAGTCACTAGAATGATGTTCGTGACTGTTGAACGTTGGGACTCATGATGACGCAGGTGAGTACGATTCTCCTGGTACAGTCCCAACAACACGTCCTTCCGTTCGCTCATCAGGCGGCTTGAATCTGCGACAGCAGTCATTAGCTGAGGTTCTTCTTTCTGTTCTTGAATTCGAGTATTTGGGGTCATGTGAGACCTCCTCGTGAATCTGAGGTTTCCAGTTAAGAGTCTGCGGCTCACGAGCCCAAAGACTACGCTTTGGAGTTAACGAGGAATCCGCACCTGGTGCATCCTAGTATTCGATTGCGGATGAAGTTGGCTGAGTCGGCTAGTTGCTATGAGGCAGCTTGTGTGAGTCAGCCGTTCGAATTACTGCAAAAGAACTGCCAAGTGGGGAGAGGATATGACGTGCACGCGAAAAAAGTCAATGACTTCTTGAACATGACTTTTGGCTGCATGAGTTTGAATCAGAGGTGCAGATTCAACATCCTTATCGAGACATGGCAATCCAGGGAGGAAGCAACTACTCGGCTCAGTAGCAAATCAGCCGAGGATTCGCGCCAGCACCATCCTCAGCAGTCTGAGATGCGGGAGAATATCATCATAACCTGTCAAGACTCTTCGGACCCGTCCGCGGAAGAGTCGTTAGACGAAGAGTAGCCATGTTACATCTCACTTAAGACTAGCATTCTATTACTTGTTATTTTCAAACAACTTTATCCGTAGGCCTGGTGGAAATAGTAGCGGCCAATTAATTCTGAAGAGCGCCGCTCAAAAACTCCCTTCACAATATTGTCGCTGAATTCAACCGCAATTCCATCGAAACGATCCTGGGGTTCCCTACCGAGAGTGTCGGTTCCAAATTCGCAGTACCGAATCAGACGATAATTCCAATTAGTCGTTCAGATCTTTCGGGAAATGTGTAAGCAATGTCGTCGGTCCTTGTGTAAGAGACGTTGAAATACTTTCTTATGGCGGTTGAGACCACTCGATCATTTTCCGCTGGTCCCATTCGAGTAACCTACTGACGGCATCAGTAGGTGAAGCCGTCGCATTGGGCTGGTCTCCAATTAATGAGAGTTTCAGGTGAGCAAGTAAGGCTACAGGCTCCTGTTGATAAGGCAAGCCAGAAGAATCTCCGGCACGAAGAGTTATCCAATGCCTAGTCTTCACCCCAAAATTGTCGGCAAGAATGGTGAACGAACGCGACTGTTTGATTTCGGATTCGCCGTAGCCGGACGGCAGCAAGGTTGCTAACGGGCCAAACGCTCCTGCATATAACGAATCAGGCCTTGTTCAGCGGTTGTTGATTGCCGGGCTTGGTGATTTCGTAGTCCTGGTTCATTAAGGACTTCCGTCCTTCATTTGGATAACCCACCTCCTGAGACAGCGGGTTTCTTTCTCAGGTCAGCTAGCTCGGAACCTTCGAGCAATCCACTGGCACATAGCGAGATACTGTATCGTACGGCGCCCTTCTAAGATCTATATGCCACTGGCCTTTGGTTCTATCCATTCGATAGTAAAAACCATCTCCCGATCTACACCATTGACCCATGGATTCCATTTGTTCGCTCCAAGTTCCCATGAACGGCTGGTTTTCGGCTCGAGATAAATGTTCCCATTCTATTCCAACCCGTTGAGCCGGTCTGCGTCTGTAACGACTGCGGGGGAAATGCGAACTGAAGGAGCCTTCAATTCATACCAGGACTCCCCGCCTCTATAGAACTCGAGCTTGCGGTAGTAGTCGTTCCCGCACTTCGTGATTTGGGTTGACCAAAATTTGTCCGCCTCTGCCTTAGCTTCGTCGTCGATTGATCGAGGCGCCAAGCTGTCGGGTGTACAAGCCAAAAAACAGCCAGTAACGATGAGCAGTAAGATGACGAGCCTCATCTGATTAACAGGCGCCGCACTTTGGGAGTTAATACGATTCATGAATTTTATTTTAGAAGCGCGAAGGATCTGGTTCTTTACAAGAGATGACGCAAGGGGCACGCTTTTGGTACTCTGCCCGTTGCAGATTCGTTGACAGATAATTCAGGAGCGATGCTTAAGGCGATTCAACAAATCGACCGATGAGAGGCACCGCTCGAGAGTCTCGAACACGAAGACTCTCGGCGGTGGCCAACCTTCCGACCAGCTTAGTAGTAGCTGCTACTAATAGGTTAATCGTAGCCACAAGCGTGGCTATTTGTAAAGGGTTGTTGCAGAGGCGTTCTAGCGTCAGGAGGGTTTCCTGATGGTTAGAACCAAGCGCCGTAAGCCTGCCCTGGCCAGGAAGCTCCGTCAGATCCGCATGGCGATGGGCCTGTCGCAAAACGAAATGATCAGGACGATGAGTATGGAGGGCAGTCTATTGCGTGAGGAGGTTTCGGATTTTGAGCGCAATAAGCGCATACCCTCACTGGAGGTCGTACTCGCGTATGCGAGGGCCGCGGGAGTCTCCGTTGAAGTACTGATCGACGATGACTTGAAACTGTCGGTGAAGGTACCCGTTCGGACAAAAGAAACAACGGGGTCGAAGTCTCGGCGCGCCTGAAAGCAATCTAGTAGGAGAAGCATTAGTTCCCAATCGCAATCGGCTTGGATGGATACAGCTCAAGCCTGCTCCCACCAAATCCATACCAACCTCGTCACGAGGAATCGGCCAGTTGCGCTACGTTAGCCCTCTCCTCGATCCTTCACGCATAATTAAATACCAACCGAGTCAACTTCAAAATCGGGACAAACCAGCTACGTAAATCGCGGAAAACAGGCACGCGGGGGACTCCCAAAGACGAACCATTTGCTATTGACAACAACAGGCCGGATGAAGTAAACCCCGTAGTGACTACTACTAGAAGGACTTAGAGGATCACGCTGTGGGCCAGAATAGAGCCCCTCCCCGGGCGGAACCTGGAATAGGGGCGTAAGCAAAGCCGAAGGCATTACAAAGAAAGTGCCCTGGAGAAATGGTTTGGTGGCCGGTCTCTCCAGGGCAAATCTCCACGCGTTACGGATGGCGCGGCGGGCTTTGTGTACCCAGTGGCCGTTAGTGTACCGCCCGCCCAAGGTTCTTTCAAGCAAAAAAGCAAAGATTTTCAGAGTGATTAAGGTCGGAGTTTATCCTCGTTCATTGTCTACATCTTAGTCGGCGCCACTCAAATTCGCGCCTCTACTGGAGTTGAGGAGCACACCTATGAGGCTAAGGAAAACAGAACAACGATCCCAAAGTCGGGTCGTTCTGTTAAGTGCGCGACACTGCGGATATGCGGAAAAGCTTGTGTGCCAGATTGCTGGTCCAGTCAAGGAACCATCCTTTCCCGCCTTTCTAAGGCGCACGAGTGTCGTCCCATATAGAAGACGTATCGAGCAATACTCGCGGCAGCCCAAGGGCAAAGCAATCACCTGGTATATGGCAGCAGCGTCGGGTGGCACTGCACGAGCAAAAACTGACCTCCGCCCAGTCATCGAGAAGGCACGGGCAAACAAACTTCACAATCGACAAAAAAATCTCTTGGTGCCGTTGATCTCAATTCATATTTTCGGGTGCAGAGGATTTGAGATCCTCTTTCGTTCCGATTTGCTAATAAGGCCGCTGTTCTTGAACAAGGATGGCCAGCCTTGGTGAACGAAAACAAAATCGTCAATGAAACGAGCCCAGACGAAGTTTGGAAAGCCGTTGATGATGAGACTCGAGAAAGCGTGATCCGCATGTTCTTGTACCTTGCGTTCGAATTTGTCATGAGCCAAGCCGTCCAGGTTCGGGCCGATGATGATGAAGAGTTTCCCAGAAAAATCCGGAAGTGTGATGGATGACGCGAGCTAGACAAGACTAAATGCGTGGGCGAAGGCCCAGAAAGGGAATTGTTTTGGACTATCAGAACGCAGCGTCCAAAGTTCAAAAAGAACACGTGGACAAACTAGCTTGCATTTATGTTCGTCAATCAACCGCTGGCGGCGTTAAGAAGAACATTGTAGGCGGCCGGCGACAACGCGACGACGTAATCAAGTTGGCGCTTGAACTGGGATGGCGAGAGGCTCACATCAAAGTAATCGATGAGGATCAGGCTACCACAGGAAGCTCAACGCACGGTCGTTACGGATATCTTGACATGCTGAATGCAATTTCCAAGGGGTGTGTTGGGGCGGTTTTTAGTCTCGAGTCAAGTCGTATGGCCCGCGACTCAGCAGATTGGCATTGCCTGATCAAGCTCTGTCACTTAACAGGAACTCTCGTGATCGACCCGGATGGCGTATATGACGCAAGTGATAACAATGACAGCACGCTGATGAAATTGAAGGCGCTGATGAGTGAAATGGAGCTCCGCCTCATTACCCAAAGGCTCGAGGGAGCCAGAAGAGATTTAGCTAAGAAGGGGCTGCTACGATTTTGGGCACCCATTGGTTATGTATACGGGGAAGGTGGAAAGCTCATTCTTGATCCGAAACAGGAAGTTCAGGAAGCCGTGCGACTGTTGTTCAGTACTTTCGATCGCACACGTTCCTGCTGCGGTGTGGCGAATTATTTTTGGCGGCAACAGCTGAAGTTTCCTTCAATCATACGGAGTGGTACGAAGCTGGGTGAATACAAATGGGGGAGGCTTAAACAGGCCCGCGCGCAGTTCATATTACATAACCCGGCCTATTCTGGTACCTACGTTTATGGACGCGCAGTAACGAAGCGAAAAGCAGTCCTTGATAACGCTGGCATTCCGCAATTTCAGAAATACAGCGTCAATCTCCCGCGCGAGGAGTGGGACGTTGTGATCAAGGATGCGCATGCGGCCTACATTTCTTGGCCACGATTCATTGAGAACCAGGATCTCATAAGAAACAACGGTAGGACCTCGACGTTTAGGGGTACTGGCGCGGCGCGGGCCGGTGGAGCGCTTCTGCAGGGTCTTGCCATATGCGGCAAATGTGGTCGCCGAATAAAGGTCAAATATCCTCACCGGGGACCTTATCCGCACTACCAGTGCAGCTACGAGAGTGAGAGTGCCTCGTCCGATCTGTGCCAGTACGTGCCTGGTGCTGCAATCGACGCGGCAATCGAGAGACTATTTCTACAAGCGGTCGAGCCAGCTCAACTAAGGATGTCCTTCAAGGCATTTGAGCAAGTTGAGGAACAGGTCAGACAACAAGATCAGTTGTGGAATATACATCTCAAACGAGCGAAAGCCTTAGTCGACCAAGCTAAAGAGCGACTGCTGAATGTTGACTTCAGTAATAAATACGCCTTTGCTTGCGTGCAGGAGGATTTGAGGAAGAAGGAGGAGGAAGTCTCCGACCTCAAGAGGCGACATATTAATCCCAAAGCCTCACTGTTGCGGAATCCCACGCCAGATGAACGACGGTCAATTGAAAGATTAATACGGAACCTGCCGTTAATATGGGGAGCGCCGACCACTGATATGGTGGCGAAGAAAAACCTGTTACGTTGCTTGATCCAAGACGTCACAATTAGAAGAGATGGACACACCGTTCACGTTGCCGCGCGATGGAAGACTTTGGCAAGTACACAACTCAAGATTGAGTTACGGAGACGAGGTTGTGGCGGCGGCAGAAAACTCGCCGCCAACATAGTCGAATTCATCACTGACTTAGCCCGAGATCACACTAACACCGAGATAGCGGAGAAGTTGAATGTATCAGGCATCCTCGTCGGAGCTGACCGTTTTACTAGAGCGCGGGTTGGATGCGTTCGTCGTAGGTATGATTTGGCGCGCTACCACTTCGGCTCCTACCCAGATCAGCGAAAAGATGGCCGTTATCAGGTGAGCGCGGTAGCGAAGATATTGGAACTTAACATGGGCACAGTGCACCGTTGGGTTCAAATCGGAAAGTTGGATGCGGTACGAGATGCTGAATCCAAAATATGGTGGATTAAGTTGATCCCAGAGCAGGTTGCTAACTTCAAGCAAACCATTCGACGGTCCAATCGTAGCTAGTGGAGTGTAACAGTTGAATTGCTAGTAGCCCGAAAGCTCTCTAGTAGTCGGAATTTGGATCGCTTTGCTACCAGATAGATCGCCGAGCCACTAGCAGTCTCTTAGTTACAGTCCACTAGTTTCAACATGGAATGATAATAAGAAGACCCAGCCCAAGATTGCAGAGGTTTCCAAAGTCGGAAAAGGTGCATTATGAATGATCCATATCAAAGGACATTGCAGACTACGTCAACTGAGCGACTTGCGCCCACACATGTAACTGTAACTCATCCCAACCATCCTCTAACTGGTCTGAAGCTTGAAATCGTGACTGGTCAGGGGAACCCTTCTTCAACTCTCTTTGTTAGGGCCCCCGACGAGTCGACTCTGAAAATCCGTAAAGAATGGACGGACTATGGAAAATCGCCTGGGGATGAGGAACCGGCGGAACCCTCTCATTTGTGCAGTTTGGAAGGCCTAAAGCAATTGGCGCTAATGCTTGGTTCCCACCAAGTCGCCGAAGAACCCACAAACATCCAGGAGTCCCAATAGGAAGGCGCGAGGGGATTCTGAATCCATAATTCTCAACATTTCCCAGATGCTATGGCAGCTATAAACAAATTCGATGTAATACGTCGTGGTGGTACTTCCGGATCGGACTGGGTTGAAGAACAACCAGGCGATACCGAGCCGACCAAACAACTTGCCTCCGAGGTTGGCGACCTCGTCGAGCGCTTGGTGTCGTTGCTGGTCAGCCCGGAGCCAACGAAGCCAGGGCAGCTTCTAAGAGCTGACGAGGTAGCGGAATTACTGAATACGAATTCGCAGGTGGTCTACAGGCTAGCGCGTACCCAGGAACTGCCTGCCATTAATCTGGGTGAGCGGATGTTGCGATTCACTGAAGTTTCCATTTCCGACTTTATTAAGCGCGGGGGAGTGCGTACCGCCGCGTAAATCCGGGGCACTTTGCTGATCCTATAAGTGTTCCGGACGCTCCCACTCTGCAGCCCTCGAAAAGGGGACTCTATGGCACAAATAATTAGCCGAGGCCCGAACAAGCATCTGGTCAGAATCTTCCTTAAGCGAAATTCCAAAGGCAAGCGGCTTTATCTCAATCGAACGATCACCGGCACCAAGAAAGACGCGCAGCGGTGGGCGCGTGAGAATGAGTTCAAGCGTGATCGAAATCGCGAGGAAAATCCAGATACTTGGATCAGCGCGATGACGCTGACCGTGAATGAATTCTTGGACAAATGGTTGGAGGCCTGGCGACACACGACTCGAGAGAACACGTTCTCGTCTTATGAAAACCTCATGAGACTGTATGTCCGGCCCATCATTGGCGATCATGTCCTCACGCAACTCCGACCGCACCACGTGGAATCTCTGTACAAGGAACTCAGAGACAAGGGCCTCTCAGGTAGAACAATCCGACATGTTCACGCGCGATTGTGTACTGCAATGAATTGGGGTATGACTATTGAACTGATATCGAAAAGTCCGATGCGCTCCGTGAGAGGGCCTCGCATTGAAAGGAAGGAAATGCATTTCCTTTCCCCAGCGGAGGCCAAGCGCTTCCTGGCCACGACGGAGCTAAGTTCCTGGGGCCTCATTCTGAAGTTTGCCCTGGCAACCGGACTAAGGCCGGAAGAGTACTTGGGCTTGCAATGGGCCTGGCTTGATTTAACTGATCCGAAACGGGGAGCCGCGCACGTTCGCAGAGTGGTCATCGAACTTGTAAAGGGCGGGGGCTGGCGCTGGGATGATCCCAAATCCAAGGCCGCAGTAAGAAGCGTCTACTTTCCCGCGGCATTAGTTCAGGAGTTCAAACGGCATCGCATTAAACAAAGTGAGTTGCGCTTAAAGATGGGATCTGATTATCAGGATAACGACCTAGTATTTGCGACTAGTGTCGGAACTCCGATCGGCCGGCGGTTTCTAACTTTCTACCATTTTAAGCCAACTCTCCGCAGAGCCGAACTCCCGAAGGATATTCGTTTGTATGATCTTCGGCATTCCTACGTCACTCTGAGCTTGTTAAGTGGCGTCCCGCCAAAGGTCGTGAGTGAGCAGGCCGGGCACGCAAGAGTCTCATTTACATTGGATAATTATGCCCATGTTCTGCCCGAGGAGCGAGAGGGTGCCAGCGACAGACTTGAGCGTCTCTTATCTTTTGGATTTCAGTAGGGATGCGAGTTTGAGTTTCCGATCGGTTCAGGCGATCAGATTTCGTGGTCTGGCATACGATAGCCACCTGACAAGATCCCAGAAGCTAACGTTTCCGACGCAACAATCGATTAAGATCAGCGGCAAGCCGTTACTCCAAAAATTCATCGTGGTTCAAGTTGTAATGGCACAGCGCCGCTTTGGACCGCCAGATCGTGCTATGAGAAAATACCCGGTTTGGAAAATCGGGTAGGAGGCGGGGTCACCCCCGCCGTCCTCCCACACCACCGTACGTACGGTTCCGTATACGGCGGTTCATGAAGCAAGCTGGAAACGTAGCCGTTGTTCCAGCAGTGACAAGAGTCCACAACGATCAAAGTAGGATTTGGGAAAGGCAGCATGCATGTGCGAGGCTCCGGCGTTCCACCGGGGACCACGCCCATTCGTTGCCGATTCCCAGGCCTGAACTTCTTTCAGGCCACGCCGTAGCAGGCCTTTAGCGCGCGCCGAATAACGCTTCCATTGGCGCCAGATCACACAACGCAGTTTGCGTCGTATCCAGCTATCCAGTTCGTCAAAGATTCCCTTTACCTCTGCCAGCCGAAAGTAGTTCATCTAGCCACGCAGTAACGGGGTCAGTTCTGCTTCGATTAACCGGCCAACGTTGCGTCCTCGCCCGCGCCGAAAGATTTCTCGGAGCTTCTCTTTTAGCCGTCGCACCGAACTGGCCGCCACTTTCAGGCGCGCCTCCCAATGCCACGTCAACGAGTAGCCCAGAAACTTTCGCTCCCACGGTCGTGCCACTGCGCTCTTCTCCGCGTTTACCTTGAGCCGCAAGCGTCGTTCAAGGAACCTGGCGAGTGACTTCATCACTCGCTCTCCCGCACTCCGCGATTGCACGTAGATATTGCTATCGTCAGCGTAGCGGCAGAACTTGTGACCGCGTCGTTCCAGCTCCTTGTCCAACTCGTCGAGCAGGATGTTCGACAGCAACGGTGAGAGTGGCCTACCTTGCGGTGTTCCTTCTCGTCGTACTGTCGCCAGCCCATTCGCCATCATTCCGGCTTGCAGGTATCTGCGTATCAGTCGCAGTACTCGCTTATCTTTGATTCGCCGCGCCAACCGCGACATCAGCACGTCGTGGTTAACCCGGTCGAAGAATTTCTCCAAATCAATATCCACGACCCAGCGCCGCCCTGCACGCACATACTCGCGGGCTTTGAGCACCGCTTGTTGCGCGCTCCGTCGCGGACGGAAACCGTAGCTCGACTCTGAAAAGCTCACTTCAAAGAGTGGGCTTAGTACTTGCTGCAGCGCCCGTTGAATCAAGCGGTCTACAACCGTCGGGATGCCCAACATCCGCATCCCTGCTCCACCCGTTTCGGTATCTCTACCTTCCGTACCGGCAGCGGTTGATAGTCGCCTGCTAACAGTTCCTCTTTGATTCCCCGCCAGTGCTCTCGGAGGTAGGCTCGCAATTGCTCGACCGTCATGTTGTCCACTCCCGCCGCGCCCTTGTTTCGCTCTACCTGTTTGAGCGCCAACCACATGTTCTCTCGTTCGACCACTGCCTCTAACAACTGCTCTGTCTCCGGTCCAGAGTCTTCTCTCCTTGCCGTGACTCTTGCCGCACCCAAGCCTTCCTCTCGCCGATTCCGTCGGCTACCCTCCAGGTGGGATTCGAGCTTCTCAGCTCTTCTTTCTGCGTCTCCTTTAGTCATCGAAATTCGAGTCTCTGTCCGTTACTTCACGTTCAGGCCTTCGCTCCGGTCGAAGGAGCTACTATGCCCTCGGCTGACTTCTGCCAACTCTTCCCGTCACCTCTCGATGCCGGTAGTTCGTGACAAGTTGACAGATCTCCCCGGGTAATGCGCACCCACCTTCGCGCTTATGCCCGCCGCATATACGTACAAACTTTCCGTACAGGTATCGGACTTTGAAGATATTCGCCTCCTCATCCAGCTTGCACGCCTCGTATGCGATTTCTGTTCGTCGGGCCAGCGTTTTGCCTGCGGCTTCCTTCAGATTCCACCTCGCGATGGACACCCTTGCCGTCCGGCTAACGATTCCCCCTGTCGGGTTCGTAGGAGACTTTCACTCCCAAGTGAGTGCGCCCTGCCGGGCGCACAAAAAGAAAGAAGGCCTGGCTGGCGACCAGACCTCCCTACTGTGACGCTGCTAATCCGAGACTACAGTATGGTTAAGTAAACAGTGGTGCTCATCGTCCGGCTTCCTGACCTTCCGTCCACACGTACTTTAAAAGTTCCTCGTGGGGTTGAGGAATTCGTATTGACTCTTAAGGTGGATAGGTACCAAACATTGTTCGCCTGAACACTGATAGACTGGGGCGAAAAGCCCGTTCCGGGTAAGACTTGGTTAGCGGGCAATCCGATTGCACAGAGACTAACGTTGCCACGAAAGCCGCTGTCGGCGTTCAGATAGATTGTAAAGTAGGCCGTCGCGCCACGATTGAGTATTACGGTGCCTGAACCCGAAAGATATGCATCGTAGTATCGTAGGGCTGTGCCAGATCTCCAGTAAGGACGGTAGTTGTAGTGATGAACCATCCGTGGAAGTTGGCCTCATTTGGACCTGAATTGATTACTGCTTATCCCGATCGCTGAATGGTCTTTGGCCTCAGGATAAGACTCAGCTTGCTGTTCTTCTTTTAATGATTCGTGAGTAGTCTCGAGGGTATTATCAGGTTAAGCGTTATAACGAGTAAATTAGAGATGCATGCGGCATACTTTACTGAAGCACTCCATCTCACTCTATCATCGTCATCGCTTTCCTGGCGAGATCATCAGTCATTGCATTTGGCTATATCTTCGCTTCGCTCTCAGCTTCCGCGATGTCGAAGAAATGTTAGCGATGCGAGGCGTGGTACTCACTTACGAAACAGTCAGAGAATGGTGCCTCAAGTTCGGTCAGACTTACGCGAACAGTTTGCGACGCAGGGCTCCTCGCCCCGGCGACCGTTGGCACCTCAACGAAGTGTTCCTCAAGATCAAGGGCCGGCTCCATTATCTTTGCCGTGCGGTAGATCAGGATGGTGAGGTGTTGGATATTCTGGTCCAAAGCCACAGAGATAAGAAAGCAGCCAAAAAGTTCTTTGCTTCCACCCAATCGGGAAAATAATTCAAAACTACAAGAGTTAGCCCCGTCACCCACCTCAATGCTTACTAATAAGACGGTTTTAGCCTCTCGTAATTCGAGAAACCTCTGACTCCACTGCGATCGCAGTTAAGTCGGCACCAGACTTAACACCACTTGCAGTGAAATGATAATCAGACGAGGCTGCATACTTACGTCCAATTAGGACGATCTTATCCTGCCACAACTCCGCGCGCTAGGCTGAAACAGTTGCGAGCTTTCGTGTAGGCCGGACCCGAACGATCCCCACTGCCCCGCAGGGGTTATTGATCATACTATTCGTCTCTGTAGCCGTAAGCTAGTGGACTGTAACAGTGAGTTTGATAGTGCTAAAAGAAACGTCACGAATCGATTTTCGAACAACTCGACACCAAATAAACGCAATGAGCCACAAGCAATCTCGATCTTATAGTCCACTAGCTGTCCCTGAGTTTTAGTGGGACCGAAAAGATTACCGGGTTCTCCGGCTTGATTGGTACGCGATACACAGTTTGCGGACCGGGATCACCCTGCGTTAATTCTACTGAAGAATCAGCGGCCGCAGCCTGCTCTTGCTCTGTCATGGCCTGCCCTGTTCCGCCGTCCATTTCATACGTAGTGGGCACGGTGCCCCATTTACTTTCCCATTCAGCCACCTGTTCTGCCGGCAGGTAAGGCTTAGTGCCCAGCTTTGCCGTGTCCACCAACGGCGTGGCGGACACCACGATCGTTAAGAGCTCTGCAACTTGTTTCTTACCGCTTGGCTTTGGCTCAATCTTAAACCCTTTTCCTTTCGCCGATGGGATCGAGATGACGCGACCGGCTTTGACTTGATTCCCTTTTGGCAGTCTCCTGGATGGAAAGATAAGTAAGGGATCGCTCAAAGAGCCATCCGCATACTGCTCGCGATCGATCACGTACAGATAGCCGTCACGCGAAAGCGATTCGATGCTAAGGCGCACTATTTGCCCGGTAATAAAAGGCGTGCCGTTCTGCACACGCTCGAGCGTGAATTCGACCGGACCTTCCTCCGCGTCAACTTCGACCAGTTCCTTGGTCCTGTCGCGCGCCGTTGACTTGCGAAAGCGCCAGGTCGTTACTCCCACCTCGGCAAAAGCTAAACCTGCTGGCGGCTTTGTGGCGACCACAGTGCCCGCAGGCGGCTTGTTAGTAGCCTTATATCTGGCGTGAGTTTGAGCTGTTTTTCTCGACGGGTTCATCGGCGGACGATTATCGAGAAACTCTTCGGCTCTGATGCCCTTCTCTTGATCATCCTGGGCACCAGTCACAGTGAGGCCTTCTGCCGCGACCAATAGCGAACAGCACCACAGAATCATGGCGAATCGTGTTCGGCGCGTTTTGGTTTTCATGATGCCTCCACGGAATTCGGGTTGAGAATCACTGATTTTCATGCAATAGCTCGACCAGGCTAACCAGAGTCTTAGCCCGACCCTTAACTATGGTCTGCTTTGGTTCGGCAAATGGAAGGATAGTGGGACGCTGGTTGGTGTCATCCCAAAGTTTTAGGTAGCCTTTGATGGTGTCTATCTCGGTAGCATTCTCAATGACGCCGCGAGTTTTTGCGGCATCAGCGAAGGCCACCTCCAAATCCGGGAGCGGTTTCTCGGACCAGATAATCCAGAGCCGCTCGATCCCCTTGAACTCATCAAACCGATTACCGTCTATTTGGATGGTCTGTTCGGCGGCGAGTTGCGAGCTAGCATTCCTGGGTGTGGGAAAAAGTATATTGAATACCTTTTGTCCTCCTGGTCCCGGTCCTTCATTTACCAGATAGAGAGAACCCGATTGCGCGGCAGTAACGTTAAAAGCAAACCGCCAGTTGTTTCCGTAAATGTGGTTGCCTTCAGACTTGAATGGTTCGCCAAGCGGCTTGCCGTTTTGAATCTTCTGCACCACCAACCAGTATGCCAAGCACCGTTCGGGTCCAGCGTTGGCTGTGGCTGTGCCTGGAGGAGTAGTGGTTCTGGATCTGTTTTTCGCAACGTACCTGGCACCAACGCCAATCAAGACCAGCAGCAAGGTCGCGGCCACTCCTCCGGTAATGTAAGGGCGTTTCTTTTTCGGGTCCTTGATTTTGGTTGACTCGAGAGGATCAACAATCAAGGTAGGCATTATCTTACGCTGATCCTGATCAATCCGAGGCGAAGGCGCCGCACCGGGCTGGGAGTCAATCAAGCCAACTGCCTGTGGTCGCGTGCGATCCGGATCCCCGAGGAGGGCCCAACTAACTTCATCGCCAAAGTCTCGTGCCTTTTGGTGTCGTGCTTCGGGCTCAAAGGACAGAGCTTTTAGAATCGCGTCCTGAGCCGCCTGCGGTAAGCTCGGACGCAAGTCCATTGGTTTGACGCGTACGCCGGCTCTTTGCATTTCCAGCAACTGGAACACTGACTCGGGATTGGTGGGTCTTCTGCCGGTCAACATTTCATAAGCCATCACGCCAAACGAGTAGACGTCGCTGGCGGGTGTCAACTTCCGAACGTTCAATTGCTCAGGCGACATGTAAGCGATTGTGCCCACCGCGCGCTCTTTGCCCGTACTCAACGAGGTAATTGAGTTCCGTACTTTGGCAACCCCAAAGTCGATCACTTTCACCTGCTCGTCACCGTCGCTGGTCCCTTTCAACATGACGTTTTCCGGCTTAAGGTCACGATGATATATCTCCTTGCGATGCGCAGCGGTCAAGGCTCGTCCCACCTGACGGATGATGTTAGCAGCGCGGCCGAACTCCATTCCTTCAGATCTGATGGCCGCGCGTAGACTGATTCCCTCGACATATTGCATGACGAGATAGGGTTTACCGTCCGGCATTTCACCAGCGTCGAAAATGCCGACGATACTGGGATGATCTACGCGCGCGAGGGCTTCGATCTCCTGTTTGAACTTTCTTACGCTGTATTCGTCACCGGGGGCTTGCTCCAGAACTACCTTCACCACGACAGGGCGAGAAACCATCTTCTGATCAAGAGCCAGGTAAACCACGCCGAAGCCGCCCTGGCCCAGCTTCGATTTGATCAGATAACGCCCAGCGATGAGGGTGCCCATAAGTGAATCTTCCGGTTCGCGAATGGTTGACAGTGAGTCTCCCCTACTCCAGTCGGCAATTTGGTTATCCGTGCGTTCTGATGATTTATCCATAGCCTTATTGAAATGACGCAAGAATTGAGACCGCAGTATTACAACATTAGTCGGAATCGGTTGAGTTTTTCATAAGATCATTGCCTGCCGGGGCTGGATAGCTGGGCGACTATCAACCGTTGTGGCCCTGTTTTGGCGGCATAGAACGCCCTGGGCCTTTGTACTCGCCGCTCGTCAGCATCAACTAATTCGAGTTCTTTGCTGAGCTTGTCCGTTCCCATTTGCGGCACCCGCGCCATAGCGTAATCGAACCACTCATCAAGCAACACACGTCCGTCGAGGTCAGCGTCAGCTGCTCCGGATTTCATGCCCTCTTCGACCAAAGCGTAGGCCAGATAGCTGTGTTTAAAAGTTTCGGACTCGAAAGCCGCTTCGATGCTTTGGGAAGCGGTCAGGACGTACATTCCCTTTTCATATGCGAGTTGAGCCAGACCCCGCGTGTTCATAGGCCCACGACGTTTATCCACAGCCTCGAGGGCCTGGCCAGAATGGCATGCATCTATCACCAGCAGCAACTGCTCGGCATCCAGCGGTTTAAGTGCCTCTTCCAAATCCAAATCCGAGACACTGTGGCCCACAATTGCTTGAATCCCTCCCTGGGCACCAATATCGTGAGGGATCAGATAGAAGCGATCTTTCTGCGCAGTACCGTGGCCGGAAAAATAAATTACTACAACATCTTCTGGCTGAGCCGCGCGAATTTTTGACAACTCAGCCGGCGCGCCTGGCGCCAATGGCGCCACGTTCGTTCCTGCCAGGCGTTGCAGCGCCAGCAAGATATTCGCCCTGGTGGCCTCTTCATTCAGAAGCGAGATGACCACGATCGGATTGTATTGGCCCACCAGTCGTTGCTGCTGCGCCCACTGATCGCCCATGGCGAGGGCGTCGGCAGCGGAATAGTTCAGGTTGTATTTTGAATTCTCGTAGCGGCTCACCCCTATGCAAAGAACATACGCGGTCCCGATCCGTTTTAGGCTGTCATCACCGCGAACTGAAAGCGTAACATCAGCGCTCTTGACGTTCTCTCGATTGAAAGCATAGGCAGTAAATCGATTCTCGCCGGCAACCACTGGAACAGGGGCTTCCAGGGTTTGGTCACTGCCCCCGGAAAGCACGTTACCGCTCCAAAGTTTGACCATCAACCCGTTGCGAAACAAGCGCAGATCCTGGGCGCCGCTTCCCTCTGAATGATCTTGATCGGGCTGAGCTTCTTTAACCTTGAGACGCACTGTGACGTTACGTTTATCGGGACTTGTGACAGAAGTCTCAGCAGCCACGAGTGAGATATCGATTTCCGGTTGGCGGCGATCTTTTTGTGCGATCTCAAACGGGGCCTTAGACTTGCTGCCCGAGAGAACCTCGGTTAACAGTCCGGGATAGAAGAACTCGGTGAAGAATGATTCGACTGGTGAAACGGCAAAGGTGTTCTTTGCGAATCGCCAGAGCAGCAATCCCCAGGATGACGGCGAGCCATCAAACTGGCCTTCCGGAGTTACAACCAGCCAATCATCGCTCTCGCGCATTGAGACAAGGGTGACCATCAGTTCGCCGGTTGCCGGATCTGAAATGGTCATAGTGCCATCAATGTCGCCGCACACGACCCATCTGGACGTGTTGCCAAAACTCACGCTGTGGATATTCCCCGCGCCTCGCACCAGCGTCTGAATTTCGCTCCCGCTCTCAACGTCCCAGATTCTGGCTGTATGATCACTGCTGCCGGAAACAAGCCATGGGCGATCGGGGCTGAAAGCCAGGGCCAGAACTTCTCCGTTATGCCCGGTTAAGGTCTTCATAAGTCGTCCGCCAGCTACTTCCCAGATCGTGATGGTCTTGTCGGCGCACCCCACCGCAAGTGATTTGCCGTCAGGACTGAACGTTAGCGCGTCGACATCATCAGCGAGAGTCGCCAGAATTCTTAGGAGTTGACCTGAGTTGGGATCCCAAAGCCTGATGGTCTTGTCCCTACCGGCAGAAGCGAGCAGCTCTTCTTGCGGGCTAAAACTAATACTGGTCACCTCGCCGTCATGTCCCGCGAGTATGCGCGAACTTCTTGTAGCGACGTCCCAGAGTTGAATCGTCCGGTTACCTCCGGCTGCACCTAACCACTTCCCGTTGCTGCTGAAAGACACCGAATTGATTCCTCTCGGGCTGCTGGTGAGCTTGTAGGCTTCGCGGCCGGAACGCAGATCCCAAACCTTAACCTCGCCGCTGATGCTGCCCGAAACGAGAAAACGGTTGTTGTGGCTAAACGAGATGCTGGTAATAACGCCGCTTGATCCAAGCATGCGCGGTAGCTGCTGTCCGTTTGCTACTTGCCATAATCTGACGAAGCGGTCATTTGCGCCTGAAGCCAGCCACTTTCCGTCACTGCTGACAGCCACCGCATAAAAGCCAGTTGAGCGGCTCTCGAAGGTCCGCACTGTTTTTCCATTCCTGCTGTCAAGCAGGGCGACTGTCCGCCTACCGGCAGTTGCGGCTACGTACTTTCCATCCGGGCTGAACGCGACCGACATTAAGGTCTCGGCAGCCTGTTTTCCTGCTGCCGGGCGTTTGGTTCCCTTCTCTTTTCCGTTCGTAGTATCCCATTCTCTGATCGCACCATCAGCGCTGGCGGCCCTCAACACGTTGTCAGTGAATGCAAGGGCCAGTACCCTGGCAGTTCCCTTGATGACAAAGCGCTCCTGGTCGGAGCCCTGCTTCCACACGTAAATTGACCCATCAGCGCTCGCAGAGGCGAGGGACTTGTTGTCGGGGCTGAAGGCTAATGAGGTAATTCCATCATTGTGCTTTTGCAGTTTTGCCTTTTCACGCCACGTACCGGTATCCCAGAGTTCGATCGAACGATCCGCGCTGCCCGAGGCCAGCAGCTTTCCGTCTGAACTAAAGGCCAACGCTACTACCGCGCCGGCATGGCCCTTCAACAACTGCGACTCACCTCCAGCAGTGAGGTCCCAAATCCTGATGGAGTTGTCCCCGCTTCCTGAAGCTAGCCAACGTCCGTCTTGACTAAAGGAAACCGATTCGACTGACCGCAAATGCCCAGAAAAGTTGTGCAACTCTTGTCCGGTGACCACGTCCCAAACGCGCACCGAGAGGTCATTGCTGCCTGATGCCAGCCAGTGTCCATCCGCGCTGACAGCGAGCGCCTTTACGTATCCCGTATGTCCTCTCAGAGCACGCAACTCTCGTCCGCTGGCTACCTCCCAGATTTTGATGGCATTGTCACTCCCGCCCGAAGCCAGCCAGCGACCACCAGGCCCAAAAGCTACACAATTCACCCCCGACGTGTGACCGGTTTGCAGGACCAGTTCAGGGCGCGCAGTGGTATGAACATCTTCGGTCGAACTGATTGCCGGGCGGGACATCCACAACACAAACCCAGTCAGGCATGAGAGGAAGAACATTGCCGTCAACGCCAAGCTGTTATCGCGCCATCCATAATTGGTTTTTCTCGTCATCGTGGAAATTACTCTCACCCAACAAATCCTCAGAGC
Organism: Acidobacteriota bacterium; assembly: GCA_025463135.1. Lineage (GTDB taxonomy): Bacteria > Acidobacteriota > Blastocatellia > Pyrinomonadales > Pyrinomonadaceae > JAOAPY01. Next base: position 137,521 of record JAOAPY010000011.1, read on the forward strand.
CACATGCAAAGTCTTCTCATTCACAAAAACTACAACGAATATTTCAAAGCGAGCTGCACCCGCCGCGCTGGAGTGACAGTATCAGTTGCACGGCCAAAGCCGGCGGCGCCCAAATAACGGACCGGGATGCCAAAGTTCGCGCGGTTTATGAAATTGAAAATGTCCACGCGCAGGGTTAGCTTACGCTGGGCCGCTAAGGAAAAGTGCTTCGCCAATGACAGATCAAGGTCCAACAAGTTGCCCGACCGAAAAGTATTGCGGCCGATGCGTCCATCCTGCCCAATCGCTGCGAGCAGAGATCGCGGATCTGAGGCCGTCACAATTATTGGCTGACGCCTGTCGCCGGTGACGACAAGTCCCATCGTCGTGTCGAGCCGATCAGTGAGATTGCCGTCAAGGTTTACGTCGAAGATGCTATTCACCGTGAAGGGCTGACCGGTTTGAAATCGTCCGATGCCGGCAAGCTCCAGTTTCCCAACCAGCCAGCGAACGGCCTTTCGGCGAGTCTTGAAAGAGGGCAGAGCGTAAGTGAGATTATATGACAAACGGTGTCGGGCATCGAAGTTCGCCGGCCCGCGCTCCCCGGCAAAGCTCAAGCTGTCCTGAGGCAGAGCCGGTGCTCCAGCCAAATCGAACACATCGGAAACGTCATCGGTAACTCGCGACCAGGTATATGAAAGCTGATAGTGCGCCGCCTGCGGCAAGCGTCCGCGGAGTTGCACCTGCAGCGAATCGTATCTCGAATTCGCGGAGGATTCGTAAATGTTCACGGAGCCCGCCTGACTTACGGGACGCCCGCCCACGATCGCGCCACTGGGATCAAGGCTCTGCCCCGGTCCGATTGCGCGTCCCGATACGTTAGGTTGAAAATTAACAACGTTGATGACAGTCGGAATCAAAAACGCGTTGGGCCCGAGATTCGGAGTGGTCAGGCGCAGCAGATGCCGTCCCAGTGTGCCGACGTATGCAACCGAAACAACCAGATTCTGGCGCAACTGCTGTTCGAAGGTGAATGCATAGTGATGCGCCGCCGGCATTTGAAAACTACGACTTGGCAACGTGAAACCAAAGCCGCCCGGAAAAGCTGTATTGATCGCCACCAGGCACTGCAGGGAGACGTCGGGATTGAGTCGATTAAGCGTGCCCGGCTGCGTCAGCGCCAAAAATTGCACTGTGCCGTTACTGTCGCGACAGGGAAAGAACGGCAAGCTCGGGTCAGTGATTCTAAACCCAACACCGCTCGCACTGGGCAAGCCACCGGCGAGATTGAGAGTGAGGAAGTTCGGAAACACATTGCGCGACTGGCTGACTACGGCGCCGATTGCCTGATCGTAAAAGAGTCCATAACCGGCGCGAAAGACTGTCGCCAGACTGCGCCCAAACAAGTTTGGTGAATAAGCAATTCCCAGGCGCGGTCCAATGTTGTTGTGATCGGGATTGAAGATTGAAGTCCGCCCTCCCAAAAAACCTCGAAATCCCGGAACGAGATCAAGCGACGGATCATTGAAAGTGTTTTCAATCCGGCGATTCGATTCGCGCGGCGGAGTGTTGTATTCGTAACGAACCCCAAAGGACAAGGAAAGGTTTGGCTTTACCCTCCACTGGTCCTGCCAGTAAAAGTTGTACTGATAATAACGGAGATTAATCCCCGAACCGCTTCCCCGCGTCACTGCCTGCAGCACACCGCTGGGCGCGGAAGCCGCCACCAGATCGATCGGCTGGACAAATGTCTGAAACGTAACATTCCCCTGCGCATCCAGGGACAATTTTGGCCCGCCGTTGAAAGTGATTAACGGCCGCGCGTTGACGGGCAACTGACTGTTGAGCTCGGAGCGACGCACATCGCCTCCCAAGCCAAAGTTGTGACTGCCGACTCGAACTGTGAGGGCATCGGCCAACTGATAGGTGTTATTGACGCGACGCTGCGGAAAGTTGAAAACATCAACGCCGGCAGGGCTAAACCCGGCGATCGTAACCTGGCCAAGCGGTCCCAGGATGTCTTCCGTGTTGAAATTGAAGAAATTGGCGTAAGGGACACTATTGGAACCCGGTACTGTATCGTTTACGCGCAAGGGGGCATTCAGCAAAAAGGTCCCATCGTCCTTATTTGACCCGGCGCTGAGTTTGCTCGGCCGCAGGAATTGGTTATCGCGTCTTTCATCGAACACGAGCCGCGTGCGACCGTAAGAAGCGCGGACCTGATTGAAAACCTGTCGCGAGGATCCGGGCGCGCTGATTTCGCTGTTAAGAAAGTTGGAGAGATTCTGCGTTCGCACGCGCGGCCTCAAGGTGGAAAAGAGAGCGCCGCCTGTTACCGGAATATCGCGCCAGTCGTTGGTGAAGTTGTAACGCGAAGCCACGCCCTGTTGCCGCTGTTTATATCTAAAGTTAGCGTCAACTTTTCCCGAGAACACCATGCCCCGCTCACCCGCCGGCAGCGACTGCGTGAAGGTGTTCGCGCCATAGATACCATTGGGATTGTTGGGAAAAGGATAGAGACTGAAGATTGCCTCGCCACTGATCGTGGCGGGAAAGCTGATTGCGGGCTGGCCAGTGAAAGGATCCACTGAAAGACCTGTCGCGCCGCTATTGAATAAGCCTCGTTGTTCGACTGTGGGAACCGCAAAGCTGGCTTCCTTTGAAGCATTAATCAGTTGCCCTTCTGCAGAGATGAAATAGAAAACGCTCGTTCCGGACTTCGCGGGCGTGGCGCGTTTCAATGGACCTCCCAGAACCATGCCACCGTTGACCAACGTCAGCGAATCCTGGCCGTCACTTTGATTTCTGACTGAACCGGGCCTGCCGTCAAAGAGCACTGGCTTGCCCGCGGCAGTCAACGGCGTAACTGCGTTGCCAAAAGTAGTGTCAAAGAAGTTGCGCGCGTTCAAATGGCTGGAGTTGAAGAAAGCGTAGGCCGTGCCGTGGATCTGGTTACCGCCGGATCTGGAGACGGCGTTGACTTGTCCGCCAATGTTGCGGCCAAACTGCGCGGGAGCCAGCAGAGTGATCGTCTGATACTCCTGGATCGATTCCATCGGCTGAGCGATGAGCGCCACGAATCCCTGTCGCCGCACGCCGATGTCCTCATCGTTGTTGTCTGATCCATCGACAGTGAAATTGTTCGCGCGTGAACGCAGACCGTTTACGGAAAACTGACCGGCTGAACCGACCCCGGCGCCCACTCCAGGTCCCGCAACATTGCCCAGAGTTTGCGGTGGCGGCGCCACACCAGGAAGCAACAGGGCGAGCTCGTCAAAAGAACGGCTCGAGTGAGAGCTGAGGGGAAGGGTTGTTACCTCTTCGTGTGAAAAGGATCCACTGCGATGCCCGTCGACTCTGTTCATGCCGGCACGAATGTCGGTGTCCTCTATTCCGAGAGTAACCGCAGGCGTCGGCGTGGTCGTCGGAACCACCGGACTCACTTGGTCGAGTGCTACGGGCACGGGCACCACTTCGCCGGTAACCGTGATCCTCAGCAGCTGCCTCACCTCGTGGGTTTGATAGCCGGGCATTGATACGCGAACCCTGTACTCACCCGGGATTAGCAGTCCTTGAAAAAAACGTCCAAGGTAATCGCTAAGAAGAGGAGGATTGATCGCCACTTCAGTCTGCAGGTTGATGATTTCGACAACTGCTCCTTTCAGTGGCGCTCCGGTCTGGCTATCGGTGACGGTACCCCAGAAGGCTCCGGTAACAGTATCCTGGCCCTCAGTGGACTGAGCAGCAAGAAACAGCACGCATAGAACGGCCAGCGATAATTTAGTCAGAACAGTGCTTGAGGTGACCGTCATTGGCAAAACCTTAGCAGGAAGCACGCCCTGGAGACGTCGACTTCGAAGACTCTTGATTCGGGACACGGAATCCGCAACCAGAAGTTTTCACTGGCACTCCGTGTTGTTATGCGTAACTACGGGACTGAGGCGGAGCTGGTATTCCTGCGCGGTAATGAATGCACAAACCATAGAGCGCTGCTTGTCGAGGCTGCGCAGCGGAGCGCTGTTGACTTGACCCAGCCAGAAAAGATAGCCGGCGATATCCGGATTGCGTCGCAGGTATCCAAAATATTGCGTCAACACGAACGTGCGATTGTATTCCGCATCGACAAAGGCCCGGTTGTTCACAGGATCGGTCGCGTTGTCGTCAGCCAACCGGTACATCACCTTGCCCCGGCCCCCCTGATTAAAGAGATCGATCAAAGCCGTGCGCTGCGACGCCAGGTTCGGGCCGATGTCGGAGTTAATGGTAGCCAGCACCGCATCGACAAAGGCCGCCCCGCTGAGACTACCGGGATACTTCGCTAAGAACTGGGGACGGAGCACAAAAGCATTCGCCAGATCCAATTGAGTCTCGGCCAGAGATGGGCCACCTCGGATCTGCGCCCGGTCGGGGGAAAACGCCGCGTAACTCACCAGCTTCTTTGCTTCTACCTGGTTTGCAGTGTCCGGATTCGGGAAGGGTTGATTGTTGCCATAGGCCGCGCGAAACAATCGTACTACATAAGCTCCTGTTTGCTGGTACTCCTGTTCGAAGAAGAAGGCATTGCTGACGGAGACACGTTGCGTGCGCAGGCAGGCCACGGTCGTACCACACATAGTGATCTGCCCCGTCCAGTAATCCAGCCCACTCTGATCCGGCACGCGACTGAGAAAATCGGAGTACTGCTGCTTGACGAAGAATTGTGCATTATCTAGGGGGTTCGAAGTAGGGGTTGTCGTATCGTTGTCGTTAATGGTTAAGGTAACCGTCGTTGGCCCACTGATGGTGCCTCCCGTAGCGTTACTCAAAGTCAAATTCACTGTCTCGATGCTCTCAGCGTACAAATCATCATTGATGAGCACGCGAAACGTCTTGCTGGTCTCTCCGGGAGCGAAGGTCAATGTCCCAGCGGCGATGATGTAGTCGCTTTTTTGCAGCGCCGTCCCGTCGCTGGTGGCAAAGTTCACCGAACAACTTCCCGCTGTGTCTCCGGTGCGGACCACGTTAATGGTCGCGAAGCCGTCATTCTCCCCCGCGCTATAACTTGCGGCGCCGTATTGCAGCGTGGCCGGCGTGGAAAGATTAACGGGGAAGCAACCGGAGTACTCAGACGTATTACCGGTGGGATCGGTGGCGGTCGTGTTTATGACACCACTGGTAAACCCTGCCGGAAAATCAAAAGGGATATTGAAGGGAGCATCTCCGTTGGCGTTGGTGATCACTCCGGGAATTCTTCCGAAGGCGAGAGGCCGCGAGCTTTGCGCATTGTTGATGCACTGCAAGTCGGGACTGAAATACCAATGCACGGTGAAAGTTGTATTCGGCGCGCTGTTCAGCGTGCCGGCGACATTTAGGAATAAAGTGTGAGCTGGGTTCTGCTCATCCTGCCGGTCTTCGTGACGGGCTATTGTCGACGAGGAAAGTACGGGAAAGTTCTGTTGCAAATTAGCGCCGCCGTCCCCGTCGCGCAGATCGTTAGGCGTGAGTCCTTCAAAGCCGAGATCGACTGCTCGACTGGCGTTGCCGAAGATGTAGTTCAGGTCGAGGTTGACCAGCCTTCCGGAATTGTCATTGTCGTCAACGATACCGTTGGCATCAGGAATACGAACACCATTCCTGCCATTGAAGGCAATGACGTTGGAATTGACATAGATGTTGACCGAATCAGCATCGACAAAGACGCCGTCCAGTCCGTTGCCTAGTCGCAGGGTTTGACTCGGATCGCTGCCTATTACATTGTAGACTATGTCCACGCTATCGCCTCCGGTAATGAACTGGCCGGGATTTTGGTCATTCAAGCGTCGGATGCCCACTCCAATTCCGTAGCGGCCGTTCGCAGCGATGTAGTTGGTTGTTCCTTGAACATCGGCGCGAACGTCAGCGCCGATAAAGTTGTTGGGAGCGCGAGTAATGAAGACTCCGCTGCCCGCGTTAGGAAGCGCGCCGTTGCCGTTGGCATTCAAGCCAATGTAGTTGCCCTGGACCTTATTGCGTTGAGAACCGTCGTTGATGATCTCGAGACCGTTGCCGCTGTCGAGGTTAGGATCGCCGGGGATCCGAAGATTCCCGGAGATGACGTTACGCGCCGCCGGCGTAGTTCCGCCGATGGTATTGTCGGTCGCAGTGACTGCCTGTCCGTTAAGCTGAAAGAACCCGCCAATGATTATGCCTCCGCCCAAATTAGGGATCGCGGCGGAGCCGGCAGCGTTGGTCCCAATGTAGTTCCCTTGTACGAGAATGCCGGCTGGATCGCTGAAGCCGATACCGATGCCTGGGGAGTTGTTGCCCGATACCAGATTGCGCGAGCCTGGCACTGTGCCCCCGATAACGTGGCTCGTCCCATTGATAAGAAAGATTCCGTTCGACTGGTTACCGAGATCGACCGTCCCGGTTACGTCCGTGCCCACAAAATTTCCCTGCACCCGGTTGGAGATTGAAAATTCTCCGCCGATTGCAATGCCGGGAGCGCGGTTCGCCGAAACTATGTTACGCGCCGCGGCCGCGGTCCCGCCGACCGTGTTGAACGACGAGTTGAAGAGATAGATACCGTTGCCGCTATTACACATACCGGCCGTCCCGCTCAGGTTCGTCCCGATAAAGTTGCCGTCAATAAGGTTATTGCCTCCTGAAACCAATTGTATGGCAGTGCCCACGCTCACGTTAGCATTCAAAGGGAGACTGCAATCCGTGGCCCCGAATCGATTGATGACCAGGCCGCGCACGCGACTGCTGCCGGAGCTGATCTTTAGACCAGACGTCCCTCGTGGTGTGAACTGGCCATTCAACTCGATCAGCGGTGTGCCGGCGAAGCCAGGCTGCGTTGTGCCATCGATTACCACCGGATCGGTGATTTCGGGTAAGGCCGTCAGCGGACTGATAGTACGCGGCGGCGGAACCTGGAAGCTGATGATGTCGACACCCAGATTGGCGTTGGCGTTGATAATTGCTTGTCGCAAGCTGCCGGGTCCACTGTCGTTGGTGTTGGTAACGATGGTGGGAGCTCCGCCCACGATGATTCCAATCGCATAACTGCCGGTCGCTCCGGGGAAAAATGAAGTTGCGTAGATGGTATAAAGGCCACTGACTGGCAAGATCGCTGAGCCCACCGGCGGGATTCGGGAATTTGTGTCGAAGCCGGGTTGAACGTCGTTGTTCTCAGCTTGGGCTCCATTGGGAGCAGTCAAGTAAAGAAATGTGTCGAAGCTGTTAGAGGCCATTGCCACGATGGCCTGCTGACCCGCTATCCCGTTAAACGTATAGACGTCAGAAAATGAACCGAAGCGCGGCCCCGACGTGAATACGCAGTCGGCGGTGCTTAGGAAGCCTGAAACAGCCAGGCCGTTTGGGATTGGTATTGCCGGACAGGGTCCGCCGCCTCCGATCCCAATAAGGGTCAGCGAGTAACTGCCGATCTGTGCGGGGCCAAAAGACGTCGCGTAAATCGTGTAAATTCCATTAGCCGGCAAGGAAATGAAACCGCCCGCCGTCGGAATATTAGCGTTCGTTCCAGCGCCGCCGTCGTCATCACTGGATAACAACGAACCGTTGGGCGAGACCAGGTAAAGGTAGGCATCGAAAGCGGACGAGTTCAACGTGATAGCCACGAGCTGGCCGGCCGTACCGCTGAAGGTGTAGAAATCCACATAGGCCCCATCCTGCAGAAAACAATCCGTCGTGGCGAGCGTGCCGTTGATCGTTTGGCCAACACTAATGGGCAAGGGCGAACAACCTCCGAACAGGTTAGGCGCTTGCCATTGCTTTACGCCTGGCTTTACCTGCTTATTCTCTCTTGGGTCGCCGGTGTTCGCGGCTTTGGTTGGATGCCCTTGACCACCGCTTGACCGATAGCCCCCTTGGTTAGGCACTCCAAATAAGTCCCCTGCCGGCGTGTCGCCTGGCCGGGCGGCCTCTTGATTTGGTCTTTCCGCAGTCAGCACGACGACCGGATCCGTCTGGTCTTGCCGCAAGACAACCAGCTCAGTTAGAGCGTCGACGTCAAGCTGCATTGGCAGCACTGCCACTGGCTCTGCTCCTTCAAAGGCCAGGTCTGACAATTCGTTCTGCGAATCTTTTAGTCCTGCCCGCGCGTCGTTGGCGGAGTCCTTAGCACTGCCGGTCTGCAGAATTCGCACTCGCCGACCCGCTGAATCGAGCAGCAACAGATCCTCCTCGGCAGACGTCGAGAAGTCCGCAGCAATTAAACGTTCAGCACCTGGCCAGGTTGAGGGAAAATCGCTTTTCACCCATTCAGTGAGCGCTAGTCCGGCGCTGCTCTTGGGGTCAAGGTTTCTACCGGGGCTCAACACCTGCACCGCGCCTCCCAAGAAGAGTAATGCGATTTCAGGCTGCGAGTTTCCGTTGACTCGCCGTAGCGCCAACGACTTCAAATCCTGGTTGAATGAGCGACTCTCGATGCGAGCGGGAAGCACTGCCGTCCTTTTGTCCGGGGCAGCCGTTAACATTCGATCACGACCGTAGACGATCAGCACCTGGGGGCCGGCGGCAATAGCCAGATCGATAGTATAGGCGGAAGTTAGCTGGCCCAGCGCAAGCGAAGTGGCTGGTGCTGATAGTCCAAAGCTTTCTGGCTCAGCGTTGAGCGCCCCAGCCGGCCCTTCGTAAACGAGGGCCTCTGATCCGTTCTCCCCAGTAACGCCGACTACGACATCGGTTAGCCCATCGGCGCGATTGATCTCACCGGCAACCAACGCGGTGACGGCCCCCGGCAAATAAACTTGCCTTGCCATTCCAAAATTACCCTGCCCGTCACCGGGCAAAAACGCTAGAGACCGATTTCCGCGCGCTGCTATTACAAGATCACAATGACCATCGGCGTCGAAATCACCAGTGCCAAGATAGTCAGGCGCCAACGACACCACACTGACCTGGGCGGAGGATAGAAATGGCGCCGGGCGCATACCCATGGTCTCTCTTTCTTTCGCCGCGGGAGTATTGGGATAGATCGAATCAACATTTCCTCGCCGCAGTGCGATGATTCCACGACCCTCGAGGGAGTAACCGCTGACGAGGTCCGGTACGCCATCTTCATCAAAGTCACCGGCTGCCAAGCTTAGAGGTTTGGCTTGGTTCTGGGTCAGCGCCCGCCGCAAGTCCTCCGGACCCTCGTAAGAAGTACGCACATTGAGGCCCGCATTCAAGGCGTTCGGGAGAGCGCCGGCAGGGCGCGCACTTGGGTTGGGTGCGGAGCGATCAGGATTCGGCGGCTTGGCCATTGTACTTTTGGCCCCATCCCCGGAAAAGGAGCGCGCAATGACTCGCAGTGGCGCGGGCATGAAGATCAGCGACGTTGAACCAATCAGCAAAAGTGTCATCCAAAACAGGCCCTGGTGTCGATCATACGCTTGAGGTGTTCGGAGCCGGGTAGTGTGAGAGTTCATCTGGTTTTCTCCTGGCGAGTATTGCTTGAGGTTGAGTCACGTACAGGCCGACGACATCACGGGTGTAGGTTCGCGGAGTGCTTGCGCCGGCCATTTGAGTCTCGTTCGCGGACATAATACGTCAGCCTTACTTCATAACAGAAGGGATTTCACGGAAGAATTCTGCAACAAACTACCAACGTTGAAGTTGAATGCCGCAGCTTGGACCTTTACTGTGGGCACTCGGTGTTATTGTGCGTGGTGACCGGGCTGAAGCGCTGCTGATACTCCGCGGAGGTGACGAACGAACATACCATCGCCCTTTGCTTTTCCAACGCTCGCAATGGTGCGCTGTTGACTTGGCTCAGCCAGAACACGTAGCCCCCAATATCCGGATTGCGTCGCAGATACCCAAAATATTGCGTCAACACGAACGCGCGATTGTATTCAGCGTCAATGAAGGCCCGGTTGTTCACCGGATTGCTCGCGTTGTCATCAGCCAGCCGGTACATCACCTTGCCACGGCCACCCTGATTGAACAGATCGATCAACGCGCTTCGCTGGGGAGTGAGGTTCACACCAATGTCGGTATTGATAGCAGCCACAACCGCATCGACAAAAGCCGGACCATTGAGAGTGCCTGGATATTTCGCCAAAAACTGCGGCCGCAATACGAATGCATTCGCCAGCTCGAGTTGCGTCTGGGCTAGCGACGAGCCACCGCGGACTTGGGCTCGGTCAAGGGAAAAAGCCGAGTAATTCACCAGCTTCTTGTTCTCGTTGGGAAACTGCGGATTGGCATCGCTGTTGGAAATTGGTTGGTTGTTGCCGAAAGCAGCCCGGTAAAGCCGGACCACGTAAGAACCCGTCTCTTGATATTCCTGTTCGTAGAAGAATGCATTGCTAACGGTGATGCGTTGCGAGCTTAGGCAACCGGCGTTAGTGCCGCACTGGGTGATCTGTCCCATCCAGTAATCAAGGCCGCTCTGATCCGGCACGCGGCTGAGAAAGTCATAGTAGTGCTGGCCGACAAAGTAACGAGTGTCATCAAGCGGGTTCATAGTCGGCGTTGTCACATCGTTGTCATTAATTGTTAAGGTAACGGTTGCCGGTCCACTTACCGTAGCTCCGTTGGCGTTACTCAAATTCAAGTTCACCGTCTCGTTGCTCTCCGGGTATGAGTCGTCACTAATCAGCACCCGAAATGTCTTGCTGGTGTCGCTAGGCGCAAAGGTAAGCGTTCCGCCCGCGATTGTGTAGTCGTTCCTTTGCTGCGCTGTCCCATCGCTGGTGGCAAAGTTCACCGAGCAAGTGCCGGCAGTGTCACCACTCCGTGTGACAGTTATCGTAGCGAATCCCGCATTTTCTGCCACGGAATAACTGCCGGCAGCGAATTGCACAAAAGCCGGAGAGGGCGCAGTAACCGGCAGACAGGCGGAAAACTCTGAAGTATTGCCCTGCGGATCAGTTGCGGTGCAGTTGATAACGCCGCTGTTTGTGCCTACCGGAAATTCAAAAGGAAAACTAAACGACGCGTTGCCACTTGCGTCGGTCAACACCCCTGGTATTCGCCCACTGGCCAGCGGCCGACTGGTCTGTTGGCTGTTCGAACACTGTGAGTCCGAGCTGAAATACCAGTGCACTGTGAAGGTTGTGTTAGGTGTGCTGTTGAGCGTGGCATTGACGTTCAATGTGACGGCCGGACTAGTGGGCTTTCGCTTTCTGGCGTTCCTCTCGCTCGAGACAGGCAAGCTCAGTGAAATTAGCACCGGAAAGTTCTGTTGCAGATTGGCGCCCGCATCCGCGTCCAGCGGATCATTCGGCGTTATTCCTGCCTCGCCAAGATCTATTCCCAACACGCTGTTCGAGAAGATTGAGTTGTCCACAATCTGAATTCTGAAGCCGGGCGTGCCGGGATTTGTCGTGGTGTTGGGAATTCGCACGCCGCTGTTGCCATTGAATCCGATCAGATTTTCCTGGATCGTGTGCGTGATGGATTGGACTTCGACAAAGACCCCGTCCGCCTGATTTCCTAAGGCTCCGGTTCCGGCGGCATTCGTGCCGATGTAGTTGCGCTGAATCGTGGTGCCGGTACCACCAAGTTGCCCATTGTTCAGGAAACCGATGCTGACGCCGGTCAGCGTATTACCCGAGATCACGTTGCGCGCCGAATCAAGCGCACCGCCTATGGTGCTGCCGGTAGCCTGCGTCGCGGTGATACCGTAAATGTTCGGCAACGCTGCCGCACCATCAATCCTGGTGCCGATGTAGTTACCCTGGACCAAAGTCGCAGTGGCGCCTTCGCCCAGTACAATACCGTAAGGGTCGTTACCGGAAATGATATTGCGGGCGGATGGAGCCGTACCGCCGATCGTATTGTTGAGCTGGGATCCTAAGCCTCCCGGGCGAGATATGAAAACCCCGGCGTTGCCATTCGGTACCGGAGTCGTGCCGTTCCCATTCGAGCCGATGAGATTTCCGACGATGAGATTGTTAGACGAGTCATCCTGCAGAAAAACGCCGTAGTCAATATTTCCCGAGATTAGGTTGCCGGGAGGTGTGCCCGGAATTGCTGTTTGGCCTCCGATTGTGTTTCCGTTTGCTCCCTGGATATATACGCCGACGTGTTGGCGACCTAAGCTCAGACTACCGGTCACGTCCGTACCGATATAGTTTCCCTGTATTAGATTGTTCGTCGAAGCACCGGTGATGATAACGCCGGAGCCGTCAATACCCGAGATAATGTTGCGTGCGGTTGCAGTCGTGCCACCGATACGGTTACCAGTCGAACTGCGAAGGTCGATGCCGGCAGCAAGTGGCACCGCGCCGCCAACCTGGCCGGATGAACGCGTACCGCTTGCATCTGTGCCGACGTAGCAGCCCTCTACCACATTCCCACCGTTCGTAATAAGCAGCAGCGCCGCGTCACGATTGCCGCTGGCAAAGCCAGTTAAGGTAAGACCGCGCACTGTGCTGCTGCCCGCCGTAATTACCAGACCGTTGCCCCCGCCGGCGCTGGCAAGACCCGCGCCATTAATGACGATCAGAGGCGTACCGGAAAAGCCAGGTTGAGTAGAACCGTCAATGATGACCGAATCAGTAATCTTCGGCAGGGGTGATGCCAGATTTATCGTAAAGGTGTTGGTAGTCGCACCTCCCTGGACAACTGTGAAAGTTTGTCCGGCAATGGTCAGCGTGCCCGTTCGCGTAGCGAAACTGGTGTTGGCAGTTACCGTGAAACTGGCAATGCCGTTTCCGTTGCCATTACCTCCGTTCACTATGATGAAACTCGCATTGCTCGTCGCGGTCCAGGCGCAGCCATTCGGCGCCACGACCGATGCTGAGCCGCTGCCACCTACGGCTTGAAAACTTTGGCTCATTGGATTGATGTTGTAGACACAGCTGGAGCCAGCGGCCTGCGAGACCGTAAAAGTCTGTCCGGCAATCGTCAACGTCCCAATGCGTGAGCTGCTTGTCGAGTTGGCAGCCACGGTGAATGTGACGGCGCCATTGCCGGTACCGTTCTCGCCGCTATTGACGATTATGAAACTGGAATTGCTGCTGGCTGTCCACTGGCAGTTGCTTGGCGTCGTAACTGCCACCGTCGCAGTGCCCCCCGCGCCATTGAAAGCTTGTGCGGTCGGCGCAATATTGTAAGTACAAGTGGGCGTGCCGGTAGCCAGACTCAACGTGTAGTTCCCGGTTTCATTGGTGCGCGCCGAAGTCACTTCAATCGTGTACGTGCCGTTGGCGGGCAAAATGAAAAATCCGGAACCTGCCAGGATACGCGAGTTGGTGCCACCGCCGCCGTCGTCATCCGAGCCAATCACTGTCCCGCTCGGTCCAATGAAGTAAAGGAACGTGTCGAAGTTACTAGACGAAAGTGTTATGGCAATTGGCTGACCCGATGCCCCAGTGAAAGTGTAGCGATCGGCACGAGGACTATTTGGGCTCAGTGGCGAGTAGCAATCTGTCGAGGTAAGCGCCCCATTCACAACCTGTCCAATGCTGACAGGCTGAGCGGCGCATGATCCGCCGACCAGCGTAAAATCGTTGGCAGTGTTGTTTGCTGCGTTGTTATCACCTGTTACAGCCACTGTGGCGTTGTTAGTAACGGCGGGTACGGCTGCCGGAGCTACGTCGACGAACAGGTTGACTGAGCTGGAAGTATTCGGAGGCAGCAACAAAGGGTTAGTGCAAGTCACGGTTTGCCCAGACAGCCCACAGTTCCATCTGCCGTCAAGCGGGTAATAACTGATCCCGGCAAAGCTTAGTCCGGCCGGCAGATTATCTGTGAGCGTAATTGCACTCGAGGTGCTAATCGTGCCGACGTTGGTCACCGTTAGCTGAAAGACTCCTTCCGAGCCGACAGTGAGGTTGCCAACATGACTTTTGCTCAGCGTGAGATCGGGTGCCATTCCCGTGGTGCCGCATGCATTAAGGAGGAACGCGACGCTGTTACCGTCTGCGGCTGCGGTCATCAGGTCTGGCCGACCATCCATGTTGAAGTCGCCGACAGCGACGAAATAGGGAAGCGCATCTCCGCCCAGACTGAAAGTCTTAGGGAATCCAAAGCTGCCATTTCCATTGCCCAGAAACACGCTTATGTTGCTCGAATAAAGATTTGACGTCAGCAGATCGAGCTTGCCATCTCCATTAAAGTCGCTCACCGTAACGAATACAGGATGACTCGCTTCAGCACCAATACTGATCAAGTTGGGTGGACCAAATCCGCCTGCTCCATTACCAAACAGTATACTAAGGCTGTTGGAATTGAAGTTGGTCGTGACCAGGTCCGGCCTGCCATCAACGTTGAAGTCGGCTACGGCGACGGATACTGGATCAATTCCTGAACCCAAACTCATCGTATTCGGCGGGCCAAAGCCACCAGCGCCATTTCCCAACATCACGGTGATGCTGCTCGCCTCGCGATTTGCCGTAACCACGTCCACCTTGGCATCGCCGTTGAAATCACCAACAGCCACAAACAAGGTAGAAAACAAAGGACCGAGATCGAAGAGGGTAGGCCCCCCAAAGCCGCCAGCGCCATCGCCAAGCAACACGGTGATGTTGTTAGAGTAGCCCACTGCTACGACATCCAGCTTTCCATCTCGGTTAAAGTCGGCGACAGCGAGGGATTCCGAATCTATTATCTTTGGACCACCCAGCGTGAAAGTGTGCGCTATTCCAAAGCCACCGAATCCATTTCCCAGGAGGAGGGCAATATTTCGCGAATTAGAGTTTGCTGTCACTATGTCTAACTTGCCATCGAGATTAAAGTCCCCGAACGCCACCGAACGGGGATCAAGCCCATCGGCCAGCCCTATGGTGTTAGGCGCTCCGAACCCGCCAGAAGCGTTAGCCAGGAGCACGGAAATGTTGCTCGACCCAAAGTTCGCCGTCACCACATCCGCTCTCCCATCTCCATTAAGATCAGCGCTGGCGCCGGCTATCGGGAAGTTGGCTGTAGCACCCAAATCAAATATGCTAGCCACGCCAAAGCCTCCGCCGCCATTGCCTAACAGTAAACTCACGTTGTCTGTGTTGCTGTTCGCGGTCACCACATCACGCTTGCCGTCCCCGTTGAAGTCGCCGATGGCCACGGAAAGCGGAAAGCCGCTATTAACACCAATATAAAAAGTGTTAGGAGGTCCAAAGGCGCCAGCACCATTGCCCAGGACTAGAGTGACGTTGTCCGAAATTGATGCCGCCACTACATCCGGCTTGCTGTCACCGTTGAAGTCGCCTATGGCCACGGAAAACGGATTGTTCGCGCCGCCCAAACCGAAAGTGTCAGGCACACTAAAGCCACCGGTGCCGTTTCCCAACAACACCTTGATCGTACTTAAAGAGGAGGCATCGGCCACTACCAGATCCGGCTTACGATCCCCGTTAAGATCTCCAACGGCCACTGAGTACGGTTTTCCAAAACTACCACCCATATTAATCGTGTTGGGCGGGCCAAATCCGCCGGCACCATTACCCAGGAACACCGTGATGTTGTTCGTATCGTAGTTCGCCGTCACCACGTCGACCTTCAGATCCAGATTGAAGTCGCCCGTGGCTATCGCGAACGGGATATTCGCACCAGCCCCCAAACTAAGACTGTTGGGTATTCCAAAACCACCGCTACCATTGCCCAAGAGCACCGTGATGCTGTTTGAAATCCTGTTCGCAGTCACCACGTCCAGCCTGCCATCCCGGTTTAAGTCGTCAAGCGCGACCGACCCCGGATCAACCACCCCGCCCAAACCGAACGGCCTGGCTGGGCCAAAGCTACCGGCTCCATTTCCCAACAGGACGGTGACGTTGTTTGCAATGGAGTTCGACGTCACCACATCTGGGCTGCCATCCCCGTTGAGGTCGCCAACAGCTACAGATATAGGGCGAATTGGCCCAGCCCCAAGACTAAAGCTATTTGGTGGACCAAAGCCGCCCGCGCCATTGCCGAGGCGCACGGTGACGTTGTCGGACTCTTGATTTGCCGTCACCAAATCCAGCTTGCCATCCCTGTTAAAGTCGGCGACGGCGACGGAATAAGGATTAAATCCGCCATTGCCCACAACGATCGTGTTGAGCGGGCCAAAGGCTGGCGTGGAGCATGAAAAGACATCGGGCGAAGCGATCTGCGTGGCTTGAGTAGGGCGTATTGACGGCTGAGATAGCGGCCGGCTGTCTGCGGCTGGTCTCTGAAAGAATGTTGGAACAGGTGGTGAATTCGTTGCGCTCGACCTAATACTTTGTGGCGGCCACTCGTCAGGATACCAGCGACAAAACTCTTTGGGTGTTTCCGGATCCAGCGGCGTGCGCACTCTCAAACCGAGTACTCTCCGGTCCACCGTTGGTGACCGACGTGCTGGGTAAACCGGAGTTGAGCCGTTCAACGGCTGCGATCGCTGGGACTCATTGTCCTGCTCGGCCTCACTAGTCGTCGCCGCGGCCCCATTCATGAAAGCAGGGGCACTCCCTTGAGAGATAGGGGGAATGTTGAACCTTATTTCGTCGAGTTGATTTGCGCCGGGAGTGCCCTGCACCTGCGCTCTTTCTGCCGAAGTCAGTTCCGCCTTGCTGAGACCGCCTGAGGCTGAAGTACCACCGTTGGAAAGGAGGATTGCCTCGCGCAGCGTCAGCAGGTTATCTCTGATATTTGTATCATCGGAACTGTTGACGGTTATGATTGCTCCGGACGAGGGTGCGATGACGGTTGGGCCAACCTGTCCGCCCCGCATCACGACCAGACCATCTGAAGCGGCTGCACTTAAACGCATCGGGAGCACAGCCAGCGGCAACGCCGAGGCCGACAGCGCAGCAACGGTCGGTTCCGTTGCGTCGCTAAGGCGCAATAAGATGCCAGTCTCATCCCGGGCGCCCGGATCGGCGTTAATCACCTGGACTTGTGATTGCGCCGCGGCAAAGAACAACAGATCGTCTGTCTGGCGTGCAGACAAATGCGCAGCCATCAAAACTGAACCGTTCGGCGGGGCACTTTGGATCCGCAGTGAAGGTCCAAGCACCCGAACAGAGCGTTGCTCGCGCCAGGAAACTGCCAACTTGCCTACGCGTGCCGTTGAGCTTTCGAGTGAACCTAAGCCTGCATCAGCCGACAGGAAATGCACGACTCCATCTGCAGCCAACAGCGCGAGGTCGGTCTGGTGCGCTTTGTCCCAAATGAAATCACCAGCGGTCAGCTTGCTGACGGAATAGGGCATTGTACGCCTTACGACCTCTGCCGGAGCCACTTTGCCTTGTTCGCTGATATTGATCGACAACTTGCGATCACGCCCCGCAATTATCACCAGGGAAGTTCCCGATGCGACAACCAAGTCGCTTTCCGGCCCCCCGGCAAGCCGGGCTAAGGCAAGCGCTGTTACCCTCGCAGGCAAAGCGAAACGTTCCGGGACCGCGCGCATTGCGCCTTCGGGACTTTCAAACACTAATACGTGGGCGCCGCCCTCGCTCAAAACTCCGACGACAATGTCAGTCAATCCGTCGGCGCGGTTAATGTCACCCGTTGCGAATGAAGTGACACTGCCGCCGACACTAATTCCTCGCGCAGCGTCGAAATGTCCCTGGCCGTCACCCAGCAAAAAGCTAAGTTTGTTGCCACCGTTCGTCGCCACAACTATGTCTTGGTGACCATCAGCATTGAAATCTCCTGTGCCGATGAAGTCGGGTGCAGTGGGGAGCGGAAAGACGTCGGCTGCAGCAAAAAAGGCGGAATCAGACTCGCGTTTGTCGCTGTTTTGAGGAGTACTTATCCCCGGTGTGCGGAGTTGTGCTGGTGCTGAATTTGAGTATAGGGCGTCGATATTGCCGCGCTGCAACGTCGCGATGCCCCGTTGTTGATATTCATAAGCGCAGATCAGATCGGGTACGCCGTCTTCGTCGAAATCCGCTGAAGTCAAACTCCGCGGATGCGCCAAATTCTGCTCGAGCGCCATTCGCAGTTCGCTGGGGCCATGATAGTTAACGGCTAACTGTCGTTCAGCATTTAGTGGCTCATGACTCGCACGCACCTCTGCCGAGGGTTTCGCGCTGAGACCATGCGAAGAAGCGGAACTGGTGGCGCTACCTGGATAACAAAGCACCAGAAGCGCCAAGAGGCTGAGAATTAAAGAGAACGATATTAATTCGGTTCTTTGATCCCGTTGAGGTTGGCACCGGGAGGTAAGAGGAGCCCGAGGTATAGCTGAAATCTTCAAGATTAAGTCTCTCTCAAATAGAGATCCGTCTAATATACGCGGCTCGGATCCTCAAGGGATGTGGCATGAGGCCACTTGGGGAGGTTTAACCCGGCCAGGAAAAGCAACTGAGTGAAATATACATGCGGAAGCGGCAAACCGCTAGCCCTTTATAGCAATGTGAGTTCTTCCAGGTCGTCATAACTTCCCTTCAAGTTTCGATCAGGCCCGTTTTCCCATTTCTTAGCATTTCCATTTACATCTTGTCAGGTTCATTGGCTTCAACTAAGAGATGGAACCGAAGTTTTCAATCTAGTAGCATTGATTGCTTGGTGCGGCGCAGCGTAAGATAAACGATCACGAGCGAATGCTTCCTGATACTCCGGTCCGATTAGCGAGGTAGGAGGCGAGGTTCGAAAGACTTACGCTTATCTGTTTTTGATAGATTTGAGAGCGACTTGCAAAACTCTCACACACACCCGTTTCAAACAGGCGATAAGGGTAACGACGATACACTTAACGAGTTATGGATCCGGCATTAACGGACTGAGGGCTGTTCGGTGAAAGCCAGTAATAGAATCTTCAAAGCTTTGGTAGAAGCTCTAGGCTTGCTTGGACTAATGGCCGCCGCAGTGGAGAACTTTCGCCATTTTCACTCCGCGATCGAAGAGTATTATTGGTATGTATTAGCCGTCGCCTATATACTTTCAACCGCTGCGGCTTGGCCGCAGTCTTCGAGTACAACGGTTCCCGGTCGTCAAGATACTTACCGGATTCCCTTAGTGAGATTCTTATTGAAATACATTTGGATCATTCTTATCAGCATAGCTTTCTTAGCCGTTGGCTTGTATCGCTACCGTCTTATTCACATTCCCGAGTCAGGTGATCGTCCCGTGATCAAACCCGGAGATGTTCGAAGACAACCCTCGCGTTTCGATGAATGGCCCTTGGGCACGGCATATGCACAGAGTCAGGCCGCTAAGCCAAGGCTTTTGCAATTCAACCTGGTGCCAGAAAAGACCTCATACATAAGAACGGACACCCAATATGACTTGCCCCGGAAAACCGTGAGCCGCGTTGTTCTCGGGGAATGTGATCCTAATTTCGATCCCGAGCCCGCATTGAAGTCACTCAGAGATTACGCCAAGACCTCGGGTAAGGAATCCTTGCTTAAGTTCCTTGGCAGCGCGGATCAACTGAAGAAACTGATAAAAGAGCATCCGGGCAGGGCCAGGGAGCTGATGCCCACTAAAGCTGAATTAAGCAAAATGAATCAGTCGGACTACACGGCAATAATGAGTTGGATGCGAAACTGTGTTGGGATTCTTTTCCCGGTATTCGCGGTTGTTATTGAGAATCCCTTCGATCAGGATCTCATGGTCACGAGCGCAAAATACCACTACTATCGCATCACCCTTGCCAAAGGAGTAGAAAGTGCCGCCCCCTTATATCCTACGGCGTCGTATGTTCATAAACTCGAGCCGCAGGCTGGTGGCTCACAGCAAATCGATCTGTTGCCTGGTTTCAATATTCCGGCACGGCGGAATGGAAGTTTGGAGCTTCAACTCTGGACAGACGTCTCGGCCGACGAGTATCTCATGATGGATATTGAATTCATTACAAGTAGAGGAACAGTTAAGACAGACAAATTTATGTTAGGTTTTCGATCTCTTCCATCCTAGAAAGAGTGTCCTAGCAATTAATCTGCCGAACTTCAGAACTTAAGACATGAAAGCATGAACTAACACTTTCATGTGGGATAACCGTTCCTGCTATGGCTAACCCGGGTTCGCCCAATTTTGATCCGGCGATTTATGATCCAGCGTTCGTTAGGCATTGCTACGAGAATTTCCTCCGCCGTCCGCCAGATTCTGGGGGCTTTGCGTTCTGGGTGGTGGTGCTGAACAGCAGTGGTGACTACTCCGGCGTAATCAGCGCTGTCAGTAGCTTTCCTGAGTATCGCAACCGAAACAACTTTCATTGTTGCCCGAGCTTGGGACGTGATGAGAAAAAAATATTCAGTGCTTTGTTCTCGATGCTGTTTGTGACTTCTCTCGAGTTCGTCGCATAAGAGCCCCAACAGTTTTTGCTAAAAGACCCGTCTGCTATTCAGATCGAGCCGATATAGTAATGAACCATGATGAGTCACTTGATTCGCGAGAGAACCCAGCCCACAGAGTTTTTGAGGCTGGGTCGAAAGTATCTGTTCGACTTAATGCCCTCCAATACGCCGCAGGAACCTGCTCCAACAAAGAATGACTCCGGCAATCTACTGTGCTGCCCTAGATAGATAGTTCAAATACTGTTCAGGGGCAGCAAATCCGAACGATCCACCAGCACACTCGACCTGGCGTACGCTGTCCACGGCGTCCTCGAAGTCTACGATCACCACGGTGCGTTGTATGGCGTGAACCAGCACATTTCGCGGCGCGAGGTCCAAGTGATAAATCTGGGCGTTTTCCATTGCTACAAGTGCTCGCAATAAGTCGCGTGTGATATCAAGCACTTCGTCTTTTCTGGGCCGTGTGTTAAGCCACACGTTAAGAGGAACGTGTCCAGCCACGAACAACATGCGCGTTGCGCCCTCATGATCGCTACCGCGTTCGGATTGTGGTAGAAACCACCGGCCGGGAAGCTTGCGAAGAGTCGACTCTTCTTCAGAGCGAACACCACTCTCATGATCGGGTCGGCAAAGTTTCAGCACTTCGATGTATTCACGAGCTTGAGCGCTAACAGCTGCAAGCACATGCGTTTGTGTTGCGGTGACAACGCCGATTGCGTTAGAGGCGCCGGAGGATTGTGGAAACGAGACTCTTTCCGCTGCGTCTACAATCGCGCGAACGTCTATATCCCAGACGTTCGCGATAAACGCCATTTCATCTTCGACGCTTTCAAGCTCGGGAGCCATTTCATCAAATCTAACGCATCGATCCACAATTGTTGAGCGATTAAAGGCATGATGATCAACTGTCAGTACACGGGCGCCAAGTCGCGACCGGACGCGGAGCATGAGAATGCAGGCAAGCGACTTGTAAAACTGCGCCCGATTTCTATCATTTAGATTGGTTGGGAAGCACGATCCCGCCAGATAAGACTGATCACTCGGGCAAAATTGGCAGGACCGTTATCTGCGTTTTTGAGAAGCGCCCGGCCCTTTGGGCAGTTCGTTTCTAGGGAAGAGTCCTGGGGTAGACCAGACAAAGAAGATCCCAATAAGAAGGAATATAACAAAAACACCTGCTCCGACTAAGTATCGATTCTTCCGAGCCTCGTTATCGCTTTGGATCTTGACCGATGGACTGCCACACTTTGTGCATGCGAAAGCATCATCCGCAACTTCATTCCTACATACCGGACAAAGTAACAATGGCATACATTCTCCCTTATCATCGTCTGCAAAAATAAGATCACGAGTTCTAATTTAATAAGTTCCTACTCGCTTGCCTCTCAATTGCAAGCAAGTTGTATGCCCGAGGCTCGATAATCTGATGGTTATGTTGATCGACTGCGAAACACTCAACACGAGCAACCGAGGACTTGGGGGAGAGCTTTAGAGGCCGATCTTGAGCGAAGGGGACCAGTGTCGGATGCTCGCGTCAAGAGAATTTACAAGAGCTCTTGCATAGCGTGGCTGCTCTAAGATGTAGTCACTCACCGGAGCAGCTTCGAGCGTTCGCGGTATCCGATCACAATTGAAATTAGTCGGACAGCGGTTGGGTAGGTTACCGCCGAATCTTCGCGACCCCCTTAAGCTGACACGCATGCTGTCGGTGATGTGGCTGATGCTGCAAAAGGGGCTGTACAAGCGTATTATGACGCCGATAACGCAGGCATTGTGACTCCTCAGTTTTAGATCCTTTCCCGGTAAGTCCCAGGACGTGCTGCGCGTTTCTGACAACCTCTCAAAGGAACATCATGAAAAAGGTTCTTGCAGCCATGGTATTTGCCGTGATGGCACTACACTCCGCATTCGGTCAGAATCAGACTGTTACCTATCAAGGGGTCACGCTTGAGCCCGGCGACGTGATCAACTTCTACGGAGGGATATTCACAACCGGAGGCTTCCTCACCTATGGGCATAGCGCGCTCTACCTGGGCGTGAACCCGGAAACGAAGCAGCGAGTATTTCTCGACTTTGCGACAACGGAGAAGTATTTTGGCGGCCCGGCCAAGAAAGCCGAGCGCGCCTTTGTAGGGCGCATTCTTCCCGAGAATGATTTTTGGGTTGCGAGTGCCAGGGGCCACAAAGCCTTTGACGTTTTCCGACTACGAGATCGCTCGACGCTGAACCAGGCACGAATGCTCCAGGCCGCGAAGCAGATTGCGATTCCAGCTAACTCGTTCTTTTTCTCGAAAGTTTGTTCTACCTCAGTCGCTGCCGTCCTTTCGAAAGCCACTCGCTCAAAAATCAGTGCCTGGACGCCGGACGCTTTTACTGGAGGACGCTTCAGAAAACATCCGGATCTCGTGGCCAGAATACTTATCCAGGATCTCATGGATGAGCATGACCTGCTTCCCAAGAACGCGCTGGTTGACATAACCAGGCGTTCCTGTGCAAACCCGGGAAGCGTGACGCAAGCGGAGTTGAACAGGTTGCCCCGACCGTATCGAGAGAACTTTCATATCAATGCGGATGGGTTACTTCGATCTGGACTGGGAGAGTGCATGTGGGTGTATGTAAATCTTAGCATGGGTGAAAGGGATGCCGGGAAGATCAGAGGGCTCTCCGTGCCGGAGCAGCCGGTCGCCGTCCGTCCGGTAGAGCAGCCTGCAGCCCTCAACGTCAGCATTCCTTTTGAAGCAATTGAAAACATTTGCAATCACAGCGTGCCGGTCCTCCGATTATGTCTCGTTACCAAGGGACGTTTACAAACCGCGGCTGCCGTTGAGCTTCAACAGGCAAATGGACAACTCCATCGCCAATTTCCTCTCGAGGGGAATGGGTGATTGTGAGAGACAATTGTTCTATAAACTAATAGAGATGATTCGCGCCGGGCAAGGCGCGCAAATCGAGGGGAAGTGGGTTGGGGGCATGGTGGCGCTCTATAAACCCGCGCCGAAACCGGCACCTGGCTCGGATAGAAGCAACACTCCTCCCCCGAAGGACAATGGATGCTTCATGCAGGATAATCCGTTTGGCCCGCCTTACTGGGTCTGCCCCGTGCCAAAATAATTTCCATGAGTTCAAAGGTAACCGATTTCGAGGAGCGGGCCGGCGAACTCTCGCAAGTGTTTCGTTGGCTTTTCGTTCGCAGGGTAAGAGTCCTTAGTGGGAAGCCGTCTAGCGCTCGGAGAAAGCTGCATAAAGGAGTTCAGAATTGGAAGTCTTCAACGTGTATCTGAAAGAAGGGAAACAGTTTTCAGTGACCTGTGAGCGCTTTGAATTGAAGGTGAACGAATTCATTTTCTTCGATTCAGATTCTCAGCCATCTAATAGAGCCTTCCTCTCGTTCAGTGATGTGGCAGCCATCGTTCCCGAGCACCAGAGTTTTTGCGAGACTTATAAGCCGTTCCAGGTTTACCTGAGGAAGAGGAATAAGCCTATTCAAGTATACGCACTATCTTTCGATATCGGGCAGGACCAGAGGATCAGGTTCTATCACTCTCCCGGCTTATTAGAGTTCCAAGATATCTACGTGGCATCGGCCGAGGTCGTAGCGATCTTCCCATCAGAAGGCTTGACCTGACTACGAAACCACTCGACTAGCAGTTTTCCGTCTTGAGGCTTTAGCGATAGTTCCTTACCACTGTCGAACATGACGATGTACTTTTCTGTTGAATGTACGAGCCGCTCATCAATTTCCCAACGTTCTTCCACTTGGACATAGTAGAGTTTTGACGATTCTGGAATCTCCGAATCAGAGTTGTAGAAAGGCTTCAGCTTCCGAGTATCTGAGCGATGCTCTATCGCCAACAGCCGGACCGAGTTGATCACTGTCTCGTTGATAACAATAAAATCCATTTAGGCACACCATAGGCACACATTTGAATTTGCATGCGTCATAAACCATTGACGCTGCGCTGGTTTATCTTGACATGCCTTTGTGTTGCCAGCAGCGCACGGGTCCGTGAACTCGACGGCTGCAGGGTGTTCCCTTTTTGGTGCGCGCACCGCAGGTGTAGATCTCTTCCGTTGGCGCTGCCGAAGCGTTCGCGGTCTTCAACGGTGCGGCTGAAGACGGGCGTAGCTCCTGAGTCCGTTGCATCACCACAGCCGGTGGCGTTCGTCGGGTCGCATGGCCGATTATGATCCCTGTAAGCAGTACAGTAATGCCTGCTGACGCGATTCGAATCAATTGGTCCCTGATAAAGCGCGGCGCACAATCATCGCAGAACATGCGGCTGGTCCAGACACGCCAGCGCAGCCGAATAATTTTTTCACCACACTCGGCACAGAATTTTGGACGATACATAGAAACGGCTCCAGTCAGGAAGTCCGGTGGGATGAGCATTCCGCGAGCCGCATTGAACGCCTGAGTCTGTGAAGCATCTGCTAAGACAGATGGACTGGAAAATGTTCCGCGGCGTTCGTGGTCATTATCACGCAAAAGTATCAGAATTTGTAGCGCAAACTGTAAGGCCAGCCCAGTGGGTTTGGCACCCCAGCCGAGACGCTCGCCGGCGACCCCGCTCTGCCACGCCGGGGACCCTGGGCTTGTGACCGTTGTATGGCATTCACCGCGCGCCCAAGCTAACTGCATATATTACGGAGAAACCAAAATTGGGATGCCCCCTCTTTCTCTTTTCCCCCCTCGCCTTTCTGTCTTTGTTTGCTGCCTTAAGCAACTGAACCAACCTTGTGCGCGTCCGAGAATGGCAACTCGGCGACATGAGCGGTGAGTAGCGTTTGCTAATTCGTCGACCTGCCGGGCATACTTATCAACCATTTTCTACAAAAATCACATGACACTTTTCTCATTCACTAAAGCCAATACGCGCCCTCTTGCTGGTCCGATTTTTTTGGTGCTGATGGTGCTTTGCGCCGGGCTCTCGAGCGCACAGGCGCAGGATGACGACACGCTGCGCACTGAAACCACCGTTGTTCAACTGAATGTCGGCGTGGTGAACAAGCAGGGTCGAGCAATAGTCAATCTTTCACGTAACGACTTCTCGATCTTTGAAGATGGCGTCAAACAGACGATTCAAAGTTTTGAACCGACCGAAGCTCCGTTCAGCCTGGTGATGTTGTTGGACATGTCGGGATCGACTGTTAATTTTCGTCAGCAAGTGCAAGCGTCCGCGATTCGGTTTCTAGATGCGCTAAAACCCGAAGACCGCGTGGCGGTAGTGCAATTCAACGGCAAAGGCGTCAAGTCGCTGCTGGGCTTCAGCACCGATCGACGTCGTGTTGCTTACGCGATCAGCCTGGCCACGGGGGCCGGCAGCACACCGTTCTACGATGCTTTGAAATTCTCGTTGCGAGAGCTGGCGAAAGAGGGCCCGAGACGAAAGGCCATCGTTGTGCTGACCGATGGCATCGACACCGATGTTCGCAGGCTTGATACCGAGGCGGTGTCGCGGGCGCAGACAGACGCCGACATTTCCACGGCGATCAAACCCGAAGCAAACCCGGCATTGAATGCGGTGTTGAACGAAGCTGCGCGACAGGGCGTTACGATCTTTCCCCTGGCACTTCCATCGGGCGATCCCAAACGCTTACCACTGCCGGACCCGCTGATTACCGCCAAGTACACGGCCGCGCGCACGCGCATGCAACTGCTTGCCGATCGCACCGGCGGCGCAGTGAACGAGATCAATAGCCTTGATCAGATGGCGCGAATCTACGTTGAGGTCGCGGCAAATCTAAGGACATTATATACCGTCGCTTACCAGCCCTCCGGCCCGCATCCACGCGATGGCAAGTGGCACGAGATCCGCATCGAAGTAACTTACCCTGAGTTGATCGCCCGCACCCGGCCCGGATATTTTGCGCGGTGAAATCAAAGTAGCACAGACTTCAGTCTCTGTTTTCTTACTCGAGATTCCACTTCTCAGGAATCACAGGTGCACTGCCTGCTCAGTGCCGCCGTGCGTTTCGCCCGTGAGTTTCGCAGGGATACTTATCGTGCCTCGGCATTCGAGCCAACTACCATTTCCACGACGAAACAAATCCAAAGCGGCGTCGCGCTGGGCTTGCCAGCGCACTCCAAAAAGTGGAAGTTTGCCTCGCTTGACACTCTGAAAACCCGCCCGTATATTCAATTTCCAACGCTGTTAGTTCAAAGGTTTTCACACCTTTCAACTTCCCAGTGCACCCGTAGCTCAGCTGGATAGAGTACCTGACTACGAATCAGGGGGTCGCATGTTCGAATCATGCCGGGTGCACCAATTTCATCAACGATTTGCGGCAGGTTGTAGAATCTGCCGCTTTTCGTTTGTGACAATCTTGCGACAATGCTGCTGTCGATACTCCGACAAGACAGTGATCGCTCCATGCCTTCCTTGATCGGTGGCATGAATGTAACGCATGGTTGTCACTATCGAAGCGTGCCCCATCAACTCCTTGATCTTCACCAGATCGACGCCGGCATCGGCTAGCCGAGTACCGAACGTATGGCGCAGGTCATGAAATCTGAAATCGGTGATACTCACTTCTCGACATGCCGCCGAGAAGGATTTTTTGACGTCGGCATACCGCGTCCCGGTATTAGGATTGACAAAAAAAGTACTCCGCATCGCTGGCACTGTCGCGCAGCTCCGATAGCGCCTCCCGCACAATCGGATCCATCGGTACGGAATGGTCTTTGTTGGTTTTTGTTTCCGTGAAATTGATGGCGTTGAGGTCAAAATCCACGTTCGACCCGCTTTCGATGTTTCCGAAGGCACATTAGGTGTGAACATCACCGACATCGTTTCAACTTTTCTGAGGCGAAATCGGGTTGGACTTCCCTCGTCTAGTAACACTCATGGGGTCGGAAACTCCGATGCGAAAGGCGGCTATTTGCGAAGCCGGAGCCTGATGGATTCCACTGCGACCGATATGTCTCCGGTCTTCGTCAAGCATTCGTTCGCTCCGGCGCGGCGTGCGCGTTTTGCTAACTGGTCGGTTACTTCTTCACCGGCAACGATGATAATAGGCAGGTGCTCGCGATGCGGCAAAGATCGCGCAAGTCGCATCGGTTCTAGTCCGGGCGTGCCGCGCGGTTCATGCTCAAATAGCAGCAAGTGATATCTGGGATCGCCTCTGAGAAAGAGAATGGCTGAGCCACGATCCGGGCAGGATACGATGTGGAATTCGGGCTTCCGGAGAACCTTCCTTAGATCGGCGAGCCAGTGCTGATCGCTTCCGACATAGAGCAACCTAGACCCAGGGTTCTGATATGGGATTGCGGGCTCTTCTATTCTGATTGCATGTGATGAGAGTCTGATTAAGGGGATTATCAAAGCTGGCGCGGTCTGGTATGCTGTGGGCGCTCTAGTCTTTGAAAATCCGACAACGGCCAAATGCGTAGCTCACCCTCTCGTGTGTTCGAGTAATGAGCATCGCCGTTGAGCATGGAAGGTTCCAACTCACGGCGGTCATCGCGTACGGCAACAGGCTATCACTAAATAGCGATAGCCGCAATCACTCGCGTACAAGGCCGGTCCGGTCAGGAGGCGACTCCTGATGGGACGAAAGGCGCGTATGAAACCGGAGCGTTTGTCTGAGAAGCTGCTTCAGATTCGACTTGCCCTTGGGCTGTCACAGTCGGAGTTACTGAGAAGTTTGGGATTAGAAGATGCTATGGACTACCGCCGCATTTCGGAGTTCGAGCGAGGAACAACGGAACCTCATCTATCGGTGGTTCTTCAGTATGCGCGCGTAGCGGGCGTTCACATGGAAGACATCGTAGATGATGAAATAGACCTGCCTGAAAAACTTCCCGGCAATGTGAAATACCAGGGCATCCAAACGTAAGTCCTCATCGCGAAAAACAAAGCGGTAACCTCGCAGGACATGCGGCGCGATTTGATGCCTTTGAAAATGAATCCCTAACAGCGACAAAAGGGACCCGACCGGGAACTCCCGAACCGTTTCATCCGATGCCGGAGTGGTCACTGGGGCTATCCGGAAAACCGAAGAAATCATGATCACTGTTGCCTAACGATGGTTGCGAAGAGTAGGAAACCACATGGGAAGAGAATCAAAGAGAAATATTGCACGGGCACACCATTATATTCCTCAATTTTACTTGGCAGGTTTTACGTCGTCAGGTAGCAAGAACGGCACTCTCTACGTTCACGATCTTGAACAGCTAAAGAGTTGGCCAAGCAATCCTGCGGCTGCTGGGCATCAGAAAGATTTTTATCGTATCAATGTACCGGGCAGAAGCCCTGATGAGCTTGAGAAAATACTTGGGTAATTGAAGCTCCCGCCTCGAGAGTCATTAAGGAACTGGCGGCTAAAAGTGTGATCCCGTCTGGAAACGATTTTAACGCGTTGATGCAGTTTCCTCGCAGCAGTTGCGGAGGGTCGGAGTAATAAAGATGCCGCTTAAATTCGACGATGAGTAAGAACCAACGCGCGTAGCCAAAGAAGGAAACGAGGAAAGAATTATGGTTCAACGTCGATGCTTCAGGGAGCAGTGGGCCGCTAGAAGGGAGGCTTCTAACTCTTGAAGAGCGGGTGCATTGCGCAAAGATTGAGAAGCTAGAGATCCTCTTGTTACTTCGCCGCCGTGCGATACTCATAAGTGCGATTTGTTAATAACTGTCCGGCTCGATAGTAAAAATAAAGTTGGTTTTGCTGAACCGCTTGCTGTGCCTTTTGCGACTCTTTGATAGCGTCGTAAATGGCCGTGCCCGCCACTACGCTGGCGGCAATTGAAAGATTTGTTATCGTGGGCAGCGATGTAAGCTGCGCCACGATGAACGATAACACCGAAGTGCCCAACAAAGGCGCACCAACAAGCTTTCGTGTTGCTAACTCGAGTAACGAAGGATTAGTCTTTACGGCGTCTTCAATATCTAGAACTGCAGCTTCAATGTCTCGGTGAAACACTTCTTCCGCTTCGGCAGAGAACTCGCTATCCCATGATGCATTTTTGATCATATCCGAGTACTTCATTATTGCGCTTCGAAAACGCACCAAATGACCTGCAAGCTCTCGGCGGACATCTAGAATCTCGTTCATTGACGCGTCATCAAAAAGCGGCAGGCGGTTCAGCAGATTAGCCGCTAGTTGAGTTTGTTTCGCCTGAGCAGCCCGCGTAGCAGTTGGTGAAATAACGCCCAGCTCTATGCCTAGCTTAACAATGCTACCAGTTCCATCGTCGAACAATGGGTGGGTGGTGCTGTCGGTCATGGCATCTGTCACCACGCGGTTAAACTCGTCAGCAAGTTTCTCCACACTCTGAACAAATGTACCCCGAAGATGGCTAGCAGTGATGTTATTTTCCGTCTCCCGAAACTGATGTATTTCCAGCAAACCAGCTTTCACTGCGCGGTCGAATTCTTGTTGGGTATTGTCCAAGTCGAGTGTCCCGAAACGCCTTTTGAACTCTTCGTATTGCTTGGCCTCCAGGTTCTTGCTGTCAATGTAAAACTTGACGTCTCTAACTGTGGGGGTAGGGGATTGAAACGACTCACGTGATAAGCGATTCGCATGGAGCGCTGAGCCGATTTCGGCTCGGGTGTGGTACATGTAGGGAATCATTTCGTCGAGTTTGTAGGTTTGCTGGATCAGGTCCTCCAAGCTCATATTTTTCTTTGCCAATACAGAAATCCATGTTGAATAGATCGAGCTGCAGAGCCTCACCTTGTCAGCGTATAACAAGGCGGCCTTAGTCATCCTGAGGTCTGGCTCTAAGGTCGGCGGTAACTCGCCACCAATCGTGCCAATAGTGATATGAAACATTTCTTGCCCGCCTTCTCGGTCTGAGCGGACCATTAGAAATGAATGACGTCGCCGCAACACTTCCGCTTGTACGCAGGCGAGCGCGCGCGCCCTTCATCAATGATCTGTTCTAAGGTTGCTATGATCTCCATTGTCCGCTGACGTCCAGTTTATTATCTACCGCCAATCGCACAGTGTCTAATTAACGCAATACTCCGCATCGCCAATGATGAGGGCTGACGAGTCGGGAAATCTCAGGTGCGAAGCGTCTTGCAGGTGAATGAGCAGTGCCTTGAACGATGCTATACTCTCAGAACGTTGGGCTCGCCTGTTTTATTACCGAATGGACAGATTTGCTGGCAGGCTTTGGACGGAAGCCATGTGATAATCATGGTCGTTGCCCCTACGGAGTGCCAAATAGAATAGGGGAATCCTCACCCAGCGATGGAGGTCGGTCGTTGTAAAGGAATTTCTGAGACACTAGCCATGACCTGACGGAGTAGTCCTGAACGGACTACGAATCAGGGGGTCGCATGTTCGAATCATGCCGGGTGCACCAAATACTTTCCGACTTCTCACTGTCTAAGCTGATAGAGCACTTCAAGTATTCTGGACTGGCTTGTCACAACGATCGATCTTAACTTCTTCAAGCGGAACACCGACTCAACTAACTTCGGTCTAGTATCGGATGTTTACTGCACCTGCGGCTGAGGTCTAGTCGTTTATCCCGAAGATTGCCTTGGATATTGCAGGGCCGCTTTGGCATCGTGGTTGCGATTGGGGTTGGTGGGTTCGAGTAGGGCTGAAAATCGCGAACGCCTTCGACGCAGTAGCCGTAACCCAGCGGCTCTAAGGGGGGCGCCGCGAAATTTGGAAATTCATAAAACATATTTGTAAACGGAATATCAAATGAAAAGCAAAACCTTCAATGATGCAGAGCGAGAGCAGACCAGTATCCTCGCGCCGCTTGAAAGGGTGGTGTTAAGAGGACTGGTGCAGCGCCTGCCGGGGTGGGTTAATTCAGATCACCTGTCGGTGCTGGGGCTGGTGGCGATGTTGCTGGCGGGAGTGTTCTATGCCATGAGCCGCCAGAACTCGCTGATGCTGCACCTGGTGAATGTGTGCATCTTTCTCAACTGGTTCGGCGACAGCCTGGATGGCACCCTGGCACGTTATAGAGATCGCCTGCGTCCGCGCTATGGCTTTTACGTGGACCACATCATCGACACCTTCGGAACGTTGTTTCTGATCGTTGGCCTCGCCGTTTCGGGCTACATGAGCGAGCGCGTGGCCGCCGCGGTGCTGATCGTTTTTCTGATGCTGGCGATCAACTCTTATCTCGCGGCCTATGCACTGGGAGTGTTCAAGATCTCGCAATGGAAAATGGGGCCGACAGAGATGCGTTTGCTGCTCATGGTGGGAAATGTTTTTCTGGTCTATCGTCCGTATACAAAAATCCTGGGCCATCGTTATCTGCTATACGATGTCGGCGGCGTGATTGCCATCGTCGGCATGGGCTTCATCCTGGTATTCCTCTCAATCCAGAATACGCACACGCTGTATGAGCTGGAGCGCCTGCCGCAGCGGAGGGCTCCTCGGACTCCCCTGATTGAAGCGATAGCCGCCGCTACAGAACCCGACTGAAGTCGGAACTCTAAACACCGCGGTAAGCAGTTCCATGCTCCATTGGCTAAAGTTTAATGCTGTCGGTGTGCTCGGCTTCGCGCTGCAATCGGGCGCACTCTTTCTGCTCACCCACACGGTCCCATACATTGGCTACCTGATGGCGACGGCTATCGCCGTTGAGCTGGCGGTGCTGAATAATTTTATCTGGCACCAACGCTGGACCTGGAGGGACAGACCATCAACAACAGCAGCTGAAACGCTGGGCCGGCTGCTGAAGTTCAATCTGACAAATGGTCTGGTTTCGCTGGTGGGCAATTTGATTTTTATGAGTCTGCTCGTAGGACGCCTCAGCCTGCCCGTCAATGGCGCTAATTTGATCAGCGTCGCGCTTTGTTCAATTGTCAATTTCATTCTCGCCGATCGTGTTGCTTTCCAAATGAGCAAAGGCACAACGAATCCCACAACCAGGGTTATTGTTTCTACACCTGCGGATTTCTAGATTCTTTTTCTTTTCGCATTTGCGGATGGAACAACGATCTCCCGCCAGCACGCAAAGCAATCAAGGTAAATCGCAGACTGGAAGTCTGCGCTACTTCACCCTTCTTCACAAATCCGTATCGCATCTTCATTTTTGTGAAGCATTTCAGAAATTTCATGGCTGTAGCGAACAAATCTTGTCACATGCGATCACTATGGGGTGTTTACAACATTGAAGAGCAAAGCGAGATCGCTAGTCACATCTTTGCCTTGCAGCACAAACACAAGCTGCAGAGTTAGCGCGTCGAAGTGCAAAGGTTTTCTGAAACTCCACTCACGTTCGCGCGTACTAACCTGTGGTACATCGCACTGGCGAAACCAGGGTTGTCAAAAATTTTCAAGGAGTAAAGAAATGATGTTTTTTGTAAATCGCATTGTATTGGCATTGGTAATCGGCGCCATGGCAGGTTCCCTGGCGCTCGGCAAGAACAAGCGGGACTCGATAACGTTTCCCGAGAATGTCAAGATCAACGGGACGCTCGTCAAAAGCGGAACCTACGATGTATCGTTCGACGACAAGACGAACGAACTGGCAATCATCAAAGGCGGCAAGGTAGTGGCAAAGGTTACCGGCACACTGGAGAAGCGCGCTGAAAAAGCCCGCCGTACAGAATACCGAACGGCCAACGGTACTGAAGGCACGCAACTGGTGCGCGTCGCTTTCAGCGGCAGCGATCAGGACATAGTGGTCGGTAGTTCCTCCGCCAGCAATTAATTTAGAGAGCAAGGGGGAGAAGGCGGTTGACAGGTTGAGGCTGTCAACCGCTTTTGTCCCTGGACCGAATTCGTAACGTAATTTCCCGCCACTAACCAAAGCAGCTTCGTTTAGACAGCACTGCTCCGCCAAACTCGCAATAGAAATCAGCCGCCTGTTGCTAAAAGCCTTCTGCTGTATCTGAGTGATTATCGTGAGCGGGCTGACAAGTCTTTCTAAACGGAAGGAAAACCTTACAACCCCTTACGTTGAGAGCAGGGTTCACTCATCGGTAGAGGGTTTGGAGCGCAGTCGCTTCACGTTTGAACGTCGCGCCTTCTCTTCAAGGGTGCGATTTTTCGCACTGCGCGGGATACGCGTCGGCACCCGCGTCGCAGGCCGATAATTCAGACGCTCAATTCTGGCGCGCAGCTTCTCCAGGCAGATGGCCTTATTCCGATGCTGGCTGCGTTCCTGTTGAGAAGTGACCACCACACCGGAAGGCAGATGCTTAAGACGGACTGCGCTTTCAGTCTTGTTGACGTGCTGCCCGCCGGGCCCGCTCGAGCGAAAGGTATCGACCTCGCATTCGCGCAGCAGGTCTTCGTCTGATTCCGGTACGATGATCATGATTGGTGCTCTCCAAAATCCGGTCCATGGTTAGATTCAGAGGGAGCGAAATGTTTATAGTAGACCAGTTATTAGTTTTAGACGGAACGAATCTAAAAAACATCCATCAGAATCGATGAGTAGGGTCCAGATTAATTTGAAAGCGCCTCTGCCCATGATCGAAGGAGTTGGTCCAAGTTCCCAATGGTTGCCGGTGGGATCATGGAAAACTGTCCTGGAATTTCTGCACGAACAGTTTCCTCTGGTTGAAACAACAACGTGGGCGGCGCGCATGGAAAGAGGCGAGGTCGTCGACGAAACCGGGCTCGTACTGAAACCGCAAAGTCCTTACCGGGTGGGCGCCTGCGTTTTCTATTATCGCGAGACGGACAACGAAACCCGAATCCCCTTCGCGGAACAGATACTGTTTGAGAATGAACACATCCTGGTAGTCGATAAGCCTCACTTTCTGCCAACCGTCCCTGCCGGTCGCTTTTTAAAGGAAACACTACTGGTGCGTTTAAGAAAACAGGGTAAGCCGGAATCGCTGGTTCCAATTCACCGCATCGATCGCGAAACAGCCGGCGTGGTGCTTTTCTCTCTTAACCCACAGACCAGGAGTCATTACACGGCACTGTTTCGGGAGCGTAAAGTCAGGAAAGTGTACGAAGCGCTGGCGCGCACTCCTTCCTCGACGCACGCATTCCCAATAACTCGCCGCAGTCGAATAGTCAGAGGCGAGCCTTTCTTTCGCATGAAGGAAGTTCAAGGTGAGCCAAACACTGAGACACGCGTCGAACTGCTCAAGCGTGGCCACTGCGGAGAAAAGGCGGTGAGCCTTTTTCAATTGCATCCCATCACCGGAAAGAAGCATCAACTGCGCCTGCATTTGGCGATGCTGGGAATCCCGATCATGAACGACAGGCTATACCCAGTTTATGTTCGCGATCCGGAAGGCGAGACTGATTTCTCGCGCCCACTTAAGTTGCTGGCGAAATCGATCGCGTTTGAAGATCCGGTGACTGGTAGTGAATACTATTTTGAGAGTAAACAAGAATTGTGATCTTTGGTCTTTGCTTTTCTGAATACCCAGTCAAGCTCACCGACTGAAAATTGCAAAGAACGAAGACCAGGCACAAAGAACCAGCGAATAGATTCGCACCACAAGGAGTCCTTCATGAGTACACCGATTAACATGCACGCCGCCAGGACCGCACTCAATAACGATCCGGAAGTTCGGCAATGGGTTGAACTGTGGCTCAAGAATAAAGAGCGAGCGACCCAGCCGACGATGTCAGACGAGGAGTTTGAGAAGCACTGGCTTTACACCCGCCCCGAGCGAATGCACGAGGGAGCAATCGAGGGTGTCACCGCTTACAAACAACAACACGAAGGGTAGACCGAAGGGACGCTGAGAAAGACGATGTGGCGGGCGTCCCGCCCATAGACCATGCGTAAGATGGTTGTGACGGTTGCTTTTCAAATCATGATGAGTGTAGCTACTCGCTTGTAATATCGGATCATGTCTTCCCGTGATCGACTTTGTGTTCGCCCGACGGCTCCTGGCCGTTTGATTGGGCTCGTCTTGCTGGTCCTCGCCCTTCAGTTTGGCCCAGCCGTATCTGCGACTGCGCAAAAGAAACGGCCGGTAAAACAGAAACCAAAAACCACCGTCCCGGAGCCGACCCAACTGGACAAGCTCCGAGATGAATACATCAATGCTACTAAGGACTACAAAGCGAGCCTGGAAAAACTCCTGCCACTTTATGAAAAGGAATTGAAGAGGGCCGAAGATCGGTGGACTCAAAGTCAGGAACTATTCAAGCAGGGATTGATTGCCAAAAAGGAACTTGACGCGACCGAAAGGGCGGTGACCGAGGCGAAAATAAAGATCGACGATGTGCGCAAGCAGATGGGCAATGCGGAAACCCAAATGGCGCAAGTGCTGGTTGAGGTTGAAACCGAAAAACAAATGGCCAGGATCCACCGCATTCCCAAAGGTGGGATGGTCCTGACAAACTCGTTCATACGTTTCAACGGCGCAGGGCCCTGGTCGATTTCGCAGGCCGGATCGGTTGATGCTTTCTTTCGTCAAAAGTTCGGCCGCGCTTTGCCCATCGCCGTCCTGGGCCAGGGGGCCATTCATAACCGCTGGCGGTTGGACCATCATAATGCCATGGATCTTTCTCTTAATCCGGACGGCGCCGAAGGAAAAGCTGTGATGGAGTACTTGCGCGGTCGCGGAATTCCCTTTTCGGCTTTTCGCGTGGCGATTCCCGGTACAGCCACGGGACCGCATATTCATGTTGGTTTGCCATCGCACCGGTATTGAATTTTTTTTGTTCTTCGGGGCGGACCTATGTGTCCCACGCGATAGTTAGATTTGCGCGACCATGGCGGACACACGGGTGCGCCCCTACAAACACTCTTGGCTGATAGTCGATTCGACAAGGACACTGAATGTTGAGGACGAAATTACGGACTTTCATCAATAAACGCTTGCACAATTTGTCGCTGACTATCGCTTTATTGTCGCTGTGCGGTTTGACGGCGTGCATGCGCGATCGCTCAACGCCTCCCAAAGTTGCTGGTCCGGCCGCTGCCGTAGCGACAACCAGCTATGAGGGCGAGGGGAAAATCATTTCCGTCAATGAAAAGCGGCCCTCGATTGAGATCGATCATCAAGAGATCAAAGGTTTGATGCCGGCCATGACAATGGAATTTTACGTCAGCGATAAATCGTTGCTTGCCGGTCTCAAAGCCGGCGATAAGATCGAGTTTACGATAGACAATGGCGTCGGTGGGTTGGTAATCACGAAAATCAAAAAACTCTGAAGTCTGTCTCTTGTGATTTGTGGCGTGGCATCCTGCCCATGTTCCTGGCGCCACACTCTTGGCTCATCTTTACTTGCGCGTTGCCCAACGTTCACGGGCGGGACGCCCGTGCCACATATCAGGGTCGTCGCACTTCAACTTAAGAGACTACCGATGATTATCAAGATTTGACAACGGCCGGCATACAGTATTAAGGTCGCGATGGTTGGACCCTTTTCAATTCTGCAAAAGTGACTAAACGGCTCAGCATTTTCGATATTCCAAGGCGCACGCGTTCGGCGCGAGTGTTGAGCTATGTACTACTCTTTCTCTTCGCCTATGGAACAACGACCGAAGCCGTTCATAGTCACGGAACCAATCAGCGCAGCACTGCCACCGTCACGAGCGGCTTTCTGCAGGACGGCGGTGGAACATCCTCAAACAGAGGACCTGCTAAATCCGGCGAGTGCCTTGTCTGTCAGTTCCAACAGAATCTATCCAGCGCAGAAACCTTCACACCGCTTCTGGTAAGCGCCCCGGCGACAGCATCGTCGTCGCCTGTCAGTACTCAAATAGTTTCCTTTCTTTCCCACACCGGTAGCACCGGTCAGGGCCGCGCACCACCAGTTATCTCCTAAATCATCCAGCACGGGGTTCGCCGGGATCTGCTATTGAGTGGACCGCGAAGCCGATTCTGCTGATCCGGACTCTCGCGTTCAAACGCGACCCAGGTCAGCAAAGATTCCACCGGTAGATAATTTAGTGAGGGTAACAGCAATGATTCATCGATTCTCTCTTCGCGTTGCTCAAGCAGCAACTCTTATAACTATGGTCCTGGTTCTGGTCGTTTCAGCCTGGGGCCAATCAATGAGTGCGGGAACGGTAACGGGCACGGTCACAGATCCCAATAACGCAGTGGTGCCGAACGCCAGCGTCACGATTGAAAATGCCATTACAGGTTACCGGCAAACCGTTAATACAGGTCTCGACGGAGTGTTTCGTCTCAATAACATTCCCTTCAACAACTATGTTGTCAGCGTCTCAGCTCCAGGTTTTACCGGAACTCGCGGCAGCTTGAGTATACGCAGTTCGGTGCCCCTCACCTCAAACATACAGCTCACTGTGGGCGCTACTTCTGAAACGGTCACCGTTACTGGCGTCGAACTGATTGAAAATGATCCCAAGGCGCACGTAGATGTCGACAAGAGCCTGATGGACAGACTTCCCGTTCGAGATCCGGGCAGCGGCCTGAGTTCTGTGGTCACCCTCGCGGCCCCGGGCGTTGCGGCTGATTCAAATGGTGGTTTTCACCCGTTGGGCGATCACTTCGAATCCAACATTTCGCTGGATGGTCAACCCATTTCCGACCAGCAAAGCAAATTCTTTTCTACCCAGATTCCCGTAAACACCATTCAATCGATCGAAGTGATTACCGGCGCGGTGCCGCCGGAGTTTGGCGATAAGACGAGCCTGATCATCAATGCCACCAGCCGCTCGGGCTTGAATCAGATAAAGCCAACCGGAAACTTCAATGCCCTTTATGGCAGTTTCGGCACGACTCACGAAGACGGATCGCTCGCTTATGGAAATGCCAAAGGTGGAAATTTCGTCGCCTTCAATTACGAACGCTCTAACCGTTTTCTGGATTCCGCGGAATTCAAGGCCCTGCATGATCGCGGCACGGCAGTGAACATCTTCGACCGCCTCGATTACAGTCCTAACTCAAAGGACACATTCCATTTGAATCTCTTCCTGGCACGCAACCGCTTCCAGACGCCCAATGAATTTGACCAGCAGGCTCTGGGGCAGGACCAGGGTCAAGTAGTCCGGACGATCAACATTGCGCCCGGCTTCGTTCATATCTTTAGTCCCACAACGGTGCTGTCTCTCAATCCTTACTACCGGCTGGACAACGTAAAATATTTTTCAAGTCCTGATCCGTTTGCCGATCAGCCTCTAACTTTTGGTGAGTCACGCAGGCTGAATAATGTGGGGCTCAAGGGAGATTTGTCATACGTCAAAGGAAAGCATAATGCCAAGTTTGGTATGCAGATCTCGCACACGTTCCTGACGGAAGGATTTCAATTCGGAATTACCGATCCGGGATTCAACGATCCGGCGAGCCCGGATTTCCTGCCCGGTCTGTTGCCCTTTGACTTGACGCGTGGTGGACACCTGTTCGGCTTCCGCGGTCACACCGACATCAAGCAGGAAGCATTCTTTGCCCAGGACAACCTGACAATCGGCAACGCGAATATTTTATTGGGCGTGCGCTTTGATAACTACAACGGAATCACGCATGACAAGCTGATTCAACCACGTCTGGGCATCTCATATCTCGTTAAGCCGACGAACACGGTCTTGCGTGCTTCCTACACTCGCAACTTCGAAACCCCGTATAACGAGAATTTGATTCTGTCGAGTACGACCGGCGCCGGCGGATTGGCAAACGGTATTCTGGGAGACTCGAGCAACCTCCCTTTGTTACCTGGCAAACGCCACCAGTTCAACGTTGGTTTCCAACAGGCACTGGGCAAGCGCATTGTAGTTGACGGCGATTACTTCTATAAGCGCACGACGAATGCCTACGATTTCAACGTGCTCTTTAACACTTCGGTTGTATTTCCGATCTCCTGGCAGAGTTCAAAGCTGGATGGAGTCAGTGCCCGCATCAACCTGACGAACTACAAGGGGCTGTCCGCCTTTATGGTCGCCGGGCACACGCGAGCACGTTACTTTCCTCCTGAGAGCGGTGGATTGTTCTTCAATTCAGATTTACCGAGCGGGGTCTTTCGCATCGATCACGATCAGGCGTTCCAGCAGACAACACAAGTACAGTATCAGGTGCAGCGTTGGAAGCGACTGTCGCCTTACTTCGCCTTTACGTGGCGCTATGACAGCGGTCTGGTTGCCGGTGCGGTGCCCGACTTTGACACGGCGTTAACGTTTACGGCAGATCAACAGGCACAGATTGGATTGTTCTGCGGCAGTACCTTTGCCACTCCTACCCAGGGCATCACGACCTGTAGCGATACAAATCGAGGTGCCTTGCGCGTGAGGATTCCGGCTGACGGGACGGCCAACGACGATCACAATCCGCCTAGAATCGCGCCTCGTCACCTGTTTGATTTCAGCGCGGGAACCGACAATCTGTTGCGGACGGAACATACAAAACTGAGTTTGCGCTTTACGGTACTCAACCTGACGAATAAGGAAGCGCTCTATAACTTTCAATCAACCTTTAGTGGGACGCACTTTGTATCACCTCGAAGTTTTCAAGGACAGATCGGAGTTAGTTTCTAACGCAAGTTAGATCGAATCATAACGCCGCGTCCAATCAAATGGGCGCGGCATTCTATGTTGGTTTGTTGTAACGAATGCTGTTAGCTGCGCCCGCGTTGAATGCCATTCAACGATCGCAAAATAAAAGTTTGGGTTACAAAGGTGGATACGGCATTCTCTCAACCTCATAAATATCGCCGCAGAGGCCGAGCAGAGAAGCTTGGACCAATTCCTCTAGTCGGATCTTCCGAGGCTGCGTAGAATGGTCCATCGCATTCAGACAATTCCTGCCAGGACAGCTGAAAGATGGACAGGTTACACGACACTGACGTACCCGCGGAACATGATGAAGCTCTTGATCCTGTCTGCCACATGCTCGTTAAGCGATCCAAATCCGGTTCGCTTACCCATGAAGGCGTAAGTTACTACTTTTGTAGTCCTCACTGTCTGGCAAAGTTCAGCAAAGATCCTGCCGGCTTCATAGTGCCTGTCGAGCCCGAGACTCGAGCGCCAGGTGCCGGCGCGATCTACACCTGCCCGATGCATCCCGAAATTGAACGCGACGGACCAGGCAATTGTCCGATCTGCGGCATGGCTTTAGAGCCACGCACCGTCTCGCTGACCGAAGAAGAGAATCCCGAACTGATCGAAATGACCCGACGGTTTTGGATCAGCCTTGCGTTGACTGTGCCCATCTTTCTAATCGGCATGAGTGATTTTCTTCCGGGAAGACCGCTTGAGCGGATCGGCTCGATGCAAACTCTGGCTTGGATTCAGTTCGGACTCGCCACGCCGGTAGTCTTGTGGGGCGGTTGGCCGTTCTTTGTGCGCGCAGGGCAGTCAGTTATCAATCGCAGCTTGAACATGTTTACGCTGATCGGGCTGGGCGTTTCCGTGGCTTATGTTTACAGCGTGATTGCGATGCTCTTTCCTGATCTGTTTCCCGCTTCGTTTCGAGAAATGGGCGTAGTGCCCGTTT
Source organism: Acidobacteriota bacterium (assembly GCA_025463135.1). Taxonomy (GTDB): domain Bacteria; phylum Acidobacteriota; class Blastocatellia; order Pyrinomonadales; family Pyrinomonadaceae; genus JAOAPY01. Next base: position 177,911 of record JAOAPY010000011.1, read on the forward strand.
ATTTCGAAGCTGCCGCGGTAATCACAACGCTCGTGTTGTTGGGCCAGGTGATGGAGCTACGCGCTCGCAGCCGCACTGGCGCCGCGATCAAAGCGCTGCTCAAATTAGCGCCAAAAACTGCGCGCCGACTCAAAGACGACGGCACCGAGGAAGACATAACGCTCGATCAGGTCCATGTTGGCGATCGCCTGCGCGTACGACCCGGCGAAAAAATACCGGTGGACGGAGTCGTGACTGAAGGAGCAAGCGCCGTAGATGAATCGATGGTTACGGGCGAATCAATTCCCGTTGAAAAGCACTCAGGCGATCAGCTCATTGGCTCAACGGTGAACGGCACCGGCGCATTCGTGATGCGGGCCGAACGAGTCGGCGCCGAGACGCTGCTTTCGCAGATTGTGCGAATGGTCGCTGAGGCGCAACGCAGTCGCGCTCCGATTCAAAAGCTGGCTGACCTGGTCGCCGCCTATTTCGTGCCGATTGTCATCACTGCCGCGGTGATCACGTTCATTGTCTGGGCCACAATCGGACCAGAACCGCGCCTGGCCCACGCTCTTATCAATGCTGTGGCTGTTCTCATCATTGCCTGCCCCTGTGCGCTCGGCCTGGCGACGCCGATGTCCGTCATGGTGGCCATGGGTAAGGGTGCGAACGCCGGCGTGCTTTTCACAAATGCGGAAGCTATCGAATTAATGCACCGGGTGGATACTTTAGTCGTCGACAAAACGGGAACTCTGACTGAGGGGAAACCAAAACTGACCAACATCATCGCAGCGAACGGATGGGAAGTGCAGATGTTATTGGGACTGGCGGCAAGTCTGGAACGGGCCAGCGAACATCCCCTGGCGGCCGCCATCGTCGCCGGCGCCCAGGAACGCGGCGTAGAACTGAGCAACGCAGCGGAGTTTGCGTCGTTGACGGGAAAGGGAGTAACCGGAACCGTCAACGGTCGCGCGGTCGTGCTCGGCAATCAACTGTTGTTGGAAGATCTAAAAATCACACCGGGCGATCTTGCGGAGCAGGCCGACAACCTCCGCGCCGAAGGTCAGACGGTAATGTTCATCGCAGTTGATGGCGAGGCAGCCGGATTAATCGCCGTCAGCGATCCAATCAAGGTCACGACTGAGGCTGCTATTGGGCAACTGCGGGACGAAGGGCTGAGGATAGTGATGCTGACAGGCGACAATCGCCGGACTGCCGAGGCGGTAGCGCGAAAACTCGAACTCGACGAAGTCGTTGCCGAGGTCTTGCCCGATGAAAAACTCGAATTCATTAAACGCTTGCAAAACGAAGGACGAGTAGTCGCGATGGCCGGCGACGGCGTCAACGATGCGCCCGCGTTGGCTCTGGCAAATGTCGGTATTGCGATGGGTACGGGCACCGACGTCGCTATCCAGAGCGCCGGCATTTCTTTGGTCAAGGGCGATCTAACCGGTATCGTGCGCGCTCGCCGCCTGAGCCGCGCCACCATGCGCAATATCAAGCAGAATCTCTTCTGGGCGTTTGCCTACAACACGTTGGGCGTACCTATCGCTGCCGGGATCCTTTATCCATTCTTCGGCCTCCTGCTGAGTCCGATGCTCGCTGCCGCCGCCATGAGCTTCAGCTCAGTCTCGGTAATCGCCAACGCGCTCCGACTTCGCCGCGTACAGCTGTGAGAGAAGATTCAGTTGTTGTCGATGAAGTAATTCGGATTAAGTGGTCAACCAGGGCATCGCTGCAGCCGGAACCGGACCCGCCGCGACTAACTTCTTTTGTCTGGCATCAACTGTGAGGTTTAGTCCTTCCAGCGTTCTGGCCCCAAGCAGCAATAGATCACCCTTCTCAGCGAAGACAACTTCATCGACCGTGAAGTACTTGTCCAAACGAACGATTGCAAATCCAACACTGCGCGTGATCTGTTGGCCCTTGGCCATCAGAAATGCCACATCCTTCTTTTCTCGCTGAATGCCAAGTTTTTCGAGAGTAGTCGCCGGAACCCAGGTATATTCGCTGCCGGTATCCACCAACATTTTCGCCAGTACGGCGGACTTCATCCGCTCGCTCACATTCTCAATTTTGCAACGCACAAAAAAGGTGCCCATGAATACTACGCCTCCGCTATTGCCACCGAGGCTAGTCATCATATCAGATAAAAGTAGGCCGCCTCGAAATGCCGAGGCGGCCCTTCATCCTTCTTAGTTCGGCCAGACGGCGTTCAGCAATGCCGCCAAACGATACCCGCCCCACGCGACTCGCTTGCGCGCGACTTTTAACGCCTTGCTCTTGTAGGCGACTGACGGCTTTGCGCCGCTCTGCATGCCGTCGTACGCGACATCTTTGGCCAACGCAAAGCTCTCATTCGCCCAGGCACTGAAGTTGAACGGGTCATCAAGCTTCAAGTCCGGATCATTGGCCGGATTCCCTGCCTTGGCTTTGGCAGCCGCTGGGGGAATCTTGCTCAGCGCGGGCGGTTTGAAATTTGCCCCGGTGGTTGGAAAGTCGCCTATACCTCCGTCCCAAAAACTGTGCAGATTGGTTGTCTTCAGCTTTCCATTGGTGCCCGGAACCTTTATAGACACCAGATTTCCGCCCCGATCCCCGTCCGGGTGATTACGGTCAACTCTGGTGGCGCAATGAAGTGGTTGGTGTATGTCACCGACAAAGTGAATGATCAACCGCAACGCCTGGGCCTGCGCGTCCTTGTCCGTGCTGGTCTTAAGGATATTCAGATTGTCCTCAAGTGCTTTGACTATGTTGTCGGGTTCAGGCACACCAGCCGGCAACGGTGTGTCGTCGATCGAGAATGGGTTGTCGATGAAGTGCAGCGGTTTGAAGGAATCAAATTCCGTAAACGGCCTGAGGTCGTCGGCCCAATGCGAGGCGTTAACAAAGTCCTTGCTCTTCCTTGATTCGGCGGCGGGGTTTATTTCTATTGCCAGCAACTCATTCGCCTTAGCTTTAGCTTTGGGATTCAGGCGGCCATAGGCGATTTGCGCCACCATCATGTGTCCGGCCGCTCCCCAACCCAGTGAAATGGAGGGAGTGCAAAATATTAGAAGGACGAGACTAAGTGCTATTCCGCTTTTGTAAAAGCGCTGTTTACGTACATTCTTCATGCGATGCTCCTTTGCCTATCGCGACCCAGGCGAACAGCGATTGCGAAAGGCCGCACAGTGGTGCCAAGAATCTTCGGACTGTTGAGGTAAATCGTGGACGGTTAGAAGTGTCTCGGAGTTCCTGCCGCAAGCGAGCCTTTGCAAATACTGTGGTGGACAGATCCAAACGTCAGGTGCGGCACACGTATATCACAAGTAAAAACAAACTTCCATGCCCTGGGACCGCACGCTTCCAGCGCGCTGAGGTTTGCCAACAATATCCTTAGCTCTGAAAATAGCGCTGACGAAACAAGGCACGCTGGAAGCGTGCGGTCCCGGTAGTGGGTCAGTTTCGCAGCAAATGTCCGACAAACTTTAGTTTGTCGCGGCGTTACGACAAGCTGAAGCTTATCGGACATCAAACTGCACCACTACCTGCGGTCCCAGGTAAAAATTGTTGACTTGGGCGAGCCTAAAGATGTTCACTGCACAGCGTCGTAAGGAGAAAAACGATGAGATTTCAAAACCGGAAAGCAATTGCCTGTTTAGCGTCGCTCGGCTTGATGTGGGCCGGCAGTGTTTCTGCTCAATGGCAAAAGAAACCCTACCAGGAATGGTCGGAAAAGGAAGCTCTGAAAATCCTCAACGATTCACCCTGGGGCCAGACGCAAACCGTCACCGACACTTCGAAAATGTTTGATACCGGTCGCACGCTGGCCTCCGGCGAAAGCCGGGTTGCCGAAGTCCCTAAGACTAACTTTCGCATACGCTTTTTTTCGTCCCGACCCATTCGCCAGGCGACCAGTCGTTTCGTCGAGTTAAAGCAAAAGGGCCCAATTAACGAACAGTTGGCGGCGCAACTCCAGTCGCTGGCGAATGCAGACTTTCCCGACTACGTAATTATCACAGTGACAACGGACTCTACGGACTCTGGCAGCCAGATGGGTTCCGCCGCGGTGATACTTGATAAGCAAACTACCTCGCAGTTGAAAAACGACACCTACCTCTTGGTAAGCGGCGGTCAACGCGTTTTTTTGCGGGAGTATCAACCGCCCCGCAAAGATGGTCTCGGGGCGCGTTTTATTTTTGCGCGGACGGTGGACGGAAAACCTTTTATCACACCCGAAAGCAGCGAGCTGTTGTTCTATTCAAAGCTCACCGGCGGTCCGGAGTTGAGCATGCGCTTTAAGATCAAAGACATGTTATTCAACGGCAAGCTGGAGTATTAGACGCGAGGCGTCGCTGCCTGGACCATTTCGGCCGACGGATGATCCATGTGAGTAACTATTTCCGGGCAACGGAAACAAGCGGCTTTGCCTTCCTGCTGATACCAGCGACACTCGGGTCGGATACGACACGGAGGCAGAGAATCAATTGCGATCGGCAGAATCTGTACAATCCTCGTAGCCAATTGGCAATCTTTCCCGTCAAAGTGTGCGCACTTTTGTTCTTCACACGTCGCGGCAAAGCGAAAGATGTTTCGCGGATCAACTTCTCCAGTTAAGGAAAGCAATTCCGGCGTAACCGGCAACGGCTCTTCGACCCAGGCCAGGCGACGGCCCTCGGTCGTGTCTTCCAACACGCCGAGGACCACGCTGCCTTCCATTTCCGGTTGGGCGCTGGGGCACATTAAAGACCGGCGCTGATCCCCATCATTTCCGGATTCGCTCATGACCTACCCGATGGCGATTGGCCGGGCGATGAACCCACAGGTAATCTCGCCGTCGCCGATGACTACTTTCGGTGTCAACTTGAAACCAGGCAAAGAAGGCGCCAGTTCCTTAGTTACGCTTTTGGCGAGGGCATTCAGATCCGTATTAGCAGCCTGGGCCTTGGTAATCATGCGCCCCATGATTATGCCTCCGGGAAGTTTTGCCTTCCCGGCATTTGCGGCCACTGCTCTGTCGATAGCTGTTGAAAGGTCATTGAGCTTGATGATTTTTGCTTTTGTGGTTGCCACTGAGTCATGTGCCTCCGAAGTGATGATTTCCCGAAGTCAGGCTTGAGAGTGTTTTGGGATGCGGAGCACTGTAGGGGTTCTCGCAAATACTGTCAACAAAATTGAGATCGTCTTTGATCGATCACTTTGGTTGGGACACGGAGTCCCGAACACCGCCAAGATCAACGCTCGAGCATGATCTGTTTCACTAAATAGTATGACATGTGGTCCTTGTATTTCTCTTGCAGCTCAGGTCTTTGCCAATCTTTGCCAGTCACGATCTTGCGACAAGCGGCGGCGCCGCATTTACATTCCATTTCGTAATCATCATCGTCCGTAGTGGCCCAGTCGTGTGTCAGCTCCTCGCCCGCTTCGATATCTCGCAACGCCACAAAGACAATTTGACCCTGAACGCCGATGTTTGGATCACAGGAATGATTACTGAAGATCATGCTGCCGGCGCGCTCGTGCTCATGCAGCGGCCCAATGAAAAGATCGGAGGCGATTTGGACTTCGGCCGCGCGAAACCATTCAGGCATGGAATTGAGAGTTCGCCGATCAAAGATATAGCCGCCTTTGACACAGACCATTTCACCTCGGGCGATCGGTTCACAGGCAAAGAGGCCCTGACCGTGAATAGCGCTCTCTTTCACAGCAGCTTTGGGTGAGATATACGAGTGACTAACGTGTTCCATAGAAGTCGCGAGCTGAACATTTTCTTCGATCACAGCACTATGATTAGTGACACATTTGCCAGGCCTTCAAAAAACCACTGGGACGGATCAACATAAGAATTTCCAGCAGCAGGCTGTCCCTGATCCAGATCAGCAACACGAATTCCACCGCAAAGAAGACCAAAACCGACCGGCGCCAGCCCAACCGCCGCGCAATCATAAAGCCAACTACGCAACATAGTATGTCGCCAAAGGAATTGACGATCGTGTCGCCCTGATATCCGAGGGCCGCCGTTTCGGTCCGGTAACGGTTGATGACGAAGTCAGAGTTTTCAAATAATTCCCAGAGCGACCCCAGAGTGACGGCGAACCATAACTGCCAGGCCGCCGCCAGTCGCGGCAGAATCAACATCAACAACCAGGCGTACAGGAATCCATGAAGTACGTGAGTGAAACTATATGGATCCAGGAATTGCTGTGAGTTGTTGGCACTACAAACCTCACCCGCCCAAATTGAAAATCTACCGCAGGCACAGATCCACAACCGTCCTTCCGCGCGCAGCGACACCACGGTGCAAAGCAATACGACAACAATCGCAAGCGATGCCCAAAGGCGTTTAGTGTCACTGTCGCCGTTAGTCAGAATAGTCGATCTATGTTCCATGCCGAACGGTCCGTTTAGAATGGGCACTTGCGCCCGGCCGCGCGGCGGACAAGTCTGATGCTCTCTAAACGTTGCGCCTGGCGGCAATTGTTCGCAACAGCTCTTCCCTGGTTTTTTTCCGCTCGTTGTATCCGCGCTCGCCAAAGGGTGCAAGCTTTTCCAGCCATAACTTTTCGAGTAACTGAAGCTCGTGACGATAGTCCCGATCCGGATTCTGACTTGGAGTCAGCTCATCTACTATCTCGAACGCAAAGCTATTACTGCCGAACTCGTCCCAATCGGCCTGCAGTGTTTTATTCGGATGCCCGCCGCTCTTTAACGAGAATTTATGACGATTAATTATGCCGTCGAGATTGAGGCTCGTGCCCAGAAAAACTTTGTCATTGACGTTGTTGCGAATCAGAAAAACACCCATCGGACGAGTGCTCTGCTGATAAGTTCGTTTCAATTTTTTCTTATCTGGCTGCATAACTTTCTAAGGCGTCGGCCTGGGTTTCAGCGGCACCAGGCTGAATGGATCGAATTGTGATTGACACCGCCACGCTGCGGTAATATCGTACGCGAGTCCTTCACAGAAAATGACATTGGGAACATCGCTCACAAAGAAATTTCCTCGCGAATTTTCCGAATTGCTGACGCCCCGTGGGTTGCAAATACTTAACGGCCAGGCGCCGGAAGCATGCGCGCGGTTTGGTACGACTGAGGCCTACTTTGCTAACTTCCCAAAACTAATCCGGCGCCTGCAAGCCTCCCAGTGCATGCGGCTTCTCGACCAGAATCTCTATGAGTACATGCGCGTTGAGCAGCGACGTATTCCGCCTGATTCAATCACGGGCATGAAAGAGAATTACAGCGACACCCTCACCAAGACCATGCACATAAAAACCGGATGCCTGCTGACCAAAACGTCAAAGGTGTATCAGGCCGCCCGGAAGATCGGGTTGGTCCAGATGATGCAGTCAGAAAGCTTTGCGCGTTTTGCCGAAGTGGTTACCGGGCTTAAGCTGGAACGAAATCTGAATATGCAGGTCTCTTGTTACGAGCCCGGTGACTATGCCGGCCCGCATAACGATCACCACCCGGAATTTCCAGACATCAGGAATGGTTACATCGACTTCCACGTGATGTTTGCCAATGACGCCGTGGCCCACCATTATCTCGTCTATGCAGAGCGTGGTCACTTCTCAAAGATCGTAGACATCAATATTCACGGCGCAATCTCAGTTTACAAGCTTCCGTTTTGGCACTTTACGACGCCGCTGGCCGCGAAGCCCGGTCGTGAAGCAGAAGCGCGCCGCTGGTTGCTGCTGGGATCATTTGTGATTGCCGGCTGATTGACAGGTGTTCAGAGTATCAACTTCAGACGCCCCTAATTATTTTCTTCTTAGTCTCTGGGCAGGTTTGCAATCTCTTCAAAGTATTTCGCGAACGCTACCATGCCGCCTGACGCCTGTTGCCAATCAAAGTTCTCATTCGGGGCGTGGTAACCATGTTCAGGCAACGACAGTCCCAGGAAAAACATGGGGCACTTCAGGACCTTTTCAATGCTGGTCATTGCGCCAATCGTTCCACCATCTCGCACAAACACCGGATCACGCTTGAAAGCAAACTTGACCGCGCGCTTGAGGGCTTCGGGCAATGGGCCTTCGACCGAGGTAAGAAAAGCCGGAGCCATTGATTCAAATGAGATCCTGACGTCCCTATTGAGTTCCTTGACTCTCTTCTCGATCTGCGCGGCGATCTTCTTTGGATCCTGGCGCGCGACCAGGCGGCAGGATGCTTTTACTTCAGCGCGCGGCGGCACAATCGACTTCAAACCGGGACCCTGGTAGCCGCCTGTTACTCCATGAATCTCCAGAGTCGGCTGCCCCCAGATTCGCTTCATCACATCGAGCGAATCCTCGGTCCGCATGAGCTTGAGTTTGTGCGCCTTCTTAAAAGCCCTGGTTGTAAAGCCTGAGTTGGCCCAGTCATTCAATTCTTTCTTAGTCGGTGGAATGACATCTTCATAGAAGCCCGGGACTTTTACTTTACCCGTGTTGGGATCATAGAGGTCGCAGACAACCTTCATCAGTTCACCGAGCGGATTGCGCGCGGCGCCGCCGACTTCACCGGAATGTGTGTCCGTCGTTGCTGTCTCCAGGGTCAGCAGGAAGCCGAGCAAACCGCGCAGACCCGCTGAGTTGGCGGGTCGTTGCCGCGAAACCCAGACAGTGTCCGAGACCACCACCGAGTCAGTGGCCAAAGCCTTTCCGGCTTTGGTGATAATTTTTTCAAAATTAGGCGAGCCGATCTCCTCTTCGAATTCCCACAGGAAACGGATGTTGAGGGGCAGCCCTGCCTCGACTGCAGCGCGGGCGCCATACAACGCTGCCAATGCGGGGCCTTTGTCATCGGTGGTGCCACGACCGTAATAACTATCGCCTCGCGTCGTCATCACGAAAGGTTCTGTATCCCAGGGCTCCGTCTCTTTTGAAGCCGGTTGCACATCCATGTGGTTATAAACTGTGACCGTCGGCAGGTTCTTGCCCGCGTCAAAGGCAGCATGAACGACCGGATTCCCCTCGCGTACTCGATGCACCTCAACCCTGGCCCCAAATCTATTGAATGTATCGACCACCATATCGACACCTTTGCTGATGTCTGCGGCATGCGCCGGGTCAACAGAGACAGTGGGCGTCTCAACATAGCGCCGCAGCAACTCTTCGTATTCGTTCCGGTGGTTTTTGGCAAAAGAGACCAGGCTATCGCGGCTCAATTCTTTCGGCATTCACGAATCCTCCAAAGGTTGTGGGCTAAGCTTGCGGACGGGCCGGACATGTTAACACGGGCCGACGATGGAATTAGCCACAGATGCACGCGGAATATGCAAGATCTGAAAAAGATTGCCTCTATTTCGCATAGTTGTGATTGATCTCTGGGCATCCGCGTAAATCTGTACTTACCCTTCAGTAAAGGGAGCAACTTTTCACCCCGGTTTATGCTTCAAAGTCCCTGCGTCGAAGAAACTTTTAGTGGCACGGGCGTCCCGCCCGTGAAGTGGCGCAAGGTTCAAATGAAATGAACCAAGAATGTTGCGCCAGATACATGGGCAGGATGCCCATGCCACATTTAGTAGGTGGCACGGGCGTCCCGCCCGTGAAGTGGCGCAAGGTTCAAGTGAAATGAACCAGGCATGTTGCGCCAGATACATGGGCAGGATGCCCATGCCACATTTAGTAGTGGCACGGGCGTCTCGCCCGTGAAGTGGCGCAAGGTTCAAGTGAAATGAACCAGGCATGTTGCGCCAGATACATGGGCAGGATGCCCATGCCACATTTAGTGGTCAATGGCGTAAGTTCAAATGGCAGCGGCTTCCGTGCTATGCTGGCTTCCCGGCTTTCAGTCGACCGGGTCGGCTGCCAAATCAACCCAGGCCATTTAGGAGGTTGCGTGAGAAATAGATCAGCTTTAACGGGTTTTGTTGTCATTCTCGTTGCCCTTTGTCTTCCTTTAATCATATTTTCCCAACAGAATCGCTCCGCAAGCCGCGTTGCTCCGACTGAACGCCCGGCGCCGGTGCGCACTGCCGGCATCAAATCCGGTGTCACGCCGGCGGCAATTAAGCTTGATCTCAACGACGCTTTGGCAATCATTCAAGAAAATTATGTTGACGGCAACAAGCTTGATTACAACGCGGTCTTTAAGGCCTCCATCAGCGGCATGTTGAGCGTTCTCGATCCTCATTCAAACTACATGGATCCGGTCGAATTTGCTTCGTTCAAAACCGACCAGCGCTCGGAATACACAGGGATTGGCGCCACCATCGGCGATTTGACTGAGGGCGGTGAGGTCAACACTTTCATTCGCGCGACATTCTCGGAAGCCCCGGCCGCGCAAGCGGGCCTCCGCTTTGGCGACAAGGTGCTTGAGGTTGATGGCCAGTCGATGAAGAACAAGACCTATAGCGAAGTCCGCAAGTTCCTGCTCGGACCGCGAGGTACTAAAGTCAAGGTAACCGTGCAACGACTGGCCAGCGGCAAAGTAGAAACCGTGGAGATTACGCGCGACGCGGTCCCTCTACCCTCGGTTCCAGAGGCCTACATGATCAGGCCGGGTGTAGGTTATGTCGCAATGACCGGCGGGTTTCACACCACTACTTCCGATGAGTTTCAGGCCGCGCTAACCGACCTCCATAAGAAAGGGATGAACACCCTGATTCTGGATTTGCGCGGCAATCCCGGCGGTTTGCTCATTCAAGCTGTGCGCGTGGCCGATGCATTTCTTAAGCGAGGCCAGATAATTGTCTCGCAAAAAGGCAGAATCAGAGGAAGCCAGCAGAATTTTAATGCCGTCAATGAAAGCCCCGACACGACGCCTTTGGTGGTGCTGGTAGATGGGGGCAGTGCTTCGGCAGCGGAGATTCTTGCGGGCGCTTTGCAGGACCATGACCGCGCCTTGATTGTTGGCGAAACCACTTTCGGCAAAGGCCTGGTGCAATACCCTTACGAGCTTCCTTACGAGTCGGCATTGTTACTGACCGTAGCCAAATATTTCACGCCATCGGGCCGGTTGATTCAGCGCGACTATTCGAATGGCGGGTTCTATGACTACTACACCAAGGGTGGCTTGTCGGGAGACAAAACCGCCGCTCCAATAGGTCCACAGAGCCACACTGATACAGGACGCCCGGTTTATGGCGGCGGCGGCATCTCGCCTGACGAAGTCGTGAAAGGGGTAACCCTCACCAACTCGCAAGTACGGCTGCGCAATCCGATTTTTGCGTTTGCACTGGAACTGGCGAGCGGTCGCGTGCCGGGATTTGAAAAATACGTGGTCAGCGGCCCGATCGACTTTGAGCATGACCTGCAGCCGGCTGACTTTCCGATCACGGATTCGGTTTTCAAAGCCTTTAAGACTTTCATAGCCGCTAAGCCGGAATTCAAACTCACGCCCGAACAGCTGGATCGGGATCGCACTTTTGTGCAGCGTCAATTGCGTTATGAACTGGCGACTGCTGCCTATGGATCAACGAGTGCCTTGCAGGTATTGAACGGTGAGGATCCACTGATTGCCCGTGCCGTGGACGTCATGCCGCGTGCGCGCGAGCTGGCCCTGGCAGCTCTGCGCGTCCAACCGCGATCGGAGTAAACTTGTCCGACGAACTCCAGTTTGTCGATGACCTTGGGACCATGATCGTTGAATGGTAACCACGTAGTCGACAAACTGAAGTTCGTCGGACATTAGCTCAACTAGCCTTCGAGCCCGAAGTCATTCCCACCAGCATCATCCGACCCTTCGGCGCCAGCGAATCGAGATTGGCCTCCAGATAACCGCTGTCAGTATGAACTCGCCGCCCTTGATCGTCATCAACAACTTCGCCGCTAGAGCGCGACGGGCGTGGCCCATCATTCGTGCGCGTCTGGATGAAAGCGGAATCAACTATGACGTTTACGAAACTGAAAAAGCTGGTGACGCGACCCGGCGCACTCGCGGCGCACTCGAAGAAGGCTCGCGCCTCATCGGTGTGGTGGGCGGTGATGGCACGTTAAGTGAAGCCGCGGCGGGTTACTTTGCGCCGCCAGGCGGCGATGGCTTACCGTCGTCGATCAATGCCGAGGCCGCACTCGCAGTATTTCCGGCCGGCACGGGCGATGATTTCGCGCGCAACCTGGTCGGCCGACGAGCGCCGCTGGAACTTTGGATCGAATCTTTCATTTCGCATTGCCAGGGTCCGCATGAACAAACAACGCGGCTGGTCGATGTAATTCGCGTGCGCACCGAAGATTACAGTCGCCACGTTATCTGTATTAACGCCTCGACCCTTGGTCTGGGAGGTGAGACCGCGGCCCGTGTTGCCGCACAGGGAAAGTCAATGCGCAGATTGTCAGGCGAAGCTCGTTTTGTCACCGCGGCGATGGGCGCGCTCGCCGCCTGGCGCGAGCGGCCGGTAAGAGTTCAAGTTGACGACGACACGATTATCGAAGGTCCGATGAATCTCGTGGCCGTTGCCAATGCACGTTATGCCGGTGGCGGGATGATGTTGTCGCCAGGCGCGGAATTCGACGACGGCAAACTCGACGTCGTGACGGCTTGCGGACTCAATCGTCCGGAAATTCTGCGGGAATTAACTCGCATTCATAAGGGTGGTCACGTCGCCAATTCCAAAGTGAAGATCGTTCAGGGCCGCAGTGTGAACATTCAAACGTCTTTGCGCGAGGATGCGCTGCTAATCGAGGTTGACGGAAATGTAAGCGGACGCACACCGGCGGACTATGTAGTGATGCCTCTGGCGTTGCGAATCGTGGTGTGACAGCAAGGATAAATTTTTACTCGCATGCAAGCGTAAACAAACAGTTGGCATCACAAAAGCTGGCGCGCGTGTTTGATCACGTTTTCGACACTGAAACCCAGCTCGCGCATGGCCACATCTCCAGGCGCCGAGGCTCCAAAGCGATCGAGACAGATCACATCGCCGGCTGGTCCCACATAGCGGTCCCAACCCTGTCGCACGCCGGCTTCGATGGCGAGGCGAGCAGTGACTGAAGGCGGCAGCACTTCATTGCGATAGTCCTCCGGTTGCTGTTCGAATAGTTCCCAACAGGGCATGGAAACGACGCGCGTGGGAATGCCTTCGGATTGCAGTTGTTCGCGCGCTTCGAGGGCGAGGGAAACTTCAGAACCAGTGGCGATGAGAATCAGTCGTGGCGAAACCTCAGCTTCGGCCAGGATGTAGGCGCCACGTTGCAGGCCCTCGGCTGAGGCGTGAACCGCACGATCGATCAGCGGCACTTTCTGTCGCGTCAATGCCAGGGCAGTAGGCGCGTTTCGACGCTTTATGGCTATGCGCCAGGCTTCGCGAACCTCGTGCGAGTCCGCGGGACGAATCACGAACAAGTGCGGAATGGCGCGTAGCGCTGCCAGATGCTCGATGGGCTGATGCGTTGGTCCATCTTCACCCAACCCAATCGAATCGTGCGTGAACACATAAATCACCTGCACTTCCGAAAGCGCCGCGAGCCGAATTGCCGGTCGCATGTAATCCGAGAAACACATGAACGTACCGCCAAACGGGATCAGGCCGCCATTCAGACTCATACCCGTCAAAGTCGAACCCATTGCGTGTTCACGTATGCCCCAATGCAGAATACGACCGTCGTAAGCACCGGCTTCAAAGCTGCCGCCATCCTTAATATCGGTGTTGTTTGAAGGGCCAAGATCGGCCGAACCGCCAATCAACATTGGCAGGTGCGGAGCCAGGGCGTTGATTACTTCGCCGCTAGCCGCCCGGGTTGCGATCGGTTTCGCATTCTCAAACGTCGGCAGGTGCGTTTCCCAATCCTCGGGCAATTCGCCGCTCATGACCACGCGCCACAACTGGCTCAGATCCGGATACTTTTGTTCGTACTCCGTCAGCAAATTATGCCAATCACTTTCCTGCTGGGCGCCACGCTCGACGGCGATGCGAAAGTGTTTGATGGCTTCTTCGGGAATGTAAAACTTCTTATCTTCGGGCCAGCCCAGGTGCCGTTTCGTTTCGCGCACAGCCTCTTCGCCCGGCGCATCGCTGTGAGCTTTGCGCGTGCCCGCCGCCGGCATGCCGAAGCCAATCACAGTCTTTACGGAAATCAATGACGGCCGATCAGTGACGGCCTGGGCCTCGCGAATCGCTGCATCAATGGCCTGAAGATCGTTGCCGTCCGCCACCGTCGTCGTATGCCAACCGTAGGCCGCAAAGCGCGCGGGAACATTTTCTGAAAAAGCCAGATCCGTAAAACCCTCAATCGTCACGTGGTTGTCATCGTAAAGATAGATGAGCTTCCCAAGCTTTAGATGGCTGGCGAGCGACGCTGCTTCCGAAGCAATGCCTTCCATCAAGTCGCCGTCTGAGACGATCGCATAGATGTAATGATCGATGAGTGGGAACTCTTCCTGATTGAACTTCGCAGCCAGGTGCGCGCCGCCCATGGCCATGCCCACACCGTTGGCAAATCCCTGCCCTAAGGGTCCGGTGGTGATCTCGACCCCCGGAGTCATGCCGTATTCAGGGTGGCCCGGCGTTTTTGAACCCCATTGGCGAAAATGTTTTATCTCTTCGAGCGGCAAATCGTAGCCGGTCAAATGAAGCAGAGAGTAAAGCAACATCGAGCCGTGACCGGCGGAAAGCAAAAACCGGTCGCGGTTCTCCCACTTTGGATTTACAGGGTTGTGGCGCAGAAACCGTGTCCATAACACGTATGCCATCGGCGCCGCGCCCAGAGGCAGACCCGGATGCCCCGACTCGGCCTGCTGCACGGCGTCTAGCGACAGGGTTCTAATCGTATTAATGCAGAGTTGATCGAGTTCCGTCCCGATCTTGTTTCCGGTTTCCTGTATGGGCGCGCTCATGCCGCTTTTGTACCTCTATTTTGGAATTAGACTGATCACTCTCGGAAGTTGTCAGCATCGCATACCAAAAGCACCGTAGTCCAGCTTGAACGCAACTGCTAGAATGTCGCGTATGCACGCTGAGACTTTGAACTGTTTTAACTGCGGCGCGGCTGTTTCATCCGACTCGACCCAGTGCCAGTATTGCAGCTCGCGGCTCGCGACAATCGCCTGTCCCTCATGCTTCGGAATGATGTTCATTGGCAGCAAGCATTGCCCACGTTGCGGCGCGGCGGCGGCCCAGGTTACACCCGCGGATCTGCCGGCGCGTAACTGTCCGCGCTGTCGCCTCGAAATGCAATCCGTCTTAATTGGAGCAACGGCGGTGCGCGAGTGTTTCAAGTGTGAAGGGTTGTGGCTGGACGTCACAGCGTTCGAAAGAATTTGCGCCGATCGGGAACAGCAATCCGCGGTGCTCGGAGCGGCTTCACCGGCGCCTACACATGCGGCGCAAGACGCCCTCAGCAAGGTGAGTTATGTCCCTTGTCCGGAATGTAAGCAGCTAATGAATCGGATCAACTTTGCCAGATGCTCAGGTGTGATTGTAGACATCTGCCGAGGTCACGGCACCTGGTTCGATCGCGACGAGTTGAGCCGCATCGTGGAATTCATCCATGGCGGAGGGCTGGAGGCTGCGCGTGACAAAGAGAAGGCACAACTCGAAGAAGCGCGACGTCAGCTGGAACAAGATCAATTGAGCGCAAGTTCGAGGTCTTCTTCGCTGCTGGGCTTCGACAAGGACGACCATCGTCTGGGTGGCATTGCGTCAACGCGAGGCTTGCTGAAGATCCTTTTGGGGTGAGGGTCCGCCCTACTTAACGGTCTTTTTCACCAACCTCACAAATCTCTGAATGTCTTCTTCCGTGGTATCGAACGAGGTCATGAGCCGAACCTCAGACATTGCTTCGTTCCAAACATAGAAGAAATATTCCTTCTGCAACAGCGGTACATAGCGTTGCGGCACAATCGCGAAAACGCCGTTCGCCTCGACCTTCTGCGTAATTTCAATGGGCCGAATCTTTGCCAACTCTTGCGCCAGGATTTGGGCCATCCGATTAGCGTGCGCGGCATTTTTCTTCCACAGATCGTTGGTAAGTAAAGCTTCGAACTGCACTGAGATGAACCGCATCTTTGACGCGAGATGAGAGCCCTGTTTGCGTATGAATTTGAAGTCAGCAGCGAGATTCCTGTTAAAGAAGACGACTGCCTCGCCGTACATCAGTCCATTCTTGGTTCCACCAAATGAAAGAACATCGACGCCCACATCCGTCGTTAGCTCGCGTAGGCGGGCTTTCAAACCGACTGCGGCATTCGCGAGGCGCGCGCCGTCGACGTGCAGCAGGAGATTGCGCTGGTGCGCAAAATCCGCCAGCGTTTTGATCTCTTCCGGGCGGTAGACGGTTCCCATTTCTGTCGCTTGCGAGATTGAGATGATGCGCGGCTGTACATGGTGCTCAACACCAATCCCGTGCAGTAGCGGCTTGATATCTTCAGCCCTGAGCTTTCCATCCGTTGTAGGAACCGTTAACAACTTACACCCTGTGAATTTTTCCGGGGCGCCGCATTCATCGACATTGATGTGCGCAGTCTCAGCACAAATGACGGCATGATAAGGCTGCGTCATCGCTTTGAGGCCAAGCACATTGGCGCCCGTACCGCTGAAAACAAAGAACACCTCAATATCATCGCCCAGCTGTTCGCGAAATCTTCCCACCGCGGATTCCGTGTACAGGTCGTCACCGTAAGCTACGACATGCCCGACATTGGCACGTTCGAGCGCCCGTAGTACTCGCGGGTGCACGCCGGCGTTGTTATCGCTGGCAAAACTGCGTGATGGTTTTCTTCGGCTTACCATGAGAATGGTTGAAGGATAGCAAAGGTGCTTCCTCCTGGGCGAGTCGCAAGAAGTTCTTGCCGTCAAACGGGAGGAAAAGGGGGCCTTGGCCCACGGTGCGCCGCGCTTTAAGTTGATACCGCAAGTCCTTCGGCTCGACGGAGCTCAGGACTAGCAGCAGCGCAAGGTCACATTAAATAGGAAGCGCTTCTGAGTCGTCTGCGTTTGGTGCTCTAACACACCAACCCACCTACGATATCAACGGGAATGAATTACTTGCCGGAGGCTATTGGAAGGAATAAGTTGACGGGGCGGCTAGTATTGGATCAAGTTACACGACTGCCCCGTAATCTCTATAAATACTTTGGCTGGGAGGCAGGGACTCGAACCCCGATAGCCAGATTCAGAGTCTGGAGTCCTACCATTGGACGACCTCCCAGCAGGAAATTCACTCTACGAATTGTGACCCGAAGTTGTCAACCGGTCGATCGATTGTGGCAGGCGCACCTTTGCGCGTGATTCGCGGGCGCGGAACCCGCGCCACTTTTTTCTGCAGCGGCCGGACGAGTTTCGGTTGCCAGCGGCAGATTATGGGGGCACAATACGCCCATCACCCCACCCGCGAAGTAAGGCGGCCCGCACTTATCCGAAATCCCAACTAAAGGCGGAGCTTTCTGCAACAGCGGGAAACCATCACGATGAGCCAACAAGACCCCCAAATTCAGAGCACCAACGACGAAGCGCAACGGCTGCGAGCGCAGTTAGCAGTTTACGAAGGAAAAATTGATGAAATAGCTGACCTGGTATCACGGGTGCGGCATGAGATCAATAATCCGCTAACTGGAATACTGGGCCAGGCACAGCTTCTACTGCGTGAAGAGTTGAACCCAAAGGCCCGCCGGCGCGCCGAAACAATCGAGCAACTCGCAAGACGGCTGGCCACCACGGTGGCGGAATTGCGCCAAGTGCAAAAGCCGGCCCGATTGCCTGCGTCAGAAGCAGACGCGTAAGAACGTCGACGATTGGCAACTGGCGTACAGAGTACCGGCTTCAGTCGGACTTTTCCTTCACAACAAAATACCCGACTGAAGTCGGCGCTCTATACGCCTGTCGCTAAACTTGATTACTGCGCGGGAATGGTTTGCGTTGGGGATGATTGGACAGGGCGAACTTTTGGTGCGCGAAAGCTCTTGATGCTTTCCTTGATCATCAGACGGCGATTGCTGAGCGTGGCCATGTGAAAGGGAACTACACAACCGCAGCGATCGCAGTCAGCGTTATCCCCCATCATACACTTGCCTTTCGGCTCGCCGGTGGGTCCAAAGGCAAAGGCCTTCAAGCGAAACTCGCAATTGTCCGTCACCTGCTTCGCATTGTTTGATCGCATCAACTCCAGCGTCGAATCCATCATGTTGATGACGCCCGGATATTTCTTTTTCAAATCCAGTATTTGATCGATCAGCCGATCGCGTGTGGGCCAGTCCAGCCAGAGCATTTCGTCGAGACCCGTTACGGGCGTGAAAAAATCAAAGATGATGCCGCCGCGCGCCAGCGGGCCCCATTCCTTTATCAGATCCTCAACGCAGTCTTTGGTAATACTGGTCAACACGCAGGAAATTTGAATATTGAACTCGGGATGGTCCTTAACGTTTTGTTTGATCTTCTGATAGATTCCCGGAGCCCGCATTCGCGCGAAAGCCTCCTCAGTCCCGTCAATTGAAACCACCCAGGTGCAGTTGGGCCAGTTGGGCAGTTCCATCGTGCCGTTGGTGACGATGGTGTTATGCGCGAAATAATGCCGGCCTGCCTCAATCAGTTGCTTGCGCACCATCGGCTCGCCACCGACCCAGGTACAAAGCATCATGGGATGCCCGGCAGCCTTCATCGCATCGAGCTTCTCGATCCATTTCTCGACAGAGAGCTCTTTTTCGTTGTCGTGATCTTCAGCAAAGAAATAGCAGTGCTCGCAGCGCAGGTTGCAGCGATTGGTGACATCGATCGAGCCCACCGCATACTTTGGTAAGCCGGTAATGAATAAGCGACCAACCTTGGCCAGGCGGCGGACGTTTTGAGTGAAAGACATATCGGGGAACATTATGCGGGAAGGAACGGCAAGGCTCAACCGGCGAAGATCAGCCACAGGTGAACACGGATAAAACAGATATGAAAAAGCATCAGAGACTTGGTTTCAGCTCTGAATCGCGTCGACCCGTGCAAATCTGTGGCTGAATTGCTTTATCGTTAGCGTTTGGATTCGACAGTCACGTTCGCGTTGCTGCTCATGAATGCCAGAAATCGTTTGCCTTCCGGGAGCACGGCGTTCTCGCCGCGTCTGAATCCGTGGATCAGTCCAAGCGGCGCCAGCGGCGGAAAGAGGATACCGGGGATGATTGCCTTCGTTATAACCTCGGCGCTGTGACTCGTGCCCTTCACGCTGTTGCTCGTGTTGGCGTTATCGTTACGTTTGCCACTGCGCGCGCTGCGGGCAGGCTTACCAAGTTCATCGCTCCCCGCCGGACCTTCGGGCCGGATCGGCAGGCGCGTGCCATCGACGGCGACCACGTCCTGCATGGTCCATGACAAGCGCCCGGCGTGTCCCCAGTGTCCGCCCCGTTTTGCCAAATCGACGCGCGCGGTAACCAGCGCACCTTTTTCGATGACGGTGCGGCCGTCGATCATGATCGGCACCAGAACTCGAAAGCTGATAAGGTCACCCGCCTTCACATGAAGCGAGTCGACGGTGTAAGCCGCTTCAACATCCAGTTGCGTTCCAGCCGGAACGACGATTTGTTCCGGCTGCTGTCTTTCTAATTCCAGCCTATCTGGTGGTGGCGCCGAATTCGCCACGGTGCTGATCGATCCGGATTTCTCAAGCCGCATCATCGCCGCTATCACTGCGTCCGGAAGACCTGCATCCCTGAGCGCGCGAAGAGCGGGCTCAGAGATATCGAAGTTGGCCGGCGAAGATTTGATCTTTGCGATCATTTCGTCCGGCGTCATCCTGGCTTGCAGCAGTTCCACGAGGTCCTGATTGGTAAGCGGCGCGGCGTGGTCTTGCGACTGCTGGATGCTTTTTACTGCTGGAGGTGGTGAAGACTCAACCTGAGCAAATGACGCGGTTGACGATAAGAGTAGTAGGAAAAGCGGGGAGAATAACAGTTTCATGCGATCCGGCTCCTCAGTACTTGATTGCTGACGAGCAGGGGAAGCGCAAGTGCAATGCCGCGAAACTGAGACACCGCCAACCGTTCACGAAACAAAAAATGCGTGGCAGTCGCACTGCCACGAATTGATGGTTGGAGTTAGAGCGCCACGCGGTTACCCAGGGAAAATCTGAGTGAAGTGCTTGTGCAGCTTTTGGTGGAAGGGCAGCGCCGATCTCCCAGCGTACCGAGACCTTCTGCTGGAGCTGCAAACTTCCGAACACCTTCGATATCCGCGGCGCAATCCCTCAGAGAGGGGTACCGCGGAATAGCACCCGACAACGAACCAATTGATACGGCTGTCCGAATTACTTCTCGACAGCTGGCAGTCGAATGTCCTCGTCCACGAAAGACTTTAAAAGAGCTCCGGCTTTGACTTCCACGTTCTTGCCGTGCTTTAGCAAACCGAGCGGGCCAAACAGGATAGTGAGGGCAACCGTAGCCCCGACTTTGTCTTCACCTTCCTTGCCTTTGTTGGCACGCAAGCGCACCCGAGTATCGCCAACCTTTAAGTACTCCAGGCGAATATTCAATTCGCCTCCTTTGCCCATCATGCCGGATTTTTTCGCATGCGTGACGGAACCTACGGCTTTTGTTCCGGCCCGGGCCACTACCACATCGCCGACTTTCAGGTCATCTACCAGTTCAAAATTTACCCGGTCATCCTCTGCGGCCGTCTTGGAACTCAAAGCCTCAGAAAACTTTAAGTTCACCTCCGTGCCCTCTTTCAAGAGATACTTCTCGCCATTGGGCTTCGGCGCCTCTGATGTTTGAGCGGTCAGTAGGAAACTGGTTGACAAGAGGATTGCGATCAGTTTCCAGACTCTTACTCTTGGTATTGCCATCATTATGAAATCTCCTTCTTACATTTTGAGTCTCTAGCGCGTTCTTCGACTGCGGCAAATTGCCGTAGCTTCGGTGGGAGCAGTTAACAAAATCGCTCCCCGGGTAAAAGGAAGATGCAAGTGCATTCCTCCCACCCTCGGTCTTGTGTTCGGGTCGCTTGGAAAGACTCGGAAGTGGGGGCCGTCATCAAGAAGTAGTGAGTACTAAGACCATGGACTTGG
Source organism: Acidobacteriota bacterium (assembly GCA_025463135.1). Taxonomy (GTDB): domain Bacteria; phylum Acidobacteriota; class Blastocatellia; order Pyrinomonadales; family Pyrinomonadaceae; genus JAOAPY01. The sequence continues at coordinate 198,772 of JAOAPY010000011.1, forward strand.
GCACCGTCTCCAGGTCCCTATTAGTCTACAAAGTATTGTTCGCGAAAAGATGCCGAGTCTCTCGAGCTGACGCGTTGTCAGACATTCTGCCAAGCATACAGCCTCTTCAGCATCTGAGAGGTTTACTACTAAGAGGTATTGCTGCGAAAGTCGCGTCTCAAACTGCAATCGTCTCTTGCTCGTGCTCATCGACTAAGTACGGCGAAACGACCACGGGTTTTTCATCTGCGTCCTCGGCGAGTACGGCCTGGATGATGGGCAGGCTCAGCGAGTGCTTCTTTGAGATTCCGGGAACGTTGTGACCGGCGGAATAAACCGCGTGTCGTTCGTTCTCCTGGTACCACTCGGCGAGGTTCGCGGTCTTGTGCATGTTCTCGATAATCTGGCGCCAGCCAACACCCGTGTTATAGGCGCAGAAGCTGATCTCGCCTTCCTGCGTGCCGTAGGGAATCACGCACATTTCAGTGCGGCGGAAATCGTAATTGAAGAGGTCCTGAAACCACATGCCTTCAACACAAAGCACGCGCCAGATGTCGTTTGGATCATCGGGGGCTTTCGCTTTCATGCGATCGTTGCGATCAGAACTGGAGTTTGTCGAGGACGGTTTAAAGAGATTGAGGATCTGCGAAATCGGAAATCCTTCCGGCGCGCGCTCAGCGTGGAAGTTGCGCATGATGGCCATCCCGAGCTGTGCGTACGAGAGTTTCTTGCCGCGCGCCGAGTCGGTTATCACCGCCACGTCTTTCATGAACTGCTCATAATCGAAAAAGTCGAACAGCGAAGTGAACTGCCCGGTTTTCTTGTTGACGACAATCAGCGTAAAGATGCCGCAGTTCGGATGGCAATTGCATGAAGACCAGCCCCAGGGCGCATCCGCGCCTTGCAGCATGTCCATTACGCTCGTGAACGCTGAATACGAAGACAGCGGATACCAGTCACGCAAGGGTTGCAAGCGGCCGCCGAGTTGATCCTTGAGATCGTGCGTCATGCCGGCCAGGGTATAGCGTTGCTTGATGCGCACAGCGTCAGCCACATCTTCGTCCCGTCCGGTGAATGAAACGGGCTGGAAAGCGATGGTCTGAACTTTGTCGATGTTCTGTGCGGCAAATTCAACAATCGCGCCAATGCCGTCGTTGTTGATGGTATTGACGATGGTCGTCACCAGTGTGACTTTGATGCCGACGCTAGCCAGGTTTTCAATAGCCTGTTGCTTAACATCGAACAGGTTGCCGACGCCGCGGTGTTTGTTCTTTTCTTCGCTGACGCCGTCGAATTGCAAGTAGACGCCGTGTTGACCCGCAGCCTTGGCGGCCTTGCAGAACTCAATGTCTTCGGCAAAGCGGATACCGTTGGTCGCCGCCAGGATGCGATAGAAGCCAACCTTCTTGGCGTAAGCGACTGCTTCAAGGTAGTAAGGCGAAAGCGTAGGCTCGCCGCCGGAAAAGAGAATTATGATTTGGCGTTTGGGCTTGAACGATACGGCACGATCCAGGATCGCTTTGGTATCTTCATAAGTTGGTTCATGAACATAACCAACCTGGTTCGCATCCATGAAGCACGGATTGCACATCATGTTGCAGCGATTGGTAAGATCTACAGTCAGGACAGCGCCACGACCGAACTTGATATTCGAAGTGCCGTGATGATGTACGTGCGAATCTTCGGCGGCGCGAAAATCGCGGCCAAAAAAGAGAGATTCGATGCGTTCGAGAAACGCCGGGTCGGTGGCCATGACGTCCACAAACTCGCCGTGTTTGGGACAGGTCTTCTTCATGACTACCTGTCCGTTTTCTTCCACGATCTGGGCTTTGATTTCGCCCGGATGTTCGTTCATCAATGATTCAAGAGTGACCTCGCCGGTGATGACGGCGTCGCGAACTTCCTTGACGCAGCGCGGGCAAAGGCTGTCGGTCTCGCGTGGAAAGCCGAGCGGTGGAGACGTGCGTTCGTAAGATTTCAGCAGAGGTCCCGGCGCCCACTGCGGACGAATAGCTTCGCCCTCGGGGAGTCGGGTGTTAACGGACTGAAACGCCTTCCAGGCGAGGTCAGAAAGATCCGAAACGAGTTTGGAGCTCTTCGCTCCTTTTAGTAAACCTTTTTCGGATTCACCCCGGCGGAACTGATCACTGAACAATGATGTCTTCTCCCAACGCTGCTGCTGACGTTTGACGCTTCGTGAATCATTAAGGGCTGCTCACGCTGATGTATCTACGGCCCAGCCTCTGCGGCGCTGCCCATGATAGTGTTCTCGCCCAGCTAAGGCAAGGCAAAAAGGCCGCTTAGCCAACGTGTAGAAGCGGAATTTCTCGGCAACTGGCGGTCCTAAGCTGTTGGCCTTAAAGCCATTTGTATTGACAGCAACGTTGACGCAAGCGTATAAGCCAGCCGGGCGAGTGATGCTCTTGTACGGCAGTCTGCCAGCCTGCAGATCCCGCGCGGGCATCTACCACCCAGACCTCGACAGGCGGGCAGCCTGTCGTGCAAGTTGGTCGTCAGGGAAACCGAAATGTCTGCGAAAGAAGAACCACCTTACAAAATAATTGCCAGTCTGTTGAAGGGCGGCGAGGTCATTCCGTTCCTGGGAGCGGGCGTCAACTTTGGCATGCGCCAGGCGCCTGGCGCGCAATGGGCCATTAAGACCACAAACTTCCTCCCCAGCGGCGCCGACCTCTCAACTTATCTCATCGACCAGTGTGAGTTTCCCGACAAGACTGAAAAAGATCTCGCCAAGGTTTCGTCCTACTATGTAGAGGTGGTCGACCGGGACGCTCTCAGCGAAGGCCTGGTAACCATTTTTGACCGCGACTATGAGCCGTGCGAAATTCATCACTACCTGGCTAACGATATTCCGGCCGATAAACATTCATTGATCGTCACCACGAACTACGATGATTTGACCGAGCAGGCTTTTCTCAAAGCCAAGCGCCCTTTCGATCTGGTAGTACATCCCACGGACAGCGCCCACGCGGGATCGGTTATCTGGTGGCAGTATCAAGCCACTGAACCTGAGTATGTTCCGCCCAACTCGCTGCAAATTGATCTGAGCAAGACAACCGTTATTTACAAAATGCACGGCTCCGTCGACCGGGCTTTGCACCGCATGGACAACTATGTGATCACGGAAGACGACTACATCGACTTCCTTACGCGCATGATTGGTCAGACGGCGGTGCCGGCACAGTTCATGGCCTATTTCAGGACTCATCGCTTTCTGTTTATGGGCTATGGCCTGAACGATTGGAACCTGCGTGTCATCCTCAATAACCTGCATGCGTCGGACCTGCACTCAAAAAAATCGTGGGCCATCCAGTACCATCCATCGACGGTGGAAAAGAGGCTTTGGGACAAACGCAATGTTGATATCTATGACGTAGAAATTAATGAATTTACCAAACAACTGCGCGCGCGCGGATAAGTGGGGCGCTGAGTACCATGTCGACCTCTGTTGCCCACAGCTTTTGCCCTTACAAAGGTCTGCAACCCTACACCGAGGCAGACCGCAAATACTTCTTTGGGCGCACACGCGATCAGGGAATCATCATCTCAAACCTTTATGCCTCACCCTTGACCGTCTTTTATGGCGCCAGTGGCGTCGGCAAAAGTTCAGTACTGCTGGCTGGAGTGGTGCCGCTGCTCAAGCAGGAACCGCGCGATGTCGTCGTAGTCGTTTTCAATAGCTGGCAAGGTGAAGACTTTCTCGCGGCCCTCAAAAGCGAGGTTGCGAAGCAAGCGGGAACAACGGCGCCGGTTGCCGAGGCGTTGCCGCTGGATGATTTCCTGGCGGAGACACAGCGCGCGCTTGGCCTCCCGCTTTTTCTTATACTCGATCAATTTGAAGAATATTTTCTTTATCATCCTTCTTCGCCCGCGGCGGACGCTTTCGAGTCCTCGTTAGCGCGTGCGGTAAATCGCCGCAGCGTCCAGGTGAATATTTTCCTTTCGCTGCGCGAAGATGGATTGAGCAAACTCGACCGTTTTCAGGGCCGCCTGCCGGCGCTGCTTAACAACCTGTTGAGGCTGGGCCACCTTGATCGTGATTCGGCCCGCGAAGCAATAGTTAAACCGCTCGAGCAATACAACAGCGAAAGCGGTGCAGGACAATTACCGTTTACGATTGAGGACGCACTGGTAAACGCTGTGCTCGACGATCTCTCCTCCGTAACAACAGCCTCGGATCAGGTTGGTCAGGGCCAGGTTGTCGAGCAATCGAAAAGTGCGGGCACGGTGCCGATTGAAACACCCTTCCTGCAAATGGTTTTAACGCGGCTTTGGGATGAAGAGACCGCCGGCGGCTCTCGCGTATTGCGTCTGCAAACCTATGATGCCCTCGGACGAGCTGAGAATATTGCGCGCACGCACCTTGATACGATGATGTCACGGCTGACCGACCTTGAGCGCGCGACCGGGGCCAACATACTGCGTTATCTGGTGACGCCGTCAGGCACAAAGATCGCGCAGGAGGCGGGAGCACTTGCGTCCTGGAGCGAACTGCCGCCAGCCGAAGTCCAGTCGTTCCTGGATCGCCTGAGCGCGCCTGACATGCGCATTCTGAGAACGGTGCAGGCGCCCGGCCAGCCGGCGCGCTATCAAATCTTTCACGACGTGTTGGCCCACGCGATACTTGACTGGCGGGCTCGCTACGTTCAGGAGCAAAAACGTCTGGAAGCTGAGCACCAGCTGGCGCTTGAGCGGGCCAGTAGTGCCGAACAACTGGCGCATCAACGTAAACGGACCCGTCGGCTGCGGCTCATCGCTGCCGGGCTGCTGTTGATGCTGCTCTCGATGATTGTTCTGGCGGGAAAAGTGTACTACGCCAATTTCACTGCGCGCTCAGGTGAACTGGCCGCCTCTTCCAAAGCGCAACTCGACACCGATCCGGAACTCAGTCTGTTGCTGGCCATCGAAGCTGTTAATACCAGGCGCACAAAAAAATCGATCGAAGCTTTGAAGGCCGCGTTGATTGCCTCACAACTCAACGCTGTGCTCGATGCAAAAACCGAGGGTCGAGTCGCAAGTGTCGCTTTTAGTCCCGACGGAAAACACGTCGTAACTGCGAGTTGGGATGGAGCCGCCCGCGTTTGGGAAACAAAGACGCATAACATCTTGAGCGTACTGGCGGGTCATGGAAACCATGTCAACAGCGCCGCTTTCAGCCCGGATGGAAGGTACGTATTAACCACCAGCCAGGACAACACCGCGCGCGTCTGGGACGGATGGCAAGCAGGAGCGCCGAAGATTATTCAAAAACTTTCAGAGGGCGGCGAGATCTCTACGGCGGCCTTTAGTCCCAATGGCGAATACATCCTGACCGCGGGTGGGGAAGGAAAAGTCCACGTGTGGACGTGGAAAGGCGATGCGCCGGAGGAGAAAGCACAACTGGACATCGCCCTGGCATTGGCCGGCAACGCATCCGCGACGCAACCCTCGACCGTGCCAGCGACGCCGGAACCCAGTCCCACTCCAAGTTCAGCAGCGACACCTGGAGTCCCTGCGGCATCAGCCACACCCGGCCGGATCTTTATTTACAAGGCAGCATTCAGTCCCGATCCCGATGGTAATTACATTATTGTGGCGTCCAAGACCAGGAAGGTATTGGTGTGGCAATGGCGGGACGAGAAGAATAATCAGGTCAAGCTTAAGCTGAGCGGGCATACTTCGGGAGTTTATGATGCCGCGTTCAGCAATGATGGAGCTTACGCGGTGACGGGCAGTGATGACTCAACAGCCATTGTTTGGGATCTGAAGAAACCCGATGTTCCCAAAGTCAAGTTTAACCTGGGCACGAATCGCATCAGGGGCGTCGCATTTAGTCCTGACGGCAATTTCGTTGCCACTGCCAGTTACGATCGGCTGGCAAGATTATGGGAATGGCAACAGTTTGATGCTGTCCTGCGTGCGGCGCAGAAACCGGAGGAGCGCAGCCAACCAATGATCTTGAGCGGGCATTCAGGGCTGGTAATTTGCGTGGCCTACAGTGCTGATGGTCAGTTCGTGGTTACCGGCAGTGACGATGGCACGGCGCGCGTTTGGAGAACCCAACGCCTGGACCGCGGCACCTTGGACAAGCTCAGCACCGATGAACTATTGCAGTTAGCCAGAGGACGCGTCACTCGCGAGTTGACGCACGCGGAAAAGGATTTGTAGTTCTGTATTTAGCAACCCTGCCTGGACAGAAGCTGAAGTACCACGCGGCTGAAGCCGTTGGTATCAGAGTCTCGACACCGACTCAATCGGCCCAGGACAATTCTTAGAACTTTCCTCAGTTGCTTCACAAACACGCGCGCATGTAATATCCCGCCGCCTGCTGCTTTCATGACCATCCATTCCACAGCGACAGTTCATCCGACGGCGATCATCGGTTCGCAGGCGGCGATCGGACCCCAGGTGCAGGTTGGTCCATATGCGGTGATCGAAGACGAAGTTGTGATTGGCGCCGGATGCATAATCGGTGCGCATGCGGTTATCAAACGATTTACCTCACTCGGCGCGCGCAATCGTGTGTTTGAGCATACCGTGCTCGGCGGCGAGCCCCAGGATGTAAAGTTCAAGGGCCAGACGAGCAGTTTGATCATCGGTGACGATAATTTAATTCGCGAGTTCTGCACGTTGCACCGCGCCAATGGCGAAGGCGAAATTACGCGCATCGGTTCGCGCAATTTTCTAATGGTCGGCGTGCACATCGCACACAACTGCACGATCTGCGACGACAACATTTTTGCTAATGATGTGGCCCTGGCGGGTCACATTATCATTGAAGACCGCGTGTTCCTTTCCAATAACGTTGGTGCACATCAATTCGTGCGGTTCGGACGCTGTGCGATGATTGGTGGTAAGTCAAAAATCGTACAGGACGTGTTGCCTTTCTTCATCACCGACGGGAATCCAGCGCGTGTGCGCGGAGTGAATTCCGTGGGTTTGCGGCGCGCGGGTTTTTCAACCGAGACACGGCAGGCTCTGAAGGAGGCTTATCGGCTGCTGTTCAGGTCAGACCTTTCATTAGAAACGGCGCTCAACCATCTCGAACAGATTCCCGATGACAATGTCACTCATCTGGTAAACTTCATCCGCGAGTCCAAGCGCGGTTTCACGAGGAGTGCGAGGAGAAAAGACGGTGGGCTGGAGGCAGAAACCCTCGCCTTTGAAAAGTAAGAGTGCAAGTTTCCCGCAAAGGTGCAAAGCGCGCAAAGAATGCAATCCTGTGACCAGATACCTAAGGATGCACCAGGCGCCTATTATCAAGAGCGATTGAATGCTCGGTTCTTCTTTGCGTGTTTACGCCTCTGCGGGAACCACTTGTTTACGCTACCCAAAATGGGTCGTTTGATATTCGATGAACCACTCCAATCAGCTTGCTGTCTCTGAACTCGCCGCTCATGTGGGCGGCAGTGTCATCGGCGATGGCAGTGCCTTGATTCAACGAGTCGCCAGCCTCGACGCCGCCGGCGCCGGTGATATCGCCTACGTCGAAGACGAGAAGTTCTTTGCGGCCGCAAACTCGAGCAGAGCATCCTGTGTAATCGTCCCCACGGGCGCCGGCGTGAAAGCGCCTTGTCGCATTGAAGTCAAGCGCCCGAAACTCGCCTTTGCCTTAATTGCCGAACTGCTTCACCCCGCTAAGAAATGCTCTCCGTCCATTCATCCTACTGCCGTGATAGCTGAAAGCGCGGCGGTTGACGAGAGCGCCTGGCTTGGCCCACACGTCGTCATCGAGGATTACGCTCGCGTGGGCGCGGAAACGCGCATCGAGGCCGGCGTGGTCGTCGGCGCCAACGTCACGGTCGGTCGCGCCTGCGTATTGCATCCAAACGTGGTGCTCTATGACGGCGTCACGATCGGTGATCGAGTGATTCTGCATGCAGGTGTTTGCATTGGAGCGGATGGTTTTGGCTATGTGCGCGGCGATATGGGCTATCACAAATTTCCGCAAATCGGCACCGCTGTAATCGAAGATGATGTGGAGCTGGGTGCGTATACTTGTGTGGATCGCGGCGCGCTGGGCCGCACGCGGATCGGGCGCGGCACCAAGCTGGATAACCTGGTCCACGTGGGCCACAATTGCGACATCGGCGAACGCGTGGTGATTGCCGCGCAAACCGGAATTTCGGGCAGCGTAATTATCGAAGATGACTGCGTCATCGGCGGCCAGGTGGGCTTTGGCGACCACATTCGCGTGCTAAGCGGCGCCGTGATTGGTTCAAAAGCGGGAGTACTGCCGGGCAAGATCGTGCGGCCCGGTGTCTGGTGGGGCATTCCTATTCAGCCCCTCGATGAATACAAGCGTCTTCATGCCCATCTCGGCCGCTTGCCGCATTTGCGCGACGAATTGAAGGAGCTGCGCGAACGTGTGAAGGAGTTGGAACGGAAGCTCGTGCGGGACAAGTAGGGGCGGACACAAAGGTCAGCAACTACTGCCATTCGTCAAGTCTCTTCAAAACGACTTCCGCGGCGCGCCGTGAGGCGCCGCCATCACCGAGACGCGCTGCGACCTCGTGTAATTTTATCTTCATTGCCTGGTTTTGTTCTGGTTTCAGCAGCGCCAACAGCTCCGCCCCTAATTTCTCGCCATTCAGATCGTTCTGCATCAGCTCAGTCACGACCCGCTTGCCCGCAACGAGATTAACCAATCCAAAGTGATCGGCGGTGATCAAACGACCGAGCGTGTGCCAGTTGACTGGTGATTCCTTGTAAACAATTACCATTGGCGTGCCGAGGATCGCGGCTTCCAGAGTTGCCGTGCCGCTGGCTATGGCTGCCGCGTCTGCTGCGGCCAGCGCTTCGCGTGTTTCGTGATGGATGACTCGCAGTGTGGGCAATTCTTTATGTGCAGCGGCAACGATCTGTTTTGCTTCCGCAAGTGAGCGGCTTGGTGCGACTACCATCACGAACTGCACTTCTGGTTGCGCTGTCGCGATCACAGCTGAGGCATCAAGCATGGGAGGCAGAATGCGCAGCAATTCTTTATGGCGGCTGCCGGGCAAGAGAGCGATGATTGGGCGCGCAGGGTCCAAATCGTTCGCCGTACAGAACTCTGTGCGGCTGTAACGCGCGCGAACCTCTCCCGCCAGAGGATGGCCCACGTATTCGATCTGCTGCATCCCGCGTTCAGCAAACCAATCAACTTCAAAGGGCATGATGGAAAGCAATAGATCAACGTCGCGCCGGATCTGAGCGACGCGATAGGAACGCCAGGCCCAGACCTGCGGACTTATGTAATAGATGACCCGCAGACCCCGCCGGTGCAGAGCCCTGGCAAGCCGCAGGTTGAACTCAGGCCAGTCAACCAGGACAACAGCGTCGGGCTTTTTTTCAATGGCCGCGTTTTTTAGCCGCTTGAAGGCGCGCAGGAATTTGGGAAAGACGCGACCGACCTCGACGATGCCCATGATAGCGAGCTCATCTGAGTTTACGATCGTCTCAACTCCTGCTGAGCGCATCGCTGGACCAGTAGCTCCAAAAAATTCGATCTGCGTGGTGGGCGCTACCTCGTGTAAGGCATGCACAAGTGAGGCAGCGTGCGCGTCGCCGGAGGGCTCACCGGCGACGATCATTAAACGAAAGTGTGAAGTGTCGTGGGTCATCCAAAACTGTCCGACAATCTTCAGATTGTCGATCTATTTACCACAGACTGCCGGCCCATAGATCGCGGCTCTACAGGCCGGCAGCCTGTTGGTCTCATTTATTGCGCGAACTTTAGAGACAGGACACTAGCGACAAACTGAAGTTTGTCGGACGCAAATCGGTCATTTCTTTTTTAGCCAGATACTGCCGCCGGTATTCTTCTGTACCAGGGGCATCTCGCGAAAATACTTTTCTTTATGAAACCAATCGATGAAGGTATTAAACAATTGAATCTGAAACCGATCGTTGTATTGCAGGAAGGCCCTCAATAAATAAGTTTCGTTCCAGGCCCGTCCTTCGTAAACCCACTCGAGTGGATACTCAAACGGATAAAAGATGTCGTGGAAGTGTATGAAGACCCCGCCGGCCAGCAACGGCAGAATGCGAAAGAAGATGTGATTGACGTCGCTGTCTATTTTTGCCACGTGGCTTGAATCGATGAAGAGAATGTCGTTCGCCTGCAGCTGCGCAAATACGTCGGAGGCGACTTCCTGCAGCGGCCTTTCCAGCAAGGTGATTTTTTCTGCGTCCCCATCCCTTAGCAGCAAACGCAGCAGTTGCGGTTGGGGCTCGATGAAGGTGCAGTCGATGGAATTCCCAAAAAAGAGTTCGTTCGTATCCAGAATCGCGGCCGAAGAATAACCGGAGCCGACCTCGATGATTCGGCGCGGGCGCAGGTGTCGAATCATGCAGTAAAGCAGGATCGCGTCTGCGTAAGAATAGGCGGGGTTCTCAAACCAATAGCGACGATCGGCGGTCTTCCGGGCGTTGAAAGGCTGCTCGTTGTAAAACTCGCGCAGTTGATCGAACAGCTGCAGTTGACCTTCCTCGTTGAGGTCGAGGCCGGGCATTTCATGCGGCACAGTGTAGATTTCTTTCTCTCGTCGCAGGACCTGATCGCGAGCAGGTATCGGCGACAGGACATCGCCGGGGGGCGCCCACATGCGATAACGCTCCAGTTCGCGCTTACACTCTTCAAGCTCGGCGCGCAGATGCTCGATTTCGGATGGGTGTTCGGTCATTGGTATAGAGACTCTGTCTGACCACAGCGTCCGTTGACTATTCCACCGCCACCGTCGCCACACGAAGCCCCAGTTGTCTTTGGTCCGGGCCTACACCTAATGATGCCGGGGTGGCGGCGCCCAGAACCTGGAAGTCCAGAATGTTTTTCGCGCGCAAACTGTTTGCTGGTAGTGAAAGAACATAATCCGACAACTCAGAATTCTTCAACGTCACAGTCGTTAAGGTTTGTTCATTGAGTTTGAACGTCACTCGCTGCTCGTCCAGTTTCCCCGGCGCCAAAAATGGCGCCATCCTTATCTTCAGAGTCAACGGCCTGATCTCATTCAAAGAAAAGATCATGGTTGCATGCGTCGCGTTGGTCCAACGACTTTCCGGCTCCGCGATGCTCCAGCCATACCAAAGATACTGGTCCGCGTCACGAGTAGTGAAGTTAATCTCCTTTTCGAGGAGCGGCACATTGGGTGGGAAGGGCGGGGGAATGAGCCCGGCCAGGAATTGTGGTTGGCGCCAGTCCCAGATTCGTTCGGGTTTCAAATCAACATTTTCCGGCAGAGAATTCCAGATAGAGGTCGCCGGCGAAATCGCACCACGAGCATGGATAAAGATACCGGCACAAAGTAACACCAGGCCAACAGCCTGGGTCATCACCAATTCAAAACGCCCGATGGCCGGCGCGCCCGCTCGAGTCTCGAGCAGCGCGCTTAATCCGAGTATCGACAGCAGCACCAACCACGGCACAAACGCAGTCATCAGCCTTGGTCCATAACTGTGGCCACCCCACCAGTGATCGAAACCGGAGATCACGATTAGCTGTGAAACCATCGCCGCCATCGCCAGCACTACCAAACGGGGGTGCGGCAACTGCCGGCGAAATCTTAGGAGCAGATAAAGAACGAAGATCACTGCCGGCACGAATATCAACAGACCGCGCGAAGGACTTATCAGATTCCCCGGCAAGGCGGTCCAGAACTTTCCAAACAACAAGCGACCCGGACGGAAATAGTTTGGCAGCAGCTGTCCAAAGTTATGCCGGGAATAGATCACCAGCCCCGCGGCCCAAGCAAAACCGGTCACCACATACGCAATTACTTGTCGCCTGTTAAGGACGAACAGCAGATAGAAACTGATGGCCAACACATGCACCGCATAGCTGGGATAAACAAGATAAGCCCAGGCGAGCAGACTGGCGAGCAGCACCGGACGCAATCGACTCTTTTTTGCTTCATGCGCCAGCAGGGAAAAGATCACCAGGCTCAGCAGCAGTACCGCCCAGGTATCCGTGAACATGGCGCGCGACGCCGTGCTCCAGATCTGTGTTCCCAAAGCTCCACCCAAAGTTACCAGCAGACTGTAACGAAGCGGCAGCAGTAGCTGGGCCAGATAAAAAAAGATCGCCGTCAATACAGCCATCAGAAAGGCCGCCAGCAGCGATTCAATTTTTGTCTCACCCGCAAGATTGAATGAGTTGTCCGGCTTTACCGTCGATATTCCGAAAGCGTTGGCCAACAGCACGAAGGGCGTGGAGAGGACCGATGAACCGGGCGGAAAGAAATAATAAAGGTGCGGACCCACCTGCTCGATTTGATAGATATCGCCATTTTGCACGTAGTCTCCGCGTGCAAGCGGCGGCAGACGAGGTACCGCGTAGTGGTCCAACCGGAAACTGTGATGGTCGAGCAGGCATTGGCTCACCATCATCGAATACTTTGAATCATTGATCGGATGCAGGCGCGATGATTTGAAGATCAAAAAGGCGAGCAGAAAAATGATGACGGCGATCACATGACGATTTTGAAGCAGGCCGGGCACGCCGCGAATAATAGCAGAGTCCGACAAACTTCAGTTTGTCGTTGTGTAGCACAAGCTGCCAGCCTGTGCACGTAAGCACCTACAGGCCGGCAGGCCTGTAGTACAGTCATCGACAAACTGAAGTTTGTCGAACATCCGCTACGTTCTTTTTGCCGCTTCGTGTTAGCATCGGCGCGTGTTTTGAGAAACAAGGCGCGCCTCGTTGTCGATTATCGCTTTTCGCCGACTTACGCCCGCCGATCGATCCTGGAGGTTCGTTCGTTTTTGCGCGTTGCTTCTCGCCTCTGCCATACCCGTCCCTTAATTTTGATCGCGTTTGCGAGCGTCGTGATCTGCCTTGCGACGATTGACGGTTTTCCTCAAAATACAAATCCCGTCGATCGCAAAGTCACCAATCCCATGACGGACACGCCGAACGTGAATCCGCTGACGCAGGATCAGCCGATCCCGGCGCGCACACCAGCGAAGAAAGGTGAGGCCCCACAGGTCACCGACCGCCTCACGGTTGATGCGCAAAAATCCACTGAGATTGGAAAAGAGAAAGGCGAGCGCATCGTCGTGCACGAAGGCAATGTCGATGCGCGCATCGGCACCTATCGGTTGCAAGCCGACAAGGTGACCGTCTATGAAGCGACCAACAGAGTCGTAGCCGAAGGCAACGTGGTTTTCGATCAGGGCGAACAGCAACGCATCACCGGATCGCGCGCCGAGTGGAACTATAAAACCAAGACCGGCTTTTTTATCAACTCTACCGGATTCACCAACCAGACGCAGGATGGCACGCGGCTTTACTTCACGGCTGACCGCGTTGAACGAGTCAGTCTCGACACCATCATTGCTGAGAATGCGCAGATCACCGCCTGTGATGAAAACGTTCCCAAGTGGAGCTTTCACGCCAAGCGCGTGAAGATCAAAACCGGCGATCGCGCGCGCCTGGTGTCGACGAGCTTTCGCATCAAAGGCCTTCCCGTTATCTACCTGCCATACGCTTCGATCTCGATCAAGCATCGCGACCGCGCCTCAGGTTTCCTGACTCCGACTTTTGGCGGTTCGGGCGCCAAGGGCTTTCGCGTTTCCGAAGGTTATTATTTGACGTTGGGGCGCTCGGCCGACATTACGTTTCGTGGCGATGTTTACACCCAGCGTGGACTGGGCTTTGGCACGGATCTGAGAACGCGGGCGAACTCTCGGTCGTTTTTCAACGCGGGATTCTTTTATGTAAAGGACCGCATCCTGGGTCCGCATGCTGACGCGGCCCATCCCGATCAGGGCGGCTCCAGTTTCTATGTTGAGGGTGTTCATTATTTCCCCAACGGCTTTACGGCGGCGGCGGATGTGAATGTCACCTCGAACCTGGCGTATCGACAGGTTTTCTCGGACTCGATTCAGCAGGCGATTTCTCCTGAAGAACGGTCGCAGGTTTTTGTAAACAAAGATCATAAAGATTACAGCTTCAACTTTCTGGCCCGCGCCCAGGTTACTTCATTACCGAACACGCGCATCCGTATCCGCGAGATGCCCAGCGTCACTATCGACAAGCGGCCTTCGCCGCTCAGCTTTTTCAAAAAACTTCCCGTTTATTTTTCTTTTGAAGGCGGCGCCGAGGGAGTCAGCCGCAAAGAGACCACTGACGATTTGATTGCGTTTCGCAGAGACGTTGGCCGCGACCCGATGATCTCGCCTTCAATGGTCCAACGCCTTGATTTTCATCCACGCGTCGAGGTGCCGTTTAGTTTTTCCGGCTGGAACCTGACCGGCAGTGCGGCGGGACGGGTTACGTTTTATTCCGATTCTGTCGATCCCACGTTGCAGATGGTAACGAACCGCAACCTGATGCGGAGTTACGGCGAGTTTGAAGTCGATCTGCGGCCACCGTCACTCGCGCGTAATTATCATCGCAACAACGGCTCGTTTTTCTTTCGCCACTTGATCGAACCTTATCTCATTTACCGGCGCATAGTCGGCGTCAATGATTTTGATCGCGTGATTAGGTTCGACTATGTCGAGGCAGTTGCCGATACAAACGAGATTGAGTTTGGCCTGGCGAACCGTTTCTTCACGCGCCGCTCAACTGAGAATGTGAGCGCCGCCGCCAAAAAGAAAGCTGCGCAGGACGGAGCAAAGGGATCGAAAGCCACGCAGCCTTACGAAGCGCTTACCATCACTGTGAGAGGGAAATACTTCTTCGATCGCTTCTTTGGCGGCGCCTTGAAGCCGGGCCAGCGCAATCAGTTTTATCCCATCGACACATTGTCGGGGTTCAGCTACGGCGGTGTGCCGCGACGCTTTTCACCTTTGAACATTGATGCGCGTTATCGTCCGCGCGCCGATGTGTTCCTGGACTTTCGCACCGACCTGGATACGCACGGTGGCAGCATGCGAGCAATGTCGGCAACCTTTGGCGTGAATCGTTCGCTGGTCCAGGCCTTTCAGACTTTCTATTACACACGAGCAATTGCGTTGGTGCCGAACCTGGCCCAATACGCGGACGCGCGCGGCAAAGAGGCCGGCACGTTGCGAGGCTCGCAGTGGAGCCCGTCGATATTTATCGGCGATCGCGCGAAGGGCTTGTACGGCGGTGCGTCGTTTTTCTTTGATTTTCAGGATCGACCAGGCAAAGGGAATACGTCGCTGATTAGCTCGACCGTGACCCTCGGATATAGCTGGGACTGCTGCGCGGTAACGGCCCAGAACTCAACGTTTAATGTGGGACTCAGAAAAGAGAATCGGTTGCTCTTCAGTTTCCGCTTGAACGGTATCGGCAGTTTCGGTACAGAACAGATTGGCCAGCGGTTCCGGTAGATCTTTTAACGCAAGCTGTGAGCTTGCGTGCCCGCTGGATGCCATTCAATCATCGCAAACCCGGGGTTCCCGGCGGGTCAGCTGCGAGGCAATGAGGTCAGTACCACCTGCGGTAGCGGGTGGGTTGTCGTTGGAGCAGCAATAACGCCGAGAGGATCTGGTTTGCCCAGCGATCTTGTTCGGGAGCAGACCCACCCGCTACCGCAGGTGGTA
>JAOAPY010000042.1 GCA_025463135.1 Acidobacteriota bacterium
TGTTTGTCTTTGCGGAGTTATTGGTGGACGGCAAGCCGGTAGCGCGGAACGAACACTTCTTTCAGCCCTTCAAAAATCTCTTGTTACCGCGGCCGGAGATCAGCGCGAAGGTGGTGCGGACGCAAGCGGGATTGAGGGTCAGCTTGTCTTCGGACAAACTGGCCCGCAATGTTTACTTATCGGCGCCGAATTACGCCGGCTTCTTTGTGGATAACTTTTTTGATCTGATCCCGGGAAGGGAAGTCGAAGTCGAATTTCGTGCGAGAGGCGCAGCTACGCTGGCCGATTTTCGAAAGCACCTCACCGTGCGCTCACTGGCTGATGCTTTTTAGGTGCGGCGCGCGCGGCAGGGCACGCCAGAGACCACATCATTGATGATGACGCAGTCAGTACCGGGAGCCGTAGCGACCGGGTCTCAGTCAACGTCTCGGTCGAGTTTGTCTGGAGAACAACCCGGTCGCTACCGCTCCCGGTACTGACCTCATTAGTCAACTCGCACCTCTTCGAAGGCAATGAGGTCAGCACCACCTCGCGGGTCGTGAGGTCCGTCGGATCGGCAGTATGAAGTCAGTACCACCACGCGGTAGCGGGTGGGTCTGCTTCCAACAAGATCGCTGGGCACAACCAGATCGTCTCGGCGTTATAGCTGCCCCGTCACTTACCCACCCGCTAGCGCGAGGTGGTACTGACTTCATGACACGGTAGTCGGAGCTTCCACACAGTCTCGGTAGTGACGGGAACCAACTTGCAACTCGCGATCGATGATTCATTAGAAAAGGATTCCAGGGACCTGGACGAATGTGGGATCCCGTCGCTCCCGCTGCGGGCTCCGTCATTAGCTGGCGGTTCTAAAAAGTGCCTTGTCACTATTAAAAATTCCGCTCGCGCACGTCGACCTTCTGCACACTGAAAACC
Source organism: Acidobacteriota bacterium (assembly GCA_025463135.1). Lineage (GTDB taxonomy): Bacteria > Acidobacteriota > Blastocatellia > Pyrinomonadales > Pyrinomonadaceae > JAOAPY01. The sequence goes on from JAOAPY010000042.1 coordinate 916, forward strand.
ACGCGCATGGTATCGGGCCGGCGATCGAAAGAGGCCGGCACAAACGCCGCATCGTGACGCAAGGCACTTTCGAAATCAGCAAGCATGCGACGGTCACGTGGCGCCTGAACTACTCCGGCCAAAGACGCACTGCCATTACTAAAGACGTCTGCCACCACCACCATGTCATCGGCTTCGTCATAATCGAGCGGATGACGAGGAAGAGAATATGAGCGCGTCAGCGCTGCTAAAGCGCCTTTTGGATTCAAGCTGGGAGATTGCTCCGCAAACGGAGCCCGACTGGCGGCGTAATCTTCAGAATTTACCGGTTGATTTAGATCCAGCGCGAAGCCCGGGTTGCTCAGAAAGATGACCGAGTTGTTGGCAGTGCTTTGTAGCGCCGCTTCATGCAACGCCACGAAGTGCGGCCGGAGCGCAGCGAACACAGTCATAAACAACAACACCGAAGCGAAAGAGCCCACGGTGTATGGCATTAACCGGGGCCGCAACCAATGAGTAACACGCTCGCTAAATGAAAGTCGTGGATTTAGACGTCGAGCGCCCGCTTCTATAGCCAGTGCCTCATTTATGGACTGCGCCAAATCCATTGGTAGCCGCGGACGAGCCATGGATCTCAGGCTCTGCTTCAGGTGACGAAGTTCAGCCAGGTGGGCCCGGCAAACGGGACACTCTCCCAAATGTTCGTCAATCGCCACCCGCATGGGCAACGAAACAACGTCATCCAGGTAATTCGAAATCAGCTGTTTTGTTTCTTCGCACAACATAAATTCAATTCCAATTGCCGATTGCCAACTTCCCTTGACCTGGCTCGATTGAATTCCGGTGTGACCTTTCAGAATAGTTCAATTCGAGAAGATCATCGCGCATCGGCATTGTCTTGGATGGCTGACCGACCCCGGCTGCTCCCTACACTACAGGAAGCAAGGCGGATAGAATTCGGTGCTGACCAAACCGCTTTCTGAGCGACTCTCTCAACGGGTGTTGCTGGCCACGTTTCAAATTCGCTCCTTTGGCTGGTTCTGCCTGCCTCGCACTCCACCGTTCACTTCGACCCATTTGGCACCGAGTTGTTGTGAGCCGGGGCGGGTCAGCCATCCACGAAATTTGTGATTGCTGATCGCAGAATGCGGATTGATCTGGATGCCTCGTTCTTCCAATCCGAAATCTGAAATTTGCAACCCGCAATTACAAAGATCCTTCTAACTTGCGGCGTAGTTCATCTCGGCCGCGCGATAGTCTCGACTTTACCGTCCCCACACTAATATCCAGGGTCGTGGCAATCTCTTCATAACTAAAGCCTTCAATATCGCGAAGAATTACGGTCTCTCGATAAGCGCGTCCCAGGGTCTTAAGCGCGGCCCGCAAAGCGTTTTCCCGTTCGTGAGCCAGAGTTCGTTCTTCGGGATCGTCACCCGGCGCCGCCCTCAATGTCGCTGTCAGCGGTTGGCCCAAAGGCCCTGCTGGGGCATCCAGCGATACCGTGGCGTCGCGCCGTCTTCGCCGCCACCAGCGCCAGCGATTGCGCGCTTGATTAATGGCAATGCGATAGATCCAGGTGCGCAAGTCAGCGTCGCCGCGAAAATGGGCGATGTTTTGAAAAGCGCGCAGGAAAGTCTCCTGGGTCAAGTCACGGGCCTCTTCGGGGTTTTCCGTCAACCGGTAAAGCAGGCCGTAAATTTCTCCTGATCTTTCCGCTACCAGAAGTTCGAAGGCAGCTGCATCTCCTCGCTTCAATCTTTCAATGAACTGAGTCTCAGCGCCTGGGCGCGATTCGGCCGAGGCCGACAATGCAGCCTGATCCAAATCCAATTGCCCGCGGAGGGCTATCGGCTCTCCGTAGCTCACTGATCATTCCCTCCGGGCGAGAAGCTCGAGCGGCGCTCAAGAGGCATTGGGCCACGTCCTTCTCCCGGAGCGCATTTCCGGGACAGTCCGCTCTTTAGACACCGTGTTCTGATCGATTGTTCCCAACAAGTTTGCATGTGAATTCGCCCGCACCTTTGACCATCAAATACCGGCAAATCCTCACTGTCTTATGAGCGCGTGGTGCCAAGTCACTTGCTTGACAAGCTTTCGCGGCCGCCATTAGAGTGAGTGTTTGCTCATCATACACCTTAAAGAACGCAGTTCACTATATGGACTTGCGAAAAGAAATAGGAATCAAATAAGTGGCTAAATACAACAAGAAGCGCGCCCGCGAGCTGAAACACGATAAGTTTCGCGACACGACCATGAGAGTGGTTGATCGACTCGGTGACCGTTTGGCGGGAAAGGGTCGCGCCATTTTATACGGCATCGCCGCCATTATCGTTATTGCGCTGATCACAGCTCTGGTTATCAAGTGGACGAATCGCAAAGCCGACGAGGCCCGGGCCGCGCTCGGACGAGCGATTGCAATTGCCGCCGCACCGGTATCATCCTCTCCCACTCCCGGATCACCTGCCCCGGCTTTTAGCAGCGAGCAAGAGCGTGCCCAGAAAGCAATTGAGGAATTTCAGAAGGTGGTTGCCAAATATGGCGATCCCTACCGCAGCGAGGCCCGCTACTTTATCGCTACCAGCTTGCTTTATGTGGATCGCAACAAAGGCATGAGCGAACTGAGCGAGTTGGGCAACAACAGCCTCAAGGAAGTGGCCGTTCTTTCAAAATTTGCGTTGGCGCATGCAAAGGAAGCCGATAGCAAATTCGACGAGGCGATTGCGCTGTATCGGGAGTTGGCGGCGGCCAACAGTAACGTGGTGACTCCGGAAACCGCGAATCTGTGGCTGGCAAAAGCCTACGAAAAGCAAGGAAAGAAAAAAGAAGCGGCTGATCTGCTATTCAATATTGTCGAGGCTGCTCGTAAGGCGAAAGATCCGGAAGGGAACCCGCAGCCACAATCGCAGGCGGCACGCGATGCGTCGCAGGAACTCGAGAAGCTTGACCCCGCTCGCTACGAACAACTGACACCTGAAGCGCCACCCAACCTGTCCTTATAAACATTTCCAATTGCCGATTGCCAATTGCCAATTTAAGCAGTTGAGTCCAAGGTCACAGCCCTGTGATCTAAATCGGCAATCGGCAATTGGCAATTGGAAATGCTTTCATCGTCAATGCTTCCATGGATAACCTCGCGCACTCGCTGGTTGGGCTGGCCGCGGCAAAGGCCGGTCTCGAAAAACTCTCGCCCGGTGCGACAGCCGTTTGCATTCTCGCCGCCAATGCTCCCGATCTGGATTTCATCTCAGCCATCTCCGGCGATCGCTGGACGGTCCTGCACTATCATCGCGGAGTCTCGCATTCCATTCTGGGAACGCTCCTGTTAGCTCTTGCCATTCCTGCTTTGTTCTGCCTGATTGATCGCTTTGTTTCACGTAGTCGGGACCGGTCGAGGCGTTTTCGTTTCAAAGGACTCCTGGTGGCTTCGTTGCTCGCGAGCGCTACTCATCCGTTGCTGGACTGGACAAACAACTATGGAGTTCGCCCGCTGTTGCCCTGGAGTGACAAATGGTTTTACGGCGATCTTGTCTTTGTAGTTGACCCAGTGCTTTGGCTTTTGTTTGGCGCTGCCGCTTTCCTGCTGACTTCGAAATCGAAGACGCAGGTGTCGCTGTGGGGGCTTTTGGCGTCGATACTCACCGTCCTGGTTGTTTACGTTGCGGCGATCGGCCGGGGACTGGATCATCCCCTGGTTGTTCTTTTGGGTTGGCTCCTAGCGCTGCTGGCAATTATCGGTTGTTATCGGATCGATTTGGGCAGGCGATTCGGGCGGAAGATAGCCGTCGCTGCTTTTATCGGGTTGCTCACTTATTGGGGGGCGCTGGGGCTCCTGCACTCCAAGGCAATGGAGTTGGCAGTGGAACAATCGTTGACGCTCTCGGACAAGCCCGAGAAGATTATTCGACGGGCCGCCATGCCGGCGTTGGCAAATCCTGCACATTGGCGTTGTGTAGTAGAGACGAATAAGGCGGTGTACCGCTTTGAAGTTTACCTGACCTCTCCTGATCGCGGAGCAGTGGATCTTGTGCGATATGCGAAACCTGATAGTGCCGAGGCTGCTGTCATAGCCCAGGCCCTGAATGATCGCCGAACTCAGGCCTTCCTGGAGTTTGCGCGCTTTCCCGTCGAGAAAGTCATTGGTGATTGCGCCACCCAAACACTCGTTCAATTTGCTGACTTACGCTACACTGAACCGGGAAAATCGCGAGGTAACTTCTCGCTCGAGCTACCCGTTGAATGTCCCGGCACAGGAACCAGCAATGGAAGATAGCGAAAAAGTAGAGGCCCTGAAAGCGCTTGCTGAGGCCGTCAAGCAACGCGAAAAAGCCGGTCGGCTCAAACCTCTTGCCAGCGTAAGGGTTTCTCCCGGCGCCTATCTGGCTGCTGCGAGTATCCTGACATTCGGTTCCGTGCTCCTCTTGCGCGTGGAAAGTGACGTGTGGGCATTATTGGCTTTGATTGCGGCCTGGTTTCTGATGCCGGCTCTGGCCCTGACCGATCGCCTTGTTTTCGATGGGCGCGCTCTGACGCGACGTGGCCCATTGCCATTCCTCTTCCACATTGTTTCAGGGCGTCGCCAGCAGCTCAGCATTTCCGACATAGAGCGGGTGGACACGAACGCGGTGCGCACTTTACGGCGCGGCGGCAGTGTTCGCTATCGATATCGTACTCAGGTTGTTGGTCGAGGTCTCAGCCTGGTTCTCGCTTCCGGCGGAAAAAGTTATCGCCGCATGGTGCACGAGCTTTTCCCCTTGATTCCGGAACTGAAGATCGACGCGCGTACGCGAGAGTTGCGCGACTATTTATGCGAACCAGGATCGTTTGCTCATGAGATTCAGATGCTCGGACTGGCATCGCCGGTAGTGCTTGATAATGCCATGGCTGATGTCAAGAACCGTCTCGCCAATAGAACTGCGGCACCCGAATCGCAACAAGGCGCGGATCTTGAGCGCGCGCGCGCCCTGCGACAGCTTGCCAATCAACTACGTGTTTGGGGACGTCTGACAGAGTCACGCGAAGCCTTTCGGCGGGCGCTGATTGTGCTGCCACGCGATGGCAGGTTGATTTATGAATTTGGCCGCCTGCTGCGCTCGCAAGCCAGCGCGATGAGTGATGCTCGTTTACTGTCACGCGCCCGCGCGGCTCTGCGTCTGGCATCCTTGCGGGCTGATGATGATTCCAGCCTGCTGTCATTGGTAGGAGAAAGTCAGGTTGAGTGCGGCGATGTCGAGCGTGCGGAACGAACGCTGCGGCATGCTCTCGTGCTTGATTCGCAAAGTTTTCGCGCCCGCATCGATCTAGCCGATCTTGCTCTTCGCAGCGGCAAGCTGGCCCACGTCATTCTTCATTATCGCGATGCCGCGCAGGTTGCTCCCGACAAGGCACTGTCAGCGTACGCGCGACGCGAGGCAGATTATTACGCGCGCTTGAACGACGATGAAGAATATCTTACCGCGGAACTGCGTCGTATCGATTGGTTGCAAAATGCGGTAAAAGTACGGCGCCTGGCCGGACGCGTCACCAACGCGAGCATTCTGATCGCCTTGACCGGACCTTATATCCACTCGACAGTCAGCGGGTTAGGCTGGTCATTGGCTTCGTGCTCGCTATTCGCATGGATAGGTGCATTTTCTTTGAGCAAGCTGCTGTCGGATCGTCGCAAACACCGTCCCGCGGAATAGGAAGCACCACTTCTGAAAAAAGGAAAAGGGTGGAAGCCTGACAGGCTCCTACCCTTTTCCTTTTCACTTTGACGGAGTTCAGGAGATCGTTTTCGATCCCGCTGAGCCCTTGCCCCTGGTCTTTCTTTCGCCAGGCGTTTTTGTAGAATCAGACTTGGCCCGCTGACTGCTGCGCGTGGTGCTCCGGTTCCCTGTCGAGTCTGCCTTGGCGCCGGCATCGGTCGCACTGGCTTCAGCGACATTTTCAGCGGTGCTTCCCGCAGCGGCCCTGGCCTTTCCTTTGGTGTTTTCGGCCACGGGCTTGACCGTTCGTTGAGTCTGTTCCCCCGCGGAAGCAACTGCTTCGGTGCGGATGGGGGCGGGATTTAAGAATGCATCCCAGCGATATTGCGAGCGGGGCCGCGCTTCGCCCAATCGCTTGAAAACGAGATCGGTTACGGCGTTGGTCACCCAGTTATGATAAAACTCTCCAACTGAAATCAGTTCCGCATCCGGAGCCGGATTCATGAAGTCAATCGCATAAGGGATGCCATCCTTAATCGCAAACTCAACAGTGTTAATGTCGTAACCCAGCGCAGTGCAGAGCGTCCGGACATCTTTCGTTACCCGATCAAAAAGCTTTGGTTCGAGGTAATCCGGGTTGTGGATGTACTGTTCACCGGAAAGGTATGGTTTGCGTGGGTCGTAGGGCATGATCATGACTTCCTGTTGCCCGATGCAGTAGCAACGCACGAACTGATCGAACTCAACTGAAGCCTGCAATGTCATGCAGAGGGTGCCGGTCTTTTCATACTCCGCCCACAGCTCTTCGAGTGAATTCACCTTCGATACGTTCTTCCAACCACCGCCGTCAAAGGGCTTCAGGAACGCAGGCATGCCGACGTAATCCACGATCCCCTGCCAGTCCAGCGGAAACTCGAGGTTGCGCAGGCTCTCGCTCACGATACCCGTCATGTAGTCCTTTTGCGGCAGTAAAACCGTGCGGGGCACCGCGACGCCAAGCTTCGCCGCCAGGGAATAGTTGAAGAACTTGTCATCGGCTGACCACCAGAAGGGATTATTTATGATAATCGTGCCTTCGAGCGCCAGACGCTTCAGGGTCGCCCGGTAGTAGGGCACCTCGTGCGAGATACGGTCAATAACCAGATCATAGCGCGGTGGATCATCATGGCGAATTCCGCCCACCTTGATGAACTCGGCCACCGTGTCACCTTTCCCACGTTCGTTGATGTTGCTGATCAGCGCGTCCGGGAAGGTGCGCTCACGGCCGACCAAAATTCCTACTCGTTTCATATTACTTAGGCTTCTCCTTTTGTGTGCTTCGCGTCCTCGAAAGAACGCATAGATTCCAATAAGAGCGACAATTAGATAATTAATGGTCACTCATGGGGCTGGAAAGCAGCGACGATATCGTGCGCTCCGAAACTTGTCAAACGAGGCACAAGCTAACCAGACGCAATCCTCTAATAAAAAGGCTGGAAGTCACAACGCTCTCGGATCGGCTGGTCGGAGATTGACTTGCGAGGTGTTCTGGGACCGGCGGTAAGGGTAATACTCGCTTCTAAGTCTGGCCAAACTGTATTAAGAGTCCGGCAGTTGGCCGCTAACTCATGATACGAAGCACCAGGCCGATCAAACACACCAGAAGAAATACCAGTGCAGAGTAAGATAAAGACACAGATATGCCTCTATTAAGGACCAGGCAGTTCAAGACAAATGCGCAGATCCCGGTCGCTAACGGCTGGTATAAGATAGCCCAGCGGAAACCTCGTCTGCTCGCGACAAATGGACCAACGGACCGAAAGATTGTTGTTGATTTCATTTCTTCCTCCAATTCGCTCGCTAAGACGCTACTCTTCATGCTTCATTCGTTGTGGGTTAGCAACCTTAGCATTCCTTTTCTGGTCCTCCCACACGAATCTCCCGGTGCGGTCGATATAACCCCCACCGTCCCCTTTTACGACATCTACAAGGCCATTGCGAAAAAAGTCACCTGAGTCAAATTGAGGGGCGAGGACAAACTTACCTTTCTTGTCAATGAAGCCCCACTTGGAATTCAGCTCGACAGCGGCCAGGCCCTCGGAGAAAAACTGGGCATCGTGAAATTGTGGGGGGATCACCATCTTGCCCTCAGTGTCAATAAAACCGTAAAGACCATCGCTTTTGACGGTGGCGAGGCCTTCAAGATGAAGTGAAGCGTCGTCAAACTGAACTGGAACAACAACGTGCCCACTATGATCGATGTAGCCCCACTTGGATCCCGATCGAACCGGGGCTAGTCCTTCAGCAAACCGAGACGCATCTTCATATTGCGCCGGAATTATTAATGCACCAACTTTGTTGACGAATCCCCATTTTTGATTGGTCTGCTGAACGGGTGCGAGCCCTTCAGAGAAAGAACCGGCCTCTTCAAATTGAACCGGAATAACCTCGGCACCTGCATGATTGATAAAACCAATCCGGCCTTTAACTCCAACCGCAGCCAAGCCCTCGCGGAAGCCGCCGGCGCTGTCATATTCCAAAGAGATCGAGAGCTTACCGCTCTTGTCGACATAACCGTACTTGTCATCAATCATAACGGATGCCAATCCCTCGGAAAATGTGTTGGCATTTTCAAACTTCATCGGGATAACAAATTTTCCTTCGAGATCGATGTAACCCCACTTATCACCAGAACTCACCGCAGCCATTCCTTCGCTGAAACCCGATGCGGCATCAAATTGAGGCGCTATTACAATCTCGCCTTTTCGATTGATATATCCATACTTTTCTTCGACCACAATGACGAAACGCTCGGGATCTCGGGTTACCGCAGCGAGGGAGCCCCAAGCGCACATAAGCAATAGACCAAGAAGACATGTTGCTCGTTTCATATCCCAACTCCCAAGTTTGCTAAGTTGAACTGACCCTTAATAAGTAAGGGCTGCTGAGCCTATTGGGTCGTCGCATCAACAAGCGTATTCGAATCGACACGAATAGACCCATATGAAAATTGATAGCCGGTTGCACCGGAATCTCAGATGCTTTTATCCCGGTCCCATATGTTCCCTGTCCCATTGGTCTTTATATCCCTCCCACCATTGACAGAGGGTTAGTTTATTGTACCGTTCCGTAGTCCGCGACGAAGTAACTACGTGGAGCTTTTCTCTTATGAATTCATTTCAGTGAGCAAGATATGATGCAGCGATGATGAGTGCTTAGCGTCTTGAAAAAAGTATGAGAGAGATCTTTGACGCTCGGCTTATGCATGTCATATCCAACGATTGTCCCGCCCCATGCTCGACCGTTGAATAACCTGGTGCGCATAATGATCTCAATCATTTACTCTGTCAATATTAATTATGTCGATGACTGTCCAGGGAGAATTGTGTCCCAGCGGCTAGGGCAAAGGCATCTGGGGCTGAGGGCTAAGCATCAATGAAACGGCGGCGGAAAGCCAAATGCCTGCGGGAAAACTGTTTTCTCGATGCGTATGATACAATCCCGGCGCTCGATGTGTTGCTTTCCCCAGTTTGCCGCACAAAAATATTTACTGCGACGCCGTCAGGAGAATCGAAACTTGCTTCGACCCATTTCGTTCCTTATTACTCTTTGCCTGCTTGTGATCTGCTATGTTCAGCCCCTTAAGGCTCAGGACAACACTGCGAAAGAGAAGGCCGCCGCGGCCAAGCCGACATCGCAAGATACCATAGCGAAGACGGGACCAAACGCGACTCCTACCGGCCCGCAAGTAGCCGAATCAGTCATCTATGTTTATGGCAACAGCGGTGGTCGCGCCGTTCTTGACCAGATCCGGCGCAACGGCATCGAGCGCGGTAAGATAACGCGAATCTCCGGCGACGGTCGTACAGAAGAGGCGAGCTACGAACGTCGATTCGTGCGGGGCGCGGATGCGACCAAGGACAAGGTGCGCGTCGATCAGAAGATGCCCACCATGGAGTATTCGCTGGTTTATGGCAACGGACATTTGTGGGGAATCATCAACGGCGCCAACTTCACACCCAGGCAGGACGCCGCCGCGAGCTTTTTGTCACAACAAGTCCACAGCATCGACTCTTTGCTGCGGTACCAGGAAAACGGTTCGACGGTTACTTATGTGGACAAGCTGAAGCAGAAAGGCATCGATCTGTACGTAGCGGATTTGACTGATAAAGAGAAGCGAGTGACTCGCTATTACGTGAGCGCCAAAACGCTTCATGTTCTTTGGCTGGAATACGAAGAGGCGCCCGAGCCTGGATCTCCACCGGTCAAATACACGCGAAGGTTTCACGACTACCGTCTGGTCCAGGGTACTCTGCTTCCTTACCGTTCAGTTCTCCTCGCAGATGGCCGGCAGTTGCAGGAGACTCACGTTTCTTCAGTCACCTACGGCATCAAGCTGGATGACACGATCTTTCAAAATCCGGAAGCCCAGGCCAATTCAAATCCCTGACGCCCTGGGGCCGCACGCTTCCAGCGTGCTAAGCTCGGCGACCCGGTACTGTCAGTGTGCCGCGACCCGGACAAACCCTTAACAATTTACCTGTTTGCTTTCGGAACCGAGTTCCTCCTGGTGCGTGTACCTCTACAGGTGGCTGGGCTGTCGAGCGTATAATTGTTTCCCTGGCTCGCACGGACACCGGGAATGAGAGCTCTGAGCCGATCAGCCAGGCTGAGAAGCCGGAGGATTTTAGCAAGAAGGAAGTTAAGAATTGAGCGCGTGTGAGAGCCTACCTGCCCTAATGGACACGCTGAGTTCTATAGACGACCTGAGTCTGGGCGCCGTCGCATTGACGCCGGACGTCGCCGTGGGCTCGGCCTCTGATCACGCTTTGCTCGAGGCGATACGTGCCGGGAATGAAGATGCCTTCACAGAGCTGGTGGCCCGCTATCGAAATCCTATAACCAGCTACATCTATCGCATGACCAGCGACTACGATGGCGCGGTCGACCTGGCGCAGGAAACTTTTGTCCGCGTCTATCGCGCCGCGGATCGTTACCAGACAAACTATGCGTTTTCCACCTACATCTATCGCATCGCAACCAATCTCGCGATCAGCGAACTGCGAAAACGCAAGCGGCGGAAACTTGTTTCGCTCACCGGTTTCTTTCAATCGAGTGATGGCGGTGAGCCACGCGAGTTCCAGCCCAGTGACGGCCAACCGCTGCAGGATGTGGTGCTGATTGATACCGAGCGACGCGCGGCGGTACAGCGGGCGATTGGAACGCTCCCGGACAAGTACCGCGCTCCCTTGATTCTGAGAGATGTTGAAGGCAAGTCTTATGACGAGATTTCGCACATTTTGGGGACCAGCGAAGGCACCGTGAAATCGCGAATCAGTCGCGCGCGTGGTTTCCTGCGCGACAAGATGAGGGCCTATTTGTAGAAATTCATTAGCGTTCAGGATAAAGACTATGATTACCAATAAATGCAAGACGATCCGTCAGGAGCTTGAAGAGGCCGATGCGGGTCATGAACCAGGAGACAATCTTGCCGTCCACTTGCGTGGCTGTTCAGATTGTCGTGCGTTTGCCTCCGAACAAAGCGCTCTGCTTGGCTTGATCGGGACTCTGGAGCCGGTGGTGGCGCCATCGGATTTTGATTTCCGCTTGCGCGCCCGTCTCGCCCGAGAAAGGAGTCGCGAGCAAAACGGCGCAGGACTGCGGAGCTTTTTGCGGATTAGCAGACCAGTGGCGGCAGCGGCGTTGGTTTTACTCGTAGCTGTTGTCGGGGTCGTTGTAAAGAACCGTTTGACAGTTACACCGTCGCATACGACAGTCGCACCGGCTGCCACAGTGATGGTTCCGGGAGCGACCCTAGGTGGGGTCAGCATTGCAACTACATCTGATCACGAGGTTGGGAATACAGGAGGCGTGGGTACAACCGCAGGGCCTAAGCATACTGTGGCAGTGATTGGTAGTCGCGACGTGGCCGGGCAAAATAATCGAGGGCAGAGAGTTGATCCAGCACTCGGCCGGCGCGGGCCGGGGACCGTAACTCGCGAGTTTGGCCTCACTCCGGCCTCTATAGTTGTGAGCGAAACAGACTACTCCGGGCCAGTCGTGCGTGTGCCCCTCGATCCGCGCGCCCTGCAGATTTCGATTGACGATGGGCGAGGCGAGACACGCACAATTTCGCTGCCAAGGGTGAGTTTTGGTTCGCAGCGATTGGTCGCAACGCAGTCGTTCATGCCCACCGTCTCAACTACGAAAGGCGTTTGGTAATTTTGAAGACTCTCGCGAAATAGAAAAGGCTCGGGTGTTCCCGCTTGGCAATACTGAATTTCAAAAGACGATCATCATCGCTGCTCTTGTTGGCAGCCGTGCTTTGTTGCTGTTCTGCATGGGTGGCCGCGCAAACCACCACAACCAAAAAGCGACCGAACCCGGGTCCCGTTGTTGTTGAGCGCCAGGCTGCGGCTCCCCAGGTTATCACCGTCGTTCACCGTATCAATGGACTCAAGATGTTGCGCCTCTTGATGCGGTCCGACGAAGGAGTGGGTGCGGTTGAGGCGATGGACCAGGCCTTTGCCATGACTGGCCAGGTGCACACGAACATTATCGCCGGACTTAGTCTGGATGACGGCGAGACTATCGCGGCCTGGTTGCCCGAAGCTGAGGTCGAAATCGAAGCTACGTTGCAGTTGGCCCCCAATGCTCCGGGGTCACGTGCGGCGTTTGTAGCGCCTCAATCGCCGATGGCATTCCCACTGCGCGGGGCGGAAACGTTGCCGGCCGGTATTTTTGCTCGACCGGATATTACGATAATCGAACGGGACGGAAAGCGGCATGAAGTTCAGTATGTAGGACTTGATGGCCTGACCGGCTTGTCGCTGCTTCACCTCGCTGAGAAAGATGCGCGCGCGCGACCGGACACCGGTGAGTTGGCAGTGGTTGTAGGCCAGCGGCTGCGTCTGTTTTCTCCGGAGCCGGTGCGAGAGGCAAAGGCTTCGACCAGCGATTCGATTTATGTGCGCATCGGTGAAACCGATGGCGAAGTTGTCAAAGTGGTGCGGGGAGCATCCGGCGAAATCAACCGTATCAGAATCAAGTCGCTGAAGCTGACGCCCTCTAACGTTGGCGGAATCGCGATCAATGACGCGGGCCAGACGGTGGGCATCGTTGAAAGCATCGAGGGCGGTGAAGCCAACATTTTGTCTCCCAGCGTCATTCGCGCCGCAGCCGGACGTGTACTGGCGCGACAGACAAGTGTGCCGCGACCGTGGCTCGGTGTTACTGGTGAACCAGTGGCGTTCGCTTCACTGGAAAAGATTCTGGAGAAAGGATGGGAGATGCCGCGGGCGATGTCTCTGCTCCAGAAACAGCGCGGTATTCTCTTGAACTCCATTGCCCCCGGCAGTCCGGCTGCTATTGCCGCGCTGCGCGCCGGTGACGTGATCGTTAGCGTCAACGATAACGACGTAAAGAGTAATGATGATTTTTCACTACTGCTGACCGAGGCCGGCAGTAAGCCGGTGCGCTTTTCGATCGTTCGCCCCAACACTGAGGATGTGGAATCAATCGTCGTCAAGCTCAGCGAAGCTCGCGATCCTCTATTGCCTGTGAATAGGTTCGTTGGTCCGGCAGGCCCGCGCGCATGGTTCGCTAATCCTTTACTTGAGCATGGCATCGAAACCGTGCCGCTGCGCCCCGCCTCAAATCTCCTGACCGGGACCGCCAACGGTTGGCTGGTCGTTTACGTTCAGCCAAAGAGCGCAGCCTTCCAGGCCGGGTTGCGATCGGGCGATGTGATCGAAGCGATTGACGGCCAAACGATCTCCGCCTGGTCCTCTTCTTCAAAACTCGTATCGACTAACGCGAACTATGACTTGAGCGTTTTGCGCGGCAAGCAAAGACTTGTGTTCAAGATAGTCGAGTCTGAGAAATAAGTCGTAACTGTCACCAAACTACGGCGCTACCGGTTGTCTCGCACCCGTTCGTATCCGACCCTCGAAAACGTACACCTTATTCAGTCTATCTACTGACGATACGGTGTGCGCTCTTGCCTTTCCACAACCAAAAGACTGCCATTTTTGTAGATTCCATTCGATGGAATGGTAGTTGCCCTGTGATCAGCAGGGTCAGTTTCCGATCCATAAGGGGTTCGTTAGGAGGCTTCATGAAAACGAGTTTAATCAGGCAATTATTAATCGCGTCGGCAGTGCTCGGGTCAACAATTGGCACGCAAGCCGCAGTAAATGCGCAGGGACGTGGCCGCGATCGTGAACAACGTAAGCAGGCAGAGCGCTCACAAAAAAATGACCAACAGCCGGCACAGGCGCAGCCTCAGCCGCAACAGCAGGAACAGCGTCGGGCGGAGAACCAACAACGCCGCCAGCAACAGGAACAACAGCGCCAGGCAGGCGCGCAACAACAGCAGCAGCAGCAACAGCAGCGCAACGACCAGCAGCGCCGCGGCGATGATCAGCGCCGGCAGGCAGAAGCACAACAGCGTCAGGCGCAGGAGCAGCAGCAACGCAACGAGCAGCGTCGTGGGAATGATCAGCGGCAGGCAGAAGCACAACAGCGTCAGGAGCAGCGTCGTGGCGACGATCAGCGTCGTCAGGCTGAGGCGCAACGCCAGGCTGATTCACAACGCCGCAATGCCGAATTGCAGCAGCGTCAACAACGCGACAACCAGCGGCGTAACGATAACGTCCAACAACAGTCGCAGCGGCGCGACAACGGTGATCGTCAAAGACAGTCTGACGACCAGCGGCGCCGGCTCGAGGAACAGCAACGACAGAATCAGCAGAGACAACAGTCGGACCGCTTCAACGGCTCGCGCGGCCGCGACAATCGGGACAACTCTGATTGGCAGCGCCGCCAGCAGCTAGCGTCGCAACAGCGCGCCTCGCAATACCGCGATCGCTGGCAACAGCAACAGCGTTTCTTTGAACAACGTGAACGCCTGCTGCAACAGCAAAGACGTCAGCAGCGTTGGCGCTTTGAGCAAAACTATTGGCAGCGACGACAACAGGACCAGCTGCGGCTGCAAAATTTCACCTATAACGATTACGGCTATTCAAACTATCGTTACTCGCGCCAGGGACAGTATTACGAGACCAGCCAATACGGAGCTGACCTGCTGCGACGCGCGGTTAACAATGGTTACGAAGAAGGTTTTCTCGCAGGACAGGCGGATCGCCAGGATGGTTGGCAAGCAAACTATCAGGATTCGGGTGCCTTTAGCGACGCCAGTTCCGGGTACGATGGTTATTACGTCGATGTCGACGAATACCAGTACTACTTCCGCGAGGGTTTTCGTCGGGGCTATGAAGATGGTTACTACGGCCGCTCGCAGTACGGCTCGTACTCAAACGGCAACCGTAGCATTCTCGGCGCGATCCTGAACACGATTCTCAATCTGCAAACTTACTAATTAACTCAGCAGACCATGACCAGCAAGCCGGGCTCATTCACAACGTGAATGAGCCCGGTTTTTTTTTGCTCTGAGGCGGCTCGGCCCGGCTGGTAGTGGGTCAGTTTGATGTCGGATTAGCTTTATAGCTTGTCGTAACGCCGCGACAAACTAAAGTTTGTCGGACCTTTGCCGCGAGACTGATCCACTACCGGCCCGGCTCACCGCTGCTGAGCCAATAGCCACGACTTTAGAATTCCTGGATTGCTCGCACTCACCGCGAAATATTCCTGAATCAATTTGTCATAAACCTCGTTACGCTCGGCCGGCTGCAGCTTGAGACCGTACGGCATCTTTCCGCCCTTGATGAATGAACTCAAGAGCACCTGATCCATGGGCCAATTGAATGTACCGAGCCGATTGTAGTGATGACAACCCGAACAGGTCATCGCGCGTCCGGCTACGGTCTTTTCAAACCCGGCGCCAAAGCGCCGGTTTCGATCAGCCTCGCTTGCCGAGCTAAGACCCGGACCATACTTTCGTTCGTCGAGGTACTTATCAAAACGTGCCGAGCCATAAGTCAGAAAGCGTTCGTTCACGGCGAGCAGCGCCGGACGTTCTTCCACGGCAACGCTGCCGTTCTCAGGGAAGATCGGGAGGATGCCGCTCTTGTGACACTGAACGCATTTATCATCCCCAAAGCCCAACTCCCAGCGTCCCTTCAGCGTAATCAAACCATCCCGGCGATAGGTGCGGAAGAAGTCCTTAAAGTAAACGTTCGAGGTGCCCTCCGGACCGGGCACTGCCGTCACAACTGATACATTCCGTACCCGTGCGCGCATTCCCGGATCTGTGACACCGAACTGGACCCACTTATCCGGCAGGTCCTTTTCTGCATCGCCGGGTACGACGATCAGGAGCCTGCGAAAACTATTATCGTTGTCCGGAGTTCCCAGGTGGCGCGATTCGTAACTGAAGAAGATGAGTTGCTCACCAGGCTTCCGACTCAGGTTTAGTTGCCGCAAAAACGCCTTGGCCCGCGGCAGGGTTTCGTAGCGACTGACAGAGCGGAGGAATCCCTGGTCCAAAAGAAAATCAGGAACCTGGACGAACTGCGCGGTCTCGGTAAAGTATTGTTTGTCGGGAACCTCAAAGCCGAGTTCGTGATCGGGTCTGCTTCCGAGTGAAAGCGTGGCGACGTATTGCACAAATTGCGGATAGCGACTGACGAATACGACGTCCTCGTCCACTTTGCACTGGCGGATCGTCGTGGCAATTCCACTAAGCACTTTCTCGTACGCCGGCTCAGCCTTTTCATCTTCAAAAGCCCGGCGGGCTGCGAGAATCAGCGCGTCAACTCTGCCTGTAACCCAGGCGTCAGGGCGCGCGTTCACCTCTGTGCAGGTAGCAGCTCGAGCCGCAGTCGCCGCCGTCAGGAGTAAGCATATGATTATGCCTGTCCGCAAACACATGATGATCTATGAACGCCAATCTTTGTAGCGTGAAGAAAGCGCCAACGTTGACTGGAAGTGAATCATTCCTCCTTGGTTGCTTTATTCATATCAGCAACACCCGCGACGGTCAACGATTTGTTCGCGATGTCTTGATTTAAGACCCCACCTTCGCGTCTACAATCTTCCCAAATCGATTGTCAGTCACGAAGTCAAAGCGAAAAGCAAAATTGCGCCGCCGTTCACGATGAAGTAAACAGCGCGCGCAACTTCGCCTGGGGGGAACTTCTTTATGTTCTATCTCTGGATGTCACTTACGCGACGTGGTCTGGTTTGTGATTGTGCCGACGGCCTGGGCGCCGGCTTTGCGACTACAGCCCTGACGTCGACCGGCCGATTCGGGATCGGCATCAACACCCGTTTGACGGTACTGCTCGCCGGCGTCCGGGTGTCGCGCCAGAGCGGTTGTGCAGCATGAGGCATCTGGGCTGACGTTACATTGGTCATCGAGGTTTCCAACATATTAGCCGAACGCGTCGTGCCCCTGGTTGCCTGATTGCCACTTGCTGCGTCGAGGGCCTCGACATTTTCCGCATCCTCCTCGGTATCTTCTTCGTTTAGTGAGACCTTGGGATCGGAATTGAGCCCGCCACCGTTGCCTGCGTGCGCCGCGGCAATCTGCAAGTTGGTCGGAGTGCCAAAGCGGCTATTAAGGTCGCGATATATTCGTCCGGCTACGGCTGCAGGGAAGTGGCTGTGCGCGTCGGCACCGCGGGCGATGACGACGACGGCCAGCCGCGGGTTCACCAACGGCGCGTAGGATGCGAACAGACCTATCCAGGTCCCTTGCTCAATACAAGTACCAGTCTTGCCGGCGACAGTCTCTTGTGGGTTCTGCGCCCGTCTTCCCGATCCATAGTTGACCGCGCCTACCATTCCCGGAACCATATAGCGCAAAGTATCCAAATCCAGATTGACGATCCGGCGCACCTTTGTCTTGAACTCTTTGGTGTCCCGTGAGTCGCGCGGAGTATTCGGCGCCAGGAGTTTGCCGCCGTTAGCCATGGCCGAAACCAGTGTTGCCAATTGGACCGCCGTAACTTTGAAATCATCTCCGTGCGAAGACATGTGATTGACTGCATACCCGGATCGGGGCGACGGCATCTGGCCCGGAGATTCATTCGGAGCGTTGATGCCCGTCTTTTCGCCTAATCCTAAACGGCGGGCATAGGACACCATCTTGTCATAGCCGACGCGGCCGCCGACCTGCTGGAAATAGGTGTTATTGGAGTGGGCCAGGGCATCTGTCAGGCTCATCCGATTTGAATCAGAAATTTTAGTTGTATCACTTGGGTCGATTACGTTTTCGTTCAATCCCGCCAGTCCCGTAACCAGTTTGATTGTCGAGCATGGTTTGAAGCCGCGGCGCAACGCCCACTCCTGATTCACGATTGAATACACTCGTCCGGTTCCGGGATCCATTACGACCACCGTGCCCGCGTGACTACCCAGCGCGTTTACCGCGGCGCGACGCACATCCGCATCTTCGCCAGTGGTGTTATCTCTGCCAATGAACGTTTGCACCTCGCTCCGCATCGCTTCATCGAGGGCGCGTTGTTGGGCTATGGCGGCAAGCCGAACCGCTTCGGCATGACGTCGTGCTTCGATGCGGCGCATTTCGGCGGCGCGCTGTCGTTTTAACACCGAACGGTTTGCTGTTTGGCGCTTTGAAGCTGAATTGCGAGGACCTGGGACTTCTCGTCCAGCAGATGTCAAGCGTCGTTCCGCTGGCTTGGTCTTGCGCGGTTCCCTGGCAGGTGATTGTCCGCGGCGGGATGAACGTTCGGGTTTCCTGCCTGGATGACCGCCGGCATTCACTGGTTTAGAGCAAACTGCCGTGAACGAAATGACCAAAGTGAAAACTACACAAACGGATTTGAAGATACTGTTATTAAAACGCATGTTCCTGGGATCTCACTATCTATGAAATGCTCGCGTTAATCGGGGAAAATATTTTTCAGGAAGGCTACTTACTGAATGAAGCGATAGAAGGAAAACTACTTATGAACGGGGCGAGATTGTGCGGCAAAAGCACACGCCGGAGGCGAAAGGCCGATGCATCTTGCCGAGGGGGAATCACAATCCCGGCGTCTTGAGCACGCCGCTGTTCTTGCAGCACTTTTGATGCCGCTTTTTAAGTTCTTCGATTGTCCAGTTAATGCGCAGGAGTCACTGACTGAGTACCGATTTACGTCACTCGCCGGTGCTGTTAAGTGGCACTGTGTTGGCTCTCATCCTTAGCCGCAGATTTGCACGGACAAACGCGATCAGAAATAGCAACGCAAAAAGGGAAATGTATTGTCAGTTTGATGTCCGATAAGCTTTTAGCTTGTCGTAACGCCACGACAAACTAAAGTTTGTCGGACATTTGCTGCGAAAACTGACCCACTACCGGCACTACTCCCAACATTGACACTAGCCGTAGCAGCAAGTTAATCTGTTGTCCCGTGAATCACACGGGCGCAAATCCCCAAACAAACACCGTCGCAATCATTCCGGCCCGTTTCACCTCAAGTCGTCTTCCGGGTAAGCCCCTGTTGGAAATCGCTGGAAAGCCAATGATTTGTCGGGTCGTAGAGCGTGCTTTGGCTGCGCGTCGTGTATCGCGCGTCATTGTTGCCACTGACGACCTGCGAGTCATGCAGGCAGTGAACGCTGCCGGTTACGAAGCAATTATGACTCGCAGCGATCATGCCAGCGGCACCGATCGTCTGGCTGAAGTCGCCTCGACTCTCGCTGACTTTGAAATTGTCGTCAACGTGCAGGGCGACGAACCGCTGATCTCGCCGGAAACGATTGATTGTGCCGTCGATGCCCTGGTACAGGATCGGAATTGTGCTATCGCCACTACCTGGGAGCGGATTACCGAAATCGACGACGTGTTAAGTCCGGATGTAGTCAAGGTCGTCCTGGACGATGACGGCTATGCGCTTTATTTTTCGCGCTCGCCCGTGCCTTATCCGCGCGAAGCGACGCGCAGGCATGGTTCACTGGAAGCAGCGCTCGAAAATGAACCAGGCCTTATTTCTCAGTTCCGCAAACACACGGGGCTGTACGTCTACCGGAGAGATTTTTTGTTGGAATTTGCCGGCTGGCCGCAATCGCCGCTCGAGCAGACAGAGTCGCTGGAGCAATTGCGGGCACTCGAGCGGGGCATCAAGATCAGAGTGATACAGGCCACGGCGCCGTCGATCGGAGTGGACACGGTGGAAGATCTCGAACGGGTGACTCGCTTACTGTCGGTACCATTGACACCATATGAATGATCTGATCGGACTGGGAGTAATTGCTGTGATCGTCTTGCTGGCGGTCTATGGTTTATACGTACTAAGCAAGCCTTACGATGTGACTCCCGAAGAATTTGAGAAACGAGCGCAGGAGGGGCCGGGCCTGATCAGCGCCGGCATGATTGGATTGCAAAAGATGCTCGAGCCCGGCGCGAAAAAAGCGAGCGAAGTGCAAGAGGATCTGCGTCGGGGTCGTTACAACAAGGAAGATGAGTCAGGCGATCCGCCCGAGGCTGGGCATGAAGAATAATAAGGAAGAAGTAAAAAGGAAAAGTGAGGGGAATCAACATGCTCGAACGTGTCCTCTTTCCGGCTTTCCTGATTCTGAACGCCGAGCACATCGGCAGGATGGCGATGCCACGAACTTTTCTTTCTGACTTTTTACTTTAGGAGTAGCAATGCCCAAATATATTTTTGTTACCGGTGGGGTGGTTTCCAGTTTAGGCAAGGGTCTGGCGGCATCCTCAATTGGCTGCCTGCTCGAGGCGCGTGGCCTGCGCGTCACGTTTATCAAACTCGATCCCTATATCAATGTTGACCCGGGGACCATGTCGCCGTTCCAGCACGGCGAAGTGTTTGTCACCGATGACGGCGCGGAAACGGACCTGGACCTGGGCCATTACGAACGTTTCACGCACGCTCACTTGTCCCAGGCAAACAATTGGACCACCGGTCGAATCTATCTTTCCGTAATTGAGAAAGAGCGGCGCGGTGATTATCTCGGTAAGACCATCCAGGTGATTCCGCACATCACCAACGAGATCAAGGATGCAGTGCGCGCCCTGGCCGCCAGGGACGAAGTCGATGTGGTGATTGTGGAAATCGGCGGCACTGTAGGCGACATTGAATCGCTGCCGTTTCTGGAAGCTATCCGTCAAATGGGGAACGAAGAAGGCACCGGCAACGCACTCTTCATACACGTTACGCTGGTCCCGTACATTGCCGCTGCCAAAGAGTTGAAGACCAAGCCCACACAGCATTCGGTTCGCGATCTGCGGGAAATCGGTATTGCTCCGGACATGCTTCTTTGCCGATCGGAAAAACCGCTGGCGCGCGAACTGCGCTTGAAGATCGCCGGCTTCTGCAACGTGAAAGAGTCGGCAGTGATCAGCGCCTATGATGTCGACACCATTTACGAAGTGCCGCTGGCGTTTTATGAGCAGGGTTTGGACGAGCTGATCGTGACGCAACTGGGTTTGGCGGAAATCGCCGCGCAATCAGACCTTTCAAGTTGGCGACAGTTGGTATCGACCATTCGCGAGCCGTCAGGCGGCGCCACGTCGATCGCGATTGTCGGCAAGTACGTCGAACTGGAAGATTCGTACAAGTCTTTACGTGAAGCCTTAACTCATGGTGGAGTCGCGAACAACGTTCGCGTGGATGTCCGCTGGATCGAGTCGGAAGAATTGATGGACGACGAGGACTACGAGTCGAGACTCCGTGACTTTGACGCCATTCTGGTCCCGGGTGGATTTGGCAAGCGCGGGATCGCCGGCATGATCCGCTCTATCTCGTATGCCAGGCGAAGTAAGACCCCATATTTTGGAATTTGCCTGGGGATGCAGACGGCGTGTCTCGAATTTGCTCGGAATGTATGCGGCATTAAGGACTGTGATTCGACAGAGTTTGATGCGGACACAGCGAACCCGGTCATTTTCAAGTTGAGAGATCTGGTAGATGTTGAAGAACTGGGAGGAACGATGCGTCTGGGCGCGTGGCCCTGCGAACTCGCCGAAGGTTCACTGGCGCGTGAAGTCTATGGCGGCGCTGCCGAGATCGGCGAGCGCCATCGTCATCGTTATGAATTCAATCCCGAGTATCGCGAGCGACTCGAGAGTGCGGGCATGGTCTTTAGCGGCATGTCTCCTGATGAAAGATTTGTGGAGATGATCGAGTTGCCCCGCGAGGTTCATCCATGGTTTCTAGCTTGTCAATTTCACCCCGAGTATAAGTCTAAACCACTCAGTGCTCATCCCATCTTCGCTTCATTTGTGCAGGCCGCCTATGCTAATCGTCTGCAAAATGAGAACACAATTGAAAAGGTCGCAGAGGCCGACACCCTCACACATGACCGAGCCAGCGCTACAGGCGCTGACTGACCTGGACTTGGGAGCTTAAGGGAGAGATCAAGGTGGCGTTAGGACAAGTCAGGAAAGGGACCCTGTCCCCGCTTAACCTGCCGAAGATTCATGTTAAGAGCCGGGATTGCCCCCAGATTTAAAATTGTGCTTCCACTTGAGCGCCGCGCAAGGTGAGCGGAGACAGGGTCCCCTTCCTGACCTGCACTCGCTCCAACAGGCTCTTCATAATCAGTATTGATTACTCGAAGTGCATCCGAATGCTTTTTGCGAGATAATCCCCGTGTGCCCCTGCTATCAGTCTCGACACCGTAAACTTCATGCTTCATTGCCCCACATGCGGTCAGGATTACTCTGAGGACTTGAAGTTCTGTCCGCAGGACCGTTCACCACTACAGGCCGACGCAACGAATGCTTCACCGCCGCCGGCGGATCCATTGCTGGGGCGTCTTCTTGACGAAAAATATCTGCTCGAAGAGAAGCTCGGCATTGGGGGCATGGGCACGGTATATCGCGCCCGCCATCTGCTGATCGATCGCCCCGTGGCAGTCAAGGTTTTGAATCCGCGTTTCGTTGAGGACGAGGCTGCGAAAGCGCGTTTTCGGCGCGAGGCCAAGGCCGCCGGCCGCCTGCGCCATTCGAACGCAGTCAGCGTCACGGATTTTGGCCAAACGACAGACGGCTATGTCTACATTGTGATGGAGTTGCTCGAGGGCAAGACATTGCGAGAGTTGCTTGCCAAAGATGGACCGCTCGATTTGGCCCATGCGGTGTCAATCATGTTGCAGGTTTCGTCGGCAGTAGCAGCGGCGCATGAAGCAGGAATCATCCATCGCGATCTCAAACCTGCAAATATTTTTGTGGTCCAACGTCCGGATATCCCCACCGTGGTCAAGGTGCTGGATTTTGGTATTGCGAAACTCGCCGCTGATTCTTTGGACGATGACGATCGCCAAACTCTAACGCAGGTGGGAGTTATCATCGGCACGCCGCGCTACATGTCACCGGAACAATGTCATGGCACGGCTTTGACGCCCGCCGCTGATGTTTACAGTCTGGGTGTCATTCTCTACGAGATGCTCACCGGGGCAGTACCGTTCAGCGGACAGACACCGTTGGCAATAGCCATGCGGCACTCCACTGAAACTCCGCGCCGGCCCAGCGAACTTATCCCGTCAATTCCTCCGGCGCTTGAAGAAGTGGTGCTGCATGCGCTCCAAAAACAACCCCAGGACCGCCCTCAGGATGCTGGGGCGTTTCGGCAGGAACTACTGGAGACGGCAGAGCGTCTTGGGCTTGAACACGCGGCCGCGTCAACGGCGCCCAGCATGGAAGCATTACGGAGCGCAGGCACTCAGTCACCTTCCGGAAGACTGGTGATCGACCTCGGACGACTGCGCGAGCATCGCGCCGCCACTTCGGGAGCGGGGGAGTTCCCGGCTGTTGATAAAGACCAGGCCCAAACCATCCTCTATAAGAGCACGACTGCGGCGCCGCCGGCGCAACCCGCAAGTTCCGCTGTATTACCAGCGCGAGATCAGCGGCGCATCAACATCGACTTCAATAAGAGCAAAGCCAGGCGCTCTGGCAAGAAAGGCCTCGTGGCGATTGCCGCTTTGCTTCTCCTGATGGCGATCGTCGGTATTTCTTTTCTGGTTGGCCGGTCGCGAGGGACGACGGTAGAGCCTAACGCAATCGTTGCCGCCAGTCCCACGCCTGCCGAAGCTTCTCCTTCTCCGTCTCCGTCGCCCTCAGCCTCTCCGAAAAAGGAAGAGAACCGCAGGGCTGAAGCGAAGAAACCGCAGAAGAAGGAATCGAGGGTGGGCTCAGTGATTAATAAGGTCAAGCGCATTTTCAAGAAACCATTTTGACGCCAAATGTACTGCAGGCTGCCAGCCTGTAGTTTGTCGGAACAGACAGTCTGGCAGACAGCATTCATCAATATGAACTCTTTCAAAGTTGGTAATGTAACTTTCGGCGATGGTCGCCTGACTATCATTGCCGGCCCGTGCGTAGTCGAATCGCCGCAGCACACCTTAATGATGGCGCGCGAATGTGCAGTCCGGGCGCGCAATGCCGGTCTCGATCTGGTGTTCAAGGCTTCGTTCGACAAGGCCAATCGCTCGTCGGTGAGGAGCTTCCGCGGATTGGGCATGGAGGCCGGTCTGGAGGTGCTGCGCCAGGTCAAGGAGGAGCTCGGACTTCCCGTGCTTACCGACGTCCATGACGTCGCGCAAGTAGGACCGGTGGCTGAGGTAGTCGACATATTACAGATCCCCGCCTTCCTTTCGCGACAAACCGATCTGGTGCTTGAAGCCGCGCGATCCGGCAAAGCCGTTAACGTTAAGAAGGGACAGTTCCTGGCTCCCCAGGACGCGCGCAACATCGTCGACAAAGCCCGCGCCGCGGGCTGCGAAAAATTGCTGCTTACCGAGCGTGGAGTCAGCTTCGGTTATAACAACCTGGTGGTCGATATGCGATCGTTTCCGATCATGCGAGAGTTCGGCGTGCCGGTGGTGTTCGACGTGACTCATTCGCTGCAATTACCGGGCGGCCTCGGCCATGCAACTGGAGGGCAATCCGAATACATCGAACCGCTCGCGCGCGCGGGTGTCGCATGTGGGGTTGACGCGGTTTTTATGGAAGTGCACGAACGGCCTGAGCGCGCCCTTTCGGATGGTCCAAATGCGTTGCCGCTCGAGCGCATGCAATCGTTACTGAACACCTTACGCGACATTCACGCATTGGTGCGGCGCTGAGTATCCGGTCGAAGAGTTCAAGCAATTCAGTTAATGTTGTCCGTCTTGAGAGCGCACTTGTGCGCATGGTATGGAGTAGAGTAATGCGAAATTATTTCCACATCGGGTGGGCGCACAAGTGCGCTCTCTAAACTGAAGAGTACAACTGCCGATCGTCAGCTTTGGAGTAATTACCACAGTCTATGAAGAAACTTTTTACAAGCGCTCTTATTTTTTGTCTCTCTATTGGGTTATTAACTCAACGAGCCACAGCCCAGGATGACGCTCGCGCGGCCTGGCAAATTACCGGCTTTGACATTGCCGCCAACGTGTTGCAATCGGAGCGCGCGCTTGCAGCAGTTGCGACTCTGACTATCAAGAATGTCGGTCGCGCTTCCGGTACGGGACTAACTCTGCGTTTGAATTCGAAAGCCAAGATCAAAAGCGTGAGTGCCAATGGCGCGCCGGCCACTTTTCATTTGCTCGCTGATGTGCGACCCGGCCTGCAACGTCTGAACATAACGTTGTTATCGCCGCTGGCTCCCAACGCCACAACGAATCTCAGTGTCGACTATCGCATTTCTATTGATCGCAACAGTGGTCTGGAAGCCATCTCGCCTCTCGGATCGCAGTTTCTTCCCCTGACTTCCGTATCGGCGGCTGACCCGACGGCGGGCGGCTGGTATCCGGTGCTGAACACTCCGTTCACTGTGCGAGCGACGGATTCGGCGCCCTTCAAACTAAGAGTCGAGGGTACAAATGTAATCAGCTCCGGAAATGAAACGTCAGCCGGCAGCTCCGTTAGTTACGATCAGGCGTTCAATGGACAACCGTTTTTTCTACAGGGTGTTTGGGAGCGAGTGGAAGGTTCCGGAGATGCGAAAGGAATCACTGCCTTTCTGCCTCCGGGTGCGGCGGCTGATGAAAGAAAGCAAGCTGAAGCAATGTCAGGTCTAGCCGCGGCCGCGCGAGCGTTCTACGCCCTGCTCCTCGGTCCGGCGCCGGCGACCCCGATTCGCCTGGTGGCTGTGCGTCGTGGTTCGGGCTTTAACGATGGCGGCACTCTGCTGATCGAACGCGGTGCATTTCGGCGCGAAAAACTCGACGCCGCGACGGCGATGCTGATTGCTGAATCCGTGGCGCGCCTCTGGATCGGCGGTCAAACCGCGGTGCGCGGAGAAGGATCGGGAGTCATACGCGATGGTCTGACGCGCTATCTCGCGACGTTGTTTCTGGAAAAGCAATTTGGGCGCGACGCCATGGAAGCCGAGCTGCTGCGTGAGCGCGCCGCCTATGCGACCGTCGCCAAACGTGATGCTCCGCTGTCGCGTTCAACTCCACTGGACGACAGTTACTTTAGCGGTGTGCCGAACAAGAGCGCCATGATCTGGCGTTTGCTCGATCGACGTCTTGGTCGTGAAGCTTTCTTAAGCGCGCTGCGTCCGCTTTTACAGAGCGGGACTACGGACCAGGGTGGGATCAGCCTGGCGGCACTGCGCGTTGCGATCGGCAGTCGCGGCGACGAAGCGCTGAAGAAACTTTTGGACCATGAATTGGACCAGGCCACGGAAATGGATTTGATGATTGGCTTACCTCAGCAACGTGGAGCCGAGTGGGTGGCGGCTCTCAGGAACCTCGGCTCACTCGATGCCCAGGTAACTGTAGTGGCCACGACCGATCGCGGCGAACAACTCAAACTTGAGACGACCGTTCCGGCACAGAACTTCGCCGACGCTGTTTTTAAGACTGCCGCAAAAATAGTTCGCGTCGAAGTCGACCCGGACAGACTTTATCCGCAGATCGACTATGCCAACGATGTTGCGCCGCGCGTCCGAGACGTAAACGAAGCGATGGCTGAAGCCTCGCGCTTTTTCGGCGCCCAGGATTTTGTCCGGGCCGAGTCGACCGCGCGCGACATATTGGCGGCAGCGCCGCGCATGCAGGAAGCTCGCATCCTGCTGGCCCGCGCGCTGCTGGGTCAAAGCAAACTTGAAGAAGCGGAAAAGCTCTTTCGCGCCGCGCTTGACGACGCCTTGCCCACAGCGGTGTCGCTGGCCTGGGCCAACATCGGACTGGGTGAGATTGCCTTGAAGAAAGGACAGACACCGGAAGCAGCGCGCCGCTTTAACGACGCGGTGCGAGCGGAGGGCGAATATGCCTCGGCACTCGTCTCGCGTGCGGGACGCATCAGGGCTGAGAGTGTCGGCAACGCGGCGCCACCAGTGGACGAAACCGCGCGCGCATTTGTCACACAACTGGAAAAGGACATCACTTCCGGCAGCAAGGTTGAGTTGGAAAACAAAATCATACCTGGTGAGTTGGTGCGATTCGTAAATGGCATCCTGGGCACCAGGCCGGACAGTTGGCAAACCAAAGTGCTCCGCACCGAACAGTTAGACGCAGCGCAGACGGCAGTTGACGTCTCAATCAATTCAAAAGTTCTGGGCAAAGAATCAGCGGGAACCGCGGTGTTTATTTTGGCGCGCGTCGGCGGCGCTTGGAAACTTGCCGGTATCGAACTCTTTGAGGTGCGCTGAAGTAGCACAGACTTCGGTCGGTGGCTGGCTAGGTTCCCCTCGCCGCTGAGAGGGTTAGCGAGAGGTAGAGGTCGCCCCAACCCCGCCCCATTCATGGGCTGGGGAGCGAAACTTGAAACTTGAAACCTGAAACTAGTGAACGTATGGAAGACCTTGCAGCAATTGAACGTCGAGCCGCTCGCATCAAGCTCTTGTTGATGGACTGCGATGGTGTGCTTACCGATGGCACGCTGATGTTGCTGGACACGGGAGACGAACAGAAGTTCTTTAACGTGCGCGATGGCCATGGCCTCGTGTTGCTTCATCGCGCAGGTTTGCGATCAGGAATTATCTCCGGACGCAGTTCGAGCGTTGTAACCAGGCGGGCGCTCGAGTTGGGGATGGAGCCAGGCCTTGTGCGCCAGGGCACACTGAATAAAATCAAAGACTTTGAGGAGCTGCGGGCGGTCGCTAAGGTTCAGGAGCACGAAGTTGCTTTTGTCGGCGATGATGTGACCGATATCCCACTCATGCAGCGAGTCGAATTCGCAGTGGCCGTTGCGGACGCCGTTCCGGAAACGCTGTCAGTCGCGCATTATGTAACCCAGGCGCTCGGCGGACGCGGCGCCGTGCGCGAAGTCGTGGAGATTATTCTCAAGGCCCAGGGTCATTGGAATTCATTGATGCAGCGTTACTTCACGCTCTGAAAGTGGCATCGGCATCCTGCCCGTCTGTTGCCAGGCTCAATTAGAAAGAAAAGAATTTCGTTACGGTTCGTTGACACCTGCGTGCGCGCTGTTTATCTTTCAATCGCACAACAGAGGTGTGGCTTTCCCAATCAGCGGGCGTAGCTCAATGGTAGAGCGCCAGCTTCCCAAGCTGGATGTTGCGGGTTCGATCCCCGTCGCCCGCTCCAAAGTTTCTGAAGGTCGTGAACTTCCTTAAGGCTTGATGTCCGATAAGCTTTAGCTTGTCGTAACGCCGCGACAAACTAAAGTTTGTCGGACATTTGCCGCGAAACTGACCCACTACCTAGACTTGTTCAGCCGTTTGGGATGCGGGTAAACGCTTGAGTGTCCTCTCAGTTCATGAGCGGCGCATGGTCGCCGCACGGCAAGGAATTGGCGCACTGTAGTCCCTCCTGAATTTGTGCACTCTTCAGAACAAACTCGGTTGCGCTTCGAGAATTGACTCAACTGGTTGGACGAGCGTCTCGTTATCGATCTTCGCGTGATTGACGTCGCTGCTGACGGGATAACTTTTCATCGCGGCGGCGGGGAAGGGAGCCAGAATGCTCATTAACTCTTCCGACTGGGTGTCGCGGTTGAGCCAGGCATCGTAGTGTTCGGCCGGCAGCATCGCGGGCATACGATCATGAATCTCTGCCAGTAATTTGTTTGGTGTGGTGGTGATGATCGCGCAAGAAATTTTAGAGACTCCGTCTCGGCGCCACTCGTCCCAGATGCCGGCAAAAGCAAAGGGCGTCTCGTCCTGCAACTGAAAATAAAAAGGCTGTTTGATTTTTCCGCGCTTCTGCCATTCGTAAAATCCGTCAGCGGGAATCAAACAGCGGCGACTGTGAAAGGAATCACTGAAGCTCCGCTTGAGCTCGAGCGTCTCAGCGCGGGCATTAATGAAGCCCGTTGCCTCAGTGCTCCAGGAAGGGGCCAGGCCCCAGTCGAAGAGACCCAGCGTCCGCTTTTCATCGATTTGGGTCACCGCCAGGATTTGCTGACTGGGCGCAATGTTGAAGCGCGGATTTACGTCGAAAAGTTCGGCCGCGGGTACGCCCCAAATTCTTACTCGCCGTGGATGTCTAAGCGTGAATCGTCCGCACATTGAAAGAAGTCAGTTGTCAGTTGTCAGTTGTCAGTTGGTTTCGTGCTTGGTACCTGGTTCTTAGTTCTTTGTAGGCACCGGTTAATGTCGACAATAAAGAAACGATGAAGCGGAGGGAAGAAACCAAGTATAAACGACCAAGTACCAAGCTCGGCTCTATCCCCGCGTCAAATGTCGATACTTGATGCGATGCGGTTGTTCCGCGGCTGCACCGAGTCGCGCTTTGCGATCGGTTTCGTAATCGGAATAGTTGCCTTCGAACCAGACAACCTTGCTGTCACCTTCGAACGCCAGGATGTGGGTTGCGATCCGATCCAGAAACCAGCGATCGTGGGAAATCACGACCGCGCAACCGGCAAAGTTTTCCAGCGCTTCTTCCAACGCGCGCAGCGTATTCACATCCAGATCGTTGGTCGGCTCATCCAACAGCAACACGTTCGCGCCTTCCTTCAACATCTTTGCCAGGTGCACACGATTGCGCTCGCCACCCGAAAGCATGCTCACCTTCTTCTGCTGGTCTGACCCGGAGAAATTGAAGCGTCCGACATACGCGCGCGAATTAACTTCACGTGTTCCCAGTTTCAAGAGGTCCGTCCCGCCCGAGATTTCTTCCCAGATCGACTTACTCGCGTCGAGCGTGCGGCTTTGATCTACGTAAGCCAAGGCCACCGTCTCGCCAACGCGAATGGTGCCGCTGTCAGGTTGTTCCTGGCCCGTGATCATGCGGAACAGAGTCGTCTTGCCCGCGCCGTTTGGACCAATCACCCCGACGATGCCGCCGGGAGGCAGCTGAAAAGTCATGTCTTCGACCAGCAGGTTGTCACCAAAAGCCTTGTTCACCTTTTCCGCTTCGATCACCACATCGCCCAGACGCGGGCCTGAGGGGATGTGGATTTCCAAATCCTCGCGTCGCTTTTCAGCATCATTCTCGAGCAGCGATTGATAAGCATTGATACGGGCCTTGCCCTTGGCGTGACGCGCCTTGGGCGACATGCGAATCCATTCCAGTTCGCGCTGCAGCGTCTTTTGTCTTTCGCTCTCGGACTTTTCTTCGCGTCGCAGGCGTTCCTGCTTCTGTTCCAGCCACGAAGTGTAGTTGCCCTTCCAGGGAATGCCCGCGCCCCGATCGAGTTCCAAAATCCATCCGGCCACGTTGTCGAGAAAGTAGCGATCGTGAGTCACCGCGATGATCGTGCCGGGATAGCTTTGCAGGTGATGTTCCAGCCAGGCCACCGACTCGGCATCGAGGTGGTTCGTGGGTTCGTCAAGCAGCAGTATGTCCGGTTTCTGAAGTAACAAGCGACACAAGGCAACGCGCCGGCGTTCGCCGCCCGAGAGAATTTTCACAGGCGTTTCCGGCGGCGGACAGCGCAGCGCGTCCATAGCCATCTCAAGTCGCGCGTCAAGATCCCATGCGTCCTGATGGTCCAGCTTCTCTTGCACTTCGCCCTGTCGCGCTAACAATTTGTCCATGTCCGCGTCCGACATTTCTTCGCCGAACTTTGCGTTGATCTCTTCAAACTCTTTGAGAAGGTCGACTGTTTCCTGCACCGCTTCTTCCACGACTTCACGGACAGTGCGCGCATCGTCGATCAGCGGTTCCTGCTCGAGAAAGCCGACGGTGTAGCCCGGCGAGATGACAGTCTCGCCATTGAATTCCTTGTCCACACCGGCCAGGATGCGCAGCAGCGATGACTTGCCCGATCCGTTCAGCCCGATAACGCCAATCTTTGCGCCATAGAAATAGGAAAGATAAATGTCTTTCAGCACGGCCTTCTTGTCATAGAACTTACTGACGCCGACCATGGAATAGATGATTTTGTTTGGTTCAGTGCTCATAGTTTTTCATCCACAGATTACACAGATTCCGCAGAGAAGGAAAAAGGTGCGCTGGCGAAGAGAGGGCTTCTTGAGAGTTCGCGTACGAGGCAATTCTCAGATGCACTTAGCGGTTTGCAAGACTCTTTCTCATGCTGTTAATTTCTCAGCAGCTTTCAATAGTAAGGTAGCTCGCTCCTCTACACTGGCGGAACTCGGTGTGGGAAACTTCCGCTTTCGGTGGTTTCTTCAAGGCTGCGGGCTGAGGCACGACCTGATACTTGTTATTCATGCTAAATCTCCGCGTGGACTATCATTCAAAGGACGACTCTAGTTCAACTCAGGTACCTCATCGTGTTCGTAGGTTTCAATTAGAATACCGACAATCTCCATTAACGACGCGAGCGGGTGCGACTGGTCCTCGCCCACCTCATCTGTAATTTCATCGAGCACCGCAACCAGGTGTTGATAGTCCTCTTCGGAATGCGCCACGAAGATAGTCCCGACCAACGACGACCAAGCGGCTGCGGTCTTACTGACGTCCAAGTTCATTTATCTACTCTCTACACCTTTACTCCTCGCAGTCTGGGGAGTAATCAACCAACAAATTTTATCTAAAGTAGGAAGCGCAGGGCTTTCGCCTTAGCATTTGAGATTGTCCGGACGAGTTCTTAAGACTTAGACCCGCGGCGGTGACTTTGCCGTTGAACTTTTCTTCACCCACGGTGAAATTGACGGAAGCGCCATTTACCTTGACCGGCACAAATTCAGGCTTCGGATCCTCTGCGCCTCCCTGCGCAATCTGCACGATTGCGTAATGACCATCACCCGCAGCCACCAGGACCACTCTCATGCCTTCGAGGTCGCCTGAACCTTTACCCACCGTAAAATTTTCGTAGACGCCGGCCACGCTGGCGGCTGTTGGCTTCTTCGCCAGCGCCATCGGGATGATGATCAAGGAAATCGCAATGGTCAAAAATGCGCGCAGAGTTAGCTTCATAAGAATCCTCCAAATTTGTTGATAATACGTTTGAGCATCGCATACTAAATCTTATTCTGTCTCTTGCTTTGCACCTTTGCGTCTCTGCGGGGAATTGTCTCCAGTGCTTGCGTACAGTTTGTGCCGCAAAGCCGCAGAGGCCGCAAAAGGATTTGTTTAAGATGCAATAGACGGGCGGTAATCAATTTCAGAAGTTCACGTGGAGAGCCGCCAAAATTGCCAGCACTACGGCAACGATAGCCTCGCCGGCGATCAAACCTGAGGCCAACGGGATTCTGTAGTCTTTCTCAGTCTGAGGGGAAACTTTGGACCAGATAAATTGTCCCACGCCACCCAATATGAACGTCATCAAAACCGAAGCCGGTATCAACATCCCGATGCCGATGGCCGACGGCGATGGGATTTTTTCTTCCCATTTCTCTGCCATTAGAGTGAGCAAGATCCCTACAGCAATTCCTATTACGAGTCCGACTAAACATCCTGGCGGCAAAGCGTTAAAGCCTTTCGTCAAGAGTTCGGCAAAGCCCGCCCACTTCACGCTGATAGGAGCCGACAAGCCTTGCGGTCCGATGCCAAACTTATCGCGCAGCACCGGATAGACGATGGCCGTAGCGATGGAACCAACCGGCGCTGCTATCAGTTGGGCGATTGTCAGGTTGCGAGGATTGGAACGGAGCAACTGGCCGGCTTTGAAGTCCTGCATTAGCGCTTCAGAAGTGACGGCGATGGTTCCCGTCAAGCCACTGGAAGACATATTCACCGGCACATTGCCCGGCGAGATGAAAGCAAAAATCGCCTGCATCATGTTCGACATCGCACTGATGGGGCCCCAGTTGGTTTCTCCCAGGACGCGCAGGCCCACCAGCATCAACGGTAACGAGAGCACTATGGCGATGAACGAGAGGTAGACCGGAATACCCATGCTGAAATACTGCACCAGGCAAATCACCACGGTCATGATCAACGAGCCTATGACTACAAACCGGATCGGAAAATCGTTTCTCTCCATCTGGCTGCCGCGCAGTCCGCGAAATGTCTTGACGATCAAATTCCATTTCAATGCCAGCGACGTCAGACCGCCCGCAACCATCAGACCTGTCGCCGGCCACATCACCCAGCGCAGGGTCGCTGGAAATGTTTGCTCTGGAATCATTCCGTGCGAGAGCAGAAAGCTTGGGAGGATGAACCAACTGACGGCCGTGCCAATGGCCATGGCCAAACAGATACGGAACCCCACCAATAATCCCGAACCCAGCGACAACAGGCTCAGATTAAATCCAATATTCATCGGCTGCATGCCGGGCAGAAATACTGTGTCCCTGATCCACTTAAAATAAGTAGTAATTATCATCAAGGCGCCGGAAGCCAGCCCACCGAGGCCCAACGCTTTGACTGGGCCGGCGGATGCTCCCTTTTCACGACCTTCGTGCAACACCTTGATCGTTTCACCCGCGGCCAGACCATCGGCGAACGTCAGGTTCTCTTCGTCGATATAATGACGGCGCATGGGCACGGCCAGCAGAATGCCGAGGAGGCTCGCACTGCAGAGCCAGAAAAAGATTTGCCACGTTCCGAGGTGAATCGGCGGATTGAGAACGCCTTTGGCATTCAGCAAATCAAACGCCGCCAGCAGCACGCACATGAAAGCAGTTTGTCCGGCGCTGGTGCCCATTGTCTGAACGATGTTGTTCTCGCGCGCATTGGTGCCGGCGGCGCGCAGAATCAATACGAGGGCAATGAAGCCAAAGAAGGCAGACACCACCGACAGGTTTGGTCCAAACCCGAGCTTCAACACACAGTAGGGATAGGCGCTGCCAATAATCACAGCCACGACCAGCCCGACTATGATCGAGCGCGCAGTGAGCTCGGGCGCCGTTGGTGCGGTGGAGGTTTTTGTGTCAGTCATGATTAAAGAGTTTTCGGGTAACTGTTGGGCCTTGTATCACGATTTAGAGGGGAGTGTCGAGATCTATCGTCGGCGGGAAGTGGTATACCAGAAGCAATTATTTTATTCGTTGGTCCAGTAGGTGTGAAAACTGGAGCACGGCCTACCCTAAGTGTCTTGTCTCATTCTCACCCGGTTTTTAACCGGGTGACTAGCCTCCTGCTTTATCCCACAACCGTTTCAACGATTTACTTCGTAATTAGGAAAAGGTTCAAAAAATCAAAATGCAAACCAGCCACCCTGTTGAAACCGGCTGAGAATGAGATGAAGTATTGAAACTGTGTTTTCACAGAACCTTGAACGCGGCTGAGATGTATCAGGTAGCTTGAGCTGCACTGAGATAACGATGCAGCACCGTTTCCAACTGGGCGAAATCGATCGGCTTAGTAAGATAGTCGTTAAAGCCCACTGCCGCGGCTTTGGCGCGGTGGGCTATGGTTGCATGAGCAGAGATGGCGATGATGGGAACCGCGCCGCCATCGATCTCGCGTATCAGTCGCGCCGCTCCATAGCCATCGAGGACCGGCATACTCAAATCCATCAAAATCAGATCCGGTCGTCTGTTCCTACACAACTCGACCGCCTGCTCGCCATTGGCGGCTTCCAACACGCCATAACCGATTGAACGCAGGATATAGCGCAGGATTTCCCGATTGTCTTCGGAATCCTCAACGATCAAAATGAAAGTTACGTCGTTGTTTGACTTTTGCACAGCTCACCTAATCAGAGCCACATCGCGCCGAGTTTATCACTCAGAAAACAAGGAACGTTTCCTTAGAAAGTTCAGATCAGGGGAACGAGCAGAGCCAGGGAAGTGCGTCGCAGGAGAAACTAATTTTCAGTCGGAAACTAAAAGAGACTTTAGAGCCTGACGTGGTAAGAGTCAAGATAACATCCGGAAGGCAATGAGGTCAGTACCACCACGCGGTAGCGGGTGGGTCTATTCCCAACAAGATCGCTGGGCACAACTAGATCCTCTCGGCGCTGCCCCGTCACTTACCCACCCGCTACCGCGAGGTGGTACGACTTCATACTGCCGACGGTCACAGATCGCTTACGAGACCCACCCGTTACCGCGAGGTGGTACTGACTTCATACTGCCGACGGTCACAGATCGCTCACGAGACCCGGTCGCTACCGC